>NZ_BDBU01000014.1 GCF_001613145.1 Nocardia jejuensis NBRC 103114
GTGAGCCGGTGACCCTGGCACAGGCGGTGAATCACACTCTCGCGCATCTGCTTTCCCGCGATCGGGATGTGCTGGTGTTCGGCGAGGATGTCGGGCGCAAGGGCGGCGTGTACGGCGTCACCAAGGGATTGCAGAGCGAGTTCGGGGTCCGCCGGGTGTTCGACACGCTGCTGGACGAGCAGAGCGTGCTCGGCACCGCCCTGGGTGCGGCACTGGCCGGGTTCGTGCCGATTCCGGAGATCCAGTATCTGGCGTACGTGCACAATGCCGAGGATCAACTGCGCGGGGAGGCGGCCACGCTCTCGTTCTTCTCCGACGGGCGCTATCGCAATCCGCTGGTGGTGCGGATCGCGGGGTTCGCGTACCAGAAGGGGTTCGGCGGGCATTTCCACAACGACAATTCCATTGCGGCACTGCGCGATATCCCCGGCGTGGTGATCGCGGCTCCGTCCCGGGCCGACGACGCGGCGGCCATGCTGCGCACGTGCGTGTCGGCGGCGCGGATGGACGGTCGGGTGTGCGTCTTCCTCGAGCCGATCGCGCTCTATCACACCCGGGATCTGCACCGGCCCGGTGACGGCGGCTGGCTGGCGCCGGTCTCGGCGGTGCGCCACGCGGAGATCGCACAGGCCCGGGTGCACGGTGCCGGCACACATCTGACGATCGTGAGTTTCGCCAACGGGGTGCCGATGAGCCTGCGGGTGGCGCGGCGGCTGGCCGCGCACGGCGTGCACGCGCGGGTGCTGGATCTGCGCTGGCTCGCACCGCTGCCGATCGAGGATCTACTGGACAACGCCCGGGCCACCGGCCGGGTGCTGATCGCCGATGAGACCCGCCGCAGCGGCGGGGTGTCCGAGGCGGTGTGCGCGGCGCTGCTCGATGCCGGGTTCGAGGGCCGCGTCGCCCGGGTGACCAGCGAGGACAGTTTCATTCCACTCGGCCCCGCGGCGGCCACGGTGCTGCTGGACGAGGCCCGGATCGAGGCCGCGGCGCGCAGGCTGCTCGATCTGGACCGGGCCGACGGCGGCACGGCCTGAGCCGACCGCGGCGCACGGACGACGAGGGGAATGGGCCGGTGGGGGGATCAGCCCATTCCACCCGTCATCGGCACCGGTCCGGTCGGTGCCCCTGTGCCGGGTTCGTGCACGGCACAAGTTCATCTACGTTCTACGTACGTAGATAGTAATACCGGAGGGGGTGCACCGCACGCAAACCGCGCTCCGATACCCGCGCGCCGGTCGGCGCCGTCGGTCCCGGCGACGAAACATCGCATCCCCGTTGCGGCCCTCAGCGCAGGGCGCGGCCGGTGGCCGACTCCCGGCACCCGGGCAGATCGCCCGGAACGCCTTCGAACAGGATCCGGCCGCCGTGCCGTCCGGGCCCCGGCCCCAGATCCACCACCCAGTCCGCACCGCGGATCACCGTGAGGTCGTGCTCGACGACCACCACGGTATCCCCCTGTCCGACAAGGGTTCCGAGCACATCGAGCAAAGTGTCGACATCGGACAGGTGCAGTCCGGTGGTCGGCTCGTCCAGGACGTACAGGGTGTGCCCCTCGCGCTTGCCGAGTTCCCTGGCGATCTTCAACCGCTGGCATTCACCGCCCGACAGCGTGGCGAGCGACTGCCCGAGCCGCAGATAGCCCAGACCCACGCGGGCGAGGTCACGCAAGGCCCGCGTGATACCCGGACTGGGCAGCCGTTCGACCGCCTCGTCCACGGTGAGCTCGTCGATATCGGCGATGGACAGCCCATCGACCGTGTAGGTCAGCACCGCGTCGGTGAAGCGCCGACCGCCGCAGGTCTCGCACACCAGCTCCTGATCGTCCATGAACGCCAGATCCGTGCGGATGACACCCAGACCCGCGCAGGCCGGGCAACCGCCTTCGGAATTGGCGCTGAACAGCGCGGCACTCACCCCGTTGCGCCGCGCGAAAAGCGCGCGAATCGCCGGTGCGATACCGGTGTAGGTGATCGGCGTCGAGCGCCGATGAGCGGCGACCGGGCGCTGATCGACCACGGTGGCCGGATGCCGCGCCACCAATTCGGCCACCAGACTGGACTTTCCGGACCCTGCGACACCGGTCAGGACCGTCAGCACACCGGTCGGCACCTCGAGGTCGATTCCGGCGAGGTTGTTGCGGGTCGCGTTCCGCACGCCGATCGTGCCGGTGCGCGTACGCGGCGTGTGCTCGGTGCGAGCGCGCCGCAGGGCACGCCCGGTGGGAGTATCGGCGCGGCGCAGCCGGGTGAAGGACCCCTGGAACACCACGGCGCCGCCGTCGGATCCGGCGCCGGGGCCGATCTCCACGATCTGATCCGCGATCCGCATGACGGCCGGGTCGTGTTCCACCACCAGGACCGTATTGCCCTTGTCCCGCAGCCGTTTCAGCAGTGCGGTCATGGCGTGCACGTCATGTGGGTGCAGTCCGACAGTGGGCTCGTCGAACACGTACAGCATCTCGACGAGGCTGTTGCCCAGGTGCCGGACAGCCTTGACGCGCTGCGACTCGCCGCCCGAGAGCGTGGCGGTGGGCCGGGCGAGCGACAGGTAGCCCAGACCGATATCGGCCAGTGCGGTGAGCCGTTCGGCCAGCGCGTCCAGCACGGGCGCGACCCGTGGATCACGCACCGCGGCAAGGACCTTCAGCAGGTCGTCGATCTCCATGCGGGACATCTCGACGATGGTGTGCCCGGCCACCCGGGCCGAGCGCGCGGCCTCGTTCAACCGGTCACCACCACAGTCGGCGCAGCGCCGGGTGTGCGTGAAGCGGTGCAGCACAGCTTCTTTCCGGTCGGACTGGTTGTCGCCGGTGTGCAGGTGGATGCGTTCGAAGCGATCGATCACGCCCTCGTAGTCCCGGGGCGGGCTGCTCGCCAGTCGGGCGGCGGCCGCTCCCCCGTACAGCAGCGCCTCGCGCTGATCGGCGGTCCACTCCCGCAGCGGCGTCGTGACATCGAACGACCCGATATCCGCGTACTGCCGATACCAGTACTGCCCGTTCCCGAAGCCGGGCAACAGGATCGCGCCGTCGCGCAGCGATCGGTCCAGGGCGAGCACCCGGTCCGGGTCGGTGACCACGATTTCCCCGAGACCCGAACAGGCCGGGCACATTCCGGCCGGATCGTTGAACGAGAAGCGGTTGGACTCACCGACATAGGGGGTCCCGACCCGCGAAAACAGCAGGCGCAGATAGCTGTACACGTCGGTGCTGGTGCCGAGCGTGGATCGGGCATTGCCGCCGAGGCGCTTCTGATCGATCACCACCACCGGCGAGAGCCCGTCGATGGCGTCCACCTCCGGACGCCGCCGGCGCGGCAGCCGATTGCGCACGAAGGGCGGATAGGTCTCGTTCACCTGATACCCGGCCTCGGCGGCGATGGTGTCGAACACCAGCGAGGATTTGCCCGAGCCCGATACGCCGGCGAAGACGACCACACTGTTGCGGGGCACGTCGAGATCGATCCCGCGCAGATTGTTGGTCCGCGCGGCCCGGATGCGGATGGCACGATGCGGCACGGGTGCGGAGCGGTCGCGAATCTCGGTCATGACTCGAACGTACGAGCAGATGCGGCCGGATCCTGACCGCAATCGACGGCATCATGGAGACATGCCCGACGTCACCCAGCGCATGCTCGAACTGCTCGCGCAGCTGCAGACCGGCCGGCGCTTCGCGGGCCGCGAGCTCGCGGGACGACTCCAGGTCAGTCCGCGCACGCTGCGCCGCGATGTGGAGCGACTACGCACCTACGGCTATCCGGTCACCACCGCGCCGGGGCCCAGCGGCTTCTATCGACTCGCGGCCGGTGCCACCCTGCCACCGCTGGTACTCGACGACGAGGAGGCGGTCGCCACGCTGGTGGGGCTGGCACTGCTGGGCGCGACCGAGCCGCGCGCGGCACACGAGCACGCCGGCATCGGGGCCGCCGCCGATCGGGCCTTCGGCAAGATCGACCAGTTTCTCCCGAAACGCCTGCGGCCCAGCGTGATCGCGCTGCGCGGCACCCTCGAGGCCGCACCGCAGCGCGCACCGGCGGTGGATCCGGATCTGCTGTCGGCGCTGAGCATGGCGGCCGCCAGGCACGAACTGGTGACCTTCGAGTACACCGGCCGCGACGGGCGCGGTTCGCGACGCCGGGTCGAACCGTATCGACAAGTGCATCTGCGACTGCGCTGGTACCTGCTCGCATGGGATGTCGAGCGGGACGAGTGGCGCACCTTCCGGCTCGATCGGGTGCGCGAGCTCACCGCCACCGCCGCGCACTTCACCCCGCGTCCGCTGCCCGCGGACTCCGCCGCTGAGTATTTGCGTGCCGAGCTCACCGCGCCCCGGCACCGCGCGGTCGTGCGGGTCGACGCCTCGGCCGAGCGGGTGGGTGACGCGCTCAAGTCTCAGGACTGCGATATCGAGCCCCTCGGCGCGGACCGCTGCCGGGTCACCACCTGGGTCGATTCCTTCGAATGGCTCATGCTGAGCGTCGCACTGCTCGGTGCGGACTTCGCCATCGAGGAGCCCGAGCTGTTCCGGGAGCGCGGCCGGGAACTAGCGGACAGGTTGCGGCGGGCCACTGAAAAGTCAGCTGCGGAGTCCGGGGCGTCACCTGCGGAGTAAGGATGCCCTCAGGTTTCCTCCGTACACTCGTGCGGATCAACTGGAGGAGCATCGATGCGACCGGATGCACCGGCATGTTCGTGGAGGGACGAACAGGGCCGATGTAGTAACCGATCAGAACTGACAGTCATGCCGGGTGAGTGGTCCCCCGGCACGCGATCCGAATATCGCCGCGGGTACAGCGGCATACCGGAACGCCCGAATTCGATCGCCGCCGAGGCGATCACCCCGCGGCAGGTGATGCGATGAGTGTCGCCGCCTGCCTGGCGCTCTACGGATTCGCCGTCGCGGTCCTGGCGCCCAAGTTGTTGCGAAGTGTGAACCATGCGGGCGCGGTGCCCCATGTCGCCCTGGCCGCTTGGCTGGGCGCGATCGCCTCGACCGTGCTGGCATGGGCCATCGCACTGGCCGTGCTGATCATCGATATCGTCACCCACCCGTTCTCCATCACCCCGCGCCATTTCGTCGACAGCTGCCTGCTGCACCTGCACGACGCGCTCATCGGCCGCTACGGCCTGCCCGTGCAGACCGGACTGTTGCTGCTGGGCGGATTCGCCGGACTCGCGGCGACCATCTGCGCCACTCGCCTCGGCACCACCCTGTTCCGTGCCCGGCGCAACACTCTCGAACACGGCCGGCTGGCACGGATGGCGGGACGGCACCATCCCGACCTCGATGCCGTCGTGCTGGAGGTGGACGAACCGGCCGCCTATTGCGTTGCGGGCAAACCACATACGGTCGTGGTCAGTCGCGGTGTGCTGGCGGTGCTGGACGAGGATCAGCTCGACGCGGTGCTCGCCCACGAGCGCGCGCACCTGGCCGGACGCCATCATCTGCTGCTCGCGCTGACCCGGAGTTTCGCCGCGGTCATGCCGCGGATCAGCCTGTTCACCATCGGCGCCCGCGAGGTCGCCCGATTGCTGGAGATGATCGCGGACGACGCGGCGGCCCGCATCCACGGCCGCCCCGTCGTGCTCGGCGCGCTGCGCACGCTCGCGGGCATCGCCACCGGTCCCACCGGATCGCTGGGTGCGGCCGAAGTGGGCATCGAGAGCCGGGTGCGCCGGCTCGAAGGCCCGACGGCTCCGGCGGCGCTGCGGGCCAAGACCCGGCTCGCCTTCGTCGCCATGACCGCGATGGCCACGCTGGTGCCGCTCGCCGCGGTGCTCACCGCCGCGATCGGAATCGCGGTCTGCGCACCGATTCCGGGTGGAGGACACCTCTGATCGCTCCGCCGGGAGGACGGCAGCCGTGCTCCCGGCGGACACCGGTCCCGAACGGTCCGCCCGCACCGAGGTCATCGCCGGGCACGGACGTGATCCCGAATCCGATTGACCCGAGCGTGTTTTCGGCGTCCGGCCCACCTCACGGCGACATCATTGACATCGCCCGGAAACAATCTACTATCTGCGTACGTACTTAGTTGTACCTGTGTGAGCGCGTCCACGCATACGTCGCGAACACGAAGTGAACAAAGGAAACACGGGGCATGGGTAGAGGTTTCATCGTTCACGAACCCGGCCGGGCCGGGCCCGCATCAGGTCCGCTTGGCGCGCGAGAGCTTGCGCAGGGCGGCGCGCAGTCCCTCGGATTCCTCGGCGCTCATCTGCTCGACGAAATGCGCGAGCACGAGTTCGGACCTGCCACCGCTGCCCAGCGCCTCGCGCATGAGCTGGGCGCTGTACTCCTCGCGACTCAGCGACGGCCAGTACCGGTAGGCCTTGCCGATCCGCTCGCGCTCGAGCCAGCCCTTGCGGTGCAGGTTGTCCATGGTCGACATGACCGTCGTATAGGCGATTTCCCGTTCGGCGGCCAGTTCGTCGAACACCTCCCGGACTGTGGTCTTCTCGCCACGATCCCAGACGCGTTCGATGACGACCGCTTCCAACTCTCCGAAGCCTCGCGCGCCCACTTCTGACTCCTCACCTCACGGCCAAGCCGTTCGACACCGCGTCTCGGCCTACATCCCGGTGCGTCGCACCGATGGTAGGTGACGCCGAGGATCCGGCATGGAAATACCGGTCGGCGACACGGAGGCGCTCGCATTATTACGGTCTACGTACGTAGACCGTAATATGGTGCACCCGGGGGGCGGTCCGCGCAACCGGGCACGGGACCCGCGTGGCGCACCCGCGCGTGCGGCCCCGCTCAGGCGATTCGATGCCCGGCCTCGCGCAGGGTCGCCGATGCCTCACCGAGACGGTTGTCGGGCACGAGCACCAGATCCGCGTGATAGGTCGACGCGACGAATACCGGGATCCTCGCCTCGGCCAGCGGGCCGATCAGGGCGGCCAGCATGCCGGTCTTGCTCATCCCGTGCGGGCCGTCGCTGTAGAAACCCTTCCAGATCTCGCCCTCGGCCCAGCCCGGCGCCTCCCGAATCACGGTGAGCCCCTCCGGGGCACGCACGAGCGCGATCCACTCATCGTCGTCGGGGAACGTCGAATTCGGCATGTGATCGACGGAGAACTGCGACGGGACGATCCGCAAACGCTGGCTGCCGCTCATGGCGTCATCGTATGTGGCGCCGGTGTCGCCGGATCGACACGGCCCACCTCGAATCCATGAATTAGTACTTTTGACTAAAATAAGATGACCGGTACCGCCGGCACCCGTATCGTCACCGGAATGAGTACCGACCCAAGACAAATCGCCACCGACAACGAGCGGATCGCCGAGACCGGCGGCTACCGAACCACCGACGGCACGGCCGTCGACATCAGCGGCACACTCGCCGCCGCGTGCGCCGGGACGGTGTCCTACGCACCCGGACACGACGTATCCGGCGGCCCGCGAGGACCTTTCGCGGGGACCCCGGAGGTGACCGCGGAGGGAAGCGTCGACGCCGCCCAGCGGCTATACGACCGCGGTGGCACGCACGTCGCGATCCTGAACTTCGCCTCCGCGCGCAATCCGGGCGGCGGCTATCTGCGCGGCGCTCGCGCGCAGGAGGAGGACCTGTGCCGCAGCGCGCTGCTGCACCGCACGCTGCTGCGCGCGCCCGACTACTACGCGAACCATCGCGCCTCCTCGGATCTGAACTACAGCCACCACATCATCTACTCCCCCGGTGTGCCGGTCATCCGGGACGGGCGCGGTGAGCTTGTCGCACAGCCGATCCCGGTATCGTTCCTGACCTCGCCCGCACCCAATGCCGGACAGCTCGCGCAACACGCGGGCCGGCCGATCGACGTGCGCGAGGTGCTCATCGAGCGCGCGGACCGCGTGCTGGCCGTCGCGGCCGCCCACGGGGTGCGCGACCTGGTGCTGGGCGCGTGGGGATGCGGCGTCTTCCGCAATGATCCGAACCAGGTCGCCGAGGCGTTCGAGCTCGCACTGCGAACCCACGGGGCGGCGTTCGACCACATCGTGTTCGCGGTCTGGGACCGCTCCCCGGTCTCGGCCAATCGTTCGGCGTTCGAGGCCCGATTCGGCGCGGCGGTCTCACCCTGATCCCGCGCCGTCGCATCCCGGAATCGTCCGGGTTCACCCCGGACATCCTCCGACTCGCCCTGGATCAGCGGGTAGCGCTCCGGCCGCATATCTCGAACGGTCTCGGTGCGCGCCCTGTTCGTCCAGGCTGAGCGCCCGCGCAGCGGGCGGATGTCCCGGCGGGAAACCTGTCCCGGTTTTCATGCATAGATCGCTACATCTACAAATCTTGATTATTGGTCCGTGGCGAGGCACATTGCGATCCTGCCGGGCAGCCGGTAAGACGAGGACTCGTTCCCGCGCCGTGCGCTACCCCGCCAAACCGGTGCGGTGGGCGTAGGCGATGGCCTGTCCCCTGTCGCGGACTCCGAGCTTCGCGAACAGCGAATTGATATGCGTCTTGACAGTGCTCACTCCGATGAACAGTTCCCCGGCGATCTCGGAGTTGTTGCGGCCCTGGGCCATCAGGCGCAGCACGTCGAGTTCACGGTCGGTGAGGTCGGCATCCGGCTGTGCGGGCCCGGTCAGCGCCGAGACCACGCGGCGACCCACATCCGCCGCCAGGGTGGTGTGGCCACTGGCGACCGATCGGATGGCCGAGGCGATGTCGGCGCGACCGGCATCCTTGGTCAGATAGCCGCGTGCGCCGGCCCGCAGCGCGCCCGCGATCGAGGCGTCGTCCGCGTACGTGGTCAGCACCAGCACCGCGGTATCGGGATGGGACGCGGTGATCGCGGCGGTGGCGGCGACCCCGTCGATACCGGGCATGCGCAGATCCATCAGCACCACGCGGGGCGAGAGGGCGCGCACCAGCTCGACCGCCTCGGCTCCGTCGCGAGCCTCCCCCACCACGTCCACGTCCGGCAGCAGGGACAGCACCGTGGTGAGACCCTCGCGCACGGTGGTCTGATCGTCGGCAACCACCACCGTGATCACCTGCGCGGCACTCGAATTCGCACCGTCCACCGGCCCTGCTCCTTCCGTGCGTCCACCGATCCGCCCACGGCGGCCATGCGCTCACGCATCCCCAGCAGGCCGGCGCCCGATCCGGACTCCGCGAGCGAACCACGCCGGGCCGACAGCGGATTGGACACCCGCATCCGAATCACGTCCGCATCCGACCGCAGCGCGAGCGTAACCGGTTGTCCGGGAGCGTGTTTGCGGGCATTGGTCAGCGCCTCCCGCGCCGCGCGAGCGATGGCCACCGCCACTTGTTCGTCGGTGAGCTCGAGGTCACCGTCGGTGTCCAGGTCCACTCGTTCACCCGCGTCACGGTGTTCGTCCGCGAGCCGCCGCAGTTCGGTGGTCAGGTCGAAGCCGTCCGCGCGCAGGGCGTCCACCACCCCGCGCGCCTCGGCCAGACCGGACACCGCCAAGGCGTGTGAGGCTTTCACCCGGTCTGCGGCGCGCTCGGTCTCCCCCGCCTCGAACAGGGCATCGGCGGCGTCGAGCTGCAGCACCAGCCCACCCAGGGTGTGCGCGAGCACATCGTGCATATCGCGGGCGATCCGGCCGCGTTCGGCCAGCGCCGCGGCCCGGTCGCGTTCGGCCCGAATCACCCGGCTCTGTTCGACCAGCAGCCGATTCTGCTCGGCGGTCACCCGGTTCTGTCGTCGGCTCCACCCCATCAGTCCCACCACCACCGCGCCCGCGAGCAGCCCGAGGATCGCCTGCGCGCGCATTCCGGCAGCCACCGACGAGCCGAACATGCATGTCAAGGTCAGCGCGGCCACCGAGATCCCGGCCCGAAGCGATTCGCTCGACAGGGCGAAGGCGACGAACACCGTGGCGAACGCGGTGATCGCCGAACCGGCCACCTGAACACAGGTCGCACCGCCTCCGACAGCCATGGCGCACAAGCTGATTCGCTCGATGCGACTCGGCCCGGCGGGCGATATCGTCCAACCCGCCCAGCCGATCCAGGACACCGCGGCCAGGACCACCGCCCACGGCTGACCCGGCATACCGGCGTGGATCGAGGTCACCACCACCGAGACCAGCCCGACCAGGCGCAAGAGCCTGGTCAGGCGCGTCGGGGCGAGTGCGGGAACCATCGGTCTCAGTGTGCCCGAACCAGCCGGGCCCGCTCGGCGCGCCGGGCCAGCACGAGGGTGCGGCCCGCCCGGTTCAGTGCCACCAGCACCAGGATCACCCCCAGCGAGGTGACCACCTCGGCCCCGGACACACGCGCCACCACATCGACGCCGACCCGCACCGCCAGCAGCACGATCCACAGCAGCGATCCGGTCCAGCCGGTCCGCGCCTGCCAGCCGCCGTCGGCGAGGCGCACCTGTGAGAGCTGCCCCATCACCACCCCGACACCGAGGCTCACGACCGCCGACACCAGCAGCAGGCCGAGCGCCACCGCGCCGATCCCGTCCTCGGAAACCGCGGATTTCGCCTCGAACACGCCGATCACGGCCAGCACGATCGGTCCCCGCCACATCCGGGAGGAATCCAATTCCTGCCACCGCGTCTGCCGGTACATGATCCAGCCGACCACCGCGACGATGACGACGCCTTCGACCACCGCATTCCGCATATCCATACCTTCACGATGGATTCGCGAGCGCCTTCCACCCACCACCCAGGGGTGGACCTGGGGTGGATTCGCTCCCCCGCTCCACCGCACCGCACGACGGATGCACGTCCGTCCCCGACCGCTGTCCCACGAATACCCTGCCGCCGGATCGGCCACAGCCGGTGACGCACGCGTGCGGAGAGCCCTGCCCCGCCGCAGGTTTTCGAAAGGCGGGTCCCGGGCCGACACCGACCGATCGGGGCCGGATGCGGAGTAGTCGCCGAGTCTGCGACAACCTGCGGTCAGGCGGGTGGAGACCGACGGTGCGGCGCCTGCCGAGTGCTCGGCGGCCGCACGGCTGTCGGTGGCCGAACACCGTTCACGCGTGCAACTGGATCCACTTGCCGATGGACGGGACGCCGTCGGTGTCCACCACCACCACGAGGTACCAGCCCGGCGGTGCCAGAGCGGGGTTGTCCGGCATGGTCAGGGTGATCCTGCCGGGGGCGGTGACCGCGAAGTCGAGGTCGATCAGGCGCTGGTTGTTGTCGCAGGAGTGGGTGCAGGACGTCGGGTGCAGCAGGCTCGCTTCACGCAGGATGGCGGTGGTGGTCGCGGCGACGGTGGCGCCGTAGGTGGCCGTGGTCGCGGTCAGGTGCAGCGGTGGGCGAGGACCTCGGAAAAGGTATGGGGGCGAATAGAGTTCGATGCGGAGCTCTTCGGTCTTGCGGGCGGGGTTGGAGCCCGCGGTGATCACCTTGCCGTCGGGGGTGAGCAGCGCCACCGAGTGGTAGAGGCGAGGGATGCGCTGGGGCGCGGTGGGCATCCACATGCCCATGGCGGGATCGAGGATCTCGGCGTGCGCGGGAGCGGCCTCCCCCATCTCCTCCATGCCGGATCCGCCCGCCACCAGCACGGTGCGGTCGGGAAGGATGACGGCGCTCAGGTGCATGCGCGCGTGCATGAGCGGCGGGCCCGGCTCGTAGGCGGGGGTGGCCGCCGTCAGATCCACGACCCTGGTGTCCGCCAGAGCCGGTGCGGGCGAATGCATGTCGTACCCGCCGCCACCGATGATCATGACCTGCTGAGCTTGGGCGGGCGGAAGTAGCACACTGGTGGATTGGTTGCGCGAACCCGGATCCTGCAGGCCGGCCACCTCGGTGGTGGCGCCGGTCGCCGGGTCCCACAGGCACGGGCGCATGCCGTTGTTGCCACCGTATTGACCACCGGCATAGAACAATCGGCCGTCGGCGAGCAGGAAGAGGTGGCCGTACATGGGAATCGGGCCGGGCACCGGCAGCTCGGACCAGGTGTGCTCCGCGGGGTCCAGGACCTCGGGCGTGGTCGCCAGGAAACCGTCCGCACCGAGACCCGATACCGCCACCACCTCGCCGGTCGGCAGTGCCGACAGCGTCGGGTACCAGCGCCCGAATGCCATGTCCGGCAACGTGGTCCACTCCAGCGCGTCGGGATCGAAGATCAGCGCGTCACGCAGGCCGTAGAACGGATCGAAGCGCTCGGTGCCACCCACCGCGATCAACCGGCCGTCGGGCAGAAACGCCTGACCGGAACAGAACAGATCGATCGGGGTCGCCGGTGCGTCCAAGCCGGGACCGGGGTAATGCCAGACCCGCGTGCGGTATTCGTGCGCGTCGTGCCGGTCCGGGTCGTTGCCGGATCCGGCGAAGAACAGCACATCGCCGGTGCGCAGCAGGGCGGCGTGCACCGGGTTGATCTCGGTGCCGAAATCCAGGATGCGCCAGAGTCCTTCGGACGCGGCATCGGCCAGATCGGTGTCGAGGTCGAGCACCCGGACGTAGCCCGCGTTGCCGCCCTGCCGCTTGTCGACGGTGCACACGACGAGCTCGGGCAGCGATCCCGCACCCGGCAGCACGGCGACCGCGGCGCCGTCGTTCCGGTCGAACCCCCAGTCCGGCACGTGCGACCATCGGCTCCAGCCGTCGACGCAGTGACCGGTGCCGTCCAGTCCCCATCCGATGGTGTAGACGCCGGCGTTGCCGTTGTCGGGATGATCGACGGCGAACACGATCAGCTCGGGCCGGCCGTCACCGTCCAGGTCTGCGACCGTCACTCCGGCGCCCTGGGCCTCCCAGCCCCACCACTCCGGAATCGCCAGCCACGGAGTCCATTCCGCGACGACGCCGTCGCCGGTGAGCCCCTTGGCGAGGCGGAATCGGCCGGTGTTCTGTCCCGGCGGGTTGTCGACGGTCATCACCACGAGCACCGGATCGCCGTCGATCCGGGTCAGGCAGATGTCCGCGCCCTGGTTCTCCCAGCCGTACCAGTCCGGAATCTGTTGCCACGCAGTCCATCCGCCGGTCACGGTGCCGTCAGCCGCCATATCGCGGCCGACGCGGAAGTAGCCCTGGTTCTGGCCGGGCGGATTGTCCACCAGGAACACCACCAGGTCCGGCACGCCGTTGCCGCTCAGATCACCGACCGCGATTCCCGCGCCCTGGTTCTCCCAGCCCCACCAGTCCGGGACGGAAAGCCAAGGGCCCCAGGCCTGTACGGTCCCGTCGGTGGCCAGACCGGTGCCGACCCGGTAGTTTCCGGTGTTCTGCCCCGGCGGGTCGTCCACCATGAGCATCACGACGTCACGGGTACCCTCACCGGTCGGATCGACGACCGCGACTCCGCAATCCTGGTTGTCCTGAGAGAACCAGCCGGGGATCGGAACGAATTGCCCTGCCACACAGGCCATCATGCTGCCCGGTCGGATATCCGGCCACCGATGTCCGAATTGTCGTGGTGACTGAGTGGCCGGATACGACGGGAGGGCCCGGACATCCGTGGATGTCCGGGCCCTCCCGAGCACGAGATGCCCCTCGGGGCACCCGAAACGCCTTACGGCAGTGGACCGCCCGCGGCGATCGCGGACAGGGTGGCGAACTCGTCGCCCTTGAGCGACGCGCCACCGACCAGCGCACCGTCGATATCGGTCTGGCCGATCAGCTCGCCGACGTTCTTGGCGTTCACCGAGCCGCCGTACAGCACGCGCACGCCCGCCGCGACCTCGGGGTTCGCCAGCTCCGCGAGCTCCTTGCGGATCGCGCCGCAGACCTCCTGGGCATCGGCCGCGGACGCGACGCGTCCGGTGCCGATGGCCCAGACGGGCTCGTACGCGATGACTACCTTGGAGATCTCCTCGGCGGTGAGGCCCTTGAGCGAGCCACGCAGCTGCTCGAGGTTGAACTCGACGTGCGTCTTGGCCTCGCGGATGCCCAGGCCCTCACCGATGCACACGATCGGGGTGATGCCGTACTCCAGCGCCCGCTTGGCCTTGGCCAGCACGGTCGCGTCGTCCTCGAGATGGTACTGACGACGCTCGGAGTGACCGACGACCACGAACGTGCACCCGAGCTTGGCCAGCATGGAACCGCTGATCTCACCGGTATAGGCGCCTTCGGCGTGGGTGGAGACATCCTGCGCACCATAGGTGATCAGGAGCCGGTCACCCTCGACGAGCGTCTGCACGCTGCGCAGATCGACGAACGGCGGGATCACCGTGACATCGACCTTGGCGAAGTACTTCTCGGGCAGTGCGAAAGCGATCTTCTGCACCAGGGAGATGGCCTCGAGGTGATTGAGGTTCATCTTCCAGTTGCCGGCGATCAAAGGCTTACGTGCCATTCAGCTGCCCTCCGACGCGGAGTCGTCCGACGCGGAGTCGTCCAGCACGGCGAGGCCCGGAAGTTCCTTGCCCTCCAGGTATTCCAGCGACGCACCGCCACCGGTGGAGATGTGCGAGAAGCCGTCGTCGGGCAGACCGAGCGCACGCACCGCCGCGGCGGAGTCGCCGCCGCCGACGACCGTGAACGCGCCCTTGCCGGTGGCAACGGCGATCGCCTCGGCGACACCGCGGGTACCCGCCGCGAACTTCTCGAACTCGAACACGCCCATCGGGCCGTTCCAGAACACCGTCTCGGCCTCGGTCAGCAGCGCCGCGAAGCGGTCGGTCGACTCGGGGCCGATGTCCAGGCCCATCCAGCCGTCCGGGATCTCGTTGGCGTCCACCACCTTCGACTCGGCGTCGGCCGCGAACTTGTCGGCCACGACGATGTCGCGAGGCAGGTGGATGACATCGGCGTACTTGTCCAGCAGCTTCTTGCAGGTGTCGATCATCTCTTCCTGCAGCAGCGAGCCCCCGACCGGAAGCCCTTGCGCCGCAAGGAAGGTGAAGCACATGCCGCCGCCGATGACCAGCGTGTCGACCTTCGGCGCGAGCGCCTCGATGACCGCCAGCTTGTCCGAGACCTTGGAGCCGCCCAGCACGACCGCGTACGGACGCGCGGTGTCCTCGGTGAGCTTCTTCAGTACCTCGGTCTCGGCCGCGACCAGGGTGCCCGCGTAGTGCGGAAGCACCTTGGCCACGTCGTAGACCGACGCCTGCTTGCGATGCACGACGCCGAAGCCGTCCGAGACGAACGCGCCGTCGTCGCCCACCAGCTCGACCAGCGCGTTGGCCAGCTTGGCCCGCTGCGCGTCGTCCTTGCTGGTCTCGCGGGGATCGAAGCGGATGTTCTCGAGCAGCAGCACATCGCCGTCGGTGAGGCCCTCGGAGCGCGCGAGCGCGTCCTGACCCACCACGTCACCGGCGAGCTGGACATTGCGGCCCAGCTCCTGCTCCAGTCGCGCGGCGACCGGTGCGAGGGACAGCGCCGGGTCCGGCTCGCCCTTGGGGCGGCCCAGGTGCGCGGTGACGATCACCTTCGCGCCGGCCGCGGCCAGCGCCTTGATGGTCGGCGCGGACGCGATGATGCGGCCCGGATCGGTGATGGCGCCGGATTTGTCGAGGGGAACATTCAGGTCGGAGCGCACGAGCACGCCCCGACCCTCGACACCCTCGCTCAGCAGATCCTGGAGTGTCTTGATTGCCATCGCGCTTACAGGGACTTGCCGACGAGACCGATGAGATCGGCCAGGCGGTTGGAGTAGCCCCACTCGTTGTCGTACCAGCCGACAACCTTCACCTGATCGTCGATGACCTTGGTCAGCGGCGCGTCGTAGATGCAGGAGTGCGGGTCGGTGACGATATCGCTCGACACGATCGGGTCCACGTTGTACTTCAGGTAACCCTTCAGGGCACCCTCGGCAGCAGCCTGGTACGCGGCGTTGATCGCCTCGATCGAGGCCGACTTGGCCAGCGTCACAGTCAGATCGGTGACCGAGCCCGTCGGGACCGGCACGCGCAGCGCGTAGCCGTCCAGCTTGCCCAGCAGTTCGGGCAGCACCAGGCCGATGGCCTTGGCCGCACCGGTGCCGGTCGGAACGATGTTCAGGGCCGCGGCACGCGCACGACGCAGGTCCGAGTGCGGCGCGTCCTGCAGGTTCTGGTCCTGGGTGTACGCGTGGATGGTGGTCATCAGACCACGCTCGATGCCGAAGTTGTCGTTCAGCACCTTGGCCAGCGGGCCGAGGCAGTTCGTGGTGCACGAGGCGTTCGAGATGATGTTCTGCGAACCGTCGTACTTGTCATCGTTGACGCCCATCACGATGGTGATGTCCTCGCCCTTGGCGGGCGCGGAGATGATGACCTTCTTGGCGCCGGCCGCGAGGTGGCCCTTCGCCTTGGTCGCATCGGTGAAGATGCCGGTCGACTCGACGACCACGTCGACGCCCAGGTCGCCCCAAGGCAGAGCCGAGGGGCCCTCCTTGATGGCCAGCGCGGTGAGGCGCTGGTCGCCGACCACGATGGTGTCGTCGCCGTCGAGCGAAACGTCCTGCGGCAGGCGGCCGAGGATCGAGTCGTACTTGAGCAGGGTCGCCAGCGTCGCGTTATCAGTGAGGTCGTTCACCGCGACGATTTCGATATCAGTCTGGCCGAGCGCCTTCTGCGCCTCGACCGCCCTGAAGAAGTTACGTCCGATACGACCGAAGCCGTTGATGCCTACCCGGACAGTCACGTTATCGCTCCTCAGCTTTCAAGCGGATCGTTTCCGTTGCGCCTATCACCCTAGCGTCGCGCGGAAACATCGCCGACACGCCCCTGTCACTGATGAGTGGGGTGTGTCACGAAAGGGTCTCGGAGAAGAACAGTCGGTTTCGATTCGGCCCGTCGAATCATCCCTCAGCGCTGGCGTCGGCACCAGTGGTGCGGCCGAAACCTCGTGCGGGCTATGAACAGCAGCGAACCCCCGGCATCCGATGCGCGGGGGTTCACTGGTGTTCGGTTCATTTCCGGCTATCTGCTCCGAATGCTCGGAACAGACCGATCAGGCTTCTTCCAGCAACTCTGCCGTGACGGCGGATTCGGTGTCCGGAACGCCCAATTCCTTGGCGCGCCGGTCCGCCATCGAGAGCAGTCGCCGAATGCGCCCTGCCACAGCGTCTTTGGTCATCGGCGGGTCGGCCAGCTGGCCGAGTTCCTCCAACGACGCCTGACGATGCAGGACACGCAGTTTGCCTGCGGCTGCCAAATGATCGGGTACATCGTCGGCGAGGATCTCCAGCGCGCGTTCCACCCTGGCCGCCGCCGCGACGGCAGCCCGGGCCGAGCGACGCAGGTTCGCGTCGTCGAAGTTCGCGAGCCGGTTGGCCGTCGCGCGGACCTCGCGGCGCATGCGCCGCTCCTCCCACGTCAGCCTGGTGTCCTGCGCACCCATCCGGGTGAGCAGGGCGCCGATCGCCTCGCCGTCGCGCACCACCACTCGATCGGTGCCGCGCACCTCACGAGCCTTGGCCGAGATACCCATGCGCCGAGCCGCACCCACCAGTGCGAGAGCCGCTTCCGGACCGGGGCAGCTCACTTCGAGCGCGGAGGAGCGGCCAGGTTCGGTGAGCGAGCCGTGCGCGAGAAACGCTCCACGCCAAGCTGCTTCGGCATCACCGATACTGCCGCCGACGACCTGTGCGGGCAGACCCCGCACCGGACGACCGCGCACGTCGAGCAAACCGGTCTGGCGCGCGAGCGCCTCGCCTTCCTTGGAAACCCGTACGACGTACCGGGAGGTTTTGCGGAGCCCGCCCGCGCCGAGAACGTGCACATCCGAGCCATATCCGTACAGCTCGAAAATCTCTCGGCGCAGTCGGCGCGCGATGGAACCCATGTCCACCTCGGCCTCGACGATTACCCGACCGCCCACGATGTGCAAGCCGCCGGCGAACCGCAGTAGCGCGGACAGTTCCGCCTTGCGCGAGCTCACCTGAGACACGGTGAGCCGGCTCAGCTCGTCCTTCACTTCCGCTGTCATCGCCACGAGACGCGCTCCTTTCCACCCAACCCGGACCGCACCTGTTGACCCATATGCCGTCCTTCGACTCGAAGCCCTGCTGATTCCGGCCGAGGTTGCCGGATCACCTGATCCAGTGCGGCGGCAAGCTTTCCGGGGTGGTGCCGATCCGTCCCCGCCTCGGCGACATCAGCGAAGGTTACTCGCGCTCGCAGTTGTTCGGCAGCTCTTGCTACATGTTCGCGTTCCCTACCCTCGGGTACGGAACCGGAATCGACCAGAACGTGGTCCACCGTGAAATCCGGTGCGTGCTGGGACAATACATGCAGATGCCGCTCAGCGGAGAATCCGGCCGTTTCGCCCGGTTCCGCGGCGAGATTGAGCACCAGCACTTTCCGCGCTCGGGTATGCAGCAGAGCTTCGTGCAAATCGGGCACCAATACATGCGGGATGACGCTCGTGAACCAGCTGCCGGGGCCGAGCACCACCACATCGGCGTGCTCGATGGCCGAGGTCGACTCCGGGCACGCGGGCGGATCCGAGGGGATCAGGCGCACCCGGCGGACCTTGCCCGGGGTGGTCGCGACCGCGACTTGCCCACGGATGCAACGACTCACGCGCGGATCGCCCTCCAGCCCGGCCACATCGGCCTCGATGGTGAGCGCGATCGGCGACATCGGCAGGACCCGGCCGGTGATCCGCAGGACCTTGGCGGCCTCGTCGAGCGCGGCCACCGGATCGCCGAGTTCCTCGGTGAGCCCGGCCAGGATCAGATTGCCGACCGAATGACCGGCCAGCGCTCCGGAGCCACCGAACCGGTGCTGCAGCGTGCGCGCCCAGACACCGTCGGTCTCCTCGGCCAGCGCGGCCAGCGCCATGCGCAGATCACCCGGCGGCAGCATGCCGAGTTCGGCGCGTAGCCGACCGGAGGATCCGCCGTCGTCCGCGACGGTCACCACGGCGGTGATCTTGCGGGTGAGCCGTCGGATAGCGGTCAGAGTGGCGTACAGCCCGTGTCCACCGCCCAGAGCGACGATCGCCGGATTGCTCTCGCGCGCACTCATTCCCGCCCCAGATCTCGATGGACGACGCGGATGACGTCGCCCGATCCGTTCTTCGCGCCGGCGCCGAGCAGATCGCCCAGTTCCTCCGCTACCGCCACACTGCGGTGTTTACCGCCGGTGCAGCCCACTGCCACGGTCATGTATCGCTTCCCCTCTTGGCGGTAGCCCTCGGTGGTGAGATCTACGAGGTGGCGGCAGGTGCTCAGATAGTCCTGTGCACCCGGACGCGACAGCACGTACTCACTGACCGCGGCATCCTGTCCGGTCTGTTCGCGAAGCTCTGGCACCCAATGCGGATTGGGCAGGAAACGCAAATCCAACACCATATCGGCGTCCAGTGGTACTCCGTACTTGAAACCGAACGATTGGATTGTGAGCTGTAGCGCGGACGGGGCGTCGCCCCCGTAGGCCTCCTCGAGCTTGCGGTGGAGCTGATGAATGGACAGAGCCGTGGTGTCGATGACGAGATCGGCCGCGGTCTTCACCGTGGACAGTCGCGCGCGCTCGGCGGCGATGCCCGCGGTGAGGGTGCCGTCGGCGCTCTCGCTCTGCAGAGGATGGCGACGGCGTGCGAATCCGTATCTTCGGATCAGCACGTCATCGGAGGCCTCCAGGAACAGGATCCGGGTTCGCAGACCGGCCGAGCGCAAGTGCTCGGTGACCGCCGACAGGTTTCCGGTGAAGAACCGGCTGCGGACGTCCATCACCATGGCGAACTTGCGAGTGGGCGGCTCGGTGCCCTGACCCAGCTCGACCATGCGGCCGATCAGTTCGGGCGGCAGATTGTCCGCGACGTAGTACCCGAGATCCTCGAGTACCCGGGCCGCGGTGCTGCGACCGGCACCCGATAGCCCGGTGACGATCACGACTTCCACCGGCGTTGTGCCACTTCTGTTTTCAGCCGCTGCTGGGCTGGATTCGACGCGCGTCATGTCCTACCGGGTTCGTGTCTGAGTGTCCCTCGATCATCCTGCACCGATGCCGCAATACCCGGCAGGCGCACGCGGGTAGCGAGACACAGATGTGATTTTTGCTCCCGACCTGCACACACGGCGTGTCGCACTATACCCGCTCGGCGTGTCGCTGGCCCGGCGTGACACCGGGCCCGCAATGCCCCTATTCGGTGCGCAACGCCTCGAGCACGGCGTTCGCCGTGGCCACCCCGATCCCGGGAACCTCGATGATCTGTTCCACCGACGCCTCCTTGAGCTTGGCCACCGACCCGAAATGCGTGACCAGCGCGGTCTTGCGCGCCGCCCCCAGACCGGGCACCGCATCCAGCGCCGACGCGGTCATCCGGCGCGAACGCTTGGAACGGTGGAAGGTGATGGCGAAGCGGTGCGCCTCGTCGCGCACGCGCTGCAGCAGGTAGAGCGACTCGCTGGTGCGCGGCATGATCACCGGGTCCGGCTCGTTGGGCACCCAGACCTCCTCCAGGCGCTTGGCCAGGCCGATGACCGCCACATCGGTGATGCCGAGTTCGTCGAGCACCTCGGCGGCGGCGTTCACCTGCGGCGCGCCGCCATCGACCACGTAGAGGTTGGGCGGATAGGAGAACCGGCGCGGCCTCCCGGTGGTGGGGTCGATACCGGGCAGTCCGGGTTCGCTTGTGTCCGAATCGGATTCGAGTTCGGCGGCCTCGGCGGCGTCCAGATCGCGGCGCAGTTTGGCGAAGCGGCGGCGGGTGACCTCCCGGATGCTGGCGACGTCGTCGGAGCGGCCGTCGCCCGCGGCCTCCTTGATCGCGTAGTGGCGATACTCGGATTTGCGGGCCAGGCCGTCCTCGAACACCACCAGCGAGGCGACCACGTCGGTGCCCTGCACGTGCGAGATGTCCACGCACTCGATGCGCAGCGGCGCGCTGTCCAGATCGAGGGCGTCCTGGATGCCCTGCAGTGCGGCCGAGCGGGCGGTCAGGTCACCGGCACGCTTGAGCTTGTGCTGCTGCAGCGCCTCCTTGGCATTGCGCTGCACGGTTTCCGCCAGGGCTTTCTTGTCCCCGCGCTGGGGGACCCGCAGCTGCACCGCCGACCCGCGCAGGTTGGACAGCCACTGCTGCACCTGTTCGGCGTCATTGGGCAGCGCCGGGACCAGGACCTCGCGCGGGACCACCGCGGCGGACTGCTCGCCACCGGTCTGCACGGCCAGGGAGGTCTGCTCGCCGTAGAACTGGGTCAGGAACTGTTCGACCAGGGCGGCCAGTTCGCTCCCGGATTCCACCGCATCGATGGCGTCACCGGATTTGTCGACCACCCAGCCGCGCTGGCCGCGCACCCGGCCGTCGCGCACATGGAAGATCTGCACGGCGGCTTCGAGCTCGTCCAGGGCGAAGTCGATGACGTCGGCGTCGGTGCCCGTGCCCAGCACCACCGCCTGTTTCTCCAGGGCGCGCTTGAGGGCCTGGACGTCGTCGCGCAGGCGGGCGGCCAGTTCGAAATCGAGTTCGTCGGCGGCGTCCATCATGCGGCGCTCGATCTGTTTGACCAGGCGGTCGGTCTTGCCGGCGAGGAAGTCGCAGAAATCGTCGACGATCTTGCGGTGCTCGGACGCGGTGACCCGGCCGATGCAGGGGGCGGAGCATTTGTCGATGTAGCCGAGCAGGCACGGACGCCCGATCTGACTGTGCCGCTTGAAGACTCCGTTCGAACAGGTGCGCACCGGGAACACGCGCAGCAGCAGATCCAGGGTCTCGCGGATGGCCCAGGCGTGCGCGTACGGGCCGAAGTAGCGCACACCCTTCTTGCGCGCACCCCGGTAGACGAAGACGCGCGGGTACTCCTCGTCCAGGCTCACCGCCAGCACCGGATAGGACTTGTCGTCGCGATACCGGACGTTGAAGCGGGGATCGAATTCCTTGATCCAGTTGTATTCCAGCTGCAGCGCCTCGACCTCGGTGGACACCACGGTCCACTCGACGCTCGCCGCGGTGGTCACCATCTGGCGGGTGCGCGGGTGCAGCGAGGACACGTCCGCGAAGTACGAGTTCAACCGGCTCCGCAGGCTTTTCGCCTTACCCACGTAGATGACGCGCTTGTGCACATCCCGGAACTTGTACACGCCGGGTTCGACGGGAATGGTGCCCGGCGCGGGCCGGTAGGTCGCGGGATCTGCCACGCCCCCAGGTTAACGACCCGCCCCGACAAGCCCTCCGGCCCGGCTCACCAACGCCTGTCCACCGCACCCGGGACGGATGCGGCGAAAACGACACGACACCCGCGAAGGGTTTCGCCACGCCGGGCTTCGCATCCGCGACCGTCTCGGCGACGAAGACTCCGCAAGATCAGCGACAAGAATGGGAGCACCATGATCCGCCTCCGCCGCAGCCGCCGCTCGCTCGCCATCGGCTCCGCCCTGATGCTGGCCGCCGCCGCGCTCGTGGCCGTGACCCTGCCGGTCGCCGCCGACGCCGAGGACGGGTCGATCCTCGTGTACCGCGACCACTTCCGGACCACCTCCGTGCAGGCCGTCTGCCACGAGTCCCGGCCCACCGGATCGGGCCTGGTCCTGGCCGCCTAGCGCGGCCCGGGTCACCGCGGCGGCGCGCAACGCCGTAACCGCGCGCGTTCCCGCGTCCGAGCGTCGTTCGAGGCCACTATGGGGGCCGAACTGTCATCGGACGATCTGTCCACGCAACAAGGGGAGCATTGAGAATGAACCGTCCGCACCGCCGGTCGACCGCGATCGGCTCCGCCCTGGGCATGGGAGCCGCCGCCCTGGTCGTGGTGACCGCACCCGCCTCACACGCGGAAGGGCCGTGCCGCATCGATCGCACGCTCGACACCGCCACCTTCACCTGCCCCGAGGACACCTGGTACGCGGCCGTCGTGCAGTGTCTCGGAACTCGCAAGGTCGGCAACGGCGCGCAGAGCCCGACCTACATCGTGGGTGATTCGCCGCGACCGATGATCCCGATGACCATCGAGTGCAACGGCGAGGGCAAGCAGGGCATCGTCCTGAACACCTGGACCGACGGCCCCTTCTAGGAATCCGTTCCGGGGCGCCGGCACGTCGCCCCGGTCACGCGAAATCAGTTGTCGCGTAACGGGATAGCTGCATCTCGACGCCGGGGCGGTGGCCTGCTGCCGTCCCGGCGGTTCACCGGGTTCTACTTCAGGGCCGACACCGAGGCCCGTGCGGCCGCGATCTTCGCGGGAGCGTCGAGACCGATCGGCGTGGCCTTCACGGCCTTGCCCAGCGCGGTGGCCAGGTCGCCCCGCTCCCCCACCTCGATGGTGTCGAGCCCGAGCCAGTCGGCCATCTCGCGCAGGGAACGCGCGAGTTCGGTCGCCACCCGGGAGGTTCGGTGGCCGGGCTCGGCGAAGGCTCCGGGGACCAGGAGCCGGCCGGTGGCGCGTTCGGCGCGCAGATCCACGCGGCCGACGAGTTCCCCGTCGAGCAGGAACGGAAAGACGTAATAGCCGTGCACCCGTTTGTGTTCCGGGGTGTAGATCTCTATGCGGAAGTGGAAGTCGAACAGGCGCTCGGTGCGGGCGCGGAAGAAGATGAGCGGGTCGAACGGGCACAGCAGGGCCGCGCCGGTCACGCTGCGCGGGGTGCGGGCCTCGGTGTGCAGGTAGGCGGGTTTGTCCCACCCCTCGACGCCGACCTGCTCGAGTTCACCCGAATCCAGCAGATCCGCGATGGCGGGCTCGGTCTGGCGGCGGGTCAGGCGGTAGTAGTCGCGCAGGTCGGTTTCGGTGCCGATGCCGTGGGCCGAGGCGGCGCGACGGACCAGTTCGCGCACGGCATCGGCCTCGTCGACCCTGCGGGCGAGCACCTCGGCGGGGATGACGCGGTCGGTGGCGTCGTAGTGGCGCTGAAAGCCCGCGCGGGTGGGCACGGACAAGTCACCGGAGGCGAAAAGCGCCTCGCACACGACCTTGGTGTCGCTGTAGTTCCAGCCCCAATTGTCCTTGGCGCGTGGACGATCCAGCTCCAGGTGCCGTTCGATCTCACCCGCGGTGCTCGGTCCGAATTCCGCCAGCACGCCCAGGATGTCCTCGGCCAGGCCCGGATTGCGCTCGGCGACCTGGCGCATGCCGTTCCAGCGTCCGTGCCGGTACTGCACCATGCGCCAGCGCATCAGCGGCCAGTCCCGCACCGGTAGCAGCGCGGCCTCGTGCGCCCAGTATTCGACCAGTGCGCGCGGGCGGCGCGTGGTGTCACTCCACGCCGCCTCGTCCAGCAGGTCCCGGTCGTATCCGCCGATGCGGCTGAAGATCGGAGCGTAGTGCGCGCGCACCACCGCCGAGACCGAGTCCAATTGCAGCAGCCGGGTGCGCTCGAGCACGCGCAGGATCGTGCGACGGTTCGGCTGCCCACTCGGACGCGCGGCGGCGAAGCCCTGCGCGGCGAGCGCGGTGCGACGCGCCGCGGCGAGTGTCATGGTCCCGGCTGGGGTTATCGGCACACTCGACACCATGCCATGGCCCACCGACAACCACGCACCGGTCACCGCGGCCGGCAGTCGTTCCCGCAGCGCACCCAACGGTCCGGGCCCAATCCGTCCGGCCACCGCCGAAGTTCGATACATTGGTGTATCGAACTTCTACGACTCTAGGAAATGGGCATGATCGAGAACCCGGATGTCATCGTCGTCGGCGCCGGTCTGGCCGGTCTCGTCGCCACTCACGAGCTGGTCAAGGCGGGCCGTCGCGTCCTGATCCTGGATCAGGAGAACCGCGCCAACCTGGGTGGTCAGGCCTTCTGGTCACTGGGCGGACTGTTCTTCGTGGACAGTCCCGAGCAGCGGCGCTTGGGCGTCAAGGATTCACTGGAGCTGGCCAAGCAGGACTGGCTGGGCTCGGCCGGCTTCGACCGCGAGGACGAGGATCACTGGGGTCGCCAGTGGGCCGAGGCCTATGTCGAGTTCGCCGCGGGCGAGAAGCGCCGGTATCTGCACGACCTCGGATTGCGGGTGACGCCGCTGGTCGGCTGGGCCGAACGCGGCGGCGACACCGCCGACGGGCACGGCAACTCCGTCCCGCGCTTCCATCTCACCTGGGGCACGGGGCCCGAGGTGGTCCGGGTATTCCTCGAGCCGGTGCTCGAAGCCGAGAAGCGCGGGCAGGTGGGTTTCGCCTTCCGGCACCGCGTGGACGAATTGGTGGTCCAGGACGACGCGGTCACCGGCGTGCGCGGCAGCGTGCTCGAGCCCTCGGACGCCGAACGCGGTGTGGCCTCCTCCCGAGAGATCGTGAGCGAGTTCGATCTTCGAGCCCGCGCGGTCATCGTGACCTCCGGCGGCATCGGCCACAATCACGACCTCATTCGCCGCAATTGGCCGGTGGATCGACTCGGCCCCTGCCCCGAACACATGATCTCGGGCGTGCCCGCGCACGTGGACGGACGCATGCTGGGCATCACCGAATCCGCAGGCGGGCGCATCGTGAACCGGGATCGCATGTGGCACTACACCGAAGGCATTCACAACTGGGATCCGATCTGGCCCGATCACGCCATCCGGATCATTCCGGGGCCGTCGTCGCTGTGGTTCGACGCGAACGGAAAGCGTTTGCGCGCACCGAATTTTCCGGGCTTCGACACCAACTCGACCATGAAGGCGATTCTCTCGACCGGATACGACTACTCGTGGTTCGTGCTCACGCAGTCGATCATCGAGAAGGAATTCGCGCTCTCGGGCTCGGAGCAGAATCCCGATATCACCGGCAAGGACCTCAAACTCACGCTCAAGAGCCGGGTGGCCAAGGGAGCGCCGGGGCCGGTCGAGGCGTTCAAGAAGCACGGCGTGGATTTCGTGGTCGCGGACACCCTGACGGAACTGGTCGCGGGCATGAACAAGATCGCGCGCGGACCGCAGCTGGACGTGGCGGAGATCGAACGTCAAGTGGTGGCACGGGATCGGGACGTCGAGCACAAGTTCAGCAAGGACGCGCAGCTCATGGCGATCGGCAATGCCCGCCGGTACCTCGGCGACAAGCTGGGCCGGGTCGCGACTCCGCACAAGATCCTCGATCCCGCGCACGGCCCGCTGATCGCGGTGCGCCTCAACGTGCTGACCCGAAAGACGCTGGGCGGCTTGCAGACCAATCTCGACTCACAGGTCATGCGGCCGGACGGTTCGGCGTTCCCGGGGTTGTACGCGGCCGGTGAGGTCGCCGGATTCGGTGGCGGCGGCGTGCACGGCTACAACGCGCTCGAGGGCACGTTCCTGGGCGGCTGCATCTTCTCCGGCCGCGCCGCCGGGCTGGCACTGGGCCGCACCCTCGGGTGATCACGCGGTCCGAAGGACTCGAATCGGTTGCCGCCCAGCCCATCCCAGGGCGGCAACCAGATTCGAGAAATACCGGTCAGTCGACGACGAACCAGTCGTAGCAGTCGCGGCGCAGCAGCAGCGCCAGCACGATTCCCGACGTCATCACTCCGAACAGCACGGTGAACGGCCCCACCCCCGTGGGCATTTCGGCGGACACCAGGGTGAATGCGCCCAGGAAAGCCTGCAGGCTGGTGAGTCCCAGCGCCGCGACCCACACCCAGCGCGAGCGCAGTCCGAAAAGCAGTGCCACACCGCCGGTCACCCACGCGGCGAAGAAATGCCCGACGCTGCCGAGCGTCTCGGCGAATCCGCTCGTCAACGCCAGCAGCGCATGGATGACGGCGAATCCCGTTGCGGCGAAAGCCGCGTACTGCGACTCCCGCACTTTCACCGGCACCGCGATCTCGGAACTATCACGGCGGATAGTCCGGACAATGTCGGCGAACCCCTCGAAAATCATGGCAGGAACACCGTTCCGCGCATCGGGCGACGAGATTTCCATCTCGTCGACCACAGCCGACTGCGAACTCACAGCACTCCTCATCGAGCATCGATCGCTGACCCGCCCCCTGCGAACGTGTCAGCGCTGACGCTAACCACAGGGAACGAGCGCGGCCAAACACTCGGAGGAAGTTATGACAAGGGCCACAGGCTATTCGAGCAGGTGTCCGGTAGTGATCACAGACACATCATGCGGAGCGCCAGCCTACTGAACAATCGTCCGACCGGGAATTGCACAATAGTAGCGTCTCGACCGCGAATACGTCCATACGCACGGTAAACCCGGTGTGCCGCAGCGGAGCCCGGCGTGTGCGGTCTCGACGCGGTGCGAGCCCGCGAATCCGCACTGGTAGGCAGCACACATGGTGAGGCCCGCGAATCATCGTCCCGCAGCGCATTTTCGACGTTGCTCACCCCGGCGGCTCCCGAGGGACTCGCAGACGGAAATCGCCCCGCCCGGCCGAGGCCGAACGGGGCGAAAACGGATCCGGGAGCGCTCGGCGCTCCCGATCCGGAACTACTTGTCGTCGCGCGGAATCGGCGGGATCACCGGAAACTCGCCGGTGTATCCCTCTCGCTGCTGCGCTATGGCCAGCACCCGCGGCGCCGCGACGCGCCAGCCGATCATCAAGGCGGGCACGATGATCACCAGGCTGGCCACCGTCCAGGTGCCGACCGGGCGATCGAAGGCCATCAGCACCAGCACGACGAACAGGAACACCAGGGTCGCGATGCCGGTGTAGGGCGCGCCGAACATACGGAACGCCGGGCGTTCGGCCTGCCCCTGCTTCCACCACCACCACAGCTTCAACTGGCACAGCACGATCACCGCCCAGGAGGAGAGAATGCCCAGCGACGCCACGTTCAGCACGATCTCGAACGCCTCGTCCGGCACGATGTAGTTGAGCCAGATACCGAACAGGGCGATCGCGCTGGTGAGCAGGATGCCGCCGTAAGGCACACCGGCGCCGGACATCCGGGCGGTGAACTTGGGCGCGCTGCCGTTCATCGCCATGGAACGCAGGATTCGGCCGGTCGAGTACAGGCCCGCGTTCAGACTCGACAGCGCGGCGGTCAGCACCACGAAGTTCATGATCGAACCCATATGCGCGACACCGAGTTTGCCGAAGAACGTGACGAACGGGCTCTCGCCGCTCTTGTAGTCGGTGTACGGCAGCAGCAGCGCCAGCAGGATGATCGAACCGCAGTAGAACAGGGCGATCCGCACGATCACCGAGTTGATGGCGCGCGGCATGATCTTCTCGGGGTTCTCGGTCTCACCCGCCGCGATGCCGACCATTTCCACTGCGGCATAGGCGAAGATGACGCCGGAGGTGACGGTGACCAGTGGCAGCACGCCGGTGGGGAACCAGCCGCCCGCATCGGCGATCATGCCGAGGCCGGTCTGCTTGCCCTGCACGTCGAAGCGACCGGCCAGGAAGACGGTGCCGACGATGAGGAAGGTCACCAGGGCCAGCACCTTGATCATGGCGGCCCAGAACTCCATCTCACCGAACCATTTCACCGACACCAAATTGATGCCCAGCACGATGATCAGTGCGCCCAGCGCCAGAATCCATTGCGCCACAGGCTCGAACGGCCCCCAGTAGTGCAGGTACGTGGCCACGGCGGTGGTGTCGACGATGCCGGTCATGGACCAGTTCAGGAAGTACATCCAGCCGGCCACGAAAGCGGCCTTCTCACCGAAGAATTCGCGCGCGTAGGAGACGAACGAGCCCGAAGACGGGCGGTGCAGCACCAATTCGCCGAGCGCACGCAGGATGAAGAAGACGAAGATGCCGCAGATCAGATACACCACGAACAGGGACGGACCAGCGTTGGCCAGCCGTCCGCCCGCGCCCAGGAACAGGCCGGTTCCGATGGCGCCACCGATGGCGATCATCTGCAATTGCCGCGGTTTCAGCGCTTTGTGATAGCCGCTGTCTTCCGCACTTAAGTTGGTGGCCTTTGTCCGGATCTCGGTCATTCGCCGGTTAACCCTCCGCAATCGTGAAGTGAGGCGTAGCGAGAGTACCCCGCGATTTGCCGAGAACCACATCGGCGCTCCGTACCTGGTCATCGCCGTGAAGCAAAAGGTGTACCAACAGCAGCCGGGACAATTCATCCCAGGGGTTGCTACTACGACGCTCAACTTCGTACATTTCGCCCCGATCGCCGAGATTCCGACAACCTCTCATTTCGACCGCGCAAAGCCCTGCCGCCGTACCGCCCCGGCGATAGAGTCCGACGATGAGGCGCTTGCGACAGCGGACCTGCGGCGGCGCGGCCGCCGTGCTGCTCCTACTCGGAGTGGCCACCGCCTGCTCATCCGATTCCGACCAGGACCACGCCACCTGCGAGACGACGGCGAACGGCACCCCGGTCGCCGCGCAGACCGGTTCCGGGCCCACCACCACCAATCTCGGCCTCAATCCCGAGATCGCCACCGGGTACCGCACCGGCATGAAACCGGTGCGCACCGACTCCTTCGCGGTCTCCACCGCCAACCCGCTCGCCACCGAAGCCGCGTGTAAAGCGTTGCGGGACGGGGCAACCGCGGCGGACGCGCTGATCGTGGCGCAGACCGTACTCGGATTGGTGGAGCCGCAGGCCTCGGGCATCGGCGGCGGCGCGTTCATGCTCTACTACGACGCCGCCGGCCGCAGCGTCGAGGCCTACGACGGGCGCGAGACCGCCCCGAAGGCCGCCACCGGAGACTATCTGCGCTGGATCAGCGACACCGATCGCACTGTGCCGCAACCCAATGCGCGCGTCAGCGGCCGTTCCATCGGCACCCCGGGCGTGCTGCGTCTGCTGGAACTCGCGCACAAAGAGCACGGCAAGCAGCCGTGGCGCGAGCTGTTCGACCCCGCCATCGCGCTCGCCGACCAGGGTTTCGCGATCAGCCCCCGAATGGCGGGCCAGATCGCGGAATCCGCAACCGATCTCGCGCGTGACGAGAGCGCCAAGGCGTACTTCCTGCAGGCGGACGGCAGTGCGAAGACCGCCGGAACCACACTGACCAATCCGGCGCTGGCCAAGACCCTCGGCGCCATCGCCTCGGACGGCGCCGACGCCTTCTACACCGGGGCCATCGCCGCCGATATCGTGGACGCCATCGCCACCACCTCCGGCGGGCGCACCCCCGGGCTCACCTCGCTCGCGGATCTGTCCGCCTACCAGGCCAAGAAACGCACCGTGCTGTGCTCGCCGTACCGCACGCACGAGATCTGCGGCATGCCCAATCCGTCCTCGGGCGGTATCACGGTGGCCGCGACGCTGGGCATTCTGTCGAACTTCGATCTCTCGGCGATGAAGCCGGACAACAGCTCCGGCGACTCGAACACCGCCCGTGACGGTGGCAAACCCACCGCCGCGGCGGTCCACCTGATCTCCGAGGCCGAGCGGCTGGCGTACGCCGACCGTGACAAGTACGTCGCGGACTCGGATTTCGTTCCGATGCCGGGCAATTCACCTCAGACGCTGCTGGATTCGAACTACCTGAAGCAGCGTGCGGGCCTGATCGACCCGAACCACAGCATCGGCACCGCGCAACCCGGCGACTTCGGCCCCGTCCCGCTCGGCACCGGCCCCCAGCCGCCCGAACACGGCACCAGCCACATCTCCATCGTCGACAAGTACGGCAATGCCGCCTCCATGACCACCACGGTGGAATCGGCCTTCGGCTCCTTCCACCTGGTCGACGGGTTCGTGCTCAACAATCAGCTCACCGACTTCTCCGCCGAACCGCTCGGCAAAGACGGTCTGCCCGTGGCCAATCGCATCGACGCGGGCAAACGTCCCCGCAGCTCCATGGCGCCCACCATGGTCTTCGACCGCGGCGCGGACGGGTCGCGGGGCTCACTCGATTACGTCACCGGCTCGCCCGGCGGCTCGGTGATCATCCAGTTCGTCGTCAAAACCCTTGTCGGCCTGCTCGATTGGGGACTGAACCCGCAGCAGGCGGTATCCCTGGTTGCCTTCGGCGCGGCCAACTCCCCCATCACCAACGTCGGCGGCGAGGACCCCGTCATCGACGCCACCGACAAGGGCGATCACGATCCGCTCGTGCTGCGCCTGCGCGAACTCGGCCATCAGGTCTCGGTGGCTCCGCAATCGAGTGGGCTGTCGGCCCTGGTGCGTGAGGACAAGGGCTGGACCGGCGGCGCGGATCCACGGCGTGAGGGCGCGGTCATGGGAGACAACCAGCGCTGACCCCGGGGCGAGGCAGCGCGCCAGGTCCCGGCTCGAACACGGATGTGGCCCACCACCCATGACGGTGGTGGGCCACATCGGTACCGGTGAACCGGCCGGTGCGCATCCGAGCTTCCAGCCGCGGGGACGCTCGGGTCTCCGCCTGCAGGCTCGCCGAACGCCTACTCAGGCAGCGTTGTCCCGGGTGTATTCGGCGCCGAGCTCACGGAAGCGATCCATGGCCGCGGCCGCGTAGAGCTTGTCGTTGGAGCGGATCGCCATCATCGGTACGTATTCATCGTGTGCCAATTCCAGTCGTGCCCAGGACTTCTTGTCCGGGAAGGAGATGCCTCGCACGTCCTTCCACTGGAATTCGTTGTCGCCCAGAATATTGCGCACCACGACGCCACGGGCGCCGACCCGCACGCGCGGCCTGGTGAGCATCAGCACGCCGCCCGCGAGCAGCAGTCCGATGCCGATCATGGCCAGCTGATCGGCGATCCGGAAGTTCACGCCGGTCGAATCGGAGCGCAGGAAGACACCGCCGATGACGAATACCGCGGCCAGCAGCGACGCCACGATCCGCGCGGTCATCACCGCGCGTTTGGGCCGCACCTCCAGGTCCCATTCGGGGGATGCCGCCCGGCCCCGGGCCGAGACCGGACCCGATACCGATGGGGCACCGGTGGATTCGGCATCGGATGCTGACTCGTGTTCCGTGGCGGGCACTTCGGGTTCACCGGCCTTCGATTCGGCGGCAGGGTCGAGCGGCGGTTCCGGAGAACCGCCGTCTCGCTTCCAGATCCGGACGACGGGCATGACTAGACGGTCTGGGCGAGCTCGCGCAGGGTCAGGGCCGCATCGAGCGCGGCGGCCGCGGCCTGCTCGCCCTTGTTCTCGGCCGCGCCGGGCAGGCCCGCACGGTCCAGGGCCTGCTCCTCGGTGTCGACGGTGAGCACGCCATTGGTGACGGGGGTGCTCTCGTCCAGCGACACCCGGGTCAGACCGGCGGTGACCGAATCACACACGTACTCGAAATGCGGTGTGCCACCGCGGATCACGACGCCGAGCGCGACCACCGCGTCATGGCTGCGGGCCAGCGCCTGCGCCACCACCGGCAACTCCATCGCACCGGCGACCCGCACCACCGTGATGTCCGTGACGCCGGCGTCCTGTGCGGTCTGCACGGCATTGGCGACGAGCGCATCGCAGATCGTGGTGTGCCAGCGCGATGCGACGATGCCCAGCTTGAGGTGCTTGGCATCGGCGAGCTCGAATGTCGGTACGCCGGTACCGCTCATCGGTTTCCGCCCTTCTCGTAGGTCAGTTCGCGGTTTCGCCCAGGTCGAGATCGTCCAGGCCGACCAGGTCGTGGCCCATCCGATCACGCTTGGTGCGCAGGTACCGCAGATTGTGGGAATTCGCGCGCAGCGGCATGGCGACCCGCTCGGTGATGCTCAGGCCGTAGCCCTCGAGTCCGGCGCGCTTGTCCGGGTTGTTGGTCAGCAGACGCATGGAGGTGATGCCGAGATCGGCCAGAATCTGTGCGCCGGTGCCGTAGTCACGGGCGTCCGCGGGCTGACCGATCTTGATGTTGGCGTCGTAGGTGTCCAGGTCGAGCTCGTCCTGCACCTGGTAGGCCTGCAGTTTGTGCATCAGGCCGATGCCGCGACCCTCGTGCCCGCGCATGTACAGCACCACGCCGCGGCCCTCGTCGGACACCATCTGCATGGCGGCGTTGAGCTGCGGGCCGCAGTCGCAGCGCAGCGACCCGAACACGTCACCGGTGAGGCATTCCGAATGCACTCGAACCAGCACGTCCACGCCGTTCGCGCCCGCGACGTCACCCATGACCAGGGCCACGTGCTCGGAATCGTCGTAGTCGCTCTTGTAGCCGATGGCCTTGAAATCGCCGTACTCGGTGGGCAGCTTGGCCTCGGCCACGCGCTCCACGTGCTTCTCGTTGCGACGCCGCCAGGTGATCATCTGGGCGATCGAGATGAAGGCCAGATCGTGTTCGTCGGCGAAGACGCGCAGCTCCTCGGTGCGCGCCATATCGCCTTCGTTCTTCTGGCTGACGATCTCGCAGATGACGCCCGCGGGGCTGAGCCCGGCCATCCGCGCCAGATCGACGGCGGCTTCGGTGTGGCCGGGCCGGCGTAGGACGCCACCGTCCTTGGCCCGCAACGGAACCACGTGACCCGGGCGGGTCAGATCGTCGGACTTGGCTTGGCGATCGGCGAGCACCCGCATGGTGGTGGCACGGTCGGCGGCCGAGATACCGGTGCTGATGCCCTCGCGCGCATCGACCGAGACGGTGTAGGCGGTGCCGTGCTTGTCCTGGTTGACCGCGAACATGGGCGGCAGGCCCAGACGGTCGCAGTCGTCACCGGTGAGCGGGACACAGATGTAACCGGAGGTGTAGCGGATCATGAAGGCCACCAGTTCGGGGGTCGCCTTCTCCGCCGCGAAGATGAGGTCGCCCTCGTTCTCCCGGCCCTCGTCGTCGACGACTACGACGGCTTTACCGGCGGCGATGTCGGCGACTGCGCGCTCGATGCTGTCGAACCTGGTCACGTCTGTTGTGCTCCATCTCCAATTTAGGTGCTCACCTACAGTAAGCCAGCGCCGGATTTGCGCCGTTACCGGCTGCGTCGGGCGGGTTGGGCCCGGCGGGTCAGCCCCGCGACACGAGTCGTTCGACGTACTTGGCGATGATGTCGACCTCGAGGTTCACGGTCGTGCCGACAGGGGCGGAGCCGAGCGTGGTGAGGTTCCGGGTGGTGGGGATGAGCGAGACCTCGAACCAGTCCTTGCTGCCGTCCGCGGCGGCCTCCTCACCCAGGCCCAGACCCGAGACCGTCAGGGAGATGCCGTCGACGGTGATCGAACCCTTCTCCACGACGTAACGGGCGATGCTGTCGGGCAACGAGATTCGCACCACCTCCCAGTTCTCGGACGGGGTGCGGGAGAGCACGGTGCCGGTGCCGTCGACGTGACCCTGCACGATGTGGCCGCCGAGGCGGCTGTTGACCGCGGCCGCGCGCTCGAGGTTGACGCGGGAGCCGACGTCCAGAGCGCCGATGCTGGAACGGTTCAGGGTCTCGGCCATGACGTCGACGGTGAAGACGTCGCCGGCCACCTGCTGGTCGACCACGGTCAGGCAGACGCCGTTGACCGCGATCGAGTCGCCGTGTCCGGCATCGGAGGTGACCAGGGGGCCGCGAATGGTGAGACGGGCCGCATCGGCCAGTTGCTCGGTGGCGACGATCTCGCCCAGCTCCTCCACGATGCCTGTGAACATGCCCTGCCTCTCCGTACTCGGCCCGCGTGCCGGGCCCGCCGATTGCGCCAACAGCCCGGGCCACCGGCGGTATTCCCGATGACAGGATGTCCCCTTCAGCCTAACGACGCCGCGCCGTAAGCGACATGCGGCCTTGTTCACTGGAGCGTTCGATACCGCCGGACATCAGAAAGCCGACTAAGCAGACTAATTGGCTAAATAGGCAGTGAATTAGATGGCTCCGCCAATTGAAATGCGAGAATTTCGCGTCTGACCGAATTACCGGGTGCCGGGAAGCGGCGAGTTCTTACCCATATCGCGACTCGCTTACACCAGAATCTTGCGCGGGAGCGAAAATGGACGCAATATTGTTATGCAGCTGATTCCCGCAGTTCAACTTCACTGCACGCACAGTTGCAACCGCACCGCACGCAGTTCAACGCAGAACCGTTTCCGCCGCCCGCCACCACCTCGAGCTCGGGCGATCACGCAGCACGCCGAACCTCGCCGAGGCTGGTCTGCGCGCGGGGCCGGAACCAGGTGGACGACATACACAATTGGGAGTGAAGCGTGACCACGTTTCTCGATACGACGCTCGAAGTCCGCTGTGTGCGGTACCGCCGCGAATTTCACCTGCCGGCCTCGATCGATCCGACGTCGCGTCACATCCTCTTGGAGATAGGCAGCCGGTACGGGGCCATCACGATGCCCGCCGAACTCGGCGAACGCGTGCAGCAGCGGCTCGGGCAGGCCGAACTCGCCGGACCGGTCGTGCACCATCCGCGCGCGCGGCGCTGGACCTTCATCACCGGGCCGATCCGCCCCGAGACGCTGAACAAGTCCACGGCCGCGGCGCTGTTCCGCCTGTACGCCACCGTCGCCTGCCCGGGCGCGCAGGTGGTGCTCCCGTCCGCCGACGACGAGCGGACGGGATATCGCACCTGGATCCAGGCACCGGAGACCGTCAGCACGGTGCCGCCGGTGGAATCGGTGATCGACGCCCTGCTGGGCCGCTGAGCCGTACCGGCCGCTGAGCCCTATCGGGCGGCTTCGACCGCAATGACCTTCTGCCGCAACGTTTCCACCGTTGCGGCGGGGTCGGCGGTCCCGTACACGGCCGAACCCGCGACGAAGCAGTCGACACCGGCCTCGGCGGCCTGCTCGATGGTGTCCATATTGATGCCGCCGTCGATCTCCACGACCAGACGCAGTTCGCCCGCATCCACCAGACGCCGGACCTTGCGCGCCTTGTCGAGCACGTGCTCGATGAACGACTGGCCGCCGAACCCGGGCTCCACCGACATGACCAGCAGTGTGTCGAATTCGCGCAGGATCTCGAGGTACGGCTCGATCGGGGTGTTCGGCTTGACCGAGAGCCCGGCCTTCGCACCCGCGGCGCGAATATCACGCGCCACCGCGAGGGGGTTGTCGGTCGCCTCGGCGTGGAAGGTGACGTTGTAGGCGCCCGCCTCCGCGTAACCCGGCGCCCAGCGCTCGGGATCCTCGATCATGAGGTGGCAGTCGAGTGGGATATCGGTCACCTTCAGCAGGCTCTGCACGATCGGCAGACCCAGGGTGAGGTTCGGGACGAAGTGGTTGTCCATCACATCGACGTGCACCCAATCGGCGCCCTCGATGGCTTCGACTTCCTCACCGAGACGCGCGAAGTCGGCGGAAAGGATGGAGGGGGCGATCATCGGCGCCGGACGGTGGAACGACGAGGAAGAGGTGCACACGGGCGGCAGTCTATCCCGGACCCGATGCGGCCGATCGCTGCCATTGCGCTGATTGCGGCGCTACGGAATGGGTAGCCTCTACAGGGTGATCAACATTTCGGCGGAACAAGGGCTGCGTGCCACACCGGTCGAGATCGGTGTCGCCGCATCCGTCTCCCAGTTGCCCATCGTTCGCGGCCTCGCCGAAACCCTGGTGCTACTCAGCGATTTCACTCTCGACGAGGTGGCCGACATCCGGCTCGCCGTCGACGAGGCGGCCTCCACGATCATCGCCCTGGCCGCTCCCGACACCACACTGCAGTGCCGGTTCACCGTCGGGGACACCGATCTGGTGGTTCAGGTCAGCGGTATCGCCCATGCCGAGGGCATACCCGATCAGCGCAGCTTCGGCTGGCACGTGCTGCGCACCCTCTCCGATGAGGTGACGGCGACTCAGGGCGCCTTCGACCCGGCAATCTCCGGATACCCGACATCGGTGGAATTCCGGCGCGGCCGGGGGAAGGCGTAGTGCCGGAGGAAGACACCGTGTTCGAACCATCCGACTCGCCGAAGCCCGAACCCGATGTCGAGAGCGGTGTGCCCGAGGACGCGAGTGCGGAGACGCGCGAAGCCGACGCGGAGGAGGCGGTCGCTCCCGAAGAGGCCGAGGAGGTCGTCGAGGAGGTCTCGCGCAGCTCCGGATACGACGACGTGGCAGGGCTTTTCGAGCAACTCTCCGCCGCCGAGCCCGACTCGGCGCGCCGCGCCGCGATTCGCAATCAGCTGATCCATCGCTGCATCCCGCTCGCCGACCACATCGCCCGCAAGTTCAGTGGGCGCGGTGAACCCTTCGACGACCTCACCCAGGTGGCGCGGGTCGGCCTGGTGCACGCGGTGGACCGGTTCGACGTGACCCGCGGGTCCAACTTCCTGTCCTTCGCCGTGCCGACCATCATGGGTGAGGTCCGCCGGTACTTCCGCGACAACACGTGGGCCATGCGAGTTCCCCGGCGTGTCAAGGAAACCCACCTGCGCATCGGCTCGGCCATCGACGCGCTCTCACAGCAGCTGGGTCGCTCCCCCACCGCCAAGGAGATCGCGGCGGCGCTCGAGATCGATCCCGACGAGGTCACCCAGGCGGTCATCGCCGGAAACGCCTACCAGCCCAGTTCCATCGACGCGGTGTCGGTGGGGCGGGACACCGAGGCGTCCCTCCTGGACACGCTCGGCGAGGAGGAATCCCAGTTCGATCGGGTCGAGGAGTACGTGGCGATCCGCCCGCTGCTGGCCGGGCTCCCCGAGCGCGAACGCCGCATCCTCACCATGCGCTTCTTCGAGTCCATGACCCAGACCCAGATCGCCCAGCAAATGGGTATCTCGCAGATGCACGTTTCTCGCATTCTGGCCAAAACCCTTGCCCGGCTGCGGGAGCAGACGACCAGGGAGTGAGCTGAGCGGCCCTGGTCGCTCCGGGATACGCGACCGCATCTCCGGAAGCGGATCCGGCGGGCGTAGACGCGGCAGCCCGCATCGCCTGCACCTGGCACGGATGCGGGCAACATCGTGAAGCCGTAGCAGCGGAACCTGCGGCATTCGGGACGCCCGCCGCGTCCGGAGGCAGCGCCGATCCCGAGAAGAGCGGGACGCATCGGACTCGACCGTGGCGCACCGGAAAAGGCCGGGGAAGCGATGCCCTCGGCGTGCCGAACCCTGATCCGCTGCCGTGCCCCGAGGGCACGGCAGCGGTCGGAGTTACTGCGACTGAAGGGGTTTGCGCAGGGCGGCCAGGAACATGGCATCGGTGCCGTGGCGGTGCGGCCACAGCTGCGCGCCGGGCCCGTCACCGAGATCCGGTACGCCGGGCAGCAATTCGCGGGTGTCGAGCTGTTCGGCACCCGTTCTGCGAACCATGTCCGCGACCACCGACACCGTTTCCGGGAGGTGGGGCGAACAGGTGGAGTAGACGACCACACCGCCGGGGCGGACCAGATCGTATGCGGCGGAGAGCAATTCGCGCTGCAGAGTGACCAGTTCCCGGACGTCGGAAGGCTGGCGGCGCCAGCGGGCCTCCGGACGGCGGCGCAGAGCGCCGAGACCGGTGCACGGGGCGTCGACCAGGACCCGGTCGTACCCGGGGGTGAGACCGCTGTCGCGGCCGTCGACCACATGCACCTCGACCGGCATGCCGCGGGTGGTCTGGCGGACCAATTGCGCACGGTGCTCGGCGGGTTCGACGGCGTCGACGCGGAAGCCGTCGATATCGGCGATCGAACCGAGCAGCGCGGTCTTGCCGCCGGGACCGGCGCACAGGTCGAGCCAGTGACCGCCGTCGGGGCCCTGCAGGGGTGCGCGGGTGACGGCCAGCGCCACGAGTTGGCTGCCCTCGTCCTGGACGGCGGCCATGCCGTCGCGGACGGGTTCCAGTTTGGCCGGGTCACCACCGTCGAGGTACACCGCGTACGGGGACCAGCGGCCTTCCTCGCCACCGGTAACCAAAGCCAGTTCCTCGGAACTGATTTCGCCCGGGCGGGCCACCAGGTGCACCGCCGGGCGCGCGTCGTCGGCGGCCAGCACGTCGGCCAGTTCACCGGCCCGGGCGCCCAGCGCGTCGGCGAACGCCTGCGCGATCCAGACCGGATGCGCGTACTCGAATGCCAAGCGCCCCAGCGGATCCTTCGGCGCGAGCGTCTCGATCCACTCCTGCGGCGTGCGCTCGGCCACGCGGCGCAGCACGGCGTTGACGAACCCCGCACGCCCCACACCGAACTCGGCCCGCACCATCGCCACGGAGGTGTCGACGGCGGCGTGCGCCCCGATCCGGGTCCGCAGCATCTGATACGTCCCGAGCCGCAGCGAATCCAGCAGGCCGCCATCGATGTCCGCGATCGGCCGTCCCGCGCCCGACTCGATCACCGCGTCCAGCAGCCCCTGCGCTCGAGCCGCCCCATAGGTCAGCTCGGTGGCGAGCGCCGCGTCGCGGCCACTGATCCGCCGCTCCCGCAGCAGCCCCGGCAGCACCAGATTCGCGTACGCATCCCGCTCCCGCACCGCCCGGAGCACATCGCGCGCGACGGCCCGCACCGGATCGCCCCCATCGGGAACCTGCTCCACCTTCCGAGCACCGCCGGCCGAGGCTTTGCGCCCAGCACCCGCCGCGCCCCTGTCCCCCTTCGCCTTCTTGGCCGGGCCACCCTTGCCACCGGCACTCGTGGTCGACGAGCTCTCGGCCCGCCCACCCCGAGCCCGATCGCCCGGCTGCTCCACGCCACCGTCGCGAGCATCCCGGGTGCGGGTTCGATCGCCACCGGAGTCGCCTCCCCGCGTCCCTGCCGCCTGGCCGCCGTTCGACTGGTCACGGGTGCCACCGTCAGATGCGCCACGCGACCCGTCCGCGCGCACAGCATCGGCACGATCCCCGGTCGACGGACCGGACCCACCGCCATCACGGTGCCGATCGCCACTCGAACGAGTCGAGGCTGCGGCGCCACGGGACTCGTTGCCGCGCACCGTATCTCCCCGGCGGGCGGGTTGATCCGAGCCACCGTCGCGAGCGCCTCGGGTATCGCCCCGATCGCCGCTCGGACGATTCCAGCTTCCGGCGCCACGAGAGTCGCTGCCGCGGGCGGGGCCGTCCGACGCGCCTCGGGGGCGATCGTGTGCGGTGCTCGATCGGGGCCGGGATCCGCTGTCTCGGGCGCCGCCGGGCTGGTCGGCACGGCTCACCGACGTGCCGCCGGTGGACGGGTTCCGGTTGCCGCCGTCGTTCTTGGCGGACGGGCGGTTCTTGCTGCCTCGCCAGTCGAACTTGGCCGGGGCGCGACGTTCACCGTCGGAGACTCGGCCGGCGCGGCGTTGATCGCCCTGTGCGGCAGGGCGGTCGCGGTCGCGACCGCCCTCGGCGTCGCGGGTCGCGCCGGTGGGGCGGGATCCGCGATCGGGGCGGTTGTCGCCCTGATGGGGGCGGCCGGACCGGGCGGAGTCACCGCGGGCGCGGTCACCGGAGCCGGAGCGTGAGGCAGATGTGCTGCGGGAGTCGGAGTTTCGGGCAGGACGGCCGCCGCCGGTGTTCGGCGTGCCGGTGCGGCGGGGTTCGTCGTCGCGGTCGCGATCGGGGCGGCTCATTCGACCACCGCGCCGGCCTCGATGCGGGCGCCACGGGCCCAGTCCAGGGCGGGCATCATGCGTTTGCCCGGGGGCTGGACTTCACCGAGCCGGACCGCGGTGGTGGCGGTGCCGATGAAGACGCCGGTCTTGCGCACGTCGATGGTGCGCTCGGGCAGCACCTCCTCGACCATCTCGACAGGTCCGAGTTTGAGGCGCTTGCCGTCGAATTCGGTCCACGCGCCCGGCGCGGGGGTGACCGCGCGCGAGCGGCGGAAGACCGCGAGCGCGGGTTCGTCCCAGCGCAGGCGACCGGCCTCGGTTTCCACCTTGGGGGCGTAGGAGATTCCGTCCAGCGGCTGCGGAACAGCGTGCACGACACCGTCTTGCACCCCGTCGAGGGTGGATTCCAGCAGGTGCGCGCCACTCTCGGCGAGCCGCTGCAACAGACTGCCCGACGTGTCGGTGATGGCGATCCTCTCGGTGATGGTGCCGAAGACCGGGCCGGTGTCCAGGCCCTTCTCGATCAGGAAGGTGGACGCACCGGTGAACTCGTCACCGGCGAGCACGGCCGCCTGCACGGGAGCCGCACCACGCCAGGCGGGCAGCAGGGAGAAATGCAGGTTGATCCAGCCGTGGCGCGGAATCGCGAGCACCGATTCGGGCAGCAGCGCACCGTAGGCCACGACCGGACAGCAGTCAGGGGCCAGTGCGGTGAGCTGCTCGACGAATTCGGGCTCGGACGGGCGGCGCGGGGTGAACACGGGAATCCCGTGCTCGTCGGCCAGCTGCCCGATCGGCGAGCGAGTGATCTTGCGACCGCGTCCGGCCACCGCGTCGGGCCGGGTCACCACCGCGACCACCTCGTGCCGCCCGGATTCGATGAGCCGCTTCAGCGACGGCACCGCCGGTTCGGGTGTTCCCGCGAATACCAGACGCATCAGCGACTCCGTTCCTGCGCGGCGGAGGGGGCGCGGCGATTGCCGATCTCGGATGCCGCGAGCACCGTGATTCCCCGTGTGAACCAAGCGGATTCGCGAAGCGTACGCATCGCGTCCTTGCGCAGGTCGGGCTCGAGGCGCTGCAGGAACAGTACTCCGTCGAGGTGGTCGGTCTCGTGTTGTACGCAGCGGGCCAGCAGCCCCTCGGCGCGGAATCGCACCGGATTGCCGTCCATGTCCACGCCGCTCACCTGCACGGTCAGCGGCCGGGTCACGTCGTGCCGCACCCCGGGGATCGACAGACAGCCCTCGGGGCCGGTCTGGGTCTGCTCGCCCTCCACCTCGAACACCGGATTGATCAGGTGCCCCTGCGCGTCCCCGGTGTCGTACACGAAGACCCGCAGCCCGACCCCGATCTGCGGCGCCGCGATTCCGACCCCGCCGCTCTCGTACATGGTGTCGGTGAGGTCGGTGACCAGCTGGCGCACCTCTCGATCGAACGTCTCGACCTCCGCCGCGCGAGCGCGCAGGATCGGATCGCCGAACAGGCGGACAGGCTGGATGGTCACGGGCGGCTCCCGATAGCGAACGAATACGGTCGCCTCATTTTACGGATGCCCGGGACCGTCCTGATCAGGAATGCGCCGCCTCGACCACCTCGGCGATTCCGGTGCCCAGTTCGACCTTCACGCACGGGGGTTGCACGGCGTGCTCGGGATCGAGCACATTGACCACCATCTGCTGCACATACGGGTCGTAGACCATGTGGAAATGCCCGGTCAGATCGATCGAGCAGTAGTCCTGCAGCACCAGATTCCTCGCGCCCTCGCCGTGCAGCGCGATGTTCGAATTCGGCTGGATCATCTCATCCACCCTGCTGCCGATGGTGGTAAAGCGCACACCGGGCACCGTGTCACTCCCGGCATTGAGCTCGGTGATGAACGGCGAACCCGCGGCCTGCTGGATCGCGGCGACCGAGGAGGCCATCTCGGCGAGCGTGAAGATGAACGGCGCCTTCTGCGCGACCGGAACCAGCCCGTACATGATGCCGCCGTAGCTCGGCGAGGCGAGTCCGACCCACTGGCCGACCTTCGCCGCGCCGCCGAGTCTGTTGATGTAGTAGCGGGTGACGCTCGCACCCTGGGAAAAGCCGACCATGTCGACCCGACTCGCTCCGGTGGCCGCGAGCACCGTATCGACGAACGCGCCGATCTGCGCGGAACTTGCCCACACGTCCTCGGTGCCGTAGCTCTTGCCGCCCGCTTTACCGCCGTAGTTCAGGGCGAACACGCAGAACCCGGCCTGGACCAGCTTCGGCCCGATCCCCGAGTAATCGGAGTAGGCCGAGGAATCGGTGCCGTGCGCGAGCACGATGGGACGCGGATGCTCGGCGCTCGGCGTGCAGCCGAAATCGTTCGTGCCCTCCGGTGCGGCGTCCGGGTGCTGTCTGAGATATCTGGCCGCCGCCAGATGGTCGGTCTGCGGCGGTCCGGGGTCGAGAGGAACGGCAGCCGGTCGAGCGATCGGATCGGCTGCGGCGATCCCCGTGCCGATCGGGGCGGCCCCCACCCCGATCACCAATGCGGCCCCGAGCACCACTGCGGCCGAAGCCAATACCCCCGCCGGCGCGACGCGGCGCAGCGCCGATCGACCCTTCCGGCTCCCCGTCTGTCCCATGTCACTGTGATCCATGGGGCGCTTCTGTGCCATTTCACAATAATGGCCGCTCGAGCATCGAATTTTCCAGCGCGACGGGGCGTTTCGACGCCATTACTTTTCGGGTGTGTCGTCTTCGGCGAGGATCCGATAGAGGGCGCGGCGAGCCTCGGTGAGGACCTCCGCGGCCTTGGCTGCCTGAGCCGGCGAACCGACCGAGGCGACCTGTGCGGCGGCGCCCATGAGCTGGCCGATCAGACCGCGCAGATCCAGTGCCTGATCACCCACGCCGTCCTTGACCTCCTGCCAGGGATCACCCAGGTCGGAGCGATTTTCCTCGACATAGGCGGTGCCGGATTCGGTGAGTTTGGCGGTCTTTCGACCGGACACCTTCTCGATGATGACCAGGCCCTCGTCCTCGAGCTGTGCCAGCGCGGGGTAGATGGACCCCGGACTCGGACGCCAGACGTCCTCGCTGCGCTCGCGGATCTGCTGGATCAGTTCGTAGCCGTGCATCGGCTTGTCCTGCAGCAGAAGCAGAATCGCCGCGCGGACGTCGCCACGGCGGCCACGTCCACCCCGGCCGCGACCGCGACCGAATCCCGGGCCGCCGAAGCCGCCGGGGCCGAAGCCGCCCGGACCGAATTCGGGACCGAAGCCACGGCCGTGGCCGTGCCGATGCGGGCCGTGCTCACGCGGACCGTCGTGTCCACGCGGGCCGCCGCGCCGGAAACGCGGATGTTCGGGGCCCTGCTGCTCTTCCACGAGTCGCCGCCGCCAGGGTCCGCGACCCCGCTCTGTGTTGTCCATGTGTTCCATGGTGTGCCTCCTGAGGCTGTGTTGTCGATCAAGAGGTTGTCGTTCCTCTTGCTTGTATCGACGATATATCGGCAATGCATCTACAGCAAAGTGATGCGCGTCACAAACGGATTGACCTGCGGGTTCAGGGGCGGGCTGGGATCAGACCGTGCCGGGCCACCGCGGCGCGCAGAGCATCGGGGCGATCCGACGTCGGCAGCGCCTCGACCAGCGCGAACTCGCAGCCCAGCGCGGTCGCGCCACCGTCGGCCTCGGCACTGTCGCCCACCATCAGGGCGTTCTCCCCGGCAATACCGAGGTGATCGAGCGCGGATCGGAAGATGCGCGGATCCGGCTTCATCGCGCCGACCTCGAAGGACAGGGTGAACACATCGACATAGCGGTCCCAGCCCCGAGTCGTGAAGGCCGGACGGAAATCGAAGGCGATATTGCTGACCACGGCGATCCGCCGACCACTCTCGTGCAGGGCGCGCAATACATCGCCGGTGTCGGGATACGGGGTCCAGGCCAGCGGCTCGAGCAGTCGGTCGTAGAGGCGATGGGCGGAGGTGACCGGCACGCCGGACTTCTCCAGCACCTGCAGATAGGCGGTGCGATGTTGGCCGGGATCGAGATCCCGGTTGTCCCAAGCGAATTGACCGGCCTCGTCGAAGGTGACGAACTGCTCCACCGGTGCGGTCATGCGGCGCATCACCTCGGCGACCTCGTGGGTGTCGAACGGCCTGCCGTCCTCGGCGGTCAGTTCCACCTCCCGCAGGGCCGGCTCCTCCAATCGGAAAAGCGTGCCGGAATAGTCGAAGAGAACCGCCTCGATCGCCATACCGCAACAGTACCGAGCCGATCTTCCGCGGACCCGGCGATGGATCTCACTCCTCAACTTGTCTGATGAGTTGCTACCGTGGGGGCATGACGGATTCCCCGGTTCTCCAGGTCGATGCGGTCGATGTCGTGCGGGACGGAAACACCATCCTGCAGGGCGTTCGCCTCACCGTGCGGGCGGGCGAGCACTGGGCGCTGCTGGGACCCAACGGAGCGGGCAAGACCACCCTGCTGCGTATGCTGGGCGCGTTCGAACATCCGACCCGGGGTGCGGTGCGGGTGCTCGGGCATCAGCTCGGACGGGTCGACATGCGCGCGCTGCGCACCGCCATCGGGCACGTCGATCCCCGGCACACCCCGAGCGGACCGCTGACGGTGCACGAGGTCGTGCTCACCGGGATCACCAATACCGCCGCGCTCGTTCCCCGCTGGGAACCGACCCCCGCGCAGTCCGCCGAGGCCGACCGACTGATCGACATGCTGGGGCTCGAGCACCGCCGGGACGCGGCCTGGCCGATCCTGTCGCAGGGTCAGCGCGGACGGGCGCTCATCGCCCGGGCCCTCATGCCCAGCCCACGGCTGCTGCTGCTGGACGAACCCGCCACCGGACTGGATCTCGCAGGGCGGGAACAACTTCTGGAGCGCATGGACGTGCTGCAGCACGCGCATCCGGAGCTGGCGTCCGTGCTGGTGACCCACCACCTGGAGGAACTGCCGCCGGGCACGACGCACGCCATGCTGCTGCGCGACGGACATGCGATCGCCGCCGGACCGGTCGACGAGGTGATCACCACCGAGCACATCAGCGCGTGCTTCGCGCATCCGGTGCGCATCGTGCGCGAGGATCGGCGCTGGAGTGCGCGCGCCGCGCACACGGTGAGCAGCTGAGGCGCGAGAACAGCTGCCGCACACCACGATCGGCGCTCGTCGACTCGGCCCGTCCGCCCGCCTCCGGGCGAGCGGCGGGTCACCACCACCGGGCACCCGACGTCGCGTGCGAGCACGCGCGATCACGGAGCGCTCAGCGCAGGGAATCGATCCAGCGTTCCAGGCGCGCACCTTCGTTCGCCATCATCTCCGGATCGCGAAAGGTGTTGGCGAGCAGCGAAATCCCCTGATACGAGGCCAGCAGTGCGACGGCCAGCTCGCGCGCGTCCGCGCGACCCAGCGCGGCGAACTGCGCCTCGATCCAGCCCAGCAGGCCGCGCATGACCTCCGCCAGCTCCCGATCCAGGCCGTCGGCGCGTTTGTCCAACTCGGTCGCGAGAGTGCCCGAGGGACAACCGAATCGCACCGCGAGCTCGCGCTGTGCGACCCATCCGCGCACCAGCGCCCGGAGCCGCTCCCCCGGTTCGTCGAGTTGCTCGAGCGCCGCGATGATCTCCCCGGCCGTACGCGCGTGCGCGCCGATCGCGGCCTGGACCAGCTGGTCCTTGGTCTTGAAGTAGTAGTAGACGTTTCCCAGCGGCACCTCGGCCGCGCGCGCGATATCGGCGATAGTCGTCTTCTCCACGCCCTGCTGGTGAAACACCGTCGCGGCCGCCTCGGCCAGACGCTCACGCTTGCCCGCCCCGGCGATACGCGCACGAGGTTCTGAGTTAGTCACACAACTAACTATAGACAACGCCCGGTGAAGTGCCCTATCGTTCGACTCGGCAATTTAGTCAGTCAACTAACTCAGGAGTGAGACGGATGATCGCGGTAACCGGTGCGACGGGCAATGTCGGCAGTGTTCTGGTGCGGACCCTCGCGGAAGCCGGAGAGAAGGTGGTCGCGATATCGCGTGGGGAGAAGCCGGTGGATTTGCCGCCGGGTGTCGAGCACCGCCGGGCGGACATCGGCGACCTGGAGCAGCTGAGCGCGGCGGTCGCGGGGGCCGAGGCGCTGTTCCTGCTGATCACCGGACCCCAACTGGTGTCCGGGCCGGAGCCCGAGCGAGTACTGCACGCCGTCGCGGCAGCGGGTGTTCGACGCGTGGTGTTCGTCTCCTCACAGGGTGCGGTGACACGGCCGGACAGTGGCGGGTACGCCCGCACCATCGCGTTCGACAGGGCGCTCGCCGCATCGGATCTGGAGTGGACCTCGGTGCGGCCGGGGGCTTTCGCCGCCAATACCTACGCCTGGATCGAACCGGTGCGCACCCAGCGCACCGTCTTCGCGCCGTTCGGCGACGTCGGGTTGCCGGTGGTCGATCCCGCCGATATCGCGGCGGTGGCCGCCGCGGCGTTGACCCAGGACGGGCACAACGGCCAGGCCTACACGGTGACCGGCCCGGAAGCCGTGACTCCCCGCGCACAGGCCGAGGCGCTCGCCGCCGCGCTCGGTGAACCGCTGAACTTCGTGGAGCTGACCCGCGATCAGGCACGGGTGAACATGCTGCGGTTCATGCCGGAATCGGTCGCCGACCACACCCTGGAGATTCTCGGCACACCGACCGCCGCCGAACAACAGGTCAGCGGTGACGTGCAGCGTGTACTCGGCCGCCCCGCGACCAGCTACGCCGACTGGGCTCAGCGCAATATCCCCGCGTACCGCTGAGCGAGGACACCACCGCCCGCGAATGTCTCGGGTCCGATCCCGGGCCGAAGTATTCGCGGGCGGGCCGCTGTCGGCAGGCTCGCCGTAGGTGAGTCCCGCGTGCCCCCACGAGATCTCGATACGAGCCACACGGCGACTGGATGCTGCCGGTTCCGATCGGAGGCCGAAAGGGTCCGAACGGGGAAGGGCGGCGCGGCGGCCATCGTGTCGTGATCGATCCCGACCTCGGAACCGCAATGCGGACAGGGCATTTCGGCGCGGCGCGCCTCGTGCGGCGATCAGCACGAGGCCCACGCCGCCGTCCGGTCAGCCGATGTCGATGGGGTCGATCTGTACACGAAGGGGGGCATCGGATTTGTGGGTGCTGCGGACCGCCTGGGCCGCCGCGAGGGCACGGGAGAGCCCGGCGCCGTGCGCCCGGTCGACGCGCAGGATCATGCGTTCGACTTCGGCGGGAGAATCGCCGCCGCTGAAGGGTTTGCGGGCCCCGGGTGGAAGCGGCACCGGGCCGAGCACCTCGACGATCTCGGGAAGCTGTGCCTCGGAGAGCAATTCGGCGATCGACTCGGTGGTGCCGTCGATCGCGGCCAGGCGCACGGACGGCGGGAAGCGAACCTCGGAGCGTTCGTCGAGCTCGGTGCGAGCGTGGCCCACCGGATCCCAGCGCAGCAGGGCCTGCACGACCGCCAGCGCGGGCTCGGCCATCACGATCACCTGCCCGGTGGGACGCACCAGCGCGGCGGCGGACATCCAGCGCCGCATGGCGTCTTCGGCGGCGCGCAGATCGGCGCGGCCCAGCATGGCCCATCCGTCCAGCAGCATTCCGACCGCGTAACCGCCGGGCACCCGGGGCTCGGCGCCGATGGTCGCCACCACCACCTGGGGCCCCTCGGGCACCGTGTCGAGGATCGACGCGCCGCCCGAACCCCGCACGGGCACACCGGGAAAGGCGCGACCGAGCTCCTCGGCCGTGCGCGCCGCACCGATCACGACCGCCCGCAGCGCCCGGGAACCGCATGCGCCGCACCGGAACGCGGCCTCCACGATCCCGCACCACCTACAGGCCGGACTGTGCGCCTCTGCACCCTGTGCGCCCCGAATCGCCGCGCTGGGATACCCACCCGCACCAGCCACCGGGCGAGTTCCCTGACCCGCGGAGCCATCGGGCCGCCACTCCGTCGCCGCGGCGTCCGACGGCCGAGCCGGGCCACGGTTGCGCTTTCCCGTACCGGAGTTGTCGTCCGGCAGCGCCAATGGGCCGTTGCAGTGGCGACAGCGGGCGGGTGTGCGGCATTTCGCACACGAGAGGGCCGGGATGTAGCCGCGCCGGGGCACCTGCACCAGGACCGAGTCGCCCGCGGCCAGCGCGCGCCGCGCGGCCAGGAACGCCAGACCGGGAATGCGCACCGCACGGGCGATCGGATCTCGTTCCATCGCGAGATCGGTGTCGCCCGGCGCGGTGATCCGGGGCATGGCGTCGCGGAGCACGGATCGCTCGGCCAGAAGGTCATGGGCCCACCCGGATTCGACGACCGCCTGGATCTCCGCGGTCCGTGCGAATCCACCCGCGACGAATCCGGCCCCGGTCTCGTGCGCTCGCAGCATCGCCACTTCCCGCGCATGCGGGTACGGCGACCGAGGCTCGGCGTAGGTATCGTCCCCGTCATCCCAGATGGCGATGAGCCCGAGATCCCGCACCGGCGCGAACACCGCGCTGCGAGTCCCCACCACCACCTTCGCGGTCCCCCGCAGCGCCGCCAGCCAGCGCCGGTACCGCGCCGAGGGTCCCAGTCCAGCCGCCAGCCCCACCGCCGATTCCCCCATCAGCGCAACACATTCCGTCAGCACCCGGTCCAGATCCCGCTGGTCCGGCACCATCACGATGACCCCGCGCCCACTCCCGGCCACCACGGCCGCCAACTCCGCCAGCCGCCGCGCCCAGTCCTCCCCCGGTAACGCCTGCCATGCCGCCCGAGGCGCCCGACCGGCCGCCGCCGCCGTCAGGAACGACACCCCGTGCGCGTACCGCCCCCACCCGGGGTAGCACTCCCCCACCGTGGGCACGCCCACGATCTCCCCCATCGCCACGTGCTCCGCCGTGCCGCCAGCCGTTCCGTCATCAGGTGCGGCGGCCGCGACGGCTTCCTCGACACCGGAGTCCGCTAACACCGGCGTTCCGTCGGAAACGACTGCCGTGTCGGTTGTCTCGTCATCCTCCGAACCGACGGGGACATTCGGACTCCCGGCTGTCCCTTCCCAGGTTCGCGCCTTGTCGGCATTCGATTCGGCACCGAGCGCGGCAGGCCCGGCAGCTCCGTCGACACCGCCGTCCCCCACGTCCTCGCTACGGTCTGGCTCGTCGCCGACGTCATGACGTTCGCCACCGTCGCTCGCACCGGGCACCTCGGGGACGCGCTCGCCACGGCCGGCAGTCGCACGAGCATGCGACTCGGACGCGCCCGACACGACAACTCGCGCTGTGGCGTCGGAATCGGCTGCGCCGGAACCCGGTTCGCCGGATTCGGGGTGGGCGCGGGTTTCCTCGTTGGCGGCGGAATTCGCGATGTTCCGGTCGTGTGCGCCGGAGCGCGAGTCGGCTGTCTGGGACTGCGACGTCGAAATCTCTTCGGATGCGGGAACTGTTCCCGGCTCGGTCGCGCCCGGCGCGTCGTCGATCCCGGATACTGAGACGGGCGTGGCGGATTCGGATACCTCGTCGGGGCGCGCCGGGGTGCCGGCAGGGGCGGCGCTCGGGTCGATCCGGGGCGGGCTCGCCGGCGCACCGTCGACGGATCGAGGGTGCCGGACGAGTTCGGCATCGCCCGGGACGTCCAGGTCCACCGGGTCGGCGGTTCGCGGATCTTCCAGGGGGACACCGGGATCGACCGCGAGCGGCGCGGATTTGGCTTTGCGTTTCTTCGCGCGCGGGGGCTTGGGCTCGGTGCCTTCGGCTTCGGTGCGGGCGTGGCGGGGCGGGATGGCCAGGCGCAGCACGTCGGCTCGGGTGCCGGCGTAGCGGTGGGCCACGGCGGTGACGAGCCGGAGGATTTCGGGGGTGAGAACCTGTTCCGCGGACACGACTCGGTCCAGCCGGACCAGTTTGCCGGTGTGGGAGGACTTTTCGAGGCGCTCGAGGATGTAGCCGTCGACGAGGCGACCGGAGAAGCGGACTCGCACTCGGACACCCGGTTGGGCCGCCTCGGACATGTCGTCGGGGACGAGATAGTCGAAATCGCGGTCCAGGTGGGCCGGTTCGAGCAGCGGCAGGACGCGTGCGATCGGGCGTTCACCCTCACACGGCGGCGGGGAGGGCACCGCCGCGCCGGAACGGGCTGCGGCGGAACGCCCCTCGTCCGACTGTGCGGAAACCGCAACGGCGGGAGCGGGGCTCGATGAGCCCGGCGCTCCCGCCGTCGAGGAACGGGTGTCGGCCAATTACAGACCGGCGGCTGCGCGCAGCTTCTCGGCGCGGTCGGTGCGCTCCCAGGGCAGGTCCACGTCGGTACGGCCGAAGTGGCCGTACGCGGCGGTGGGCGCGTAGATCGGGCGGAGCAGGTCCAGATCGCGAATGATCGCGCCGGGACGCAGGTCGAAGACCTCGGCGATGGCCGCGGAGATCTTGGTCGGGTCGATCTTCTCGGTGCCGAAGGTCTCGACGAACAGCCCGACCGGAGCGGCCTTGCCGATCGCGTACGCGACCTGCACCTCGACGCGCTCGGACAGACCGGCCGCGACGACGTTCTTGGCGACCCAGCGCATGGCGTAGGCGGCCGAGCGGTCGACCTTCGACGGATCCTTGCCGGAGAACGCGCCGCCACCGTGACGGGCCATGCCGCCGTAGGTGTCGACGATGATCTTGCGACCGGTCAGGCCGGCGTCACCCATCGGGCCACCGAGCACGAACTTGCCGGTCGGGTTGACCAGCAGGCGCACATCGGAGGTGTCCAGCGGGTTGGGCAGCTGCAGCTCGGCGAGCACCGAGTCGACGACCTTCTCGCGGATGTCCGGGGTCAGCAGGTTGTCGAGGTCGATATCGGCAGCGTGCTGGGTGGAGATGACCACGGTGTCGAGGCGCTTGGGGATCTGGCCGTCGTACTCGATGGTGACCTGGGTCTTGCCGTCCGGGCGCAGGTACGGCAGCACGCCGGACTTGCGGACCTCGGTCAGGCGACGAGAGAGCTTGTGCGCCAGCGAGATCGGCAGCGGCATCAGCTCGGGGGTCTCGATGGTGGCGTAGCCGAACATCAGGCCCTGATCGCCCGCGCCCTGCTTGGCGATGGCGTCGTCCTCGCCGCCGACCCGGGCCTCGTGCGAGGTGTCCACGCCCTGAGCGATATCCGGCGACTGCGCGCCGATCGCGACGTTCACGCCACAGGACGCGCCGTCGAAACCCTTTGCCGAGGAGTCGTATCCGATCTCCAGGACCTTCTCGCGAACGATGGTCGGGATGTCGGCGTACGCCGAGGTGGTGACCTCACCGGCCACGTGCACCTGACCCGTGGTCACCATCGTCTCCACCGCGACGCGGCTGCGGGGATCCGCGGCGAGCAACGCGTCCAGGATGGAATCGCTGATGGCATCACAGATCTTGTCCGGGTGACCTTCGGTCACGGACTCACTCGTGAATAGGCGGCTGCCAGACGTGCGCACAGTTGTTCCCTCTCCCTGAACGGGTTTTCTTCTCGTATCGGCCTGCGACGGTGACGCGTCCGCGCTACCGCACAGCCCCTTGTCTCAGACTATTCCAAACCGTTCGCCGCGGGGGCGAGCACGCTCTGGATATTGAACGGATTGTGACTCAGACAGTTCGGATCGACTCTAGCGCGCCGATCCCACCGAACGCCGTAACTTCCGCCTCAACGCAGAAGTGGTCCGAGCGCGTCCAGCACCCGACTCGCCAGCAGTGCCTTGGACCCGTGGTCCAGGGCGATCTCGGTGCCGTCGGCGCCGAGCAGCCAGCCGTCGTTGTGGTCCACCTCGAAAGCCTTACCTTCACCAACGGCATTGACCACCAGCAGGTCACAGCCCTTGCGCGCGAGTTTGGATCGCGCGTGGGTGAGCACATCCGCATGCTCGTCACCGGTCTCGGCGGCGAAGCCGACGATCGTGGTGCCCGGCAACTGACCTTCCCGGCGCGTCTGCACCAGGCCGGCGAGGATATCCGGGGTTTTGGACAACTCGATCGAATTCGGTTCGTCCGCACCCTTTTTGATCTTCGCCGCGGCCACGTTCACCGGTCGGAAATCGGCCACCGCGGCGGCCATGATCACCGCGTCCGAGCCCAGTGCGTGCTTGTCCACCGCGATTTTCAACTGCTCCGCGGTGGTCACGTGCACGACCTCGACTGCGGCCGGTGGTTCCAGACCGATGGTATTGCCGGCGATGAGCGTCACCTGTGCACCGCGCTGTGCGGCGAGTCGCGCGATCGCGTAGCCCTGCTTGCCGGAGCTGCGATTGCCCAGGAACCGCACCGGGTCCAGGGGTTCGCGAGTTCCGCCCGCGGACACCACGACTCGGCGACCTTCGAGGTCGCGGGGCAGGGCGTCGGGACGTTCCAGCAGCAGCGTCGCGAGACCGAAGATCTCCGCGGGCTCGGGCAACCGGCCCGAACCGGTGTCGGCTCCGGTGAGCCGGCCCGACGCGGGTTCCATCACGGTCGCACCGAACGAGCGCAGCATGGCCACGTTCGCGACGGTGGCGGGGTGCTCCCACATCTCGGTGTGCATCGCGGGCGCGAACAGGACCGGACATCGGGCGGTCAGAAGTGTGGCGGTGAGCAGATCGTCCGCGCGGCCGGATGCGGCACGCGCCATGAGATCGGCGGTCGCGGGGGCGATGACCACGAGGTCGGCTTCCTGCCCGAGTCGCACGTGCGGCACCTCGGGCACATCGGCGAAAACACCGGTGTGCACGGGATTGCCGGACAGCGCCTCGAAGGTGGCCTTGCCGACGAAGTTCAACGCCGCTTCGGTGGGGATGACACGCACCTCGTGGCCGGTTTCGGTGAACCGGCGCACGAGGGCGCAACTCTTGTATGCGGCGATACCGCCGCCGACACCGACGATGACCCGGGTCACCGCATGCCCCGGGTGGAATGTGTCGTCGTCACTACGCCTCCAGCGCCGTAGAGAAGTGGCCTGCCTGACCCGTGTGGCTTATTCGCCTTCGGAGTGCTCGAGCAGATCGGCGTGGATCTCGCGCATCGCCACCGACAGCGGCTTCTCCTGCAGACCCGGCTCGACCAGCGGACCGACGTATTCGAGAATGCCGTCGCCCAGCTGGTTGTAGTAATCGTTGATCTGACGGGCCCGCTTGGCCGCGTAGATCACCAGCGCGTACTTGGACGAGGTGCGCTCGAGCAGCTCATCGATCGGCGGGTTGGTGAGCCCGATCGGAGTGTCGTAAGTGGGAACGGTCTTGAGGTCACTCACTAGGGAGGCTCCTGCGGGGTTGTCGTTCGGAAGGATTTCGAACCGGCTCACTGCACGCGATCACGAGTGATCCGCGAGTAGACGAGCCGGTGTTCGAGGGCTACCTCGAATTTGTGCTAACGAACAAGGATACCAACTGCTCGCAGGCGCTGGTCACCTCGTCGTTCACTATGACGGTGTCGAACTCGTCACAGGCCGCCATCTCGGTCTTCGCGGTGAGCAATCTCCGCTCGATGACCTCGGGAGTCTCGGTGCCGCGGCCGGTCAGCCGGGACACCAGTTCTTCCCAACTGGGTGGGGACAGGAACACCAGTGTGGCTTCCGGCATGGTCTTGCGGATGGAGCGCGCGCCCTCGAGGTCGACCTCGATCAGGACCGGGCTACCGGCCTTCAGCGCGTCTCGCACAGGTGCGGCCGGAGTTCCGGACCGCTGCAGCCCACCATGGATGTCGGCCCATTCCAGAAGTTCGTCCGCATCGATCATCGCGTCGAATTCCGTCCGGGACACGAACCGGTAATCACGTCCGTCGACCTCCCCGGGCCGGGGAGCCCGGGTGGTGGCCGAAACACTGAAAACCAATTGGGGCAGCCGTTCGCGCAAACAGCGCACGACGGTGGACTTGCCTACGGCCGAGGGGCCGACCAGGACTACCAGTCGACCCTTCCGAGTGTGTTCGACCACCCTCGGATTAATCGGCGGTGAAGTCGAACCGGGCCAGCAGCGCCTTACGCTGCCGGTCGCCCAGTCCGCGCAGTCGGCGGGTGGGAGCGATTTCCAGCTCACTCATGATCTCGGCAGCCTTGACCTTGCCAACCTTCGGCAGGGCCTCGAGCAGGGCCGAAACCTTCATCTTGCCCAGAACTTCGTCTTTCTCGGCATCGCTAAGGACCGTCTTCAGATCGGTACCGCCACGCTTCAGGCGCTCCTTGAGTTCCGCCCGAATGCGCCGGGCGGCAGCCGCCTTCTCCAAAGCAGCGGCGCGCTGCTCGTCAGTCAGCTGGGGAAGGGCCACGGTTCCTCCGTCTCATCGTTCATTGCATGATCTCCCGCCGGTAACCCAGCGGTCTCAGCGACCGTACCCACGACGCCTGGGGATTGCGAACCCACCCCCCAGGTCAGCGCGTGATTCCGGGCACGACCGGGCCGGAGGGGCATTGATGCACATCCGCTCCTACCGGCCGCGACCACCCTACAACCAGCCCACCGAATGTCCTTGTACCCAGGGCTTTTTCGGCTCCTGACCAGGTCATCGGACCACTTGCCCGAACACGCTTTCGGACCGTGACCACACTGTGATCACGCGACCTGGAACTTTCTTGAATTCTCCGGCGTGTCGCGTGTTTTACGCACCGCGTGTCGCGTGTCACAGGCCCTGCGGGACGACGTTCGGCCGAACCCGCGAGTGAGCGGTTCGCAATGCCCGCGACACGAGTGCGCGATATCCGCGCAACCCGCTCGCTCAGCCACAGGAGGCCGAATCCGGTCGAACGCCCATCCCGGGTTCGGCGAGGTCCGAACGGGCGACAGGCGGCCACTGGGCCCGCTCCAGGGCTGGTCACAGCCGGTGGGCCGCCCATCTCCGGGGGCGCGCAGCCTGGAGCGCGGCATCGGACCGACGAATCGCGCTGTTCCCCAAGACAATTCATGTCAATATCGGACAAAACAGACCAAACGCCCTGGTACGGGGCCGTGTTCGCGGAAAGCGAACAACCGAGCGCCCTGATCAGCTCATCGCGACCGGCGGATGCGCGCCGGGGCGCGGGGTCAGTCCTCGTACTCGCAGAGCTCGACGAGCGTGCCCTCCGGCGCGCGCAGATGGGCCACGCGGGTCCCCCAGGCGGGCTGATCGACCGGTTCGGTCAGCAGTTCCGCGCCGCGCGCGCGGACGGCCTCGGCCGCGGCGTCGACGTTCGCGACCCGCAGCACGACCACGACGCCGTCCGCCGCACCGCGCGCGCGGTGCTCGGCGCCGATGGCGGCGTCCATGTAGGCGCGCTGGAACAGCGCGAGATCGGCGGTACCGGCGACGAAGCACGTGTACGGGCCGTCGACGGGCTCTGGGTCGCCCGGCTGGTGATGTTTGAGCGACAGGCCCAGCACCTCGCGATAGAACCGGTAGCTGGCGGCGAAATCGTCCACCAGCACCCGGGTTTGAGCGAAGGAGAGCAGACCGACATCGGACATGGGTGATTCACCTTTCAGTACGCGAACGCGCAGAACTGTAGTGAAAGGTGGTGCGGGGGGCGACAACCGCTGGAGCATCACTCCTGCGGGCTGCGATCTACAAGGTCCGGTGGCCGCTCAGCGCGTCGGCCACAGCTCCTTCAACTGCACGGCGACCTCGGCGGCCTGACGGACGCCGGCCTCGTAGGCGGGCTCGAGCAGATGCGGGCTGAAGAAGTCGACGCCGACCGCCGCGACCATCTCGGCGTCGGGAACGACGGAAATGGTTGCCGCGCCGCCGAGTTCGCCGTCCTCGGGGATGCGCGGGAACACGTTCGCGAGCGGCTCGATGATCACCACGAGATCGAATCCCGCGGCCAGATCGGCATTGATCGGCGAGCGCATGCCACCGTCGAAGTACTCCCGGCCCTGGATCGGGATGGCCGGGAAGATGCCGGGCACCGCCGTGCTGGCGGTCACCGCGACGTCCAGCGGCACACCGTCCGCCCTGGACCACGCGCGCAGTTCACCCGTGCCGATATCGATGGTGGTGACCAGCAGGTCCCGATCGGACCACTCCGAGGTGCCGACCAGCGGACGAATCCGGCCGAGGTGGACCTCCGGATCCTCCACGGCCAATTCGGTCACCCGAACACCGGCCAGGCGACGCGCTTCGGCCGGAGAAACCCCGGGGGTCGCCAGAATTCCCAGGATCTCCCCGAAGCGCACCAGATCGAAGTTGATCGGGGCGGCCCCGTCCGACCGCGGGGCCACCAACCTGGCCAGGTCACCGTCACCGGCCAGCACCGATCCGACCACCGCACCCGCCGAGGTGCCCACGATACGATCGGCCAGCCCCAGATCGATCCCCGCCTCCCGCAGCGTGAGCGCGAGCCCCGTCATCCAGGAGATCCCGACCGGCCCACCTCCCCCGAGCACGAGGGCGATCCGAGATCCGTTGGGCGGCAACGCTGCAGACATACGCCCACTCTATCGGAGCAGAGGCGCCCCGTTCGGGTTCCGTTCCGGGCCGGGTGCGTGCCTCTCGTCAGCTCGCCCATGAGCCCAGACTCCGTTCTGCCGCGGTCCGATTCGGATGCGGGAGGGGGAGAAGCCTGGATCCCGAAGGATCCAGGCTTCTCCGGACAGGTGCCGTGTCGCGCCCGATCAGCGCTGCAGGAAGGCGAATTCGTCGGTGAGTTCCGAGACTCGCTGCTGCAGGGCCGATATCGAGGGGCCGGACTTGAGGACCTCGCGGGAGACGTTGGGCAGGACCGCGCCCAGGCCGCTCGCCGGGACCAGGGCGCGGATGGAGTCCGCTCCCCCGCCCTGCGCGCCGACCCCCGGCATCAGGATGGGGCCGTTGAGGGCGCTCAGGTCCGGGGCGTCGGTGAGGGTCGCGCCGACGACCACACCGACGGAACCGAATCCGGCGCCCGCGTTCGCCGCCGCCGCGTCATCGACCATGCGCTGGGCGATGGTGCGGCCGTCCGGACCGGTGATGCGCTGCAGTTCCGCGCCCTCCGGATTCGAGGTGGCGGCCAGGACGAAGACGCCGCGGCCGTTCTTGTCCGCGAGATCCAGTGCCGGTGCCAGCGAACCGAATCCGAGGTACGGGGACACGGTCACCGCGTCCGAGGCCAGCGGTCCATCGCCGAGCCAGGCGTGGGCGTACGCGTCCATGGTGGATCCGATATCGCCGCGCTTGGCATCGGCGAGCACCAGGGTGCCCGCCTCGCGCAGTGCGCCGATCGTCTCCTCCAGCACCATGATTCCGGCGGAACCGTAGGTTTCGAAGAATGCCACCTGCGGCTTGACCAGGGCCACCCGCCCGGCGAAGGCCTGGACGCACGCGTCCGCGAACTTCGCCAGGCCGAGGCTGTCCTCGTTCAGGCCCCAGGCCCGGAGCAGCGACGGGTGCGGGTCGATGCCCACGCACAGCGGACCGTGCTCGCGCATCGCATCCCGCAGCCGCACACCGAAACTCGTCATCGGATCAGCCCCGGAGGGTGGCGTGGAGTTCCTGCAGGGACCGCACGCCGATGCCGCCGTTGATGCTGGCCTCGATGCCCTGTACCGCGGCGGCCGCACCCTGCACGGTGGTGATGCACGGGATGTTCGCCCCGACCGCGGCGGTGCGGATCTCGTACCCGTCCACGCGCGGCCCGTTGTTGCCGTACGGGGTGTTGAACACGATGTCGACGTCCCCGTCCTTGATCATGTCCACGATGCTCGGCGAGGACACGGAGTCGCCGGCGGCGTCCGATCGACCCTCGGCGGGCTGCGGGTCCGAATGCTTGCGCACCTGCTCGCACGGAATACCGTTGCGGCGCAGCATTTCCGCGGTGCCCTCGGTCGCCAGGATACGGAACCCCAGATCGTTGAGGCGCTTGACCGGGAACACCATGGCGCGCTTGTCCCGGTTGGCGATCGAGACGAAGGCGGTGCCCTCGGTCGGCAGCGAACCGTAGGACGCGGCCTGCGATTTGGCGAAGGCGGTGCCGAAATCGGCGTCGATGCCCATGACCTCACCGGTGGACTTCATCTCCGGCGAGAGCAGCGAGTCGATGCCGGTGCCGTCGGGGCGGCGGAAGCGGTGGAACGGCAGCACCGCTTCCTTCACCGCGACCGGCGCGTCGACCGGCACGTGGCCGCCGTCGCCCTCGGCCGGGAGCAGGCCCTCCTTGCGGAGTTCGGCGATGCTCGCGCCCATGGCGATGCGGGCCGCGGCCTTGGCCAGCGGCACCGCGGTGGCCTTGGACACGAACGGCACGGTGCGGCTGGCGCGCGGGTTGGCCTCGAGGACGTAGAGCACATCGTCCTTGAGCGCGTACTGCACGTTCAGCAGCCCCTTGACGCCGATGCCCTTGGCCAGGGCGACGGTCGAGCGGCGCACGGCCTCGATATCGCTGCGGCCCAGGGTGATCGGGGGCAGGGCGCACGCCGAGTCACCGGAGTGGATACCGGCCTCCTCGATGTGCTCCATGACGCCGCCCAGGTAGACCTCGTCGCCGTCGCACAGGGCGTCGACGTCGATCTCGATGGCGTCCTCCAGGAACCGGTCGATCAGCACCGGGCGGTTCTGGGAGATCTCGGTCGCGCGCGAGATGTAGCCCTCGAGGGTGGCCTCGTCGTAGACGATCTCCATACCGCGGCCGCCGAGCACGTAGGAGGGACGCACCAGGACCGGGTAGCCGATCTCCGCGGCGATCTTCTTGGCCTGCGGGAAGGTGGTGGCGGTGCCGTACTTGGGAGCCGGAAGTCCCGCCGCCACAAGCACATCGCCGAATTCGGCGCGGTCCTCGGCCAGGTCGATGGCCGCGGCCGAGGTGCCGACCACCGGAACGCCCGCGTCGGTCAGGCGCTGGGCCAGACCCAGCGGCGTCTGGCCGCCGAGCTGGCAGATGACGCCCGCGACGGTGCCGGACTCGGTCTCCGCGTGGTAGACCTCGAGCACGTCTTCGAAGGTCAGCGGCTCGAAGTACAGGCGATCGGCGGTGTCGTAGTCCGTCGAGACGGTCTCGGGGTTGCAGTTGACCATGATGGTCTCGTAGCCCGCGGCCGAGAGCGTCTGCGCCGCGTGCACGCACGAGTAGTCGAACTCGATGCCCTGGCCGATGCGGTTCGGGCCGGAGCCCAGGATGATGACCTTCTCGCGCTCGCGCTGCGGCGCCACTTCCGATTCCGCGGCGGGATCGAGCTCGTAGGCCGAGTAGTAGTACGGGGTCTTGGCGTCGAACTCGGCGGCGCAGGTGTCGACGGTCTTGAACACCGGGCGGATGCCGAGACGGTGGCGCAGGGCCCGCACGCCGTTCTCGCCCGCGAGTTCCGGTCGCAGCGCGGCGATCTGGCCGTCGGACAGGCCGTAGTGCTTGGAGACGCGCAGCAGCGCCTCGTCCAGCACGGGCGCGTCCAGGATGTCCTGGCGCAGGTCGACCAGCCCGGCCACCTCGGCCACGAACCACGGGTCGATGCCCGAGGCCTTGGCGGTGTCCGCGACGGTCGCGCCCAGGCGAAGCGCGCGCTCCACCTGGTAGATCCGGCCTTCGGTGGGAACGCGCAGGTCCGCGAGGATGGCCTCGACGGCCGCGTGCGCGTCGCCGCCCTCGGCGGGAGCCCACTCGCCGTCCGGCTGCGTCCAGAAGCCGGCGGACTTGGTCTCGAGCGAGCGCAGGACCTTGCCCAGCGCCTCGGAGAAGTTGCGGCCCATGGACATCGCCTCGCCGACCGACTTCATGGTGGTGGTCAGCGTGGTGTCGGCGCCGGGGAACTTCTCGAACGCGAACCGCGGGGCCTTGACGACCACGTAGTCCAGGGTCGGCTCGAAGCAGGCCGGGGTCTCGCCGGTGATGTCGTTGACGATCTCGTCGAGGGTGTAGCCGATGGCCAGCTTGGCGGCGATCTTGGCGATCGGGAATCCCGTTGCCTTGGAAGCCAATGCGGACGAGCGCGACACCCGCGGGTTCATCTCGATGACGATCAGGCGGCCGTCGGCGGGGTCCACCGCGAACTGGATGTTGCAGCCGCCGGTGTCCACGCCGACCTCGCGCAGGATGGCGATGCCCAGATCGCGCATCTTCTGGTATTCGCGGTCGGTGAGGGTCATGGCCGGGGCGACGGTGACCGAGTCACCGGTGTGCACGCCCATCGGGTCCACGTTCTCGATCGAACAAACGATGACGACGTTGTCCTTGCCGTCACGCATGAGCTCGAGCTCGAATTCCTTCCAGCCCAGGATGGATTCCTCGATCAGCACGTTCGCGGTCGGCGAGGCCGCGAGGCCGCCACCGGCGATGCGATCGAGATCGTCCTGGTTGTAGGCCATACCCGAGCCCAGCCCGCCCATGGTGAAGGACGGGCGCACCACGACCGGGAAGCCCAGTTCCCCGACGGTGTCGCGGACTTCGTCCATGGTGTAGCAGACCCGCGAGCGGGCGCTCTCGCCGCCGACCTTGGCGACGATGTCCTTGAACTTCTGGCGATCCTCACCGCGCTGGATGGCTTCGAAGTCCGCGCCGATCAGCTCGACGTTGTACTTCTCCAGGATGCCGTGCTCGTGCAGTGCGACAGCGCAATTGAGCGCGGTCTGACCACCGAGGGTCGCCAGGATGGCGTCGGGACGCTCCTTGGCGATGACCTTCTCGACGAACTCCCAGGTGATCGGCTCGACATAGGTCGAATCGGCGAACTCGGGGTCGGTCATGATGGTGGCCGGGTTGGAGTTCACCAGCGACACCCGCAGGCCCTCGGACCGCAGGACGCGGCAGGCCTGGGTGCCGGAATAGTCGAACTCACACGCCTGTCCGATGACGATCGGGCCCGAGCCGATCACCAGGATGTGTTCGAGGTCTGTACGGCGAGGCATCAGGCTCCTTCCAGCAGCGTGGCAAAGCGATCGAACAGGTAGGCGGCGTCGTGCGGTCCGGCGGCGGCCTCGGGGTGGTACTGGACGGAGAAGGCGCGCCCGTTCACCAGCTGAACGCCTTCCACCACACCGTCATTGGCGCACACGTGGCTGACCTCGGCCTTGCCGAACGGGGTGTCGAACACCTCGCCGCGCTCACCCTCGAGGGCGAAGCCGTGGTTCTGCGCGGTGATCGAGATGCGCCCGGTGTGATGCTCGATGACCGGGACGTTGATGCCGCGGTGACCGAACTTCATCTTGTAGGTGCCCCGGCCCAGCGCCCGGCCCAGGATCTGGTTGCCGAAGCAGATGCCGAACAGCGGCAGGTTCTCGCTCAGAATGCCCTGGGTCAGTGCGACCTGGGCGTCCGCGGTGGCCGGATCGCCCGGGCCGTTGGACAGGAACACACCGTGCGGGCCGAGTTCCTTGATCTGGTCCAGGGTGACGTTCGAGGGCACCACGTGCACCCGCATGCCGCGCTGGGCGAACATGCGCGGGGTGTTGGACTTGATGCCGAGATCCACCGCGACGACGGTGAATCGGTGCTCGCCCTCGGGTTCGATGGTGTACATCTCGTCGGTGCTGACCTCGCCCGCGAGATCCGCGCCCAGCATGGAGGGCTGGCCGGTGACCCGCGCCAGCAGTTCCTCGTACTCGGCCAGTTCCGCACCGGAGAAGATGCCCGCCTTCATCGAGCCGCGGGTGCGCAGGTGCCGCACCAGCGCGCGGGTGTCGATGCCCGCGATGCCGACGACGTTCTGGTTCTCCAGCTCCGACTGCAGGCTGCGGGTGGCGCGCCAGTTCGAGACCGTGCGCGAGGGGTCGCGCACGGCGTATCCGGCGACCCAGATCCTGCCGGACTCGTCGTCCTCGTCGTTCCAGCCGGTGTTGCCGATCTGCGGGGCCGTGGCCACCACGATCTGACGGTCGTAGCTGGGATCGGTGAGGGTCTCCTGGTACCCGGTCATCGCGGTGCAGAACACCGCCTCACCCAAAGTCTGTCCGGTGGCGCCGAAAGTCGTCCCGCGGAAAACGCGGCCGTCCTCGAGCACCATCACGGCTGTATTTCCGCTCATGCTCTGCCCTTTCTGGAATGTGCGGGGTGCCTCGGTGGTCGCGCGGGCTGCCGCCCGCGGCTCCTGACCGCTCATTCCGCTTCTCCCGTGGTCACGTTCGTCCATGCCGGATAGATCGCCTTGTCGTCACCGCGGAAACCGGTATCCACCTCGGTTCCGGTCGGCAGCGTCCAGCGGATCACCAGCACTCCGTCTTCTGTCATCACCTTGCCCGCGTGCCCGCGTTCGGTGCGTACCGCGGTGATGGACTCCTGGGGAATCCAGATCGTGCCCGCGCCGTCCCGCTCGAGCAGGATGCCGCGCTCGAACCTGGTCATCTCCGCGGTGGCCCGGAAACCCAGGTCGCCCACCGTGATTCGCTGAATCCAGCTGGGCGCCAGCGTGCTGCCGAGGTACATGCCCGTGGTCGGTTCCAGCAGCTGCGCCCCGCAGTCGCCGGGCACGGCCGGCAGGTCACCGATCGATGCCGCCTGGCGCTGCGCCCTGCGGGTCCAGGCTCGATACATCAGCCACAGAGCCAGCCCGAATACGACGAGCAGCCCGACCACCTGCAGTGTTCGCTCCATTACGGTCCTCCTCGGTTCCCCACCCGCCGGTCTCCACCGGCGAAGACCTCGTCGCCGCCGCGTGGAGCAGCGGCCACGCCGTCGCGCGAGGTGATCCGGCCGCGCAGGAACGTCGCCGTCACCTTCGCGGGCAGGGTCATCGCCTCGTACGGCGTGTTGTCGGAGATGCTGGCCAGTTCCTTCGCCCGCACCTCCCATTCGGCATCCGGGTCGATCAGCACCAGGTTCGCCGGTGCGCCGACCTCGAGCGGGCGGCCCTGATCGTCCAGACCCACGATGCGCGAAGGGTTCTCGCTCATCACCCGCGCGACGCCGCGCCAGTCCAGCAGACCGGGGCGGACCATGGTCTGCACGATGATGGACAGCGCGGTCTCGAGGCCCAGCATGCCGGGGCGGGCGGCCGCGAACTCGCAGCACTTGTCCTGTTCGGCGTGCGGGGCGTGATCGGTGGCGACGCAGTCGATGACACCGTCGGCCAGGGCCTGGCGCAGCGCGGCGACATCGGAGGCCTCGCGCAGCGGCGGGTTCACCCGGTTCACCGCGTCGTAGGTCTCCAGACGCGAATCATCCAGGAGCAGGTGATGCGGGGTGACCTCGGCGGTGATCGAGATGCCTTGGCTCTTGGCCCATTTCACCAGTTCGACGGTGCCCGCGGTGGAGGCGTGGCAGATGTGCACGCGCGCACCGGCGTCGCGGGCCAGCAGCGCGTCGCGGGCCACGATGGACTCCTCGGCCGCGCGCGGCCAACCGGCCAGGCCCAGGCGGGCGGCGGTCGGACCCTCGTGTGCCACGGCGCCCTTGGTCAGGCGCGGCTCCTCCGCGTGCTGGGCGATGAGCACGCCCAGGGAGTTCGAGTACTCCAGCGCGCGGCGCATGATCAGCGGGTCGTACACGCAGTGGCCGTCGTCGGAGAACATCCGCACGTTGCCGACACCCGCTGCCATGGTGCCCATTTCGGCGAGTTGCTTGCCCTCGAGCCCCACCGTGACCGCACCCACCGGGTAGACGTCGACCAGGCCGACCTCCTGCCCGCGCCGCCACACGTGATCGGTGATGACCGCGGTGTCGGCGACCGGGCTGGTGTTGGCCATCGCGAACACGCCGGTGTAGCCGCCGAGCGCGGCTGCGGCGGAACCGGATTCGATGGTCTCGGTGTCCTCGCGACCGGGCTCGCGCAGATGGGTGTGCAGGTCGATGAAGCCCGGCAGCAAAATCTGGCCCGCGGCGTCGACGATCTCGGCGTCGCCGCGGTCCAGGCCGGCGCCGATCTCGCGAATCTCGCCGTCCGCGAGCAGCACGTCGACCGGCTCGCCCTCACCGTAGATCAGGGCGTTCGTGATCAGGATGTTGCTCATGCTGTCTCCTCTCGGCCTGATCGGTGGCTGTTCGCGCTCATGCCACCACCTCGTCGGTGCCGACCAGCAGGCGGAACAGCACCGCCATGCGCATGTGGACTCCGTTGTTGACCTGTTGCAGCACAGCGGCTTTGGGAGAATCCGCGACGGCGGAGGCGATTTCCATGCCGCGCAGCATCGGGCCGGGGTGCAGCACCACCGCGTGCTCGGCGAGCATGCCGAGGCGACGTTCGTTGAGGCCGTAGTTGATCGAGTACTCGCGCGCCGAGGGGAAGAAGCCGCCGTTCATGCGCTCGGCCTGCACGCGCAGCAGCATGACCGCGTCCGCGCCGGGCAGTTCCGCGTCCAGGGAGCTCGACACCGTGACCGGCCACTGCTCGACGCCGATCGGCAGCAGGGTGCGCGGGGCGACCAGCACCACGTCCGCACCGAGGGTGGCCAGCAGGAAGGCATTGGAGCGCGCGACCCGGCTGTGCAGGATGTCACCGACGATGACGATGCGCTTGCCCTCGAGATCGCCGAGGCGCTGACGCAGGGTCAGGGCGTCCAGCAGTGCTTGAGTGGGGTGCTCGTGGGTGCCGTCACCGGCATTGATGATCGCGGGCCCGGGGCCGGCGTATCCGCCCTGCGCGTCGTCGATCTGGTCGAACCAGCGCGCGATCTGGTGCGCCGCGCCCGAGGCCGGATGCCGCACGATGAGCGCGTCCGCGCCCGCCGCGTGCAGGGTCAGCGCGGTGTCGCGCAACGACTCGCCTTTGGAGACAGAGGAACTCGACGCGCTCACGTTGATCACGTCGGCGCTCATCCATTTCCCGGCGACCTCGAAGGAGACCCGGGTGCGCGTGGAGTTCTCGAAGAACACGGTCATGACCGTGCGCCCGCGCAGGGTCGGGAGCTTCTTGACCTCACGGCCCAGCAGCGCCTGTTCGAAGCGTTCGGCCTCGTCCAGCAAACCGGTGGCAGCGGCGCGGTCCAGATCGGTGACCGACAGCAGATGCTTCACTCGTCCCCCTCCTGATGGCGCAGGTGCACACCGTCGCGGCCGTCGTGCTCGCGCAGCAGCACCGAGATGTCCTCGGTGCGGGAGGTGGGCACGTTCTTGCCGACGTAATCGGCGCGAATGGGCAGTTCACGGTGACCGCGGTCGATGAGCACGGCCAGCTGGACCGCGCGCGGGCGGCCCAGATCGCGCAATCCGTCCAGCGCGGAGCGGACGGTGCGGCCGGAGAAGAGCACGTCGTCCACGAGCACCACCAGCGCGTCCTCGATACCGCCCTCGGGGACCGAGGTGCGTTCGAGCGGGCGGTGCGGGCGACTGCGCAGATCGTCGCGGTAGAGGGTGATGTCGAGCGAGCCGATCGCGGGGCGAACGCCGGAGAATTCTTCGATCTTGTTCGCCAGGCGGGTCGCGAGAGTCGTTCCGCGCGTAGGGATTCCGATGAGAACGACGCGGGCGGCGCCGGCTTCGGCGGAATCGAGCGCGGTCTTCTCGATGATCTGGTGCGCCATCCGGGCGATGGTGCGGCCGACGTCCGAGTCGGACAGCAGCTCACGACCGGCCTGGATCTGTTCGGGATCGTGTCGCTGCGAGTATTCGCCAGCGCTCGACTTGGCGGCCCGGTCTTCGGGCACGGCCATGCCGACCTCCTTCCCCGCCTCACCGGACGGTCCGTTAAAGGATGTCTTTTCAGCGGGTCAGCCTAGCAGCGCCGAGCGATGCCGTTCGCACCGCACCCCTTCGGCTATCGCGTGGCATGCGGGTCCCCGAGCACGGTTCCGGACCCGCCGTTCTCGGGCCCACCGGACCGCCTCCACGGTGCCGACCGGACTCGTGACCAGCGGATTCACTTCAGCGCATCGCCCACTACCGGACCACGGTCACTCCCCCGCGAAACAGCTACTTCATACCGATTGGTCTGTCGCACCCGCGGTGCCGGACCTCGACGCTGGGAGCTATCTCACAGACCGGTCACCGCAGGTCTGGCCATCGCCACCGCATCGAGCGCAGGCCGCCGCGGACATCGGACGCACCGAAGCGAGCAGGCCCGCGGCCGCTGGGACGGAACCTACCCAACGGCGAAGCTCAGCCCGCGAGCGGTGCCGACCGGCCGCGACGTCATGTTCCATTCCGGCGGGATCGGCTCGCGGTTTCAGCTACCGGCCAGTCTTCATACACCGTAAACCGACGTGTGCGATGCTCGGAGGGTGAGCAACGAAGCCGACTTCACCGAGCCTGCCCGCGTGAGCTTCCGCGGCAGCGGCGGTATCACCCTCGCGGGCGACAGCTGGGGACCCCAGGACGGGCCGCTGGTGGTATTCCTGCACGGCGGCGGACAGACCCGCCACTCCTGGAAGGATTCGGGGCTGGCGCTGGCCAAAGCCGGGATGCGGGCGGTGCTGCTGGACGCGCGCGGCCACGGCGACAGTGACTGGGCGCCCGAGGGCGACTACCGCCGCGACGCGATGGTCGCCGACCTGATGAACGTTCTGGCCGAACTCGACCGGCCCGCATTCGTGGTCGGAGCCAGCATGGGCGGCCTGACCGGGCTGCTCGCGACCGCGCACCCCGAGCGCGAGCGCATCACCGGACTGGTCCTGGTCGATGTGGTGCCCCGCCCCGAACGCGCCGGCGTCGAACGCGTCCTGAACTTCCTCAGCGGCAACCCCGAGGGCTTCGCCACCCTCGAAGAAGCCGCCGACGCCGTCGCCGCCTACCTCCCGCACCGCCGCCGCCCTCGCAATCCCGAAGGCCTGCAACGCAATCTGCGTCAGCGCGCGGACGGGCGCTGGTACTGGCACTGGGATCCGGCCATGATGTCCGGCGGCCCCGAGGACATCGACCTGCACAGCCGGGTCCTGGAAGCCGCCGCCCGCGAACTCACCATCCCGGTCCTGCTGGTCCGAGGCCAGCTCTCCGATGTGGTCAGCGAAGAGGGTGTAGCCGCCTTCCGCGCCCTGGTCCCGCACGCCGACTACACCGAAATCAGCAGCGCCGCCCACACCGCCGCCAGCGACGCCAACGACGAATTCACCGACGCGGTAGTCGATTTCGTGCGCGCCCACGTTCCCACGAACTGAATCGGGACGGCTGGAGCCCCACGTCGACACCGGAAGCCCTGACCCGCCGGGGCAGATCAGGGCTTCCGGTGTCAGCCGATCAGAGTTTCTGCCAGAGAGCCGGGGTCAGATCCGGTGTCCAATTGGGCGCGTGCGCGGTGTGCGCCTGAATGCAGCGGTATTCGGCACCGTTGTAGGTCACGACATCGCCGACCTGGTAGGTCGCGCCCTGTTGCCACGCGGCGACCACCGGCGCCGCGACGACGGTGACGACGAGCGGACCCACCGGAGTGGACACGACGTGCGCTTCCTCGACGCTCAGATTCCACACCCCCGGCGCCGAGCCCGGCATCGTCGGGGTGACATCCGCGGGGGTCCACTGGAACGTCACATCCTGACCCGCGGTGTACGTGACCGGCGGCGACCACACCGTGAAGGTGCGCGTGGTGTTGGTCGCCCCCAGCACGAAGGTGTTCTGGCCGTACTGCGCGACCATCGCATCCGCGTCGGCGGCGGGGAAGGTGACGGTGTAGGTGGTGTCGGCGTAATAGACCGGCGCCGAGGTGATGGCCAGTTGCGCGGATGCCGGCGCGGCAGTCGCGACGGTCATCGCCGCGACGGCGGCGGCCCCGGCGATGCCGAATCCGGCACGGCGAGCTCGACGGCCACGGATAGAACCAATAGTGTTGTCCTGCAAGGATTCCCCTCCTCGATAACAGGGCGATGACGCCGCCCCGCCCCTGGAAATCTATCGAATCGCCGACAGAATTGTGGCGGGTCACAAGGTCGCTGTTTGTGATCTGGAGCACATGCATTTCTCTGCCCGGCGGGTGGTCCCGCGCAGGTTCGGGCACGCCGTGCCGAGCCGCATCCCGCGCCGGAACGCCGGCGGGGCACTATCGTCGGACGGGTGGCCAGTAAGTCTGCGTCGCCCGCCATCGAACTGCAGGTCGGCGACCGTACCGTCCGCGTATCGAACCCGGATCGGGTGTATTTTCCCGCGACCGGGGCGACCAAGCTCGACCTGGCGCAGTACTACCTGAGCGTCGGGGACGGGATCGTGAACGCGCTGCGGGATCGGCCCTGCATGCTGCATCGGTTCCCGAAGGGGCTCGCAGGAGCCAAGGTGCACCAGAAGCGGCTGCCCGCCGGAGCTCCCGACTGGATTCCCACGGTGCGGCTGCACTTCCCCCGCTACAACCGCACCGCGGACGAACTGTGCGTCGACAAGCTGGCCGACGTCATCTGGGCGGTACAGATGTCGACGGTCGAGTTCCACCCCTGGAACTCCCGTCGCGCCGACACCGAGAATCCCGACGAATGGCGCATCGACCTCGATCCCATGCCCGACTGCCCCTGGTCGCGAGTGCAGCGGGTCGCCGGGGTGGTCCAGGAGGTACTCGACGATCTGGGTGCGGTCGGCTGGCCGAAAACGTCCGGCGGCAAGGGATTACACGTCTACGTGCGAATCGCCCCGGAGTGGGGTTTCACCGAGGTCCGCCGCGCCGCACTGGCTTTCGCCAAGGAAGTCGAACGCCGCGCCCCCGACGAGGTCACCACCACCTGGTGGCGCAAGGACCGCGACCCGAAACTCCTGTTCGTCGACTACAACCAGAACGCCCGCGACCACACCATCGCCGCGGCGTACTCGGTCCGCGGCGTCCCCGAAGCCACCGTCTCCACCCCCGTCCACTGGTCCGAAATCCCCGACGTGGACCCGCGCGACTTCACCATGAAGACCGTCCCCGCCCGCTACGCCGACCTCGGCGACCTGCACGCGAACATCGACCACTCCGTCTTCCGCATCGACGAACTCCTGCAATGGGCCGACCGCCAGGGCGTGGACACCGACCTCGACGAACCGGTGGACCTGGACGACACCGAAGGCTGACAGGCGGCATCAACCTCATGACGCTGTCCGCATCTCCAGCGCCTTGCGGACGAGCGCGCGGGCGGCAGCTCCGGTTACGGAGGCTTCCGCGAGTTCGGCGAAGAGGCGGCCATACATGGCCAGTTCTCTGGGCTGGGTGATCGACAGTTCGGCCGTCACTGCCTCCACCAGCACAAGCCGATCATCGAACATCACGAAGTTTGTCATTTGTATCGGCAACTGAGCTTCGGCTGGAATGACACCGAGCAGAACGCGAGGTAGGCCGATAACGGCACAGAGCCGATCGAGCTGGCCGATCATCACCTCATCACCGCCCACTGTCGTTCGGAGCGCTTGCTCCGCCAGCAGGACATGGAAACGACGGTGCCCGCGATACAGAACCTGTTGCCGTTCAATGCGTTTCGATACGGCCTGGTCCACATCATCCGGTATCCGATAGAACCTCGTGGCCCGGCGCAACACAGCCTCCGCGTACTCCGCCGTCTGGAGAATTCCGGGAATCAGCACCGGTTCGAAGATCCTCATGATCTTCGTCTGCTCGGCCAGGGCGACCGAGGCCTGCTGACGGCGGCGCGTGCCAGTGTTGAGGATCCGGCGCCATTCGAGATACGCGGACTCGACATTGCGAAGGGTTGCCACAAGATCGGCACACTGATCCCGGTTTCCGGTATGCAGGCAGTAGGCCGACAGATCAGCCTCTGTGGGACTGCGGTCGCCGGTTTCGATCTTGGAAACCTTCGACTCGTGCCAGCCCGCCAGGGCGGCGAGCTGACGTCCGGAGAGTCGTGCGTCCTTTCGCATTTCGCGGAGTCGCTTCCCCAGCGCCTCGCGAGCTTGATGAACCGGAGAGGTCACGCCACCTCGTACTCGGCATACGGGGTGGCCAACCGCCACAAACGTTCTTTGACACCGAGGCAGAACTCCACGATCCGAGGCTCGTCCGTCAGCGCGACGCCGAGTCCTCTGCCTTCGTCGTCCCGAACGTGGAATGCCACTTGCTCGCCGTCCAGGAGCCAGTAGTCCTCGAGAGGAACCTCCCCGGCAACATCTCGGGGTACATAGCGGATATCCTCGCCCGCTTCGATATTGCGAGTTGTCAACGTCAGCAACCAACGGTGGTAGTCGCTGTGCGGAACGGTGACCACGCGGACCCGCCGGACCGGGATCCCACGCCCAACGGTCTCTTCGATCAGAACCCGCCACGGCTGGAACCATTCGGCGTCGTCGTCACCCTCGCCGGCGAGGAACTTTCGCAGCGGCTCGGATTCGACCGCGACCCCATAGCTGTCGCGCACCTCGAGGTGGAACGCTTCACGGCGGCATTGCCGCAACAGAGCGGGGTATGGGTTACCTTGCAGGAGAAGCACCGCAGAAGTTCCTTCCTAGCTTGGGCACCTCGATCGCTCTCTCGTCCGCAGCCATATCGAGTTGCTTCAGCGTGCTCTCTTCGGCGACCGGCCTGCCGGACAGCGTGAATGTGCCACGGCCGGTGTCGGTCAACATCGCACCGACAAACGTATCCGGTTCCGCGAAACCGAGTAGCAAGTGCGGAATCTCGACTGTGCCGAGTTGAGCCGTCTGCCACCCCTGAACGACATAGGAGCCCCCGTCGCTGACGTACAACGACGGGCACTCACCCACGCCGGACCCGCCCTTGCCCAAAAGTCTGAGAATCACGACTCGCTCCCCTCAACGAATATGACGTTCTTTGGCTAACTTCCATCCATGATCTCTCCGAAAACTCATGGCTGAGGGCAATTTCGGGAAGTCTGACAAGTTCTGTCAAGTTCATCGATTCCGAGTTCCCGCCCTCGTAGCGTCGGTGAGAACTCGGGCAGGGATGCGGCCGAACTCGCTCCCTGCCACCCAGGTGACGACGGGAGGACAGTGATGAAGTATCGGCCGACCGCGGTGGGATATCTGCGGACGGATGTGTCCCGGGCGGCTCAGTTGTGGGATCAGGCTCAGATCCGCAGGGTGGCAGCGCGTCTCGGGTACGACTTCGCGGACATGGTGGTGTACGACCCGAGGTTCGAGAGGCCGGCATTGGCTCGACTGCGGGTGCAGGTGACGCGGCTCGAGGCCGAGGCGGTCATCGTTCCCGGGCCCCAGCATTTCGAGGGCGGGCGGGTACCGGAGTCGCTGGTTCAGCAGGTCGATGTGATCACGGTGAGTCCGGAGAAGACGTACGCGCGGTGGGGATCTCCGGCGTGTGACCAGCCGCCCGCCCTGTGATTCGATCCGTGAGTCGCTTCGATCCGCATAGACGCGCGGCCCCCGGACCGCCCCTCAGAGGAATCGATCCAGGAGGCGGTCCAGGAGGGCGAGGGCTTCGTCGGGGGTCGCGCTGCCGGTCAGGACTACCTGGGTGATGCCGGAGCCGCCGAGGACCAGGAGTTGGGCGTCGAGTTCCTCTGCGGTGGTGGAGGATTCGAGTTGCCGGTGGAGGCGCAGTTGCTGGGTGAAGATCGGGAAGAGGTAGCGGGCGGGGCCGATGGTGTCTTCGGGGCCGATGATGCCGCCGGTCAGGGCCGCGGCGTGGTAGGCGCCCAGGACCAGGGCGTCCTGGTGACGTTGCGGATCGAGCGGCAGGACGGCGGACAGGATCGTCCGAATGACTTCCCGGGGTGCGGGATCGGCGCCCATGGCCGCTAGCGGCTGCTCGAAGCGCTGACCGGCTTCGGCGACCACCGCCAGGAACGTGGCGACCAGGAAGTCTCGCTTGGTGCCGAAGTAGTACTGGATCAGGCGCACCGAGATGCCGGCTTCGGCGGCGACCGTCTGGAACGTCGCGGCGTCGAGTCCGCCGCGCGCGATGACGCGGCGTGCGGCGGTGGTGATCTCCCGTCGGCGCTGCTCGTGATCTACCAAACGCGGCATGTGAGGTGCGGCTTTCTGGTCGGCGGACGGACGAAGTACTTGATGGTACGCCCATACCAATTTCATGGTACGTTCGTATCATCAACGACGCTGTTGGTGAGATCGAAGGGGAGGCCGATGGCCAGAATCGGGAACTGGAAGAGCGACGCCGCACGGACCGCCTACGTGACCGCATACCGATCACTCGCGCACCTGCAACCGATCCCGTTCACCGAACTCGACGTTCACACGTCGTTCGGATCGACACACATCCACCGGTTCGGATCCGGCGACGCCACACCGCTGGTGCTGCTACATCCGTTGGGCGGCAACGGATTGTGCTGGTTTCCGGTGATCGAGGACCTCGCGCGGGATCGCGTCGTGTACGCACTGGACACCATCGGCGCACCGGGCTCGAGCGAGCAGACCGCTCCGATCACGGCGGGGGCCGACTACGGCCGATGGATCGACGACGTGCTCGCACGGTTGCACCTGGACCGGGCGCACGTGCTCGGATATTCCGACGGCGCGTGGCGCGCCATGATGGCGGGCACGCACAGTTCCGAGCGGGTCGCGAGTCTCACCCTCGTCGAGCCGGGCGTGGGGCTGGTCAAGATGCGCTGGAGCGTGCTGCTGAAGATGCTGCGATTCGGCGCCCGGCCGACCGAGGCGAACATGCGCAAGGCCGCCGAATGGGTGACCCCGGGCATTCGGATATCGGATCAGGAGATCGCCTGTTCCAGCGCCGCGCTCGGCTACCGGACCCGGACGCCGTGGCCGACACCGCTCACCGACGAAGAGCTGCAAGGGATTACCGCGCCGACGCTGGTGATCTTCGGCGCGGACACGATCGTCTCCGATCCCGAGGCCGCCGCCGCGCGAGTACGCGGGCTGATTCGCCACGGCGAGACCACGATCTTCCCCGGCATCGGACACGGGCTGCTGTATCAGAGTCCGCATCGGGAGAAGGTCCTGGCCCGGGTCCGAGAGTTCCTGCGGCAGCACGATTCCGCCGACGTTCGATAGAGGAGCACGCGATGGCCGAGAAACTCAGCGCATTCAAGAACGATCGGGCACGGGCGGAGTACATGCGCGCCTACGAGACGCTCGAACGCCGGTGGCCCATACCGGCGGCCACCGTCGATATAGCGACCTCGTTCGGCTCGACTCATGTGCGGCACAGTGGATCCGGGACCGAAACTCCGCTGGTACTGCTTCATTCGTTCGGCGCCAACAGCCTGTACTGGGGTTTCCTCATCGAAGAGCTCTGCGGAGACCGGGTCGTCTACATGCCCGAGATGGTCGGGGCGGCCGGTCGCAGCGTGCAGACCGCACCGATGCGGGAGACCGATTTCGCGATCTGGTTCGACGAGGTGCTCGATGCACTCGGCCTGGATCGTGTGCACGTCGTTGGCTATTCACACGGGGCGTGGCATGCAGTCGCGGCCGCACTGCACGGTGCGAAGCGCCTCGAGAGCATGACGCTCGTGGAACCCGGGGGCGTCTTCGACAAGCCGACCTGGGGCGTGCTGTTGAAGATGATCCGCTTCGGTATGCGGAAGAAGACCGACGAGAACATGCGCGCGCTGGCGGCGTGGATGACGCCGGGACTCGACCCCACGCCGGAGGAGTTCGCCCTCGGCAAGGCCGCCCTGGCGACCTTCCACATGCGCATCGGATGGGCTCGCCTGCTGAAAGACGCTGAACTGCAGACGATTACCGTACCGACGCTGGCGATCTTCGGTGGCGACAGCGTGGTGTCCCGAGGGCCGCTCGCCGCCGCGCGGCGAGTCACGGACCATATGCCCGATGCCGAGACCGAGGTCTACCCCGGTACGGGGCATGCGATCTTCGACCAGATACCCGAGGAGATCGTGCGCCGAATCCTGACGTTCGTACGGCAGCGCGATGCGGCGCGGATTCGCGATCTCGGCTGACCAGAGCACACCGGCGGCACCCCCGGTTACCGAACGCATGTTCGATCTTGTGTTAGATTCGATCGCATGTCGACACCGCTGCAGGGATCGCTGCTCGATGGGTTCGGTGACGTCGAACTCGGCGCACTGACCGGGGTTCGGCGCACCGAGCTCAGCGACGGTGCCTGGGTCGATGTGCTGCCCGGCTGGCTGAGCGGCGCGGATCAGCCGTTCGAGCGGCTCGCGGCCGAGGTGCCGTGGCGGGTGGACCGGCGCGCCATGTACGACCGCATGGTGGATGTACCGCGCCTGCTGTCGTTCTACGACGAGTCGCAACCACTACCGGATCCCGTGCTGGACGAGGCGCGCGCGGCCCTGAGCGAGTACTACGCCCAAGAGCTCGGCGAACCGTTCACCACGGCGGGACTCTGCTACTACCGGGACGGAAACGACAGTGTGGCCTGGCACGGGGACACCTCCGGGCGCGGCGCCACGCACGACACCATGGTCGCGATCGTGTCGGTGGGCGCGCCGCGAGCCCTGCTGCTGCGCCCCCGCGGCGGCGGCGCCAGCATCCGGTATTGCGTCGGGCACGGGGATCTCATCGTGATGGGCGGCTCGTGCCAGCGCACCTGGGAGCACGCGATCCCCAAGACCCGGCGCGCCGCGGGCCCGCGCATCAGCATTCAATTCCGCCCACGCGGCGTTCGGTAACGAGGGTCCGAACGCTGCGCGACAGCGGCCGTCGGCGAGATCGAGCTCCCCGCTTCATGATCGGCCGGTTCACAGTAGGGCACATCGCGGCCGCGCGGCTCCGGTTCGCGGGTTTTCGCTACCTTCGCAACACGATCGTTCCGTACCGCGAAGTAGCGCGGGCCGGGTTCGTCGCGCAAGTGCGGTGCGGTGGGGTGCACCGCACCGCCGCGGACGCCGTCAGCGCTCGCGGTACAGCACGAAGAAGTACGGCTCGGCCAGCCCGCGCTTGTCCATCACGCCCAGCAGCGTGTCCGCGTCCACCCGCCGGAAGATGTCGATGATCGGGAGGTGGTCGTACACCATTGCGGCACTGGACTTTCCCCGGAAATCCAGATTTCGCAGCCGGGCCCGCGGCACCTCGGTCCGCAACAGGGCACCGATCACTCCGAGCGAACGCCGCACCGGCCCGAGCGAGGCCGGCGGAATCTTCCCGGCCAGGAACAGCGGCACCCGCCGCGGATCCACCGCGAACACCTCGCCACCCGGGGTCGAGAACAGCAGCGGTTGCACCGAATCGGCGGCGTCGAACTGCTTCCCGTACCACCCGGACGCGACCAGCATCCCGGCCCACGGATGCCCGGTGTCGACCTCGGCGCCGCGCCACCGCCCGGTGGTGACCTCTTCCACCGGCACCGTTTCCAGTGCGTCGAACAGCTCCCACGCCTGCTGCGGAGTCGCCTCGGCGGCCATCAGCTCCCGCAGGCGCTGCGCCCCGTCCGTCACCGGTTCCAGAGCACTCATCCCGACCTCCACACTGAGAGTAAATACTGTTCTTTCTCTCACCCTAGCCGCAAGGCCTCCACGAAACATCCCCGGACCCCCGGGTCCGCCAACCGGGGCATCGCCGCGCTCCGCCGCACTGCCACAACGACTGTCGCGGACTCGAACCCGTGGAGACGCCGACGGATTCGAACCTCGCGACTAGTTTTAGTCACATGAACACAAAGTTCGGCAAAACACTGGCGCTCGCCGTTTTAGTCATCTAGCCTAAAACTATGACAGCGGCACACGACGCAGCACGGGCGATACGGGAGGCCCGGCGACCCGAAGATCTGTTCGGCACCGCCACAACCGATTCCACGGTTCGTGCGCAAGCTCGCAGGTGGTACCACCAGCTCGCCACCGCGGTTCACCCCGATCACGCCGCGCCCGGCGAGATGACCCTGGCTCGGGAGGCGTTCGCGCGGCTCGCGGAGCTGTTCGAGCAGTGGCTCGGGGCCGAGGGCGGGGACTTCGTCGTCATCGGGGCACACGGGAAATACCCGGTGGGCGCCCTGCACGCGGGGGGATCGGTGGCGGATGTGTTCGTGAGCGGAGCCGATCGGGTGGTCAAGATCCCCCGGCGGTCCACCGCCAACGGGCTGCTGGCGACCGAACGGAATGCGTTGCGGGACATCGCGATCGTCGTCGAGGAACACGACTGGCTGCGACCGTACTTCCCCGAACTGGCCGACACCGTCGACCATGTGGACACCGGCAGCGGCGAGCGCCGGACCGTGAACGTGCTCGGCGCGCTCACGAGTGAGTTCGTGACGCTCGAGCAGGTGCGCACGGCATATCCGGGCGGGCTCGATCCGCGCGACTACGCGTGGATGCATCGCCGACTGTTGAGAGCCATCGCGGGCACCGCGCTCGCCGGGTGGGTGCACACCGCGATCTCACCGGCCAACGTGCTCGTGCACCCGCGACTGCACGGGGTCGTCCTGGCCGGATGGTCGTTCGCCACCCGGCCCGGGACGCCGGCGGCCGCCACCCTCGGCTCCCTCCACTACCCACCCGAGATCCGGGACGCGGCATCGCACGGCACCGACGTGCACATGGCGCACCGGCTCATGCTCACCATGCTCGGCCCTCGCGCCCCCGAGCCGATGCGCACCTTCGCGGCGGGCTGCATGCAGCCCGATCCGAGTCTGCGGCCCGACGCCGCGGACCTGCTCGACGAATTCGACGACTTGCTCGACAGGCTGTACGGACAGCGCCGCTTCCGGCCCTTCGAGCTTCCGAAAGGACAGTGATTGCAATGGGTTACGGCAACTGGGACGACAGCGCGTACGACGCGGCCCGCACCTTCCGCGCCGCGCACGGCGTGGACGATTTCGGCTACACCGCGGATATGCGGTCGGTGCCGTGGGACAAATGGACGGCGCACGAGTCGCTGGACCCGAAGAACGTCGGACTGCGCGAGTCCCGCGACTCGGACGATCACGGGAACTCGCTGCCCATCGTGGTGCTGTTCGACGTGACCGGATCCATGGGCACGGTGCCGCGCATCATGCAGGAGAAGCTCGGCAAGCTGCACGGACTGTTGCAGCGCAAGGGATATGCCGAGGATCCGCAGATCATGTTCGGCGGCATCGGCGACGCGGACAGCGACCGGGTCCCGCTGCAGGTCGGGCAGTTCGAATCGGACAACCGGATGGACGAGCAGCTGCGGCTGATCCTGCTCGAAGGCGGCGGCGGCGGGCAGAAGTCCGAAAGTTACGAGCTGGCCGCGTATTTCATCGCCCGGCACACCGCCACCGACGCGTGGGACAAGCGCGGCAAGAAGGGGTACGTGTTCATCGTCGGCGACGAACTGAACAAACCCCGCCTGTCCTCGCGGCACATCCGGCACGTGATCGGCGACAAGATGAAGCAGGACATCGCCGTCGACTCGGTCTACCGCGAACTGGCCGACCGCTGGAACGTGCACTACATCCTGCCCAATCAGTCCAGCTACTACGGGGATCCGGAGATCGCCGAGCACTGGCGGGCAATCCTGGGCGAACGGTTCCTGCGCCTGGACGATCCGGCGGCGGTGTGCGAGCTGATCGCGCTGACCATCGGGATCGGTGAGGACCGCATCGATCTCGGAGCCGGTCTGGCCGATCTGCGCGATATCGGCTCCGAGGGCGCGGCCGAGGCGGTCGGCAAGGCCCTGGCACCGGTCGGAGTCGCACGCACGAACTCCACCGGCAGTGTCGGCGCACTGCCCGCGGCCGGCTCCGGCACGGACGACGTCGACTTCGGGCGCTGACGCTCTCCGAAAACGAAGGGACACACCATGTTCGGCGACCGTCACCTCATCGTGGTCGACCTCGGATTCGGCGATGCCGGCAAGGGGGCCACCGTGGACTGGCTCTGCTCCCCCGAGGCCGGCCTCGACGTGGCCGCCGTCGTGCGATTCAACGGCGGGGCGCAGGCCGCCCACAATGTGGTCGCCGACGGACGTCACCACACGTTCCGGCAGTTCGGGTCGGGCACCCTGTCCCGGGTGCCGACCCTGCTGTCGCGGCACATGCTGGTGGAGCCGCTGGCGCTGGCCACCGAGGCCCGGGCGCTGGCGCGGCTCGGCATCGCCGATCCGCTGTCCCTGCTGTACGTCGACGAGCGCGCGTTGCTCACCACTCCGATCCACGGGGCCGCCAACCGTTGCCGGGAAGATCTGCGGGGTGCCTCCCGGCACGGGTCGTGCGGAATCGGAATCGGGGAGACCGCGAGCTACGCGCTCGGCCACGACGCGCCGCGCGTCGCGGATTGCCGACGTCCGGATGTGCTGCGGCGCAAGCTCATCGCTCTCGAGGAGCACTACCGGCCACTGCTGGACGCCGGCGCTCACCGGTACGACCGCATCGATGATCTCGTGGAGGTCTACGCCGAATTCGCTCGGGCGGTGGCGATTCTGCCCGGTGACCAGCTCACCGGATTCGCCGAGAACGGGAGGCTGGTGTTCGAGGGCGCGCAGGGGGTGCTCCTGGACGAATGGCGCGGCCTGCACCCCCACACCACCTGGTCGACCGTCGAGCCCCGCAACGCGCGAGCCATGCTCACCGGAATCGGCGCTCCCGCTTACGTACTGGGCGTGACCCGCAGCTACCTGACCCGGCACGGCGCCGGACCGTTCCCGACCGAGGATCGCGGCCTGTCCATTCCCGAGCGGCACAATGGAATCGGGACCTACCAGGGCGAATTCCGGCTCGGACACCTGGATCCGATCCTGCTGCGCTACGCGGTGGACGCCTGCGGCGGGATCGACGGACTCGCGGTGAACCACCTCGACGCGCTCGGTGAAATACGCACGGCCACGGGCTATCTCACCGAGGACGGCTATGTCGATCGGCTCGACTGCGGACCGTGGCAGGATCTCGGGCACCAGCAGCGGCTCACCGACCTGCTCGACGCGGCCACCCCCGCGCTGCACGAGTTGCCCGCGAACGTGCCCGCATACCTCGAGGCCGAGCTCGGTGTACCGGTGGTGCTCACCGCGAACGGCCCGGAGCGGGCCGATCGCACGATTCACATCCCCGCTACGGCATGATTGACCTCTTGTGGAGCAACAATCGGCGGTATCCATCGATGTGATCACGCTGCGGTACGGGAGTGAGGACGCCACCGTCACCGTGGGCATCGCACCCCGGCAGTGGGACCCGTTCGCCGGCGAACGGGCGCTGCCCGGGGTGCTGCTGCACCGCGGGGAACGGCTCGCCACCGCCGCCCGCCGCGCCGTGAGCACCAAACTCGGTGTGCCGGAAGACTCCATCGTCGCGGTCGGTCAGGTCGCCACCTTCGACGAACCCAACCGGGACCCGCGCGGCCCCACCCTCTCGATCGCCATGTGGGCCGTGGTCGGCGAGCACGAATCCGAACTGGCCGAATGGGTTCCCTTCGACGCGCTCGCGGATCTGGCCTTCGACCACACCCAGATCATCGCGGCCGCCCGCACCCATCTGGCCGGAATCCTGTGGAAGGACCTGACTTTCACGCGTGCCCTCACCGGCGATCGGTTCCCGGCCACCCGCGCGGTCGAACTCACCGCCGCCCTGCAGGGCGCTCGCCCCGATCCCGGCAACCTCAACCGCACCCTCGCCGCCATACCCGGTCTGGCCCGCACCGGCGAGCGGTTGCGGGTCAAGGCCACCGGCCGCCCCGCCGCGCTCTGGGCATTCGACCCGGCCGACTAGCCCGGGCTGCGCAATACCGACTCGACCATCTCGCGCACCGCGGTGCGCAGGCGCTCGGTCTCGCCCGCGCGGACCATGGCGAACGCCATGTCCGAGCCGAGTCCGCTGAGCAGTAGCCGACCGACGACTTCGGCGTCGAGGTCGGGGCGGGCCTCGTGCAGCATCGCGGTGATGTGCACGTCCCACGCGGTGTGGAATTCGACGGTGCGCGGGTGCGGCGCCACGGTGCGATAGGCGGCCATGAGTTCGACGCTGTCGGCGACCATCGAGGTCATGGCGTCGAAGTAGGCCAGCAGACGTTCACCCGCGGGCGCTCCGGGTCCCAGGGGTGGCGGACCGGAGGCGATGGCGGCCATGAGTTCCTCGGCGGGCGCGGCGACCATCTCGTGCAGGAGTCCGGCGCGGTTGCCGAAGCGATGGAAGATGGTGCCCTTGCCGACGCCCGCCGCCGCGGCGACCCGGTCCATGGTGATCGCGTCGGCCCCGTGCTCGGCCAGCAGCGCGCGGGTGGCGTCCAGAATCGCGCGCCGGTTTCGGGCCGCGTCCGCGCGTTCCCTGGGCTGTTCAGGCGCCATTTCCTCGACTTTCGTTGACAAGTTGACCGACGGTCCATATCGTAACTCGACATAAATGGACCGACAGTCAACTTGTGGGGTTTTCAATGCAGGCAATCGTAATGACCGCGACCGGTGGGCCCGAGGTGCTGGTGGCCCAGGAGGTCCCCGCGCCCGAGCCGAAGGCGGGCGAGGTGCTCGTGCGGACCGAAGCCGTACCGGTGCTGTTCCCGGAAACCATGGTGCGCTCGGGCGCCTTCCCCGCCCCGCTGCCGCTTCCCCTCGTGTTCGGCACCCAGGCGGTGGGCACGGTCACCGATATCGGCGCGGGTGTGGACGCGGCACTGATCGGGCAGCGAGTCCTGGTGGCCAAGGACGACTTCGGGACCTACGCCGAACAGGTCTGCGCGCCCGCCACTTCCGCCGTCCCGATCCCGGCGGGGCTGTCCTCGGAGGAGGCCGCGGCGGTCAGCATGAGCGGGTCGGTCGCGCTCCCGCTCCTGAAGGCCGCGAACTTGACCGGCACCGAGACGGTGCTGATCGAAGCCGCCGCAACAGGAATCGGCGGCTACCTCACCCAACTGGCCAAGGAAGCCGGAGCCGCGCGCGTCATCGCCACGGCGGGCGGGCCCGACAAGGCCGGGCAGGCACGCGAATTCGGGGCCGACGTGGTGATCGATCACCTGGACCCGCAGTGGCCGCAGCGCGTGCGCGAAACCCTGGACGGGGCAACGCTCGACGTGGTGTTCGATTCGATCGGCGGCGAATCGGCCCTGGCCGTATTGGATCTCATGACACCGCTGAGCGGACGGATGCTCAGCTACGGATTCCTCTCCGGCGCACCGGCACAGGTCTCGGCCATGGATCTGATCATGCGCGGACTCACCCTGATCGGCTGCTCGGGGCCGCAGTGGCTGGCGGGGGTCGCGCAGGCGCGCGGAGCGGCGCTCGAGCGCGCGGCCACGGGGACCCTCACCCCGCTGATCGATCGCGTGCTGCCGCTGGAACAGGCCGCCCGGGCGCATCGGCTCGTCGCGGACCGGGCCACCCGCGGGACGATCGTCCTGCGACCGGGTCACTGAGTCACCGGATCGCTCGATCACCGGATCGCAGCGGCGCCCGCGCCCCACTATTCATCCGACCAGTTTCTGCTGGTCAATTGACTTTCCCTGAACCATCCGACCTCCTCGCCCGTAGTAAGGAGGACCACGAACGAGTCGGAGGTCGGGTCATGCAGCACCTACGTTCGGACCACTCCACGGGACTACTCCCGCACAGCCCGGCCGCGACCGTATTCGGGCTCTACCGCGTTCTCGTCGGAGTCAGCTTCTTCCTACACGGGCTCTCGGAGCTCTACGGGATCCCGCTCACGCCCTACGGCGGCAAGACCGCCGCGTTCGGCAGCTGGCCGCACTGGTGGGCCGGGGCCATCGAACTGGTCGGCGGCGCACTGGTGGCGCTGGGCCTGGGCACCAGGGTCGCGGCTCTGCTGTGCTCGGGCGCGATGGCGTACGCCTACCTCAGCGTGCACCAGCAGCGCGGTGCGCTGCCGATCCAGAACGGCGGCGAGGCGGCCGCCATGTTCTGCTGGGCCTTCTTCCTCATCGCGATCCTCGGCCCGGGATCCTTCGCGCTGGCGGGCGCGCTGTCACGCCTGCACGCCCGCAAAGGTTTTCGCGCCGAATCCCCGGTCCGGACCTGAACGGACGAGGAAAGGCCCGCACCGGATTCCGGTGCGGGCCTTCATGGTCGAGCGAGAACGTCCTCGACGGCGGGGACTCCGGACTAGCCGGTGATCTCCCATTCGTACACGGTCAGTTCCGAGGCTCCACTGGTGTGGATCGGATCGCTGAAGACCAATTCGCTTGCCGCGTCCAGACTCTCGGCCAGCACGACGTACGCGCCGCCCGAGCCGTCGGTGAACTTGCCGGTTTCCACCAGCTGTCCGCGCTCGCGGACCGTATCGAGCCAGGCCCGATGCGGTTCGGCGACCGAACCGTCGAAACGCGGAGTGCGCATGGCCATCACGAGATACTTACGCACCCTGCGACTCTCCCGCGCCTACTGCTCGTCCACCGGCGCGGCCGACCGGGTGGCCGCCGCGGCGGCGCGCACCTGCGGCGCCACCTGCACGACCTGGCCGAGCACGCCGTTGATGAACGAGGGCGAATCGTCGGTGGACAGCTCCTTGGCCAGCTCCACCGCCTCATCGACCGCCACCACGGGCGGAACGTCGTTGGCGTGGAACAACTCCCACACCGCGACGCGCAGAATCGCGCGATCCACGGCCGGAAGCCGTGACAGCGCCCAATCCTGCAGGTAGGACTCGATGGTGCCGTCCACTCGATCCAGATCGTCGGCGACGCCTTCGACCAGGACCCGGGTGTAGGGATTCACCGGGGCCACCTGCTCGTCACTCACGGACAGCGAAACCCGATCGGACAGCAGCTCCGCGGGGTCGACATCGCGGGCCTCGGCCTCGAAGAGCAGGTCCACCGCCCGGCGGCGCGCCTTGTGGCGCGCGCCGAGCTTCTTGTACGACTTCTTGTCGGGCTGATCGGCCACGGTCACTATTATCCCGTGCGCGTCAGGAGTTGACGCGGCTGATGTAGCTGCCGTCGCGGGTATCGATGCGCAGCTTGTCACCCTGGTTGATGAACAGCGGCACCTGAACCTCGGCGCCGGTCTCCACGGTGGCGGGCTTGGTGCCCGCGCTGGAGCGGTCGCCCTGCAGGCCCGGCTCGGTGTGGGTGACGACGACGTCGATGGCGACGGGGAGCTCGACGAACAGCGCCTCACCCTCGTGCATCGCGATCTGGACCTGCATGTTCTCCAGCAGGAAGCCGGCGTTCTTGCCCAGGATGGCCTCGCCCAGGTGAATCTGGTCGTAGGTGTCGCCATCCATGAAGATGAAGTCCGAGCCATCGTGGTAGAGGTAGGTCATATCGCGACGATCGACCGTCGCGGTCTCCACCTTCACGCCGGCGTTGAACGTCTTGTCGACGACCTTGCCCGAGACCACGTTCTTCAGCTTCGTGCGCACGAAGGCGGGACCCTTACCGGGCTTCACGTGCTGGAACTCGACAATCTGCTGCAGATTGTTGTCGATCTTCAGCACGAGGCCGTTCTTGAAGTCGCTGGTATCCGCCACTGTCCTCGGATCTCCTGTTCTAGTTTCATTCGCGGCTTCCCGCGAACTTGCATTCGCGGCGAGCCGCGCGGGCAGACCGGCGTCAGTCGACGACGGTCAGGTCTTTGCTGGTGCGGGTGAGCAGCTCCGGGCCCCCCTGGCGAACCACGAGCGTATCCTCGATCCGGACTCCGCCGCGGCCGGGGAAATACACACCTGGCTCGACGGTCACCGCCACGCCATCCAGCAGTGTACCCGTGCCGGTTTTGGCGATTCCGGGCGCTTCATGGATCTGCAGGCCGACTCCGTGTCCGAGGCCGTGCACGAACAGGTCGCCGTAGCCCGCCGCCTCGATCACTCCCCGGGAGGCCGCGTCCACCGCGCGGGTGGACACCCCCGGCGCCAGCGCCTCCCGTCCGGCCCGCTGCGCGGCGTTGACCAGGTCGTAGACCTCGCGCTGCCAGTCCGAGGGCTGACCGAGCACGAAGGTGCGGGTCATATCGGAGTGGTAGCCGCCGATCATCGCGCCGAAGTCGAGCTTCACGAAATCACCGCTCGCGAGCACCGCCTCGGTCGGGCGATGGTGCGGGACGGCCGAATTCGGGCCCGCGGCCACGATGGTCTCGAAGGCGACCGCGTCCGCGCCGTGCTCGAACATCAGCCATTCCAGGTCCCGGGCCACCTGACGTTCGGTGCGGCCGGGGCGGATTCCGCCGCGTTCGAGCAGGGCGGCCAGGGCGATATCGGCGGCGTCGCAGGCCGCGCTGAGGCGCCCGACCTCGTAAGCGTCCTTGACCATGCGCAGCTGTTCCACGAGACCGGAGATCGGCACCAGCTCCAATCCGGTGCTCAGCGCGGCGAATCCGCGATGCTGCTCGAAGGTCAGCACATGACTCTCGAAACCGACCCGGCCGGTCTGCCACTCCCCCGCGATCTCCACCACGCGCCGGGCGCTGGCCCGGTTGATCTCCGCGCGCAGATCGGGCACCTGCTCGCTGACCTGCGTGATGTAGCGACCGTCGGTGCAGATCACGGTGCGATCCTCGGTGGTGTCCCAGGCGTACACCAGCAGCGCGGCGTTCGAACCGGTGAACCCGGTCAGGTAGCGGATATTGATCAGGTCCGTGACCAGCAGCGCGTCGACGCGGTTCTCGACCAGCAAGTTCCGGAGGTTCGCCCGGCGCGCCGCGTAGTCGGGGCGCTGGACCGGATCGTGAACGGCAGACATGCGTTCAAAGCTACCGCCGACACACCCGAACGCGGACCCCCAACACGTGATCCGGGCACACGACACGAACGGCAGGTAAAAGCATGGCTATTCACATGGCAAGCGGTTCTGCACATTTCGCGATCTCGCGCACCACGGCGGGCCTCGCGGCGGGAAGCTCGAAGGCATGAACCTGCCGGCCTTGCTCGCGCTCACCCTGTGGGGCGCGGTGCTCTCGTGGATCGACCTGCGGTCGCGCCGGCTGCCCAACGCCCTCACGCTGCCGGGCGCGGCCGCCGTCCTCGGATATTCCTGCGGGCTGGGCAGACCCGGGCCCGCGGCGCTCGGCGCAGTGCTGCTGGGTGTTCCCTATCTACTCGTGCACCTGGTATCGCCGTCGGCGCTGGGCGCGGGCGATGTGAAGTTCGCGCTCGGGTTGGGGGCGGCCACCGCGCTCGGCGGGGCGCACACCTGGGTGTGGGCGGCGCTGGCCGCACCCGTGCTCACCGCGGTCGCCGGGGCGGGCGCACTGCTGGTCAGAACTCTGCGGCCTGCGGATTCGTACACCCCGATGCCGATCGCCGAGGCGCTACCGCACGGTCCGGCCATGTGCGCCGCGAGTGTGCTCGCTCTCATCGCGATGCCGTGACCACGGCTTCCGCGTGCCACGACACCCGCTTAGGCCGGACCGTGTTTACGAACACTCGTCTCCACGTGGAAGGATGTAACTCGTGTTGCGCTGGATAACTGCCGGAGAATCCCATGGCCCCGCCCTCGTCACCATCCTCGAAGGGATGGTGGCCGGTGTCGAGGTGACTTCCGCCGATATCGCCACCCAGTTGGCGCGTCGCCGGCTGGGCTACGGGCGTGGCGCCCGGATGAAGTTCGAGGCCGACGCGGTCACCATGACCGGCGGCGTCCGGCACGGCCGCACCATGGGCGGACCGGTCGCCATCGAGATCGCCAATTCCGAGTGGCCCAAGTGGACCCAGGTCATGTCCGCCGATCCGGTGGACGAGGACGAACTCGCCGAGCTCGCCCGCAACGCGCCGCTGACCCGCCCCCGGCCGGGCCATGCCGATTACTCCGGTATGCTCAAGTACAACTTCGACGATGCCCGGAACGTGTTGGAGCGGGCCAGCGCCCGCGAGACCGCCGCGCGCGTCGCCGCCGGCACAGTCGCCAAGAACTTCCTGCGCCAGGCGCTCGGCGCCGAGGTCATCTCGCACGTGGTGTCCATCGGCGGTGCGGTCAATGCCACCGGTGTGGTGCCGACCGCCGCGGACCTGGACGCCATCGACGAGAGCCCGGTGCGCGCGTTCGACAAGGACGCCGAAGCCGCGATGATCGCCGAGATCGAGGCCGCCAAGAAGGACGGCGACACCCTCGGTGGTGTGGTCGAGGTCGTGATCGAGGGCCTGCCCGTCGGTCTGGGCTCGTTCACCAGCGGTGAGGCACGCCTGGATTCGCGACTCGCGGCCGCGCTCATGGGCATTCAGGCCATCAAGGGCGTCGAGGTGGGCGACGGTTTCGAGACCGCGCGCCGCCGTGGCAGCCAGGCCCACGACGAGATGAAGCCGGGCCGGGACGGCGTCCTGCGCTCCACCAATCGCGCCGGTGGCCTCGAAGGCGGCATGACCAACGGTGAGGCACTGCGCGTGCGCGCCGCCATGAAGCCGATCTCCACGGTGCCGCGCGCCCTGGCGACGGTCGACATGTCGACCGGTGACGAGGCCGTGGCCATCCATCAGCGCTCGGACGTGTGCGCGGTACCGGCGGCCGGTGTGGTCGCCGAGGCCATGGTGGCGCTCGTGGTCGCACAGGCCGTGCTGGACAAGTTCGGCGGCGATTCGCTGCCCGAGACGCTCGACAACATCACCAGCTACCTGAAGCGGATCAACGCGCGCCCGCACGTTCCCTCGGGTGCCGCGCCGCTGGAGGCGTAGATGCGCGGCACTTGCCCAGCTCCGCTCATCGGAGCCGACCGGGTGCGGGTGTTCCGCGGGACCGGCCGGATGCGGTCGTTCCGCACCAGTCCGTGAGCGCCGACGCCGACCTGCCGCCGTCGGTGGTGCTGGTCGGTCCGCCCGGGGCGGGCAAGTCGACCATCGGCCGCAAGCTCGCGCGCGAGCTCGGAGTGGACCTGTACGACACCGACGCCGGTATCGAGGAGCAGACCGGACGCACCATTCCGGAGATCTTCGCCCAGGACGGTGAGCCGGAATTCCGGCGCATCGAGGAGGACGTGGTGCGCGCGGCGGTCCTCGAGGGGCACGGCGTCATCTCCCTCGGCGGTGGGTCGGTGCTGTCCGCCGCGACCCGCGAGGTGCTGCGCGGCCGGACCGTCATCTACCTGGAAATCAGTGTGGGCGAAGGACTTCGCCGCACCGGCGCGAGCGCCAACCGACCGCTGCTCAACGGCGACGACCCGGCCAAGAAGTACCGCGAGCTGATGAAGGCCCGTCGCCCGCTCTACCGCGAGGTCGCGACCATCCGGGTGCGCACCGACGGGCGCAGCCCCGGTCGCGTGGTGCGGATGATCCTGGGCAAGCTGGGCGTGGAAACGACCATGGATCCCGAGGATTCGACGGATTCGGCGCTCGAGCCGGCCTCGGCCGTGATCGAGGTGGCCGAGCCCGCCCGCACCCGCTCCCGGCGGCGCCGCCGGCGCGGACGCGGACGCGGTGACGGCGCGGAGGACGGCGGCGGCACGAATTCGACCGGCTCCGAGGCGGATTCGCCCCCGGTGCAGGCCGATCCCACGACCGGCCCGACATCCCCTGCCGGACCCACGGCCGGTGACGACGCCGAGACCGCGCAGCGCGCACGACGCCCTCGGCGTGCGCGTCGCCGGGGCCGACGTCCCGCCGGACCGGCGGCCGAGAGCGCGACAGGCGGCCTCGCATCGGCCGGCGCGGACACCGGAGTGCAGCGACCCGCGCAAGCAGCTCCGGGAGAAGCCGCCGCAAGCCCCGCCTCCGCACCGGACTCGCCTGCCGCACAGCGGGACTCGGCTCCCACCGCCGGATCCGACTCCCCGCCGGGTGGCGGCCGTTCCCGGCGCGCTCGGGCTCGCCGGGCCAGAGCCCGCGCCCGCGCGCAGAACACCCCCGAACAACCCGCACGAGAAGAATCGGAGCAGCAACGATGAGCGAGCCGACCCGCATCGAGGTCCGCACCGCCGACCCGTACCCGGTGATCATCGGGCGCGGCCTGCTCGGCGATCTGGTCGACCAGGTGACCGGCAAGTCCGCCACCCGCACGGTGGCGATCTTCCATCAGCCCCCGCTGGCCGAGACCGCCGAGGTGGTGCGGGCGGCGTTGGCGGACAAGGGCATCGACGCGCACCGCATCGAGATCCCCGATGCCGAGGACGGCAAGGACCTGCAGGTCGCCGGCTTCTGCTGGGAGGTGCTCGGCCGGATCGGCCTGACCCGCAAGGACGCCATCATCAGCCTCGGCGGTGGCGCGGCCACCGACCTGGCCGGGTTCGTCGCGGCCACCTGGATGCGCGGGGTGGACATCATCCACGTGCCGACCACCCTGCTGGCCATGGTCGACGCGGCCGTCGGCGGTAAGACCGGCATCAATACCGAGGCGGGCAAGAACCTGGTCGGCTGCTTCCACGAGCCGGCCGCCGTGCTGGTGGACCTGGCCACCCTGGAGACCGTGCCGCGCAACGAGATCGTGGCCGGTATGGCCGAGATCCTCAAGGCCGGTTTCATCGCCGATCCGGTGATCCTGGAGCTCGTCGAGCGCGATCCCGAGGCCGCCCTGGACCCGACCGGCGAGGTGCTCCCCGAGCTCATCCGCCGCGCCATCCAGGTCAAGGCCGACGTGGTCGCCGCCGACCTCAAGGAGTCCGATCTCCGCGAGATCCTGAACTACGGCCACACCCTCGCGCACGCCATCGAGCGCCGCGAGCGCTACCGCTGGCGTCACGGCGCCGCGGTATCGGTCGGCCTGGTGTTCGCCGCCGAGCTGGGCCGCCTGGCCGGACGCCTCGACGACGCGACCGCCGACCGGCACGCCGCGGTCCTGTCGAGCGTGGGCCTGCCGATCAGTTACGACGCCGATGCGCTGCCGCAGCTGCTGGATTCCATGCAGACGGACAAGAAGACCCGCTCCGGCGTGCTGCGCTTCGTCGTGCTGGACGGGCTGGCCAAGCCCGGCCGCCTCGAGGGCCCGGACCCGAGCCTGCTCGCGGCCGCGTACTCCGCCATCGCTCGCGAGCCCAGCACCGGCGGCGGAGCGATCCTGCTGTAGTCGGCGAACGTCCGCAACGGACGACACATGTCGACCCGTCGTGCCCACCGCCGAAGTTCGGGCGATGGGCACGACGGATTCCCGGGACGAATCAGGGCCCGACCCGCCGAGCACCACCCGTTGGCCCCGCCGAGCACCACCCGACGGCTGAGCCCGCGACAAGCGAAACGCCCCGCGCCGCAAGAGGTTGCGACGCGGGGCGTGAAGACCGTGGGGCCGGATCAGACGGCGGCGGTCTCCTTGTTCAAGGAGATGCTGTCGTCCGGCTTGCCCGGGTTGCTCTTGTGCTCCCGGCCGACCAGGAAGCGCGCGACGGCCGCGCCGATCATGGCGGGGATGAAGATCAGCAGGACGATGAAGGACGCGCCCGAGGTGATCTCGAACAGCAGGCCGTTGTCACCCAGATCGAACCTCGGCGCGAAGTCGATGATCCAGGCCACCAGTCCGCTGCCGAGGCCGCCCGCCACACCAGCCTTGAGCCACCGCATGGTCAGATCGGCGCCGCGCTCGGGATCCGGATTCTTCCGGCGATCGGAGCGGCCGTCCAGGAAACCCCAGGCGGCCACGATCGCGATCAGCACGACCAGGCACAAAATTCGCATCCACGAGCCATTGGTCGGCCACTGGACCATGGCGAAACCGAGCAGGGTTCGCAGTACAACAGTCAGCGCTCCCAGCCCGATGGCGCGCAACACCCACGCATTCATGTCGATCACCTTAACCTGCGCGGCCGCCTGGCCGAACTGAAACTCGTTCTAGAACCATAACGCGTTGCCCACTCCGGCCCCGCCCGGGCATCCGTCCCCCACCGCGTACGGACGACTTCTCCCCCTTCGGCGTTGCGCATCCATCCGTGTCGCGCGGCCGATGACGCCCCGATTCCGGCGGCTGCCCGAGCGCGTCGCGCGCGGCTGCCGCGAAGGCCGCCGCGCTAGGTTTACCCGGTGAGCATCGAAGCCGTCGCCCTGCTGCAGGACCCGATTCGCAGGCGCCTGTACGACTACGTCGCCGCCGCCGATCACGACGTGAGCCGGGACGAGGCCGCCGAGGCGGCGCGGATCAAACGACCGCTCGCGGCCTTCCACCTCGACAAGCTGGCCGAGGCCGGACTGCTCGACGCGGTCTTCCGACGCCCCGAGGGGCGCACCGGCCCGGGCTCGGGGCGACCCGCCAAGTTCTATCGCCGGGCCGATGCCGAATTCGCGGTCACCCTGCCCGCGCGCGACTACCGTACCGTCGCATCGGTTCTCGCGGAGGCGGTCGAGTACGCGGGCCTCGAAGGGGCGATCGCCCAGGCCGCGACCGCCCAGAGCCCGGCGCTCGCGGGTCGCGATCTACTCGAGGCGCTGCGCGAGCGCGGATACGAGCCGTATCTCGACGAGCAGGTAATCCGCTTGCGCAACTGCCCTTTTCACCGCCTCGCCGTGGACTTCCCGCCACTGGTGTGCGGCATGAACCTGGCCCTGCTCACGGGTCCGGCCACCGAGGCGGGCTGGACCGCACGCCTGGACCCGGCTCCCGGCAGATGTTGCATAAGCTTCTCTAAAACAAACGCAGATTAGTTATAGTCGACCTCATGCATCTGGCTCAGCTCAATATCGGACGGCTCGTCGCACCCGAGGGCGACCCGCGAGTCGCCGATTTCTACAACGCTCTCGACCACATCAATGCCCTGGCCGACTCGTCCCCCGGATTCGTCTGGCGCATGGTCGACGGCGACTCCGGCAACGCGACAGCGTTGCGCCCCTACGACTCCGACCCCGACATGCTGGTGAACATGAGCGTCTGGGAGTCACGCGAGACCCTCTTCGACTACCTGTACCGCAGCGAGCACCTGGCCTTCGTGCAGCGCCGGCGCGAGTGGTTCGTCCCGCTGGGCGAGGTCTTCGCGGTGATGTGGTGGGTGCCCGTCGGGCACATCCCCACCCTCGCCGACGCCATGGACCGCCTCGAGCACCTGCGCGCGAACGGCCCGTCGCCGCACGCCTTCACCTTCCGCAGCACCTTCGAACCACGATCGGCTGCCTGAATCGGGTCCCGGCGGTGACGTTCGCCATCAGCACGGATGCGGGTTTCCGATGACGCGAGCCGGATCGGACGGGTAGACACGAGTGGTCACCCGCACCCGATCAGCGTAGTTAGGACTGACGATGGCACCGATCGTCACGGTTTCGAGCGGAAAGATCCTCGGCCGCACCGACAATGGGATCAGCGCGTTCCTGGGAGTGCCGTACGCGGCCGCCCCCACCGGCGCCGAGCTGTTCCAGGCCCCGCGGCGCCCGGACCCCTGGGAGGGGGCGCGGCCGGCGACCGAGTTGGGCGGCAGTTGCCCGCAGGCGGCCTATCCGCCCGGGATCGCGGAACTGCTCGGGACCCAGACCTCACCGGGCGCGGACTACCTCAATGTCAATATCTGGACTCCGGACACCGAGGGTTCGGGCCTGCCGGTCATGGTGTGGATCCACGGTGGCGCGTTCACCCGCGGCTCGAATGCGATGCCCGCGTACGACGGTTCGGCCTTCGCCCGCGACGGTGTGGTGCTGGTATCGATCAACTATCGGCTGGGGGCCGCGGGATTCGCGGTGCTGGACGGCGCGCCGTCCAACCGGGGTCTGCTCGATCAGCAGTTCGCGCTGGCGTGGGTGCAGGAGAACATTCACGCCTTCGGCGGCGATCCGGGCAACGTGACGATCTTCGGCGAGTCGGCCGGGGCGATGAGCATCGCCGCCCTGCTGGTGTCGCCGCGGTCGGCGGGACTGTTCGCCAAGGCCGTCATGCAGAGCGGCAGCGGGGAGATCGCCGCCTCCGAGACCGACGCGCGCCTGGTCTCGGCCGAACTCGCCAAGCAGCTCGGAATCAGCGCCACCGCAGCGGAGTTCGCGACCGTCGATCCGGACGATCTGGTGGCCGCGCAGGAACGCGTGATCGCGGACTACATCGCCGACACCGATCCGGCGCGCTGGGGCGAGTCGGTGGTCTCGGGCGGCCTGTCCTCGATGTGCCTGTTCCCGACCCTGGACGGCGCCGTGCTGGTCGAGCGGCCGATCGATGCCGCGAGCGCCGGAGCCGCCCGCGGAATTCCCCTGCTCATCGGCCACAACGCGGACGAGTTCCGGCTCTTCATCGTCCCCAACGGCATTGCGGCGCAGCTGACCATGGGCGTGCTGCCCGCTCTGCTGGGGCGCTATCGGGTCGATCCGTCCGTGCTCGAGCGGTATGCCGCGGAGCGACCCGGGGTATCCGCGGGTGACCTGTTCGCCGCCATTCTCACCGATCACGCGTTCGGCGTGCCCTCGCGCGCGCTGGCATCGGCGCAATCGGCCACCGGAACTCCGGCGTATGTCTACGAATTCGGCTGGGGCCGAGTCGATCAGGACCTCGGCGCGTTCCACGCACTCGAGATCCCGTTCGTCTTCGACACCCTCGACGCCGCGCCGAACCTGGTGGGGGCCGACCCCTCCCAGGCGGTCGCGGACGATATGCACGCGGCCTGGGTGGCTTTCGCCCGGACCGGGGATCCGGGCTGGGCCGCCTACAGCCAGGACACACCGCAGGTGCGCACGTTCGGCTGACACCGAACCACTCCCTCTGCGGCACAAGCTATTTCGGTAGCGCCCCGGCCAGGACGGTCGTCACGACCCGTGTCACGGCTCGGGGCTCCGGAGGCTGCGCCGAGCGATCGGCGAACAACAGATGCCCGGCGCCGATCAATGTCGGTGCGAGCGTGGCGATATCGGCGTCACTCGCCAGCCGGCCCAGGTCTCGTTCGGCCTCGAGATAGCGGCCGATCATGACCGATGCCTCCGACAGCACGGGTATTCCGCCGACACCGGCTCGGCGCAGCCGAGCGCGCACCTCGTCCCGGAAGATGACCAGCCCGATGACGGCCACGGCGACCGATTCGAATATCACCACGAGCGCGCCGGAGACGTTGTCGATGACGGCGCCGCTCCCGGCGGAGGCCCGCAACACCTCGGTCTGCCCTTCGATCCGCGCGATCCGATCCTGTACGAGTTCGGTGAGGAACGCGTCGAAGTCCGCGAAATGCCGGTGCAGGACCCCCTTCGCGCACCCCGCCTCGTCGGTGACGGCCCGGCTGGTCAGCGCGCTGGGCCCGTCCCGCAGCAGAATCCGCTCGGCCGCGTCGAAAAGCTGTGTGCGCGCGTCGCGAATGGCTATGCCTGTGGGCACCGCGAAGGTCCCTTCTCCGTATTCCCGACCCGAACCCATTGAGAGTGGGCATGTGCCCACTTATAGTGGGCACATGGTCACTCTACCTCCCGGCGAACCCGGAACCCCCTCGCTCGAACCTCATCGAGTCACGCGGGTCGCGGTGTCGTTCGGCTCGCACGCGGCCCGCTACGACCGCACCCGGCCCGCCTACCCCGCCGCCCTGGTGGAGCGGATCGTCGCCGCGGCGGGCCCCGGCATCCTGGATGTCGGCTGCGGCACCGGCACCGCGTCCCGGCAATTCCAGGCGGCCGGATGCCGCGTCCTGGGTGTCGAACCCGACGCCCGGATGGCCGATTTCGCGCGGCGCGGCGGACTCACCGTCGAAGAATCGACCTTCGAGACCTGGGATCCCGCCGACCGCACCTTCGACGCCGTCATCGCCGCGACCGCCTGGCACTGGGTGGATCCACTCGCGGGAGCGGCCAAGGCGGCGCGGGTCCTGCGTCCCGGCGGCCTCCTCGCACCGTTCTGGCACGTCTTCCAGCTGCCGCAGGAGATTTCGGCGGCCTTCACCACCGCGTACACGCGCGTGGCGCCCGACTCCCCGTTCCGGCTGCAGCCCGCCGGATCGACCCTCGAGATGTACCAGGCGCTGTTCGACAAGGCCGCCGACAGCATCTGCGCGGCAGGCGCTTTCGATACCCCCGCACAGTGGCGGTACGACTGGGAACACACCTACACCCGCGCGGAATGGCTCGACCAGATCCCCACCCACGGCCCCTTGAACGATCTCCCTCCCGGCGACTTGGCCGAGGTGCTCGACGCGGTGGGCGAGGCCATCGACAATCTGGGCGGAGCGTTCCGCCTGCCCTACTCAACGATCGCGGTGACCGCGCGGCGCAACTCGTCCCCCGCACCGGCCTGAGCCGTCCACCGGATGACCTCGCTCGGCGACTACACGACCGACTGTGTTGCGCGACAACCGATCACACAATCCGCACCGGTTGCGACGCCGAACTGAAAGCCGTGCGCGGGCGGCCACCGGCTCGGACCGGAGTGAACCGGCGCTTCACTCCTGAAGCGCGGCAGCCATTTCCGCGCGCGGTGCGGGCTTGCCGGTGAACAGCTCCACCTGGCCGTAGGCCTGGTTCAGCAGCATCTGCAGGCCACTGATCACGGTGTTGCCCGCACGGGTCACCGCCTCGGCCAGCGGCGTGGGCCAGGGGTTGTAGATGGCGTCCAGGACGTACGGGGCGAGGGCCACCGAATTCGCCACCGCCGCGGCGGCGTCCGCGGGAACCGTGCTGACCACCGCGTCGACATCGGCGCAGACGAAACCCACCGTGTCCGGGTCGAAGTCGATCACCTCGGCCGACATGTGCAGGCGCTCGGCCAGTTCCAGGGTGTCGGCGGCGCGGCCCTTGTCCCGGGCGACGATGGTGACGGTGTGCACGCCCAGATCGGCCAGCGCCAGCAGGGCCGGACGGGCGGTGCCGCCCGCACCGAGCACGACGGCGCGCGCGGCTTCGCTCACACCGGCGCCCTCCAGCGCGCCGCGCACACCGTCCACGTCGGTGCAGTCCGCGTGCCAGCCGTTCTCCGCGCGCAGCAGGGTGTTCGCCGAACCCACCAGCTCGGCCCGTTCGGTGCGCTCGTCGGCGTACGCGAGGGCGGCGACCTTGCCCGGCATGGTCACCGAGAGCCCGACCCATTCCGGGCCCAGGCCGTCCACGAGCCCGGGCAGTTGTTCCCCGGTGCATTCGATGCGCTCGTAGCTCCAGTCCAGACCCAGTGCCCGGTAGGCCGCCAGATGCAGCTGCGGCGATCGCGAGTGTGCGATCGGGCTGCCCAGCACGGCGGCCTTCCGGCTAGCGGCCGCTGTCGAGAATTCCACTCTGCCTTGCCTTTTCGATATTGCGGAGATGCTCGCTGTAGCTCTCGGTGAAGAGCGTGGTGCCCTTCTGATCGATCGTGACGAAGTACAGCCACGGACCGGCCGCCGGATTCTCGATGGCACGCAACGCTTCCAGCGAGGGGGCGGAGATCGGCGTCGCGGGCAGGCCGGACATCGCGTAGGTGTTCCACGGCGTCTTCTTCGCGCGGTCCGCGTCGGTGGTGGCGACCTCGGTGGAGGTCAGCGCGTAGTTGACGGTGGAGTCGAACTGCAGCGGCTGATCGACCTTGAGCCGGTTCACGATCACCCGCGCCACCTTCGACATGTCCTGTGGCAGCGCCTCACGCTCGACCAGGGATGCCGCGATGAGCGTGTCGTACGGCGAAAGCCCGTTGGCCGCACCCGATTGCAGGATTCCGGTGGTCTCGTAGCTGGCCGCGCTCGCGGTCACCAGCTGCCTGAGGATGTCCTGCGGGCTGGCGCTGGGATCGAAATCGAGTGTGCCGCCGGCGATCAGGCCCTCGAGCTTGCGGCTGGGGTCCGGCACGGTGCGCACCCGGTCCGCGGCCCACGACGGCACACCCAGAGCGCCGGGGTCGGTGCTGGTGCCGGCGGCGTCCAACTGTTCGTAGGTCACGCATTTGGCGGCTGCCCCGGTGCCGACACAGCTGGCCTCGGCGATCTTGCGGTAGATGCCGTCCTTGCGCGCGCCGGTGTTCACGTCGGTGGAGTCGTGCAGCTGGCGGCCCTCGGAGATGACCACATTGCCGACTCGCGCGTTCTTGCCGAACAGTGCGGTGACCGCCTCGGCGGCGGCGCTGTGGCTCGGGATGGCGTAGTAGCCCGGCTGCACCGAGTTCATGTTCGTATTGCGCACGGCGGCTTCGTAGAAGGCCGCGCTGCTGGCGACCACGCCGCGCTCGTGCATGGTGTCGGCGATCTGGGTCGCGGTGTCACCGGACTTCACCTGCACGACCGCGATCGGCCCCTGCGGTCCGGAGAAGTCCTCGGGCGGGCTCAACCGGTTCATGAACTTCCACCCGGCGAAGCCGATGGCGCCCACGAAGAGGATGACGAACACGCTGCTGATGACGTACATGTTCCGGCGACGGCGCTTGCGCTCGGCCGCCTTGCGCGAGGCGACCCGGGAACGCTTCGGGCGCTGGCCCGAACGCCCGCCGGAGCCCCGGCCCTCGGACCGCGGCGCGGAGCGCCGGCCACGATCGGCGCGCTGGGGAGCGGTGCGCCGGGGTGGTTCGGGTTCGAGGATCGGCTCGTCGTCCTCGTCGTCCTCGTAGCGAGGGATGACGGTGGTGTCGTCCTCGTAGTCTTCCGCTTCTTCCCAGTCGTCCCTGCGGTAGCGGCGATCCGCGTTCTGCCGATAGCGTTCCTCGGCTCGCGTCCAGCGGTCGGTCATGCGTCAGCACCGCCCGGCTTCAATAGCGCACTCCGTTCGTCCAACCAACCCTGCAGGATCGACACGGCGGCCGCCTGATCGATGACCTGCCGCTGCCCGCGCGCGCGAACTCCACTGTCTCGCAACGCGCGCGCAGCAGACACCGTAGTCAAACGTTCGTCGGAAAGTCGCACCGGTGTCGGCGCGATCAGGGTCCGCAAACGCCCCGCGAAGGTGGCAGCCAGCTTAGCCGAAGAGCCGCTCTCACCGCGCAAGGTCCGCGGCAGGCCGACGATCACTTCCACGGCTTCGTACTCCAGCACAATCTGGGCAATCCTGGCCAGGTCCGGCGACAGGGTGCCCGGCGCGACCTTCTTGGCCTTGGGCACGGTCTCGACGGGTGTGGCCAGGATGCCGTCGGGGTCGCTCGAGGCGACACCGATGCGGACGCTGCCCACATCGATGCCGATCCGGCGGCCCCGGCCGGGGTCCGAGCCCGCCGCGGGACGGTCGGCGGCGAACCGCGCATCGGCCACCGCGGGGGTCCGCGCACCTTCGAAGGCGCCCGGCGTGTCCGAGGATTCGGAAGTCGACATCAGCCGGCGAGCTCGGCCACCCGCGCCCGCAGAGCGGCCAGACCGGCCTCGATGCCGGACGGATCCGACCCCGCGCCCTGCGCCATCTCCGGCTTGCCGCCGCCGCGTCCGGCGATGCTGGGACCGAAGGCGGCCACCAGATCACCCGCTTTGAACCCGGCCTCCAGGGCACCCTTGGTCAGCGCGACCACGAACGGCACCTTGCCGTCGGCGTTGCCGAGCAGCGCCACGATGGCCGGTTCGGAGCCGAAGCGGCCCTTGATATCGGCCACGAGGGTGCGCAGATCGCCCGCGCCGACGCCCTCGGGCGCGGCGGCCGCGACGAGAAGGACATTCCCGACACGCTGCGCCTGTTCCACGAACGTGCCCGCCGAGGACAGCACCGCGGCCATCTTGGTGCGCTCGAGTTCCTTCTCGGCAACCTTGAGTCGTTCCACGAGCTGCTCGACGCGGCCGGGGACCTCCTCCGACGGCACCTTCAGCGAGGAGGCCACACCGGCCAGCAGCGCCCGCTCCTTGGCGAGGTACCGATAGGAGTCCAGTCCGACGAACGCCTCCACGCGCCGCACGCCCGAACCGACCGAGGACTCACCGAGCACGGTGATCGGGCCGATCTGCGAGGAGTGCTGCACATGGGTGCCACCGCACAGCTCCATGGAGAACGGTCCGCCGATCTCCACCACGCGCACCTCGTCGCCGTAGTTCTCGCCGAACAGGGCCATCGCGCCCATCTTCTTGGCGGTCGGCAGATCGGTGAGGAAGGTGTTGACGGTGAAGTCGTCACCCACCGCGTCGTTGGACACGGCCTCGATATCGGCCTTCTGCTGCTCGGACAGCGCGCCCTGCCAGTTGAAGTCGAAGCGCAGGTAGCCCGGCTTGTTGAGCGAACCGGCCTGAACCGCGTTGGGGCCCAGCACCTGTCGCAGCGCCGCGTGCACCATGTGGGTGCCGGTATGGCCCTGGGTCGCGCCGCGACGCCAGGCCGGATCGACGCTGGCCAGCACGGTGTCACCCTCGGTGAGCTGACCGGCCTCGACGGTGCTCTTGTGCACCCACAGCTGCTTGGCGATCTTCTGAACGTCCTCGACGCGCAGCTTCACTCCGTGTGAGGAGGAGATCGCACCGCGGTCCGCGATCTGGCCGCCGGACTCGGCGTAGAGCGGGCTGCGGTCCAGGATCACCTCGACGTCGTCGCCGACCTCGGCCACCGGCACGCGCACGCCGTCCTTGATGAGCGCGAGAACCGTTGCCTCGGTGGAGAGTTCGTCGAAACCGGTGAACTGGGTCGCGCCGCGGTCCAGCAGCTCCTTGTAGACGGTCAGGTCGGCGTGCGCGTGCTTGCGGGCCTGGGCGTCGTCCTTGGCGCGCTTGCGCTGCTCGGCCATGAGCGAGCGGAAACCGTCCTCGTCCACCGAAAGGCCCGCCTCGGCGGCCATTTCGAGGGTGAGGTCGATCGGGAAGCCGTAGGTGTCGTGCAGCGTGAAGGCGTCCGACCCGGCGATCACGGTGCTGCCCTTGGACTTCACGGCATCGGCCGTGTTGTCGAACAGGGTCGAGCCGGTGTTCAGGGTCTTGAGGAAGGCGGTCTCCTCGCCCACGGCCACGGTCTCGATCCGACGGAAGTCGGTGGCCAGCTCCGGGTAGGACGGCGACATCAGGTCGCTGACCACCTTCATGAACTCGCCCATGACCGGCTTCTCGGCGCCGAGCAGGCGCGCGGAGCGCACGATGCGCCGCAGCAGCCGGCGCAGCACGTAGCCGCGGCCGTCGTTGCCGGGGTTCACACCGTCGGCGATGAGCATCGCGCCGGTGCGGGCGTGGTCCGCGATGACGCGGAAGCGCACATCGTTCTCGGTCGTGACGCCGTACGAGCTACCGGTCAGTTCCTCGGCCTTGTCGATGATCGGGCGCAGCAGATCGGTCTCGTAGACGTTGTCGACGCCCTGCAGCAGGAACGCGACGCGCTCGATGCCCATGCCGGTGTCGATGTTCTTCTTGGGCAGCGGGCCCAGGATCTCGTAGTCGTCCTTGCTGGTGCCGCCGCCGCGCTCGTTCTCCATGAACACGAGGTTCCAGATTTCGATGTAGCGATCCTCGTCGGCCTCGGGACCACCTTCGATGCCGTAGTCGGGCCCACGGTCGTAGTAGATCTCCGAGCACGGGCCGCACGGTCCGGGGATGCCCATGGACCAGTAGTTGTCGGCCATGCCGCGGCGCTGGATCCGCTCAGCGGGCACGCCCAGTTCGAGCCAGATGCGCTCGGCCTCGTCATCGGTGAGATAGACCGTGGCCCACAGTCGCTCGGGGTCGAAACCGTAGCCGCCGTCCTCGACCTTGCCGGTCAGCAACGACCACGCGAACGAGATGGCCTCGCGCTTGAAGTAGTCGCCGAAGCTGAAGTTGCCGGCCATCTGGAAGAACGTGTTGTGGCGGGTGGTGACGCCGACGTTCTCGATGTCGCCGGTGCGCACACACTTCTGCACGCTGGTCGCGGTGGAGAAGGGCGGGGTCTGCTGACCGAGGAAGTACGGCACGAACTGGACCATGCCCGCGTTGACGAACAGCAGGTTGGGGTCCGCCAGGATCAGCGAAGCACTCGGTACCTCGGTGTGTCCGGCACGGACGAAATGCTCCAGAAAGCGCCGTCGAATCTCGTGGGTCTGCACAGGAATCAAGCCTACCGTCCCCGGTCCAGCAGGTTTACCGAGGTACCGGCCATCGTGCGGCGACTCTGGCTACCATCGCCGGAGTGACTGTGATCCCGGACCCGTCCCAGCGTTTCCCGCTCCCCCACACCGAGCGCACCGTGTTCCTGAAACCGCACATCACGGCGGACAACATCGAGGTCGGCGACTACACCTACTTCGACGATCCGAACGACGCCACCGCCTTCGAGCGGGAGAACGTGCTGTATGCCTTCGGCCCGGAAAAGCTGATCATCGGCAAGTTCTGCGCCCTCGCGACCGGCACCCGATTCATCATGGCCGGGGCCAATCACCCGACCGCCGGCGTTTCGACGTTCCCGTTCACCATCTTCGGCGGAACCTGGGCCGAGGAGACCATGGACATCATCACCTCGATCCCCAGCAAGGGCGACACGGTCGTCGGCAACGACGTCTGGTTCGGCTACAACACCCTGATCATGCCCGGCGTCACCATCGGCGACGGCGCCATCGTCGCCACCGGCTCGGTCGTCACCACCGACGTCCCGCCCTACACCATCGTCGGCGGCAACCCCGCCAAACCGGTCAAACAGCGCTACCCCGACGAGGACATCGCCCGCCTCCTGGCCGCGGCCTGGTGGAACTGGCCCCTCGACGTCATCACCGAGAACGTGCGCACCATCATGGCGGGCACCCCGCACGACATCGAGAAGATCGCCGTGGCGAACGGTCTCCTCTGACTCTCCTCGCCGCTCGAGCCGACCTCACCCTGGATCGCGTCAGCGCACGAGATCCTTCAACGGCTGGGTATCGAGTGTGATGCCCACCGGAGACGGAAGCTCGAGCGGCTCACCGAAGGGCAGCCGGACCGTCATCGAGTAGACCCCGTTGTACGGGCGACTGTAGACAACTGTTTCGCAGGTATCCCTGTCGATCAGAAGGTAGACGGGAATACCCGCTTCCGCGTAGGCCTTCGGCTTTTCGATCCTGTCTCGCCGAGTCGTATCGGAGTCGTATGAGGTGACCTCGACGACCATCAGCGCCGATTCCGGATCGACCCAATCGCCCTGGCCCTGATATACGCCGTCGGGAGCCAGGACCGCATCCGCCCGAGCACGGCCTTTCCGATAGGACTCGACCTTCATATCGACCTCGGGGTACAGCCACAGTTCATCACGCAGCGGGAGGATTCGCCTGGCCAGCCAGCGCACGATTTCCCGGTGATCACCGTCCGGCACCGCTTTCACCCCCAGCTTTCCGTACAGGAACTCGAGCCGAGCCGCCTCGCCCTGATGCTGGGCGAGTTCCTCGAAATCACTGACCCGCATTTGCGGATTATCAGCCATGGCGGTCACCGAATCCCTCCGTTCTGCTGGGCGGATCGCGGATCGACACGATCACCTAGGAGCCAGTGTGACCTGCCGACCGGTGTTCGCGCCGACTCACCATCCCGACACGCAGAAGTTCTATGGGCGCCGGGGACAACTCGGCGTCGCTCACTTCCCCCGGACGATGCGGCGGAGTTTGGTGACGCGGGGGCCCACTTCGCGTTCGTAGCCGTGGTCGGTGGGCTGGTAGTAGTTCTTGCCGACGAGTTCGTCGGGTGGGTATTGCTGGGTCAGGACGCCGTCGGGGTGGTCGTGGGGGTATTTGTAGCCCTGGGCGTTGCCGAGTTTTTCCGCGCCGGCGTAGTGGCCGTCGCGCAGATGCGGTGGGACGGCGCCGGCTTTGCCCGCGCCGATGTCGGCCATGGCCGCGCCGAGAGCCTTGACCACGCCGCCGGATTTGGGGGCGGTGGCGATGTGGATGGTGGCCTGGGTCAGGGCCAGCTGGGCTTCGGGGAGGCCGACCAGTTGCACCACCTGCGCCGCGGCGACGGCCGTTTGCAGGGCGGTCGGGTCGGCCATGCCGACCTCCTCGCTGGCCTGGATCATCAAGCGGCGGGCGATGAATCGGGGGTCCTCACCGGCGCTGAGCATGCGGGCCAGATAGTGCAGAGCGGCGTCGACGTCCGAACCGCGCAGGGATTTGATGAAGGCGCTGATGACGTCGTAGTGCTGATCGCCGTCGCGGTCGTAGCGCACGGCGGCCTTGTCCACGCTCGCCTCGACCAGGGTCACATCGACGGTGCCGTCGAGGGAGGATTCGGCGGAGGCCTCCAGGGCGGTGAGCGAGCGGCGGGCGTCGCCACCGGCGATCCGGACGATGTGTTCCAGCGCCTCGTCGGTGACCTCGTACTGTCCGCCCAGGCCGCGCGGATCGGCGATGGCGCGGTTCAGGACCGCGCGAATATCGTCCTCCGACAACGACTTCAGCTGCAGCACCAGCGAGCGCGAGAGCAGCGGCGAGACCACCGAGAAGGACGGGTTCTCGGTGGTGGCGGCCACGAGCAGCACGATGCGGTTCTCGACCGCGGCCAGGAGCGCGTCCTGCTGGGTCTTGGAGAAGCGGTGCACCTCGTCGATGAACAGCACGGTCTGCTCGCCGGCGGTCAGGCGGCGACGCGCCAGATCGATGACCGCGCGCACCTCCTTGACCCCGGCGGACAAAGCCGAGAGCGCTTCGAAGCGGCGACCCGTGGCCTGCGACAGCAGCGAGGCGAGGGTGGTCTTGCCGGTGCCGGGCGGCCCGTACAGCAGCACCGAGGCCGCGCCCGATCCTTCGACCAGACGGCGCAGCGGAGATCCGGGGCCGAGCAGATGCTGCTGGCCCACCACCTCCTCGAGGGTGCGCGGGCGCATGCGCACGGCCAGCGGCGCGAATTGCCCGCCGCCGCTCGGCACACTCGCCACGAATTCGTCGGACACCGCCTCCGCCCCCGGCGCGTCGAACAACCCATCACTCACGCGCACGACCCTACCGAGCGGGGGCGACACCTTCGCGCACGCACGTCCCACCACCAGGGTTTACGAACTGTTCATCCGTCCAAATTTGCTCGCGACCGCCCGATCGGCTGAGATCGTCGTCGTGAGCCTTCCCGAGATCATCAACGCCAGGTTCGATCGACGCTCAGCTCTCAAGACAGGCACCGCCGCGGTCCTGGCGGGCGGCACCGCCGCGGTCATCGGCCCCGCGACCACGAGCCTGTTCGGCGCGGCGACCGCGCGCGCCCAGGCCCCGGTGTTCCGGCACGGCGTGGCCTCGGGCGACCCGATGCCGACCGCGGTCATCCTCTGGACCCGGGTCACCCCGAGCGCTGACGCGACCCCCGGCTCGGGTGCGGGCGATCCGGTCGCGGTGCGCTGGGAGGTCGCCTCCGACGAGTCCTTCGGCTCCGTCCTCGCCTCCGGAACCCACACGGCCACAGCCGATTCCGACCACACCGTCAAGATCGACGCGAGCGGTCTGGCCCCGGGCCGCGACTATGCCTTCCGATTCACCGCTCTCGGCGAGACCTCTCCCGTCGGCCGCACGCACACCGCACCCGACCCGTCCGCCACCCCTGATCGCCTGCGCCTGGGCGTGGTGTCCTGCGCCAACTGGGAAGCCGGATACTTCGGCGCCTACCGCCATCTGGCCGCGCGCGGGGATCTCGCCGCGATCGTGCACCTGGGCGACTACCTCTACGAATACCCCCGCGGAGAGTACGGCGGCCGCGCCGGTTCGGTCCGCGCGCACGACCCCGAGCACGAGATCGTCTCGCTCGCCGACTATCGAATCCGCCACGCGCAGTACAAGACCGATCCGGATCTATCCGATCTGCATGCGCGGGTGCCGTTCATCTGCACCTGGGACGACCACGAATCGGCCAACGACGCCTGGTCCGGCGGCGCGGAGAACCATCAGCCCGCCACCGAGGGCGAGTGGCAGACCCGGCGCGCGGCGGCGCTGAAGGCGTACCTGGAATGGATGCCGGTGCGCACCGGCGCGGACGCGCGCCTGTACCGGCGGCTGCGCTTCGGGACCCTGGCCGAGCTGTCCATGCTCGATCTGCGTAGCTACCGCAGCCAGCAGGCCAAGGCCGGTCCGGGCTGGCGGCAGGTCGACTCCCCGGATCGCACCATCACCGGTAGGGACCAGATGGAGTGGATCTCGGCCGGATTGGTGTCCGCGCCGGTGACCTGGAAGCTCATCGGCAACCCGGTGATGATCGCACCCCTGATCTTCCCGCCGCTGGAACCGGCGACCACCGCGGCCCTCACTCAACTGATCGGCATTCCACAGGCAGGCATTCCGGCCAACCTCGATCAGTGGGACGGCTACACCGCCGATCGCCGGAAACTGTTGCAGACCATCGCCGAGAACCAGGTGACGGACACCGTCTTCCTCACCGGTGACATCCACACCTCGTGGGCCGCGGACCTGCCGCTCGATGCCGCGGCCTATCCCGGTGGTCCGACCGCGGGCGTGGAGTTCGTGATCCCCTCGGTCACCTCGCAGAGCATGGGCGATATCACCAAGGCGCCGCCCCGCACCGCGTCGGTCGTCGCGGAAACCGCGCTGACCGGCGTCAACCGGCATCTGCGCTACGCCGAACTCGACTCACACGGCTACGGCGTCCTGCACGTGGACGCCGAGCAGGCCCAGATGGACTGGTACTACCTCACCGATGTGGCCGACCCGAATTCCGGTGTCCGCCACGGCGCTTCGTTCGCGGTGCGCCGCGGTGGGCGATTGGAGCAGCGTCCCGCACCGATGGTCTGAATCGCACGGCGCGCCCGGGCACTGCCGCTTCCGCCGAGTCGACGCCGGGCGAGTCCGGCGGCTGGGCCGTTGCCCCGTCACATCGAGCGGGCACGATCCACCACCGGTGATCGCACGCGGACACTCACCGCACACGAGCGAGGCCGGAATCCGATGGGCCACATCGGATTCCGGCCTCGGTCGGTCGATTCACTGTTCTTCCCAGTGCTCCTCGAGCGTGGCCGACACATGCTCGGCGAAGTCGCCGAGGGTGTCGTCGCCGGTGCAGCGGGCGTCTTCCGCGAGGGCAGCCCAGCGGTTGATCAGGGCGGCGGATCGCGGAATCGAGAGTCCGTGTTCGCGCGCGGCCGCGATGCGGGTGTGGTCCGCGGGCAGGAACCAGTAGGTGGAGAGCCACACCCAGATCAGGCGCGCCTCGAGAATGCGCTCGTTCAGTACATCGTCATCGGCGAGCGCGGGCCACACCGCGACCACTTCGGATCGCCAGGCTTCGACCATCTGCCGGGCGCGTTCACGCGAGAGCTCGAAATCGCAGAGGCAGCCGGGAAAGGAGACCAGGGCGTACGCGATATCGAGGGTCGAGTCGCGGAAGCCGCCCCACTCGTAATCCAGGAACCGCGCGCCCTCCTCGTTGAGGATGACATTGTCCGGGCACAGGTCCGAGGGACTGAACGCCCGGTACCGGCCGGCGGAGAAGAGTCTGTTGCCGCGCACGATGCGTTCGGCGATCTCACCGGGCACCTCGATGCCCATTTCACGCTGCAGCATGAGCGGGACTTCGGCGACGGCCGTCTCGGCCTGCTGGGCGATGCCGTCCACCCGGTGCACGACATCCACGCGTCTGAGCAGTGCGACGAAGTCGGCTTCGCGGCCGACGGTCGCGGCATGCATGCGACCCAGGGCCTGCGCGAAAGCCATGAGCGCGTTGCGCCCGGCGGGTTCGACGGTGGATTGCAGGACCGCGGTGAGCGAGGTGTTCTCGCCCAGGTCGCTCAGGATGAGCAAGCGGTCCGGCAGGCTGTAGGCGAGCAGGTATGCGCCGGGACGATGTTCGCGGCCCAGGGCAGTCGTGAACTGATAGGACACGGCCTCGCGCAGGAAGGCGGAGTCGATGCTGGCGACACCGGGGGCCATGCCACCGGTGCGTCGCTGCGACGCCGAGCCTGCCACCTGCTTCACAATGAGGGTGCGTGGAAGAGAGAAGGCGTTCTCCGCTACACGAACACGGAGAACCGTCGTTCTACCACTGCCACTGAGTTCGACAGGATCGCTCAGCTTTACCGCAGCACCCATTCGCTTTGTGAGCAACTGTTGTGCCGCGTACACGACTTCGGCGGCGCGTTCGGCCAATAGTGCGGTCATCGGAACCCAAAGTACTCGCTCCAGGTCACTTTCAGCGAGCGGTTGCGCAACCTTTCGCGCGTCGTCCGGCGTGTCTTTGTGAAGGGTTTGCCCACACGGCGCTGGTTGCTTGACACAACCATGACCGTCTAGTTGTCTCATGGTCAACTGCTGTGCGCCACACCGTAAACCGGGAAATGTGAAAGGCTAGTGACCATGACTGGCACGCCGCCCTCAGCACCGAATGAGTCCGCCGGCGAATCTCCCGCATCGGGGAGCGGCGCGCCACACAAGGATCACCCCGGTCATCGCCAAACTTCCGAGCCCGCACCGCATTCGGGCGGATCCGAACCCGCGGGCGCACACGGTCGCCATGAAATGCCCGGGCTCGCCGGGTACCCACAGTTCGATGGTCCGGGCGCAGCCCAGTACGGAAGTGAAGCCGTGGAACCCCCACCACCCCTGCACCCGCAGTCGGGCGCGCCGAAGCCCGAACCTGGCAATCAGGGCGCATCAGCACAACCGGGCTATCCGGGCGGTGCGCAGCAGCCGGGATACCCCGGCGGCGGCACGCCACAGCAGGGATATCCGGGCGCCGCACCGCAGCAAGGTTATCCGGGTACTGCTCCGCAGCAGGGTCATCCGAGTGCCGCTCCGCAGCAGGGCTACCCGGCACAGCCCGGATACGCCGGCGGACCCGGGCCGCAGCAGGGCTACCCGGGCGGACCGATGCAGCAGCCCGGCCAGCCGCCTCAGGGCGGATACGCCCCGAACAACCAGCCGGCTGCCGCGCCGGTCTATCAGCACGACGACTTCCGGGTCGGCCACGCCATCGCCTACGGCTGGGATCGCTTCCGGCTCAACCCGATTCCATGGCTGGGCATCGGACTCATCGGCCTGATCGCCTGGCTGGTGGTGGTCCTGCTGGTCAACACCCTCGAGGTGCGATCACTCGCCGCGGTGCTGATGCTGTTCGCGGTGGCGGCACTGCTGGTGTGGTTGCTGCAGGCGGCCATGATCCGCGGCGCACTGTACGAAACCGACGGCACCCCACCGGATTTCCCGGGCTTCTTCGGCTTCGTCAACGCCGGGAATGTCCTGATCACCGCACTGCTGGTGTTCGTCGCCTGTCTGATCGCCTCGCTGCTGTGCGTGTTCCCGTTGGTGATCGTCGGCGTGCTGTGCATGTTCGCGCTGCATTTCGTGATCGACCAGGACATGGACCCGGTCAACGCGATCAAGTCCAGCGCACAACTGGTGGTCCGCAACGCGCTGCAGGTGGTGCTGCTGGCGCTGGCGGTCATGCTGATCACCTTCGTCGGCGCGCTGCTGTGCGGCATCGGGCTGCTGGTGGCCGGTCCGGTCAGCGCCATCGCGATCACCTACGCCTACCGGACACTGACGGGCAGGCTCGTCGTCACGGTGTGACTCCTCGGACACCTCACGGTGTGACTCCTAGAGCACCTCGCGGTGTGACTCCTCGGACACGTCACCCTGTGACTCTCCGAACACGAAACCGCCCCCGCCGAACGTTCGGCGGGGGCGGTTCCTTTCCCGGTGCGGTGCAGCGGGATTCGAGTCCTACTTCTCCTTCGGCGCCACGATCGGCTTGCCGTCGGCGTCGAGCTTGACGTCCAGGCCCGCTTCCTTGCGCTGCTGCGGCGTGATCGGCGCGGGCGCGTCGGTGAGCGGGTCGACGCCGCCACCGGACTTCGGGAACGCGATGACCTCGCGGATGGATTCCACCCCGGCCAGCAGCGCCACGATCCGGTCCATACCCAGGGCCAGACCACCCATCGGCGGAGCGCCGAAGGAGAACGCGTCCAGCAGGAAGCCGAACTTCTCCTGCGCCTCGTCATGGTCGATGCCCATCACCTTGAACACCCGCTCCTGCACGTCACGGCGATGGATGCGGATGCTGCCGCCGCCGATCTCGTTGCCGTTGCAGACGATGTCGTAGGCGTAGGCCAGCGCCGAGCCCGGGTCGGTGTCGAAGGTGTCCATCGAGTCCGGCTTGGGCGAGGTGAAGGCGTGGTGCACGGCCGTCCAGGACGAATGACCAAGGGCCACATCGCCGCTCGCGGTGGCGTCGGCGGCCGGTTCGAACATCGGCGCGTCCACGATCCAGACGAAGGCCCATTCGCTCTCGTCGATGAGACCGCACTTGCGGGCGATCTCACCGCGCGCGGCGCCCAGCAGGGCCCGGCTGGACTTGGCGTCGCCCGCGCCGAAGAACACGCAGTCACCGGGGTTCGCGCCGACCTGCTTGGCCAGACCCTCACGCTCGGCGTCGGTCAGGTTCTTGGCAACCGGGCCGCCCAGGGTGCCGTCCTCCTGAATCAGGATGTAGCCCAGGCCCTTCGCGCCGCGCTGCTTGGCCCACTCCTGCCAGGCATCGAGCTGACGGCGCGGCTGGCTCGCACCGCCGGGCATGACGACCGCGCCGACGTACGGGGCCTGGAACACGCGGAACGGCGTGTCCTTGAAGTACTCCGCCATCTCGGTGATCTCGACGCCGAAGCGCAGGTCCGGCTTGTCCGAGCCGTAGCGGCGCATGGCCTCGTGGTAGGTCATGTGCGGGATCGGGGTGGTGATCTCGTGACCGATGAGCTTCCACAGGCCGACCAGGATGTCCTCGGTCAGGAGGATGACATCCTCCTGCTCGACGAAGCTCATCTCGAGGTCGAGCTGGGTGAACTCGGGCTGCCGGTCGGCGCGGAAGTCCTCGTCGCGGTAGCAGCGCGCGATCTGGTAGTAGCGCTCGATGCCGCCGACCATGAGCAGCTGCTTGAACAGCTGCGGGGACTGCGGCAGCGCGTAGAACGAGCCGGGCTGCAGACGCGAGGGCACCAGGAAATCGCGCGCGCCCTCGGGGGTGGCGCGGGTCATGGTCGGGGTCTCGACCTCGACGAAGGCGTGCCTGCCCATGACCTCGCGGATCGCGGCATTGGCCTGCGAACGCAGCCGGATGGCCTTGGCCGGGCCCTCGCGACGCAGATCCAGGTAGCGGTACTTGAGCCGGATCTCCTCGCCGGGCTCGTCGTCCAGCTGGAACGGCAGCGGCGCGGCCTCGTTCAGCACCTCGAGCGCGGTCACGTTGACCTCGAGCGCGCCGGTCGGCAGGTTCGGGTTCTCGCTGCCCGCCGGGCGGTTCTCGACCACGCCGGTGACCTTCACGCAGAATTCGTTGCGGAGCTTGTGAGCCTGCTCGGCCGGCTCTCCCTCACGGAAGACCGCCTGCGACACACCCGACGCATCACGCAGATCGATGAAGATCACGCCACCGTGGTCTCGCCGACGGGCCACCCATCCGGTGAGGGTGACGGTCTGACCGGCGTGCTCGCTTCGCAGCGAACCAGCCAAGTGGGTGCGCAGCACTGGATTCCTTTCGACGGGCTCGAAACACCGGCGGAGTGAGCCGTGTGCGGGACCATCCTAGTGAGACACGTATTCCGAGAGGAAACCGATATCCGCGCCACCGTGTCAAGCTGTACACATGACCTTCAACGAGGGCCTGCAGATCGACCCGGATCGGGTCAGTAGCGGCGGTGGACCTGGCAAGGGCGGCGGACTGGTCCTCGGTGGCGGTGCGGTCGGAATCATCGTGCTGATCGCCACCCTGCTACTGGGTGGTGATCCGGGCAGTGTGCTGGGCCAGTTCACCGGTGCGGACTCCCAGGGCGAGGGCGGGACCGCGCAGACACCCGAGCACTGCAAGACCGGCGCGGACGCGAACAAATACGCCGACTGCCGGGTGGTGCTGACGGTGCAGAGCCTGGACGGGGTCTGGAGCACCGAGCTCGCCAAGCAGACCACCAAGCGCTACACCGAGCCGAAGGTGACGCTGTTCTCCGGACAGGTCAGCACCGGGTGCGGGCGCGCGTCCTCGGCGGTCGGGCCGTTCTACTGCCCCGCCGATCAGACCGCCTACTTCGACACCAGCTTCTTCCAGGAGTTGAAGGATCGCTTCGGCTCCAGCGGCGGACCGCTCGCGCAGGAGTACGTGGTCGCGCACGAGTTCGGCCATCACATCCAGAACCTGCTCGGGGATCTCGGTAAGGCGCAAAGCGATCCGCAGGGCGCGGAGTCCGGCGCGGTGCGCACCGAACTCCAGGCCGACTGCTACGCGGGTGTGTGGGCGTACTACGCCGACAAGCTCCCGGCCCCCAACAGCAACGAGCCGTTCCTGAAGCCGTTGACCGAGAACGACATTCGTGACGGCCTCTCCGCTGCCTCGGCCGTCGGCGACGACCGCATCCAGAAAGCGTCCACCGGCCGCGTCAACCCCGAGGCCTGGACCCACGGCTCCTCGGACCAGCGCCAGAAATGGTTTCTCACCGGCTACCGCACCGGCCAGGTCAAAGCGTGCGACACCTACAGCGCCCGCGATCTGAACAACCCGCCCGCGCTGAAGCAGTAACTCACATACCCACGCCGGGCACGATTCCCTCTCACCCCCACGGTGATACGGAGATCGTGCCCGGTTTTGCGTCGTGTGAAGGCTCCGAACAAGGTTCGGCCGTCCGGGCCGATTCGATCCGACGCATCCGGCAAGCCGCCCACAGCGAGGGGAGAGCTACCAGGGCAGAATCGGCGGCGGCGAGCACCGGCTCGCCGGTTGTGGGAGGAACTCGATGCGGACACTCGGTGCGACACAGCGATTCGGGGCGGTAGGGGACGCGCGCCGCGCGGGGATGTGGCGAGGCGTCGCGTCGGTACTCGCAGCGGCGGCGGTA
>NZ_BDBU01000015.1 GCF_001613145.1 Nocardia jejuensis NBRC 103114
ACTGTGCCGCCGACGGTGTCGACCACCGTGGCGCCACCCGTTCAGCCCGCGCCGCCCACCTCGTCGGCGCCCGCGCAGCCCGTACCACCCGCGACGGAGCCCGCTCCCCCAGCCTCGACGGAGCCCGCCGCGCCCCTCGACACCGTCGCGCCCACGGTCCCGCTGATTCCGGCCCCGCCGATCGATCCCGCCGCTCCGGCGGCGACGACACCCGCGTCGGCTGCTCCGCTGTTCACATTGACGGCGATGCCGAACGGCTGGCAGTCCCGGACGGATCTGCATCCGGCGCTGGAGGTTCGGGGTGATGGCCGGGCGGTGAAGTGGGTCGGCAACGGGCAGCAGGTGAACGGGACGATTGCCGCGGAGGTGGTGAGCGCGGCCGCCGTGGAGGTGCGCGCGCTGGCCCTGCTCGATATGGGGATGCCCTCGGTGTCGGATCAGGGCACGATGATCATCGATTTCATGCCGCCGGCGCCTGATCAGGATGTTCACGCGATCGTGTACGCGCCCGAGTGGTCCGACGGCCTCACCGACGATCAGAAGGCGGCTCGCGGTCGTTTCGCCGAGTTGTTCCAGCGGCTGTTGAACGCGTTCGCCGCGGCGTGAGCACCGGGCTCGGCTGCGTGGGCGTCGCGCCCGAGTCACTGTGCCGGGCATCGAATTTCGCCGGTCGTCACATCACGGAGGTGAGGTCGGCGGAGGTGAAAGTGGTCGGCGTACGCCGGGGCCATGCTTACATACCCCGGCGTACGCCTGTGTGAAAGTTTATCGGACGGTCCAGGTTTCGCGGCCGGTAAGCAAATCTTGGAGTGAATTGTCCGTTACCGGTTTCCGTTCGGCGGCCGCCTCGGACTGTGCGCGCACACCGTCGTCGTAGGTGGGGCGAGCGACGCTGCGGAACACGCCGGTGACGACCCGGGACAGGTCCTGATCGGACAGCCGCGAGAGGGCGTAGGCATACTCGGGGTTGTCGGTGTAGGCGTCGTGCACGACCACCTCGGCGGCCGCGACCTCGTCGGTGCGCGCCACGCCGAGACCGAATCCGCGTCGTACGACGGCGAATTCGCCGTCCGCGCCGAAGCGGATGGGCTCACCGTGGTGCAGGCGCACCAGATGCGATTCGGCGTTCTCCTTGCGGAGCATGTCGAAGGACCCGTCGTTGAAGATCGGGCAGTCCTGCAGGATCTCCACGAATGACGTGCCCCGGTGTTCCGCGGCGGCCCGCAGCACCTCGTTGAGTCCGGCGCGATCGGAGTCCAGCGCCCGTGCGGCGAAGGTGGCTTCGGCGCCCAGGGCTATCGACAGGGTGTTGAAAGGGTGATCGACCGAGCCCATCGGGGTGGACTTGGTGACCTTCCCGGTCTCCGACGTCGGCGAGTACTGCCCCTTGGTGAGGCCGTAGATCCGATTGTTGAACAGCAGGATCGTCATGTTCACATTGCGGCGCAGCGCGTGAATAAGGTGGTTGCCGCCGATGGAGAGGGCGTCACCGTCACCGGTCACCACCCACACCGACAGGTCGGGTCGGGTGACCGCGAGACCGGTGGCGATGGCGGGCGCGCGGCCGTGGATCGAGTGAATCCCGTACGCCTCGAGGTAGTACGGGAACCGGCTCGAGCACCCGATGCCCGAGACGAACATGAGGTTCTCGCGGCGCAGGCCGAGATCGGCGAGGAATCCGCGCACCGTGGCCAGAATGACGTAGTCGCCGCAGCCCGGGCACCAGCGCACTTCCTGATCGGTGGTGTAGTCCTTGGCTTTCTGCGGTCCCTCGGCGACGGGCACACCGGTGAGTCCGGTGAGTCCGAGATCGGTTCCGACGAGCGGGTTTTCGAGGATGGTCATCAGTTACCCCCTGGTGTACGGTAGGTCGCCCGCGCCCGCGCGGCGAAGGCCTTCGTCTGTTCCATCTCCGCAATGGAGCCGTCGAGGGCCGCGTCGATGACACCGACCAGTTCCTGCGCCGAGAACGCGGTGCCGGCGACCTTGGTCCAGGGCTGTACGTCCACCAGGTAGCGGGCGCGCAGCAGCATGGCCAGCTGGCCGCCGTTCATCTCGGGGCAGACCACGGTGCGGTACGCGCGCAGCACGTCACCGAGGTTGGCCGGGAGGGGATTCAGATGCCGCAGATGCGCCTGGGCGACCGGAACACCGCGCCGCCTGGCACGTCGGCACGCCTCGCCGATCGGCCCGTAGGAGCTGCCCCAGCCGATGATCAGCAGTTCGGCCTTGCCGTCGGGATCGTGCACCTCGACCTCCGGCACCGCGATGCCGTCGATCTTGGCTTGGCGCAGCCGCACCATGAGTTCGTGATTGGCGGGCTCATAGGAGATGTTGCCGCTGCCGTCGGCCTTTTCCAGGCCGCCGATGCGGTGCGCGCGCCCCTTGGTTCCGGGCACCGCGAGCGGACGGGCCAGGGTTTCCGGGTCGCGGGCGTACGGCTGGTACGAATCGTCTTCGGCGCCTTCGGCTTCGAATCCCGGGTCGATCGGCTCGAGCTCGGCGATCTGCGGAATCGACCACGGCTCGGAGCCGTTGGCGATCGAGCCGTCCGAGAGCAGCAGCACCGGCGTGCGATAGACGAGCGCGATCCGCGCCGCCTCGACCGCGGTGTCGAAACAGTCCGCCGGTGAGCGCGGGGCCAGCACCGGCACCGGCGATTCACCGTTGCGGCCGTAGAGCGCTTGGAGCAGATCGGCCTGTTCGGTCTTGGTGGGCAGTCCGGTGGAGGGCCCACCGCGCTGCACGTCGACGATCAGCAGCGGGAGTTCGGTCATGACCGCGAGGCCGATGGTCTCGCTCTTGAGCGCGAGCCCCGGCCCGGAGGTGCTGGTGACGCCGAGCGCGCCGCCCAGCGAAGCGCCCAGCGCCGCACCGATTCCGGCGATCTCGTCCTCCGCCTGGAAGGTGGTGACGCCCAGGTTCTTGTGCTTGCTGAGCTCGTGCAGGATGTCCGAGGCCGGGGTGATCGGATAGGTGCCCAGGAACACCGGCAGCCCGGAGAGCTGCCCGGCGGTGACGATGCCGTAGGCGAGCGCGGTATTGCCGGTGATCTGGCGGTAGGTACCGGCCGGGAGCGTCGCGGGAGCTACCTCGTAGGTGGTCGCGAAGGCCTCGGTGGTTTCGCCGTAATTCCAGCCCGCCCGAATTGCGAGGATATTCGCTTCGGCGACATCGGCGGTGGCGGCGAATTTCTCCCGGACGAACTGTTCGGTCCCACTGATCGGCCGCCCGTACATCCAGGACAGCAATCCCAGCGCGAACATATTCTTGGCGCGCTGAGCGTCTTTCTTACCGACGCCGGTCGGTTCGGTCGCACCGAGGGTCAGCGATGTCATCGGCACCCGATGCACCACGAAATCGGACAGCGTGTCATCGGAGAGCGGATCCGCGCCGTAGCCGACCTTGGCGAGATTGCGCTTGCTGAATTCGTCGGTATTGACGATCAGCGTCGCACCGCGCGCCAGGTCCTCCAGGTTCGCCTTGAGCGCGGCCGGATTCATCGCCACCAGCACGTCCGGCTGGTCACCGGCGGTGAGGATGTCGTAGTCCGCGATCTGGATCTGGAACGAGGAAACACCAGGCAGCGTGCCCTGGGGCGCCCGGATCTCGGCGGGAAAGTTCGGCTGGGTGGCGAGGTCGTTGCCGAACGCGGCGGCCTCGTGGGTGAACCGATCGCCGGTGAGCTGCATACCGTCACCGGAGTCGCCCGCGAAGCGAATTACGACTCTTTCCAATTTCTCTGTGGCCCGGCCGTTTCCGGTCGGCGTACCCGCATCGTCGTGCGACCCTGCCCCGGCATCTTTGTGCGGCATTGCCCCCGCATCTGTATGCGGCACTACCCCCGCATCATTGTGCGGCACTGCCCCCGCATCATTGTGCGGCACTGCCACAGAGTCGTCATGCTGCGAAACCATGCGCCTGCATCACTTCCTGGTCCGTATGAGGTTCCAACGCCAAACTACTCCGCGTTATTCGCGCATCGCCGGATTCACGAAAAGTGCACCGTGCGACAGATGGGCGAAATGTGCGGTTCCAGCGGGTGGAGATTCTCAGCCGACGTCAGGCGAACAACGCCAACTGCGGGTCGGGCGTATGCGATTGGGCGGCACGCACTTCGGGCTCGGCCTGCCGTTCGCGGTTCAAACGATGCTTTTCCAGTAGCGGCTCGATCCGGCCGCGTAGCCACGCGGAGTACTCCGGCGTCACCGACGTACCGCGACCATACAGCTGCCGGTACCGCCGCAGCAGCGCCGGGTGCGCTTCGGCCAGCCAGTTCAGGAACCAGCCACGGGTACTTCCGCGCAGGTGCAGGGGGAACGCGGTGACCTCCGCGGCGCCGGCCTCGGCGATGGCCTCGATCAAATCGGCCAGGTGTGCGCGGCCGTCGGTGAGATACGGAATGACCGGAGCCACCATGACATTCACGGCGAACCCGGCATCGGCGAGCGTGCGGACCAGTTCCAGTCGCGCTCGCGGCGAGGGCGTCCCGACCTCCAGGCCGCGATGCAGCTCCGGATCCAGGATCGCGATGGACACGGCGAGATGCACCGGAACCTGCTGCGCCGCTTGGGTGAGCAGCGTCAGGTCCCGGCGCATCAGGGTGCCCTTGGTGAGAATGGAGAAGCCCGTACCGGATTCGGTGAGCGTGCCGATGATGCCCGGCATCAGCCGATAGCGCCCCTCGGCCCGCTGGTACGGGTCCGTATTCGTGCCCAGCGCAACGGTTTCGCGGCGCCAGGAGCGCTTGTGCACCTCGCGCCGCAGCACCGCGGACACATTGGTCTTGACCACGATCTGCGAGTCGAAGTCGTCGCCCGCGTCCAGATCCAGGTACTCGTGCGTGGTGCGGGCGAAGCAGTAGCGGCACGCGTGCGAGCAGCCGCGCATGGGGTTGACCGTCCAGCCGAAGGGCAGGTTCCCGCCCTCGACCTTGTTCAGCGCGCTCTTACAGAGCACCTCGTGGAATGTGATGCCCTCGAACTCCGGGGTCTGTACGCTGCGTACGAACCCGGCACGTTCGAGCCCGGGCAGTGCGCCGTCCTCGGCGTCCAGGGTCTGGCTTTGCCACCGCACCACCCAAGTCGAACATGTGTTCTACCTGCTGTCAAGCGATCTTCTGCGTGTCGACCTTGACCGTGCGTCCGTTGTAGAACGCGATCAGATCCCGGACGGTCTCCTCGGACGGCCGCGGGCGGTAGCCGAGTTCCGTTGTGGCCTTGGTGTGTTCGACGATCGGGGCGGACAGCAGCGCGCCCATGGACGCCTTGGTGAGTCGGTCGCTGCCCAGCGCGCGGCTGACCGGCTCCAGCACCGGCAGGCAGGCCGCGATCACCTTCGGCGGGATCGCGAAGGCGGGCTTGAACCGCCCGTTGATCTCCGCGGCCTTGCGGGTGATCTCCAGCATGTTCACGAAGTGGCCGCCGAGCAGGTAGTTCTCACCGGTCTTGCCGCGCTCGCCGGCCAGCACCAGACCCATGGCCACATCGCGCACGTCGACGAGATCGAAGCCGCCGCCGATCATGATCGGGGTGCGCCCGCGGGCGGAGTCCCACAGGGTGACGTTGATGCGGGAGTCCGAGTTGTCGACCGGACCGTACACACCGGTCGGGTTGCAGATGACCGCGTCCAGACCCTTGTCGATGACCTTGCGCAGCTCGATCTCGCCCTGCCACTTGGAGCGGTCGTAGACGGGCAGATCCGGATCGATGGAGCGCGGCGCGCGCTCGTTGATCGTGCCGCCGCAGCTGTACTGGTTGAACGCGTGGATGGAGCTGGTGTGCACCATGCGGCGCACGCCGACCTCGAGCGCGGCCTCGGCCACGATGCGCACGCCCTCGGTGTTGACCCGCCAGGCGATGTCGTTCTTGTGCTCGAGGGTGATCATCGCGACCAGGTGGTACACGATCTCGGCGCCCTGCAGGCATTCGCGCATCGAGGCGGGATCGAGCACATCGCCGGTGACCCAGGTGATCCCCGGCTCACTGGTGGTGGGCCGGACGCGATCGATAGCAGTCACCTCATGACCGCGATCCGTAAGCAGGCGAAGCAAATTGGTGCCAAGGAACCCGGCGGCGCCGGTGACTGCGACCTTCATGGTGTCGAGAATATAGAACTTGTTCTAATTTGCAACCATCGAGAGACGCCCGTGCGAGAAAACGCGCCACGCCGCAGTGGACTCCCGGTGGGGATATATTCGCCTCCGCATGTCCACGACGATACGGGGGAAACATCATGGCCGACCTCTCGGTGGAGACCGACGCCGTCCGCTCCTTCGCCACGACGCAGGACGGCGTGGCGACCGACATCGCCTCCGCGGGCGGAATGGACACGGTTTCCCACGTCGCGGCCATGACACCGGTCTTCGGTCTGATCGGAGCGGACTTCCTGGCGAGTTTCGCGGTCGCCGAGCTCCTACACGACCGGGACATCGACGCGCTGTCGGCCGGATTCGCGCACCTCGGTGCGGCCGCCTTCGGATCGGCCGCCGGGTACGAGGCCACCGACCGCGACTTCGCGAGCGGAGTGACCCGCCTCGGTTCCCGGATCGGCGGCCCGGCATGAGGCCGCTCGATTCCGGTTCGGGCGTGATCGGTCTCGTGCACCCGGCGCATCCGGCCGCTCCCGTCACCCCCGACCTGCTGCGCGCCGCGCCCGCCGGTCCGCTCCCCGATCTCGCCCTGGGCGCGCTGCCGGACGACATCGCGCCGTTCGCGCCGCCCTCGTTCACCGTGTCCCGCAAAGACTTCGAACAGGCGAACCCGTCCCCCGCGACCGGTGTGCCGACCGGACTCGGCGGCCCGCACGCCGAGGACACCCGTGCGGCCTCGGTCCTGGACGGCGCGCTCTCCCCGGCGCTCGACAGCGCGCACGGTGTGCTGTCGAGCGCGCACCAGGCACTCGATCACGCCCAGAACGCACTCGGGGATGCCCGATCGGCGCTGAACGGCGTACCCGCGGCACTGGACGCCGCTCGATCAGCCTTCGACCAGGCCGTCGCCGATCCCGCGACCACGCTGCCCGCACTGCCCGCACTGCCCGCACTGCCCGCCGATCCGGTCGGCGATCTGATGAAGGGCCTGGCCGTACCCGCCATCCCCGGCGTGGACGCCCTGCTCCAGCCGTTTCTGGCCTTGATCGACAGCTTCGGCACCGGCATCCTCGGGCAGCTGAACCCCGCCACGATCCTGAGTCAGGGCTCCAAGGTCATCGAGAGCGCGGTGCAGATCGGCAGCGGGGCCCTCGCGAGTGTCGAGTCGCTGTGGAGCGGCAAGGGCTCGCAGAGCGCGCAGGCGGCCGGGCAGCAGGCACGCAACCAGGGCCGGGAAACCGTCCAGCGCGGCGTCGATCTCTCGACTCTCACCGAGCAGGCGGCGGCGATCGTGCAGCGGGGCAATGTCCAGCTGACGGCGATCGCGCAGTCGTTCGCCGCGCAGGCAACAGCCTTGGCCCCGGTGGCGCTCACTCCGCCGGGGCAGGCGCTGCTGATCTCCTCGGCGACCGAGCATCTGGGCTCCGCGATGACGGTCGTCACTGCCACCCGTGGCGAATTGTCGGGCTACACAGCACAACTCAACGCCCTCATCGGCCAGTTGGCCGGTCAGGGCGGCGGCCCCGACCCCGCGGAGGTCGCGCAGTCCCTCGCCCAGAACGTCGGCCGGCCCATCCTCGAACAGGCGGGCGGCCTACTCGAAAGCGGTATCGAGGCCGCGACGAACAATTCCGCGACCACCGGCCCCGGGTCCGCCGACCCGTCGTTCGACACCACTGCCGCCGGGCTCGGCGGCGGTGCGGGTGCGAACGCGGGTGGTGGCGTGGGAGGCGGCGGTATCGGTGGCGGTCTCGCGTCCACGCCCGGCGGTCCGGGTTCTTCGATCCCCGGCGGGCGGGTCGGCGCGGGCGCGGGCAGTCCGTTCGGATCCGGCACCGGTGCCGCGGCAGGCCCATTCGGTACCGCGGGTTCGGGCTTCCTGGGTTCCCCGGGTGCGGCTGCCGCCGCGCAGCGCGGCTCCCACCACGAATCCGCCCGCACGGTGCGACCGCATCAGAACCGTTCCGGCGACAGCGAACTCACCGGCAACCTGGGCCCCTCCGGCCCCGGCGTCATCGGTCAGGCCGAGGACGACACCACCGACGACGACGACGCGACCGGCCACCGCTGACCGACCGGACCGGCCCACGGTCACAGCCCTTCACGAAGGGTTTCGCCGGGTGGGGAATCACCCGTTGCACGGATCGTGGCAGACCCGATCGCCACTGCCGAGTGAAGCGCCTCGCGGCCTGGCCGATCCGGATCCGCCCATGGACCGCGACCGGCCTGCTCCGCCCGCCGCCCTCCGGGCCGAGTCGCGCCGCCCTCCGGACGAAGTGTCGCGCCGCCCTCCGGACGAAGTAATGCCGCGGTGAGGGTTAGCAGGCCTCACCGCGGCATCGAAGGGGGTCGAAGCGGTATGTACACCCCGCGGGCTCGACCACCGTTCAGGCGCCGGATCAAGTCGCGCGCAGCGGATCTCGCCGCGGGGACCGATCGGGCGGTGCGAGTCTAGACGGCCGTGGGGCGGACCTTCGCGTCGATCCCGCCGTCGATGACGAATTGCGCGCCGTGAATGAACCCGGCCTGCGGACTCACCAGGTACGTGATCAGCGACGCGATTTCCTCCGGGGTGCCGTTGCGGCCGATCGGAGCGACGAAATTACGGATGGCGTCGCCGTAGCGCGGATCGTCCATCCCGGCCTGCAGCAGCGGGGTGTCCACGCTGCCCGGCGCGACCGTGTTCAGGCGAACGCCCGCCTCACCCCATTCCACGGCCCGCTGCCGGACCGCGACGGTGACCGCGTTCTTGGACGAGGCGTACGCGTACTGCCCCGCGAAGTCGCCCGCCTGCGCGAAGGACTCGGCCTCGGTGCCCTTGGCGATGGGGTTGTCCTCCCACTTGATGTGGGTCGAGGCGACCGACGAAACCACCACGGCCGCAGGCGATTCGCCCTTGCGCAGGGCGGGCAGCAGCGCGTCGAGAAAGGCGACCGTCGCTCGATAGTTGATCTCGACGACCAGGTTCGGGTCCGGCACGTGCGGGCCCACCCCGGCGCACAGCACGAGTCCGTCCAGGACGCCTCCGGCGCGTTCGAGCACCGCGTCGACGGCGGCGGCGCGCGCGGCCGGATCGGTGAGGTCGGCGGTCACGTCGGCGTTGCGCAGGTCGATGCCGATGACGTCGTGTCCGGCGGCGGCCAGCGCGGTGGCGGTGGCGGCGCCGATGCCCGATCCGGATCCGGTGATGGCGATGCTCATGGTGCGATTAGAACAAGGTTCAGATTCCGGTGGCAACCCCCCACTCGCGATGGTCTCGGCTACCGAGACGTGTTCAACCGCTCGGCGGGATCTCGGACTATCACAATGTCGGGGCGTCGGGGTTTCCCACCCGCGACCTCCCGATCCATGGGTTCGTGCGGCCGTGCCGCACAACCCCGGCTAGCATCACGACAACAACTAGAATCTGTTCTAGTTTCAAGGCCTTGCTCACTGTCGAGAGGACGACCCGATGCGCTATACCTACGCGGAGGCGATGACCAACCCGGACTACTACGTTCCGCTGGCTCAGGCCGCGGAGCAGTACGGCTTCCACAGCATCACCATCGCCGACAGCGTCGCCTACCCGGCCGAGTCGGACTCGAAGTACCCGTACACCCCGGACGGCAATCGCGATTTTCTCGAGGACAAGCCGTTCATCGAGACCTTCGTGCTCTCGGCCGCGATCGCGGCGGCCACCACCACCCTGCGCCTGACCCCGTTCGTGCTCAAGCTGCCGATCCGCCCGCCGGTGCTGGTGGCCAAGCAGGCGAGTTCGCTTGCGCGCCTGAGCAACAACCGTTTCGCCCTCGGCGTCGGCATCAGCCCGTGGCCGGAGGACTTCCAGATCATGGGTGTCCCGTTCGAGCGCCGCGGTAAGCGCCTCGACGAGTGCATCGAGATCGTGAAGGGCCTCTCGACCGGCGAGTACTTCGAGTACCACGGCGAGTTCTACGACATCCAGAAGATCAAGATGACCCCCGCGCCCACCGAGCCGCTGCCGATCCTGGTCGGCGGTCATTCCGATGCCGCGCTGCGGCGCGCGGTGCGCCTGACCGACGGCTGGATGCACGCCGGCGGCAATGCCGAGGATCTCGACAAGTACCTGGCACGCATCGACGAATTGCGCAGCGAGCGTGACAATCCCGGCAAGTTCGAGATTCACGCGGTGTCGTACGACGCCTACACCCCTGATGGCGTGAAGCGCGTCGAGGAGAAGGGCATCACCGACGTGATCGTCGGGTTCCGCAACTCGTACGCCAAGGAGCACGACACCGAATCGCTCGAGGACAAGATCGCCAAGATCAAGTGGTACGGCGACAACGTGATCTCGAAGGTCAACTGACCCGATCGCTGCCGATCGGGTCGGTCGCCGCCTCGATCAGGACCGCTTCGCGAAGCCGAGCTCGATGACCGCATCGCGCTCGGCTTCGAGCTCCGCGACGCTGAGATCGATTCGCGCACGCGAGAATTCGTCCACCTCGAGCCCCTGCACGATCGAGTACCGGCCGCCTTCGCAGGTGACCGGGAACGAGCTGATCAGACCCTCCGGCACGCCGTAGGACCCGTCCGACGGCACCGCCATCGAAGTCCACTCCCCCGGCGCGGTCCCCAGTGCCCAATCGTGGATGTGATCGATCGCGGCACTGGCGGCGCTGGCCGCCGAGGACGCGCCCCGCGCCTTGATGATCGCGGTGCCGCGCTGCTGCACGGTCGGAATGAAGTCGTCGGCCACCCAGGCCTGATCGCCGATGACCTCCGCCGCCGCGCGCCCGGCCACGGTCGCGTGGGTGATGTCCGGGTACTGCGTGGCGGAGTGATTGCCCCAGATGGCGACCCGGCGAATATCGGTGGCCGCTGCCCCGGTCTTCTTCGCCACCTGCGCGATGGCGCGATTGTGGTCCAGCCGGGTCAATGCGGTGAACCGCTCGGCGGGCACATCGGGCGCATTGCTCATGGCGATGAACGCATTGGTGTTCGCCGGATTACCGACCACCAGCACCTTCACGTCGTCGGCGGCATTGGCATTGATGGCCGAGCCCTGATCGGTGAAGATCGGGCCATTGGCGGCCAGTAGATCCCCGCGTTCCATCCCGGCGGTGCGCGGCCGCGCGCCGACCAGCAGCGCCACATTCGCTCCGTCGAACCCGACCCACGGATCATCGGAGATATCGATCCCCGCCAGCAGCGGGAACGCGCCGTCCTCCAACTCCATGGCCACGCCCTCGAGCGAGGACACCGCCACCGGAATCTCGAGCAGTCGCAATCGCACCGGTGTATCGGCCCCCAGCAACGCTCCGGACGCGATCCGGAAAAGCAGTCCGTAGGCGATCTGACCGGCTGCACCGGTCACGGTAACGGTCACTGGCGGACGGCCTGCGCTGCTCACGACAACTCCTAGCGTTAGTCGAATCTGCCGGCCCCAACCCTAACCACCCGCACACCCGCGAGGCCCCCTCGGTGAGCCCCGAAGTGAGCAATCAGACACCACCCCCGAGTGCCGATAGAATTCGAAAGTGCGGGCTCCGATCGAACCCGAGACCAGGCGGTGCGTCGAAGGATCAGCAGCCGAGACACTTCTCCGGAAATCCGCTTGTCGCAGCGTCACGGAAATACTTCACATAATTCAGCCCGGGGCTCGATATCCATCGGAATCCGCATCCGTAATGCTCTCGATATCTACTCGGCAAACAGTCTCGACAATGGAGCACCGACCCGGCACGCCACCTTCGATGCCGAGCTCAGGCTATGTTTATCGAAATAGAATTCGGTCGCACACCGAACGCGGATCACGACACCGGACGGTCTCGAAGATGATAAGGCCAGTTCAGAGAGCACGGCGCAGAGTCCGGGCATGCGCCACCCCGCGATCACAACTCGAACGACCCACACGCGTTCGGTCGATACACGCCGAAGCCTTAGTGGAATTAACTTTCCAAGGTGAAATATTAATTGCGGTTAAGTACATACCGATCCGGCCGTCCGGGCCTCCAGGCGATGCCAAACCGTTATTTCCGATTTCATCCCCGGATTGATGAGAACAGGTTACATTTTACATCTATTGAGGTTGCGGATCGAAAGCTCGGGACGCAACCAATGCTTCGCGTTTTTGGAGATAGTTATGAGAACAACTGCATCTGTGCTGCTTCGTTCCGGAGTTGTCGCCCCGATCGCACTCGCATCGGTCTTCTGTTTGGCATCCCCGGCCAGTGCCGCCCCGGTGAGCGTGAACTGGAGTTGCCAGGGCACGATCTTCGGCATCGGCCAGACCTCGAGCATGACCACATCGGTCACCGGCACCGCGCCGGGTTCGGCGGCGACCGGCTCGGCCGTGGCGATCACCCTCACCCCGGGCTCCTCCTCGGTGCCGAGTTCGGCGTCCGGCTTCAGCGTCACGAACATCAGCAATCTGAAGATGACCTTCCCGACCCCGGCGAATTCGACGATCGTCTCGGCCACCGCCTCCGGCGGCACCGTGGCGGGCACCGTCGCCACCTCGGGCGGCAATGTCGTGCTGACCGTGCCGGGTCCGATCGCGGGCGGCACCAGCTTCACCCCGCCCGCGGTGACCATCAATGTCACGGCCGGCAGCCCGGGAACTCCGATCACCAGCAAGTACGCGGGCACCAGCTACGCCAACCCGGGTATGACCATGACGACCAAGGTGGCTTTCGTCGGCAATGTGGCGACCGCGTGCTACCCGAATCCGTCCCCGACCCTCACCACCACCACGGTCGTCTGATCTCGACGGCCTCCGATTTCCAGGGCGTCGGATTTCGAGGGCATCGGATTTCGAGGGCAATAGAAGAAGATGACCGGTCAGGATCCGCGCTGACGGGTATGTGGTGAACATGCCTGGACTGGACTGTTACCAGCAGCCCAGTTCAGGTTCCGCCCGGGTCGGACCGGAGGGTCGCCGTCGGGACGGCGAGTGTCCCGCTTCGGTTTTCGTGCTCCGAAAGCCGATCCGACCGGGGTATGTGTTGCACACTATCGTATCGGCCACCGGGCCGGGTCCGCGGTCGGTGACTTGTGTTGCGAGCTTTCGCATTTCGAGTGACCGAGCATGATTCGCGCTACCGAGCGCGTATCGGGCGTCCGAGCATGTTTCACGCGTTCGAGGTTGGGAGACTGTGCGTCCTATGTCATCCGAACCCGATCCGATCGCCGTCGAGCTCCGCAAGGCCCTGGAGTTCTATCACGGCACCCTCGAGGACCTGGCCCGCGAGGTGATCCGCGTGCTGGGCGTGAACGAAACCGACAGGCGCGCACTGGAGATCGTGCTGCTGGAGGACGGCAGATCCACCACGCCCGGAATGCTGGCCGAACGGCTGGGCCTCACGGCCGCGGGCGCCACGATCCTGCTGAACCGATTGGAGAAGCAGGGCTATATCGCACGCTCGCTGCACCCGACGGATCGCCGCCGGGTGATCGTGGTGGCCACGGATCTGGCCGCCCGCAGGGTGCACGAACTCATCTCGCCACTGGTCGACGAGGGCAACAAGATGATGCTCAGGTGGTTCGATACCGCCGAACTCGAGATGATCGCGGGTTTTCTGGCCCGCGCGGGCGAACTGCAGCGCATCCATCGGCAACGATTGCGCGATGTCGATCCGTACCCGCGCGCCTGAGCGCCCGCGCGAAGCCGATATCAGGCCATCGGAGGGCTACTCCCAGTCGTGACTGGCGTTGCAGGAGCGGCATTCCAGGCGCAGGTTGTTCAGGTTGTTGTACGCGGCCTTGGCTTCGGCGGGGGTGGTGACGGCCGCGGCCTTGAGATGGTCCCGCCATTTCTGCACGTGCCCCAGTTCGACGCCGCTCTCGCTGACGCCGTTGCCGCACGCCTCGCACTGATAGATCCGCAACTGCCGCTGCGGATTCCACGGATCGGTGACGGCCATGAACTTGCGATGGCTGAGCATGAAGATCCGGGTGTCGCGCGTGGCGCGCAACTGACCGGGATCGGTGTACCAGCCGGGTTTTCCCAAGCCGTCGACGTACGTGGCGACGGTGGCCGGAACGACCGCGGCGTCCGGTACCCATACGACGTCGAACGAGATGTCCTCCGGCAGCGCGATCTGGTGCTGGTAGCTAGCCTTCATCGGCCCGCTCCTTCTGAATCAGAGTGGAGAAGGGTGGGTGCGCGCGTTCCCACCAGCTACCGATGCTACTTGCGCCCCAACGACATTCAGAACCGTTTCCCCGGCCCTGGCACAGAACGACAGCGGCGGTGACACGCACCGGGCAGCGGGGCGGCTACCGGGTCAGTTCGGCGATGTCCGCGTCGCTGAGCACCACCGAGGAGACCTGATCGCGGTCGCGGACCATGCGCACCGCACGGTAGAGCGGGCGATCCTCGGCGACGGCGTCGCGGGCTTCGGCGCGCAACTGGGCGACAAGCACGTCCGACACGGCCAGGGCGGCGGCCAGGGGGCAGGTGGCCAGCGCGTCGGAAAGCTTGCGGAGCCCGAGTATGTGCAGTTCCCGGCCGCTGCCGGAATCGGTGTACATGGCCAGCGGGATCACCTGCGAGTCCGGCCCGGCGGTGACGCGCAGCACGATGCGGCTGAGCCGGCCCGGCCGGACCAGGATTTCCACGCCGGAGGCCGCGGAGAGTTCGAGTCGCCGGTCACCCAGGAGGGTCCGGGCGCGAATCACGGTGCCGGAGAGCCAGATTCGGCGCCGCTGGACGGCCACCGCATACAGGGCGGTCGGTGCGCCGAGCACGATCCCGACCGCCAGCGCCAGCGGCCAGTGGATGAACAACGCGAGCAGCAGCCCGACACCGACGCCGATCCCCAGGGCGGCCAGGGCGAGCCGCCGCAACGCGGGGGCGTACATCTCGGGGGCGATCAGATCGAGCCCGACCTCGACGGCGGGCCCGGATTTCGATGGTTCAGTCACGACTGCGCATTCGTCCGAGTACGGGGGTGGGTGTGCTCGGCCGATGTGTTCCAGCGGCGCAGGCTCGGCCCGGGACGCTACCAGTCGGCCGACCGGCCTGCCCGAGTTCGCCCCCGTCGCACCCGAACTCGCCCCGGATACGGCGACGGGCACCGGTCCACCGGACTCCGGGCCGGTGCTGTGCTCCCGCAGATTGCAGGCGGAGGGACCGCGACGACGTCCGGTGTGGAACATGCGGTGTGGTCCGGCCGAATGCGATTATGACCGGGCCGACACGATACGGATCAGGGCGCTCGGCCGACGACGGCGCGGTCCGATGACGACGCGGCCCGGACGGTGCGTACCGCCCGGGCCGCGAGCCCGATCAATCCCGTTGGCTCGCAAGGGCGGCCGAGACCTGATCGACGACGTCGTCCAGGCCTATCTGTCGCTGCTCGCCGTTGCCCAGGTCCTTGAGTGCGATCTCGTTCTCGGCGACCTCACGATCGCCCAGGACCAGCGCGAAGCGCGCACCGGACTTGTCGGCCGCCTTCATGGCCCCCTTCACACCGCGCCCCCCGTAGGCCAGGTCGGTGCTGATTCCGGCGGCGCGTAGCTGACCCGCGACGGCAACCAGGCGCTGCTTGGCGAGGTCGCCCATCGCGACGCCGAACACGTCCACCCGCGCACCCGTGACGGCGGTCTTACCCTCCGCCTCCAGCGCGAGCACGGTGCGGTCGACCCCGATGCCGAAGCCGATGCCCGAGAGCGGCTGCCCGCCGAGTTCGGCCATCAGCCCGTCGTAGCGGCCGCCGCCGCCGATGCCGGACTGCGCGCCCAGACCGTCGTGCACGAATTCGAAGGTCGTCTTCGTGTAGTAGTCCAGGCCGCGGACCATGCGCGGGTTCACCACGTACGGCACGCCGAGCGCGTCTAGGTGGCCGAGCACCTGATCGAAATGCGACTTCGCCGATTCGGACAGGTGATCGATCATGAGCGGCGCGGCGGCGGTCATCTCCTTGACCTCCGGACGCTTGTCGTCGAGCACCCGCAGCGGATTGATCTCGGCGCGGCGGCGAGTCTCCTCGTCCAGCGGGAGCGCGAACAGGAACTCCTGCAGCAGCTCCCGATACTGCGGACGGCAGGTCTCGTCCCCGAGCGAGGTGAGCTCGAGCCGGAATCCGTCGAGTCCCAGCGCACGGAACCCGGCGTCGGCCACCGCGATGACCTCCGCGTCCAGCGCCGGATCATCCACGCCGATGGCCTCGATGCCGACCTGCTGCAGTTGCCGGTAGCGGCCCTTCTGCGGCCGTTCGTAGCGGAAGAACGGACCCGCGTAGCAGAGTTTGACCGGCAACGCCCCACGGTCGAGACCGTGCTGGATGACCGCGCGCATGACACCGGCGGTGCCTTCGGGGCGCAATGTGAAGCTCTCGCCATTGCGGTCGGCGAAGGTCCACATCTCCTTGCTGACCACGTCGGTGGACTCGCCCACACCGCGTGCGAACAGGGCTGTTTCCTCGAAGATCGGCAGCTCGACGTGCCCGTATCCGGCCAGTCGCGCGGCGTGTACGAGGCCGTCCCGGACGGCGACGAACTCCGCGGACACGGGCGGCAGATAGTCGGGGACCCCCTTCGGGGCACGGAAGCTGCTGGTCTCGGTCACGATGCCAGTTTTCCAAACTACGCCCGTCCAAGTCCAACCGGTTACCGTGTGCAGCCATACGGGGCCGCCGGATGCGGTGTAGATCCGGTTATAGAGCAATGTCTCAGGAAGTGATGGCACACTCTTACCCCGATGGCAACCGATACGGAGGGACTAGCTAGTGCCGAGCAATGAACAGCGACGCGCCGCAGCTAAACGGAAGCTGGAGCGTCAACTCGCGAACCGTGCCCAGCGGGCGCGCAAGCGTAAGCAACTCACGATCGCCGCGTCGGCCCTGGGCGTCGTGGTGGCGGTCGCGGCCGGCGTCGGCATCTACTTCCTCACGCGGGGTGACGACAGCGGCACCACGTCCGCGGCCTCCGAAACCCCCGAGGCATCGCTGTCCTCGGCTCCGCCGCCCGCGGCCAAGGCCAAGCCCGCGTCGGTCACCTGCGACTACCGCAATTCGACGCGCCCGGCGGACAAGCAGGTCGCGCGGCCCGGTACCGACAACATCTCCACCACCGCGAACGCCAAGGCGACGATCGACACCAGTCAGGGCCCGATCGGGATCACCCTGAACGCAGGCGAATCACCGTGCACGGTGAACAGTTTCGAGAGCCTGGCTAAGCAGAAGTACTTCGACGCCACCACCTGTCACCGCATGACCACCGGTGAGGGCCTGAAGGTGCTGCAGTGCGGCGACCCGACCGGCACCGGTATGGGCGGCCCCGGATACCAGTTCGACAACGAGTACCCGACCGACCAGTACGACCCGAATGATCAAGCGGCGCAATACCCTGTCGCCTACAAGCGCGGCGTGCTGGCCATGGCCAACGCCGGTCCGGATCAGGCCGACGGACGCGGCACCAACGGTAGCCAGTTCTTCCTGGTCTACGGCGATTCGCAACTGCCGCCGCAGTACACCATCTTCGGCACCGTCGACGACGCCGGCCTCGGCACGCTCGACAAGATCGCCAAGGCGGGCGTGACCGGTGGCGGCCAGGACGGCAAGCCGACCTCCGATGTCACCATTCAGTCGGTCCAAATCAACTGACCGGCATGGTTTTTCGTACCCGGCGTCGACTCGACGCCGGGTACGGTCGTTTTCCGGCAAAACACCGGAGAAGGGCCCACGGAACCTTCTGTGTAAGGCTTCCCTAACCAAAGAAAATCCTGAGTTTTCGGCAACCTGCCGGAATTGTGAGATATATGCTGTATCGCGACGCGCGCGTGCGGCGGTATCCAAGTTTTCGCTGGTAATCTCGTATAACGGAGTACGAAGCGGCTCACGGAGTATGAAGCGGCACGGTAAGGCCAACCGGCCAACCCCCACCGGGCCCGACTCCAGCCCCCGAGTCCTCCCGGTGTCCACAATTGCAGGCGGGACAACGACATTCGAACCACAGTTCGGGTGGCGATGTTCGTGACGAAGCACCACAATCATCCAAAGTGATCACTGCAGCATCGGGGAGCAGGCAATGGCCGAGGAACTCGACGACATCGGCCGCGAAACCGCGGCGATGATGAGGCAGATGTTGCAGCTCGCGACACTTGTCGCGCTGCGAACTCGGGAACGTGGTCAGAAGGACGCGGAAGCTCGCGTCAAGATCACGGAGGGCCGGCAGAAGGAGGCTCGCGAGCGCCAGCTCCGAGAAGCCGCGGATGCCAAGGCCAAAGATCCGCGCAACGTGGAACTCGCGCGGATGATCGAGAAGCCGCCGCTGGACCGCGGCGTATCGCTCGAGAAGGACAGGTTCGCCGCGCACGCGCAGGCCACTCGTGCGGCCGCGACCCAAGCCGCGGCGAACAAGAATCTCGTGCGCTACGACTCGGTGGAACGCCGAACCGCACTGGCCCAACATCTTTCCCGCATGGGTATCGCACCGGAACTGGCCGCGGTACGCATGTTGATGGAGGTCGGGCAGGCGCAGTCGGCGGAAGAGGCGCTGCGTGCGCGGGAGCAGGAAGCCACCGTGTCCCAGCGGCGTGCTCGCGAGCAGGAAGCTCGCGCCCGTGAGCGGGAAATCGCCCGGACACGCGCACTCTGATCCCTCGCGTACCCTGACCCGATCCAGCTTCGCCGGCGGTGGGCTCGACGTCAGCTTGCTGACGGTCCGGGCTCCACGTCGGCCTCGCTGACCGTTGGTGCTCGACATCAGTTTCGCTGACGGTGGGGCGAATCGCAATCGAATTACGATCCGCCCCAACCTCGTTCGAGGTGCTGCGCGTCGCGCGCGGGTAAGCCCCTCACGTCTCCGCCGTGGATCAGCCCTTCATGTCTCCGCGGGGCGGCTCCGACAGGAACCCCGGCGGATGGCTGAACATCGCCTCCTCCGGTGACTTCAGCGGCAGCGGTGTGAGCATGTCCTTGTGGCCGTTGCGCACACTGCAGTACTTGAACGGCCCCTTGGGATCGAACAGCTTCGCCATGTGCGGGTCCGCGTGGTCCAGGAACCAGAGGCTCAGTCCCAGTTTGCCTTCGGCACGCAGGTGTTCCCAGGCACGCCACAGCGCGTCCAGCCGGGCCACCGCCTCCGCGTGCTTCCACCATTCCGGGCACCAGACCGTATCGCTGATATCGGTGACCTGCCGGCGATACACCAGGCTCAAGTAGTTCTCGACGAACTCCACCACACTCGTGTAGATCTTGGGCTGTTGCTGCGGATCGCTCACAGCGGCTGGACCTCCTCAATCGCTCCCGCGTCGTGTGCCGGCGCTTGTTTCGTCATCGAAATCTGTTCGCGTTCCTTGATCAGGTCGTCGATACCGGTCTTCTTGTACGGGGCCGGATCGTGCGCGGAGATCGACTTGTTCACCTCGGCAACGTATTCGCCTTCCCACCACGGCACGGTGCGCACCAGCACGGCCGGTGTGGCCGAGGAGAAGATGATGGCGCGACCGCGCGGCAGCGTCGCCAGGCCGTGCACGTTGAAGGTCTTGGAGGATCCGAGCGACCGCGAATAGCTCTTGCCGCCACTGGATTCCGACACCGACTGCGAGATGCTGTCGTACTCGCCGATCGCCTCCACGCGCTCCTGCAGGAAGCGGATATCGTCCACGCCGCTGCCGAGCACCTTGATGTTGGCCGCGGCCCACAGCGCTTCCATGCCGTCCGCACCCCAGCAGCGAGCGCCCTGCGCCCACGATTGCAGCACCGTCATGACCACGATGCCGCGAGATCCGAAGTGGCTGTACTGCTTCGGCAGATCCTTCCACTTCACGACATTGGCGGCCTCGTCCAGCACCGCGAGCAGCGGGATCGCCAGGCGCCCACCGGGTGAACGCGACGCCTGCCGGGTGGCCACGTCGATCACGGCTTCGGTCAGGGCGCTGACCAGGGGCGCGGCCGAGCCTCGGCCCTCGAGCGAGAGACTGTAGAGGGTCCCGTTGTTCTGGATGAAGTCGAGTTCGTCGAACTGCACCCGGTTGTTGCCGGGCGTGATCCAGGGATGCACGTTCGACAGCTGCAGGCAGCGGATCATCTTCTTGGCGGTGCCGAACACGCCGCTTCGGGTGCGCTCGTCCACGTTGTACTGCTGAGCCAGACCCGAGGCCATGAAGTCGCGGCCGTGGCTGCGCAGGATTCCGACGGGCTCGGTATCGCCCGGCGAGGTGACCCACTCCCACACCTGGGTGATCGGCTTGTCGTCCAACCCCGCCGCCAGGAACAGACCGGCCAGCAGGTCTTCGGCCTCCTGGTCGAAGAAGTTGTCGGTGGAGGACGCGGCGACGGTGGACCCTGCATCGCCGTCGGCGAAGTGCCCGGCCAGGCGGGCCGCGCGCATCTCACAACCGTCGCGGTGCGCGTCGACCCAGGCCAGCGGATCCCAGTACCAACTGGTCGGCTCGTCTGCCACGCCCTGCGGATCGAACACGAAGGTGCGGCTGCCCTTGGCCTCTCGCACATCGCGCGTCGCGTCGACCACGTCGCGCTTGTTGGAGGTGGCCAGCACCGGTCCGATCGCGGACAGGATCGCCGGAATCACGCGCGAGGTGGTCTTGCCCTGGCGCGGACCCCAGATGTCCACGTGCAGATCCTCGTACGAGCCGTAGAGCATGACCCCGTCGGCGACGGACATGCCGATCGGCACACCGGGCATGTCGTTGCTGCCCAGCTTCATGCCGATCTGCTTGGCCTTCTCCCGCACACCGGCCTCGGTGAGCGATTTGATCGCACCGCCGTTGCCCATGTGGTCGGCCTTGTCGTCGACCGGCAGCCGCCCGATCTGACTGCGCGTGTGCTTGCGCTTCTTGAACAGCAGATAACCGATCGCCACGAGCACGATGAGCACCACGAACACCGATGCCGCGGGAGGCCAGTGCAGGTTGCCCTTGGCCAGGCTCACGCCGATGGCGATCGGGTTGATCGGGATGTCTTGTCTGGGGGTGGATACGAGATTTCCCAGTTGCATGGCGACCCACAGGGTTCCGAAGATCGCGAAACCCGCGTAGATCATGGTCAGGGTTCTGTCGGGACCGGGCTCCGCGGGGTCCTTCACGGGTGTCTTCGCCATCTCTAGCCTCCTGGGATGACCGGTGTGTCGTTGCCGCTCAACGGAATTCGTCCAGCAGCCAAGCGCCGTTGCTGCGCACCACGGTGGCGACGACCGTGCCGGACGGGAGCGTCTGGCGGCGCCCGTCCGGGTATACGACCGTCTGCTCGATGCCGATCTTGTACTGCTGCCGGGTCTGGTCGGATCCCGGGGCCTTCTCTCCGGAGGCGAACGCGAATGCCTCGACCCGCGCTCCGGCCTTACCCCAGTCGGACCACTGCAGCGACGGTTTCGGCGTCTCGACGCTGGTGGGTGGTGTATCCAGTGTACGGATCAGACTGGGACCCAGCCATTTCCGAGCTCTGGCCAGAGCAGCGCTCTGGGACTCCGTCGCGGGGTACCAGGTGTAGATCTCGCGCAGGGCCGTCACCGCCACGCCGTCGGGCGTGGTGGGATCGGGCGCGGGGGCGTTCTCCAGCAAACGCGTGGTGGGCGTGGGCTGATGACCGCCGCCCGAACCCGAATCATGGCCCTGCGAACTGTTCCCGCCGCACGCGGCGAGCAGCATCGCGACGCTCACCACCAGCATCACCACCCGGTTCGCGCGTTGCACCGCCGGTTCCACACCGCTCGGCCCGTGTCGGCGGCGCAGCGCCGGACCGTACTTCCAGGCTAGTCGCTGTGACCGGGACCCGGGCCATACCTGCGGGTTTCCCGACTCGGCGTGTCCGGATTGCGGAGTCGGCGTCATATGCCCCGTTTGGCTTCGTTCAGGGTTTCCACCAGCGTGCGGTTCATCTCGGCGGCGGCGGCCAACTGCTGTTGCAGCAGCGCCACTTTGCGGCGCAGCGCCTCCGCGTCCATGCGCTCGAGTCCCGGGCTCTCGGCGGCGCGGACCCAGTTGCGCACCGAATTGGTGTGCACGCCGATCTGATCGGCGACCACCCGGCATGCCTCGGACTCGGATCGCATCTTCGCCGCGAGCGAGATCACCTGCGACACAGCGGCTTGCCGTACCTCCGGCGACACTCTTCGATAGGAACGATGCGGCATCATGCGGCACTCCCCTCGTCCGTGCCGCGGCGGGCGGTCTTCTCGGTGAATTCGCTGAAACGCTGGTTGGTGTCGTGGATTCCGCTCTCGCGCTCCGACTGCGTGAACTCCATGTGGAACGGGATGCCCGGGCGGCGATCCTCACCGATCTTGAGCAGGAACTTGCCGGTGCCGGGCGCGGGCGGGCGCTGCTGACCGGGCTTGAGCGCCTCACCGGTGAGCGCCTGCGGCGCGGACCAGCCGGTGACCATGTCCTGTTCGGCGGAGGTGAACGGCACCGTGGAGTCCAGGCGGCCGATCTCCTCTGCCGGGAGCGCACCGAAGATCTTGGCGCGCGCGCGTTCCAGGAAGCCGAGCGCCTTGGCGATGGCCGCCTCGGACCCCAGCGCCTGCAGGTCCTTGATGGTGTGGCTGATCATGATGAGCGCGGTCGCCATGCCGCGCTGCAGACGGGTGAGCTCGTCCACGCGATCGACCATGAAGTCGCCCAGGCCCAGCACCTGCCACAGCTCGTCCATGACGACCTGGAAGTAGCGCTGCTCACCGAGTTTCGCGTCCGCCAGCACGTGCGCGGCCTCCACCGAGGCGAAACCGTCGGCCCAGCAGGCCAGCATGACCGCGGCCTTGAGCTTCTTGTCGCCGGTCGGGATGTGCGAGACGTCGATGCACACAGCGGTGGAGGTGGTGTCGATGGGAGTCGTGGTGTGACCGTTGAAGATCGCACCGAACGGGCCCTGGGTGAGCGCGCGCAGTGAGCGGCGCAGGCCCTTGATCGCGTTCTGGTACTCCTCCGGGTTGTCCGCACCGGCGTCGAGCTGGAGTTCGTCGCCGCCCGCGACAACGACCGTGAGCAGATCCTCCATGATCGGCGGATGCTCGGGGCTGAACTCGCTGCCCTCGCGGTACAGGATGCGCAAGCTGGTCGCGATCAGCGTTTCCTCGTAATCGCGCACGCGCGCACCGCGAACCAGCTCGACCAGACCGGCGACCAGGGTGACCTGGCGCGCCCGCAAATCCTGCAGCACCGAGACCTGCAGTTCGGGCTGATCGTCCAGCTGTGGAACGACCGCGCCGAGCACACCGGCGGCCAGCGGGTTGAGTTTGCCGTGGCCGTAGCCGAGGTCGATGATCTGGCCGCCGACCAGCTCCACCAGCTTGCGGTAGTCGGGCTTGACGTCGGCCAGGATCAGCGGCGTGATGCCTTGGGCCACACCGCCCAGCACGATCCGGCGCACCAGCGAAGACTTGCCGAAACCGTTGAGCCCCAGCACGAAAAGACTCGGCGCGGTGATGAAGCTGCCGCGCATGAACCAGTTCATCGGGTCGAAGCACACCGGAGCGCCGGTGTGCAGATGCGAGCCGAGCGGCGTGCCGATCAGGGGCGCGCCCGCGCCGACCGACCACGGCCACAGGCCCGCGACCTGCGCGGTGGTCGCGCGGTACTCGACCGGACGGCCGACCACCGCCATCCGGCCGCCGCCCTCGCCGAGATAGCCGCGATCGGTGAGTTGTGCTGTGGTGCGGTCGAATTCGTCCACACTCCCGTACTCGATGCGCTCCGCGCGAGCGGCGAAGTTCCGCCGGCGCAGCTCATCGGTGTGCAGCCGGAACGTGGCCCAGGCCGCGCGGATGCCATTGCCCTCGCGGGCGGTGACCTCCAGCTTCGCCCGTGCCGCGTCATCGAGCAGCTTGGGGCCGGACTGCTTCTTCTTGGCCGGCCGCTTGGCCACCGGCTCCTTGAGAGGCTTGTCGCCCTTGCCTTTTCGCCCGGAACCTCGGGAGCTGGGCTCGGCGCCCCGGTCCGTGCGCTTGCGCACCGGACGGCCGCGTCCGGACCGCTCCACCGGCAGATCATCCGGTCGCGATCGGCGCGCGCGCCCGGGCGTACCCGTGCGCCCACCCAGATGCACCCGGTCCGCATCGGTGGGACGAGTCCGCCCCTCGCCGCGCCGTGGCTCGGTTCCACTGCCGTGCACAGACTCCCGTCCGGACTCGGCGCCACCACGCCGCTCGCGCCCGGCCGGCTCCACACCGCGCTCACGCGCGGCGGAGTCCGTGCCCCGCTCACGTCCCGTGATGTCGGAACCGCGCTCACGCCCGGCGGACTCGATCTCACGGGTGCGCCCGGTGGAATCGGCTCCGCGCTCACGCCCGGCAGACTCGGTGCCCCGAACGCGCTTGGCCGATTCCGCGCCGCGCTCACGCCCGGCCGGCTCGATGTCGCGGGTGCGCCCGGTCGACTCTGCGCCGCGCTCACGGCCCCCGGTGCTCGCACCACGTTCGCGGCTGCTCGCCTCGATGCTCCGGCGGGCATCGGAGCCGTGTGCGCGGCCTGTTTCCGTGCCGCGCCGGGCATCACGCTCGATGCCGTGCTCACCGCGCCGCGCACGCTCGTGGCCGGGTTCCGCGCGCCGGTCGTGTTCGGACGATCCGGTGCCGCGCACCGGATCGCGGCCCGATTGTCCTTCCGGCGCACGCTCACTCGTGACCGCACCGGCCCGCGCGCGCTCTCGTGCGGCGCGCGCCTCCTTCTGCTCGGCCACGGACAATTCCGTGCCTCGTCCCCGCTCCCGGCCCACGCTCTCGGCGCCACGGGTGCTTCCGCCGTCCGTCGAGTCGACGCCACGGCCACGCTCTCGGTCCATCCGATCCCCCTCGACTCGTTCCGACCCCCACGATGTCTCGTTACCGTCCGAACTCGCCGACCGCGTCCCCGCACGCGCCGACCCACCGGACCGCTCCAGGTCCGGCCGTACCGTATCCCCCTGCGGCACCGCACCGGAACGCCGGCCACTCGCCGACCGTCCCGGTCCGACTCGCTCCCCCGAACCGGAGGCCTCCGCCACCTGTTCCCGCACCGGATCACCGGCACCCGTCCCGGACGACTCGCCCGACTTCCCGGGTGCCTGCTCCACCCCCTCGGAAGGCGCCCGCTCCGAGCCGATCCGGCCACCACTCTCGCGCGCGGGCCGCGGATCTCCCTCGCCGCTGCCTGCCGACGCCTGGACTGCGGAATCAGCACTCATGGAACGGGTTTCGCGCGGCGCGGAGTCCACCGGCGCGGATGCGGCACCACTCAGCGCGGCGAGTATCCGATCCCGCGACGGGTCCGATTCCGACCAGTCGTCATCTGCCGCACCGGGCGTATCCGAGCCGATCAACCCGGAGTCCCGCACCGGTCTCTCACGCTCCGGCGATCCTTCGCCGACCATGCCACCGTCGCGACCGGCATCGGCCGCATCGTCCTCGGTGTGCGTGTCGTGCGTCGCCGCCCCCGGGCGGCTGTCGCGGCGAGGATCTTCGGCCCGAGTACGAGCGACTCGGCCCGTCTCTTCCGAATCCGCTCTCTCGGAGGGTCTTTCGCTCCCCGGTGCATCGATGTCCGCAGTGCGCTTCGCTCTTCCGGTCTCCGATATCGGGCTCGGCGAGATGCCGAGTTCGCCGCCTCCGCCGGATTCGCCACTCTCGACACCCGGATGCCGGGTGTCCGCCTGCTCGGGTTCGACATGGCGCGGCACCGGTCCGTGCGAGTCCACACCGCGACCGGGTGCCGACTCGACGGTCTCACGCCGGGGCGGGCGCATTTCCGCGGGACGACCGATCGCGGGACGCCCCTCGGCGGGATGTGCGGTCCGCACATCGGCCGCGACGTCGGACTGCTCGCCCGCACCGGGAACACGCGCCGCATGCGAATCCTGCTCCCGAACGGCCGGTTCGGCGCTGGGCGCGTGCGCGCGGGGTGGACGAGTCTCCGCCTCGAGCCGGGCCGCCGATTCGCGTCCCCGCGCCGGGTGCCGATCGAAGTCCTCGACATAGGGCGGATTGGGGTCGATCGACCGGGAGCGGATCGGCGGCGGCTCCACCTGCAATTCTTCCTGCGCGCGGCGCACAGCCGCCATGCGGCGTGCGTGCTCGCGGGCGGCGGCTTCGGACTCGCTCTCGCGGGCGCCGCCGGTGCGGGCAGGCTCGGGAGTTCTGGACGGCCGCGCGGATTCGCGCGGCCGCTCGGGGGCCGCGGCTTCCCGGGGCGACACGCGGGCCGAGTCACGGCGGGTCTCGGCCGAAGGCTGCCCGGAGCCGTTGCCGCCCTTGGGCTCTCCGCTGGTCAGGTGCGAATCCGATACTCGTGCAGCGGTGTTCGGTCCGCCGGAGCGGACTTCGCCCGATGCCGTACCAGGGTCGGCGGAACGCGATCCGGCACCGGATCGGCTGGGGCCGAACGCGGTACCCGCCTGAGCCGAACCGGCCCCCGCCTCCGCGCGGGCCGAGCCGGACCCCGCACCCGGACGATCCGAGTCGGCCCCGGTGGCAGGGCTCACCGCACCCGTCCGGGCGCCTGGACTTCCGGCCGAGCCGGACTCTCCCGCGCCGTGACGCTGGTCCCCCGCGCCGGAGCGCGGGGCAGGGCTCGTGGGCTTCGATTCATCCGGGCGCGCACCGGTGGACCGCGCTTCCTCCTCCGCGGCCAGGGCCGCGTAGTCGATCGGAGTGTCGCGGCGCAGCAGCCGACGGTCGGGGAGGGTGCCGCGGCGGGGGCGGTGCTCGTCGCGGGCGACCCGGGAGCCGACGGGCGGCTGGTCCGAATCGCCGTGTGCGAGTTGCTCCGGCGCGGCCGGTTCCCCGCGCGAGGCGCGGCGTGCGGCCGCTTCCCGCTCACGAACGGATGGATCGAAGTCACGTGCCATGGGTGATCACCCCGCGAGTGCTTTGGGAATGGTCGCGTGCTCCGGAAGGATGACGCCGCAGCCGAGGGAGGCCGCGAAGGCCGCTGCCTGGTAGCGATAGCAGCGCCGGATCTTGAGTCGCGACTGGGTGGACAGGTCACGGGTGATGGCCTCGATACGCGGCAGATCGCCGCGCAGGGGTTCGGTGATGGTCACCAGCGCCCCGAACCGGGTCACACCGTGACCGCGGGCCTGCTCTTCGCGCGCCTGCTGGGTCGCGCCGACACGAATGGTCGCGGCCGCCGAGACGACACCGCGCTCACTCTGCTGCGCCACCAGCGCGTTCTTGTAGTCGTCGTCCACGATCTGGGCGGCGTCGCCGGCCGAATGCGGGCGGTACACGATGGTGACCCGTTTGCGCGGCACCTCGGGATTGGGTGCGAGCAGCCGCTGCAGCACCCGCTCGTCGACCGCGCCCTCGGGTGCGGTGTCCATCTCCCAGGTGACCGAGCGGCCGCCGTCGTGGATGAAGTGGTCCCAGCGTTCCTCGTGCGACACCGGTCCGGCGTCGGCCCAGTCCAGGCCGTGCCCGCCGGGCTCACCCGAGGCGACTTCCAGATCCGCCTGTGCCGCGGGGTCGTAGCTGCGCCGGATGAACGAGATGACCTCGTCCGCCGACATCGGCTGGCAGCGCACGCCCGCCTCGGCCAGCGCCGCGCAGATGCCCGGGAGCCTGCGGCCGATCTCGACCGCCTCCTCCGCCGGGTTCTTGCGGCGCTCGGCCGTGGTGGCCTTGAACGTGATGGACACCCGCGGCAGCAGCTGCACCCGCTCCTGCGGCAGTTCGGTCGCCAGCTCGTACATCACCTGCTGTGCCAGGTCCGGAGCTTCGGGCCGGGTGATCGCGGAAACCTCTGTGAGCAAACGGTTTCCGGTCTCGGGCACGGTGTCGATCACCGGCACCACCGCCACGATGTCGGAGGTCTGTCCCAGCGAGGCCAGGAAGGTGCCCCAGGCCGCGACCCAGCGATCGATGACCGGCTGATCGACGGCCTCGTGTCCCTGCGGCCAGGCGCGCAGAACCACTGTGTACTGGCCGAATTGGGGCAGATGGATCATGCCGAAGCTGTAGCCGCCGGCGTCGATTCCCTCGTACAGCCGTGAGGGAGCCATCAGCCCGGGCAGCCGTGTGACTCCGCCGGGCACCCGGGAGAACCGGCCGCCGCGGTACACGTGCTCGCCCTTGCTGCGGCCCCGCAACCAGTTGAACATCATCAATCCGTTCTCGTAGCCGGAGCGGCCCCCGGTCCGCCACACCAGTGGAACCATCACGATCAGACCCAGACCGCCGATGACGGCGGCGGGTTTCGGGCCCGCCACCAGTGCCGTCAGCAGCGCGGTGATCACCACCGCGAAGCCCACCACGGTCTCGCCCCAGCGCAGGCCGAAAAGACCTGCGCTGCGGGGCTTCTGCCAGAGGCCGTAGGCGCGGCGCTCGTAGGTGTCGGTCATGGTCATCGCGGAATGGTGCTCCTGCCGAGGTCGGGGGAACGATTGGTCCAGCGATCACCGGCGACGTCGCCCATGGCGGCATCGGCCCGGTTGAGTCCGGCGGTCGCCGCGCGGACCTGCGACACTCTGGCCGCGACCCGGGACGCGCCCGACGGC
>NZ_BDBU01000016.1 GCF_001613145.1 Nocardia jejuensis NBRC 103114
GCGCCGCCGCACCGCTGGTCGCCCCGCAGGCGCCCCGGAGGGCGGCAACTGATCTCCCACACCTGAACCGCCTCGGCCTCGCCGCAGTACGGCGAGGCCGAGGCGGTTTTCGGTACCCGGAGATGGCGTTAACCCCCGGTTTTGCTGGGGTTGGGCGTGTCCTGTAGTCTTTGACAGTCGCTGCCCCCGGCGTCAGCACTCTGCTGTGAATGTAGTGCTGTGAGAGCGTGGGCCTGGTTCTTCTACAGGAGCCATATGCCCCGAGGCGGCGGTGTATACCAGACCAGTCGTACGGCGGTTTCCGGTGAGAACCGGTGATTAGCCGTGTGAGCCTAGTGCGAAGCACTAATGAAGACATGAGAGAAGGGCAGCCGACCGATGGCAACGTACGCAATCGTCAAGACCGGCGGAAAGCAGTACAAGGTCGCGGTCGGTGACCTGGTGAAGGTCGAGAAGCTCGAGGGTGAGCCGGGTACCGCCGTGTCGCTGTCGCCGGTGCTGCTTGTTGATGGCGCCGAGCTGACCACCGACGCGGCCAAGCTGGCCAAGGTCTCGGTGTCCGCTGAAGTGGTCGAGCAGACCAAGGGCCCGAAGATCCGCATCCACAAGTTCAAGAACAAGACCGGCTACCACAAGCGTCAGGGCCACCGTCAGAAGCTGACGGTCCTGAAGGTCACCGGCATCAACTAAGTAGTCCGACCAGGGGCCAGCGCCCCGGGTACGAGCGCTGGGCTCACCGCCCCGCTCATACTCAAGACACTGCACGAGGAGTTTGAAATGGCACATAAGAAGGGTGCATCCAGCTCGCGCAACGGTCGCGACTCGAATGCCCAGCGGCTCGGCGTGAAGCGCTTCGGCGGTCAGGTCGTCAAGTCCGGCGAGATCCTGGTTCGCCAGCGTGGCACGCACTTCCACCCCGGCGTGAACGTCGGCCGTGGCGGCGACGACACCCTGTTCGCCCTCGCGGCGGGCTCGGTCGAGTTCGGCACCAAGCGTGGCCGCAAGACCATCAACATCGTGGTTCCGGAGCCGGTCTCGGCCTGAGCCGCCCGGAGCTTTTCTCCACACTCTTCGAAGCGGGTCAGGGTGCAACACACCCTGGCCCGTTTCGTTTTGTTTCAACACGGCGCTCGTTCCACACAGCGTTCGAATACCCGCGTTGTTCTCCTGACCAATGCGTAGACGACCAGTCCTGAAGGAGGATGATCACCGATATGTCCAAATTCATCGACCGTGTCGTAGTGCATGTCAGCGCGGGCAAGGGTGGGCACGGCTGCTCCTCGGTGCGCCGCGAGAAGTTCATGCCGCTCGGCGGTCCCGATGGCGGCAACGGCGGCAACGGCGGGGATGTGATCCTCGAGGTCGACCCCAATGTGCACACGCTGCTGGACTTCCATTTCCATCCGCACGCCAAGGGCGGCAACGGCAAGCCCGGTGAGGGCAACAACCGCAACGGCAAACAGGGTGAGGGTCTGCTGCTGAAGGTGCCGGACGGCACCATGATCCTGGGCAGCGACGGTGAGCTGCTGGCCGACATGGTCGGTGTCGGCACCCGCTACACCGCCGCCCTGGGTGGTCGCGGCGGTCTGGGCAATGCCGCGCTGGTCTCCAAGGCGCGCAAGGCTCCCGGTTTCGCGCTGCTCGGTGAGGCCGGGCAGGAACGGGACCTGGTCCTGGAACTGAAGTCGGTCGCGGATGTGGGCCTGGTCGGCTTCCCGTCGGCCGGTAAGTCCTCGCTGGTGTCGGTGCTGTCGGCGGCCAAGCCGAAGATCGCCGATTACCCGTTCACCACGCTGGTGCCGAACCTCGGCGTGGTCCAGTCCGGTGACACCACCTTCACCATGGCCGACGTGCCGGGCCTGATCCCCGGTGCGAGCGAGGGCCGTGGTCTGGGCCTGGACTTCCTGCGCCATCTCGAGCGCTGCGCGGTGCTCGCCCACGTGGTGGACTGCGCCACACTGGATCCGGGTCGCGACCCGATCTCCGATGTCGACGCGCTCGAGGCCGAATTGGCTTCGTACAAGTCGGAATTGAAGGATGACGCCAGCCTGGGTGATCTGGCGGATCGTCCGCGCGTGGTCATCCTCAACAAGGCCGATATCCCGGACGCCCAGGAACTCGCCGATATGGTGACCCCGGAGTTCGCCAAGCGCGGCTGGCCGGTCTTCACCATCTCGGCCGTGAGCCGGGAAGGCTTGCGGCCGTTGACTTTCGCGCTGGCCGAGTTGGTCTCGGAGTATCGTGCCAAGGCCCCCGTCGTCGAGCCGACCCGCACCGTCATTCGCCCGGTTGCCAAGGGCGAGAGCGGATTCAAGGTCAAGCCCGATCCCGAGGTGCCCGGCGGCTTCCTGGTCATCGGTGAGCGCCCGGAGCGCTGGGTGGCGCAGACCCAGTTCGACAACGACGAGGCCGTCGGCTACCTGGCGGATCGTCTGGCTCGCCTGGGTGTCGAGGACGCGCTGGTCAAGCTGGGCGCCCAGCCGGGCTGCTCGGTGACCATCGGTGATTACATGTTCGACTGGGAGCCGCAGGTCTCCGCCGGTGTGGAGACGCTGCTGACCCGTCGTGGCGTGGATCCGCGACTCGAGCAGAACGAGCGCATCGGCGCCTCGGAGCGCAAGCACGCCTCGCGTGCGCGCCGTGGTCTGCTGGACGAGAACGACTAGACGGTCCGGTGCGGCGGTAGCCTTACCGCGGGCGAATTGAGGTGTGGTGCAGGTGAGTTCGAGTATCACGCGGGCGGAGTCCGGGCTGAGCGGGGCCCGGCACGCCGTCGCGACCGCACGCAGTGTCGTCGTCAAGATCGGATCCTCCGCGCTGACGAGCATGGCGGGCGGCCTGGACACCGATCGGCTGGATCAGCTCGCCGACGCGGTGGAGGCCCGCATGCGGGCCGGTTCCGATGTGGTGGTGGTCTCCTCGGGCGCGATCGGCGCGGGGATGGCGCCGCTCGGATTGTCCAAGCGCCCCAAGGATCTCGCGACCAAGCAGGCCGCGGCCAGCGTCGGTCAACTGGCGCTCGCGCACGCCTGGGGCACCTCGTTCGCGCGGTACGGCCGCGTCGTGGGTCAGGTGCTGTTGAGCGCCGGTGACTTCGGCCGGCGTGAGCATCATCGCAACGCCCAGCGCACTCTGGATCGACTGCGGTCGCTGCACGCCATCGCCGTGGTGAACGAAAACGACACCGTCGCAACGGAAGAGATCCGTTTCGGCGACAACGACCGGCTGGCCGCGCTGGTCGCGCACCTGGTGGGCGCGGACGCGCTGGTGCTGCTGTCGGACGTGGACGGACTCTACGACGGTGATCCCCGCAAGGGCGCCGCCACGTTCATCCCCGAGGTGCGCAGCAGCGCCGATCTGGACGGCGTCATCGCCGGTAGCGGTGGTGCGCTCGGCACCGGCGGGATGGCCTCCAAACTCTCCGCCGCGCGCCTGGCCGCCGATGCCGGCGTGCCCGTGCTGCTGGCCGCGGCCTCCGACGCCGCCGCGGCCCTGGCCGGCGCGACCACCGGCACCGCCTTCGCCGCGCGCCCGGTTCGACTGTCCGCCCGCAAGTTCTGGGTCCGCCACGCCGCCGATTCGCACGGCGCCGTGCATTTGGACGCCGGCGCCGTCGATGCCGTTGCGGGCAGCCGTCGTTCGCTGCTGGCCGCGGGAATCACGGAGGTGGCCGGTCGTTTCCACGGCGGTGACGTGATCGATCTGATCGATCCCGACGGCCGGATCGTCGGTCGCGGCGTGGTCTCCTACGACAGCGACGAACTCGAATCCATGCGCGGGCGCTCCACGAGCGAACTCCCCGACAGCATGCAGCGCCCGGTCGTGCACGCGGACGATCTGGTCAAGGTCTGAGCGCACGGCGGGTTCCCTCGTCGGGGTCGCACCCGCGCGCGCGTCATCGCCGGGTCCGAGTGTCATCCTCCTGGACATTCCGATCGGGTGTCGATCGCGGGGCGAGGTCGGTCGTATTCTGCTCTCCCACAGGGTAATTGCGGTCATAAATACTGGTCGGCCGCTTTTTTAGTCGTGTGTCGACCGGCGTGGCGGGGTGAAGGGCGGCGTAAAGCCGTGGAAAGGGCAGTGGGCGGACGCCGTTCCCGGCGCATCCTGGAATTGCACCCGGCGCCGAATCGAGATGTGCCCTTCGCCGATAAGCGGTTGCCAGGATCCGGCGCGGTCCGCCCTTGCCGCGCCGGGCTCGCGGTCCCAGCTACCGCCCGCGGCGCCGGGTGCGCCCGCACCGCCGTGGAGGTAGGTATGCATGTACCGCAACCTGACAGCACAGGTATGTGGCGGGCGAGCGGCCGCGACGGCTCCTTCGGGAATCGTCACCGGGCCTTCGAGTTTCGCCCCCCGCTGCCCGACTGGCATGAACTGTTGGCCGCGTTCTGCGGTCACATCGGGGATGAGCCCGACGACCATCCGGTGACCCGCTGGGCCCGGGAGCTCGCCGAACTGCACCTGGTGCGCCGGGAACTGCCCGGTGACGCCGGTGGCATCGACGAGCTACGGGTGCAACGCGTGAGCTTCATCGACGAGTGGGTGACCGGCCGGGCGCTGCCGAGGGGTGTAGCGCGCGCCGATTCACTCGGAGCGATCGTGGACGATATGGCCGCCGCGCACGTGTACGCGATCCACCTGCTTCGGACGGCACGGAAGGTGTCCGACGAGGAGGTGCACGCGGCCTGGTTCCTGTTGGCGCGCATGGCCGATGGCTGGACCGATCGCGCGGCGGAGGTCGTGGTGCCCCGGGAACGGCGCTCCGCGTGATCGCCGCGGGCGTGATTCTGACCGCCTGATTCTCGCGGTGACCGGCGCAGGGGGCTGGTCACCGCGAGCCACACGTACCGACCGAGTCCGGCTCGGGCGTGCGGGGCTCACCGAATCGGCCGAGCCTCCAGCACACAGTCCGGTGCGGCCGTCGAGACGACGCGGGTGAGCGCGAATCCGGCTCGAGCGAGAAGGTTTCCGAAGTCGGTCTCGCTGCGTTCGCGACCGGTGGTGTTGATCAGCATTTCGAGGTCGATGAACTTACCGGGGTGCGGGCGGCCGTGTTTCGGGATCACGATCTCGATGACGAGCAGCGTCGCATCGGGTTTCATGGCCGCGCGCACCGTGCGAAGGATGCGCTCGGCCTCCGCGTCCGACCAGTCGTGCACGATGTGTTTGAGGATGTAGGCGTCGCCGCCCCCGGGGACCGCCTCGAAGAACGATCCGGCCTCCACACTCAGCCGATCGCCGAGCCCGACCTGCTCGAAGTGCGCCGAGAGTTCCTTCACCACCTCGGGCAGGTCGAAGACGATGCCGCGCGCGGCCTCGGTGCGGCGCAGAATGTCGACGAGCAGACTGCCCTGTCCGCCGCCCAGGTCCACCAGGGTGCCGAATCGCCCGAAATCGTAGGCTGCCAGCAGTGGATCCACCGAGAGCGTGCTGATGCTGGTCATGGCATTGTCGAAGAGGTCGCCGATGTCGCGGTGCTCGGCGGTGTACTCGAAGAAACTCGCGCCGTCCACGGCCGGACCGACCGGTTGCCCGGTGCGCACGGCATCGGCGAGATGCGTCCAGTGCGTGCGGTGATAACCGGATCCGAAGAACAGGAACAGATCTCGCAGCGTGACCGGGGCCTCGCTGCGCAGCGCCTGGGAGATCGAGTTCAGTTCGTACGAGCCGTCCCGGCGCTCCCGGAAGATGTCGAAGCTGACGAGCAGCCGCATGAGCCGCCGCAGCGCGTCCTCGTCGGCGCCGATGGCGCGGGCCAGGTCCTCGGGCTGCCGGGGTCCCTCCGCCAGCGCGTCGGCGATACCCAGTTGCGCGGCAGCGGGAATGGCTTGCGCGAGGAATCCGGTCATCTGCATTTCGAGCAGTGCGATATGCCCGGGAACCAGCCGCCGATGGAGCGCGGCCAGCGCGTCGCGGAACATGCCCAGCGCGCGCAGCAGGGGGAGTGGTGGAAGCTTCGGTGATTCGGACGCCATGACGACTCCCAAAGGTCGCGGGCTGCACGGACGAATCGAGATTACGCGCATTCGGCCTGAACGCGGCGGTTTGCCCGGCGTTGCCGCGCGGATACTGCGCGGTCTGGAGCCGGGGTCCGGTGCGCACCGTGCGAGCTCGGGGTAACCGGACAGGGGGATCGGGGTACCGACGACGCGACAAACGACCGGGCGCGGACCGAAGGGTGGTCCGCGCCCGGTCGCCGGGATACTCAGTGGGATTCGAGATTGTGGGTGATGCGCTCGAGGACCGAGACGGCCGTGCGGTAGTCGTCGAGTGTGATTCCGGCGGTGGACAATTCGCGGAAGGCGTCGACGCGGACCGCGACCGCGGCGAGCCGTTCGGCGCCCTCCGCGGTGAGAACGAGCCGGTCGGCCCGGGGACGCCGCGTCCATCCGGCGGCGAGGAGCGTGTCGACGGCGGCGATGAGGCTCTCGCGATCGGCATTGGCCTCGAGAATCGAGTAGACCTCGGTGTCGGCGACATCGGTGCCGTCCTGGACGACATTGAGGATCTGCCAGCCGAGGCGGGTGAGCGCGAACTCGGCGAGCATGGTGTTCATGTAGCCGGTGAGCGCGGCGTCGGTGCGGTTGAGCCAGTAGCCGATCGGTTTCATGGGATCACTCTCTTTCCAAGGGTGTGGGAACGATGGTGTGGGAAAACAAGGGTGTGGGAATCAGTGGGATTCGGGCTGTGCGTGCCGGGGCAGCAGCAGCGCGAGTGCGCAGCAGGCGATCACGGTGCCCGCGATGACCGCGAGGGCGGGGACGGCGCCGCTGGTGTGAAAGTAGACGGTGGTGACGGCGGCGGCGCCGATGCTGTTGGCCAGCTGCTGGACGGCGGAGAGCGAACCGCTCGCGCTGCCGGCTTCGACGGGGTCGATATCGCCGAGGGCGACTCGATAGATGCTGCCGAAGCACACGCCCATGCCGAGGCCGGTGAGGAAGATCGGTGCGGTCAGGGTCCACGGGGTGGGGTCGGTGACGGCGATGACGGTGAGCAGCGCCAGTGCGCCGGACAGGGTCAGGAGCAGGCCGATGACGACCAGGACGCGGCCCAGGCGATCGAGTAGCTGATGCGAGGCGATGGAGGCGACGATGATGCCGACGGCCAGCGGCGCGAGGTTGAGCGCGGCCTGAGTCGGGTTGCGGTGCAACACTTCCTGCAGATACAGCGAGAGCACGAACAGCAGTCCCGCGGTGGCGGCGAAGAAGCCGAGCCCGAGCAGCAGGCCGCCGGTGAAGCCGCGATTGCGCAGCAGCGACGGTTCGATGAGTGGGTGGGCCGCACGGTGCTGGCGCAGGCAGAACAGGGCGAAGAAGCCGAGGCCGATCAACAGCGAGAGGATCGGCCGGGCGGTCCAGCCGTTGGCGGGGCCGTCGATCAGGCCGTACAGCACCCCGAGCATGGCGGCGGCGAGCAGTCCGGAGCCGAGGCCGTCGACCACGACGGCGCGATCGCCCTCGTCGCGGGGCAGCAGCCACACGGCGAGCACCGTGGCGAGGCCGCCGAGCACGATATTGATCAGGAACATCGAGCGCCAGCCGAGGCCGAAAAGGTCTGCGTCGATGAGGAATCCGGCGAGAATGGGTCCGCAGACGGCGGAGAGGCCGAGGATGGGGGCGAAGGCGCCGAACGCCTTGCCGAGCTCCTCGCGGGGGAAGACGGCCCCGAGGATGCCGAAGCCCTGCGGGATGAGCAGGGCGCCGAAAGCGCCCTGCAGTATGCGAAACACGATGATCGAGGCGGGCTCACCGGCCAGACCGCAGGCGACCGAGGCGAGCGTGAAGCCGATGATGCCGATCAGGAACAGGCGGCGGCGGCCGAACTTGTCGCCGAGCCGCCCGCCGACGACGAGAAGCACGCCCATCGCCAATGCGTAAGCGGCGCCGAGCCATTGGATGAGCGAGGCGCCGCCGCCGAGATCGGCGGCGATGGTGGGTGCGGCGATGGTGGTGATGGTGGAGTCGAGCAGATCGATGATCTCGGCGAAGAGGATGACGGCGAGGATGGCCCAGCGCAGGCGAGCGGAGACGGGCGTGGCGGGGGTCAGTACTGCGGACATGAGAGACCTAGTCGGGAGGGGCCCGGCGGGGCCGGGCCGAAAGCTGATGTGTGCGAGGGCGCAGGTGCGGCTGCGGGCTCATGGGCGTGCGGGGTCAGGAGCGGGAGAAGGCCGAGGCGTTGTCGCGAACCCACTGCGCGAAGTCGCGGGCGGGGGTGCCCAGCAGGGTGTCGGTGGTGTCGGCGACGGTCTCGGGATGTTCGGTGGCCGAGGCCCAGAAGTCGAGCAGGGTGCCGGCCATGGCGGGCGGCATGTGCGCGGTCATCTGGTCGAGGGCTTCGGCGTGGCTGATGTGCACCAGCGGGATATCGCGGCCGAGCACCTCGGAGACGATGGCGAGCTGCTCGCGGAAGGTCAGGGCGTGCGGGCCGGACAGGCTGAAGGTGCCGCCGCGCACGGCGTGACCCTCGAACGCGGCGAACGCGATATCGGCGATGTCGTCGGTGTGGATGGGGGTGATGCCCGCGTCGGGGTAGGCGAGCTGGATGGGCAGATCGTTCCCGATGAAGTAGGCCCAGCCGAGGGAATTGCTCGCGAAGGCGCCGGGTCGCAGGACGGTGGTGGTGATATCCGATGCGGCGAGGGCGTTCTCGACGGTGAGGTGGTGGGCGCCGATCGGGTCGTCGGCAGCGTCGGGCGCCAGCACCGCGGAGGAGGACATCAGCACGATGTGCTCGACGCCGGCGGCGCGGGCCGCGGTGATGAAGGCGTCGATTCCGGCGGGTTCGGCGTAGAGGAACACCTGGCGGATGCCCTTCAGTGCGGCGTCGAAGGTCTCGGGATCGGTGAGTCGCAGTTCGGCGGTGTCGACACCGTCCGGGGCGGTGAGGGCGGCCGGGTCGGCGCCGGCGACGCGGACGGGCAGGCCGGCGGTGTGCAGGCGGGCGACGAGAGCTCGGCTGATCTTGCCGCGAGCGCCGGTGACGAGAGTGGTCATGGGGTTCTCCGTTCGAGAAAGTATGTGTGCCGTTGTGCAATTACATGTTCTCATGCACACGATTGAGTGTCAACACATGTATTCGAGTGGACATGCATATACGATGCGCATATGACTGCAAAAGACTCACGCACCGCCGATGACCTGCTGAATGCCGTGGGACCGGCCTTCAGCAAGCTGCGGCGGACGGCACTGTTGGAGGTCGAAAACCCCATCTCCGCAAAGGATCTCAACCGAACGCTGGTGCTCAATCTGGTGCTGGAGCACAGCCGGAACTCGGAGGTGACGGTCGGCATGCTGGCGGAGTTCCTGGGCGTGGACCCCTCGGTCGCCAGCCGCATGGTCAGCGACAACATCAAGGCCGGATATCTGATCCGGGCGGCCTCGCAGGAGGACGGCCGCCGCACCGTTCTGCAGCTGAGCCCCGAGGGGGTCGACCTCATGGCGCGCTACCGCAAACACCAGCGCGACGCGTACGACTACATCACCGCGGAGTGGCCCGACCAGGACCGCCTGGAATTCGCGCGCCTGATGATCAAGTACGTCGACTCGCTCGAAGGCCTGAAGGACCGCGGCCTGGCCAAGGACGCCTAGGCCGTCGGGGCGCCGGCCGGCTCGAGGCTCACGGTTCCCCGACGGGTGAATCCGGGTAGGCCACGGTGCCGGGATCGCGTGCGGACAGCCAGCCGCCGAAGCCCGTCTCGCCCGGTGGCTCGGCTCGGCCGCAGGAGCATCCGCTGGCTCGGTTCCGCGCCGCGGGCGGCACTCAGGACGGCGTGGCCAGGGCGAACGGCAGGACCGCGTCGGCTCCGGCCGCGCGGAGCAGGTGAGCGGCCATGGTGAAAGTCCAGCCGGAGTCCGAGAGTGCGTCCACCAGCAGGATCGGCCCCTGCACATCGGTGAGATCCGGTGTCTCCCAGGCATTGTGGAGAGCCGCCACCCGGTGGGCGGAGTTGGCCGCGGAGACCGGGGGAGTGTCGGGCCGCAGGTGCAGGATGCCGAGATTCTCCAGCCTGCCCACCTCGGCGAGGCGGGCGGCCAGCGAGGTGGTCAGCAGGGGATACCGGGGAGACTCCAGCGCCATGACGGCGGTGGGGCGCTGGGCCCAATTCCATTCGCGCAGTACGGTCGTGCACGCCTTGAACACCTCATCGGGAACCTGCGCGTCGGGTCCGTCGAGAATCGCGCGCAGGCGCTGACCCCAGCCGAGATTGCTGAGCCGGCCCAGCACCCGGCCGGTCTCGGCGCCACCGGAGATCTTGCCGGACAGCGAGATTCCCAGCTTCGACATACCGGTCGGCCACTGCTTCCGGGGTGCGAGGTCGATGCCCGGGCGGTCCAGGCGGGCCCGGATGGCGCTGAGATCCTCGGTGTCCACGGCGGTGTCGGCGCGGGTGCCGGTGCAGTTGTCGCAGCGGCCGCACCCCGGAGCGTCGGCGGTGAGGCCCGGATCGTCGAGCTGGCGGCGCAGGAAGTTCATCCGGCATTCGGCGGTGGACTGATACTCGATCATCGCCTGCTGCTCGGACTCCCGGGCGATCGAGAGCCGTTCGTAGCGTTCGGTGTCGTAGACCCACGGCTGCCCGGTGCCGATCCAGCCGCCGCGCACCCGCTGCACCGCGCCGTCCACATCCAGCACCTTGAGCACCATTTCCAGGCGCGAGCGATTGAGTTCCACCAGCGGTTCCAGCGCGGCGGTGGAGAGCGGGCGGTCCGAGCCGAGCGCCTCGAGCACCGAACGCACGATGTGCTCGCGCGGGAAGGCCACCGATGCGAAGTAGCTCCAGATCTGGCGGTCCTCCGGCCCGGGCAGCAGCACCACCTCGGCGCGTTCGGTGCCGCGTCCGGCACGGCCGACCTGCTGGTAGTACGAGATGGGGGAGGAGGGCGCACCGACGTGCACGACGAACCCGAGATCGGGTTTGTCGAATCCCATACCCAGGGCCGAGGTGGCTATGAGCGCCTTCACCTCGTTGTTCAGCAGCGCGGCTTCCAGGGCCTCGCGTTCGTCCGGGTCGGTCTGGCCGGTGTACGCGGCGACGGTGTGGCCGTGTGAGTTCAGCACGTCGGCCAGGTCCTGCGCGGCGGCGACGGTGAGCGAATAGACGATGCCGGAACCGGGCAGTTCGTGTAGGCGCTTGCTGAGCCAAGCGGTGCGTTCGACCGAATCCGCGATCCGGACCACGGACAGGTGCAGTGATTCGCGATCGAGGGTGCCGCGCAGCACCAGGGTGTCGGTGCCGATCTGGGTCGCCACGTCGGTGACCACGCGGTCGTTGGCGGTGGCGGTGGTGGCCAGCACCGGGACGTCCGAGCCGAGATCGGCGATGAGGGTGCGGATTCGGCGGTAGTCGGGCCGGAAGTCGTGACCCCAGTCCGAGACGCAGTGCGCCTCGTCGATCACTACCAGGCCCGCGTCGGCGGCCAGCTTGGGCAGCACCGAATCGCGGAAGTCCGGATTGTTGAGCCGCTCGGGGCTCACCAGCAGCACGTCGATATCGCCGGAGGCGACGCTGGCGTGGATCTCGTCCCACTCGGTGACATTGCCGGAATTGATGGTCGCCGCGACGACTCCCGCGCGCTCGGCGGCGGCCACCTGGTTGCGCATCAGCGCCAGCAGCGGGGACACGATGACGGTCGGGCCGCGCCCGGCAGCCCGCAGCAGTTTCGCCGAGATGAAGTAGACGGCCGATTTACCCCAGCCGGTGCGCTGCACCACCAGCGCGCGCCGCCGCTGCACGACGAGCGCCTCGATGGCTGTCCACTGATCCTCGCGCAGCCGGGCCTGGGGACCGGCCAGTTCGCGCAGCAGTGCCTCGGCGGTCTCGCGCAGATCACCCGCTCCGGACTGCTCTCCCGGCAGGTCACGGGTCGGTTCGGTGGTGGGCGCGGTATCCGGATCGGTCGAGGTCACGCGTTCCATGCTGCCCTACCGCACCGACACTCGACCCTTGCCGCTCACCTTCGCACCCCGGCGCGCCGCTATCGGCTCGATTCTGGAGTGGATTGTCTGAACTGTCCGAAAGTAGATGAAGCCGCGAGCGCACCTTCGTTGCGGTGGAGTCAAGATCAGGCGTAATCCCCTCCGGCGAAGGACAATAGGGGTTCGGGGGGCTGTGTGGTGCCCCCTGGTGCAGGAGGCGTGATGCCCGAGAAGTTCCCATCCCCCGCCGGCTGGACTCCGCCCGGTGCGCAGTTCCGGACCACCGGCACCGTCTCGCGCACTGTGACCGGGACGATAGTGGGCCTGGTGGTGACGCCGATCGGCATAGCGTTCGCGGCCCGTGGCGCCGCCTCCACCCGGGAATGGGTGATCCTCGGCGACTTCGGCGACCGGCTCGGCGCCACCCTGCAGATCCTGGTCGGCGCGGCCCTGTTCCTGCTGGTGGCGGCCATGGCGGGCTACTCGGCGGTGGGCACCCTGGTGGCGGGCCTGGTCTGGGGCGTGCTGCCCGGCCTGATCCACATGATCTTCCCGCACGACACCTTCCGCCTGATCGGCGATCTACCCGGGATCTCCGACGAGATGCACGTGGCCCTGTTCGAATGGCTCTCGACCGGATTCCCGCTCATAGTCGGCATTCTGTTGATCGGCGCGGGTGTGGCGACGACGCTGCGCCGCCGATGACACCGCGCCCGCAGTGGATTCCACTGCGGGCGCGACATTTTCGCTCCGGCCTCGGCCGGTTCACCCCTTGACGCAGAGCACCTGCCGCAGCGTCGCCACCACATCCACCAGGTTCCCCTGCGCCGCGATGACCTGATCGATGTCCTTGTAGGCCGCCGGAATCTCATCGACCACTCCGGCGTCCTTGCGCGACTCGACCCCCTCGGTCTGTGCGACGAGGTCGGCCACCGTGAACTGCCGCTTGGCCGCGTTCCGGCTCATCCGGCGTCCCGCCCCGTGTGATGCGGACTGGAAAGAATCCGGATTCCCCTTCCCGCGCACCACATACGACCGGGTCCCCATCGATCCCGGAATCAGCGCGAGATCACCCTTGCCCGCCCGCACCGCGCCCTTGCGGGTCACCAGCATCGGAGCCCCGTCGATGACCTCCTCGGACACGTAGTTGTGGTGGCACGAGATGGTCTCGTCGAACCCCACGGTGTGCCCGTCGAATTCCTCGCGCACGGCCTTGCACACCAGCGCCAGCATGACGGCCCGGTTCCGCGCCGCATACTCCTGCGCCCAGCTCAGATCTCGCCGATAGGCGTCCATCTCCGAGGTTCGGGAAAGGAATACCGCCAAATCCCGATCCACCAAATTCTTGTTGTGCGGCAACCCCCGCGCCACCGACATATGCCGCTCCGCGATCTCCTTACCGATATTCCGGCTCCCGGAATGCAGCAGAATCCACACGCGCTGCTCGGTATCGAGGCAGAGTTCGACAAAGTGATTCCCTGATCCAAGCGTGCCGATCTGCTTGTGCGCTTTGGATTCCCGCGCATGAACGGCCGGATCCAGCATTTCGAATGCCTTCCAGAACCGCTCCCATCCAGCGCGCATGGTGGTGCCCGCAGCGCGCTGCCCCGAAATCTCGGCATTGAGCCGATTCACATTCACCGGCTCGTCGTGCGCCCCGAATCCGACCGGCACCGCCGCCTCGATCCGAGACCGCAACGACCGCAGGCTATCCGGTAGATCCGAGGCCCGCAGGGACGTCCGCACGGCTTCCATTCCACACCCGATATCGACACCGACAGCCGCCGGCGACACCGCATCCCGCATGGCGATGACCGACCCGACCGTCGCGCCCTTCCCCAGGTGAACATCCGGCATCACCCGCACCCCGTGCACCCATTCCAGATTCGCGATATTCCGAAGCTGTTGCAGCGCAGCAGCGTCGACCTCGTGCTCGTGGGCCCACATGAGCGTCCGCGCTCGCGTACCGCGCAGCTCGACGGGAAACATTGGACTGTCCTTTCCTTGACTGTCCACCACGGTAAATGTCGTAACCATCCGGCTGCACCTCATTATTCGATGCCCGCGAGCGGATTCGCGCCCAGGCTTTCCGGCCCGATATTTCCTGACCCGGCGCCAATCGTGTCGTGCGGCAGCTGTCCATGCGGCGCGTCCGGCATCACCGTGAGCTGCGCGAGGGCCGGGCTGCCCGGTGGCTACGCGACGCCGACCACATCGCCCCGGAGTCGTCGGACCGCACGGTGCGCTGTCGCGGGCGCTGGTCCGACGGTGACGTCCCTCACTCTCCGATCGCGTGCCAACAGTTAGTGCATTAACTATTATTGCCCTAACAGATGGTGATCGAGGAGGTCGGTCGTGGAAGCGAGTGTCGAGGATCCGCTGCGGCTGGATCGGCAGGTGTGTTTCGCGCTGGCGGTGGCCAATCGGGCGGTGCTGGCGGTGTATCGGCCGCTGCTGGAGCCGATGGGGCTGACGCATCCGCAGTATCTGGTGATGCTGGCGCTGTGGGGCGAGGCGCCGATGTCGGTGAAGGACATCGGGGAGGCCATTCAGCTCGATTCGCCGACGCTGTCGCCGCTGCTCAAACGGTTGGAGGCGGCGGGGCTCATCACGCGGCGAAGGGACGTGCAGGACGAGCGCAATCTCGTCGTCGACCTGACCGCGCAGGGCCGGGAGTTGCGCTCGCAGGCCGAGCGGATTCCGCCCGCGGTGGTGGAGCGGCTGGGTGTGAGCCTGGCCGATCTGGAGGAATTGCGCGATGTGCTCAACCGCGTCAATCAGGCAGCTCGGCGTCCCGCTCCCGCTGCCGCCGAGAAGGGATCGCCCGCATGAAACGCCCGAATCCGATCCAGTGGGTCGGCTACGCCTGCGGTCGCCGGCTGCCGGATTCCATGCAGCAGTGGGTCCGTAACGATCTCACCGGAACCTTCGCGTTCCCACGGCATCTCGTACGCGGGCTGTTTCCGCTGATTCCGATCTTCGCCCTGTTTCTGCTGTTCCCCGGCGAACTCTGGATTCGCGGCGCGATGATTCTGCTCGCGGTGCTGCTGGCGCTGTTCTACATCGTCGCCTATATGCCGATGAATCGCGCCCACCGGCTCGCGAAGCACGGTCTCCCACAGGATTTGGAGAATCCGCAGCGAGCCTCGCGTCGCGCGGCCGAGCGGGCGGCCTACGAGGCCCGCTACCCGCACTGAGCCGAAACCCTGGAGCGGGCTCGCTCCCCGGACCGCCTACGCGTGGGGGTGAGCGCGATCGCGCACCGGCTCCGAGACTCCGGCGTCCTCGTGCCGCGGGCGGTCGGCTCGCGATACGGGTGATCGACCGGCGACGCCGATCGCTCACCCGGCACTACGGCATGAACCGCCCTCCTACTGAACGTTTTTCGTGCACCCCGATGCGACGACGGCGGCCGCCCGCGGGGTCGAACTGCCGAGATCGGGGAAGGCGGGCGCACTCTCGCCGAGCCCGGCGACCGCCGCCTGCTCGGCGTCCGCGAGCGAACCGCCCGCGGCCCAACCCCAGCGCCCGTCCGCGCCCCGCGCGATGGCCCCGCAGCCGTCGGCGAAGTTCAGCACGATCTCGCAGTCGTAATTGGCGCAGTCGCGGATCGCGGCGGCGTCGGCCTTGACCTTGCTGGTCTGGTCGGTCGTGACGACCGCGGTGTTCTTGAGCCGGGAGACCGCGATATTGCCGTAGTACTGGGCCGCCGCGTCGGCGGGCCCGGCGGCGGCCACGGAACAGCCCGCGGCGGTGACGGCGGCGGCGAATGCGGCGGTACGTGCGAACGACAAGTGAAACCCCGTTGTTTAGACGATCATCCAACAGCCGCGATGGTAGACGGTGATCAACTACGCGCGAGTGTCTTTCGGCTGGGACCGCGCTGAGAAACAGTCGACTCGTGGATGAACGGCGCCCCGCCGCGCGATCACGGCACCTCGGTGACCGTGCGGGTGAGCGCGCGTCGCAGCGCGGTGAACGCGGAGGCGTTGGCGCGCTGCGTTTCTCGCAGATGGAACGCCATGGACATGAACCCGTGCACGGTCCCGTCCCAGCGGTGCATCTCGACCTCGATGCCCGCCTCGCGCAGGCGGCGACCGTACTCCTCGGCCTCGTCGCGCAGCGGATCGAACTCCGCGGTGGCGATGTGCGCGGGCGGCAGCCCGGTGAGATCGGCGACGGTCGGATTCGCGTAGGGGTCCGTCGCATCGGCTCCGGTGCTCAGATACTGCCGCCAGTACCAGCGCAGGTGGGTGGCGGTCGTGAAGTAGCCCTCGGCGTTCTCGGTGTACGAGGCGCTGTCGCAGGCCGGATCCAGCATCGGATACATGAGCAGCTGGAACACGATGTCCGGTCCGCCGTTGTCGCGCGCGTGGAGCGCGGCGACGGTGGCGAGGTTGCCGCCCGCGCTGTCACCGGCGACCGCGATCCGATCCGGATCACCCCCGAGGGATTCGGCATTGTCCGCGACCCAGCGCAGCACCGCGTACGCGTCCTGTGCGGCGGCGGGGAACCGGGCCTCGGGCGCCCGGCGGTAGTCCACCGACACCACGATCACCCCGGCCTCGTTCGCCATGGTCCGGCAGAACCGGTCGTGACTGTCCAAGCCGCACAGCACGAATCCGCCGCCGTGATAGAACACCACCACCCCGGGCGTGCTCTCGGCATCGAGCGGCCGATAGAGCCGCACCGGCACTTCCGGCGCTCCCGCCGGTCCGGGAACCAGCCATTCCTCTACTCCCGCAACGGGAATCGGTTCCATGACAGGTGTGGATCGTGCGGCCAGGAACGCGCGGGCTTCGGCGGCGTCGAGCACCTCGGTGCCCAGCGCGGGGAACGCGGCCGTCGCGGCCTCCACGAGGTCTCGCCATTCGGGGGACAGGGGCATCGCTGGTTTCCCTACTGCATGTTTCGCGGAATGAACTTGCCGGCGGCGAGTCCGCCGTCGACGGTGACCTCCGCACCGGTGATGTACGCGGCGGCATCGGAGGCCAGGAACGCGACCAGTTCGGCGACCTCCTCGGGCAGCCCCGAGCGCTCCAGCGGCAGCGTCGGAAAGCTGCCCGGCCCGGTGGTCAGGTACGGCACCATCGGGGTGGCGATCGGCCCGGGATGCACCGAGTTGACCCGGATCTGAGACGGGCCCAGCTCCAGCGCCGCGATCTTGCTCAGGCCACGCAGACCCCACTTGGACGAGCCGTAGGCGGAGTGGTTCATCAGACCTTCGAGCCCGGCCTGCGAGGAGATGTTCACGATCGAACCGCCCCCGGCCGCCGTCATGGCGGGCAGCACCGCCTTGATTCCGTTGAACGCACCGAGGAGGTTGACCTTCAGGATTCGTTCCAGCTCTTCGGAACTCGTCTCCACGAGCGGCTTCATGAGGTAGATGGCGGCATTGTTCACCAGGACGTCCAGCCTGCCGAAGGCCGAGATTCCGGCCGCGACGGCGGCATCCCAGCTCTCGGTGTCGGTCACGTCGTGGCGCACGAAAATCGCTGCCTCGCCCAGTGATTCGGCGAGCTCCTTGCCCTCTGCCTCGAGCACGTCGGTGATGATCACTTTCGCGCCGCGTTCGACGAACAGTCGCGCCTCGGCCGCGCCTTGACCGCGAGCGGCGCCGGTGATCAGGGCGACTTTGCCGTTCAGTTCAGCCATTTCGATTCCTTGTCTTCGGGATGGATTTGTCGTTGCGTCGGTGCTGGTTTCGGTGGTGGCGACACGAGGACTCGCTCCGTCACTACCTCTCGCGGAAGTGCGGGATGACCTTCTCGCCCCACTGCCGGATGGTCTCCAGGCACGCGTCCTGCGGGACGGTGCCCATCTGGATCAGGCACAGGATCTCGTCGGCCCCGGCGGCCCGCAGCCGCTCGACGTAGGCGATCGCGTCCTCGGCGTTGCCGTAGGCGTGCTCGGTATTGAAGATGGCGGTGGACCCGGATTTCACCGGAATCCTGGCTTCGTGCAGGTAGGCGACGTGTTCCTCGGCCGCTTCCCGCATCTTGGCGACCTGGTCGACGCCGGGTTCCACGGCCTCGTCGGGTACCGGCCCCGCGCCGTAGTAGTGCTTGATGGCCTGGGCGAAGAACCGCTGTCCGCGCGCGCCGATCTGCCGTGCCCGCTCTCGATCCTCCAGCACGATGGTCGGGCACAGCGCCGCGAAGTGATCGTTGACCACGGTGGAGACGAACCGTTCCCCGGTGCGCTCGGCGATCGCGGCGTCGTAGATGCCGCGCAGCTCCGCGATCTCCTCGACGCCGGCGAAACCCAGGACCAGCGCGCCGATTCCGTAGTCGGCGGCCAGTTTCAGCGTGTCCTTCCTGGTGCACGCCATGAACAGCGGCGGATGGGGCCGCTGGACCGGGCGTGGCAGCAGGTGGTGCGGCGAGATGTCGAGAAGCTCACCGCGGTACTCGAATTCGCCCTCCGGATCCTGCCAGGCCGCCGCGATCATCCGCAGCGAGTCCTCGACCTCCCGATGGGTGCGGGCCGGATCCACCCCGCACATCGAGGTCTCCACCGCGGTCGCCCCGCGCCCCGCGCCGAGGTTCAGCCGGCCGCCGGAGAGCACGTCGAGCATGGCGGCGCGCTCGGCGGCCCGCACCGGATGGTTGAAGTGGAACGGCATGCACACCACGCCGTGCCCGATCCGGATCCGCTCGGTCTTGGCGGCCACCCAGGTCAGGAAGATCTCCGGCGCGCTCATGTGGGCGTACCACTTGAGCCCGTGGTGCTCGACCGCCCAGACGGTGTCGAATCCGACCTGGTCGGCGAGGATCGCCTGCTCGACGCACTCGCGCAGCACTTGGGCCTCGTGCGCGGCGGTGGGGTCGGCCATCTGCGCTTCGAAGATCATCGAGAACTTCATCCGGGGCTCCTGAATCGCTATGCCTAACCGAAATAGTTCAGGACCCATACCTTCAGGTCATTCAGGTGTCTCAGTGGCCGGGACCACATCGTGCCGGGGGTCCCCATCGCCCTTAGCGTCGGAATCCAAGGCTCAGGAAGGACGGGAATCGGTGGGACAGCTGGACGGGAAGGTCGCCCTGGTCACGGGTGGCGCACGGGGGATGGGCGCGGAGCATGTGCGCCGCTTCGTCGCCGAGGGCGCGCGAGTGGTCTTCGGTGATGTGCTGGACGAGGAAGGCAAGGCCCTGGCCGCCGAACTCGGCGCGGCCGTCCACTACGTGCACCACGATGTCACCAGTGAAAGTGACTGGCAGGCAGCCGTTTCCGAGACCGTCGAGCGGTTCGGCCGCCTCGATGTGCTGGTGAACAACGCCGGCATCCTGCGCTTCTCGAAGATCGCGGACATGAGCCTGGACGAGTTCAACACCATCATGGCGATCAACGTCACGGGCTCGTGGCTCGGCATCAAGACCGCCGCGCCCGCCCTGACCGCGGCCGGCGGCGGTTCCATCGTCAACGTGTCCTCGGTCGAGGGCTTCGTCGGCGCGTCCGGCCTGGCCGCGTACAGCGCGAGCAAGTTCGCGCTGCGCGGTCTCACCAAGTCCGCCGCTCGGGAATTGGGGCACTCGGGTATCCGGGTGAACTCGATCCATCCCGGCGGTATCGCCACCCCGATGACCGCGTCCGTGGCCGGCGCGAGCGGTGTGGACGGCAACACCTTCTTCTCCGAACTGCCCATTCCGCGCTGGGGTCAGCCCGCCGAGGTCTCCGAGGTGGCGCTGTTCCTGGCGTCCGACGCCTCGAGCTACTGCACCGGCGGCGAGTTCGTCGTCGACGGCGGCATGCTCACCAGTTGCGGCTACTAAGGACTGATACTGCACATGGAATTCGAATTCGACGTCGTTGTCGTGGGTTCCGGCGCCGCGGGGATGACCGCCGCGCTGACCGCCGCCTACCGTGGCCTGTCGGTCACCCTGATCGAGAAGAGCCGCCTGTTCGGCGGGTCCACCGCGCGCTCGGGCGGCGGCATCTGGATCCCGAACAATCCGGTGCTGAACGCCGCCGGAGTGCCGGACAGCCCGGAAATGGCCCGCACCTACCTGAAAGCCGTTGTCGGCGATCGGGTTCCGGACGAGAAGCAGCGGGCATTCCTGGACAGGGGCCCGGAGATGATGTCCTACATCGGGGCTCGCTCCAAGCACTGGGAATTCGCTTACGATCGCGGCTATTCCGACTATCACCCGGAGTACCCGGGCGGTCTGGCGCAGGGCCGCAGTATCGAGCCCAAGCCGATCGACGGCCGTCTGCTCGGCGGTGATCTGCACAAGATCAACCAGCCGACCATGTCCGCGCCCAAGGGAATCGCCATCACGGTCAAGGACTTCCACGACCTGAACATGATCGCGCGCACCTGGGCGGGCAAGAAGACCGCCGTGAAGGTCGGTGCGCTGACCGCGTTGAACATGATCAAGGGCGCGCTGCCGCTGAGCCTGGGCAAGGCGCTGGCCGCGCGGCTGTGGCTGTCGCTGCGCGACGCGGGCGTTCCGGTGTGGTTGAGCACCCCGCTGACCGAGCTGATCACCGAGGGCGGCGCCGTCGTCGGCGTGCGGGTCGAGCACGAGGGGCGTGCGGTCACCATCAAGGCGCGGCGCGGGGTGATCCTGGCCGCCGGTGGTTTCGAGCACAACCTGGAGATGCGCAAGCAGTACCTCTCCGGTCCGCAGTCCACCGAGTGGACCGTGGGCGCGGTCGAGAACGTCGGTGAGGGCATCCTCGCGGGCCAGAACGTCGGCGGCGCGGTCGATCTCATGGACGACGCCTGGTGGGGTCCGTCGGTGCGCAGCCCCGAGAACCGGCCGCCGTTCTTCTGCCTGGCCGAGCGCTCGCAGCCCGGCGCCATCATGGTCAACGACAACGGTGAGCGCTTCGTCAACGAGTCCGCGCCGTATGTGAACGTGGTGCACAAGATGTACGAGATGCACGCCCAGGGCGTGGGCAGCATTCCGGCGCACTTCATCTTCGATCAGAACTTCCGCGACCGGTACCTGTTCCTCGGCAATTTCCCCAAGCGCCCGCTGCCGCAGAAGTACTACGACACCGGCATCGTCAAGCAGGCCGCGACGCTCGCGGAATTGGCTGCGCAGCTGGGCATTCCGGCGGACAGGCTGGCCGCGACCGTGGAGCGCTTCAACGTGTTCGCGAAGAACGGCCGGGACGAGGACTTCCAGCGCGGGGATTCGGCGTACGACCGCTACTACGGCGATCCGACCGTCACACCGAATCCGACTCTCGCACCGCTCGAACGCGGCCCGTTCTACGCGGTGGAGATGGTGCCCGGCGACCTGGGCACCAAGGGCGGTCTGGTCACCGACGAGCACGCCCGCGTCCTGGACGAGCAGGGCGCGGTGATCCGCGGCCTGTACGCGGCGGGCAACAACTCCGCCGCGGTCATGGGCAACGACTACGCCGGCGCGGGCGCGACGATCGGTCCCGCCATGACCTTCGGCTACATCGCCGCCAATCACCTCGCCGATCTGGAACCGGCTGCGGCCGTGGCGACTTCGGCTGCCGACGGCGTCCCGGAAACCGCAGCGCCCACGCGCGCCTCCCGCCGCGCGACCGCGCAGAACCAGGAGCGCTGAGATGGGACGGGTCGACACCAAGCACGTCATCGTCACCGGTGGCGCGCGCGGCATGGGTGCGGCATTCGCCCGCACGCTCGCCGCCGAGGGTTCGAAGGTCGTCATCACCGACGTGCTGCTCGAGGAGGGCGCCGCGCTGGCCGCCGAGATCGGCGAATCCGCGCTGTTCCTGCCGCTGGACGTCACCGACGAGGGCGCGTGGAACGAGGTGGTCGCCACCGCCGAGGCCGCGTTCGGCCCGGTCTCGGGGCTGGTCAACAATGCGGGCATCGTGCACGTGGATCCGATCGAGAAGCTCTCGGAAGCGGACTACCGCAGGGTCATCGACGTCAACCAGGTCGGCGTCTTCCTGGGGATGAAGGCCGTGATCGGGTCCATGCGCCGCGCGGGCATCGGATCGATCGTGAACATCTCCTCGACCGGCGGCCTGATCGGCTACTCCAACATCCTGGGTTACGTGGCGTCCAAGTGGGCGGTGCGCGGGATGAGCAAGACCGCCGCGCAGGAGTTCGCGCCCGACAACGTCCGGGTCAACTCCGTACATCCGGGCATCGTCGCCACCGAGATGGTCGCGACGTCCGCACGTTCCAGCTCGATCGCGGCCACTCAGCCGATCGCGCGCCCCGGCACCCCCGAGGAACTCGCCAATCTGGTGCTGTTCCTCATCTCGGACGACTCCTCCTACAGCACCGGCTCGGAATTCATCGCCGACGGCGGCTTCACCACTCAATAGCACGACCAACGTCAGCACGACCGACTTCTCGAAGGACATTGGCCATGAAGGACTTCCACGGCAAGGTCGCCGTCATCACGGGTGCCGGCGCGGGCATCGGCCGGGCGCTCGCGCTCGAACTGGCTCGCAACGGCGCGCGGCTGGCGCTGTCGGGCCGCTCGATCGACAGCGTCGCCGAGACCGCGGCGCTGTGCGAGAAGGAGGGCGCCAAGGCCCGCGCCTACAAGCTGGACGTGTCCGATCGCGCCGCCGTGTACGCGCACGCCGATGAGGTCGTATCCGATTTCGGCACGGTCAACATCGTGATCAACAATGCCGGTGTCTCGCTCACCGCCAATGTCGAGGACGTCGCCTGGGACGACTTCGAATGGATCTTCAACATCAATTTCTGGGGCACCGCGCACGGCACGAAGGCGTTCCTGCCGCACGTCATCGCCTCCGGTGACGGCCATATCGCCAATGTGTCCAGCATGTTCGGACTGGTGGCCTGCCCGAGCCAGAGCGGATACAGCTCCTCGAAGTACGCCATGCACGCGTTCACCGACGCGCTGCGCCAGGAGATGATCATCGCGGAGAACAATGTCGGCGTCTCGAGCGTGCACCCGGGCATGATCAAGACCGAGATCGCCTGGAAGGCACGCGCTTCGGCGAATCGCGATCGTGATGCCCTGGCCGCCAACTTCGACGGGCTGGCCAAGACCACCCCCGAGGAATGCGCCCGGACCATCCTGGACGGCATCCGCAAGAACAAGCCGCTCATCCTGATCGGCAAGGACGCCAAGGCCATGAACGTCATGCGCCGTCTGCTCGGGTCGGGCTACATGAAGCCGCTGACCTCGCAGATGCGCAAGGAAATCTGAGTCCCGCCACCAGGATCCGCGTCCGGTCGCCTATCCGCGATCCCGGTCTCCGGACGGCGACCGTAGCCCCGAGCCCCTGCAGCCCGGGGCTATCGGTCGTGAATATGGTTCAGGCGGGCGGCTTTCGCAGCGAAGCCTTGTTCACCTTGCCGCCGGCATTGCGGGGCAGGCTGTCGGCGAACAGCACCTCCCGGGGCACCTTGTAACTCGCGAGCCGCGTGGTTGACCACGCGATGAGGGCGGCCGGATCCACCGTGACGCCGCGGGTGGCGACCACCACCGCCCGGCCGACCTCGCCGAGTCGCTCGTCGGGAACGCCGACCACGGCGACATCCTCGATATCGGGGTGCTGCAACAGGATTCGCTCGATCTCGGCCGGATAGGCGTTGAAGCCGCCGACGATGAACATGTCCTTCAACCTGTCGGTGATCCGCAGATAGCCGCTCTCGTCCAGGGTTCCGACATCGCCGGTGTGCAGGAACCCCTCACCGTCGACGGCTTCGGCGGTGGCCGCGGGGTCGTCGAGGTATCCGAGCATGACGTTCGGCCCACGGACCGTGATCTCGCCCGCCGCCCCGGTGATCACCGGTTGCCCCTGGCGATCGATGATGCGGATCTCGGTACCCGGCAATGCCTTTCCGACCGTTCCGGCGACGAGTTCGGTGGCCGCGGCGGGCGGGCAGACCGACACCACGCCGATGGATTCGGTCAGCCCGTAGGCGGTGAACACGTAGGGCACCCGCAGGTCCTCGCGAATGCGATCCACCAGCTCCTCGGGAATGGTGGCCCCGCCGGTGCCCGCCAGCCGCAGCGACCCCAGCATGTATTCGCGGTATCCGGCGTTGAGCAGGTCGGTGAACAGGGTTGGGGGACCGGCCAATACGGTGATCCGCTCGTTCTCGATCAGCTGCAGCGCGACATCCGGATCGAAGCGTTCGATCGGCACCATCGTCGCCGTGCGCAGCAGGCAGGCCAGGATTCCGGCCTTGTATCCGAAGGTGTGCGAGAAGGGATTCACCAGCAGGTACCGGTCGCGGGGGCGCAGGGTGACCGCGTCGGCCCACTGCGCGAACACCTCCAGGGTCTGGCGGTGGGTGGCGAGCACGCCCTTGGGTGCTCCGGTGGTGCCGGAGGTGAACAGGATGTCGCACACCGAATCCGGATCGATCCCGTCGGTGCGCGCCCAGGCGTCGTCCGGTGCGATGACCGTGCCCGGGGCCAGAAACCCCGCCCACGAACTGATGTCCCACTGCGCCGGGCTTTCTCCGAGTGAATCGTCGAGCAGGATCAGGTGTTCCAGCGCGGGCAGTTCGCGACCGGAGTCGGCGAGCATCGCCGGATAGTCGTTGCCCAGGAACGTCTGCACCGTGCAGACCGCGGTGGCTCGGCTGCGGGCCAGGACCTCGGCGACCTCCGGACCGCGCAGCCGGGTGCTGATCGGCACCAGGGTCGCGCCCGCACCGAGCATGCCCAGGGCGCTCACGATCCATCGGACGCTGTTGGGCGCCCACATGCCAACCCGGTCACCGGGCTCGATTCCGGAGGCCATGGCCGCACGGGTCGCCGCCTGCACCTCGATCGCGAGTTCGGCGAAGCTCAGGCGCCCCAGCGGCCCGGAAACGGCCACGGCGTCCGGGTACCGCCGCGCCCGGTCCGCCACCAGGGCCGGAATGGTCGAAATCGGTGCGCCCACTGTGTGCGAGCCGATGGACGCCGAATGCCGCCGATCCATGCGCCCATCCTGCCGCACCACCCCACCCTTGTCGCTCACATTTCGAGTGCCATCCCGCTGACCGGGCGTGCCAGGAGTGACGCGCCGCCCCAGCGCGGTGAGCGGGACCGCGAGCGGGAGCGGCGGTCCGCTGATCGGGATGCGGGTTGGGTGTGTGGGTCATCACGCGGCACGCTCGATATATGGACCCGAGCCGGGGCGGGGATGGGGATTGTTCAGCGCATCGAAGGAGTGACATGACCGCGGGAGCCGAGCTTGCGCAGCGACCTGAGGTGGCGGCCGACGCCGTGACCGTTGTCGAACTCGACGGCGGCCGCGTGCTGTCGCGGGAGAAGGTCGGCGGCAAGGCGTGGAGCATCAACCATATGCGGGCGCTCGGGCTGCCGGTGCCGCCGGCGTTCGTGATCACCACCGACGCGTGGGCCGACTTCACCTCGCGGGGTTCGATCGCCGCCGAGATCTGGGAGCAGGTGCTGGCCGGCGTCGCCATGATCGAGCGCGGCACCGGCCGCCGGTTCGGCTCGCCCGATCGACCGCTGCTGGTGTCGGTGCGCTCGGGCGCCGCGATCTCCATGCCCGGCATGATGGACACCGTCCTGAATCTCGGCATGACCGACGAGGTGCAGCGGGCGCTGGCGGACGAGACCCGAAATCCCGGCTACGCCATCGATACTCGGCAGCGTTTCGTGCACCAGTACTGCGAGACCGTGCTCGGTGACGCCGACGGCGCGGTGCCCGCCGATCCCTGGGATCAGCTGCGCGGTGCGGTCGAAGCGGTGTTCCGCTCGTGGGACTCCGCCCGCGCCAAGACCTATCGCGCCAATCGCGGCGTGCCCGACACCCTGGGCACCGCGGTGACCGTGCAGGCCATGGTGTTCGGCAACCTCGACGAATCCTCCGGCACCGGAGTACTTTTCAGTCGCAACCCCAACACCGGCGACGGACCGGTGTACGGCGAGTGGCTGGTCGGCGGGCAGGGCGAGGACGTGGTGTCCGGTCGCCTCACGCCGCGACCGCTGGACGAGTTGGCCGCCGCGCAGCCCGCGGTGCACCAGCGTCTGATCGCCGCCACCGAACTGCTCGAGCGCGACGGCCGCGATCTGCAGGACATCGAGTTCACCGTCGAATCCGGCACGCTCTGGATGCTGCAGTCCCGTTCGGCCAAGCGTTCGGCACGGGCCGCGGTGCGCACCGCCGTCGCCATGGTCGCCGAGGGTCTGATCGACACCGAGGAGGCGTTGCGCCGGATCACCGCCGATCAGGTGCGCGATGTGCTGCGCCCCGCTTCGGGGGAGTCCGGCGGGCGGGAGCCCCTCGCGCGTGGCGAATCCGCCTGTCCCGGACTGGCATCCGGTGTCGTCGTCACCGATCCGGACGAGGCCGAGGCCCGTGCCGAGGCCGGTGAGGACGTCATTCTGGTGCGCCCCACCACCAGTCCCGACGATCTGCACGGCATGATCGCCGCGCGCGCCATCGTCACCGAATTGGGTGGCACCACATCGCATGCCGCGCTGGTGAGCCGGGAACTGGGTCGCCCGTGTGTGGTCGGTTGCGGCCCCGGGGTGGTGGCCGCCCTGACCGGGAAGACCGTGACCGTCGACGGTGGCGCGGGTCTGGTGCTGGCGGGGGAGGTCACCGGCAAACCGGTGGAACAGATCATCCTCGACGACGTGCGACAGCTGGCGCAGTGGGCGGGCGTGTCGAGCGAACAGCTCGCGGCCCGGCTCGAGGAGCGCGCCGCCGCACCCGGAAGTGCTGAGCAGCAGGGAACCACCGCCGTGGCGACACCCGTGACCGAACTGGCCGTGCTGCGGCTGATCGGCATCAAGGGCCGGGTGAATGTCGACAACCTGGCGGCCGGACTGTTCGCCGACACGGCCGAGATCGCTTCGTGCTGTGCGGATCTGGTGACCGCGGGGCTGAGCGCCTCCACTCCGGCGGGCTTCCGGCTCACCCCCGAGGGCAGGCCCCGCCTGGCCGAACTGCTGGAGGCCGAGCGCGCCACCGTCGATCACGCCGCCATGATCGCGGCCTACGACGAGTTCTGCGTCTTCAATGCCGACCTGAAGGTCATCATCACCGACTGGCAGATGAAGGACGCGGGCACCGTCAACGATCACGCCGACGCCGACTACGACGCCGGAGTGCTTGCCCGCCTGAGCGATACGCACCGGAGCCTGCGCCCGCTGATCGCGCGCATCGGTGCCCTGGCGCCCCGCCTGGTCCGCTACATCGACCGCCTGGACCGCGCCGTCGAGCGCATCGGGGAGGGTGATCACACCTACGTCGCGCGCCCCATCATGGACAGCTACCACACCGTGTGGTTCGAACTCCACGAAGACCTGATCGGCCTGTGCGGTCTCACCCGCGCCGAAGAAGCGGCGGCCGGCCGTGCCCACTGACTCCTGCGACCTCGGCCCCCGGTGGATCGAGTTCGCCGAGATCGACAATGTCCGAGATCTCGGCGGGCTGCCGGTCGAGGGCGGCCGCAGCACCCGATTCGGGGTGGTCTTCCGCAGCAGCACGCTGCAGCAGGCCACCGGCGACGACCTCGCCCACCTCACCGGCACTCTCGGCCTGCGCACGGTCATCGACCTGCGCCTGGCCGACGAGGTCGAGCGTGAGGGCTACGGCCTGATCGCCGGCGCGGCCGTGCACATCGCCAACCTCCCGATCCGCAAGTCGCCCCAGTCCTCGCTGGCGGCAAGGGATCTCGTCCCCGACAAGACCCGCGTCGACCTCACCGAGCTGTACGGCCTGCTGCTGGCCGGCAGCGGTGAGCACATCGTCGAGTCGGTCCGCCTGATCATCGACCCCGACTGCCGTTCGGTCCTGTTCCACTGCGCGGCGGGCAAAGACCGCACCGGCGTGCTGGCCGCGGTCCTGTTGGACGCGGTAGGCGTCCCCGCCGAGCACATCGCCGCCGACTACGCACTCACCAACCTGCGCATGCAACGAGTCCGCGACCGCCTCGACGCCCTCCCGTCGTACGCGGGCTTGCCCCAGGCGAACACGGGCATTCTCGCCATCACCGAGGAGGTGATGCTCGGCTTCCTGAAGAACCTGCACGCCGACCACGGTGGAGCAGCCGCCTGGCTCCGGTCGAACGGCCTGTCGGAAACCGAACTCGAGCAACTCCGCCGCGTGCTGATCGCCGACTGATCGCGTCCCCCCGCACCCGCGAATCGCCGCGCAACACGATCAGCACGGGGATCGGGAAGGTGCGGGCCCGCCACGCGGGGTGCCGGACGATGATCAGGGTGGGCCTCATCGCCCTCGGGAGTTCGGGGTCGGCGAGGATCGGAGTCGGCGAGGATCGAGGTCGGCGAGGATCGAGCACGTCTGCGGTCGGTCCGGATCCACCGGCATAAGTGAATCGCAGATAGCGCGACTTGCTCGATGTTGGCTGAATATGCTCTGATGGTGCCAATGTAAGTGAATCCTGGTCGAACCGTTCGGCGGCGTTCGATGACCTGGATCGAGTCCCGGCGGGCGGCGCGAAGGAGTGGCACGTGAGTTCTGGCAGCGTCCGAGTCGCCACCACCCGGCCGGTTCGGGGCACCAGGCCGTCCAATCGGCGCGCATTGATCATCGCCGCGGCCGAGGAGATGTTCTACCGCGACGGGTACGCGGCGGTGAGCATGAGCGGGGTTGCCGAGGCGGTGGCGGTCGGACCCTCGGCGCTCTATCGGCATTTCTCGAGCAAGCATGATCTGCTGGCCGCCGTTGTGGAAGAGTCGCTTTCGGCGGTCGGCGACGTCCTGGACCGAGCGCGGACCGACTCACCGGACCTGCTGACCCGGGTCGCGGCCACGGCTCTCGAGTTTCGCCGGGTGGGTGTGCTGTGGCGCCGCGAATCGCGCCACCTGGCCGAGTCGACGCGCGCGGAGATCCAGGATCAGGTACTGGCGATCTCCGCGCGGCTCACCGAGATCGTGCGGGATCGTCGTCCGGAGCTGCGACAGGCCGAGGCCGATCTGCTGGCCTGGGCGTTGCTCGCGGTGGCGACCAGCATCTCGTTCCACGGTCTGAAGCTGCCCGCGGAACGATTCACCCGCGTGCTCGCGAGCATGCTGGAGGCGGTGTGCTCGGCGGAGTTTGCGGCCCTGGGCCCGCGTTCGCCGCGCCGGACGCCCGCCCCGCGCTGGTACCCCTCGCGCAGGGCTGAAATCATTTCCGCCGCAACGGAACTCATTGCCCAGCGCGGATACTCGAGCGTCGGCATGGAGGATATCGGCGCGGCGGTCGGCATCGCCGGCGCGAGCATCTACAAGCATTTCGCGGGCAAGGCCGAGATCCTGGTGGAGGTGCTCGATCAGGGCAGCGTGATCCTGCGAGCCGATCTCATCCGCGCCCTGGACGCGGCCGACAGCGCGCAGGACGCGCTGCGCGCTCTGGTGGTCGCCTACAGCACCTACGTGCTGACCAATCCGGCGCTGTTCGGCCTGCTGGCCCTCGAGGTCGACATACTGGACCCCGCGGAACATCGCCGCATCCGCGACGTCCAACTCGCGTACGTCGCCGAGTGGGTGCAGCTGGTGCGCCAGATCCATCCCGACCAGGACGCCGTCGAGGCGCGGATTCGAGTGCAGGCGGTGCTGGGTGTGGTCAACGACCTCGCCTCGACCCCGCACGTGCGGGCCCACTCCGACGTGGGCGCGGCGATCGTCGCGGTCTGCGCGACACTGCTCGGGATCCAACCGCCCCGCCAGGGCATGTGACGGACGCACGAAAGGCCGGTTCGGACAGTCGATCCCGAACCGGCCGCGCGCGTGCCGGGCCTCACGAGACCTCGGTGGCCACACCTTCCCAATAGGGCTGCCGCAGTGCCCTTTTCAGAATCTTCCCGGCTGCGGACATGGGCAGCGCATCGGTGAAATCCACGCTGCGCGGAACCTTGTAGTTCGCGATCAGTTCCCGGCAGTGCTCGGTGAGTTCCGCTGCGGTGCACTCGCTTCCGGCCCGCAGCATGACCACGGCGTGCACGCGTTCGCCCCAGCGCTCGTCGGGCACCCCGATCACCGCGCAGGCGGCCACCGCCGGATGTTTGGCCAGCGCGTTCTCGACCTCGGCGGAGTAGACGTTCTCACCGCCGGTGATGATCATGTCCTTGAGCCGATCCACGATGAACACGTACCCGTCGTCGTTCATGTACCCGCCGTCGCCGGTGTGCATCCAACCCTCGCGCACCGCCTCGGCCGTGGCCTCGGGCTTGCCCCAGTAGCCGAGCATGACATTGTCGCCGTGGACCGCCACCTCACCGACGGTCCCGCGCGGTACCTCCGTGCCCTCGGGATCGACGATGCGCACCTCGACATGCGGGGCGGCGCGTCCGGCCGCGCGGCGCAGGCCGGGGTCGTCGTGGTCGGTGGGGGAGAGCAGGGTGGCCACCGGAGACAGCTCGGTCATGCCGTACGCCTGGGTGAAACCCGCTGCGGGAAAGACCTTCCGAGCCCGCTGCAGCACCGACTCCGAGATCGGTGACGCCCCGTAGAGAAAGTTCGTGACGCTGCTCAGGTCGTGCTCGTGGACAGTGGGATCATCCACCAGCATCTGAATCATGGTCGGTACCAACAGCGCGTCGGTGATCGAGTGGGCGCCGATCGCCTCGAGCGTCCCCGCCGGGGTGAACACCGGAATGAACGCGTGCGTCGCACCGGCCAGATTGCCGATCGACCACATGCCGATGGCCGCGAGGTGGAACATCGGCGCGGCATGCAGCACCCGGCCTCCGTGCGAGACCACGTATCCGGTGGACAGTGTGCCCATGGCGGATCCGACGAGATTGTCGTGGCTGAGCATCACGCCCTTGGGATGCCCGGTGGTTCCTCCGGTGTAGAAGACCCCGAGCAGCTCGGCGCCGCCGGTGCGAGTGTCGGGTACCGGCTCGGTGTCCGCGATCAGATCCTCGTACCGCAGCGCACCCGGCGGAGTGTCGGCCTCACCGGTGAACACCACGGTCGACAATCCGTCGAATCGCGCCCGCACAGCGTCCAATACGCCCGCGAAGGCATCATCGACGAACAACACGCGGGTTCCGGAATCGGTCAGTGAGTAGGCGATCTCGTCCGGGCTCCAGCGAATGTTGACCGGATTGACCGCCGCCCCGATCCACGGCACCGCGAACAGATACTCGTGATAGCGGTCGGAATTGAGCCCCAGATAGGCGACTCGATCCCCGGGGCGCACCCCCAGCGCGCGCAGGGCGCCGCCCAGCCGGGCGATGCGGTCGGCGGACTCGGCGACCGTGCGCACTCGATCGCCGAAAATTGTCGCGATGCGCTGTGGTTCGTGCTGAAGCGCGCGATGCAGCGATTGCGTCAGATACATGGTTGATCCCTCACAAGGAACGGGCGATGAGTTCTTTCATGACTTCGTTCGCGCCGGCGTAGATCTTCTGGACCCGGGCGTCGGCATAGCGGCGCGCGATCGGGTACTCGAGCATGTAGCCGTACCCGCCGAACAACTGAACGCATCGATCGATCACCTCGCACTGCACCTCGGTCGCATGCGCCTTCGCGATGGACGCGGTGGGCGCGTCCAGTTCGCCGCGCAAACGCGCCTCGAGGCAGTGATCGACGAAGACCCGCGTGGTCCTGGTGAGGATCGCGCACTGGGCGAGCTCGAAGCGGGTGTTCTGCATGTCGAACAGCGGTGCACCGAAGGCGTTGCGCGCCTTGGTGTATGCGACAGTCTCGGCGAGTGCGGCCTCGGCGACCGCCACCGCGCCGTCGGCGATGAGCACCCTCTCGTGGGCGAGCTGCTTGATCGCGTAGGCGTAGCCCTGCCCTTCCTGCCCGAGCAGATTCGCCGTCGGCACCCGCACGTCGTCGAAGAACAGCTCCGCGGTGTCCTGAGAGCGGAGTCCGACCTTGTCCAGCACGCGCCCGACGCGATACCCCTGTGCCCCGGCGGTTTCGAGAACCAGCAGCGAGAATCCCCGGGTGCCCGCCGACGGATCCGTGCGGACCACCAGCACCACCAGGTCGGCCTGCATACCGTTCGAGATGAAGGTCTTGGCGCCGTTGACCACGAAATGGTCCCCGGTGCGAATGGCCGTGGTACGCAGCGATTTCAGGTCCGAACCACCACCCGGCTCCGTCATCGCGATGGCTCCGATGTATTCGCCGGAGGACATCTTCGGCAACCACCGCAGCTTCTGTTCCTCGGAGCCGTAGGTGAGCAGGTAGTGCGCCACCAGCCCACTGTGCACGCTGACGCCGATGCCGAAGCCCATCTCGGTGAGCTCCATCGCGGCCTGAGCGACCACGAGATCGTGGGCGATGGTGCCGCCCCCGCCGCCGTACTCCTGCGGAATCGCCGCGCACAGCAGTCCCACTTCGCCTGCCTTGCGCCAGAATTCACGATCGACGTGCTTCTGCTCGATCCATCGCTCCCGATGCGGCAGCGCCTCGGCCTCGAAGAAGGCGGTCGCCATCTTCTTGAGCGCGACGACCTCGTCGTCCATCCACGACGATCTGACCACCGCGGACATCAGAGATTGAACCCGCCGCCGCAGACCAGCGTTTGCGCGCTGACGTAATCGGATTCGGGAGTGCAGAACAGGTACACCGCCCCCGCGGCCTCGGCGGGCGTGCCGCTTCGGCCGAGCGGAATCATCTGCTCCATCGCGGTGAGCAGGTTCGGGTTGACCCCGACCTGTATCTGCTTGCCCGCGACGTCGATGGTGCCGCCCGAATCGGCCGGAGCCTCGGTGAGCCGGGTCTTGATCAGCCCGAACGCGACCGTGTTGACGGTGACGTTGTAGCGGCCCCACTCCTTGGCCAGCGCCTTGGTCAAGCCCGTGACGCCGGCCTTCGCGGCCGAGTAGTTCGCCTGTCCGGCATTGCCTCCGGTCCCGGCCAGCGAGGAGATATTGACGACCTTGCGGCACGGGACCGGCTGACCGGAAGCCTTGGCCTGCTTCACCGATCCGGCGATCACCGGCTGCGCCGCGCGCAGAATGCGGAACGGCGCCTTGAGATGGACGTCGAGAATGGCGTCCCACTGTTCGTCGGTCATCTTCTGGATCACCGAATCCCAGGTGTACCCGGCGTTGTTCACGATGATGTCCAGCCCGCCGTAGGTGTCCACCGCCTTGGCGACGAACAGCTCGCCGAAGTCCGGGTCGGTCACCGATCCGGGGCACGCGACGGCCGCGCCGCCCGCGGCTTCGATGGCGGCGACGGTCTCCTTCGCGGGTTCCGCGTCGAGATCGTTCACCACCACGCGCGCGCCCTCGGCGGCCAGCTTCAGTGCGATCTCACGCCCGATGCCGCGGCCGGAGCCGGAGACGATCGCAACCTTGTTGTCGAGATTTCCCATGGGGCAGTTCCTTTCAGAGAGCGACGACGGCCGAGCCGGTGAGCGTCACGGTGCCGTCGGCGAGGGTGATCGTCAGATCGAGAGTGGCGCGGCGTTCCCCGTCGGTTTCCTCGACGGTCACGACGGTCGCGGTGGCGGTCGGAGTCGCGAGCACCGGGGTGATCGCCCCGAACCGCACGCCGTAGGAGCGGATCGCCTCGGGCGCGAACCAATTCGTCAGCAGGCGGCCGAGATACGCCATCGAGAGCATGCCGTGCGCGAACACGTCCGGCAGGCCCGCGGACTTCGCCACATCGATGTCGATGTGCATGGGGTTGTGATCGCCGGAGGCGCCCGCGAACAGTGCCAGCGTCGTGCGGCTGATCGGCGCGATCGCGAGTGGCGGCAATTCGGTTCCGGGCGTGAGCGAGTCGACGGCGGTCATGAGGTCACTCCCGGGTTGCGAACGACGATGACGGACTTCAGGTCGGCGACGAGGCTGCCGTCCGCGCGGGTGACCGCGGTGTGCTTGACGAGGAAGTCGAGCGCGCCGCCCTTCTTGCTGTAGACGTCGGTGATGCGCGGCGTCGCGGTGAGCACGTCACCGGCATGCGCCACCGAGTGGTAAGTGAATTCTTGTTCACCGTGCAATACGAAGCGCAGATCGATGCCGAGCGCGGCCGCCCAGCCGAACGGGTCCGGATTCTCGAGCTCGATCGCGAACAGGAATGTGGGCGGGACGGGCACGCTCGGGTGACCGGCCGCCCGCGCCGCCGCGAGATCGGTGAAGATCGGATTCGTCTCACCGATCGCGGCGGCGAAGAAGCGCAGCCGTCCCGCGTCGAGGGTCAGTTCGGTGGCGGGCAATTCGGTGCCGACCACGCTCGGATCCAGGCTCATGCGCGGCTCGTCTTCTCGTAGAGGGTCACGACCGCGGCGCCACCGAGGCCGATATTGTGCTGCAACGCGATTCGCGCGCCCTCGACCTGGCGGGTCTCGGCCTGCCCGCGCAGCTGCCACACCAGTTCGGCGCACTGGGCCAGACCGGTCGCGCCGAGCGGATGTCCCTTGGACAGCAGTCCGCCCGACGGGTTGGTGACCACCCGGCCGCCGTAGGTGTTGTCGCCGTCGGCGATGAACTTCTCCGCGGTGCCCTCGGCGGTGAGCCCGAGCGCCTCATAGGTGAGCAGTTCGTTCGTGGTGAAGCAGTCGTGCAGTTCGACGACCGGGATCTCGGCCGGGTCGATGCCGGATTCGCGATAGACCTGGTCCGCGGCAGCCTTGGTCATGTCGTAGCCGACGATCTTCATCATCGAGTCCTCGGCGAACGTCGAGTCGAAGTCGGTGGATATCGCCTGTGCCCGGATCGCCACCTCGCGGTTCAGGCCGTGTGCGCGGGCGTACTCCTCGCTGACCAGGATCGCGGCTGCCGCACCGCAGGTGGGCGGACAGCACTGCAGCCGGGTGAGCGGACCGTAGATCCGCGGGGAGTCGAGCACCTCCTGCGCCGTGACCGGATCGCGGAACACCGCGTACGGATTGCCGGCCGCGTGGCGGCGTGCCTTCACCGCGATCTCCGCGAACACCTTCGGATCCACTCCGTAGCGTTCGCAGTATTCCCGCCCGGCTCCACCGAAATACTGTGCGGCGAACGGCGCTTCACTTGCACCCTGCACGCGATGGACGACGCCGTCGAACCGGTCGAACGGCGTCGGCCGATCCGTCCACTGTGAGGCCAGCGCCCCGCGCTGCATCTGCTCGAATCCCACCGCCAGGACGACATCGGCGATCCCGAACTCGACCGCCTGCCGCGCCAGATACAGCGCCGACGACCCGGTGGAGCAGTTGTTGTTGACGTTGACCACCGGAATGCCGGTGCGCCCCACCCGATACAGCCCCGCCTGCCCGCAGGTCGAATCCCCGTACACGTACCCGGCGTAGGCCTGCTGGACGGCGTCGTACTCGACCCCGGCATCGGACAGCGCCGCCCGCACGGCCCGCTCGGCCATCACGTCGTACGTCTGGCTGTGCCGCGGAGTGGTGAATGGAATCATCCCAACGCCCGCCACGAAAACCCGCGTCCCCATGGGAACCTCCTAGCTAATGGTGATTCACATAGCACAACACACGCCAAGTGAATCCGCAATAGCCGATGAGTGAGAGGATGCGGCGCGCCGGTCGTGGAGCCGGGGGTAGTGGCGTGCCGGACGTGCTCCACGCCGTCGGAGCCCTCCGCATCGCGGATGGCGGAGCCTTCGCGTGAGTTCGGCCGACGTGCAGGTCGTGGACCCCGGGTGGTGTGTGCCAGAGGTGCATCACGCTGTCGGAGCCGTTCGTGTCGCGGATACCGGGGCGTTCCGCGCGGGTGCGACCGACGCGGGTGTGCGGTGTGGTCCGGTGGGTGGCGTGCGTGGTCCCCCAGTCGTCATCCGATGGCCGCCGGTCGACGCGGAACCGGCTCTAGGCTTTTCCGGTCAGCACCACTTCGAGGGATCCGGACGATGAGAACCGAACAATTCATTTTCAGCAACGACGGCGATCGACTGGTGGGGGTTCTGCACCTGCCCGAGGGCGACGCCCTCGCCGCCGTGGTCACGAGCGGTCCGCTCACCTCGGTCAAGGAGCAGGCATCCGGGGCGTACGCCCGCGCCCTGGCCGAGCGCGGATTCGCCGCGCTGGCCTTCGATCACCGCACCTTCGGTGAGAGCGAAGGGCAGCCGCGGCAGTTCGAGAATCCGATCGGCAAGGCGCAGGACATTCGCCGGGCCGTGACGGCGCTGCTCGCCGATGAGCGGACCCGGGAGCTGCCCGTGGTCGCGGTCGGCGTCTGCGCGGGAGCCGGATACATGGCCCGCGCGGTCGCGGACGATCCGCGGATTCGGTCATTCGCGGGCGTGGCCGGGTACTACTCCGACATCGCCGCCGCCCCGCCCAGTCAGGAGGCCATCGCGCGGGGGCGCGCCGCCGAGCGGGTATGGCGCGACACCGGCGTCGCGGAGACGATCCCGGCGGTCGCGCCGGACGGCGGTGATGTGGGCATGCCGCTGCGAGAGGCCTACGAGTACTACGGCACCGCCCGGGGCGCGGTGCCCAACTACACCAACGGATTCGCCGTGCAATCCTTCGCGTACACAAGCGATTTCGACACCATCGAGGCCGCCGCCCGGCTCGCGGTCCCGTACACGATGGTGCATTCGGAGAACGCGCTCGTCCCGGCCTTCGCGCGTAAGTTCTACGCGACGGTGTCGAGCCCCGAGTCCGAGCTGTGGCTGGACTCGGTGGGGCAGATCGACTTCTACGACGATCCGCGACTCATCGACGCCGCCGCGGACGCGGCCGCCGCACTGTTCCGAACCACGCTGGCTCACTGAACGATCGAGGCGCGCCCGTCGGTGCGGACCGGCGAGGGGTCGGTCCGGAAGCTGCCGGGGCTCCGCCCCGTCCACTGGACGAACGCCCGGCGTAGCGCCCTGGCGTCGGAATAGCCGACGCGGGCCGCCACCGCCTGGACGGTGAGTTCGGTGTCGCGCAGCAGATCCATGGCGCGCGCCCGGCGCACCTGGTCGACCTCGTCCCGCCAGCTGGTGTCGAGGTCGGTCAGCCTGCGCTGCACAGTGCGTGGGCTGGTTGCCAATCGGGCGGCCACCACCGCGAGGCTCAAGTCGCCGCGTGCCAGCGCATCGGAGACCGCGCGGTGGAAGCGGTCGAGCCACGACGGCGCACAACCCCGCTCCGGGCCCGCCCGCGAACCCGATGATCTCCCACATCCGCCACGCGGACTCGATGGGAACCCGCACCCGGTCGTTCGCGAACTGCGCCGTGTCCACCGCGACGGAACCGGTCAGCTGCGCCGGTGAAATCCCCAGGGACAACGCCGTCCGCTGGAGCATGAGCGCGGTGCGCGCGGGGATGGAGCCTTCGATCACCGGCGGAGCATATCGGGAGAAAATACCGGAAGGTTTGCTGGTCGGGCGGTCGCGGGTGTGTGGGAAAGGCCTGTCGATCGACGAGTCGCCGGATACGCTGGGCTGGAACAGGTCTCGCGAACGGGGGCATCGTGGAGCAGGGGCAGCCGAGTCGCACGGCATTGTCGATCGCCTTGATTCGAGCCGTGCACCAGGCGAGCCCGCCGCCGAGGCTGTGTGATGACCCGCTGGCCGCGGCGATTTCCGGGGTGCCGCTCGGCGAAGTGACCGCCGCACACGAGAATTGGATCCCGGAGCAGCTGCACCCCTGGATCCTCGCCAGGTTCCAGGTGGCGGAGGACGCGATCGCGGCCGCCGCCGCTACCGGAACCCGCCAATTGGTGATCCTCGGCGCCGGCCTCGACACCTTCGCCTACCGCAACCCCCATCCCGATCTGGTGGTGTTCGAAGTGGACCATCCGAGCACCCAGGCATGGAAGCGAGAACGGTTGCGGGCGGCCGATATCGAGGTCCCGCCGTCGGTCTGCTTCGTCCCCGCGGACTTCGAAGACCGACGCTGGGACGAGGCACTCGACCCCGTCGGTTTCGACCGCACAGCCCCGACGATCTTCCTCTGCCTCGGCGTCGTGATGTACCTGACCCGCCCCGCCACCCTGAACCTGCTCTCCCGCACCGCCGCACTCGACGCCCCCACCCACCTCATCCTCGACTACACCGACCCCTCCGCCGCCCAACCCGCCCACCGCCGCGCCGTCGGCGACGCGGTCCTGTCCGAAGTCGCCGACCAGGGCGAACCCTGGCAATGCTTCTTCACCCCGCCCGAACTGACCCGAGAACTCGAAGCCCTCGGCTACGACGAGATCACCGACGCCACAGTCCCGGAAGTCCTGACTCGCTACGGCTTCACCCCCACCCCCGACCACGACGTCTTCTCCGGCCACATCACCCACGCCACCCGGCGCTAGGGACGCCCTCTCGGTGCACAGCGGCAGCATGGCCGGCGCCGGCTCGACAAGGTCGCGCGTCGCGGCTCGACGGATCCTACGCGTCTTCGATCGGTTGAATCATGCAGTTGCGCAGAAGGATTCGTGACAGTTCGGGCTGCCGGGATCGGTCCGACGCAGCTGCCGGGATCGGTCCGACGCAGGGGGTCTCCGGGCTGGTTCCGGTCGGCAATCGACAGTTTCAGTGTACAGTTGTACACAGAAATTGAGGAGTTGCTGTGGGCCTCTTGAAATGGAGCACTCGTCCGACCGTCGACATCGACGCGAAGAAACCCCAGGTCAACGTCTTGCGTGGACTGCTGGCGCGGGCCACCACGCCGCTGCTGCCTGACGACTATCTGCACCTGATCAATCCGCTGTGGACCGCCCGTGAACATCGCGGGAAGGTCATCGACGTGGTGAAGGAGACCGAGGACACCGCTACGGTGACGATCCGTACCGGGTGGGGGTTTCCGGCCGCGTACAAACCGGGTCAGTATGTCGGGATCGGGTTGCAGCTGGATGGGCGGTGGCGGTGGCGGTCCTATTCGCTCACCTCGATCGTGGGGTCGGCGGACAACAAGACGATCGCGATCACGGTGAAGGCCAATCCCGACGGGTTCCTGTCGTCGCATCTGGTGGACGGGGTCGAGCCCTCCACCATCATCCGATTGGCCGCGCCGCGGGGTGATTTCCATCTGCCGGAACCGATTCCGGGCAAGATCCTGTTCGTCACGGCGGGCAGTGGGATCACCCCGGTGATCGCCATGCTGCGCTCGCTCGCAGCACGCGGCCAGCGGCCCGATATCCACCACATACATTCCGCGCCGACCCGCGACGACGTCATCTTCCTCGACGAGATGGAAGCTCTCGCCGAACAGGTGCCGAGCTACGAGTTGCGCCTGCAGCTCACCAGGGAGATGGGCAAGGTCTCGGTGTCCCGTCTCGAAGAGTGGGTACCCGACTGGCGTGAGCGCGAATGCTGGGCCTGCGGACCGCCGGCCCTGCTGGACGCGATGGAATCGCACTACGAGGGCGGCGGCCTGCGCGAACGCCTGCACGTCGAACGCTTCGCCATCGCCCGCACCGATCACGGCGGTGAGGGTGGGACGGTGCGGTTCGCCGTCTCGGACAAGACGGTCGAGATCGACGGCGCGACAACACTTCTCGAGGCGGGCGAAAAGCTGGGCATCCAGATGCCGTTCGGCTGCCGGATGGGCATCTGCAAGACCTGTGTCCTGCCGCTCGCGGGCGGCTACGTCCGCGACCTGCGCACCGGTGAGGAGCGCCGCGAAGGAGAACGAATTCAAACGTGCATCAGCAGTGCCTCTGGTGAATGCACTCTCGATATCTAGGAGGCCCCGTGGCCATTACCGACATCGATACCTACGCACATCTGACCAAGGACGACGTCGAGGCTCTCGGCGCCGAACTCGACGCCATCCGCCGCGACATCGAGGAGTCGCGCGGCGTCGATGACGCCCGCTACATCCGGCGCGCCATCGCGATCCACCGCGCACTGGCGGTCGCCGGCCGCGTCGCCCTGATGTTCAGCAACCGCAAGCCCGCCTGGCTCGCGGGCACCGCGATGCTCTCGCTGGCCAAGATCATCGAGAACATGGAGCTCGGCCACAACGTCATGCACGGGCAGTGGGACTGGATGAACGATCCGGAGATCCACTCGTCCTCGTGGGAGTGGGACACCACCTGCCCCAGCGTGCAGTGGAAGCATTCGCACAACTTCGTGCACCACAAGTACACCAATATCGTCGGGATGGACGACGACGTCGGTTACGGCATCCTGCGCGTGACGCGTGACCAGCGCTGGGAATGGTGGAACGTCGGAAACCCTGTCTACAACCTGATTCTCGGCACGTTCTTCGAGTGGGGCGTGGCCCTGCACCACCTCGAGGTGGAGAAGCTTCGCAGCGGCGACAAGCAGTGGCGCCAGGCGTTCCGGGATCTGCGCATCATCGGAACCAAGGTCGGCAAGCAGGCCGCCAAGGACTACCTGATTTTCCCCGCGCTGGCCGGAAAGAACTGGAAGACAACCCTCACGGCCGATGCCACCGCCAACTTCGTCCGCAACTACTGGACCTACATGGTGATCTTCTGCGGCCATTTCCCCGACGGCGCGGAGAAATTCACCGTCGCGGAGTTCGAAGCCGAGGATCAGCCCCGCTGGTATCTGCGGCAGATGCTGGGATCGGCCAACTTCCGAGCCGGACCGCTGATGCGCTTCATGAGCGGCAACCTCAGCCACCAGATCGAACACCACCTGTACCCCGACCTCCCGAGCAACCGCTACGAGGAGATCGGAGTGCGCGTGCGGGAACTGTGCGACAAGTACGACCTCCCGTACACGACCGGATCCCTCGGCGGCCAGTACCTGCAGTCGTTCCGCACGATCGCCAAACTGGCCCTGCCGAACGCCCTGCTCCGAGCGACCACCGACGACGCCCCCGAAACCGCGTCGGAACTCCGATTCGCCATTCGCGAAGGCATCCAGACCCACTTCGGTGCCGACCCCGAAACGGGCAAGCGCCGCGGGCTCCGCACGGCCCTGCGCGAGTTGAAGCGGGCGCCGGTACGAACCAGCTGACGCCGGGTTACGAATTCCGGGACCTTCGGGAGAGTGCGGACCGGCCGGCACACCACGCCTGGGCCTGCGCGATATCGGCCGCCGCAGTCCAGTCCGCCGATGATCGCGGCCGGAGCCGTGCGGGTACAGATGGGCGCGCACCGATGCGATGGTGCCGATCGGGGCGGCTTGCGGATCGTCGATGCCACACCCGCTGACAATCTCCGTTCCGAATCCTGATCACGCAGTCCGCGACACGCCGTCGTGGGCACATATACCCATCTCACGTGGCGATCGGCAGTTTCACCCGTAAAGGGTGAGGCCGAGACACGGAAAACCGCCTTATGTTCCCGGTATGGGAACGGTGATCGGTGATGCGCCGCCGGTGGCGGTCGGTATGGCGATCTCGCCGATTCCGATGCTAGCCGCCATCTCGCGGCCGCTGTCGGCGCATGCGGGCGGCGCGGTGATCGGCAAGGATCCGGGTGGCCTGTGAGCGCATGTCCCCGACGACTGGTGAACAGGAGAGACGAATGGTGAATCCGTCGTTGCCCGGCCGGTTGGCGCGGGTCGGTATGTCCGGCGAGCTGCCCGAGCGCGCGGATCTGCCGGTGATCTTCGACGAGCTGGACTATCAGCTCGCCTGCCAGGTGTACCTGTGGGCGTTGCCGCTGGTGTCGTACGCCCAGTGGGAACAGCAGCATCGAGAGGTGTTCGGCGCCACCGACTTCGACCTGGTTCACTACGTCAGCTACGCCGACCGCCTGGGCTTGATCACCGCGAACGCCACCACCCCGTACATCCTGAACTTCATCGACCTCGACGCGACCGGGCCGCTGGTCGTGGAGGTGCCCGCCGGACATACCGCGGGTGGGTTCTCCGACTTCTGGCAGCGTGAATTCGGAATCCTCGGCGAAATGGGGCCCGACGGCGGACGCGGCGGCCGCCACCTGATCCTGCCGCCCGGCCACGATACGCCGAAGCTGGACGGCGACTACTACATTCATCAGGCAACCGGGACGAACGTGATGTTCGGATTCCGCACCCTGGACCCGGACCCGGAACGCTCGCGCGCCCTGGTCGATCAGGTGCGGGTCCGGCCCCTCACCGGTGAGGCGCCCCCGACTCGACTCATCTCGCCGCAGGGCCGGCCCTGGTCCGGCGACCAGCCGCGCGGCCTCGACTATTGGATTCGCCTGCACGATATCTATCAGCGCGAAATCGTCGACGAACGCGACCGCTTCTACCTCGCCATGCTCAAACAACTGGGCATCGAGAAGGGCACACCCTTCGAGCCCGACGAGCGACTCTCCGCCATCCTGCGGGACGGTGCGGCGGCGGGAGAGCTCATGGCACAGGCGAACTCGTTCGCCAAACGCTTCCCGGGCGCGATGTACTGGCCCGATCGGCGCTGGGATCTGGTCCTGCAACTCGACCACTCGAATCAGCGCGCGTCCGGTTACGACCAGTTGCTCGAACGCGCCGCCTGGTTCTACGAGGCGGTCAGCTTCTCCTCCGCGATGAAGAGTCAGACCCCGGGGGTCGGCCAGGCCTACCTGGGCGCCTACACCGATGCCGACGGTGAGTGGCTCGACGGCGGAGAGTCCTACACCCTGCGTGTTCCGGCGAACCCGCCCGCGAAACTCTTCTGGTCGGTCACGGTGTACGACGCCTGGACTCGCTGTCTGATCGACAACGAGCAGCAGCGCGGGGATCGCGGTTCTCGCGATCCGGAACTCGTGATGAACGAGGACGGATCGGTCGACGTGTACTTCGGCCCGACGCCGCCGGACAGCGGCACCACGAACTGGATCCAGACCATCCCCGGCAAGCACTGGTTCTCCTACGCCCGCTTCTACGGTCCATTGGAACCGTACTTCGATCGCAGCTGGAAGCTCGGTGACATCACCCGCGCGGCCCGGGCCTCGAGTAGCTAACGCGTTACGACCCTGCGGCACAAGACATCCGACTGATTTCCGGTTCCAACAGCGATACCGCACTGCGCCTCACGCTCTGTCCCGAGACCTGCCGTCCAGAGGAGAATCATGCGTGAAGACCGGGAAGTCGCCCAGCGGGGAACCGGGTCAGGCGCCCGGGGTGGGCGGTCGCGACGCTCGTTCTTCGGGCTCGCCGCGGCGGGTACCGCGGCCTTCGCGCTGGCGGCCTGCTCCTCGGACAACACATCCTCGGACAGCGGTTCCGGGTCGAGTGCCGCCGGTTCCGGATCCGAGGACCCCAAGTCGATTGCCATCGACGCCTACGTATTCGGATATCCGCTGGTGCTCATGGACGTCACCCGGACACAGGCGGAGGCGGTGACACCAGTCAATCGGTTCCAGCACGCCACCACCCTGCCCGGTCCGGAGCGCCGGGACGTGGTCCGGCTCAACCTCGACACCCTGTACTCGATGGCCTGGCTGGATCTCGCGGCCGAGCCGGTCGTGCTGCAGATACCCGAGGTGCCGGACAACCGGTACTGGCTCATGCAGATCATGGACGCGTGGAGCAACACCCAGCACGACCCGGGAAGCGTTCGGCCACAGGTGAAATCGGGTGCGAGTGCCCCGCCCTACACCTACGCGCTGACCGGGCCGGGCTGGTCGGGCAGCCTGCCCGACAGCGTCACGCAATTGGCCGTGCCGACGCCGACGGCCTGGATTCTGGGGCGCATCGAAGTCAACGGCAATGACGACATCCCCAATGTCGAAGCCGTGCAACAGAAGATGAAGCTGGTACCACTGAGCGACTGGACGGCCGGGCGCGATGCTCCGGTCGCACCGACCGTACCGGCGGACACCTCCATGCCGCCGGTCAAGGAGGTTGCCGCGATGGACGCCGCGGCGTTCTTCCAGCGCGTCGACGCGCTACTGGCGGTGAATCCGCCCGCAGCCGCCGACGCCGATGCGATGAGCCGGTTCGCCAAGATCGGCGTCACACCCGGCGGCACCGTGACCGGTATCTCTGCCGAGGATCTCACCGCGGCGGCAAGTGCGGCCGCACAGCGGATTCAGCAGTTCGACGATCCCGAGCAGAAAGATGAGAACGGCTGGAAATTCGCCACCGACGTAGGCACCTACGGCACCGACTACCTGTTGCGCGCCAATATCGCTCTGCAGGGGCTGGGGGCGAATCTTCCACGGGACGCGGTCTACCCGACGATCTTCACCACCGCCGACACCAACGGCACACCCAAGCGCTTCCGGCTGCGCTTCGCTGCGGGACAAACCCCGCCGGTCGACGCGTTCTGGTCGATCACCGCCTACGACGCCGACGGCTTCCTGATCCCGAATTCGGCGGCCATCTACGCCATCGGCCACCAGGTGCCGGTCACACTCGATCCGGATGGTTCACTGAACCTGGTGGTCCAGAACGCGGACCCGGGACCCGATGTGCCGCAGGGCAATTGGCTGCCCATCCCGGCCGCCGGTCCCTTCTCTCTCACCCTGCGCATGTATTCACCGAAGGACAACGTCATCGACGGCAGCTGGCAAGTGCCCGCGTTGAACACCGTCTCATGACCCGCACCATCGAGAGCTGAACTCGCGCGGCCGGACTACTCGGGCGAGTGGCTCTCGGTGGTGTGGCCACGCGAATGCAGGCGGGCCCTGGCTCGGAACGCGAGTTGTTCGTCGAGGGGTTCCTCTACGAGTTCCTCTGCGCCAGGGCGCATTCCGGCGATGCACAGGGCCAGATGGCGTTTCCACGCGGTGTCGGCGACGCCGCGGGTTGTCTCGATCACGCCGCGCATCGCCCAGAATTGGACCTCGAGGTCGGTGTCGGTGAGGTCTTCGCGAATGTGGCCCGCGGCCTTGGCCGCGACCAGCAATTCGGCAACGATTCGCCAGTATTCGGCCTTGAGGGCCTGGGTTTCCTCGTCGTTCCACAGGCGCGGGAGGCAGCCCCGTTGGGAGGCGATGACCTCGCCCGTCCGGTAGAGCAGCTGTTCCAGGCCGCGGCCGTCGGTGCGGTCGCGCGCCGTGTTCGCGATGACCACCAGGTCGTCCAGGAGCTTGCGGACCAGGGCGCTGATCAGTGCGTCCTTGGTGGGAAAACGGCGGTAGAGCGTGCCCATTCCGACTCCGGCGACGCGGGCGATCTCATCGACGCTGGCGTCCATCCCGGACTCGGTGAAGACCAGCTCGGCCGCGTCCAGGAGCCGTTGCCGGTTCTGCGCGGCGTCGCGGCGCAGAACCTTGGGCTCATTCGGATTCATCGCCCACTACGGTACCGCCCGCGACCAGCGCCAATTCGCCGTGGGCGAGCTCGGCCGGATCCTCGAGACGCGAGTCCCGGTTCCGTGCGATCGCGGGGATGAACAGTGCGGCGAAGGCGGCCAGGGCGACCGCGATGCCGAGCATCACGAATCCGTTGGTGTAGCCGGATTCCTTCGGCAGGCCCGAGGGCGCGGCCCCGATGCTGATGACGCTGGCCATGAACGCGGCGCCGAGCGAACCGCCGATGGTCCGAATATTGGCGTTCATACCGCTGGCGACGCCGGTCTGCGCCGGTGACACGGCGGCCACGACGACATTGGACATGGCCGAGAAGGCCACGCCGAAGCCGATGCCGATGATGGCCATCGCGATGTAGATGTCGATCTCGTAGTCGTGCAGGAACGCCAGCATGAAGTAGCCGACAGCGCCGATCAGCGAGCCGGCGAACAGCACGTTCTTGGAACCGAAGCGTGCTGCCAGCGGCCCGGATGCCAAGCCCAGCAAGAACATTCCGACGGTCATCGGCAGCAGCATCAGACCGGACCGGGTCACCGACGCGCCGAAGCCGTAACCGGCCGAGGTCGGAGTCTGCAGGAACTGGGGCAGGAAACCGAAGTTCGCGTACATGCCGACACCCATCAGCAGGGCCACCAGGTTCGCCGCCCACACCGTACGAATCCGCATCATCTTCATGTCGATGAGCGGATTGGCCGAGCGCGTCTCGGCGACCACCCAGGTGACCAGGATGATCACCGCGGCCACCAGCAGGCCCAGCACCTTGGGCGAACCCCAACCCCAGCTCGGCGCCTGACTCACCGCCAGCAGCAGCGCGACCAGCCACCCGGACAGCAACAGCGCCGTGGCCCAGTTGACCTTGCCCTCGTTGCGGTTCTGCGACTCCGGGATCAGGAAGTACGCCGCCGCCGCGCCGATGGCGATCATGACGAGCGGGATCCAGAACAGCCAGTGGTAGCTCAGCACGTCGACGATCGGGCCGGCGAACACGATTCCGAGACCCGCGCCCACCGCGGTCAGAGCCGCGATGATGCCGACCGCGCCGGGCACCTTCTCCCCGGGGAACTCATCGCGAATGATGCCGAATGCCAAGGGCAGCACACCGCCACCGATGCCCTGGATCGCCCGCGCCACGATCATGACCGACAGGCTGGTGGCCAGTGCGGCGAGCAGCGAGCCCACTCCGAGCGCCACCAGCGCGATCACGAACAGCCGCTTCTTACCGTGCATGTCACCGAGGCGGCCCATGATCGGCGTGAAGATCGACGCCGACAACAGATACGCCGTCAGCACCCACGTGACATCGGTCTGGCTGGTACCCAGCGATTCCTGGATGGTCGGCAATACGGGCATCACCAGCGACTGCAACAGCGCGAAAGCGCCGACCCCGAGCGCGAGAACTACGAACGTCACCTGATAGTGCGCTCGACGGGCGGTTTCCATTCAAGACTCCTCGTCGAACCGGAGAACAGACTCCGGATGCTGAGAAAAGTAGCATCTGAAGCGGAGTACCCGCTCCGCATAGGGGATGGGTCACAGGGGGTACGCGATAGCGGTCCCGATCACATCTACGACGGACCTGCCGGGTGTCGGGCGACCGCGGTTGCGAAGGGGGATGTGTAGAAGCACTGAGGCAGAACGAGTTCTGGGCATGCGCGAAAGTTGTTCGAGGACAGAAGGAATGGCCGACCGGCGAAGGACGTCGTCACGGCCGAAGGCCGCGCTCGGATCGGCCCTGGCTGATCAGTGGGTGTCGAATCGACGCGAAAAAGGCCCGGAACCAATGGTTCCGGGCCTTTCGTAGTAGCGGGGACAGGATTTGAACCTGCGACCTCTGGGTTATGAGCCCAGCGAGCTACCGAGCTGCTCCACCCCGCGTCGTTGTGAGAGCAACTGTAGCGCAAGGTGTGGCGGGTGCTCGCGGTGGGGCGGCTTTCGGGGCGCGTGTCGCGTACCCCAGGTGTGCCTCGTGGGCTGGTGAAGCGGTCGGCCGTGGTTGTTCCCCCACCGACGGGCGACCGAAAGGTGTTGCTGGATCGGGTTATTCGGGTATCGAGAGGTCAGTTTCCGGAAGAGAAAAGGGGGCGGATGTCGCCGAAGCGGGTGTCGCAGCGGGTGCAGGCCCAGCGGGGAGAGCCGGCTCCCAGGACACCGCCGCCGACCACGATTTCACCCCGGGCGGCCTGCTCGGAGGCAGCGGCGGCGGGGAGGCCGTAATGGACCGGCGTCGCCGGGGTGCCGCACTGCGGACATGAGGGGTGGTGGTCGTCGTTCATTCCGACAGCCTAGTGGGGTGGTCCGACCGAAACCGATTTCGGTGGGGGAGAGGCCGGTTATCCGAGTGTCGGTAGGGTTGCGCGGGTGAGCTGGGTGACCAGGAATCTGTGGGATCACAACGCGTTCTATCACCGCCTGCTGCTGCGGAGAATTCCGGCGTCGGCGACCCGTGTTCTCGACGTCGGTTGTGGCGCTGGGGTTTTCGCGAGCAAGGTGGCCGCCCGGGGCGGTCGGGTGGATGCCATCGACCGGTCCGAGGTGATGATCGCCCAGGCGCGGCGCACGGTCCCGGTGAACGTCACCTGCATTCTCGGCGACATTCTGACCGAGCCGCTGCCCGCCGGGAGTTACGACGCGATCGTGTCTGTCACCGCGCTGCATCATCTCCCGCTGCCGCAGGTGCTGCCGATCCTGGATCGCGCCCTGCGTCCGGGCGGAGTGCTCGTGGCCATCGCACTGCCGAAATTCGATCCGGTTCGCGATATTCCGGTGGAACTGGCCGCGTTCCTCGCGCAGCGGGTCGGCACGCTCACCTTCGCGGCGCTGCGGACGATCGGTCGCGGGAGCTGGTACGCCAGGGAATCGACACACGATGAGATGCCGGTGCTGCTCGACCCGCCGCTGACCACACACCAGGTGCGCGAACAGGCGACCGCGCTGCTGTCCGGCGCGCGAGTGCGACGCCTGCTGTTCTGGCGGTATCTCCTGGTCTGGAACAAGCCGGACTAGGGCACGGTAATTAGGGCAATCGCCCCATACCGCGGACCTGTGTTCCGCCATACGTTTCTCCTCACCACCAGTGAACAAGGAGAAACGTGCTCAGCCCCATCGCCTACGGACTCGCCATCGTGCTCGACCTCACGATCATCTTCATCGGAGTCCGATTCTTCCTGGTTCCCGACGCCGCGGCCACGGCCTTCGGCGTCCCCGCTCGGTCCGACGGCGATGCCGGTACGTACCTCACGGTCAAAGGTCTGCGCGACGTCACCTCCGGGGTGATCGGGTTGGCGGTGCTGGCCTTCGCCGGAGCGCATCCGGCGGGCTGGGCCATGCTGGCGGTGTCGCTGACTCCGTTCGGCGACACCGCGATCGTGCTGCGCAACGGGGGCACCAAGGCCGCCGCCTTCGGCATCCACTTCGCCACCGCCGTGGTCGTGGTGCTCAGTGGCGCACTGCTGCTCGCGGCCTGACGCGTCGACGATCACCACACCGGAGTGTCGAGGATGACCAAATACGAATTGCGCACGGTCGTCGAGGGCCGGGTCTGGCTGCCGGGTGAACGTGGATTCGACGTGGCCCGCCAGGCGTGGCATCTCACGGTCGAGCAGCCGGTGGCGGCGGTCGTGGAGGCTCGGGACGTCGAGGACGTGGTCGCGCTGGTGCGCTACGCGCGCCGAACCAGCTCCACGGTGGCGGTGCAACCCACCGGATCCTGCGCGTCCGGCAATACCGCGGGCGTGATTCTGTTGCGCACCAGCCGCTTCGACGAGATCCGGATCGATCCGGCGCGGCGCATCGCCCGGATCGGCGCGGGCGTCTCCTGGGGGCAACTGCTCGCGGCGGCCGAGCCGCACGGCTTGATCGGCCCGGCCGGGAATTCGCCGGTGGTCAATGTGGTGGGCTCCACGCTGGGCGGCGGAATGTCGTGGTTCGGCCGCAAGTACGGCCTCGCCTCCGCGGGCGTGCGCGCCTTCGACGTGGTCGACGCCGAGGGTGCGCGAGCGCGGGTCACGTCCGATTCCGATCCCGAACTGTTCTGGGCGCTGCGCGGCGGGGGCGGCGACCTCGTGATCGTCACCGGCATGGAGCTCGAGTTGTATCCCGCGCCGAATCTGTACGGCGGGCAACTCATGTGGAGCGCGGACCGGACCGGTGAGGTGCTCGCCGCCTATCGGGAGATCGTCCGGCACGCTCCGCCGGAGCTGTCGGTGTGGGCCGAGCGGCGGCAGCTGCCGGGGGCCGAGGGCCGGATCGCGATCGCCGCCACCTACCTGGGCGACGCCGACGAGGCGCGTGCGCTGCTGCGGGGTTTCGACGCCATCGACGCTCCGGTCGCGGACACCCGTGGTCCGCTGACCCCCTCGAATCTCGGTGCGCTGACCTCGGAACCGGTCGATCCGGGACCGGGAATCACCCGGTCGGAGCTGTTGACCGAGCTGGACGACGAGGCCGTGGAGATCCTGTTCGCCGAATCGATCAGCCCGCTGATCGGCGTGCAGGTGCGCCTGCTCGGCGGCGCGTTCGCCGAACCGCACTCGGGCGCGCATCCCGCTGTGGCCGAACCTTTTTCGGTTCACCTGCACGGTCTCGCGACCAGCCCGGCCACGGCGCGGACAGTGCGGGACACCCAGCGCCGCATAGTCGTCGGCCTGGGCGGGCGGATCGGCGCGCGTAAGCCGTTCACCTCGCTGATCCCCGGCGAGAGCATCGCGGCCGCCTTCGACGGCCCGACCGTCGATCGCCTCAGCGACCTCAAGCGAATCCGCGACCCGTACACCGTCTTTCGCGCCAACTTCCCGATCCACCGCGCCGAGATGCGCGCGGTGTTTCGCAGAGACTGCGACTGCCATCGGCCCGCCATGCCCCCGTGGGGCTGGTAGTTCGCACCGGACCCACACCCGAGAACGAAGGGGAACGATTGTGAAGAATTGGAAGACCGGCGCGCTGGTCGTGGCCACGCTCACCTCCGGCCTGACGGCGGGCTTGTTCGCGGGCTTCGCGTACTCGGTGATGCCCGGCCTGAAGCGCAGCGACGATCACGCCTTCGTCGAGGTCATGCGAAACATCAATGTGGTCATCGTGAATCCGCTGTTCATGACGCTGTTCTTCGGCGGCCTGATGAGTGGTGTGATCGCGATGCTGGGTCTGTGGCCCGAGGTGAGCGCCCGGCTGCGGCTGTGGCTCGTGGCCGGGGTGGCGTCCTATGTGGTGATGCTGGGTGTGACGAGCGGTATCAATGTGCCGTTGAACGACCAACTGGCCGTGGGTGATCTGAACCAGATCGACCTGGCCGCGGTCCGCTCGGATTTCGAGGACACCTGGGTGGTGTGGAACATCGTGCGGGCGCTGGCGAACCTGGTCGCGTTCGTGAGCTTCACCTGGGCGCTGGTGCTTTTCAGCCGGAGCCCGCAGGCGGCTCCCGCACCGCGGTTCATTCCCACTCCAGTCGAGCCAGTTCGACCCGGTTCGTGACACCGAGTTTCGGATACGCCCGATAGAGATGGTTCCCCACGGTTTTCGGGCTCAGGAACAGCCGGGCTCCGATCTCCTTGTTCGTCGCGCCGGCGGCGGCGAGCTGGACCACCTGGAACTCCTGTGCGGTGAGTACGGCGGCCGGATCCGAGGCGGCCCGCTCGCTCTGCGCCGCACCGGCTCCGGCGGCCCGCAGCTCGGCGCGGGTGCGTTCGGCCCACGGCTCGGCACGCAATCGCTCGAAGATCTCCAGGGCCGTGCGCAGTTCGGCGCGGGCCTCGCTCTTGTATCGCTCGCGCCGCAGCCATTCCCCGTACAGCAGACCGGTGCGGGCCTGATCGAACGAACGTCCTTGGGTGACATGTATTTTCATGGCCTCGGCGAACAGCTCGCCGTTGTTCTCGAGCAGGCCCCGGCAGCGCAGGACGTGGGCCTGCACCCAGGTCGATCCGGTGGCGGCCAGCCAACCCTCGAGGATGGCCAGCGGCTGGGCCGCCCGTTCGGGGGAGCGTAATCGCGCCGCGGCCTCAACCCGGTCGCTCATCAGATGAATCCATTGGCCGAGAGCGTGATTCGGATTGCGGTACATCGCCTCGAGTCGGTCCAGGGCCTGCTCGTACCGCCCGTACCCCAGGTCGAGCAGGGCCAGCGCCCATCCGCCGTGCGCGGCGACCACGGAGTTGGAGCCTCGATCTGCCTGCCGCAGCGCACTGCGCGCGAGCGTGCGGCACCGGTCATCCTCGCCCCGATAGGCCGCGAGAACGGACAGGATGGCCTGTGCCTGGCCGACCCGGTCCGGCTGGCCGATGTCCTCGGCGATCCGCAGGGCATCGGTCAGCGCGGCTTCCGCCTCCCGGAATCGGCCGAGCAGCAGTTCCGATTTCCCCAGCCCGCAACCGATCGCGGGCAACCAGCCCACCATCCCTCGATCCCGGCACTCGGTGGTCAAGTCCGACAGTAGATGTCGGGCCTCGTCCAGATCGCCGGTCACGAGGGACTGCAATGCCACATCGAGTCGGATCGCGGGGCCCTCGCCCGGAATCGCTTCGGTGCGTGCGGCATTCGCGCGAATCAACCGCACTCCGGCCGCCGGATCCGCTGAATGCAGCGCCAGCGGGCCGTCGATGAGATCGAGCAGCGCGGAGTCGGCGTCCAGCTCGGCGAGTCGGGCGCGCACCGCGGCCACCGCCGGCAGATCACCCGCGGTCCACGCGGCGTGCGCCGCCTCGACCAGCATGCGCGCGGCCAGGTCCGGGTCCGATCCGCGGACCTGGGCCGTGCCCGCGGTGAGAAGCTCGTATGCGGTACGCAGAGAGCCGTGTTCGATCTCGATGCGCGCGCGGGCCGCGGTGAGCCGAGCCCGCACGATCGGACTCGGCGAGGTCTGTTCGGTGTCGGCGATGAGCCGCAGCGCCCGCTCGTGGCGTCCCGAGTCCATGGCGGCCTCGACCGCGAGCGCCAATCGGCGCTGTCGCTCGTCCGGCTCCGGGGACAATCGCGCCGACCGTTCCAGAGCGACTGCGGCCGTGGCATATCCGGTCCGGAACCGGGCATGCTCGGCGGCCTCCTCGAGCGCCGCGGCGACCTGCTCGTCGGGTCCGTTCGCGGCGGCGGCGAGATGCCAGGCGCGGCGATCGGCATCCTCGGTGATCGCGGCGGCGATGGCGGCGTGAACGCTCCTGCGCCGGGTGAAGTCCGCCGACTCGTAGACCGCCGCGCGCCTGAGCGGATGCCGGAAGCTGATCGCCTGCTCCGAGATCAGCAGCATGCCGGTCGATTCCGCGGCGGCCAATGCCTCGTCGGTCAGCCCGAGCGCGGCCAGGACGCGCAGCACCAGGCCCAGATCGCCGGTCTCCTCCGCGGCCGCGACGAGCAGCGCGGTGCGCACCCGGTCGGGCTGACCCGCGAGCGCGCGCTCGTAGCCACTGCGCAGCCGATCCGGCAGGGGCAGTGGGCCGACGGGCAGCAGGTCCAGGTCCATGGCCGGCATTTCCAGCAGCGCCAGGGGATTGCCCGCCGCCTCCGCGAGCACCCGGTCGCGAATTTCGGGAGTCAGTTCGGGGAACTTGTCCGCCAGGAGCTTTCGCGCGGCGCGCGTGTCGAGAGCGGTCAATCGCAGCTCCGGCACGCCCTGGGCGGCGAACTCCTCACGCCCGGCGAACAGCATCACGACCGGTTCGTCGCCCAGCCTGCGGGCGGCGAACAGCAGGGCTTGAATGGACGGCTGATCCACCCACTGCGCGTCGTCGATCAGGCACAGCAGCGGTCCGGCGGCGGAAATCTCGGCCAGCAGCGCCAGCATTCCGAGCCCGACGAGGAATCGGTCCCCGGTGCGCGGCGCCGCGCCGACTCCGAGCGCACCCCGCAGCGCGTCGGCCTGCCGTTCCGGTAGCGCCTCGAAGGGCGCCGTCAGCGGCCCGACGAGCATTTGCAGCCCGGCGAACGGCAACTCGGACTCACACTTGACTCCGGTGCACCGCAACACCTGCCAGCTCTCGTCCACCGAGTTCGCCGCGTGCTCGAGCAGCGCGGACTTACCCAGTCCCGGTTCGGACACGACGACCAGTGACCCGCTCGAACTCCCGGCCGCGTCGTCGAGCAGCCCCCGAATCTTGCTTTCCTCGAAGCCACGCCCATACAACACGCCAGTCAAGGTAAGCGCCCGAAAACATTTCGGCAAACCTGGTTGATTCCTGCACGAATTATCGTTATGGGCAAGGGTATTAGCACGACACAACGGGTGCGGCAGACCCGTCGACCAGGAAACACGCGGACTAACCGGCTCGGCGATACCGGTGGCGCGGGGGTCTTCGCGAATCCGGCCCGCCGAAATCGGGAACCGAGTCGCCGTGCCGCGGCGCTCTCGCGTCAGCGGCGCTCGATGACGACCTTGCCGTCCTCGCCCGGAGTGATCACCGGGAACAGCGAGTCGGCCTCGGCGCGGACGGCGTCCTCGTCGGCGGGGGAGAGCGGATGCCACGGGGTGATGCGAACCGTGTTCCCGTCCAGTGCCCATCGACCGTGCACGAATCCGTCGACCAGATACATCGGCACGCCCGCGGAGGCCTCCTTGGCGATGCGGGCGCGATCCTCGTCGCTGAAGATGCGGCTGCGGTCACGGTGCCCCAGCAGGGAATTGTCGAACGCGGGCAGGAAGCGCACCGGCGCGGGTAGATCGGGATCGGCGAGGACGGCATCGGCGAGGTCGAAGAGTTCGCGACCGGTCTCGTCGCGATAGACCCGCAGCCGGGGGCGCAGGCGCGCGATGACTTCCGCCAGCCGGGTCACCCCGGAGAACGCCTGCACATCGGCGGCGGTCGCCGGACCGTAGGCCGCGAGGTAGCGCAGCACCAGTGTCTCCGGCTGCGGGGAGTCGGCGAGCGGCGCGCCGATCCACTCCTCGGCCAAAGACACCGAGACGTACCTGGTGCGCCAGCGCCCCCAGCGTCCGGCATCGGCGTCGTGCAGCATGGGAACCAGAACTCCCAGTAGGTGATTCAGCTTGCCGGGCGCGCGATCGGGAAACCGTTCCACCAAAGCCCTGCCGAGTTCGCGGCGCGACAGGGTCCTGCCGGTGAGCAATTCCCGTCCCGCGGCGGCGAATGCGCCGAGATCCAGGCCCGCGACGACATCGCCGAAATACGCCAACCGCGCCGTCTGCTCCAGCATCGGCCGCACGGTGGGCCGCAACCAGCGGAAGTCCTGAGCATCGGTCAGATGCACGGTCCGGCGAACGGTGGTTCCACGCACCACGCTTCGCTCTTGCAGCAGCGCGATCAGATCCTCGTGCCGGAAGTCGGTGAGCCGCGCCCACAACCCGACATACGGCCAGTTCGGTTCCTGCCCCTGCACCGCGATCAAGTGCCGCACCAGGTCGGCGGCAGGCATCGAGACCCGGTCCAGCAGTAGTTGGCGCTGCAGCAGCGTGCGATTCAGCTCGCGCAGTGAAATGTCCGGCATGAGCCCATTGTCTCGGCCATATAGGTCAGCTTCGGTCCTATCTTCCGGGAGTGCGGACAATCCGATCCGCCCGGACCGAACCCGATTCTGCTGATTTCGGGCATGGCGAACCGACCGTGCTGGGATTCTGTAGGGCAAGTCGAGAGTCCACCCAGCGCGGGGAGGCAGGCATGGCCAGGATCGGCGTCATCTTCTTCACCCGAGTGAGCTGACATGCTCCTCGGCATAGACATCGGAACCTCGGGATCCAAGGGCGTGCTGGTCGACCGGCGCGGTCTGGTCGAACTGAGAGTCGAACGCCCGCACCGGGTCTCGACGCCCAGGCCCGGTTGGGCCGAGCACGACGCGGAGACGGTGTGGTGGGCTGATTTCGTCGCCATCGCGCGCGAGTTGGTGGCGGCCGCGGACGGCGAGCCGATCGAGGCGCTCGCGGTGAGCGGTATCGGGCCGTGCCTGCTGGCCGCCGATGCCGACGGCACGCCGCTGCGGCCCGCGATCCTGTACGGCATCGACACCCGCGCGGGGCTCGAAATCGCCGAATTGGAAGCCGAATTGGGTGCGGCGACGGTGCTGGAGCGGGCGGGCTCGCCGCTCACCAGTCAGGCGGTCGGCCCGAAGGTGCGCTGGCTCATGCGCAACGAGCCGCGGGTCTGGCGTGACACGCGAATGCTGTTGATGGCGAGTTCGTTTCTGGTGCACCGGTTGACCGGACGGTACGTGCTCGATCACCAGTCCGCGAGCCAGTGCGTGCCCATGTACGACCTGATGGCCCGCGAATGGGCGATCGACTGGGCCGAGTCGGTCGCGCCGGGCCTGCGTCTGCCCGAATTGGCTTGGCCCGCGGAGATAGTCGGAGAGGTCACCCGGGCGGCGGCCGAGGCCACCGGCCTGCCGGCGGGATTGCCCGTCACCACCGGCACCATCGACGCCTGGGCCGAGGCCGCCGGTGTGGGCGTGCGCGCCCCCGGCGACATCATGATCATGTACGGCACCACCATGTTCCTGACCCAGGTGCTCACCGCGCCCTCGCCGCAGCCGGGTCTGTGGACCACCTGCGGAACCTGGCCCGGCACCTACACCTGCGCCGCGGGCATGGCCACCTCCGGAGCGGTCACCGACTGGCTGCGCGCGCTCACCGGAGGCGATTTCGGCGAACTGGTGGACGAGGCGGCGCGCGTCCCGCCGGGCAGCCGGGGGCTGCTGGTGCTGCCCTACTTCGCCGGGGAACGCACACCGCTGTTCGATCCCGACGCACGCGGCATGATCGCCGGTCTCACCCTCACCCATCAGCGCGCCGAGCTGTACCGCGCGGTGCTCGAGGGCACCGCCTACGGTGTGCGCCACAATCTCGAGGCCATGGCCGCGGCGGGCGGGCACGCCACGCGGCTGGTCGCGGTCGGCGGCGGCACCAAGGGTGGACTCTGGACCCGCATCGTCTCCGATGTCACCGGCCTCTCCCAGCAACTTCCGGCCGATACGGTCGGCGCGGCACTCGGCGACGCACTGCTCGCCGCCGAGGCCATCGGCATGGACACCTCCACCTGGAACCCGATCATCACCACCATCGACCCCGACCCCGTCCGCACCGCCCACTACGACCCGTACTACCGCCACTACCGAACCCTCTACGAATCCACCCGCGCCACCGCCCATTTCCTCGCCGCCGAACAGCATCGCGCGGCCGGGTAGCTCCGTGCGGCCGACCGGGAGAATTCCTGTGCCGTTGGTGAACCATGGCTTTTTCGTATGGCCACTGGCTGTAGGCGTATCGGTCGCCGCCTCGATGTATCGGCTACCACCTGCGGGTTATCGGCGGTTGCCGGGCAATCGCGGAATCGAGGACATAACTCGTGGGAGGTGGTATTACTTTGCCGGTGGCATGGACTCTGCGGCTCAGCGATGACGAAGAGGCTGCGTTGAGCGCGCAGTCGGAGGCGGAAGGGCGATCGAAACAGGAGATCACCCGGGACGCGCTCCGCAACTACATCAACCGGCATCGGACCTGGGACGAATACCTGTCCGAGGGGCCGGTCGTCTACGGATAGTCCGGTCGTCTACGGGTAGTGCTGATCGCGAACTTCCGTGTAGCGCTGCCGAATCGCATCCCCGGCCCCGGCCACCAGCGTGTAGAACTCGGTCCCCGGCGGCGTCGCCCAGCGCGGCGGGCGCGGACCGCCCCGTAGCGCCCAGGCCGCCTGCCGAGCCGCTCCGAGCGCGACGTATTCGCCCGGATCGGGCACGGTGACGGTCCGCCCGAAAATGGTCGCCGCCGCATGGGCGATCAGCCGTGAGCGGGATGCGCCGCCGATCAACAGGATTCGGCGCGGAGTGCTCGGCAGCCGATCGAAGGCCTCGGCGATATTGCAGAGCATGCCCTCGATGGCCGCGCGCGCCAGCAGATGCGGGCGCATGGTGTGCGGGCGCAGACCGTGCAGGCTGCCGGTGGCATTGGGCAGATTCGGAGTCCGCTCACCGGTCAGATACGGGATCAGCGTGAGACCGTCGGCGCCCGCCGGTGATTGCGCGGCAAGCACTTCCAGCCCCGACACATCGGTGCCGAGCAGGATGGCCGCGGAATCGAGCACCCGGGCCGCGTTCAGAGTGCACACCAGCGGCAGGAACGCGCCGGTGGCATCGGCGAAGCCGTTCACCGCGCCGGACGGATCCGCGCTGGGGCTCATGGCTCGGGTGAACACCGTGCCGCTGGTGCCCAGGGACACCACGACATCGCCGTCCTCGATGCCCAGACCCAGTGCGGCGGCGGCATTGTCGCCGGTTCCGGCGGCCACCATCCGCCCGCCGGGGGTGTGCCCGGCGACCTCGGACGGAGCCAGCACCCGCGGCACATCCGGAGTCCGCCCGCGGAACGCCATCGACAGCAGATCGGTGCGGTAGTGCTCCTCGGCGGGGGACCAGTAGCCGGTGCCCGACGCGTCGCCGCGATCGGTCGTGGGTTCGGTATCGGGATCCCCGCCGCGCAGCTGCCAGGTCAGATAGTCGTGCGGCAGCAGGACCCGCACGGTGCGGTCGGCCAGCCGGGGTTCGTGGTCGGCGAACCACCGCAGCTTGGCCACGGTGTGCGCGGCCAGCGGCACACTGCCCACCGCGTCGGCCCACGCCTGCGGACCGCCCAGTTCGTCGACCAGCTGCCCGGCGGCCTCGGCCGAACGAGTGTCGTTCCACAGCAGCGCGTCCCGGACCGGGTGTCCAGCCGCGTCCAGGACGACGAGCCCGTGCTGCTGCCCGGCCACCGCGATGGCCTCCACATCTCTCATCATCCGATCGCATGCCGCGCGTAGCGCCTCCCACCACATGTCCGGCGGCACCTCGGTGCCCTCGTGATGTGGAATCTGGCGCTGTCGCAACACCGTTCCGGTGTCGGCGTCACACACCACGATCTTGCAGGACTGAGTGGAGGAGTCCACTCCGGCAACGACCGTCATTGGCCTTTCCCGTCTTATCGGGCCGCCCGTCGGGGATGCAGCTGGATCTTGCGACCGACGCCCGAGCGGAAAGTCCGCAGGGCATCGCCGAATTCGTCGAGCGCGAAGTCGTGGGTGATCATGGTGTCGGCGTCGATGACGCCCTCACCCATGAGATCCACGGCTCGCCCGAAACTGTGCAGGACCGCCATCGAACCGACGATGGTGATCTCGTCGTTGTAGACGCGGAACGGCGACACCGCCGCCCGCGCGGCCGCCGGAGCGACCCCGAACTGCTGATAGGTACCCCCGCGCCGCACGCGTGAGAGCCCGTCCTCGACGGCGGCGATGGTTCCGCTGCACTCGATCACGACCTCCCAGCCCTCGGGCCGGTCCATATCGTCCGCGCCGATCGCCGCGGCGTCCGCGCCCAGGGTGCGCGCCACCGCGAGCCGATCCACATTGGTGTCCACCACCGAGACCGACGCCGCGCCCGCGGCGATCGCCAACTGCACCATGAGCAGACCCATGGTGCCCGCGCCGTAGATCAGGTAGTGGGTGCCGAGTTGCCGTGGCAGCACATCGAATCCGTGCACGGCGCACGAGAGTGGTTCCACCAGTGCGCCGTGTGCGGCCGAGACGTGCCCCGGCAGCCGATAACAGTTGGCGGCGGGCACCTTCACGTACTCCGCCATCGCGCCGTCGACGGTATCGCCGATGGCGCCCCAGTTCTCGCACAGATTGCCGCGCCCGATGGCGCAGTAGTGGCAGCGGCCGCAGAAGAGCGAGGGATCGACCGCAACGCGATCTCCCACTCGGACTCCGGCCGCGTCCGAACCGAGAGCGACCACCTCCCCGGCGAATTCGTGCCCCGGCACGATGGGATACGGGGTGGGCGGGAATTCACCCTCGACGATATGGATATCCGTACCGCAAATCCCCACGGCATCGACGCGGATCACCGCGTCCCCGGCAGCCGGTATGGGGTCCGGCACGGTTTCGACCGAGAACTGTCCAGGCTTCTCGACGAGCAACGCGCGCATAGCAATACCATGCACCCGCACGTCGTTCGCCCGGTGCGTTTTACGCAATAGCAATCGCATTCTTTCTGTTGCTTCACATTCGTTACGGGTATCCACGAACGGAGCGGGGGACAGAACAGTTGCGATGACCGGGGGATCAGGGCAGGACGTGATACCAGAGCGCGGTCGTCGCCACGAGCGCCTGGTCCAGTGGGAGGTAGTGGCCGTCCTCACGCCAGCCCAGCGCCTGCACGGTCGCGCGCAGCCCGTGCTCGAAACAGATCGGATCGGGAATGTGCCAGCGGTACATACCGAATCGCTGCTGGGGGTCGTAGATTCGTTGCGGCGGCAGCACCTGCACCATGCCCAGATAGGGGGTGGAGTAGGGGCGATATGCGCCGTCGAGGTCGAAATTCCATGCGCCGCCGAAATAGTCCTCGGTGCCGGTGCCGCAGATGGTCGGGAATTCGGTGTCGTCGTCCAGATAGAACTTCAACTCGCCTTCACCCCACCACCCTTGCGCGCGAGGCTGGATCGCCAGATACGTTCCGGCATACCGGCCCGGGCCGCCGGAGATCTCGACCAGCGGATGCACCGCGGGGGTGCCGAGCGGATCGCTGCATCGCCAGTGCGCGTGCAGATAACCGGCGGTCTCGGGCACCTCCTCCTCGAGGTAGGTGACCTGGTAGTAGACCGGGGCAGGGCGCTCCGCGCCATTGTGCAGGGTGATCACGGCCCGGGAGTGGAACGGCATGGGCCAGTAGCTGTTCAGGCCCCCTGCCGGGGCGACCACGATCATCTGCGAGTTCACCATCGCGAGGTGATCCCAGCCGTTGCAGAAGAAGTCGCCCAGCGGCACCGCGATCGCGGGTTCGGGCGCGTCGTCCCAGTAGATCTGCAGGGTGAAATCCCGCAGCAGCGCGCGGTCGGTGGTGAGCCAGAAATGCCGGATCACGCCGGGGCCGGAAATATCTGCGAGCGTGTGGGTTTCCCCCGGTCCGAGATCGATCGAGGGTGAGACCTTCCAGCCGCGGCCGAGGCCCGCGGCCGCGAACGCCCCCGTCCCGGCGATGGCCCGGCCACCCGCACCGGGCTCGCCGGTGGGGTTCTCCGGGCTGATCGAACGGGTGCGCCGTCCGTCGAGCTGCCAGATCTCCTGCACCGTCGGAATTTTCGCACGGCACCGGGTCGCCTGTATTGGACATCGTGGTGCCGATCCTGGACGCACGGATGCCGGCGCCGTTCCCACACACGGCGCCGGCATCCGGCATTACGGATTTACGGGATGAATCACTTACCGAAGGAGCCGGTGTCGAAGGAGCCGGTGCCGGCGCCCTTCTCGATCAGCTTGTCCTGCAGCTTCTTGACGGTCGCGGCGTCGATGCCCAGACCCTCGGAGACGAACTTGTCCATCGAACCGAAGGACTGCGAGGCCTGGCTGAAGGCGGCCTCCAGGAAGTCACGCGACACGCCGAGCACCGGCTCGAACAGGGTGCGGTCGGTGACCAGACCCTGAGCGACCAGGGCATCGAGGGTGGCCTTGTTGGCGCCGGCCAGACGATCGTTCGACAGCAGGTAGTTGTCGTAGATCGCGTTGGACGGGGTGCCCAGGATGCTCATCAGGATGGCGGTCATCCAGCCGGTGCGATCCTTACCGGCGGTGCAGTGGTAGAGCACCGCGCCCGAGGTGTTCGCGATGTCCCCCAGCGCCTGCGAGAACTGCGCGCGGGCAGTCGGATCGGTGACCATCCAGCGGTAGTAGTCACGCATGTACTGCGCGCCCTTGCCGTCGCCGAGCAGCTGCTTCTGCAGCTCGGGGCCACCCTGCACGGCCTTGCCGAAGAACACGTAGAAATCGTTGTTCGGGTCGTACACCGCCAGCTGCTTGGCCGGGATGGACGCCGGAATCTTGTCCGGGCTGGCGGCGCGCTCGGTGGGGCTGCGGAAGTCGATGACCTCCGCGACGCCCGCCGCGGTCAGCGTCTGCTGATCGGCGTCGGTCAGTCGGTTCAGCGCATCGGTGCGGTAGACCAGACCGGCCTTGATCTTGCCGCCGTTCGCCGAGACACCGCCGATGTCACGTGCGTTGGGCGCGGCCTGGAGCGTGAAGCCCGCACCCACCGGAGCCTGGTGCAGCACACCGATGCTCGGGGCCGCCATGGCCGCGGGGGTGGCCGCGACCGGGAGGACGGCGATGAGCGCGGCGGCTACACCGGTGAGGGTGCCGCGTACTGCGCGCGAAATCGTCACTAGCAGTTTCCTTTCAATCACGAACCGGGTAGTGGGTCCCGGCCCGGTTCTCGGATGGGAGCCGCCGGTCCGCTCACGTGTGCCCCGTGAACGAATCGGATCGCCTTGTGGGCGTGCGACTCCCGGCTCCGGGCGCAGGGTGCCCGGGGCGTCGGATGGCTCTGTCTATGGGGTTCGGCGGTTACTCCGCGTCGGCCGGCGGGGTGATGTCGGCCAGCAGGGTGACGGTGCCGGCCGCGCCGTCCACCCGCACCCGCTGTCCGTCGGCCAGGGCGGTGCTGGCGATCTTGGTGTCGACCACGGCGGGGACGCCGAACTCACGCGCCACGATCGCGGCATGCGAGGCCGCGCCGCCGATATCGGTGACCACCGCGCCCGCGTAGGCGAACATCGCGGTGTGGCCGGTGTCGGTGACCGAGGCGACCAGGATGTCGCCGGGCTCGATATCGTCGTCGAGGGTCAGCACGCGCTTGACCACGCCCTCCACCACGCCGGGGCTCACGCCGATGCCGGTCAGGGTCTCACCGACCGACAGCGCGTCGGCGGCGGGTTCGGGAACCCAGTCGCCCAGCACCAGATCCGGCATCCGGACCTCCTGCAGGCGGGCGCGCTCGGCCCGGCGGCGCGCCACTCGATCGGCCATATCGGCCGGGGCCCAGAGGATCTCGTCCAGGGTCAGGAACGCCGAGTCGTCGATCGCGGTCAGCTTGCCGGACTTCACCAGGCGCGCGGCGCGCTCCTGGGTGGCCATGCGCAGGCAGTGCGTGACTCGCACGACGGCGTCGCGGGCGCGCTCGCGGTAGACGGTCGCGCCGACGGCCATCTTGGCGGTCCGGCTGGTGGGCTCCGGGACCGGGGCCCGTTGCGGGGCAGGCATTTCCGCGGCGCGGGCGGCGGCGGTGACCAGCAGTTCGGGGCGGTCGCCGAAGGTGGCGTTGATGAGTTCGCACTCACCGGGGCCGCGATGGCCGACCTTGGCCAGCTCCGCGTCCAGCGCCGCGGCGAACTCCGGGGACTTCTCCCGAGCGGCGGCCACGTCACCGGAGCGCGCGACCTCGTGCAGTCCGGCGTCCCTGCGGCACAACGCCGCCAGGCGTTCGACCGCGAGCATGGGCTTGGCCGACTCGAGCCGCTCCAGGTCGATCTTCACCTCGCCCTTGTGGGTGGAGGTGGCGGCGCCGGTCATCATGACGCCGATGGAGGCGGCCTGCCAGCCCTGGTTCAGCCGGTCCCGCCACAGCAGGGCGCGTGCGTGCAGCTGCTCGTCGGTGAGCTCGGAAATCTGTTCGCGGGTAAGGGCTTCCGCGTGTGAGGCGGCATTGATCAGCTCGGCGGTCTTGCGGTAGGCCAGGGCGGTCGCGGCCACCCGGCCGGTCGCGGTCAGGGTGCCGAAACGGCCCTCGGTCGGTGGGCGGCCCTTGGGCTGCAACGGAATCTCCGGCGGAATGGTGCCGTAGACGTCCTTGCGGATGGTCTCCTCGTTCCAGCCGGGCATATTGTCCGCGGCCAGCACGCCGATCGAGGCGTTGATGTACATATTGTGGCCGAGCACCGAGGTGACCCGCGATACCCAGTGCTCCAACGCGATTCCGTCGAGCGCGATCATGCGGCCCATCGCCTCGTTGCCGAGGCGGATGGCCCCGGCCTGCAGATCGATGGTCAGCGGGGTGAGCGGTCCCGGCAGCGCCTCGGAGGTATTGGTGGCGGTGTGCACCGGAATCCGCTCGTCGATCAGGTCGTCGAACTCGCCCTGCAGACCCTCGGGCGCGGCGGCGAACAGCGGATGACCGTCGGAGGTCAGCGCGTTCTGCGGCACCAGGTGGGTGGGCAGCGCGATCGCGCCCGCACGGTCGCGCAAGCCCGAACCGTTCGCCTTGCGGCCGTGCAGGCCGCGCGCCACATCCACGACGGTCTCGCGGGCGGTCCAGCCGTAGCGGAAGCCCCACTCCTCGCGCGCGGACGTGGCATCGAGGCGCTCGCGCCGCGTGGACGAACGGGGAAGCCACGCGGAGTATTTGACGCCCGCGTCGCGCAGGGTCGCGCGGACCTCGTCGCCGGAGACCTCACCGGGGGCGGCCAGCGCCACCGAGCCGCTGCGCTGCGAGAGCGCCGCGAGCACCAGGAAACGCTCCAGATCGTCGTAGTGCAGGACCTGCAGCGCGCCGCTGCCACGCGGACCCACCAGGGTCTCGAGCACCCGCCAGCTGCCCGCGTCGATCCGGCGGCCCGCGACCAGCGGGGTGCGCACGAGGAGGGCGTCCGCGCCGCTGCCCGCGACGATCGTCTCGACACTCGAATCCTGGCCCGCCGCAACGGGAACCACGAGACGCACCCCCGCGTCGGCGGCGGCCCCGGCGATCCCCGCGATCGCCCGGCCCGCCAGGTGCACGACGGCGTCGGCACCCGCCACGGCCCGCGCGCAGACCAGCGCATCGGACAGGTCGCCGACGGTCACCTCGACCCGCGGGTCGACGTAGCGGTGCCGCTGCCGGTCCAGACCGACCACCTCGTGGCCGGCCGCCAGCAGCATGCGCGCCACGGCACGACCGCTCGGCTCGGTGACTCCGGTGACCAGAATCCGCATTGACTCTCCTCCTCGTGAGGCGCCCCCAACCAACGTGACGCCGTTCACACACCATCCCCATTGCATCGGCGGCCGACGGGTGACAGTCCCGGTCAACGGGATCGCGGAGTCATTGAGCAAGATGGGACGCTATGTCCGGGCGGTATCAGCGGGCACCGTGCAGGCATGAGATCGCGGAATTCGGTGACGCCCCGTGCGGCGGTCGAGGTGAGCAACTACGACGTCGAGACCGATGTGCTCGTCGTGGGCTACGGCGCGGCCGGCGCGTCGGCGGCCTTCGAGGCCGCGCTAGCGGGCGCGCGAGTGCTGATCATCGACCGCGCGGGCGGGCCCGGCGGCGCGTCGGCGATGTCGGGCGGCGAGATCTATCTCGGCGGCGGAACGCCGATTCAGCTCGCGTGCGGCTACGACGACACCCCCGCGGCGATGGCGGCGTTCCTGAAGGCGGCGCTCGGCGCGGGCGCGGACGCGGCCAAGATCGACGAGTACAGCGCGGGCAGCGTCGAGCACTTCCACTGGCTCGTGGACCGCGGGGTGCCGTTCAAGCCGACCCTGTGGGACGCGCCCAGCTGGGTGCCACCCACCGACGACGGGCTCATGTGGCTCGGGGAGAACAGTTGGCCCTTCACCGAATCGGCCACTCCTGCACCGCGCGGACATCGGCCGACGGCCAATGATTTCGGCGGCAGACTGCTCATGCAATGCCTGACCGAGGCGGCCGAATCCGCGGGCGCCACAACGCTGTTCGACACCGCGGCCACCACGCTGATCATCGCCGAGGACGGCGCGGTGATCGGGGTGGTCGCCAAGCGGTACGGCCGGGAGATCACCATTCGCGCTCGCCGGGCCGTCGTCCTCACCACCGGCGGCTTCGTCGACAACGACGCCATGCTCGCCGCGCACGCCCCACAGTTGCTCGGCCACACCAAGGTCAGCGCGGGAACCGACGACGGCAGCGGCATCCGGATGGGCCAGGCGCTGGGCGCGCAGGTTCGGCACATGTCCGCCGGACAGGTGGGCATGTCCCTGATTCCGGGCCTCGCCGCGCGCGGCATGGTCGTGAACGCGGTCGGGCGTCGCTTCATCAACGAGGACACCTATCCCGGCCGCATCGGCCAGGCGGCCCTGTTCCGGCAGAACATGGGCGGTAGCTGGGCGGGCGACGACACCGCCATCTGGGTCATCGTCGACGAGGAGGGTTTCGAGGATGTCCCGGAGAACCAGCGGTGGGGCGTGCAGCCCACCCACGTCGCCGAAACCCCGTCGGAACTGGAGCAATTGACCGGGCTGCCCACCGGATCGCTGGTGGACGCGATCCGCCGCTACAACGAATCAGCCACCGCCGGAATCGATCTCGACCATCACAAATCCCCGCGCTGGCTCCGCCCCCTCACCCCGCCCCTGGCCGCCATCGATGTGAAGCTCGGCATCCGCCCGCCCGCCGAGGCGGGCGACCGCCGGGGCACCGGCGCGTCGGTCTTCACCCTCGGCGGCCTGCACACCGATCTCGACGGTCACGTCCTGGATCTCGACGGCCACCGCATCCCCGGTCTCTTCGCCGCCGGGCGCGCCGCCAACGGCCTGCACGGCACCGGCTACATCTCCGGCACCTCGCTCGGCGACGGCACCTTCTTCGGCCGCCGAGCCGGCACGGCCGCGGCCCGCAACGCCTGAGCCGCGCAGGCTTGCGGGCCTGAGCCGCGGCCTGCGCCCGTGCCGTGGCTGGACCGCGAATCATGCGCGGAACCACGCGGGGAGGTGTTCGTTCCCCGGCCCGGGCGCTGCTCACGGTGCCTGACCCGGCACACGTCGCCGTGGCGCCCCTGAACGGGCTGTGCCGCCCCTGGACAGGCTGTGCCCCCTGGACAGGCCGGGCGAATCCGCAGCGTGTCGAGTCCGGACACCACCGGCCCGGCCAGGAACACTCGAGGGATGACGACCGAGCCGCCGGAGACCGCACAGCCGGGAAACTCGCAGCCGGAGGACGACCGACCCGATGGTGCACGGTCCGGGAACTCGCCGGTGCCCGGAGCCCGGTCGTCGGATGCGTCGCCGGTGTCCGGGGCACTGCCGCCGGGGGACTCGCCCGCTCCGAATTCGCGTCCGGCGGGTGCGCATCGACAGGGTGCGCGGGGGAACCCCGTGCTGTCGAAGGTGTTCGAGGTGGCGCAAACCGTCGAGCACGCGATACGGCCGAACTATCCCGGTGTGCTGTTCGCGGCCATCTTCTTCGCGTGGTCGGCCTCGCCGTCGTTGCTGCCGCGAACCTGGCTGTTCCAGGGTCTGGTCAGTGGCATCAGCGCGGTGATCGGTTACGGCGTCGGCTGCGTCGTGGGGTGGGCGGTACGCAAATGGGTGCTGCCGCGACTGCCCCGCGAACTCGGGACGCTCGGTGCGGTGTTGCGACCGTCGGACCGGCTCCGGCGGATCACCAAGCTGGTGATCGTGTTCGGGGTCGTCTTCGGGGCGGCCGCGATTCTGGCACGCTCGGCGCGATGGCAGCGCGATCTGCAGGTGCTGATGGGGATGGAGCCGACGGCCACCTCGAGTTACCTGCGGGCCGAACTGGTGGCGGCGGCGACCGCCGCGGTGGTCATCTTCGCCTATCGCGGCGTGCGGTGGCTGGTGCGCTGGATCAGCGGAATGCTCAATCTCGATCTGCGGATTCCGCGCGCCATCGCGCTACCGGGCGCGGTGCTGGTCGTCGCGGTGGTCGCGGTGCTGCTGTTCCAGGGCGTGCTGGCGAAAGCCTTCTTCTCCGTGGCGAATTCGGCGTTCAGCGTGCGCAACAGCAATACCTCCGAATTCGCGGTGCAGCCGACCTCCCCGGAGCGCTCGGGTAGCCCGCAATCGCTCGCGAAATGGGACACCCTGGGATCGGAGGGGCGCTGGTTCGTCTCCTACGCGCCCACCGCCGAACGGATCACCCAGGTCACGGGAAAGCCCGCACGCGAACCGATTCGGGTCTATGCCGGGCTCGAGTCCGCACCCGATCCCGAAGCCATCGCGAAACTGGTTGTGGCAGAACTGGACCGCACGCGCGCCTGGGAGCGCAAGGTGCTCGTGGTGGTGACCACCACCGGCACCGGCTGGGTCGACTCGACCACCGCGGGCTCGCTGGAATACCTCTACGGCGGCGACACGGCCATCGCGGCGACGCAGTACTCGTACCTGCCCAGCGTGCTGTCGTTCCTGTCGGACAAGCAGAAGTCGATCGAATCCGGTAAGACCGTCATCCACGCCGTACACGAGCGCTGGGCGCAGCTGCCGCCGGAACAGCGCCCGAAGCTGCTGGTCTACGGCGAGAGTTTGGGCTCGCAGGGCTCCGAGGGCGCGTTCACCGGCCTCGATGACATTCGCAGTCTCGTCGACGGCGTGCTGTGGGTCGGCCCGCCCAACTCCAATCGCATCTGGACCCAGATCGAGGAGCGGCGCGATCCCGGCACCCCGGAGATCCTGCCCATCTACGCGGACGGCCTGATCGTTCGATTCGCCGGCACCGCAACGGATCTGGATCGTCCCGCCCGCCCCTGGGTCGAGCCACGCGTCGCCTATCTGCAGCACGCCTCCGATCCGATCGTGTGGTGGTCGCCGGATCTGCTGTTCAACCAGCCCGACTGGTTGCGCGAACCGCGCGGCTCCGATGTCTCCCGCTCGATCCGCTGGTGGCCGATCGTCACCTTCTGGCAGATCAGCGCCGATCTGGCGCACGCGCAGAAGGTCCCCTCGGGCCACGGGCACCGCTACGGCGATCTGGTGCTGGACGGCTGGGCGGCCATCGCCCAGCCGCCGGACTGGAATCCCGATCTCGCCCAGCGCATCCGGGTCGCGCTGGACGAGGACATCACCTGGGAGTACGCGCACAAATAGGCAGGCGCGGACCTGCTCGTGTAGGCACCGATCTGTGGCCCGCTGATTCCGTTGACCGGGACTTTTCTCGGTGGGGAACGGCGATCGCCCATAGCGTCGAGTGCAGGAACCACCGCACGAGGAGGAAACACCCGCATGACTAACAAGGTGCTCGACCGGGTTCGTGATCTGCTGCCCGCGATCCGGGAACGGGCGGTGCAGGCCGAACAGGAGCGGCGAGTGCCCGACGCCAGCATCGCCGAGCTGACCGAGGCCGGGGTGTTCCGGATGCTGCAGCCGGCCCGTTTCGGCGGCGCCGAAGCCTCGCCGGTGGACTTCTACCAGGTGGTTCGCGCCATCGCGACCGCCTGCCCGTCGACCGCGTGGGTGAGTTCGGTGCTGGGCGCGCACCCGTGGCAGCTGGCGCTGTTCGACGATCGTGCGCAGCAGGACGTGTGGGGCGAGAACCCGGACATCCTGGTGTCGTCCTCGTACGCCCCGACCGGCAAGTTGAAGGCCGTCGAGGGCGGTTACGAGATGTCCGGTCGCTGGAGCTTCTCCTCCGGCTGTGATCACGCGCAGTGGGTATTCCTGGGCGCGCTCTCGCCGAGCGAGAGCGGGGGCATGGACTACTTCACGGTGCTGGTTCCGCGCACCGACTACCGCATCGACGACGTGTGGAACGTGGCCGGCCTCTCGGGCACCGGGTCCAACGACATCGTCATCGAGAAGGCCTTCGTTCCCGCCTACCGCATGTACAGCGCCGCCGATCAGGCCAACCTGATCGGGCCCGGGCAGCAGGTGAATACCGCTCCGCTGTACAAGATTTCGTTCGGCAGCGTCTTCTCCAACACCATCACCGCCCCGATCATCGGCGCGGCCGAGGGCGCGTACGACGCGCACATCGCCAAGCAGCAGGAGCGCGTGCGCCTGTCCTACGGCGGTCAGAAGGTGTCCGACGATCCGTTCGCGCACGTCCGGATCGCCCGTGCCGCTTCGGAAATCGACGCCGCCGTCCTGCAGATGGAGCGCAACACCGCCGAGCAGCTGCGCTATGCCGAAGCGGGCGAGGAGATCCCGTTCGAGCTGCGCCTGCGCGCCCGGCGCGATCAGGTGCGCGGCACCGAACGCGCCTTGGAGGCAATCGATCTGCTGTTCAAGAACTCCGGCGGGCACTCCATCAAGAAGCCGAATCCGATCGAGCGGCACTGGCGCGACGCGCACGCCGGTAGCGTGCATGCCATCAATGATGTGGAGCGCGCGCTGGCCATGTTCGGCAAGGGCGCGATGGGTCTCGAAGTCACGGATCGGATGCTGTAGATGACTCTCACCGCCGAGAACACCACCCGCTGGGTCACCGTCGACGGTCACAAGCTGCGCTATCACGAAGCCGGTACCGGCGCACCGCTGGTGCTGCTGCACGGCTCCGGCGCGGGCGTGTCCGGGTGGGCCAACTTCGGGGCGAACCTGCAGGCGCTCTCGCAGCACTTCCGCTGCCTGGTGCTGGACCAGCCCGGGTTCGGCGCGAGCGGCCGTCCCGAGGTGTACGAGCGCAACTATCTGCGGATCGCCTCGGACGCGGTGCTCGGACTGCTGGACGAGCTGGGCCTGGAAAAGGCTCACCTGCTGGGCAATTCGATGGGCGGCGGCGTCGCCACCATGACCGCGCTGGATCACCCGGGGCGGGTGGATCGCCTGGTGCTGATGGCCCCCGGTGGCGTCGGTGTGAACATCCTGGGCCCCGAACCGTCCGAGGGCATCAACGCCCTGATGAAGTTCAACGCCGATCCGACGCAGGCCAATGTGCTGGCATGGCTGAAGACCATGGTCTTCAACCCCGCCGTCCTCACCCCGGAACTGGTCGAACAGCGTCTGAAGACGGCCTCGGACCCGGCCAACATCGCCGCCCTGGCCGACGCCTACGCCACGTTCTACAACCCGAAAATGGCCGAGCCCCTGCCGCTCTGGGCCCGCCTGCGCGGCCTGCAGCAGCAGACCCTGCTGCTGCACGGTCGCGACGACCGCGTCACCCCCGTCGAAGGTTCCCTCTTCCCCGCTCGCCAGCTCCCCAACGCCGACCTGCGAATCTTCTCCCGCTGCGGCCACTGGGTCCAGGTAGAGCGCAAGGACGCCTTCGAACGAACCGTGATCGATTTCCTCACCCACGGCTTGTGAAGTCGTAGTACGCCCGCCACAACGGACACGCGGATCTGCTGCGTGAGCGGATCGACGGCGCCGTGGGTTACTGATTCGGGCGAACCGGGCCGGGGTGGCGGAGGGCGTCGATGACGGTGCGGGCGGCGTTGGCGGGGGTGCGCTGGGAGTCGTGGCCGACGGTCAGTTTCCAGGGGATCGGGGTGTTCGCCAGTTCGGTGCAGACTATGCCGGGGGCTCGCTCGGCCACGGAGCGGGCGGAGAGGGTGACGCCGAATCCCTTGGCGGCCAGTTCCAGTGCGAAGGTCTGGTCGGCCACCTCGATCACCGGGCGGCGGGTGGGAAAGTGGGAGTCGGCCACCGCGCGGATGCCCCAGCCTGGCGCGAAGTCGATGAACCGGACATCGGTGAGATCGTCGGGGTGGAAGGGGCGGCGGGCCAGCGGATGGTCCGGCGGGGTGCACAGGACCAGGGTTTCCTGGGCGATCGGGTAGAGGGTGATTCCGGGGATCTCGGTGGTGGTGCCGTTCAGTAGGGCGATATCGAGGGTGCCGTCGCGCAGACCCGCGATGTTTCCGGCCACGCCGGTGATGCTCTGGCGCATGCGCAGCGTCACCTCGGGATAGCGCTCGTGCAGCGTGGCGATGACGCCGGCCAGATCGAAGGTGTGAATGTTCATGAGGTTGCCGAGCACCACCTCACCGCGCACCAGGCCGCGGGTGGCGTCTATCGCGTCGAGGGTGTCGCGGCGAGCGCGCAGCATCGCCCGTGCCGGGCCGATCATCGCCCGGCCGGCCTCGGTCAGCTCCAGCAGTCGCGGTGTGCGATCGAACAGACGCGCGCCGAGTTCGTGCTCGAGCTTCGCGACGCTGGTCGAGACCGCCGACTGCACCAGGTTCAGCGACCGGGCGGCGGCGGTGAAGGAGCGATGCTCGCAGCAGGCCAGGAAGCACTCGATCTGACGGATCTCCACCCCTCGAGTCTGCCATCTGTTTCATAGATATCGATATCGAAAACCATCGCTTCCATTGATCCCTCGGGCGGCGCACGCTGGTAGTCGTGACTCCACCGACCGCCACCGCTGCTGATTCGGCCACCGCTGCTGATTCGGCCGCTGCCGTTGATCCGACCGCCGCCTCCACCCATCCGACCCGCCTGGTCGTGCTGATTTTCGCGGTGACCGCGGGCTCGTCCGCCGCGTGCATGTACTACCTGCAACCGCTGCTGCACGAGGTCGCGCGTGAGCTGTCGGTCTCCACGGCCGCCGCCGCACTGCTGGTGAGCGCCGCCCAGGTCGGGTACCTGTGCGGTCTCGCGCTGCTGGTACCGCTCGGCGACTTCCTGCGGCGGCATCGGATGGTTCCGGCGCTGCTGGCGGCTTCGGTTGTCGCCCTGGCTGTTTCGGCCATCGCACCCAACTTCGGGGTGCTGCTGGGGAGCGTGTTCGTCACCGGCGTCACCGCCTCGGCGGCGCAGGTCGTGGTGCCCTGGGCATCCTCGCTCGCGGATCCGGATCGGCGGGGTGAGGTGGTCGGTGCGGTGATGAGCGGGCTGCTGCTGGGCATCCTGCTCTCGCGGGTGCTGTCCGGTGCGATCGCGGAACTGGGCGGATGGCGTTCGGTGCTGATCGTCGCGGCGGGCATTCAGCTGGTGATGTCGGTGAGCGTCTACCTGCTGGCGCCCGTCACCCCGCGCGCCACGACCGGGGAACGCTACCCGCAGGTGCTGGCCTCGATCGTGCGGCTGATCCGCGTGCACCCGGTGCTGCGGCAGCGGATGGCGCTCGGATTCCTGTGCATGGCCTGCTTTTCGGGCGTGTGGACCGCGCTGGCGTTCCAGCTTTCCGGCGAGTTCGGCTACTCCGAATTCGTGATCGGACTCTTCGGCCTGGCCGGTGTCGCCGGTGCGCTGGGCGCGCCCGTGGTCGGTCGGCTTGCCGATCGCGGTCATCTGCGCGTGGTGACCACCCTGGTGTGGGGAACGGTCCTGGCCGGCTGGGTGCTGCTGTTCTGGGGTGGGCACCAGGTGATCGTCCTGATCGTGGCGCTGGTGGTGTTCGACTTCGGCATCCAGGGCATCCAGCTCTCCAATCAGAGCGCGATCTACGCCCTGGACCCGGCCGCCCGCAGCAGACTCACCACCGCGTACATGGTGACCTACTTCCTCGGCGGCGTCGTGGGCTCGGTCACCGCGGGCATCGCGTACCAATCCGGTGGCTGGACCCTCGTGTGCGGAATCGGCACTGCCGCAACACTCCTGGGCTCGGCCCTGTGGGCGGTGTTCGCACTCCGCGTTCCCGCCCGGGCATCGGCGGACGAGGCTGCGTGAGACTGCGTGCCCGACCTCGATCCGAGCCCACCGTCTCGACATCGGGCTCGTGACCGCGCGGTCATCGCGACGAGACCTGGCCGACGCGGGTCCGCCGTGAACTCGCGCCGCCGTGCGAATCCGTCGCGGTTCGCTACAGGTCGTGCTGGTGAGCCCAGGCGGCGACCTGGGTGCGGGAGGTGAAGCCGAGCTTGGTGAGGATGTGTTCGACATGGGTCTCGGCGGTGCGGATGGAGATCACCAGGTCGGCGGCGATGCGTTTGTTGGAGTGGCCGGCGGCGACGAGGCGGGCCACGTCCTTCTCCCGCCGGGTGAGGATATTGGTCTCGGCGGTCACCGCGGCGGACCTGCGCGGGGCGGGCCTCGGCGCGGCCGGTTCGAGATCCGGTTGGGGCAGCGCGGGAGCGCGGCCGAGGGCGTAGTCGATCGCCTCGTCCAGGGGCAGATTGGCGCCGGCTCCGAACGCGGCGCGGAAACCGTTCTCGCCCAGCGCTTCCCGGACCTTGGTTCGCTCCTTGTCGCCCACCGCGACGGTGATGGTGTCCGCGAGCCGAATGGTGCTGCGCTGCAAGGTCTCCGCCGCACCCAGCAGCCGCGCGGCCCGGTCGTAGTCCCCGGTGGCAGACGTCGTCCAGGCCAGCCCCTCGAATGCCGAGGACAGCCAGATGCAGCGCTCGAACAGTGCGAGTTGTTCGATGGCCCGCCCGTGGAACTCGGCGCTCGCCTCGAGATCCCCACGCCGCCAATGGTCTATGCCGACCGTCCACAGCGCCAGGCCGCCCATCAGATGGGGGCCGTGTTCGGTGGTGAGCTCCAGGAAGCGTTCGGCCAATTCGGTGCGCCCCGGCGCCTCGATCACCATGGCGCACATGAAAGAGAAAGCGTGACTGTCCATCTCGATGGCGTGCTGACCGTGCGCCGCCGCCAATTCGATGGCGGTCCGGCCCAGTGCGAGCGCGCTCTCTCGATCGCCGTCGGCGAACGCCAGCAGCGATCGATCCAGCGAGACCTCCGCCATGATTTCGCTGTCGTCCAGTTCCGCCGCGAGTGTCAGACAGGCGGCCACCAATTCGGCCGCGGATTCGCGATCGCCGAGCAGCGCCGCCAGTGAGGCCGCCGAGGACAGCGCCTTCGCCCGCTCGGCCGTCGGCTCCGGATTGCGTTCCAGCGCATCGGTGAGCCACCGATACCCCTCGGACAGAAAGCGATTGTGTTCCCAGAACGGCCGCAGCACCGTCACCGTCGACATGGTCTCGAGCGGCTCGTCCTCGAGTCCGGAGCGCAGTGCCGCACGCAGATTCGCGTGCTCCCTGCTCATTTCGCGGAACCAGTCCACATCCTCGGCGCTCGAGTACGCCGACAGTCCGCGCATCGCCAGACCCCGGTAGTGCTCGCGATGGCGCGCCCGCGTCGCCTGCCGGTCATCGCGTTCGACGAGCCGATCCGCGGCGAACTGCCGGATCGGCTCGAGCATCGAATACCGTGCAACGTCACCGTCGTAACGCTGCATGACCACAGATTTGTCGACCAGCCCGGTGAGCGCGTCGATCAGCTGCCCCTTGCGCAGTTCGCACACCGCCTCGGCCGCCTCGATGTCGAAGCCGCCCGCGAACACCGAAAGCTGTTCCCACAGCAACTGTTCGGCGGGGGTGCACAGGTCATAGCTCCAGCGGATCGCGCCCTCTATGGTCTGCTGCCGTTGCGGCGCCGTGCGCGGTCCGGCGCTGAGCAGGCCCATGGTGTCGTCGAGGCGGTCCAGAATCTGTTCCGGGGTGAACATGCGCAGGCGCAGGGCCGCCAATTCCAGTGCCAGCGGCATACCTTCGAGTCGCAGGCAGATCTCGGTCAGCAGGGCCCGATTGGCGGCGGTGGCCTTGAATCCGGGATTGGCGGCGCTCGCGCGTTCGATGAACAGTTGCAGCGCGTCGCTGTCCTCGCCGGCCGCGGAGTCCGGCACGGTCAACGGCGGGACGGGCATGACCTGTTCGCCGGGGATACCGAGCACTTCGCGGCTGGTCGCCAGCACTCGAACGTCGGGGGTGGTCGCGATGATTCGCCCGACCAGCGTCGCGCACGCCTCGATGAGGTGTTCGCAATTGTCGAGGATCAGCAGCAGGCGCTTGTCGGCCAGGAATTCGGTGAGCCGGGGGAGCGGCGCGGCGGATTCGTCGCTCAGGTTCAGGGCTTCGGCGACGGCCAGGGTCACCAGATCGGGGTCGTGCAGGTCGGCCAGTTCCACCAGCCAGACGCCGTCCGGGAACGCGCGCGCCACCAGCTGACCGATCTGCCGAGAGAGCCGGGTCTTGCCCATTCCGCCGGGTCCGAGCAGGGTCAGCACACGGGTCGTCGGCAGCAACCGCTTCGCGGTAGCCAGTTCGTCGCGACGTCCGACAAAACTGGTGACCTCCTCGGGGAGGTTTCCACTGACACGCCGCGCCATGCGCACCAACCTATGTGATCGGCCGCCGTCAGAGCCAGCGCCGAGCCATAAGCCCTGCGTGCGCGTCCCGGCCGGAGGTGTGTAAGCGGGGGCACAGCCCGCTTATCAAATGAGCAGCGCACACGCCAAGCGCGTGCCCGATATGACCGAGCCGATAATGCGTAACGGCTATCACCGTGGGTGGTCGTGTTCGCCCTCGGTTCGCTCGGCTCGCCTAGACTCATCGGCGTGCCGAGCAGAACGCGCCGTGCCCGTCTCGCCGACGTCCACGAACTCGCCTCGAGCCTGCCCCACGTGACCGTCGAATACGGTCCCGCGGAGAATCCCGTCTATCAGGTGGGCCGTAAATCCTTCGTCTTCTTCCGGACTCCCCGCCCCGACGCGGTCGATCCCGAGACCGGCGAGCGCTACCCGGACGTCATCATCTTCTGGGTGCCGTCGGAGTCGGACAAGCTGGCGCTCACCCAGGATCCGGAGTCGCCGTTCTTCACCACGCCGCATTTTCAGGGGCATCTGTCGGTGCTGCTGCGCGCATCCCGGTTGCGAGAACTCTCCCTGGGCGAGCTCACCGAGGTCATCCAGGATGCCTGGCTCAGCCGCGCGTCCGCGACTCGCGCCCGGCAGTGGCTCGCCGAGAACGCCGAGAGCCCCCGGAGCGCGAACTCCGGAGGCTCTCGCAAGTCCTGAACGGACCGGCGGAACGACTCAGCCGCCGATGCCCCAGTGCAGAACCCGCGAGGTGAACAGCACCAGCCCGAGCGACACCACGGCCACCACCAGCAGGCCGACCACCGCGACCACCAGCGGACGCCATCCGGTGCGGGCGATCTCGCGGATGTTGGTATTGAGCCCGACGCCCGCGAAGGTCAGCAGGAACGCCCACTTGGAGACGTTCGCCAGATTCGTGCTCTGCCCCTTGGTGAGCCAGCCCGCGGTCGCGATGGCGGACACCGCGATGAAGCCCAGCACGAACTTCGGGAACTTCGACCAGACGAACAGCGCCTTGGCGCGCACGCCCGGCGCGATGCTGTCGGCCTCGCCGCGCGAGGCCCAGTACGCCGCGAAACCGAGCACCACGAAACCGATCAGCGCGTTGCGGGTTGCCTTCACCAGCACCGCGACCTTGCCTGCCTCCTCGGAGTACAGGTAGCCGGTGGCGGTGGTCTCGGCGGTGTTGTCCACCGCGAGACCGGCCCACATGCCGAACTCGTGATCGGTCAGGTTCATCAGGTGACCGAGTGGCGGCAGCGCGAAAAGCGCGACCGCCCCCAGCGCCAGAATGGCGGCGATGGCGTAGCTGACCTCGGAATTGCGAGCCCGGATCGCGCCCTTGCTGGCGATGATCGCCGAGACGCCACAGATCGAAGTGCCCACGGCCAAGAGCGAACCCAGCTTCCCGGACAGTCCCAGCCGGCGCGCCACCGTCAGGATGATCGCACCGGCGATAGTCATGTCCAGGATGATCTGCACGAAGCTGGTCGCACCCAGCTTGGCGACATCGCCGAGCACGAAACGCGAACCGAGCGCGACGATTCCGATCTTCAACCAGAACTCGTAGGTGCCGACGCCGGGCCGGAAGATCCGGTGCAGGCCCACGGTATTGGTGATCAGCAGGCCGATCAGGATCGCCCAGAGCACGTACTCGATATCGGGAACGGTCCAATGCTGGTGCTTGGCAAGGTCCTTCCACCAGATCTGCGCGTACTTGCCCAGCACGCCGATGGCGATGAGCAGCAGGATGCCCGGTACGTACGCGAGCGGATTGCGAGGCGGGGCTACTTCGACGAGATCGTCGTCATCGACTGTGGCGGTGGACATCCCGGTCACCACGGAATCTTCGGCAGGGCATCGAACACGGCCAGCAGGACGATCACGCCCGCCACGATCACCGACCACCAGTCGGCCCCGAGCCCGGCGGCTCGCCCGAGCCACGTGCTTGTACCGGATTGCTCCGGCGTCGAACTGTTCACCACTGCCTCCACCTGCCTCACGCACCCGCCTTGTTCGAGGCGGCAGGCTCGCACTATCCGGGATCGTGAAGGCCCGGGCCAGTATTCGAATCGCGGTGATCCGGATCCTGGTGTCGGCGTGAGGCTGTGCGCCGGTGCTTACGCGGGGCAGGTGGTGAACTAGGGGCGCGGCAGATGTGCCCGGGTGGGAGACAACGCGACTCGCAGCCGGTCGATGATCGCGGCACGTGCGGTGCGGCCCTCGGGCGTCGGGGTCAGCGGGTAGACGTGCACCAGGTCGGATCCCTCGTGGTAGTCGATCGAGACCCCCGCGGCACGGGCTTTGTCCACGAGCAGCCGCACGTCGGGATTCAGGATGTCCCGGGTTCCGCAGAAGATGCTGAGCGGGCCGAGCCCTGCCATATCGGCGAACAGCGGGCTGACGATCGGATCGGACAGGGGCAGTTCCCCGCGCCAGTGCGCGGTGAGCACGTGCGAGCCCTCCTGGCCCAGCCAGGGATCGGTGGGCTGAACCCGCTCGATCTCGGGGTTGCTCAGCGACAGATCCAGCGCGGGGGAGATCAGCACCGTGCGCGGCAGTTTCACCTGGTGCTCGTCGCGCAGCAGAATCGCGGTCGACAGCGCGATCTGACCGCCCGCCGAATCCCCGGCCAGGCAGACCTCGCCGTAGCGGGACTTGTTGTCCAGCACCAGCTTCGCGAATGCCGGGACCACCTCACCGGCGGTTCCGAAGGGAATCAGCGGATAGATGGGGACGGTGACCGTCGTGCCCGACAGCGCGGCGATGTTCGCGGCCAGCGTCCAGTGCTGCGGCGCGATCTCGTTGACCCACCCGCCGCCGTGTGCGTACACGACATTGCCCCTGGCCGTTCCGCGCGGGGTGAGGGTATAGATCGGCCACCCGCTGCTGTGATCCACCGACACCGACACATCCGAGCGCAACAGCCGGGGCGGTCCGTACGGCCGTGGCCGCAGACTCCGCTCCCGAATGTGCCGGCGCGCACCCTCGGCGCTGACGAACGTCCGATTGGCCCCGATGACTCGCAGATACACCGGAACGATCCGGCTGACAATGCTCGGCACAGTCTCCTCCTAGCCAATCCGCGGCCAATCCGCGCGCCGCATCGCGCCCCCGACCCTACTGCGCTCCCCGGCGAAGGCCACCCGGTCGATCATTCGGATTCCCTACCGTGACCGAGGGCGCTTCGCGCACAGCGAGTTCACCGCAGCCGCCGGACGGACACGCTCGAACCTCGCCGAAGGCCGTGCCCGGAATTCGGATCCCACGACATTCTGAAATGAACATATGCTTACCTAGCGATGGGTTCGCCGGTGTGCCGAAGAGCCCGCGCGGCCACGTACCGAGGTCTCCGCTCGTTCGAACGCGGTGTAGTCGGCAAGGATGAGGACACCGGCCTTCCGCGGGGGCTCGGCCGTCAGGTTCCTCATGAGCGCGGAGGTGGCGCGGCTGATGTAGTGCGCCCGAACGTCACCGACATTCCGTGGCGCACACCGCGGCAACCGCCCGCGACGGCGACCGTCAGTGAAATCCGACCGCCGCGTCGATCTCGGGCAGCGCGTGGCTCATCCGATCACGCTTGGTCCGCAGGTAGTGCACATTGTGCTCGGTGGGCCTGGTCTGCAAGGGGATTCGGGAGGCGACGGCGATGCCGTGGGCCTCGAGCCCGGATTGCTTGGCGGGGTTGTTGCTCAGCAGCCGGACCGAGATGACGTCCAGATCCGCGAGGATCTGCGCGGCCGCGCCGTAGCTGCGGGCGTCGATCGGCAGCCCGAGTTGCACGTTGGCGTCCACGGTGTCCGCGCCGTCGTCCTGAAGTTCGTAGGCGCGCAGCTTGTTCAGCAGACCGATGCCCCGACCCTCCTGCCCGCGCAGGTAGACGACGATGCCGCTGCCCTCCTCGGCGACGGCCTCCATCGCCGCGTCGAGTTGCTCACCGCAATCGCAGCGCAGCGAACCGAAAGCGTCACCGGTCAGGCATTCGGAGTGGATGCGGACCAGCACCTCGGCGCCGATGGGCTCGCCGTGGATCAGGGCCAGGTGCTCGGAGGTCTCGTCGCTGTATCCGACGACGCGGAAAGTGCCGAAGCGGGTGGGCAGGCGAGTCTCGACCACGCGGGAGACGCTGTGCTCCAGCCGTTTCCGGTATTCGATCAGATCGGCGATGGAGATGATCGGAATCTCGTGCTCGCGCGCCATGACCAGCAGCTCGGGCAGTCGCGCCATGGAACCGTCGTCGGCGACGACCTCCGCGATCACCGCGGCGGGCCGCAGACCGGCCAGGCGCGCGAGGTCGACCGACGCCTCGGTGTGGCCGCCTCGTCCGAGCACTCCGCGCGGATGCGCCCGCAGCGGGAACACGTGCCCGGGGCGCGACAGTTCGTCCGCGCGCGTGCGCGGATCGGCAAGCAGCTGCATGGTGTGCGCGCGGTCGGCGGCCGAAATCCCGGTGCTCACACCGGAGATCGCGTCCACGGACACGGTGTACGCGGTGCCCTTGGGATCCTGGTTCACCGCGGTCATGGGCGGCAGTGCCAGTCGATCAAGATCCTCGCCCGCCATGGGAACGCAGACCACGCCGCTGGTGTGGCGGACCATGAAGCCGATGTTCGCCGCTGTCGCCTTCTCGGCGGCGAGCACCAGGTCGCCTTCGTTCTCGCGGTTCTCGTCGTCCACGACCAGCACCATGCCGCCGGCCGCGATCGTGGCGACCGCGGTCGCGATCGAATCGAGTTCACCAGTCATCGTCGACCACCTCCTTCGGGCCGCACGACTTCGGCCATATGACTAATAGAAATATGTGAGCCGCGGAACAACGAGGTGGGGTCCCGCTCACCGGAAAACAATGTGCGTCCGACGCCGCCCGCGCGCGACCATGAGCGCGGAGTTTTCCAGTGCGTGACAGCGGCCCGGAGGCATATCGCCTCCGGGCCGCTGTACGTGTGATCAGTGGGGATGGTTCAGTTGCGGATCAGAATGCCGTTCCACCGGTTGCGGGCTTGCGGCCGTGCTGCATGAGCAGCGCGCCCACGAGCGCGATGACCGCGGCTCCCGCGACGAAGTAGAAACTGATGTCATACCCCTTGTCGGCGTACACGAGTGGAATATCGGTGGTGACAGTCGGCTGACCAAGCACCGTCACGTCGGCCTTGACCGGATTGGCGCTCAGGAATGCCGTGGCGACCGCCAGACCGATGGCCGCGCCCATTGCCTGCATCACGCCGAGCATGCCCGCGCTGATGCCCTGCTGTTTCGCGGGCACCGCCTCGACTATGAGGTTCGGCGTTGCCGCGTAATACAAACCGAAGGCGATGCCGTAGACCGCGCTGATCAATGCCAGTGTCTGCCAGCCGTGCGAGAGCGCCGCATAGGCGAGTGCGCTGCCGGCCGAGATGATCAGGGCGGTCACCAGCGGAGCCCGCGCGCCGGAGCGCCGGATCCAGAGTCCGCCGAGGAAACCGAACGCCATGGCGATCAGCGATTGCGCGAGGGTGATGTGTGTGGCGAACTTCAGCAGCGAGAACCCGTCACCGTAGGTGTATCCCGGATTCAGCTCCACCTTGACCATGTCCGGGGGCAGCTGCGAGAGCACGGCTTCCTCGGGCACCTTCACCGCGCCGGGCGGCAGTTCCACGCCCGGCGGCAGTGCGGCCTTGGCCTGCGCTTCGGCCTGGGCCTGAGCCTGGGCCAGCGCACCGGTCTTGACCTGATCCCAGGTCGCGGCCTTGACCTGATCCACGACCTCCGCGGACGGCGGGGACTGGGTCATGTACCCGGTCGCGTAGGACTGATAACCGATCATGAACGAGGCGAGCAGCGCGATGAACAGCACCACGCTCACGCGCGGGGTGAACAGCAGCTTCATGTCCATGATCGGATTGCGGGCGCGCTTCTCGATGATCGGGAACAGCGCCAGCAGCGCGAGGCCGCCGATCAGCCAGGCCAGCGTGGTGGGCTTGCTCCAGCCCCAATCCTGGCCCTTGTCCAGGTAGATCAGGGTGAGGGTGGCGCCGGCGCCCAGCAGCAGCGCGCCGATGACGTCCAGCTTCTGCGGGGTGCGCAGCTTGGATTCGGGAACCACGACGATCAGCAGCGGAATCATGATCACGGTGAACGCGAACAGGAACCAGAACAGCGCACGCCAGCTGTAGTGATCGGTGATGTACCCGCCCAGCAGCGGGCCGGCGAGAGCGGAGACGCCGAGGCCGGTGGAGGCGATGCCGAGACCGACCGGAACCAGCTTGCGCGGCATCAGGTCTCGAATGAGGCCGTAGGAGATGACCGTGGTGGCGATGGCGGTGGCCTGGAGGCCGCGGCCGATCAGGAACATCATCCAGTTGCTGGTGATCGCGCAGATGGCGCAGCCGATCATGAACAGCACACCGCAGAGCAGGAACATCTTCTTCTTGCCCGTGATGTCGCTGAGCTTGCCGATCAGCGGTGACACCGCGGCGCCGACGACGCCGAAGATGATGATCGCCCAGTTGATGTTCGCGCCTTGTTCGGGGAACGTGGGCGCGATTTGCCGCAGCGCCGCCGAGACCATGACGTACTGCATCGGGGCGACCTCGGTGAACAGCACGATGATCGCGAGGACCGAATAGATCCTGAGCTTGGATGCGCCATCGAGGCGACCGGACTCGTCAGGCGCGGCGCCGGGTGACACCGCGGTTTCGACGGAGGTGGACATGTTGCGTCCTCCATTGTGGGTAGGTAACACGATGGCGTGAACCGTGTCACAAAGCCCGTCGACCGCCTATGGATGAGCCCGTTCAGTGGGAATCTTCGGAATTCTTCTTGCTCGTGGCTTTCCGGCGGCTACGCTTCCTGGCCAGCTTGTCGAGGTCGCTGAGCAGGTCCTCGGCGAATTCTTTTTCGGCCTCGTAATGCTTCACGCACCAGCGCAGCACAGCGCTCGGATATGCCCAATCGGGATTTGCGTCAGCACCTTCGGCGTCGATTGCCGCGAGTGTGCGCATTCGTTCCGCGTAATCGATGTGCTGATTGAGGATTTCGCGCATCCGGTCGGGTTCGGCGAGATGTCCGAGCCAGGCCCGGAGCATCACACTGTGTTTGAGCACGGGCGGCTCGACGGGGGAGTGATTCACCCAGTGCGAGGCCGCTTCCCGGCCGCTGTCGGTAATGGCGTACATGCGTTTGCCGCGCATGCCGTCCTCGGAGACCACCGTGCGCGAGGTGGCGTAGCCGTGTTTCTCCAGCCGTTTGAGTTCGGCGTAGATCTGGCTGAACGACGGACTCCAGTAGAAGAACTGCAGACTCCAGTCGGCCCATTTCTTCAGGTCGTATCCGGAGAGTTCCTCCGCGTGCGAGAGCATTCCCAGGACCGCCCACGCCGTGGTGGGCAGATCCGGAATCGCTTGCGGCTCACCGCCGTGAGCGGCGAGAGAGCCACCGCCCTGAACTGGGCGCGCGCCACCACCGTCGGTCATGATCGAACTGTATCGCCCGCGCATCTCCGGGCTCCGCTCAGCGCCAGTGCGCACGGCGCGGGAACAGGGTGCGACCGGCCTCGTGCGCGACCTCGAGCACGACGCGGGCCAGCCTGTCGTAGCTCATGCCGTCGGCGCGGCCGGAGAGCGACAGGGCAGCCGGTGCGGTGCCGCGACCGCGCAACGGCGCTGCGACACAAGCGATTCCGACGACGGCCTCCTCGCGGTCGATGGCCACGCCCTGACGCAGGCGGATCTGTTGCAGCTCCCGGGCCAGGGCCTCGGGCTCGCAGATGGTGCGCGGGGTCAGGCGCGGCAGCCGGGTGCGCAGCGCGGCTTCGGCGATGTTCGGCTCGAGACACGCCAGCATGGCCTTGCCGACGCCGGTGGCGTGCGCGGGCATGCGCCCGCCGAGGCGGGTGGGCAGGCTGGAGGCGAAACGGCCGCCGGCCTTGTCCAGGTAGACCACATCGCGGCCGTCGAGCACCGCGAGGTGTCCGACCATGCCGGTGCGCTGGCTCAGTTCGTGCAGCAGCGGGCTGACCGCATCGCGGATCTCGTTGTGATCGGCGGTGAGTCCGCCCAGTTCGAGGGCGCGCATGCCGAGGCGGTAGCCGCCGGAGGTGTGCGCGAGCCAGCGCAGCTTGATCATCTGATCCAGGATCCGGTGCACGGTGGAGCGCGGCAGGCCGGTGCGCTCGACGAGGCCGAGCAGCGTGAGGGTCGGAGTCGAGGCGTCGAAGGCGTCCAGGATGAGAGTCATTCGCTCGATCATCGACACCGGGACTTCGGCACTGGACCGAGAATCTTTGGCGCGCATGGGGTTATGGCCGGGTCGTGTCTCCGCAGGGGGCAGAAATGCGACGGTCATGGGTAACCTCCGTTGGATCGTGATCCAGTCTAGGACTATGCCGATTAGGCATGTGCCTGATTCGGACCTTGTGCTACCCATCACAGTGCCCTGCGCCACACGCTGTGGAATCGGGAGAACTACGTAGGTTCTACGGATCCGTGTCTCGGTGACCGAACCCCGATATTGACGCCTCCCGGCCGCGACCTGCTGTTATGACGGTCAGTCCTATTTCGAACCGAAATAAAGGAGACGCCGTGGAACCGGTGCTGGCGCCCGATCGCGCGTCCGAACAGATCGACCCGACCGCCTTCAAGGCCGTGCTCGGGCGGTTCTGCTCCGGAGTCACCGTGATCACCGCCATCCACGAGGGCGAGCCGGTCGGCTTCGCCTGCCAATCCTTCGCGTCGCTGTCGATCGACCCGCCGCTGGTGAGCTTCTTTCCCGCCCGCACCTCGAGCACCTGGCCCCGCATCCGCGCTGCCGGGCGGTTCTGCGTGAACATCCTGGCCGACGATCAATCCGAGCTGTGCCGTCAGCTCGGGCGGCCCGGCGCGGACAAATTCTCCGGGGTCGAGTGGACCGTGTCGGGGAACGGATCCCCGCTGCTGGGCGGCGCGATGGCAACCATCGACTGCACGCTGCACGACGAGGTCGACGGCGGCGACCACACCATCGTGATCGCCCGCGTGAGCGGGCTGAACGAGCATTCCGAGGCTGCTCCGCTGCTGTTCTACCGAGCCGCTTTCGGGCGTCTCGCACACCAGTAGCAACCTCCCGGCCAGTGGGACACGCATTGTCATCGGCGTCACATCGGCCGCAACCATCGAACTGACGCAAGGGAGAGGAATTCACATGACCACCACCGATGGTGAGGTGCGAGTCATCGATGCGGGCGCTCCGCCCACCCGATTCGCGCGCGGCTGGCACTGCCTGGGCCTGGCCGACTCCTTCCGCGACGGAAAACCGCACGCGGTCAAGGCATTCGGCACCGAGATCGTGGTGTTCGCGGCCGAGGACGGCGCACTCAACGTGCTCAACGCGTTCTGCCCGCACATGGGCGGAAACCTGGCCGACGGCACCGTCAAGGGTGATTCGCTGGCCTGCCCGTTCCACGATTGGCGCTGGAACGGCAAGGGCAAGTGCGCCGGAATTCCGTACGCCCGCCGCGTTCCGCCGCTGGCTCGCACCAAGGCGTGGCCGACCATGGAGCAGAACAAGCAGCTCTTCGTCTGGAACGACCCGGAGAACAAGCAGCCCCCGGCCGAGGTCGCGATCCCGCGCCTCGACGCCGCGTTCGACGACGAGTGGACCGACTGGACCTGGAACTCGATGATTGTGGACGCCAACTGCCGCGAGGTCATCGACAACGTGGTGGACATGGCGCACTTCTTCTACGTGCACTACGGCTTCCCGACCTTCTTCAAGAACGTCTTCGAGGGCCACACCGCCAGCCAGTTCATGACCTCGATCTCCCGCGAGGACATGATGGGCGCGACCGCGAAAGCCCTGGGCGGCAAGAACGTTCTGCAGTCCGAGGCGGCCTACTACGGGCCCTCCTACATGATCGACCACCTCGAGAGCGAGAGCCCCGGACTCACGGTCGAGGGGTACCTGATCAACTGCCACTACCCGATCAACGAGAACCAGTTCGTGCTGCAGTACGGCGCGATCGCCAAGCGGCCCTCGGGCGTCTCGCCCGAGCAGGCCGAGGAGATCGCGCAGAAGTTCGTCGGCGGACTGGGCAAGGGCTTCGAGCAGGACGCGAACATCTGGAAGCGCAAGTCGCGCATCAACAATCCGCTGCTGTGCGAGGAGGACGGACCGGTCTACCAGCTGCGCCGGTGGTACGAGCAGTTCTACACCGACGCCGCGGACGTCACCGAGGAGATGACCACCCGCTTCGAGTTCGAGGTGGACACCACCCGCGCGGTCGCCGCGTGGGAGGTCGAGGTCGCGGACAACCTCGCCAAGCGTGCGGCCGCCGAGGGCAGCGAATCCACGACCGCCGCCGCGCACGCCTGAAAGGCAGAGCCATGGAACAGGTTTCGTGCCGGTCCTGCGGGACCTGCGTGCTGGTGGAGAAGTTCAGCCCCCAGCACACCAGCGTGCAGTGGAACAAGACCGCCGTGGCGGCCTGCACGGAACTGCCGACCGGCGGACTGCGCTCGCACGCCCACACCTGCCACGCGCTGCGCGAGAGCATCGAGGCGGCGGTGGAGGCGGGCGTTCTGCACCGGAGCACCCGTGATGTGGACGTGCGCACCCGCGGCCGGACTTTGGCGTAGGGACTCGGATTCGGCGAACGGACCCGCGCGCCCGCGGCGTCCGGTGCCCAGCGGATCGAAGGCCCAGTGGATCGAAGGCCTGGTAGATCGTAGGCCCGGTAGATCGAAAGTGTCAGCATAGGAATGGAACTGGTGGAGCGAATGACGGTGACAGAGTTCGAGCCCGGTGCGGCCCGGCTCGCCGCCGGTACTCAGTCCGGGGCCGGCCCGCGGCCGGACGCCTCGGGTGACGCCGCCGAGGGCTCGACGCGGGCCGACGACGTGACGCGGCGTGACGCGGAGGCGGCCGTCGTGACGGTGCGGCAGGAAAGCGGGATCGCCTCGATGCGCGTCGTGCGTGTGGTGCGCGAGACCGAGGATTCGGTGTCGATCGAGCTGACTCCGGATGCGGCGCACTCGGATCGGTTCGGCTACCGGCCCGGCCAGTTCCTCACGCTGCGGATTCCGAGTGATCTCACCGGCTCGGTGAGCCGCTGCTATTCGCTCTCCAGCGCACCGCACGAAGACGGGCCGCTCAAGGTCACCGTCAAGCGGACCGCCGAGGGCTACGGCTCGAACTGGCTGTGCGACAACGCGGTCGAGGGCCTCGAGCTGCAGGTCCTGCCGCCGGCCGGACTCTTCACACCGTCGTCGCTGGATGAGGATCTGCTGCTGTTCGGCGGCGGCAGCGGAATCACGCCGGTGCTGTCCATTCTCAAGGCCGTGCTGGCGCGCGGGAGCGGACACGTCACGCTCGTCTACGCCAATCAGCACGAGAACGCCGTCATCTTCGCGCGGGAGCTGGCGGACCTGGCCGTCGCGCATCCGGATCGGCTGGTCGTGCTGCACTGGCTGCAATCGGTGCAGGGCCTGCCCAGCGTCGAACAGCTCGCCGCGCTGGCGAAGCCGTGGGCCGCCCGCGAGGTGTTCACCTGTGGCCCGGCGCCGTTCATGAGCGCGGTGAGCGCCGCCATGGCCTCGCTGGGAGCCGACCGCACCCGCGTGCACAGCGAGAAGTTCGTCTCCCTGTCCGGCAACCCCTTCGAAACCGGCTCCACGACAGCGGATCCGGACGCCGCGACCGATCCGGGCGACAACGCCACGGCCCGAGTCGAACTGGACGGCGAGACGCACGAGATCACCTGGCCGCGCCGGCAGACCCTGCTGGACGTGCTGCTCGCCGAGGGGATCGAAGCGCCGTACTCCTGTCGCGAGGGCGCGTGCAGCGCCTGCGTGTGCCGGGTGGTGTCCGGCGAAGTATCCATGCGCCGCAACGAAGTTCTGGAAGAGGCCGACCTGCAGGAGGGCTATGTGCTGGCCTGCCAGTCGGTTCCGGTGACCGACGACGTCTCGGTCACCTACGAGTGATCCGCACCTACGAGTGATTCGCACCACCGAGTAATCGGCTCATACCCTGATCCGCGAGGAGTACCCATCATGGCTTCCTTCAGCTCCCTCGGCTACGTCCGCGCCCGCATCGCCGATGCGGACGCGTGGCGCGAGTTCGCCTTCGACACCATCGGTTTCGCCGAGGGAACCGGGCCCAACCCGGAGTCGATCTACCTGCGGACCGACGAGCACACCTATCGGCTCGAACTGGTCCCCGGTGAGCGCGACGAGGTGATCGCCGTCGGCTGGCAGGTCGCCGACGGTCGTTCGCTGCGCCTGGTCCAGGAGACCCTGGAGAAGGCGGGCGTTTCGGTCACCGCGCTGACCCTCGCCGAATCCGCGAATCGTCATGTCGAAGAGGCGATCAGCTTCGTGGACCCCTCCGGATTCACCATCGAGGTGTTCCACGGGCCGCTGCTGGATCACACACCGATCCTGACCAGATTCGGCGCGCGTTTCGTCAATGGCGATCTGGGCCTCGGCCACGTGGTGCTGCCGGTGCGCGATATCGAGGAGGCTCGCCAGTTCTACACGGAGGTACTGGGTTTCGCCTCGCGCGGTTCTTTCCGGGTCGGTCCGCCGGAGCATCCGATCTGGATCCGATTCATGGGCGTGAACCCGCGCCACCACAGCCTCGCGCTGATTCCGGGTTCGCGCCCGGACGGTCCCGGCATCGTGCACATCATGGTCGAGGTCGACACCCTGGACGAGGTCGGGCGCACCCTGGACCGCGTCAACAAGGCCGGTTACCACCTGTCCTCGACGCTGGGCCGGCACACCAACGACAAGATGATCTCCTTCTACGTCCGCACCCCCGGTAACTGGGACCTCGAATTCGGTTGCGAGGGAATGCTGGTCGGCGACGACTACGTCGCGGAGGAGATGACGGCCGACAGCTACTGGGGCCACGAATGGGCCCGCGGCTGATCGGTCGATCGGACTCGGCCCGCCGTCCCGTGACGGCGGGCCGCAGCGTTCTTCGCCAGAGCCCCGGTGGATCACGTTGCGACGGAGCACAACTGAATATTCCGCTAAGGAGCATCGACCAGTGAATCAGCCCACCGCATCCGGCCCCACCCGGTTCGGTTTCTTCATCGCGCCCTACCATCCGCTCACCGGCAATCCCACCCTGCAGATCCAGCGGGATCTGCAGATGATCGAATTGGCCGACGAACTCGGCTACGCCGAAGCCTGGGTCGGCGAGCATCATTCCGCCGGGATGGAAATCATCTCCGCACCCGAGGTGTTCCTGGCCGCGGCCGCCGAGCGCACCAGCGCCATCCGGCTGGGCACGGGCGTGAATTCGCTGCCCTACCACCAGCCGATGATGCTGGCCGACCGGCTCTGCCTGCTCGACCACCTCACCAAGGGGCGCGTCATGATGGGCATCGGGCCGGGCCAGCTGGCCTCGGACGCCTCGATGATGGGCGTGCCGCAACCGCGTCAGCGCGACATGATGCACGAATCCATGGACGTGATCACCCGGCTGCTTCGCGGTGAGGTGGTCAGCGCCAAGACGGACTGGTTCGAGCTCGACGAGGCACGCCTGCAACTGCTGCCCTACCAGCGGGGCGGCCTGGAAATGGCTGTGGCATCGACGATCTCGCCGTCGGGAGCCGTGCTGGCCGGACGGCACGGCGCGGGTCTGCTGTCGCTGGCCGCCTCGGATCCCAGCGGTTACGATGCGCTGCTTCCGAACTGGAAGATCTACGAGCAGACCATGACCGCCAACGGCCACGCCGTCGATCGCGACCGGTGGAGGCTGGTGGCCCCGATGCATATCGCCGAAACCCGCGAGCAGGCCCGCCGCGAAGCGGAGTGGGGCATAGGGCATCTCACCGAGTACATCGAGAAGCTCAGCGGGATGGGCGTGCCGTGGGAGAACACCCCCGCCGCTGCCGTCGAGCAGTGGACCGGACCCGGCTTCCCCGCCTTCGGCCGCGCCACCATCGGCACTCCCGAGGACGCCATCGCCACCATCGAGGCGCTCGCGCAACAGTCCGGCGGCTTCGGCACCTTCCTGATGCTGGCTCTCGATATCGCCGATCGGGACGCGACCCAGCGCTCCATGCGGCTGTTCGCCGAACACGTCATCCCACACTTCACCGGCGCCAATCGCCCCCGCGTGGCCTCCCTGGACTGGGCCGGCGCGAACAGCGAGCGCTTGATGTCCGGAATGCGCGCGGGCGTGGAAGCCGCCTTCGAACGGCACGCCCAGGCCCTGCAGGCCGCCCTACAGCCGGAAGGACACTAGTTATGCGCGCGGTTGTCATGCGCAATCGGAAGCTCGTGGTCGACGAGGTTCCCGAACCGGTACCGGGCCCCGGCCAGGTGCTGGTGGAGACGATCGCCTGCGGAGTCTGCGGCTCCGACAAACAGGCGCTGGACTACACCGACGAATTCCTCCAGGCCTCTCGCGACAGTGGCGTTCCCACCTTCCTCTTCGACCCGCACCGCGATCTGGTTATGGGTCACGAACTCGCGGCCCGGGTCATCGGCGCGGGACCGGACACGCCATTCGTCGAGGGGCAGAACGTCGTTGCGCTCCCGTGGGCGCTGGACACGGCGGGCGGTATTCACGGCGTAGGGTATTCCAACGACTTCCCCGGCGGCTACGGCGAGCGCATGGTGTTGCAGGCCATGGCGCTCGAGCCGATTCCGCGGCACGTGCCCCCGCACGTCGCGGCCATGACCGAACCGCTCGCGGTCGGCTTCGGCAATGTCGCGCGCACCGGCATCGGCCCCGAGGGCACCGGGGTCGTGATCGGTTGCGGCCCGGTGGGTCTCGGCGCGGTGGCGGCGCTGGCCGAGCGCGGCGTCGCGCCGATCGTGGCCTCGGATCCGTCGAAGTTACGGCGCGAGGCGGCGATTCGGCTCGGCGCGCACCGAGCCGTGGATCCGGCGGTCGAGGATCCGATCGAGGTGTGGGGTGAGTTGGCCTCTCCCGGACAGAAACTGCACGTCTGGGTGTGCGCCTCGGTGCCCGGTCTGCTCAACGACCTCATGTACAAGGTGCCGCGCGAGACCGCCATCCTGCAGATCGGCGCGGTCATGACCGAGGACGTGATCCGGCCGATCGTCGGAATCTACAAGGACATCTCCCTGCAGATGTGCATGGTCTACCCGCACGAGGAGTACGCGAAGACGTTGCACCGCATCGCCGATGGCACCGTGGACGCGGCGTCGCTGATCACCGACGAGGTCGGCCTCGACGGTGTAGCGGGGGCGATCGACTCGCTGCGCAACCCCGAGGACCACATTCAGATCCTGGTGCGGCCCGGGCTCTGAGTACCCCGTCGCGTTCGGCGCGGCGGTCCGCTGCGCCGAACGCCGTTCTCCACACCGCCCGGCCCGTCGCGGCGTTCACCCGGGCGGCGTGGGGGACTCGTTCCCGATGGCGTCCTGTTCACCGGAGGGCGGGCGTCAATCGGTGAAGGTGATCCTGACCGTGATCGGTGCGGTTTCCAGGGCGGCGAAGGCCGCTCGGGCCACCGGAGCCAGCAGCGGGTGCGGCGCGAAGGTCTTGCTGCGGGCGACCACGTCGTCCTCGGGCAGCAGGACCGCGGTGGCGTTGCGCCAGGTATCACCCTGGCGCACACGGATGGCGGGGTTCGCCGAGATGTTGAGCCCCCAGCCCGAGCGCAGGCCGTGCTGGCAGATGGCCCACGCGCCGGACTCGTCCGGCAGGAGCGAGATGGGGACGCGGCGGGGCTCGCCGGACTTGCGGCCGATGGTCTCGATCTCGGTGGCCAGGGTGGTCCGTACACCGATCTTGTCCAGAGCGCGGACGGTGGGGTTCATGATGGCGCGACCGAGTGCGCGCTCTCGCGCGAACTTGCGCGCGGCCCGGTCGGCGGTCGAACGCGGAGCGGCGGATCGCTTGCTGCGGAACGCGTCCAACCCGTTGCGGCGCGCCATGATCACGGCGGTGCGCCAGGGGGAGCGGCCCGGATCGGGGTTCTCGCCCGCACCCAGCAGATGCAGCTGATCGGTGTGCCACTGCAGGTCGATCGCGCCGTTGAACACCTTGACCCCGCTGGTGGCGGCCAGGCGCCGCGGTACGCCGAGCGAGATGGACGGGGTGCGCAGCACATCGGTGCGCTCGGTCAGCAGATCGGCTGCGGCGGTGGGGATCACGGCGGTGGGCCGGCCCAGACCGATCACATCGCAGGTCGCGCTCTCGACGGCATCGGACATGGCGGCGTGCGAACGGAAGCCGCCGGTGACGGCGATCGGCACCGATCCGGCGGCCCGGCGGGCGGTCTCGGCGTAGTCGAGGAAGTAGGCCTCGCGGGCCGCGGTGCGGGCCGAGGCGGTGCGCGGGCGACCCATCATGGCGGGGGATTCGTAACTGCCGCCGCTGATCTCGATGAGATCCAGGTCCAGGGTGGAGAGCTGTTCGATGACGGCGCGGGACTCGTCCTCGGTGAAACCGCCACGCTGGAAGTCGGCCGAATTGAGCTTGATGCCGACGCCGAACCCGGGGCTCACCGCGGCGCGGATGCTGCGCACCACCTCGAGCACGAATCGCCTGCGTCGCTGCGGATCCCCGCCCCAGGAATCGGTGCGCTGATTCGACAGCGGAGACAGAAACTGCGACACCAGGTATCCGTGCGCGCCATGAATCTGAGCCCCGTCGAAGCCCGCGGCCTCGGCCACCCGTGCGGCCGCCCCGAAGCGGGCGATGATGTCGAGGATCTCGTCCTCGGTCAGCGCGCGCGGTGCGGGGATACCCGGAATGCCGAGCCCGATCGCCGACGGGGCCACGGCCCGGGTCCGGGTGACGATCGGATTGGCTTGCCGCCCCGGATGATTCAGCTGCACCCAGACCTTGCTGCCGCCGTTCTTACCCGCCTTCGCCCATCGCGTCAGAGCGTCCAGATCGCGCTCGTCCTCCATCGCGACGTTCCCCGGTTCTCCGCAGTGGCGTCGATCCACCATCACATTGCCGGTGACGATCAAGCCGTAGCCGCCCTCGCTCCAGCGTGCGTAGAGTCGTTCCAGGCGCTCGTCGGGGGCATTGTCGACGGTGCCGAGGCCCTCGCTCAGGGCGGACTTCATGATTCGGTTGGGGAGCACCTGGCCCGAGGCCAAGGGCAGTGGATCGTGCAGTGCGGGCATCGCGGAACCTCGAATACTCGTCGGGGTGTCGGAGCGGATCTACCACCGGGTAGACCGATCGGTTTACCAAAACGGTAATGCCTTGATCCCCATCCGGCAAGCGTGGGGGGTTCTGTCCATGTGGAATCCGCCGCATTCTCGCCGGAGCTGATCCACGGATGGGTATCGGTAATTCGCTCTCGGTGGCGGGCATATTCGCCGCGTTCGTCTGGTTGCACGAGGTCGCGCGCACCTTTCGGTCACTGTTCTGGCAAGGTGTCCAGCGAAAGGCGCTACACTTGTCTAGACCGATCGGTATACAGGAAGAGGTGCGTGTCATGGGTGCCCGTGATCGGCTGGTCGACAGTGCCATCGACCTCATGCGCCGCTACGGCATCGCAGGCACCGGCATTTCGCAACTGCTGGAGCACAGCGGCATTTCCCGTCGCTCGATCTACCTGAATTTCCCGGGCGGTAAGGCCGAGCTGGTCACCGAGGCCACCCGCACCGCGGGGAAAGCCTCCAGCGCCGCCATTCGCACCTTCACCGCGGGCGCGGACCTGGCCTCCTGCATCGCCGCATTCCCGGCCATGTGGCGCGAAGGGCTCATCGCGTCCGACTTCGCGGCGGGCTGCCCCATCGTCGCCGCGGCGCTCGGTCGCGCGGAGTCCTCCGATGCCGCGGACGTGGCGGGTGAGACCTTCACCGAGTGGGAGCAGATCCTCTCCGATCGGCTCGAGGCCGAGGACGTCGAACCCGAGACCGCGCGATCGCTGGCGACCACCATCGTCGCGGCCGTCGAAGGCGCGGTGGTCATGTCGCTCGCGACCCGCAGCACCGGCCCGATCGAGCGAGTGGGCAGGCAGATCTCCGATTTGGTCGCCGTGCACACCCGCAAGACTCCGGCGGCCAGCGCCTCCTAGCTCAGTTCGAGGTTGTCGCTGAGCAGCTGCTCGATCTCTATCTGCCGTGGAATGGACGCGCTGGCGCCGAGTTTCGTGGTCGCCAGCGCGCCCGCCGTGCAGGCCCAGGCGAGTGCCACCTCCGGGCCCCGATGCCACTGCGCCGCGAGCGCTCCGGTGAACGTGTCGCCCGCTCCGGTGGTGTCCACCACCTCGACCCGCACACCCGGATGCGACAGCGTGGAGCCGTGCGGACTCCGGTACTTCGCCCCGGCCGCTCCCAGCGTGACGATCACGTGCGGAACCGCCGCGAGCTCCGATTCCAGCTGCTCGGACTCACCCTCGTTGACCACCGCCACATCGATCTCCGCCCACAACTCCGGCGAAAGTTCGCGCACGGGTGAGGGATTCAACAGCACGGTCGTCCCGTGTGCTCGAGCGTGCCGCGCCGCGGCCAGCACCGTCCGCTCCGGAATCTCCAACTGGCACATCAGCACATCCGCCGCCGCGATCGCATCCAGATCCGCGGCCTCGAGTTCGGTCATCGTCGAGTTCGCCCCGCCCACCACGATGATGCTGTTCTCCCCACCCCCGTCCACCACGATGGCCGCGACGCCGCTCGCCCCCCGCACCTCCCGTAGCCGCGAAACCCCCACTCCCGCATCGCTCAACACCTCTCGCAGCGCCGTCGCGAACATGTCGTCCCCGACCGCCCCCACGAAATCCACCTCACCCCCCGCCTGCCGAGCCGCGATCGCCTGATTCGACCCCTTCCCGCCCGGCACCAGCGAGAACCCCTCCCCGTTCACGGTCTCCCCGGGCTCCGGCCGCCGCCCCACGGTCGTCACCACATCCATATTGATGCTGCCCACCACAACAATTCGCGCCATACCCGCACGGTAGTCCCTCTCGGCCGCTCTTCCGCGACGGTGCGTCGAGATCGCCGGTCATGCCGATGCCGGTTCGGGTAGGAACACGGCCAGTGCGACGGCGGCCACCGGCAGGACGCACAGGGTGGTGAGGGCGGCCTGCGGGCCGTGCGCGTCGGCGATCGCGCCGAGGATCGGAGCGAAGAGCCCACCCGCGCTGACGGCCAGACCCAGGGTGACGCCCGCGGCGGTGCCGGGGCGGCTCGGCAGATAGTCCTGACCCAGTTTCACCAGGACGGCGAAGGGGATGTTGGCGGTGAAGCCCGCAAGCGCGGCCAGGGCGAGCGCCCACACCGGATCGGGTGTCACGCGCACCGCGATCAACGCGGGAACGACTGCGAGACCGCCGATCTGGATCGTGCGGACCAGCCCGATCCGATCGGCCAGCCGACCACCCGACAGCGTTCCGGCCACGCCACCCACGAGGAACGCGGTCAGCGCCGCCCCACCCAGGGTCCGGGACGCCCCCAGATGGTTGATCCAGTACAGGACGATGAAGGTGTTCACGCCGATGAACACCGTCGAGCGAATCACCTCGACCAGAGTGAGAATCGCGAACGGCAGCCAGCGGTCCGGACCCGCCGCCGTGCTCGCGGTGGCGTGGTGACGGCTCGTTCGCTGCTGATGCCGCCACAGCACGAACCCCATCAGCACGGCGGGCGGCAGGAACAGGGCCGTCGCACCCACTCCGAACGCGTCGAGTGCGGGCGTCGCCAGTGCGGGAGCCAGGAAGAACCCGACGCTGCCGCCCGCCGCGAACCAGCTCATCGCGCCCGCGCTCGCCCCGGCCGCGCGCCGCGCGTCGCGTCCGGCGGCGGGATGAAAGGCCGCCACGCCGAGTCCGGACAGCAGCAACAGAATCCACACCAGGGGATAGGAGGGGGCCAGGCCGGAAGCGCCCGCGCCGATGCCCGCCACCGCGACGCCCGCGGGTGCGAGCCAGGGCAGTCGCCACCTGTCCGCGACGACGCCCAGGATCGGTTGTGGCAGTGCGCTTCCCAGCGTCGCCGCCAGCGCCAGTCCGGAGGCGGCGACATAGCTGTAGTCCCGCTCCAGCACGAAGAACGGGATGCTCGCCGGCACCAGTCCCTGGTAGAAATCATCGACCGCGTGCGCGATCGCCCAGTGCCGCATGCGATTCCACGCCGAGCGGGTATCGTCGCCGGCCGTCGTGACCGCGTCGGTGCTCACCATCGCAGGGTCCTCCCCTCATTCGGTCCGATGAGCGTACGAACCGAGCGTGATGGCGGGCTTCCGATAAAATGCCACATCATGTCGGAAATCCGCCACGATGCGAAAGGCGCCACCGCATCGCAGGTACTGGCCGGTGGCGCGCGGATCGGTCGGCACCGGCACGATCAGCATCAGATCGTGTACCCGAGTTCCGGTGCGGCCGAGGTCCGTACCGAAGGCGGCTCGTGGATCGCACCCGCCGACCGCGCCATCTGGATTCCCGCCGGATACTGGCACGAGCACAGCTTCTACGGACCGACGCGATTTCACTGCGTCGGCTTCGCGCCGGATCCGATGCCGGGCCGCGGCGCGCCCGCCGTGATCGCGGCGCATCCGTTGCTCCGGGAACTCATCATCACCTGCTCGGATCCCGGCGACCTGCCCGAGGCGGAGGTGCTGCGACTGCGGCAGGTGCTGCTGGATCGAATAGCCCGCAGCCCCGATCAGTCCCTGCCGCTGCCCGTGGCCCGCGACGACCGGCTTCGCCGAGCCTGCCGCCTCGTGGAGGACGACCTCGCCACGAGTCGGCCGCTCGCTGATCTGGGCCGCGCGGTCGGCGCGAGCGAACGCACCCTCACCCGCCTCTTCCGCACCGAATTCGCGATGACCTATCCGCAGTGGCGCACGCGTCTGCGCCTGCACCGAGCGGTGCGATTGCTCGCGGAAGGGGAGACGGTGACCGCTGCCGCGCACCACTGCGGGTGGGCGTCTCCCAGTGCGTTCATCGACGCGTATCGCCGTGTACTCGGTCGCACGCCCGGCGATCGGCGGGGCGGGCTCGACCCGTCGATGTGACTCGGCGGCGAAATGCGTTCAGCCCAGGGCGGAGTCGACCGCCGCGCGGGCTCCGGGGGTGACCGGGTCGACGATGTCGTCGTAGTCGTGGTGCTTCTGGAGGTAGCCCGCGACGAAGGGGCAGATGGGGACGATGCGCTTGCCGGCGGCGCGGGTCTGCTGCAGGGCGGCGCCGATCAGACGGCCGGCGAGGCCGCGACCGGCGAAACGGTCGTCGACCTCGGTGTGGAAGAAGATGCGCTGGTTGCCGTGGTCGACATAGGAGGTCAGGCCCGCGCGTTCGCCGTCGACGCTGACGCGGAAGAAGCGGGGGACCGTGTCGGTCACCTCGGTGATCACCGGTTCCGAGTGTGCCGCTGGGGAATTCGATTCGGTCATGGCCGGGCCTTTCGACTGGTCAGCACGTTCGTGGATATGGCAACCAACCTAACGGGTCGGAGTCGGGCCGTATTCCCCGGCCACGCGAGAGGGTTCCAGCGGGGGTGCGGCGACCGGGCAGTTCACTCGGCACAGCGGTTCGGCGGATTCGGGTGCGGCGCGCAGGGCGTCGTCGCGGACGGTGAAGACCGTGAGAATCGCCGCGGCGACCATCAGCACGGTGCAGGAGATGATCGCCATGCGGAATCCGTGCTCGAAGTCGGCGGGATTGGTGTAGGCCGCACCCGTCAACCCCGCGAGCGGTGGAATCGCCGCCACCGCAAGGAGTCCGGCCGCGCGGGCCACCGCGTTGTTGACACCGCTGGCCACGCCCGCGTGCCGCTCGTCGGCGGTCGCCAGCACCGTGGCGGTCAGCGGCGCCACGGCCAGGGTCAGGCCCGCGCCGAAGATGATCGCGGCGGGAAGCACATCGGTGACATACGAGGTGTGCTCGCCGATGCGGGCCATCAGCAGCATGCCCGCGGCGGCCAGCAGCACACCGGCGGCGATCGGCCGACGCGGGCCCACCCGCTGCGCCAGGGCGCCCGCGCGCGCGGAGAACAACAGCATGAGCACGGTCACCGGCAGCATCGCCGCACCCGAGACGATCGGACTGAAACCGGCCACGACCTGCAGTGTCAGCACGAGCAGGAAGAAGACCACGCTCATCGCGCCGTACATCACGAAGGTGACGGCATTGATGGCCGTGAACTGCTTGGAGGCGAACACGTCCACCGGCAGCATGGCTCCCGGGCCGTCGGTGCGCGACGAGCGCCTGCGTTCGATGACGACGAACCCCACACCCGCCGCGATGCCCACGACGGCGGCGGCAAGCACCAGCGCCCGGTTGGTGTCCTTCTCCGGAGCCATGGTGAGCGCGTACGTGATTCCGGCCAGGCACAACGCCGCCAGCGCCGCGCCCAGCACGTCGAACTTGCCGTGCGCGTCCGGATCACGGGTCTCGGGAACGTGTTTCGCGGTCACCAGCACCACGACCACCGCGAGCGGGATGTTCAGCAGGAACACCCAGCGCCACCCGACCGCCTCCACGAGCCAGCCGCCCAGGAACGGTCCGAGAGCGCCGGCCACGCCGCCGAGGCCCGACCACGCGCCCACCGCACGCGCCCGGTCCTGCTGGGCGAACGACGCCTGGATGATCGCCAGCGATCCCGGCGTCAGCAGCGCGCCGCCGACGCCCTGCAGCGCTCGCGCCGCGATGAGCATCGAAATATCCTGTGCGGCACCGCACAACGCCGAGGCGATGGCGAACCACACGACGCCGATCACGAACACCCGCCTGCGCCCGAACCGGTCGCCCAGCGACCCGCCGAGCAGGATCAACCCGGCCAGGGTCAGCGTGTAGGCGTTCACCGTCCACTGCAGGCCCGCCATGGAGGCCTCGAAATCGTCGCCGATGCGGGGTAGCGCGACGTTCACGACGGTCGAATCGAGCATGGCCATGCCCGATCCCAGGACGGTGGCCAGCAGAACCCAACGGCCGGGCGGCGACGACAGCCGGATGCTCGCGGTCATGAGGTCACCGTAGACGGCGCGACCCACCCGCGCCGGTCGATCCGAGCCCGGGCGAGCCGGGCGATCGCGACGTGAAGGCGGTTGCTGATCCCGGTATCGCCGCTCGCGATCGGCGGCGGCATGTGGACTCCCATGCGCGCCGCGAGCGGCCGACAGCAGGTCAGTAGGCTGTACCCATGACTGCAGGAACTGCCACCGAACTGGACGCTGTCCGCGACGTGGTGCACGAGGCGGCGCGCCGGGCCCGGGTCGCATCGCGCACGCTGGCTCAGCTCACCACCGCGGAGAAGGACGCCGCACTGCACGCCGCCGCGGACGCACTGCTCGCCGCGAAGGATCGCGTCCTCGCCGCCAATGCCGAGGACATTCTCGCCGCCGCCTCCGGTGGCACCGCGGACGCGCAGCTCGATCGGCTCCGGCTGACCGAGGCGCGAGTCGAGGGCATCGCCTCCGGCCTGCGTCAGGTGGCCGGACTGCCCGATCCCGTCGGTGTCGTCGTGCGCGGTTCCACGCTGCCGAACGGCCTCGAGACGCGTCAGGTGCGGGTGCCGCTCGGGGTGGTGGGCATGGTGTACGAGGCGCGGCCGAACGTCACCGTCGACGCCTTCGGGCTCACGCTCAAATCCGGCAACGCCGCCCTGCTGCGCGGTTCCTCCTCCGCCGTGCACTCGAATGCCGCTCTGGTCGAGGTGTTGCGCGAAGCGCTTGCCGCACAGGGGATTCCGCAGGACGCCGTGCAGTTGCTCCCGGCCGAGGACCGCTCCAGCGTCACCCACCTGATCCAGGCGCGCGGCCTGGTGGACGTGGTCATCCCGCGCGGCGGCGCGGGCCTGATCAATGCCGTGGTGCGCGATGCGACGGTGCCCACCATCGAGACCGGGACCGGCAACTGCCACGTCTACGTGCACGCCGACGCGGACCTCGACATGGCCGAGAGCATCCTGATCAATGCCAAGACCCGTCGCCCGAGCGTGTGCAACACCGCCGAGACGGTGCTGATCGACGAGGCCATCGCCGAGGCCGCCGTGCCGCGGCTGATCAAGGCGCTCGAGGACAACGGCGTCACCGTCCACGGCGATCTGCCGGGTCTGGTACCCGCGACCGACACCGACTGGGCCGATGAATACCTGTCCCTGGACATCGCGCTGGCCGTGGTCCCGGGCCTGGACGCCGCCATCGACCACATCAACCGGTGGGGCACCGGGCACACCGAGGCCATCGTGACCGCCGATCTGCGCTCGGCGCGCGCGTTCACCAGCCGGGTCGACGCCGCGGCCGTCATGGTCAACGCCTCCACCGCGTTCACCGACGGTGAGCAGTTCGGGTTCGGGGCCGAGATCGGCATCTCCACCCAGAAGTTGCACGCGCGCGGCCCGATGGGCCTGCCCGAGCTGACCTCCACCAAATGGATCGTGTGGGGCGACGGCCAGATCCGGCCCGTGTAGGACAAACCGGGCACCGGTCGCAGGCCGGTACCCGGGCATCGGCACAATGCGAAGGTAGGCACAGTGGAGTGCGGGAGCCGACGGCCCCCGCATCCCGAAGGAAGGACAGCACCAGTGGCTCCTCAGAACGCACCCGTACAGGAGCCGATCTTCGCGTCGGTCGACGATGTGATCGAGCGTCTATCCCGCACCGGCTACCTGGCCGACAAGGCCACCGCCACTTCGGTTTTCCTTGCGGACCGGCTCGGTAAGCCGCTGCTCATCGAGGGCCCTGCCGGTGTCGGCAAGACCGAGCTGTCCAAGGCGGTGGCCGAGGTCGCGGGCGCGGAGCTGGTGCGCCTGCAGTGCTACGAGGGCGTCGACGAGGCCCGCGCGCTGTACGAGTGGAATCACGCCAAGCAGATCCTGCGCATCCAGGCGTCGTCGGAAAACGATTGGGCCGAGACCAAAGCCGACGTCTTCACCGAGGAGTTCCTGCTCGAGCGCCCGCTGCTGACCGCCATCCGGCGTTCGGAGCCGACCGTGCTGCTCATCGACGAGACCGACAAGGCCGACGTCGAGATCGAGGGCCTGCTGCTCGAGATCCTGAGCGACTTCTCGGTCACCGTGCCGGAGCTCGGGACCATCGCCGCGGTGCGCAAGCCGTTCGTGGTGCTGACCTCCAACGCCACCCGCGAACTGTCCGAAGCGCTCAAGCGCCGCTGCCTCTACCTGCACATCGACTTCCCCGACGAGGAGCTCGAGCGTCGCATCCTGGCCAGCCGGGTGCCCGAGCTCAAGCCCGCCGTGGCCGCCCAATTGGTGCGGATCGTGCACGTGCTGCGCGGTATGCAGCTCAAGAAGCTGCCCTCGGTCGCGGAATCCATCGACTGGGCGCGCACGCTGCTCGCGCTGGGCGCCAAGGACATCGACGACAAGACCGTGCGCGCCACGCTCGGTGTGGTGCTCAAGCATCAGGCCGACCACGTGCGCGCACTGTCCGAGTTGAAGCTGGCCTGACATGGCCGGGGCACCGAACGCAGGGGCGCCGAACGCAGGGGCGCCCAACAACGCGCGCGGCCTGGTCTCGGCCGCGGTGCGGGCGGTGACGGGCACGCCCGCCGCCCGCAAACCCGCGCCGGTGCCCGGGCCGACGGCCGAGCACGGCATTCCCGGACACCTGGTCGGCTTCGTGGAAGCCTTGCGCGCCAGGGGAATTCCCGTCGGCCCGTCCGAAACGGTGGATGCCGGGCAGGTGCTCACCGTGCTGGACCTGATGGACCGCGAGGCCGTGCGCGAGGGCCTGGCGTGCGCGCTGCTGCGCCGCACCACCCAGCGCAGCACCTTCGACGGCATGTTCGACCTGTGGTTCCCGGCCGCGCTCGGCGCGCGCAGCGGCGCGCAGGAGATCGAGATCCCGTATCGCCCCGACGGCGGCGTGGACATCATCGAACTGCGAAAGATGCTGGCGGAGCTGCTGATGCAGGATCCGTCGCCCGAGCAGGCGCAGCAGTTGCAGGCGCTCGCCGCGCAGATGGTCGAGCAGATGGGCCAGTACCAGGCCGCGGGCGGACCGTCCTTCTCCGCGTACCAGGCGCTGAAGGACCTGCAGCCGGAGATCCTGGTCAGCAAGATCCTCGCCGGTCTCGCCAAGGGCATGGACGATTCGGGCTTCGACGACGAGATCGGCAGGCGCACCGCCCGCCAGCGCATCAAATCCTTCCGGGGCACGGTCGAAGCCGAGACGCGTCGTCGCGTCGCCGAACGCATCGGCCGCGAACGGGTGGCCACCTACGGCGTGGCCCGCCAGGCCGAGGACGCCGATTTCCTGCGCATCTCGCAGAACGAGCTCGACGAACTGCGCCGCAGCAGCCAGCGCCTGGCCCGAGTCCTGGCCTCCCGCTTGGCCGCTCGCCGTCGTCGCTCCCGGCGCGGTGAGATCGATCTGCGCAAGACCATGCGCAAGTCCATGTCCACCGGCGGCGTCCCGGTCAACCTGGTCACCCGCAAGCCTCGACCCGGCCGCCCGGATCTCGTTCTGCTGTGCGATATCTCGGGTTCGGTGGCGGGCTTCTCCAGCTTCACCATGCTCATGGTGAACGCCCTGCGCGAACAGTTCTCCCGCGTGCGCATCTTCGCCTTCGTCGATCAATCCGACGAGGTGACCCAGCTCTTCGACTCCTCGACCCCGCTGGACCAGATCACCCGCCGCATCTTCACCGAGTCCAAAGTCGTTGGCATCGAAGGCCATTCCGACTACGGCTCGGCGCTGGAAGGCTTCGCCGAGAACTGGCCCGACGCCGTCACCAGCCGCACCTCCCTGCTGATCCTCGGCGATGCCCGCACCAACTACCGCGACCCCGCCCTGGCCACCCTCCGCGGCCTGGTCGCCACCGCCAAACACGCCTACTGGCTCAACCCCGAAGCTGAAAAGCAATGGGGCACAGGCGACTCCGCCGCCAAGAAGTACGCCGAAATCATCGAGATGCACGAATGTCGCTCGGCCCGCCAGCTCACCACCGTGGTCGGCCGCCTACTCCCAGTCTGAGGACCCCCATTGGACGACGACCTCCTCGCCTACTGCCTCGCCAAACCCGGTGCCTGGCAGGACGAACCCTGGGAAGGCGACGTGGTCGCCAAGGTCGCCGACAAGATCTTCGCCTTCCTCGGCGACACCACCACCTCCATCGGGCTCAAATGCGGCCGAACCCGCGAGGAAGCCGACGAGCTCGTCCACGCCTACCCCACCGACGTGACCCCCTCCTCCTACATAGGCCGCTACGGCTGGAACACCATCACCCTCGGCGGCAAGATCCCCGAAGACGAACTCCTCGAACTCATAGACCACTCCTACGAAGCCGTAGTCAGCAAACTTCCCAGATCTAAACGACCCTAGGTGTGATCAGCTGTAGCTCGTCATGAGAGAGCCTCTCGACGGGCGTCGCTATCTGTCGGCGAGCCTCGTCCGCGCGGCCGCCACTCATCGACACCGCTAAGCTGGCATCCGATCGTTCGGAAAGGGAACGGTCGAGGTGAACACGGGGAGGTTCCTTTCATGATCGACCTGGGGCCGGGAATCGCAGTGCTACGCGCGGAGATCGACGCGTTCTACGCCGGTTTCGGAAATCCGCCCGCGCTCCGTGACGCATTCGACGCGGCTGTTCTGCTCGTGCCGCTCGCCCCGGGTTCGCGCATCATGACCTCCTCCTACGGCGGAGTCGACTGGATCTGTACTTTCACCCGGGTCGAGGAGTACGCGCACTGGCTGTCCGAACGTGGTGAACTGGACCCGCAGCGCGAGTACCCGTACCGCACTGTGAGCGGATCGCGGTTATCCGAATACGCGGCCGGATGCGCGGAACCGACGGGGGTGACGGTGGATATCACGGGAGCGGCACCGATGGCGTTCCCGCCGAATGTGACCGATGAGCAGATTTCGCAGGAGCAGGGGGTGTAGTCGTGGCGGAGCAGTTGAACGTCGCGCCGGAGGTACTGGTGCAGGCCGCCCAGGGGATCACCGCGGTCATCGGCGAGTTGTCGGATCTGGGAGTCAAGGAGACGGCGTCGTCCGGCCGTGGCTTCTCGCTGCTGACCCTGACTCCGCTGGAAGCCGGTAAAGAGGCGGTGCAGAAGGGCTTCGAGGAGTTCACCAGCCGCTGGTCGTGGGGTGTGCGGTCCCTGGTGCAGGCAGGCAACTCGATTGCCGAGACGCTCGGTCTGGCCGCCGGGCGCTATTACATGATGGAGCAGCAGTCGTCGGACACCTTCAAGCAGATGTACACCCATCTGCTCGGCAATCCGCACCTGTCCAGCGATCAGATCAAGGAACGGACGTGGGGTGAGACCCTCGCGGACAACCCCGTCAACCAGATGATCAACTCCGATTACTCCCAATCGTCGTTCGATCAGGCCGTCGAGAAGATGGACAAGAACTGGGATGTGGTGCAGGCCGTCGGACCGCAGGCTCTCGCCAATGCCAACGTCCTGTCGAACCCCGCCAGTCTGCTGGTGCCGTCCGACGGCGGGCTCCCGAAGGCGGGCTGGGACACCGACGGGGCCGAACAGGCCGCAGCCATCCTGGACCCCGAAGGCTGATCGTTGGGGATCTGGGATGGTATCGACAATCTCGTCGACATCATCGATCACAGCTGGGACGAGGGTGTCGAGAAGGTCGGCGAACTGACTGACAAGGCATTGGACGCCGCCTCCGCCGTCGCCGACAAAGTGGGTGCGGACGGGGTGGGGGAGTGGCTGGACGACCTGGGTGACCAGATCGTTTCCGCCACCGGCGGTGAGGTCGTAGAGCGCGAACTCGGGCAGAGCGAGGACCCGAAGGAGTTGATCCGCGGCGAACCCTCGGAGATCGACTCGGTGGTGCAGACCCTGCGCGAGATGGCCACCGCGATCTCCTCGACCGGTGACGCACTGCGCACGATCGACGCGGCCGACTGGACCGGCGAAGGCGCTGACGGATTCAACGCCGTCTACGACAAACAGCCGAAACTGTGGTGGGACAGTGCCGAATCGTTCACCACCGCCGCGACCGAATTGGACGGCTGGTCTCATGCGGTCGTCGCGGCGCAGGCCAGTGCGGCAGATGCGATCGCCGAGTACAAGCGGGCGGTCGCCGAGGCGCGCAGCAAGACAGCGTGGTGGAAGTCTCTGTCCGGGGACCAGCAGAAGCAACACGGACCGCTGGCCGACACCTGGACGCCGATCCGCGACAACGCCCGCCAGATCCTGCACGACGCGCGCGAACGCCGCGACACCGCCGCATCCCAAGCCGCCGCCAAGATCGCCGAGGCCACCGGTCGCGCGCCCACTGAGCCCCCGTTCACCTCGAAACTGCTGGCCGACGCCACCGATCTGATGGATATCGGTGAGGCGGCGAAGAACAGCTTCGGGTCCGGTCTGCTCACCGGCTTGACGAGCATGGTGCAGTTCATCCGCTCGGTGAACCCCGGCGACACCTACAACGTCACTCATCCGGCCCAATACCTTTCGGCCATGAGCGATCTCGGCACCGGATTGGTGGTCGCGGTCTCGGACCCGAAGGCGATGGTCGACGCGTTCGCGAACGACGCGCGCACCAATCCGTTCGAGTTCGCGGGCCAGCTCACCGGTGATGTGCTGATCAGTGTCGCCACCGGCGGCGCGGGGAGTGCGAAGCCGGTCGTCTCGGCACTCGACAAGGTCGGCGACGCGACGCGGCGGGTCACTCGCTTGGCCGATGACGTCCCCACCCACGGCTTGCCGGATGTCGGTAGTCCGCACGCGCCCAAAATGGATTCTCTCGCACCGAATCCGAAGCCCGACAGCCCGCACGCCGGCGTCCCCGAGAACGCCGGTCCGGGACCACACTCCTCGATCGACGCGGCGGCGCGTCCTGACAGTCCCGCCGCGCGGCCCGAAACCCCCTCCCGCGCCGAGGCTCCCGAGCACGCCCAAGCCCCCGAACCGGCCGCCAAGCCAGATTCCCCGGACTCCTCGCCGCCGGCACACGACAGCCCCGAACCCTCTGTCCACCAGTCCGATTCGCCGGATGCGATACACAACGTCGATCAGTCGCCACACGAGGCGCCGACGCGCTCCGATGGGCCGGAGTCGCAGCCGCACAACGAATCTCCCGCCCGGCCCGAGAGTGAGACCCCTCCGCGCTCCGATGTGCCCGAGACCCCGCCGCGGTCGGAGACCCCGGAGATCCCACCCCGTTCCGAGATTTCGCCGCGTTCGGATAGCCCGGAGGCGGGGCCACACGCCGATGCGCCCGAGCGTGCGGCTACACCCGAAACCCGTTCCGACGCGGGATCGCCCGAAGCACCCGACTCTCGATCGGCTCCGGAGAACCGAAGTCCGGAGCCGGGAACCCGCTCGCCCGAACCGGATTCACCGCAGTCCCGCCCGCACGACGATCCGAACACAGCCGGTCCACACGCGGACTCGGCCGGGCACGAGGCTCCGGCCACCCGCGCTACCTCGGAGCCCGATTCGGCAGCGCCGCACTCGGACTCCCCGAACACGCACCGCGACGCCGAAACCCCGTCCCAGCGGGCGAACACCGATCCGGCCCAGAATGGTTCGACCACACCGTCATCCGTGCACGCCGGTGATACCGCCAGGCCGAACCCCGCCCAGCGCGCGCCCGAGGCTCCCTCCGCCCGTGCACCCGAATCCAACGCTCCGCGAACCTCCGACCCCGCGAATTCCCGCGCTCCCGGCCGCGATTCGGAGGGCGGCCGCCCCAATCACGATTCTCCGGAACGTCCCGCCCGAAACCCTGAAGACCACGATCCGAACTCCGGCCGTCCCCACGAGTCGGACCCCGATGCCGCCAAGCCCCACGAACCGGACAACCGCTCGGGTTCTCCCGAACGGGACCATGCCGACGGTGACGGCCAGCGGACACCCGACGACACTCGCGCCCGCCCGAACCCCGACGAGAATTCCCCCGACTGGTCAGGCGATTCCCGATCTCCGTCGGACCACGATCATTCCGGTGGCGACCGACATTCGCCGGGGCGCGATCATTCCGATGGCGACCAGCGTTCGCCGGATCGCGATCATTCGAATGGTGATCGACCCTCGCCCGATCGGGACCACGCCGACGGCGACGAGCACTCCCCGAACCGGGCCGACGACCCGCAGCACACACGAGCACCCGAGGACGATGCACCGAACGGGTCCGACCACGAACCGGGCGGCGAGACCGACAAGCCGGAACACTCGCCGGACGATCCGGACGCCGCGAGCCGTGCACACGATGACAGCGGGGCGCATGATTCCGTGGCCGATGACGGGGCGAGGTCAGACCGGGAACCGGACGAGGTCAAGGTATGCCGAGATCCTGTGGACGTGGCGACCGGCGAATTCCTACTCCCCGAAACCGATCTGAGCCTGCCCGGTGTGCTGGGGTTGGTGCTGAAACGCCGCCACCGCTCCGACTATCGATTCGGTCGGTGGTTCGGTCCTTCCTGGTCCGCCACCCTCGATATGCGCGTTGTGGTCAGCGAACAGGGCGTGACCCTGATCGCCGAGGACGGCGTCATGCTCGCCTACCCGAACCCCGAATCGGATACGCCGGTGGTCCCGCTCGCGGGAGCGCAACGCTGGACCCTCACCCGGACCGACGTCGGCGGCTACCGTGTCTGGGACCCGGACCGAGAACTGATCTGGCACTTCGCCCCTGAATCCGCGCTGGCCGGTCTGGACGTCGCCCTGGGCAACTACGCGATCTCCGCGATCACCGACCGCCACCAGAACCGCATCCGATTCCACTACGACGCCGACGGCAACCCGGTGGAGATCACCCACTCGGGCGGCTACCGCGTCAGCGTTGCCACCGCACACGGTCGGGTCATCGGCCTCGCGGTGCTGGACGGCGAAACGCCAACTTCCGTCCGTGGTTTCGGATACAGCGCGGGCCGACTGGTCACGGTCACGAACGGCAACGGCGGCACCACTCGTTTCACCTACGACGAGTCCGATCGCATGCTGTCCTGGGCCGACTCCAACGACAACTACATGCTCAACACCTATGACGAACGCGGCCGCATCATCCGCCAACGCGGTTCGTCGGGGATTCTCGACTCCGAATTCGACTACCTCGATTTCGGTGACGGCACCGGCAGCGTCACGACCTACACGGATTCCCTCGGCGCGACCACCGTGAACGGTTTCGACACCGATCTGCGACTGCGCGATGTGCGCGATCCCGTCGGTGCGCGTACGCATTACGACTACAACCGCGACCGAAACCCTCTCGTCGTCGTCGCCCCGGACGGTGCGACCACCCGATACACCTATACCGAGCAGGGCGACGTAGCGTCCATCACGCGCCCCGACGGCGAGACGATGGAACTCGAGTATGTGTTCCGTCATCGCCCGTCCCGCATCACCGATGTCGACGGGACAGTGCGGGAACGAGAGTGGGATCAGCACGGAAATCTCTCTGCCACCACCGATCCCGCTGGAAATCGAATCGTCTTCACGCATCACGGGTGCGGTGCGGTCGCGACGATCGCCGAGCCCAACGGCGCGATCACCCGAATCGATGTCGATGTCGCGGGCTTGCCTGTCCGGATCGTCGACCCCCTCGGGGCGGAAACACGAATCGAGCGAGACGGATTCGGCCGGCCGCTTCGCATCCTCGATCCGCTCGGCGGATCCACCCTCCACCGATGGTCCCCGACCGGACGGCTTCTCACGCGTTCGGCGGCGGACGGTTCCACCGAATCATGGGTCTACGACGGCGAAGACAACCTCCTCGCCCATACCAATGCCGCGGGCGGTGTCACCAGCTTCCGCTATGGCGCGTTCGATCTGCTCGCTGCCCGCACGGACCCGGCGGGTGCGACCACCACGTACGCCTGGGATACCGAACGCCGCCTGACGGGCGTCACCAACCCCAACGGGCAAACCTGGCATTACAGCTACGACGCGGCCGGCCGCCTGGTATCGGAAACCGACTACGCCGGTGCCACAACCACTTACACCATCGACTCCGCCGGACGGGTCGCCACGGTTACCCCCGCGACCGGCGTAACCCGTCACCACACTCACGACATCCTCGGTCGCCTCACCGCGATAGTCACCGACGCGGGGGACTGGATCCGCTACACCCACGACATCTCCGGCCGCGTTGTGAACGCGGTCAGCGGTCGCGGCGAGTCGGCCACGCACAGCCTCGAATTCGTCTACTCCCGCACCGGTGAACTCCTCTCACAACAACTCGACCACCAGTCGCCGATGCAGTTCGAGCACGACCAGCACGGCCGTCGTATTCGTCGCATCACTCCCTCCGGCGCCGAAACCCGTTGGCGCTACGACTACATAGGACGTCCCAGCGGTCTGACCGCCGACGGGCACGACATCGACTTCGACTACGACCCCGCCGGGCAGCTCTCCCGCTGGAGACTCGGCGATCTCGCGGTCGAGAACACCCGCGATATCGCAGGCCGCCTGGTCCGCCAGGACGTGATCGCCAACCCCGTCCGCCTCCTGAACCTGGGCCTGGACTCCACCGACCGCTCCGGTCCCCGTTCCATCCGAACCGACGAATACTCCTGGCGCCCGGACGGATACATCACCACCCACACCACCCACCACCCCGACGAGCCGCCGACCCACCGCGACTACGACCTGGACCCCCTGGGCCGAATCACCACCCTGGCCCACAACGGCACCCCCACCGAGCGCTACACCTACGACCCGCTGAGCAACATCACCAGCAGCCACACCTCGACAGCCACCCTCCCCGAACCCGCCGACGCTCAACTCGCTCCCTCGAACGACGGCACCCGCGAATACCGCGACAACCTCCTGATCCGAGACGGCCGCACCCGCTACCACTACGACGAATCCGGCCGCCTCACCCGCAAAGTCACTACCCGCCTCTCCCGAAAACCCGACATCTGGCACTACCGCTACAACAGCTTCGACCAGCTGACGGATATCCAAACCCCTGCGGGTCAGTGGTGGCACTACACCTATGACGCCTTTGGCCGACGTGCAGTCAAGCAACGCATAGACGCAGACGGTATTGTCCTGGAACGTTTCGACTACATCTGGGACGGCACTCACGTTGTTGAGCAAATTACCGCGACCGCAACAAATCGCTGGCACTACCGCCCTGGTACATGGATTCCTCTAACTCAAACCACCGACCAGCTGGCCATCGACCGACAATTCTTCGCTATCGTAACCAGCCTGGTTGGATCGCCAATCGAGTTGATCGACATGGCGGAGGGAAGCACCTTTTCGTCCGCAGTCGTAGATGTGTGGGGTAAAACGACCTGGAGTGGAAATGCGACGTCACCGCTAAGATTTTCAGGACAGATTCATGATTCTGAGTCCGGGCTCCACTACAGTCTGCATCGCTACTATGATCCAGCTATCGGTAGATTTCTTACCGGTGATCCGCTGGGACTTGCGCCCTCGCCCAACCCGGGTATGTATCCCCACAACCCCATCACCTGGAGCGACCCGCTCGGATTAACTCCAGATAGTTGTAACGGAGGCTGCTCGAACGGAGGGAGCTGGGACGCCGCTGAAGAACCATACCTGTACCGAGGGGTTAAGTATGCTCATGATAGGAGTCCGCTCGAGTGGCAACGTGCATATGATAATGCTCAACAGGGAGTAGCTGAACCACGGTGGGGTCCGAATGCGGATCCGAACGCTCATGCGGGTGGTGAGACGGATAGCTCCTTCACATCTTGGTCGACCGATTACGAGGACATGGCATTAATTGAGAGTCAAGATGGTGGTGGACCCGGTGTGGTGATGCGGATTCCTAATGCCGATGGTCCCGGTTATCATCGAGTTCCGGGAGTTGCCTACCCTTACTATGAATCGGAGGTCACAATCTTGGGTACCGTTCGTGGCGCTGAGGTAAGTATTAATGGGGGGCCATGGATTCGTCCGAACTGATGAGGATGCTTGCAGTTTGTGTCGACGATGGGTCTATAGAGCCTGATGCAGCTGCTGGGCTTGAAGATGACGCTATCGTTCGGGTAGGTGAGATGTCGACCGTGAGCCTGCTCGGAACCTACATGCGGAGATTGCGGCGGACTGGCTCCAACCTCGAGCTTTTGGCGCAAACGGAAAGGTTGGTTGAATTTCTCCAAAGCTACCCAGGCAAGAACATAGCTATGATCAGCGTCTACTGGGGTGCCGACAGTTATCGAGCTTTTCTTGCTGATCCGTCTTCGCTGCAAATACTATTTTGGATGCGAATGTTGGACCGCTCGCGTTGAATTTTTGTACGGTCGGAGCTGTCGAGGCTTGGAGATAGGGCGGCGGATGGGCGTGATAGGTTTCAGCGGGAGTGCAGCTGGAGCGGTGTGTTGGGTGGAATACCTCGGGCCTGGGGGTGTTGGATTACGGCATGACTTCTTTGCGCAAGCTTGGTGATTCTGGGCTCGAGGTGTTCCCGCTGTCGCTCGGGGGGAATGTTTTCGGGTGGACTGCTGATCGGGGGCAGTCGTTCGAGGTGCTTGATGCATATTCGGCGGCTGGGGGGAACTTTATCGATACGGCTGATTCTTATTCGGCGTTTGCGCCGGGGAACAAGGGTGGGGAGTCGGAGGGGATCATCGGGGAGTGGGTGCGGGAGCGGGGGAATCGGGGGGAGGTGGTGATCGCTACCAAGGTCAGTCAGCATCCGGAGTTTCAGGGGTTGCGGGGTGCGAATATCAAGGCGGCGGCGGAGGCTTCGTTGCGGCGGCTGGGGACCGATTACATCGATCTGTATTACACGCACTTCGACAAGCCCGAGGTGCCGGTCGGGGAGATTCTGACGGCTCTCGACGAGTTGGTGCGGGAGGGGAAGGTTCGGGCTATCGGGGCGTCGAATATTTCGGCGGAGCGGTTGGTGGAGTCGTTGGAGTTCTCCGAGCGGGAGGGGGTGGCGCGGTATGTGGCCTTGCAGCCGCACTACAACCTGGTGTCTCGGGAGACGTATGAGGGGGATTTGCAGGAAGTAGTTGCGCGGCACGGGCTTTCGGCGGTGCCGTACTACGCGCTTGCGTCGGGGTTCTTGACCGGGAAGTACCGTGCGGGTGCATCCGTGCAGAGTCCTCGGGCTGCGGGTGGGGAGAAGCTGCTTGCCAGTGAGCGCGGGCAGAAGGTGCTGGCGGCGTTGGATGAGGTGGCGCAGGCCCGGGGGGTCGAGATCGCGACGGTGGCATTGGCGTGGCTCGGGGCGCAGCCGACGGTTGCCGCGCCGATCGCTTCGGCGCGAGTGGTGGAGCAGTTGCCGGCATTGGTCGCGGCGGCGGAGTTGACGCTGACGGAGGATGAGGTCGCGAAGCTTCGGGACGCTTCGGCTTAGGGCTGTTGATGTCGTTCGATCGGCCCGGGTCGCTGTGGAATTGGATCCGGGTCGATCGGATGCAGGGTGCGAAGGTCGGAATTGTCCGAGTATTTGCAGATCAGGGGCTATTTTTCCGTTCCACGGATCCGGACATTGCGGATCCGTCCGAACCCTGTTGGGCGGCGGACGGATCCCGGGTCACGGTCGAAGTCAGGCGCGGTCGAAGTCAGGCGCGATCGAACGCGTCCTGCAAGACCTCGAGGTCGATCTTGCTCATGCTGCGCAGAGCGGTGGTGACGGCGGTGGCCTGGCTGGGGCTGCCGCCGGACATGAAATCCATGAGCTGGGAGGGAGCCACCTGCCAGCTGAGGCCGAACTGGTCCACCAGCCAGCCGCACGGCCCCGGCTTCCCGCCTTCGGTGAGCGCGGCCCACAGCCGGTCGACCTCCTCCTGGGAGTCGACGATCAGCTGGATCGAGGCGGCATCGGTCAACGGATGCTCGGGGCCACCGTTCATCAGTGTGATCGACTGCCCGTCCAGATCGAGGGACACGATGAAAGCCGAACCGTCCGGCATCCGGGTGACGCCGGTGACCTTGGAGTTGGGGACGATCTCGGCGTAACGGTTCGCGGCCTCTTCGGCCTTGGACTCGAACCAGAAGAAGGTGGTGACGGACATGATGTGCTCCTTGGGTTTCCGTTGACCTGCTGTCACCTACTGGTCGGAGCCGATTCGGCGGCTTCGACACATCTCGGAAGAAATCTCGAAACTTTTTCCAACGGGCTCCGGAGCACGCTCGTTAGTGGGCTGTAAGAAAAGCATTAGTCCAGCTCAGCACTGTAGAGATCGACGCCGAGACCCGCTCGGCACCCAGTCGATCCGGAGCCATCCATGAGGCGACCCCTTGCCGCCCACGCCCTCATCGCCCTACTGCTCGCCGTACTCGCGACCGCCGCGGGCACCGTGGTAGCCCGCGCCGACGAACCCGAGCGGATGTACGGGACCCAGTACTCGCTGACCGGCTACAACTACACCGTGGTCGTCCCCCAGGTCGCCGGTGGAAAGACCGACCCGCGCCGCGAGTTCAACGACTCCATGCGCTCGGCCGCCGACAAGTTCATCGCCGAGAAGGACAACACCACCACGCTCACCGATCTCGGCAGCGAGGTCGTCTACATCGGCTCGCATGTCGTCAGCGGCAAGCTCAGCGTCGACTACATGGCCGAGCACGGGGCACATCCGTACAACATGTTCGTCACGCACAACACCTCGCTCGATTCCGGCAAGGCTCTCGCGATCACCGATCTGTTCACCGATCTCAGCGACGGCCTGTTCACGCTCTCCGAGCAGGCCAAGCTGCTGGTGCCCGGGACCAACGCGGGCGAGAGCTATTACAAGCCGTCCATCGAGCCCAAGGCCGAGAACTACCAGAACTGGGTGGCCACCAAGGACGGCATGCAGATCCACTTCGGCGAAATCGCTTCGCACGCAGCGGGAAACATCGTGATCACCGTGCCGTGGATCAAACTCGACCGCAGCTTGAAGCCGGAATACAAGAGCATCGGTCAGCCCTGACCCGGCTCTGAGCGCGCAGCGTGTACCCGCCGCTGCGCGCTCAGCTCGATTGCCCCCGGTAAGCTCGCTTTTCGTGTATACGAACGGGCGCCGGAAGCTGGGGGTGATGGGCGGTACGTTCGATCCCATCCACCACGGCCACCTCGTCGCCGCCAGTGAAGTCGCCAACCGCTTCCTACTCGACGAAGTCATCTTCGTGCCGACCGGTGAACCGTGGCAGAAGGCCGATCGGCATGTGAGCCCGGCCGAAGACCGCTATCTGATGACGGTCATCGCCACCGCGTCCAATCCGCAGTTCTCCGTAAGCCGCACCGACGTGGACCGCGGCAAGGAGACCTACACCGTCGACACCCTTCGTGACCTGCGGGATCTGCATCCCGACGCGGATCTGTACTTCATCACCGGTGCGGACGCGCTGGCCAGCATCCTGACATGGCAGGATTGGTCGGAACTGTTCGAGCTGGCGAAATTCGTCGGAGTGAGCCGTCCCGGGTACGAATTGAACATCGACCACCTGGCCGACTACCTCCGTGACTATCCCGCCGACACCGTCACGACGATCGAGATCCCAGCCCTGGCGATCTCGTCCAGCGAATGCCGCCAGCGGGCCAGCGAAGGCCGGCCCGTGTGGTATCTCGTTCCTGACGGGGTCGTGCAATACATATCCAAACGGCACCTCTATGTGCCGCAGGCCCGTACTTGATGAAGTGCACTAGGAAGGTGGCAGCGTGAGCGCATCCGTCGAAGCGTTGAAAATGGCGACAGTCGCGGCACTGGCGGCCGATGAGAAGCTGGCTTCGGAGGTGGTAGTGCTCGACGTGTCGGAGCAGCTGGTGATCACCGACTGCTTCGTCATCGCGTCCGCGCCCAATGAGCGTCAGGTCAACGCGATCGTCGACAATGTCGAGGACAGGCTGCGCGACGCCGGGTTCAAGCCGGTTCGTCGTGAGGGCACCCGCGAGGGCCGCTGGGCGCTGCTGGACTACAACGACATCGTGATCCACATCCAGCACAACGACGAGCGCGACTTCTACGGCCTGGACCGGCTGTGGAAGGACTGCCCACAGGTGACCGTCGAAGGCCTCGGCCAGCAGCGTGCCGAGGATTCCGCGCAGAACGAGGCCGGAGCGAACGCGGCTGGAAATGACGAGGCCGGGGCGCACGAGTGAGCAAGATGGCCGGTGTACGCCGGTTGATTCTGTTGCGGCACGGGCAAACCGAATGGAACGCCACCGACCGCATGCAAGGCCAGATCGACACCGAACTCAGCGAGGTCGGCCGCCGTCAAGCCAAGGATTGCGCACCGGACATCGCGTGCGGTGATCTGATCGCCATCGTGTCCTCGGATCTCAAGCGCGCGCACGACACGGCGCTCGCGGTGGCGGACCACGCGTCGATGTCGGTCGTCACGGACCCGCGGCTGCGCGAAACCGATCTCGGGCAGTGGGAAGGCTTGACCCACATCGAGGTCGACGCCATGAGCCCGGGCGCACGCAAAGCCTGGCGGCTCGACCCCACGTTCACCCCGCCCGGGGGTGAATCCAAGCTGCAGGTCGGTGCTCGCGCACTCCCGGTGGTGCAGGAGCTGTTCGCCGCGCGCGAGGACTGGCCCGGTCGTACCATCGTGCTCGTTGCGCACGGCGGGTTGATCGCGGCGCTGACCGCGGCACTGCTCGAGCTTCCGGAATCGAACTGGCCGATCCTCGGTGGGCTCGCCAATACCAGCTGGGTGCAGCTGACCAGCCACGGTCCCAGCAGCGATCAGCCCGGCTGGCGTTTGGACGTGTGGAACGCACTCGCGAAGGTAGCCCCTGATGTCCTCTGACAACCCCGGCGAACGGGCCGTCTCCGACGAACAGCTGCGCCAGGCCTCCGAGGTGACGCAGGTCCGGCATCTGCCGGACGCGCTGTTCGGCGCGCCCGTGGTCGCGGAAACCGAACCGGTGGTGGATGATTCGGCCGCGCAACGGCCGGTGCTGGTCGTCATCGCCGACTCGCTGTCCTACTTCGGGCCCAAGGGCGGACTGCCCGCGGACCATCCCCGGATCTGGCCCAATCTCGTTGCGGCCGAACTCGGTTGGGATGTCGAACTGGTGGCGCGGATCGGCTGGACCTGCCGCGATGCCTACTGGGCGCTGATCGGTGATCCACGGGTGTGGGCGGCCGTGCCGCGCGCGGGAGCCGTGGTGTTCGCGACCGGCGGCATGGATTCGCTGCCCTCGCCGCTGCCGACCGCACTGCGCGAGCTGATCCGTTATGTGCGGCCGTCTTTCGCACGTCGCCAGGTACGCACCGCGTACAACTGGCTGCAGCCGCGGCTGTCGCCGCTGGGCTTCCCGGTGGCACTGCCGCCCGCGGTGAGCGTCGACTACCTCGAGCAGTCGCGGAACTCGCTGGCGCACTTGCGGCCGGAGTTGCCGTTCATCGGCGTGCTGCCCTCGGTGCATCAGTGCGATGCGTACGCGCGCGTGCACAAGGGCCGCGAGCCGATGGTGCGAGCCGTGCGGAAGTGGGCCGACGAGCATTCGGTTCCGCTCGTCGACCTCGGAGAAGCGGTGCGCGACAACATCTTCAACGGTCCCGCCAATCCCGACGGCATCCACTGGGGCTGGGAAGCGCACACCGCCGTCGCGCGTGCGATGGTCAAGGTGCTGTCCGAGGCGACGGTCCGCGAGGTTCGCACTGCATGAAGGACTCTCACTGCATGAAGGACTCCGCGCGCGAAAGGTCCGCTAGTTCATGACGGTGGTGGTTGTCACCGATTCCTCGGCCAGTCTGCCGGCGGAACTCAGCGCGGAGCTCGGTGTGCTCGCGGTACCGCTGCACGTGCTGGTCGACGATCGGGAAATCCGTGAGGGCGTGGACGATTGCGATATCGACTACAGCTCCTCGGCGGTGAGCACTTCGTCCGCGTCGCCCGGTGATCTGCGCACCGCGTACGAGCGGGCGCTGGAGCTGAGCGGCGGCGACGGTGTTGTCGCCGTGCATATTTCGCGTCAGCTGTCCGGGACCTGGGAGGCCGGACGGCAGGCGGTGCGGGATATGGACGCGGCCGGGAAGGTTCGGCTGGTCGACTCCTTGAGCGCCGGGCTCGGGACCGGGTTGCCGGTGCTGGCCGCCGCGCGACGGGCACGCACCGGTGCGGAGCTGGATATCGTCTACGACGCCGCCGTGGCCGCGTCGAGCCGCGGTCGGGCGTTCATCGTCGTCAACCGCACCGAGCAGCTGCGCCGGGGCGGTCGATTGAGTTCCGCGGCGGCGTTCTTCGGGACCGAGCTGGTGACCAAGCCGATCCTGCAGATCGTCGAGGGGCGGCTGGAACTGCGCGAGAAGGCGCGGACCCGATCCAAGGCGTTCACCAAACTCGTTGCGGCCGTGGTGGATGCGGCGGGCGAGGACGGGGCGGCCATCGCCGTGCAGCATCTGGGTGCGGAGGATGCCGCGAACACCGTCGCGGGTCAGTTGCGGGATCTGGTTCCGGGGATCCGGGAATTGATCGTCGCGGAGTTCGGGCCGACGCTCGGGGTGCATCTGGGTATGGGGGCGGTCGGCGCGCTGGTTGTTCCCGGGGGCTGCGGCTGATCCGGTCGAACTGTCGCGTCGTACCGCTCAGCGGTGCCGACATTTCTTCCCGGTTGTCGCCGCCGCGCTCCCCAGGCGGTGGCTTCGCGTGCGGCCGGTGCTGTGAGCTGCGGATATCGAACGGAAATGTGGCTGTCCACAATAGGTTTCGGTATCCACAGGTTTGATGAATGCCCAGGTCGGAGTCCTGGAGATGCGCAGGCGTCGGCCTAGTTTGAGCCCATGCCACGAACCGACGAACGCACACAGGTCCGGCGTCGCCTGGGCGCACTCGACCCACCCGATCCAGCGGGGACGCCACCGGAATTCCGGCCTTCCCCGCCGCATACGGCGCGTTGGGACGAGGAGTCCATCGAACGGTCCGCCATCGGGCCGGACGAGCGAGATTCCGATGGGCCGTGCGGCGGCGAGCAACGCCCGCGCGCTCGGAGCGGTTGCGCTGCCGACGGCTGGGATGACGTCACCGATGCGGCTCACCCCGGCGAACGGGGCGGATCATCGGCGCCCGCATGGCTTTCCGAGCCCTCGGGGAGCATGTCGTTGTGGCACGAGCGGTTGGTACCCGAACGCTTCCGGGGCACCCGGTGGGATCCGGGGCCGCGCGGCACCGTGATTCTCGCCGGAATCGGTGTGGTCGCGATCCTGCTGGCGCTGCTGGTGTCGTTCCGGGAAAGGCCGGTGGTGCAGCCGGTTCCACCGATCGCGACCCTGAGTGACAGCTCCGTGACTGACCCGGAGGCGGCTGGAGAGGGCACATCCGGTGGCACGCGGACGTCCGCGCCGAAGCCCAGTGGGTCGCCGCGGTCTTCGAACGCGCAGGCCTCACAGCCTGCCAAGGACGCGCCGCCGGTCGGCAAGGGGCTGCCCTCGGCGTCGGTGGGTTCGGCGGATACCTCGAACGCCCCGGACGCCAACGCATCCGGCGAACTGGTCATCAGCGTCGTCGGCCTGGTGGAGCACGGCGGCCTTCGTCGCTTCCCGAGCGGAGCCCGAATCGCCGATGCGCTCAGGGCCGCCACTCCTCGCCCCGAGGCAGACCTTTCCGGCTTGAACCTGGCCCAACCCCTGTGCGACGGCGACCAGTTGGTGATCGGCCGCACCACCTCCACACCACGATCCACGACGCAGCAGACGGGCAGCACGCTCACCAACGGAACCAAGCCGCCCACGTCCGCCACGGCCGGCGATCCCACCCGCTCTGCGGGTCCACCTACCAAGGTCAACCTCAATACCGCCACCGAAGCCGACCTCGACACCATCCCCGGCGTAGGTCCTATCACCGCTCGCGCCATTCTCGGCTGGCGAACTCGGCACGGTCGCTTCACCTCGATAGACCAACTCACCGAGATCGACGGGATCGGCCCGTCCCGGCTCGCCAAACTGCGCGCGGTGGTGACGATATGAGCCGCCATCGGTCGCGCGCCGTGCCTCCGGTCATCGCTCCGGATGACACCCGTTCGGTCACCACCGAATACCCGGGGACTCACCGGCTGCCACACATCGGGCGGCACCGGAACTCGGCTCGACCGGAGGCGCCCACGCCGAGGGTCGATCTCAGCAAGGCCCGGCACACACGCCATGAGAATTCTGCGGTCCGACCGGAATCCGATCGTGCGCCGAGCCCGGAGGAGCGCCCCGCGCGCGAGTCGATTCTCTGGGTGGTCGAGCCGGTCGGGGCCGGGCGGCAGCGGCTCGCCGATACCGTCCGCGGGCACGCGGTGCGGGCGATGCGGTGGCTCGTCAGGCCTGTCGCCGGGCGTCGCCCGGTGTCACTCGAGGCTACCTCCGGTCGAGCGGTGTTGTCGGCCATCGCTATCGGCCGTGACGACGCAGGGCCCACGGTTTCTCCATGTCGTGGCCACTGCGCGTCGCCGAATGAGTGTGGCGACCCGAGCACGGAAAGCGCCTGGTGCGAGTCGGTTGTGCGAGTTGCCGCGCCGGTGGATGGACGCCGTGCCTCGCGGCGGCTCGCAGACACGTGCCATCGAGCGATCCGGAAAGCCAGGTGGGTGCGGTGATGTTGCGGTGGGCGTGGGTAGCAGGGGAAGCGCGGTGATGCTCCGGTGGGAGTGGGGCAGCAGGGGAAGCGCGGTGACGGGGCGGTGGGTGTGGGGCGGCAGCGGGAGATCCGAGTGAGTGAGGAGCGGGGGTTTGTCGCGCTGGGGGAGGTGTTGGATGCGCGGTTGGTGCCGGCGGCGGTGTGTTGTTGGGGTGGAACGATTCTGGCGCTGATCGGCGGGTGGCGGGTGGGAATGTGGGTTGCGGTGGTGGGGGCTGCCGGGGGGATCGGGTTGTGGGCGTGGATGGTTCGGGAGCGGGCTCGACAATTGTCTGTGTGGGGCTCGGGACGTCAGGAGAGCGCGGCGCATCCGGAGGGCTCTGGGCGTCAGAAGATCGTGACGCAGCGGGAGGGCTTCGGGAGACGGGAGGGCGTGACGCAGAGAGAGGGTTTCAGGAGGCGGGAGAGCGTGGCGCAGCGGCAGAGCTTCGAGCGACAGGAGACCTCCGAAGTAGGAGAAGAGGACCTCGAAGTGTTGGCGAGCCGTGCGTTTCGGGTCGGCGAAGGAGGCGAGGCGCGGGGAAGGGGTGCTGCGGGCGGGAGGCGGTGGGGTGTCGGGTGGGTCGTTGTGGCTGCGGTGTTGGCGGGGGCCGGGTTCGCGGGCGCGGGGAGCTGGCGGGAGAAGGAAGTGGAGGGGCATCCGTTGCGGGGAGTGCGGGCGGGCGAGTGGGTGTCGGCGGTGGTGGTCGTTCGGGATGATCCGAAGGCGGTGCGGGGGAGAGGGTTCGGCGGCAAGAAGGTGATCGTTCGCGGGGAACTGGTGGAGTTTCGGGATGGGAGTGAGGTTGTCCGGGGCGGGGGAGCGGTGGTGTTGATGGCACCGGAGGCCGGGTGGCGCGGGGTGCTGCCGGGGGAACGGGTGGAGGCTCGGGGGCGGGTGGATCGGGCTTGGCGGGCGGACCTTACGGTCGCTGTGTTGCGGGTGAACGGGGCGCCGACCGTGGTGGGCGAGGCCGGGTGGTGGCAGCGGGTGGCCGGGAAAGTACGCGGGAGCTTCGCCGGCGCCGCGGGGCGGGCACTGCCGGAGGATGCGGCGGGGTTGTTGCCGGGGTTGGTGATCGGGGATACGTCCCGGTTGCCCGAGCAGGTGCGGGAGGATTTTCGGGAGGTGGATCTGGCGCATTTGACGGCGGTCAGTGGCGCGAACATCACGATTCTGCTTGGGGCGGTGCTGCTTTCGATGCGCGCGCTGACGGTGGATCCACGGGTGGGAGCGGTGGTGGCGGGAGTGGTGCTGGTGATGTTCGTAGTCGTGGCGCGGCCCTCGCCGAGTGTGTTGCGTGCGGCGGTGATGGGGGCGGTGGCATTGCTGGCCCTGTGCGCCGGGCGGCGGAAACAGGCGCTACCCGCGTTGTGTACGGCCATCATCGGGTTGATCGCGTGGTCGCCCGAGTTGGCGGTGGATCTGGGGTTCGCGCTGTCGGTACTGGCGACGGCGGGATTGATCGTGCTCGCGCCGGGCTGGTCGGATCGGCTTCGCGCACATGGCTGGTGGCGAGCGCCCGCTGATGCGGCCGCGGTGTCGGCGGCGGCGTTCGTGGTCACCACGCCGGTGGTGATCGCCATGACGGGACACCTGAGCCTGATGGCGATCCTGGTCAACATTCTGGTGGAGCCGGTCGTCGCACCGATCACCGTCCTCGGCGCGGTCGGTGCGGTGCTGTCACCGGTGTGGTCGCCCCCGGCGGAATTGGTGCTGTACTGCACCACCCCGCTGCTGTGGTGGCTGCTGAACGTCGCATCGCACTCGGCCGCACTGGGTGCGTCCGTCACCCTGCCGAGCGGCGTGCGCTCGGGGCTTGTCGCGGCGGTGCTGTGCGGTGTATTGATCGCGGCGCTGGCACCGCAGACGGCTCGGGAGGCAGCGGGACCGCCGGGAGTCGGCGGGTGACGATGGAGTGCAGCTGACGATGGAGTGCGGTTGACGACTGGAGTGCGGAACACGGACGGGCGGGAGCGTGACTGGTGGCGGGGTTGTCGGGGCGGGCTCGTAGGATCGGCTGCGTGAGCCAACGACCCGCACCCCTGCATCTCGTGCTCGGCGAAGAGGAATTGCTGATCGAGCGGGCGGTGTCGGCCATTACCGCGCAGGCCCGGGAGGGATCGAACGGTTCGGATTCGATGCCGGTGGATCGGCTGCGGGCGGGGGATGCCAGTACGGCGGAGCTTGCCGAGTTGTTGAGCCCCTCGCTGTTCGCCGAGGAACGTGTGATCGTGCTCGAGTCGGCGGCCGAGGCGGGCAAGGACGCGGTGAACGTACTGCTCGACGCCGCGGCTTCACCCCCGGAGGGCGTGGTGCTGGTGCTGCTGCACACCGGCGGCGGGCGAGCCAAGGCCATGGTGCCGGCGCTACAGAAGCTGGGCGCCGTAGTGCACGAGTGCGCCAAGGTCGGCAAGGCCGGGGAACGGGTCGAGTTCGTGCGCAACGAGTTCCGCGCCGTCAACCTGCGCGTATCGGGGGACGTGGTGCAGGCACTCATCGAGTCGGTCGGGTCCGACCTGCGCGAATTGGCCGCGGCCTGTTCACAGTTGGCGGCCGACACCGGCGGCAAGATCGACGTCGCCGCCGTGCACCGCTACTACTCCGGCAAGGCGGAGGTCTCCGGGTTCGATGTCGCGGACCTGGCGGTTTCGGGTGATCGCGCCGCCGCCATGGAAGCGCTGCGCTGGGCCACCGACCGCGGTGTCCCCGCGGTCCTGCTCGCCGATGCCCTCGCGGACTCGGTGCACACCATCGCGCGCGTCGGCTCGGCCGGACGCGGCGACCCGTTCAAGATGGCGGGCGACCTCGGCATGCCGCCCTGGAAGGTCAAGAAGGCCCAGGGCCAGAGTCGCGGCTGGACCGGCGCCACCATCGGCGAGGCCCTGCAGGTCGTCGCCGCGCTGAACGCCGATGTCAAAGGCGGAGCGGCCGACACCAATTACGCCCTCGAACACGCACTTTCGCGCATCCTCGACCTGCGCCAGCCGAGCTGAGCAGGACCTGTCGCACCTGAGTCACTCGCGCTGAGCTAGTACCTGCCGCACATGAAGTCAGCCGTGCTGAGCAGTATCTGCCACACACGAACGAGCCTGCGCCTGAGCAACACCTGCCCCGGACACGAACGAGCCCGCTCCAGAAACACGGAGCGGGCTCGAAAGATTCATGACCTCAAGGCTTCCAGGTGATCTTGCCGCCCTCGAAGTCTTGGGCTTTGCCGCCCTGGTAGTCGTATTCGTCGCCGGTCGGGTAGCCGTAGCGGCCGTTCTCCGAGCCGTTGCGCACCCACTCGTCGCGGATCGCGCCCCACACGACGCGGGTGCCGCCCTTGGACGAGGTGTAGATGGCGCCGCCTTCGAAGAGGGTGTAGCGGCCGTTGTCCTTGGACGCCTTGCCCTCATCGGAGATGGGGAAGCCCAGCGGGCTGCTCTCCCAGCCGACCGCACCGTACTTGTCGCGAATCGTGCCGCTGATCATGTGCGCGGCGGTGCCGAGGGACCAGTAGATGGACCCGCCCTGGAAGTGCTGGAAGCGGCCGGGTTTGGCGGTCGCGCCCTCATCGGTGGCCGGGTACTTGAGCGCACCGGATTCGGAGTTCAGACCCCGCCACTTCTCCCGGATCGCACCGCCGATGGCGTGCGCGTCGGTCGCCGGAGTCCAGTAGATCGAGGCGTTGTTGACGAAGTCCTGCTTCTTGCCACCGCCCGCGGCATCCATTTCCGGGCTCAGCGGGTCGCCGAAGAAGTCGGGTCCACCCGCACGGTCGTACGCGACCTCGATCGCGCCACCGACCTCGAACGGGCCGATCGGGCGGGCGGCGGCGGTGCCGAGACCGGTGGTCAGCGTGAGCGCGACCGCACCGGCGGCAAGCGCGCCGCGGCTCCAGGACGACTTCTTACGACGTAGCGGTGCCAAAAGAACTCCCAACGGGTTTGTATCCGATTGCCGGAGGATCGCAGCCATCCTGCTGCGAACCGCCCGCTCGGGCAAGTGCGCCGTGACGGGAACGACAAAAGCCGCCGTGGTCGTCGTGGCCACGGCGGCTGTTCGAAGCATTCTGTCCGGTAATGAGACCGGGAAAATCAGCCGAGCTTGTTGAAGGCCAGCGACAGCGCCGACTTCTTGTTCGCGGCCTGGTTGATGTGGATGACGCCCTTGGCGGCAGCCTTGTCCAGGCTCTTGCTCGCCGAACGCAGCAGCTCGAGCGCCTTGTCCTGCTCGCCCGCGGCAGCGGCCTCACGGAACTTGCGGATCGAGGTGCGCAGCGAGGACTTCACCGACTGGTTACGCTGACGCGCGGCCTCGTTGGTGCGAATCCGCTTCATCTGGGACTTGATGTTGGCCACGCCTGTTTCCTCGTGTTCCTTCGTGTGGGTGTATGCGGGATACAAAGTCTTGAAAACAAAGTCTTCGGGCGCGCACCACATCGATAGGGCAACGCCGACGATCGAGGTTACCAGGCGACACACCGGGGTATGAAATCGGCCCTGTCCGCTACCTGGCCGAAACCAGAAATTTATCCCGGTCCAACTGCGTGTTGCTCCTGCGTGATGGACGATTTTTGCATGACTCCCGCCGCTGCCGCGCAGGGTCCAACGAGGACATCGAAAACGGCTGCGGCCGCTCCTGTATCGAACGGCCGCGGTGTGCTCGCCGATGCCACCGCAGGGGGAGTCTTCGAGGGATACCGACCGGGCAAATACGCCCTGGCCTTTGACGAAATGTTCGATTCCGCAGGTAGGACCCGTCCAGCCTACAAGGGCATCTTCGCCGCCCTGTCCACGATCGACGCCGGCGACCTGGCCGCGCGGGCCGAGGCGCTGGCCCGCGCCTTCGCCGATCAGGGCATCACCTTCTCGCTCTCGGGTCAGGAACGGCCCTTTCCACTCGACCTTGTTCCCCGCGTGATCGCCGCCACCGAGTGGTCGAAACTCGAGCGCGGCATCACACAACGTGTAAGGGCCCTAGAAGCGTTCTTGGCCGATGTGTACGGAGATCAGACGATTCTGCGCGATCGGGTCATCCCGAAGCGCCTCGTCACCTCCTGCGCGCACTTCCATCGGGAAGCCACCGGCCTGGTCCCGCCCAACGGCGTCCGCATCCACGTCGCCGGGATCGATCTGATCCGCGACGAGCAGGGCGACTTCCGGGTGCTCGAGGACAACCTGCGCTCACCGTCCGGCGTCTCCTATGTAATGGAGAACCGGCGCACCATGGCCCGGGTCTTCCCGGACCTGTTCGCCTCGCACCGAGTCCGCGCGGTCGGGGACTACCCGAGCAATCTGCTGCGCGCCCTGCGCGCGGCGGCCGCACCCAACGAGGCCGACCCGACCGTCGTGGTGCTGACCCCGGGCGTCTACAACTCCGCCTACTTCGAACACTCACTGCTGGCCCGGCAGATGGGCGTCGAACTGGTCGAGGGACGGGACCTGTTCTGCCGCGACAGTGTCGTCTATATGCGGACCACCGCCGGGGAACGGCAGGTGGACGTCATCTACCGGCGCATCGACGACACCTATCTGGATCCCATGCAGTTCCGGCCGGATTCCATGCTCGGCATCGCGGGACTGCTCAATGCCGCCCGCGCGGGCACCGTGGTGCTGGCCAACGCGGTCGGCAACGGCGTCGGCGACGACAAGCTCGTCTACACCTATGTGCCCGCGTTCATCGAGTACTACCTGGGCGAGAAGCCGATTCTGCCCAATGTCGACTCCTACCGCTGCTGGGAGCCAGGCGAATGCGAGGAGGTGCTCGACCGGGTCGCCGAACTCGTGGTGAAACCGGTGGAGGGCTCCGGCGGATACGGCATCGTCATCGGACCCGACGCCAACGCCAAAGAGCTGGAGGCGATTCGGCGCAAGGTCCGCGCCGATCCGCGCGGCTGGATCGGGCAGCCGGTGGTGCAGCTGTCCACCGTGCCGAGCAAGATCGGCGGCGGACTCCAGCCGCGGCACGTGGATCTGCGACCTTTCGCGGTCAACGACGGCGACGACATCTGGGTGCTGCCGGGCGGTTTGACCCGAGTGGCCCTGCCGGAGGGCTCCCTCGTGGTGAACTCGAGTCAGGGCGGCGGCAGCAAGGACACCTGGGTGCTGGCCCCGAGAACCTCGGTCGCACAACGGGAGCTGGACGGCACACAACTGGTGGGCGAACAACACATCGCCCCCGATCGCGACCAATCGAGAGAGCCCTCATCGACGCGGGCCACCCAACAACAGCAGTAACTCAGCTAGGCGGTGGTCATCATGTTGGCGCGGAATGCCGAATCCCTCTTCTGGATCGGCCGTTACGTGGAGCGCGCCGAGTACACGGCGCGCATCCTCGATGTCGCGGTGCATCAATTGCTCGAGGACGCCACGGTGGACCCGGACCGCACCTCGCGGGTGCTGCTTCGGGTCCTGGGGATCGAGTCGCCCGAGCACGAACTCGACGTCTGGTCGGTGACCGAGTTGGTCGCCTTCGATCCCGACAACGGCGGATCCATCATCGACTCGGTCAGCCGGGCGCGTGAGAATGCCCGGGGGGCACGGGAAGTCACCTCCACCGAGATGTGGGAGTGCCTCAACGCCACCTACAACGGGCTGCCCGGGGCCGAGCGAGCCTCGCGGGCGCTGGGTCCGCACCAGTTCTGTCACTACATCACCGACCGCGCGGCCATGTTCGCCGGACTGTCGGACTCCACGCTCAGCCGCGATGACGGGTACCGGTTCCTGCTGCTGGGGCGATCCATCGAACGAGTGGATATGACTGTGCGGCTGCTGCTTTCGCGCGCGGGAGACCGCACCTCCTCGCCCGCGTGGGTGACGGTGCTGCGCTCGGCCGGGGCGCACGATCCCTATCTGCGCACCCATCGCGGGGTATTGGACGCCAATCAGATCGCCGAATTCATCCTGCTGGACCGGCTTTTCCCGCGTTCGGTGTTCCATTCGCTCCGGGTGGCCGAGGCGTGCCTGCAGGAATTGGATCAGCGTCCCAACAGTCGCTTCGCCGCCCGGCACGAGGCGCATCGACTATTGGGCCGGGCGCGCAGCGAATTGGAGTTCCTCCCCGCGAAGGTGCTGTTCGAGGATCTACCCAGTCGGCTGCTCTGGTTGCAGCAGACCTGCCACGAGGTCGGAGAAGCCGTGGCGCTGCAGTATTTCCACGCCGAATCCTGGGTCGCCTGGACGGGACTGCACGGCCGGATCGAACTGCGGCTGGAGGAGACGGCATGAACGGCCGGGGACCAGGGCCGGCAGCCTGCGTGATCACGGACGACCCCCGCGCGTGCTGGGGGGTACGAGTATGAGCTGGCGGATGCGGGTGGTGCACACCACGGGGTACGTGTACGACGCGCCGGTCACGCGGTCGTTCAACGAGGCGCGGTTGACTCCGCGCGCGGACAGCAGGCAGAACGTCATCCTCAATCGGGTCGAGACGGTGCCCTCGACCAGGTCTTTCCGGTACGTCGACTACTGGGGGACCACGGTCACCGCCTTCGATCTGCATGCCCAGCACACCGAACTGGAGGTCACCAGCGCGTCGGTGGTGGAGACCGAGCCGTTCGCGGGGCCCGCGGAGGAGTTGTCCTGGGAGGAACTGCGCGGTGAGTCGGTCGCGGACCGCTTCGACGAACTCCTCACTCCGACCGGGTACGTGCCGCGTGAACGGCGGCTGGGCCCGGTGGCGCGGCAGCTCGCACGCGGCGTGCCACCGGCGAAAGCTGTTGTGCGCGGGGCGGAATGGGTGCATCAGGAGATGAGCTATCTGGCGGGGACCACCTCGGTGCACACCTCGGCGGTGGAGGCGTTCGCCGAACGCCGTGGCGTCTGCCAGGATTACGCGCACCTGACGCTGCTGCTGTTGCGCAGCATGGGAATTCCCAGCCGCTACGTCTCCGGGTACCTGCATCCCGATCCCGCCGCGGAGGTCGGCAACACCGTCGCGGGTCAGATGCACGCCTGGATCGAGGCCTGGACCGGCGCCTGGTGGGGCTACGACCCGACCAACAACATTCCCGTCACCGAACAACACGTCTCGGTCGGAGTGGGTCGTGATTACGCGGATGTGCCGCCTCTCAAAGGTATCTTCAGCGGTAGCGGCTCGACCGATCTCGAAGTGGTTGTCGAGATCACTCGGCTCGCATGACGCGAAACAGCAGATGCACAAGTGCTCTCCGCTTATGCGGGACGATCCGGAAGGTGGCTGATGTCTCCTACATCGCAGGAAGTCGTCGAAGAACTATCGGAGCTGGAGCCGATCTCGCTGGGCAGGAAACTGTTCGCCGAGGCCTTCGGCACCTTCGTGCTGGTGCTCGGCGGTGTCGGCACCGCGGTGCTGGCCGGCAGCCGGGTCGGTGCGCTGGGTGTGGCGCTGGCCTTCGGCTTCACCCTGATGTTCCTGGTGTACGCGATCGGGCCGATCTCCGGCTGCCACGTGAATCCGGCGGTCACGGTCGGACATTTCCTGCTCGGGCGGCTCGACGCGATGGCCGCGGGCGCGTACATGGTCGTGCAGATCCTCGGTGGTCTGGCCGGCGGCGCGGTGATCTATGCGATCGCGCAGAATCTGCCGTCCTATGATCGCGCGGCCGACGGGCTGGGAGCCAACGGCTGGGGTGCGCACAGCCCCTCGGCGCTGGAGCTGGCGGGCATCACCGTCAACGGCTACGGGCTGGCCGCGACCATCACGGTCGAGATCCTGCTGACCGCGCTGCTGGTGTTCGTCGTGCTGGCCTCGACCGATCAGCTCTCGGACGTGCCGCTGGCGGGTCTGTCGATCGGCATCACCCTGGCGGTCATCCACCTGATCTCGATCCCGGTGGACAACACCTCGGTCAACCCGGCGCGCAGCCTCGCGGTCGCGCCGTATCAGGACGGCGCACTGGCGCAGGTATGGGTGTTCATCGTGTTCCCGCTGATCGGCGGCGTGCTCGGCGCGCTGGTCTACGGGGCGCTGTTCGGGCGCTCGCGCAACATGGTGAGCTGATACCCCTGTCGAATCCCGTGCCCCCGGTCCCGCAGGACCGGGGGCACGGTGCGTAAAAGGGGAGGCGAGCCCGGATCCGGCTCAGTGCCAGTGGTATTCGGCGCAGAGACGGTGGGCGACCAGGTCGAAGGTCTTGCGGGGGAGGATCGCGCCCTCGCGGCGGATGCCCCCCTCGGGCACGTCCAGCACGCGATCGAGGCGCACCCAGCTGGGGCGGCCCGCGCTGTCCCAGGCTCCGCTGCCGATGCCGACCCAGTTCGGGTGGTGGGCGTGGTCCTCGTTCGAGGACAGCATCAGTCCGAGCAGGGTGTCGCGCTCACGGCCCACGACCAGCACCGGCCGGTCCTTCCCGTTGCTCGCGTCCTCTTCGTAGGGGACCCAGGTCCATACGACTTCGCCCGGATCGGCACGCCCGTCCAGCTGCGGGCTGTAGACGATCATGCGGGCGCGTTCCTTGGACGGCACCCCGGCCGTGGCGGTCGGCCGGATCGCCGGACCCGCGGCCTTGCGCGGGGTCGCGACCGCGCGCACCGCGCGATCCCACATCGACGAGCTCTGCACCCGCCCGATCAGCTTCGGCGCCTGCTGCTTGACGAGATGTGTTCCCTGCTCCTTAGCGACGATCCCCAACTGCTTACCGAGAGCGTTCCACCTGCCGGCCATGTCCGGCAGCTTAACGGCGGTGGGCGAGGTTCTCATCCGGGCCGGATTCGCCTGTGCGGCCGCACAGTTCGCGAAGGGTGTCGCGAGGCTGGTCACGGCGGGTTTCGGGGAGCCCGGCCGGGGTGGTGGAGCGCTCGGGAGCGCCGGGGGCGAGCAGCGCCCCGGGCGCACCGTAGACTCCGGGGTTGACATGCCGCTGTTTCGCCATGCCGAGGAGTGACTCCGATTAGCAGCTTCGCCGATACGACGTTCACCGATCCGTCCCGGATCAGGAACTTCTGCATCATCGCGCACATCGACCACGGGAAATCGACCCTGGCCGATCGCATGCTGCAACTCACTGGAGTAGTCGAGGAGCGGGCGATGCGCGCCCAGTACCTGGACCGGATGGATATCGAGCGCGAGCGCGGTATCACCATCAAGGCCCAGAACGTGCGGCTGCCCTGGACCGTCGACGGTGAAGACTATGTCCTGCACCTGATCGATACGCCGGGCCACGTGGACTTCACCTACGAGGTCTCCCGGGCGCTGGAGGCGTGCGAGGGCGCGGTGCTGCTGGTCGATGCCGCGCAGGGCATCGAGGCGCAGACCCTCGCCAATCTCTATCTGGCGCTGGACAAGGATCTGACGATCATCCCGGTGCTCAACAAGATCGACCTCCCGGCCGCGGACCCGGACCGCTACGCCGCCGAGATCGCGCACATCGTGGGCTGCGAGCCCGAGGACGTGCTGCGGGTCTCCGGCAAGACCGGCGTCGGCGTGACCGAACTGCTGGACGAGGTCATCAAGCAGGTTCCCGCGCCCGTCGGCGACGCGGACGCGGCGCCGCGCGCCATGATCTTCGATTCGGTGTACGACACCTACCGCGGCGTCGTCACCTATGTACGCGTGGTGGACGGCAAGCTGCTGCCGCGTCAGAAGATCAAGATGATGTCCACCGGCGCGACCCACGAAATGCTGGAGATCGGCATCGTCTCGCCGGAACCCAAGGCCACCAAGGGACTCGGCGTCGGCGAGGTCGGTTATCTGATCACCGGCGTGAAGGACGTGCGCCAGTCCAAGGTCGGTGACACGGTCACCTCCGCCCGCGACGGCGCGACCCAGGCGCTCACCGGCTACCGCGAGCCCCGGCCGATGGTCTACTCCGGTCTCTATCCGGTCGACGGTTCGGACTACCCGGCACTGCGCGACGCGCTGGACAAGTTGCAGCTCAACGATGCCGCGCTCACCTATGTACCCGAGACCTCGGTCGCGCTGGGGTTCGGCTTCCGCTGCGGCTTCCTGGGTCTGCTGCACATGGAGATCACCCGCGAGCGGTTGCAGCGCGAGTTCGATCTGGACCTGATCTCGACCGCGCCGAACGTGGTCTACCGGGTCGTCATGGAGGACGGCGCCGAGCAGGTCGTCACCAACCCGTCGTTCTGGCCCGAGGGCAAGCTCAAAGAGATCTACGAGCCGATCACGCGCTGCACCATCATCACGCCGAGCGAATTCATCGGCACCATCATGGAGCTGTGTCAGGCCCGTCGCGGCGAGCTGCTCGGCATGGACTACCTGTCCGAGACCCGCGTCGAGATGCGGTACACGCTGCCGATGGCGGAGATCATCTTCGACTTCTTCGACTCGCTCAAGTCCCGCACCCGCGGATACGCGTCGCTCGATTACGAGGAGAACGGCGAGCAGGCCGCCGCCCTGGTGAAGGTGGACATCCTGTTGCAGGGTGAGGCGGTGGACGCGTTCTCGGCCATCGTGCACAAGGACGCCGCCCAGGCGTACGGCAACAAGATGACCACCAAGCTGCGCGAGCTCATCCCGCGTCAGCAGTTCGAGGTGCCGATCCAGGCGGCCATCGGTTCCAGGGTCATTGCGCGCGAGAACATTCGGGCCATCCGCAAGGACGTGCTCGCCAAGTGCTACGGCGGTGACATCTCGCGTAAGCGCAAGCTGCTCGAGAAGCAGAAGGAAGGCAAGAAGCGGATGAAGACGATCGGCCGCGTGGAGGTTCCGCAGGAAGCCTTCGTGGCCGCGTTGTCGACCGAGGATCCCAAGAAGAAGTAAGGGGTTCTCCGCCTCTCGGACTCTCGTGCCCCGCTGCTTGCGCAGCGGGGCACGAGCTTTATCCGGGGGCGGGTGGACTCTCCTGCGCCTGTTCGGGGCTGGTGGCGGCGGGCGGTGGGGGCGGGCGGTCTATGGGAAGTGGCGGGGCTCTTGACGAGGTCCGGGGTGTGGGAGAGGGTTTCGGGGCTGGACGAGACCGGGCGGATGGTTCTGGCCCGCGGTTCGTTACGCAGTCAATATCTGGGGCTTCCGTCCGGATATGTCGGGTGACAAGCTATGTGTCTCACCATCACGTGCACCACCACCAACCTGGTGGATGTGACAGACCGGATTTCCGGAAATAGGGTGTGAAACGAGTTTCAAGCGGCGGTTCGCCAGGGGCGGACCGCCGAAGTCCTGAGAGCGGGAGCTTGTATGCCACGTGATCTGCCCTTCGACGACGATTCCGCCGCCGGTGACGACGCGGGCGACGCCGCATACCGGATCGCGAACGGTGTCGCGCGGGTCTCGAGGGCGGGCGCGTATGTGACCGGCGGCGCGCTGGTCGCTGCCAGCGGCACCCGCAGCGGCGAAACCCCGGCGATCAACCACGACAGCCGCAATGTCGGCTGGTCGGAGGTCAACGATCCGCAGCCGGACGTGCCGAGCCCCACGCTCACCTTCCCCGACATCACCCCGGGTCCGGTCGCGCCGAACCATCAGGTCCCGGCCGTCGCGGCCAACGCCCCCCTGAACCACCCGGACCATCACGGCACCGATGCCGGCCTGTTCCCCGGGTTCTTCGGCTCCGAGCCCTCGTCCGATCCGAGCCTGACCGCCGGCTACCACGGCATCGGCGTGGGCACCGTCGACACCTCCGGCCTCGGCCTTCCGTACGAGGGCTACGACCCCTCCGCCGGTCTGGGCCTGCCCGTGGAACCCGCGCAGCCGTCGGGCGACTTCGGCCTGCCGGTCGGAACGCAGCCCGGCTCGCTGTTCGACGCGCAGCAGAACTTCTTCGACGCGCAGCAGAACTTCCTGCACAACAATGTGCCGGGCATGAACCTGCCGGGCAGCAACGGCATGCATCTGCCCGGTACGGGCGGCATCGTCGACCCCGGTGCGGGCATGGGTGCGGGCAACCCGTTCGAGGGCGTCGGCGACGACGGCATCGGAATCTTCGTCAAGACCAGCTGGAATGTGGACATGCACGCCGGTCTCGACGGCGTGTGGTTCACCTCGGATATGAAGGTCGATGTCGCGGTCGGCGATGTGTACGACCAGTACGTCCAGTTCGGCAAGGACGCCACCGCGGGCATGCAGAATCCGGCCGGATACAACGGCCAGCCCGCGGCCGATCCGCACGCGCCGAATGCCGGTGCCGCGGTACCCAATTCGCCCGGTCAACCCGTCGCCGGTCAGCCGGGCGGGGTGGATCCCGCCGCGCATGCGCCCGGAACGGTGACCGCCGCAACCGGTCCCGCCGCCACCGCGCCGGGTTCGCCTGTGGGTGTTCCCGGTTCGTCCGCCGGCGCCGGGAGTGGGCCGTCCGGTCTGCCCGCCGGTCCGAGCGTGCCGTCCTTCGGTGGCGCTCCGGTCGCTCCGGCGGCGGTCGCTCCCATCGCGCCGATGGCGGTCGCGCCGCCCGCGCCGATCGTGGTTGCCGCTCCGGTGGTGCCGATCGCGGTCGCGCCCGTGGCCGTCGCGCCGGTGGCCGTCGCCCAGCCGGTGGTGGCCACACCGCTGCAGACCACGATCCAGCCCGATGTCGCCAATCATCCGATCGCGAACCTGCTGGCCATGCCCGCCGGTCCGTCGCCGCTGACCGCGCCGGTCGCCAATGCGCCGACGCTGTTCGACTTCGGCCGTCAGCCCGCGCTCACCGCGAACGGCCCGGGTTCGCCCGATCATCCGGGATCCATGGCTGCCAAGCCGCTGCTGACCGACACCACCGGCAAGACCCCGCCGACGGTCAGCATTCCCACCAAGGTCGAGCCGGGGACCGTGCTCACCACCCAGCCCACCGTGCCCACCAAGATCCCGACCGCCGACCCCGGTCCGACCAAGATCCCGGTCGCGACCACGCAGCCGCCGGTCACCAAGGTGCCGCCGGTGACGAGCGATCCTGATGCGGGCACCACCCGCCCGCAGCGTCCGAGCGACGACTCCGACAGCCACGGCGGACCGTCCAACACCTGGCCGTCCGATACCGACGACGGCCCGACGCACGCGCCGTCGGTGAGCAATCCGCCGCACACCACCGCGCCGCCGGTGACCGTGAAGCCCGAGGTGCCGACGCACGAGCAGCCGACCCTGGACGTGCCCGATCCGACGGTGCCGCAGTCGATTCCGACGCAGCCACAGCTCACCACCCAGCCCAAGCTGCCCGATGCCGGGATCAAGCCGGTCAAGCCCGCGTCGGACACCGTCGATTCGAGTCATCACGCCGTCACCCCCATCGCCTACGACTCGGGACTGCAGCCGCTGCTGTCGGTGTACGACGGCGGTCCGAGCGTGCACGACGCCGGATTCACCGTGCACGATTCGGGGCTGTCCTCGAATCTGATGTCGCACAGCACCTTCGGAGACAGTAGCCACTCGATGCACGGCGTGCTCGATCACACGATGCTGCTGTGAGTGGTGCCGAACGCCTTGCCGTTGTGAAGAATCCGGATGCGATGGGGCCTCTGCTCGAGCTGCTCGACGAGCTGCTCGAGCACACCCATGCCGCGGGCCGGACCGATCTGGCCGGCCGGCTCGGCATCTCGCGGGCCCGCATCGCCGATCCGCGCGTGCGCCTGGTCGTGGCCGGTGAGTCCCAGAGTGGGATGAGCACGCTGGTGAACAGCCTGGTCGGCTCGCCGGTCAGCGCCACCGAGGGACAGGCCAGTGTGCCGGTGATCGCCGAGTACGGGCCGGAATCCACTGCCACACTGGTGAAATCGCTCGCCGGCGGGCGGGCGGAGCGCCAGCAGGTGGATCCGCTCGAGGCGGTGTCCGGGCTCGAGGCGGCCACCGTCATCCGCGCCGAGTTCACCCAGCCCAGCCCGCTGCTGGCGGAGGGTTTCGTGGTGCTGGACGCGCCCGGTTCGCCCGCCGACACCCCGGCCACCTGGTCGCTGCTGGCGGCCGCGGACGCCGTGCTCTATGTCGCGGACGCGGCCGCGCCCTTCACGCCGGCGCAGATCGAGCAGCTGCAGCGGATCCAGCAGGTGTGCCCGACCGTCGTCTGTGTGCTCAACAAGATCGATCAGTACCCGCAGTGGCCGCAGGTGCAGCAGCGCGACCGGCAGCTGCTCGACGATGCCGGGCTGGCCTTCGCCGTCGCCCCGGCCTCCGCGCGTCTGCACGAGCAGGCCACCGCCTCCGGCGATCACCGGATGGACCTGGAATCCGGTGTGCCGCAATTGCTCGACCATCTGCGCGCCTACGTGCTGGGCCGCGCCGATCTGGTCGCCGCCGACGCGGCGGTGCGCGATATCGGCCTGATCACAGACCATTTGGCGCTAGCGCTGCGCAGTGAGGGCGAGACGCTGCGGGATCCGCGCCGCTACAGCGTGATCACCGAGCAGCTGCGCCGCACCCGTGAGGAGGCCGAGCAGCTGCGCCAGCGCTCGGCCAACTGGCAGGTCACCCTCGCCGACGGTGCGGGCGAGCTGATGGCCGACACCGAGCACGACCTGCGCCACCGGCTGCGCAGCCTGATCCGTGATGCCGAGGCCGACATCATGAAGCGCGATCCGGCGCGGCGCTGGCCGGAGTTCGGCGGCGAGCTCGACGCCAAGATCTGCGAGGCGGTGGAGGAGAACTTCGTCATCGCGCACTACCGCTCGGTGGAACTGTCCGAGCAGGTGGCCGCGAAGTTCCCCGATCGCGGGATCCCGAGTCCCGATCTGCGCCTGGACAATCCGGGCGACGTCGGCGAGGTGCTGGAACCGGTCGCCGCCCTGGACAACCTGGACAGCGCGAAACTCGGTGTCACCCAACAGGTCCTGACCGCGCTGCGCGGCTCCTACGGCGGCGTGCTGATGGTCGGCCTCGCCACCAGCCTGCTGGGCATGTCCCTGGTGAACTGGTACTCCGCCGGTGCGGGCGTGCTGCTGGGCGTGAACGCCCTGTGGGACGACCGCAAGGCGCGCACCAACCGCCGCCAGGCCGAGGCCAAGGTGGCGGTGTCCCGGCTCATGGACGATGTGATCTTCCAGGTCAGCAAGGAGTCCCGCTACCGCCTGCGCGCGGTACAGCGTTCGCTCCGAGACCATTTCACCGAGATCGCCACCGAGACCCTCCGCTCGGTCGACGCCTCCCTGCGCGCGGCCGAGGAGGCCGCCGCCGTGCACTCGGGCACCCGTCGCGAACAGCGGCTGACCGAGATCGAGACCTCCCTGGTCCGCCTCCGCGACCTGCGCGAGCGCGCTGACGCCATGGTCGACTGACAGAGGGCATGGTCGGCTGACGGCGGCCACAGTCGGCTGACGGCGGTGCGCTCGACGAGCGCACCGCCGCACCGGTTCTCAGCGCGAGGGATGCGCCGGATGGAACTGCCCCACGTTGTGGGACTCCTCGGCCCGGATGATGTGCATGACGGCATTGATCAGCGCGAGGTGGGTGAACGCCTGGGGGAAGTTGCCCAGATGCCGCCCGGTGTGCGAGTCGATCTCCTCGGCGTACAGCTTCAGGGGGCTGGCGTAGCCGAGCAGGCGCTCGCAGAGTTGCCGCGCACGGGCGAGTTCCCCGATCTCGACCAGCGCCGACACCAGCCAGAACGAGCAGATGGTGAACGAGCCCTCCTCGCCGGCGAGCCCGTCGTCGGTGGTGTCGGTGCGGTAGCGCAGCACCAGGCCGTTCTCGGTGAGGTCGTCGGCGATGGCGAGCACGGTGGCGCGGATGCGGTGATCGGTCGGCGGCAGGAAGCGCAGCAGTACCGCGAGAAGCAGTGAGGCGTCCAGGGTGTCGCTGCCGTAGCTCTGGGTGAACACGCCCTCGGAGTTGACGCCGTTGTCGAGGATATCGGCGCGGATCTCCTCGGCGATGTCGTGCCACTTCTTCGCGTAGTCGTATTCGCCGTGCCACTCGGCGAGTTTCGTGCCGCGGTCCAGCGCCACCCAGCACATGATCTTCGACGAGGTGAAGTGCTTGGGCTCGCCGCGCACCTCCCAGATGCCGCGATCGGGGTTGCGCCAGTTCTCGATCGCGGCCTGAACCTGGCGTTCGAGCATGGGCCACAACGTTTCCGGGACCTGCTGGCGCGATTTCACGTGCAGGTACACCGAATCCAGGATGGTGCCCCAGATATCGTGCTGATCCTGGTTGTACGCGTCATTGCCGACGCGCACCGGTTGCGCGCCGTCGTACCCGGACATGTGCGGTAGCTCGGATTCGGTGATCTCGCGTTCCCCGCCGATGCCGTAGAGCACCTGCAGCGGAACGGGTTTCCCGTCGGCATCGGTGGTCACGTCGTGCAGGAAGGCGAAGAAATCGTCGGCCTCACGGTCCAGGCCGAGGGTGTACAGCCCCCACAGCGCGAAGGTCGAGTCGCGGACCCAGGTGTATCGATAGTCCCAGTTGCGTTCCCCGCGTGGAGTTTCCGGCAGTGAGGTGGTGGCCGCGGCCATCAGCGCCCCGGTCGGTGCGTAGGTCAGGCCCTTCAGGGTCAGGGCGCTGCGCTGCAGATACCCGCGCCACGGGTGATCCGGGAAGCGCCCCAGCGTGATCCACTGCCGCCAGGATTCGGTGGTCGCCCACATCTTCTCCGCGGCCTCCTCGAAGGTGCTCGGAGCCGGCAGATCCGACCAGGACAGCGCCACGAAGACCTCGTCGCCCTCCTTCATCCGGGTGCGCGCGCGGGCCTCACGGCCCTCCAGGCCGATCCGCAGGTTGGTGCTGAGGGTCAGTGTCGGGCAGCCGTCGATCTCACAGCTGGCGGTCGCCTGTTCGTACACTTCGCCGCTGTACTGCCAATCGGCGCCGCCGCGGTGGTAGTCGAACGCGGGCTCGCAGCTCATCTCCAGCTCGACCACGCCGTTCACGCATTTCACGGTGCGCAGCAGCATGTGCTCCGCGTCCCAGTCCATCGGCGTGCGGCGGTGGCTCCGGGAGCGGGAGCTGTTGTTGTGCCAGGGGCCCAGCACCAGCGCGTCGCGCACGATGAGCCAGCCGGTCTCGGTCTGCCACGTGGTCTCCACGATGAGCCCGCCGGGCAGATAGCGCCGTGCGGCGGGCACATTGCGTCCGTACGGGCCGATCCGGAAGTGTCCGGCGCTGCGGTCCAGCATTGCCCCGAAGATGCTGGGGGAGTCCGGGCGCGGCACGCACATCCATTCCACCGACCCGTTTCGGGCGATGAGACAGGTGGTCTCGCAGTCGGACAGGAAGGCGTAATCGTCGATGGGCGGGAACACCGACTTGTGGGTGGTTCCGGCGGGGGTGGGCAGATATCCGCCGGACATTTCGACATCGGGGCGGTCGATGCCCTCCCGGGGTGGATCGATTCGCCCGGTCAGCGGTGCCAGCGTGTCGGGTCCGGACGCATCACCGCCCAGATACCCGGTCTCGCTGCCGAGCGGTCGATTGTTCTCGGACTCCGGCTCGTCGTAAGACTCCATACCCTCATGATCGGTCCGAAGAGCCCGAATCGTCCACCGGCGGTCCACCGGCATAGGCTGATGTCGTGCATCGGATCGCAGGATGGTGGGACGGCGTCGAGTTGTGGGTTGCCGGCCTGCCCTTCGTCCCCCAGTTCGCCGTGGTGCTGGCCGCCATGGTGCCGGTCTGTTTCGTCATCGCCTTCGTGCTCGATCGAGTCCTGCGCACGATGCTGCACGCGCTGGGCCGTGACCGAGTGGCCGCCCAGGAAGTCGCGGCGACCGCCGCGCAGCCGCGTCGCATCCGGAAGGAAGCCGCCTGATGCCGCGTTCGCGCGTCCAGCTCGCTCTGATCGCCCTGCTCGTTCTCGTGCTGGTCGCCTGGTTGTTCACTCGCTGATCGACTTTCGGTACCTGTCGGGCGAATTCGGGGCGTACTGTGCTGCACCATGTCAACCGATGAAGGTCTCGAACTCGACGTATTGCTCTCCGAAGAGGATTTCGAGGAGGAGCCGCGTCTGATCGCCACTCATCTCTGCGGCGCCGAGGAAGCCCTGGAAATGGTGAAGGCCGCGCAGCTCCTCGGCCTCGGTGTCCGCCTGTCCAACCGCATCCGCCCGGATGAGGAGGACGCGGAGATCGCCACGGAAGAGTGGATCCTCGACATCCTGGAGAACCCGCCCGTCGCCGACGACGAGTAGGTCGGTCCTCCCCGTTCCCGAAATCCTGGTGCCGGAACCATCGGCCGAACGTCGAGTACGTCCCACCCACTTCCTGTCCCATCGCGCGGACCGCGCCCCGACGTCGCGGCCCAGGTCGCGCACGGTGCGGACGAGCGGGGCCGGCGACTGATCGAGGCTCTGCCGGTGGGTCCGGGCACCGTGACCCCCCCGTGTGCACGCTCACAGTGATTCTGCGCGTGCTCGCGGTTCCTGTTCGACGAGTAGCTCTGCTACATTCTTCCCCGTGTCATCGAGTGTTGTGCCCCGCGTCCGCCATGAATTGGCGTTGATTGCCGTGGGCTACCTCGTGGTCGCGGATATTCACTGTCGGTGATTGCCGCCCGGGCACAGCTGCACCCGTCTGAGTAGACTGGCGCGCGCACTTTCGCAGTCTGTGTTCGTCCCCCGGCGGCCTTCGGGCCGGAGCGCCATCGTCGTGTCGGTCCCCGCACGACGGGTCTACGGCTCATCGATTTTCCGCCGGTCGACGTCCCCTCCGGCGGGGCTCTAGAAAGGTCCACTCGGATGTCTCGCACTTCTCGTCTGTCTCGCCGATCTATCGGCATCGCTCTGACCGCGGTGGCTGCTGTTGCGCTCACCGCGTGCAGCGGCGGCGCCAGCGATTCCACCGAGGGCGGTGCTGTGGCCGACGGCAGCGGCGGCACCCTGAATCTCTACGCGTACGCGGTCCCGAAGCCCGGTTTCGACAAGGTGATTCCGGAATTCAACAAGACCGACGCCGGTAAGGGCGTGCAGATCCAGCAGTCCTACGGCGCCTCGGGCGATCAGTCCCGCAAGGTGAAGGACGGCGCCGAGGCCGACGTCGTCAACTTCTCCGTCGAGCCCGACGTCACCCGCCTGGTGGATGCCGGTCTGGTCGACGCGAGCTGGAACGCGGGCGCCGACAAGGGCATCGCCTTCGGCTCCGTGGTCGCCATCGTGGTCCGCAAGGGCAACCCGAAGGGCATCAAGGACTGGGACGACCTGCTCAAGCCGGGTGTGGAGGTGGTGACCCCGAACCCGTTCTCCTCCGGTTCGGCCAAGTGGAACCTGCTGGCCCCGTACGCGGCCAAGAGCGAGGGCGGCAAGAACCCGCAGGCGGGTCTGGACTACCTGTCGCAGCTGATCTCCAAGGAGCACGTCAAGGTGCAGCCGGCCTCGGGCCGTGAAGCCACCGAGACCTTCCTGCAGGGCACCGGCGATGTGCTGCTGAGCTACGAGAACGAGGCCATCTTCTCCGAGCGCAACGGCGACAAGATCGAGCACTTCATCCCGCCGACGACCTTCAAGATCGAGAACCCGGTCGCGGTGCTCAAGAACGCCAAGAACGCGCCGAAGGCGACCGCCTTCCGTGACTTCCTGTTCACCCCGGCCGGCCAGAAGGCTTGGGCCGCGGCCGGATTCCGTCCGGTCGACCCGAAGGTCGCGGCCGAGTACGCCAAGGACTTCCCGACCCCGACCAAGCTGTGGACGATCGACGACCTCGGCGGCTGGAAGAAGGTCGACAAGGATCTGTTCACCAAGGACACCGGTAGCGTCGCGGTGATCTACGACAAGGCCACCAAGTAGCCGAGTGACCTGGAGCACAAGCGATACTCGATACCGTGAGTGACAGCAGCGCGAACGCCGGGACCGTTTCTGGTCCCGGCGTTTCGCCGACAAACAAACCCCGGCGACCCCGCCCCGGCCTGTCCTGGTTGCGGGTCAGTGGGTCCGTGGGACCGCTCGGCATCGCGACCACCGTGCTGTGGCTCAGCATCATCGTGCTGCTGCCGCTCGCGGCCCTGACGTTTCATTCGTTCGAGAACGGCTGGTCCGGCTTCTGGGACGCGGTGACCGCGCCCGCCGCGCTGGACGCGCTGCGGGTGACCGTGCTCGTGTCCGTGGTGGTCGCGGTGGTCAACGTGTTCATGGGCACGCTGATCGCCTGGGTGCTGGTCCGGGACGATTTCCCGGGCAAGGGCATCGTCAACGCCCTCATCGATCTGCCGTTCGCGTTGCCGACCATCGTGGCCAGCATCGTGCTGCTGGCGCTGTACGGCCCGCAGAGTCCGGTGAACATCCATCTCAACGCCACCCAGCCGGGCCTGGTGGTGGCGCTGGCGTTCGTGACGCTGCCGTTCGTGGTGCGTTCGGTGCAGCCGGTGCTCATCGAGGTGGATCTCGAGGTCGAGCAGGCCGCGGCCTCGCTGGGCGCGGACAACTGGACCACCTTCCGGCGCATCGTGCTGCCGACGCTGGCTCCGGCCATCATCAGCGGCGGCGGCCTCGCATTCGCCCGCGCCATCGGCGAATACGGTTCGGTCGTGCTGATCGGCGGCAACATCCCGCGCGAGACCCAGGTGGCCTCGCAGTACATCCAGCAGCAGATCGAGATCGACCGGCCGATCAACGCGGCCGCGGTTTCGGTTGCGCTGCTGGCGATCTCGTTCGCGTCGCTGCTGGTGCTGCGGCTGCTGTCCGATCGGGCGGCGCGCAAGGAGCAGGAGTCGCGATGAGACTGTCCGGGCTGACCAGGATTTCGCTGCGCACGGTCGCGCTGGCCTATCTGTTCGTGCTGCTGGTGCTGCCGCTGGGCATCATCATCTGGCGCACCTTCGAACGCGGGATCATGGCGTTCGTCGATTCGATCACCACCCCGGCGGCGGTCTCGGCGTTCCAGCTCTCGCTGATCATCGTGGTGATCGTGGTGCCGCTCAATGTGGTGTTCGGTGTCATCACCGCGATCGCGCTGGTGCGCGGAAAGTTCCCCGGCCGCACCCTGGTTCAGGGACTGGTGGACCTGCCGTTCGCGGTGTCGCCTGTCGTGGTGGGTGTATCGCTGATTCTGCTGTGGGGTGCGGGCGGCTGGTTCGGCGGGCTGGAGCATCACGGGTTGAAGGTCATCTTCAATCTGCCCGGCATGGTGCTGGCCACCATTTTCGTGACGCTGCCGTTCGTGGTGCGCGAGGTGGAGCCGGTCCTGCACGAGATCGGCGACGATCAGGAGCAGGCCGCCGCCACCCTCGGCGCGTCCGGATGGCAGACGTTCTGGCGGATCACGCTGCCCGCCATCCGGTGGGGCCTGACCTACGGCGTGGTGCTCACCGTGGCGCGTGCGCTGGGCGAGTTCGGTGCGGTGATCATGGTGTCCACGGCGCTGCCGGGCAAGTCGCAGACGCTGACCCTGCTGGTGCACGGCCGATACATCAATGACCACAACACTTTCGGCGCGTACAGCGCGGCGACGCTGCTGATGGGTATCGCCCTCGTCGTTCTTCTGTTGATGACCCTCCTCGAGCGCAAGCGGGGCAATGCCAAATGATCACCGTGACCAATGCGAACAAGCACTACGGCACCTTCGCGGCACTGGACGACGTCAGCCTGGAGATTCCCTCCGGTGAGCTGACCGCGCTGCTCGGCCCGTCCGGTTCGGGCAAGTCGACGCTGCTGCGGTCCATCGCCGGGCTCGAATCGCTCGACAGCGGCGTGGTGGTGATCGCGGGCAAGGATGTGACCCGGGTGTCGCCGCAGAAACGCGATATCGGTTTCGTGTTCCAGCATTACGCGGCGTTCAAGCACATGACCGTGCGCGACAATGTGGCGTTCGGACTCGAGATCCGCAAGCGGCCCAAGCCCGAGATCAAGAAGAAGGTCGACGACCTGCTCGAGATCGTCGGACTCGACGGGTTCCAGCATCGCTATCCCGCGCAGCTCTCGGGCGGCCAGCGCCAGCGCATGGCCCTGGCCCGCGCGCTGGCGGTGGATCCGCAGGTGTTGCTGCTGGACGAGCCGTTCGGCGCTCTCGACGCGAAGGTGCGCGCGGATCTGCGCACCTGGCTGCGGCGTCTGCACGAGGAAGTCCACGTCACCACCGTGCTGGTCACCCACGACCAGGAGGAGGCGCTGGACGTGGCCGACCGGATCGCGGTGATGAACAAGGGCCGCATCGAGCAGGTCGGCACGCCGAGCGATGTGTACGACCGGCCCGAGAACGACTTCGTGATGTCGTTCCTGGGCGCGGTGGCCAAGCTCAACGGACATCTGGTGCGGCCGCACGATATTCGCGTCGGCCGTGATCCGAGCATGGCGCTGGCGGCGCACGAGGGCACCGCGCAGTCCGCGGGCGTCACCCGCGCGACCGTCGAGCGAGTCGTGCACCTGGGCTTCGAAGTGCGCGTGGAACTGCGCAATGCGGCGACGGGTGACGTGTTCACCGCGCAGGTGACGCGCGGCGACGCCGAGGCGCTGCACCTGAACGAGGGGGAGACCGTCTACGCGCGGGCGACCCGCATCCCGGAGCTGCCGACCTCCTGAGTTCCGTGCCCGAGCCCCCGCCGCCGCGAATCCTCGTGGCGGCGGGGGCTCGGTCGTTCACTCGAATCGCAGTGCCGCCGAACCGATTCCGATGGGCCGGGAATCGGGGCCGCGGGCGACCAGGCAGAGGTGCGGCCACCCGGCAGGCTCGGTGGGGGACTCTCAGCGCAGGGTGCGCAGCCAGCGGCGGGTGTCGGCGGGATCGATGACGTCGTCGAGTTCCAGGGCGGTGGCCGCGGTCAGGGCTCTGCCGCTGGCGTAGGCGGCTGCCACCAGGGCGTCGAAGGCTTCCCGGCGGTGGACGGGGTCTTCGATGGCCGCCAGTTCCTTGGCGAAGCCCAGGCGGACAGCGCCTTCCAGGCCCATGCCGCCGATTTCGCCGGTGGGCCAGGCGATGACGAAGCGGGGAGCACGGAAGGATCCGGCGGCCATGGCCTGTGCGCCGAGGCCGTAGCCCTTGCGCAGGATGACGGTGCCGAAGGGAACCTCCAGCGCGGCCGCGTCGATGAACAGGCGGCTGAACTTGGTGACGGTGGCGTGTTTCTCCGCGTCCGGGCCGACCATGAAACCCGGTGTGTCGCACAGGGAGACGATCGGCAGGTGGTGCGCGCCGCACAATCGCAGGAAGGCGCTCAGCTTGTCGGCGGCGGGAGCGTCGATCGCGCCGCCGAGATGATGGCAATCGTTGGCGATCAGGCCGAACGCGCGGCCCTCCACCCGGATCAGCGCGGTGACGACGCCGATTCCCCAGTCCCGGCGCAGTTCGAGGACGGAACCGAGATCGGCGACGGAGTCGATCGCGGCCCGGATATCGAAGGCGTGCAACCGGTTCTCCGGCACCACGTGGCGGGACAGGCGCGGGTCGGGAGCTTCCCACTCCGCCACGGCCCCTTGGAAATAGGCCAGATAGTCGCGGGCGACGGCGACGGCCTCCGCCTCGTCGGCGGCGACCACGTGCACCACGCCGTTGCGACGCTGCACCTCGATCGGGCCGATGTCCTCGGGGGAGTAGACGCCCAGGCCGCCGCCTTCGATCATGGCGGGCCCGCCCATGCCGATATTGGCGTCGGGCGTGGCGATCACGACATCGCACATGCCCAGCAGGGCGGCGTTTCCGGCGAAACAGCGGCCCGACACGATGCCGATCAGCGGTACCCGGCCGGACAGGGCGGCCATGGCGCGGAAGGTGGTGACCTCCAGTCCGGAGATGCCGCCGTGGTCGGTGTCACCGGGTCGCCCGCCGCCGCCCTCGGTGAAGAACACCACCGGAAGCTGTTGTTCGCGTGCGAGTTCCAGCATGCGATCGGTCTTGGCGTGATTGCGCACGCCCTGGGTTCCCGCGAGCACGGAGTAGTCGTAGGACATGACCACGGCGCGGGAGCGCTCCGCGCCGAAGCGGTCGGCGTCGATGGTGGCGACGCCGGCGATGAGACCGTCGGCGGGGGTCCTGGCGATCAGGTCCTCGAGACTGCGCCGGGCTCGCTGCGCGGCGATGGCGAGCGCGCCGTATTCGACGAAGCTGTCCTCGTCCACCAGATCGGCGATGTTCTCCCGAGCCGTCCGCCGCCCGATCCGATGCCGCTTGCCGACGGCCTCCTCGCGCGCGGCATCCCGCGTCGTCTCGTGTCGGGTGCGCACTTCGGCCAGGTCGTCGCGGATCGAATCCAGGTCCACCGCGGTCGATTCCAGGTCCGGTCCGTCGTGCTCGGTCTCGGCCCAGACGAGCAGCGGATCGTGCGGATCCACCACATCGCCCGGAGCGACGGCATGCCGCAGCACCGTGAGCGATTCTCCGGCGCGCAGCACATGCTGCATCTTCATCGCCTCCAGCACCGCGACCTCCGCCCCCGCGGGGATCACCGCGCCGATCGGGGCGAGCGACACCACCGTCGCACCCATCGGAGACCGCAACGCGTGCTCGCCGTCCGCCGCCGCGAAACTCTCGGCTTCCGTGGCGGCAGCGCCGATCGACCGACCGCCGCCGGCGCCGCCGCCGATTTCGAGAACCGTTGCGGTGGAGCCGGTACCGGTGAGGTCGGCGAGTGCCGATCGACTCGCGCTCGGTGAGGATGCTTCGACGGCACCGCTGAGCGGGTCGGTCGAGGCCGCTGACATCGCGGGGACGACGTACGCCTCCGCGCTCGCGCGGAGGGCGGTCAGGTTCTGTTCGAACCAGGCGGTGGTCACCGGGCCTGCGGTCGCGAGGTCGTCCAGCACGGCGCGCAGCAGCGGGATGTTGGTGTCGACGCCGGTGACCACGGTTTCGGCGAGGGCGTCCGAACAGCGCTGTACCGCAGCGGGATACGTGGGCCCGTGGGCGACGATCTTGGCGAGCAGGGAATCGAAGTGCACGCTGTGGCGCATGCCCGTCCGGGCCGCGGTATCCACGCGCACGCCGATCCCGGTGGGTGCGCCGAACTCGGTGATGACGCCGGTGCTGGGCCAGACCGCGCCGTCGGCGGCGAGCAGCTCCGCGTTGACTCGCACCTGTACCGCGGTGCCGCGCGATCCACCGTCGGGCAGGCCGAGCTCCGCCAGCGTGCGACCCAGCGCCAGATCGAGCTGCACCGCGACCAGATCCACACCGGTCACCGCCTCGGTGACCGTATGTTCCACCTGCAGACGCGGATTCACCTCCAGGAACCACGCCTCGTCGCCGGCGACCAGGAACTCCACCGTGATCACCCCGCGGCAGCCCACCGATTCGGCGATCCGCACCGCGTCGCGATGCAACCGATCGCGCAGTGCCGACGCCAGATCCGGGGCGGGTGCGACCTCGACCAGCTTCTGGTTCCGGCGCTGCACGCTGCAGTCGCGATCCCCGAGCGTGACCGCGCTCGTCCCGTCCGCGATCACCTGCACCTCGATGTGCCTCGCCTCGGTGACCAGCGCCTCGGCGTACACGGTGTCGTCCCCGAATCCCGCCGCCGCCTCGGCGCGGCAGCGTTCGTGTACCTCCGCCACCAGTGCGGGATCGCGCACCGGTCGCATCCCGCGTCCGCCGCCGCCCGCCGCGGCCTTCACCATCACCCCGCCCGGATGCGCGGCCAGCAACTCCTCGATCTCGGCCACCCCGGCTCCGGCCCGGGTGGCCGCGAGCACCGCGACCCCGGCCTTCTCGGCGGCCGCTCGCGCCGCCACCTTGTCCCCGAACACCCGCAGCACCTCCGGCGAGGGGCCAACGAACACCAGTCCCGCCGCCGCGCAGGCCGCCGCGAATTCACCACTCTCACTGAGGAACCCGTATCCCGGATGGACCAGCGCACCGGGCCCCGCGGTCAGGGCCGCGGTGACCACGGCCCCCACATCCAGGTAGGCCCCGGCCCCGGCGCCCGGCAGCGGCACGCCCGCATCCGCCAGCCGGACCGGCAGCCCCGCCGCCTCCTCGGCCGTGTGCAGCACCGCTGTCCGGTACCCACGTTCCCGCGCGGTCCGAACAACCCGAACCGCGATTTCTCCCCGATTTGCTATGACCACGCGCACGCCGCCAGGCTATGGCACCGCCCTGTGTGCGTCATCACCTCGCCGTCGCGAGGGCCGTCCGGACCCTGCGTGTCACGAAGACGGCGCTGGTGTTGTGACGACCGCCGAGATGTAGCGACATCCTGCGACCCCCGCGGAGCGAAGGCCCCGCGGCCGCAGCGCCCGTGTCCGGCCGCCGGGCGAACAGTCGACATCCGGTACCTGGCTCGTCGCGGCCGGAGGCGAGGATCAGCCGCAACACGCCCGATCGATCAGAGCGAATCCGTCGGTCGTGGAGCCCGATGCCGTGCGCGGCGTCAGTCCTCGGTGCTCGGGTCGGGGTCTTCGAGGGGGACGTAGCGCCAGATCGGGAGCAGGGCTTGATCGTCCAGGGGAACGGGGTCGGTGTGGGCGGTGGCCTCGAGGCGTTTCAGCGCGGCGTCGGTGTCGAGGCCGGAGCCGATCATGACCAGGGAGCTGGTGCGGGGTTCGTGGCGGCCCCAGGCTGTGGGCTCGAGGGTGATGTGGCGGCCGACCATGTGCAGGACGAACTTTCGGGTGTCCTCGGGGACGGCGAAGGCCAGGACGCCCTTGGTTCGGAACAGTCCCTGTGGCGGGTCTTCGAGGAATTCGATGAGCTCGCGCGGGTTGAGGTCGGTGGTGCTGGTGAACGAGACGGTGTCGTAGCCGTCGTGCAGGTGGCGATGCGGTGCGCAGGAGTGCTGGCCGTCGCCGTCGCCGTTGTCGTGATCGCAGTCGTCGTGATCATGAGCCGCGTCCCGGGAGTGGCCCTCGGCCAGGAGCAGTTCGTCGAAGCTGAGTTGTTCCCCCACCCGCGGTGCGCGGGTCTCGAGCGCGGGGATGTCGAACAGCAGACCGGGATCGACGCGGCCGTGGCTGGTCGAATACACCGGGACCTGCCCCGCCAGCTCGGAGACCTCGGTGCGCAGGGTTTCGAGAGCCTCGGGGGTGACGCGGTCGGCCTTGTTCACCACGACCAGATCGGCCATGCGCAGGTGCGTGGCGAGCTCGGGATGCCGAGCCCGGCTCCGCGCGAAGTGCTCGGCATCGACGACCTCGACCAGCCCGCCGTAGCGGATGCGCGGATTGTCGCTGCCCGCGACCATGCGAATCAGGTTGCGGGGCTCGGCGAGTCCGCTGGCCTCCACCACGATGACGTCGATGCGCTGCTTGGGCTGCGCGAGACGGTCGAACAGGCCGTCGAGTTCGTCGATGTCCACCGCGCAGCACACGCAGCCGTTGCCCAGTGACACCATGGCGTCGACCTGCCCGGCCACCAGCATGGCGTCGATGTTCACGGCCCCGAAGTCGTTGACCACGACCCCGATCCGCACATTCCGGCTCCGTAGCAGGCGATTGAGCAGCGTCGTCTTCCCGGCGCCGAGAAATCCGGCCACGATCAGAACAGGTATGCGCCGACTCACCCGCGACACCCTACCGATCCGGCCGCCGCATCCGGCGGGGACGTGCGCCACCCGTCCCCCGGATCCGCCGGCCACTCGCGCGCCGAGAGGATCGCGCACGGTCTGTGAGCCCTCGGCAGCATGGGTGAAACGTCGCGGCAATACCGCGGTCCTACCGTGAGCGCAACGGGCCGATCACGGGAGGTGCGCCGTGCGGGTGCGGGACATTCTGGATGCGCCGCGACTGCGGATGCGGCTGCTCCACGGGGACGACGCGGAGCTGCAGCGGCCGGTGGCACGGGTGTGCGCCACCGATATGCCCGACCCCCGGCCGTTCGTGACGCCGGGCGCGCTGGTGTGCACCGGGCTGATCTGGCGCACCGAGGCCGGGGACTCCGAACGCTATGTGCGCATGCTCGCCGACGCGGGCGCGGTGGGCGTGGTCGCCGGTCGGGCCCTGCACGGGCATGTGCCCGAGGATGTGGTGGCAGCGTGCGAAAGACACGGTCTGCCACTGCTGTCCGCGCCGCCGAGCGTCCCGTTCAGCCGGATCATCGAGTATCTCGCCGAGCAGGCCGCCGACACGCGCTGGCGGCGTGTGCGATCGCGGGCCGATCGGCAGCGCCGGCTACTTGACTCGGTCGCCGCGGGCAGCACCATGGACGAACTGCTCACCGATATCGCCGCGGAGCAGGACATCTCGGCCTGGTTGGTGACCTCGACCGGCACCGTCATCACCGGCACCGAGGAGTTGTCGTCGCAGGAGCTGGACCGGATCGTGGCCACCGCGCTCGGTGCGCCCCGGCTGCCCGCCGTCACCACCGGTGCGATGCGGGTGCTGCAGGTCGGCGCGGGTGATCGAATCACCGCCTGGTATCTGGTGTTTCGCCCGGCGGACCCGGATCCGGAGCCCTTCGGTCCCGATCTGGCCGCCGTCGCAGAGCTGTACCGGCAGCGCCGTATCGACCGCCTGCGCCTGGACTGGGAGCTCGCCGATCGGATCGCGGCGCCCTTCCCCGAGCGTCCGGGCGTGCCGATGGCCGCGCTCGTCTGCGAGATCCACGCCACCGGAACCGTGCCGCTCGCGCCGCCGCAACCGGCGCACATGGCGCTCGAACGAGACTGCGACGCTTCCGCTGTCGCGCTGCTCGAGGACACCTCGACCTCCACGTCGCGGATGTCGGCGGGCCTGGCGGCGGTGCGCGCGGCGGTGCACGACGCCATCCCCGGCGTCAGCACCGCGATGGATCGCGAGGGTCGGCTGATCGGCGTCGTGACCGGAACCCAGGACGAGATCGCCGCTGTCGTGCGCCGGCGCATCGGCCGGCTCGCGCCCGCACTCGACGGCGTCCGGCTGGCCTTCGGAGTCGGCGCGCAACAGCGGGACGAACCGCTCTCGGGCGCGGTGGCCGCGGCGACCGCCGCCGCCACGGCGGCCCGGGACGACGCGGCGGCCGTGAGCGTTCGCATCGCCGACATCGACTCGGCGGTAGGGCTTTTCACCGCGGTGCCCGGCGGTCTGCAGCGCCGGTTCGCCGAGCGGGTACTCGGCCCGGTCCTGGACTACGACCGCAAGACCGGGGCCGGGCTACTGGAAACCCTCGAAGTCTTCCTCGCCTGCGAGGGTTCCTGGCGGCAGGCCGCGGATCGAATGCGGGTGCACCTCAATACCGTTCGCTATCGAATCGGGCGGATCGAGGAGCTCACGGGCCGCGACCTCGGGCGTCTGGACGACCGCTTGGATCTGTACCTGGCGGTGCGCACGATCGCGAGTCTGCCTGCGGTGGTGTAGCTCCGGCCCAGCGGTGGCCCGGCTACATCACGCCGGTGTACGCATCCCAGGCGGTTCCGGCCTCCGGGGCGCCCTCGCGCAGGACGCCGGCCTGGATGAGGCCGTAGGGGCGATCGGCCGCGTAGAACACCTCACCGTTGTTCTCCACGCCGAATCGGGCGATGTCATAGGAGAAATGGTGTTTGTTGGGTGCGGACAGGCGAACCTCCGCCAGGCAGGGATACGCCTCCAGCGCCGCCTTGCCCATCTCGAACAGCGTCTGCTGCAACGCCTTCGAGTGCAGCGTGGCGAAGGTCGCGATCATGACGCCCCGGATGCCCTCGTACGCGGCGTCCCAGTCCTGCGGCGCCGTCGCGAAACGCCAGCGGGCGGTGAGACTGGTCGCGAGAATGCGGTCGTAATCCGGTTCCAGCACCGTGAACTCGTCGGTCAGGAATCCCGCGAACTCCGACCCGGTGGATTTGAGGATCACCAGATCCCGCACGCCGCCGATCACCCATTCGCGTTGCGAGGAACCCTTGCCGCTCACCGTGATCGCCGCGATCCGCACCTCCGGGCCGACCCGGGTCCAGGAGTGGTCGTGCTCCTGTCCGTGCACCGGCACCCGCTGCCACGCGTACTCCTGGATCTCGATGCGCGCCGAGTCCACCGGCCGCACCTCGTCCACGAAGTGCCGGGCCAGGGCCTGCCCGTACTGTTCGATGCTGCCGTCGCCGTGCGTCTTGGCGTACACGAACATGGTCTGCTTCTGCGAATCGGTGGGCAGCACCGCACCTTGATCGCCGAGGGTGTAGGCGTCGTCGAAAGCGCCACGCAGGCACGACGATACGTTCAAGTCGCGGATCTCGTGCCGGTCGGTGTCACGGTAGATGCGCACCACCCGGTTCTCGGCCTTGCCGTACTGATGCGGGCCGAGCACGATCTTGCCGGTCGATTCGGTCATGGCCGCCTCTCGTGGTCGAAATACCTCTCGCCCCACTGTGTCCTACCCGCGTCACCGGGGCCGCTGGTTCCGGTGACAAAACGCCGGGCGAAACGACCGCTCCGATTGGTCGTTCGGACAAACCCCGTGGGTGAAATGGGGTGAGTGCCGAGGAAAGGCATGCTCGACAAATTTCCGCCGTCGGCGCGGATTCTTTTCCACGGCGGAAACTCGGCGACCGCTACGGCTTTTCTCCCGGACCTTCTCTTCGACCACACCGAACCGGGTGAACTCGCGCGAAATTCACCGCAGAAACTCCCGAAACTCCTGGCTCGCACAATGCGTGGTCATTCGCGCGCCGCGAAGCCCAGAACGAGTCGGTACTCGACACTGCACTGCGCCGGAGGGATCACAGCGCCCACGCGGCGGCGCCGACATTGCGTCGGCACACGAACTCAGCAGGCGTTGACCCATTCCGAGAGACCGTCGGTGAATTGCTGGCGCTTCCAGATCGGGACCTCATGTTTGATGCGGTCCACCAGGAGTGCGCAGGTGCTGAAAGCGTCCGCGCGATGCGGGGCGGCCACCGCCACGGTGATGGCCAGATCGCCGATGGTGAGCGGGCCGATGCGATGGATCGCGGCCACCGGGAGCCCGGAGGACGCGGCCACCTCGGCGCAGATCTTGCGGAGGAATTTCTCCGCCTCGGGGTGGGCGGAGTACTCCAGAGCCGAGACCGCTTGCCCGCCATCGTGATCGCGGACCTTGCCGGTGAACACCACGACCGCGCCGTGTTCGGGCCCGGTGACCGCCTTCTCGACCTCGTCGGGGTCCAGGGGTAGATCGCTGATCCGAGCCAGCAGGGCGGCGTCACTCATGGCTGCCTCCTCCGGCCACCTGGGCCAGCAAATGTCCGAGCAGTGGATTCAACACCGAGATTCCGTCTTTTACTCCGCCGGGGGAGCCGGGCAGGTTCACGATCACCGTGCGCCCGGCCAGGCCCGCGACGCCTCGGCTCAGCGCGGCGAGCGGGAACGTCGCGGTACCGCGCTGACGGATGGCCTCGGCGACGCCGGGGAGTTCGCGATCCAGCACCGCGAGGGTCGCCTCCGGGGTCGCGTCGGTGGGCGAGGCTCCGGTCCCGCCGGTGCTGATGATCAGGGCCGGGGCGCCGGTCAGGGCGTCGGCGAAGCCCGCCGAGATCTCCGCGTCCGCGTAGACCAGCGGTCCGCGCACCGAGAAACCCTGCGTGCCCAGCCATTTCGCGAGGACAGGGCCGGTGGTGTCGACTCGGGTTCCGGCCGCGGCGCCGGTGGACGCGACGAGCACGACCGCCGCCTGTCCGTCGCCGATCGGTGCGTCCGCGCCGGGCTTCGAGTGTTCCTGGTGCCCAGGTGTATCGGTGTGCCCGTGTCGATCCGACTCGCCGTGATGGGCGTGCTGACCGGACGCCGATTCAGCGGTCGCGCTCTCCGCGTGTCGCTCGGCGAGCACCGTCTCGCGCACCCAGTGCCCGTGCTTGCCACCATCTTTGGTGAGCAGCCGCACCCCGTCGAGCGTGGCGGCCGGATCCACCGCCTTGATCATGTCGTGCAGCGTGAGCCCCGCGACCGCGACGGCGGTGAGCGCCTCCATCTCGACCCCGGTGGGGCCCTTGGTCTTCGCCGTCGCCTCGATGGTGATCGAGTCCTGCGTGAAGGCGAATTCCACCTTCACCGACGACAGCGCCAGCTGATGGCACAGCGGAATCAACTCCGATGTTTTCTTGGCCCCGTTGATCCCGGCCAGTCGCGCGGTGGTCAGCACATCGGCCTTGGGCATGTTGTCGGCGCGCACCAGCCGCACCACCTCCGGGGTCGTCCGCAACTCTCCGGTGGCGACGGCGACCCGGGCGGTATCCGCCTTGGCGCTCACGTCGACCATCCGGGCGCGGCCTTCCCCGTCGACATGCGACAACTCACTCATACCCCCAAGCCTGCCACGCCCCCGGGATCACGGCCTCCCCGGGCACGCGGTAGGACGACCTCACGATCTCGCCTTCGTCGGCTGTGAGCAGGCGATCCCTCCGCCGATCATTCCGCCCTCGCACCCGGCGTTCGGCGGATGCCACCATCACCCCGCCCCCATCCACCGCAGAGTTCGTGCACTCCCACAAACCGAGCGGGTCCGTGAAGTCGCCGGGCTCGGCTACAGCGGCTGTACGCGGACCAGCGCTCCGGCGGGAAGCTCCGTGACATCGGGGTCGATGTCGATCAGGACGTCGGCGTGGGCCATGGCGACGATCAGGTGGGAGCCGGAGCCGGTGGGGAGGGTGACGCCGTCGGGGGTGAGGGTGCCGCGCAGGAATTGGCGCCGGCCGGCGGGGGAGCGGATCGGATCCAGCAGGGGGACTTCGGAAGTCGGGATCGGGGGCAGGGCGGCGAGGTCGCGCAGGATCGGGCGGGCGAAGACCTCGAAGGAGACCAGGGTGCTGACCGGGTTCCCCGGGAAGCTCAGTACGGGGACGCCGTCGACGACGGTGAGGCCCTGCGGTCCGCCGGGCTGGATCGCGACCGGGCCGAATCGCCCGCCGAGCTCGGCCAGCACGTCCTTGACCACCTCGAAGTCACCCATCGAGACGCCGCCGGAGGTGAACACGACGTCCGCGGCGGCGGTCGCCTCGGCCAGGCGCTGCCGGAATTCCGCCGGGTCGTCGGTCGAATGGGCGACGGACACCACGTCCACGCCGTTGTCGGTGAGCGCTGCGGCCAGCGCGATGCCGTTGGAGTTGTAGATCTGGCCCGGCAGCAGCGGAACTCCCGCGGGCACCAGCTCGTCACCGGTGGTCAGCACCGCGGCGCGAACCCGCCGGGTCACCGGGAGCTCCGCGAGCCCGACCGCCGCCAGCGCCGCGATATGGCGTGGCAGCAGCAGCGTGCCGGCCGCCGCCAGCAGCTGCCCGGTGCGTACGTCCTTGCCCGGCTCGCGCACGAAATCGCCGGCGGCACGGGCGGTTTCGATGGTGACGGTGTCTCCGTCGGTGCGGGTGTGCTCCACCGGGACCACGCAGTCCGCGCCCGCCGGAAGGGGAGCGCCGGTCATGATCTTCAGGGCCGAGCCCTCGGCGAGCACCAGTTCGCCGGTGTTCCCGGCCGCGATCACGCCCGCCAGCGGCAGCGTCACCGGGACGGTGCGGAGCGAATCCGCCCGCACCGCATACCCGTCCATCGCCGAATTGCGGAAGACCGGCAGATCCAGGGGGGAGAACACATCTTGGGCCAGACGTCGGCCGAGAGCCCGCGGCACGGGTACCGAGTCGATCTCGCGGGCGGCCAGGGGCCGCAGCAGATCCTCGATGCCGTGCCGGTGGTCGTCGACGGAGCGGGCGGGAGCCACAGCGTGCCGGGAACTCATGGCGGTGAGCCTATACGCGCAGGCTCACCGGCTATCGCGGGTCGTTGTGCGGAGCGGGTCTTGACTAGGGCGGCAATAATGGTCGGATGACCGTCGTCGCCATGGGTATGCCAGCCGTGCGCACCGGGCTGCCCTCGATGGACGGGCGGCCCGATACTCCGCAGCTCGTGGACCGATTCGGTCGGGTCGCCCGTGACCTGCGCGTATCGATCACCGAGAAGTGTTCGCTGCGCTGCACCTACTGCATGCCGGAGGAGGGGTTGCCCGCCATTCCGGCCGACGAGCTGCTCTCCACGGCCGAGATCGTGCGGCTGGTGGTGCTCGCGGTGCGGGAACTGGGCGTGCACGAGGTCCGCTTCACCGGCGGCGAGCCGCTCATGCGCCGCGATCTCGAGCAGATCGTCGCGGGCTGCCGCGCCGAGCTGCCGGACACGCCCCTGGCCATGACCACCAATGGCGTCGGGCTCGCGCATCGCGCCCGCGCACTCGCCGCGGCGGGACTCGACCGCATCAACGTCTCGCTCGACACCGTCGATCGCGAGGGCTTCGCCCGCCTCACCCGCCGGGACCGGCTCGACTCGGTGTTCGCCGGAATCCGCGCGGCCTCGCAGGCGGGTCTCACCCCGATCAAGGTCAATGCCGTGCTGATGCGCGAAACCCTCGGCGGCGCAGCCGATCTGCTGCGGTGGTGTATCGAGGAGGGCTGCGAGCTGCGCTTCATCGAGGAGATGCCGCTCGACGCCGATCACGAGTGGGCGCGCACGAACATGATCACCGCCGCCGAATTGCTCGAGGCGCTCGGCACCCGTTTCGCGCTCACCCCCGTCGGACGTGAGGATCCGTCCGCGCCCGCCGAGCTCTGGCAGGTCGACGGCGGTCCGGCCACCGTCGGCATCATCGCCTCGGTGACGCGCAAATTCTGTGGCGACTGCGACCGCACCCGCCTCACCGCCGACGGCCGGATTCGATCCTGCCTGTTCAGCGATCAGGAATACGACGTGCGCGCGGTCCTGCGATCCGACGCGAGCGATGCCGATATCGCTACCCTGTGGCGTGGCGCAATGTGGAACAAATGGGCAGGACACGGTATCGACGCCGCCGATTTCGTCCCCCCGGAACGATCGATGGGAGCAATCGGTGGTTGAGGTCCGCTATTTCGCGGCGATAGCCGACGCCGTGGGCAAGTCCTCCGAGCTCCTGGACTTTCCCTCCGGCTCGACCATCGCCGACCTGCGCACCACCCTCACCGCCACCTACGGCCCGGACCTGGACCCGATGCTGAAGGTCTGCGCCTACCTCGTCGGTGACGAATTGACCCGCGACGGCTCGACCCCGCTGCCCGGCCGCATCGACGTGCTGCCCCCGTTCGCCGGGGGATAGGACTCCGGTCCGAAGCGGCGACTCCGGTCCGAATCAGCTCAGCGCCACCAGGTGTCGAGCGGTGTCACCGGGACCGTGCGCTTGTGGCGGGTGTTGCGGTGGATGGTTTCGAGTTTCTCGGCGACCTCGGGGGAGATGGGCTTGCCCTCGAGGTAGTCGTCTATCTGGGAGTACTTCAGGCCCAACGCCTCCTCGTCGGGGAGCGCCGGGCGGTCGTCCTCGAGATCGGCGGTGGGGACCTTCTGCCAGACGCTGGGCGGTGCGCCGAGTTCCTGCAGCAGGGCCGCGCCCTGGCGTTTGGTGAGGCCGGTGAGCGGGGTGATGTCCACACCGCCGTCGCCGTACTTGGTGAAGAAGCCGGTGACCGCTTCGGCCGCGTGATCGGTGCCGACCACGAGCATGTTGAGCTGGCCCGCGACGGCGTACTGCAGCACCATGCGCTCACGCGCTTTGATGTTGCCGCGCACGAAGTCTCGCAGCGCGCCCTGTTCGCCGTCGCTCAGGCCGGACAAGGCGAGCGCGGCCTGCTCGGAGGCGGCGTCGGCGCTCGGCTTCACGTTCAGCGTCACGGACTCGTCGGGCGCGATGAAGCGCAGCGCGATCTGCGCGTCCTGTTCATCGGCCTGCACGCCGTAGGGCAGCCGCACCGCGACGAACCTGGCCGCGCGCCCCTCGGCGCGCAGTTCCTCGGCCGCGAGCTGGCACAGCCGCCCGGTCAGGCTGGAATCCTGGCCGCCGCTGATGCCGAGCACGAAACCCTGTGCGGGCGTGGCGCGCAGATAGTCCTTGAGGAATTCGATGCGCCGCCGCACTTCGTTCTTCGGTTCGATGACCGGCAGCACGCCCAGTTCGGCGATGATCTCTTCGCGCAGGTTGCCCATGGGGCCACTTTAACCGGCGTCCGAATCGGTGACCTGCCGTACGAGGGTCTCCCAGTGATCGCCGAGTTGTTCCAGGCTGTTGCCCAGCACGCGCATCTGATGCAGGATCAGCCCGGCATCGAGCGCCGCGAGCAGCGTGTCCGCCAGCAGCGGCACCGAACACGGTGTGCCGGACTGCCGGAGCAGCAGCGACACATGGGTTTTCGCGACGTTGTACGGTGCGCCCGAATAGTGCTGCTCGCCCGCGTCGGCGGCCTTGCGCACATCGCCCTCGAGCTCGACCCCGGCCAAGCGGGCGCGCCCGAAGGCGATCAGCCGCTCGACCGGGGGCGCGCCCGGACCCAGCGGCGGCGGCCCGAACATGTAGGCGGCCTGCATCTTCTGATCGGATTGATCGAGCAGGGCCAGCATCAGCCCGGCGCGATTGCCGAAGCGCCGGAACACCGTTCCCTTGCCGACCCCCGCACGCTTGGCGACCGCGTCCATGGTGACGCCGTCGGCGCCCTGTTCCTGCACGAGTGCCTCGGCCGCGTCCAGCAGCAGCTGCCGATTGCGCGCGGCATCGCTGCGCTCGCCGGTGCCGGTCGGCAGCAGCGACAGCGAGTGCGGCGGGGGCCCCTGCCCGATCACCGGTTCGATGGACAGCGCCGTTCCCGTCCCGACCGGCATGGCTCCGGGCGCGCTGTGCTGCACTGCCGCCGGGCCGATGGGCAGGCCGCCGCTCACCTCGTCGCGTGCGATCCCCGCCGGACCGCCGGGTCGAGGCGCGAGTCCACACGGCACCGGTTCGGTCGCCGACGCGGCGTCGGGCCCGCCCGGCTCGGAGTCCGGCGGCTCCGTACAGGGCTCGTCGGCGGGGGTGTCGCAGTTCACGGCGGGATACTCCTAAACGGGAATGGAAGCGGACCATGGTCCGGTTACAGTGTACTGATAGTTCCGCCCGCAGATCAGTACCCAGGAGTGATGACCATGTCGCAGACCCGCCTTCTCGCACTGGTTGGAAGCCTTCGCGCCGCCTCGATCAACCGGCGCCTCGCCGAGGCCGCGGTGAGGACCGCGCCCGAAGGCGTGGACATCGCCATCTACGAGGGCCTGAGCGATATTCCTTTCTACAACGAGGACCTCGATGTCGAGGGCGCTGTGCCCGCCGCCGCGCAGGCGCTGCGCGACGCGGTCGGCGCCTCGGACGGTCTGCTGATCTTCACCCCCGAGTACAACGGCACCCTGCCCGCCGTGCTGAAGAACGCCATCGACTGGGCCTCGCGGCCCTACGGCGCCGGTGCGCTCAAGGCCCGCCCGGTGGCCGTGGTCAGTGCGTCGATCAGCTCCAATGCCGCCAAGTGGTCGCACGGCGACGCGGTGAAGGCGTTCGGTGTCGCGGGTGCGCTCGTGGTCGACGACGCCTCGCTGAACTTCGGCGGAATCGGGCAGCGTTTCGGTGAGACGCATCCGGCCGACGATGCCGAGGCGCTCACCCAACTCGCCGCGACCGTGCATCAGTTGAACGAAGCGGCAAAGGCCGCCGCTAACGCCTGACGGAACGGTGTGGACGCTCGAATTGTTGGAGTAAACATTTTGCTACCTAACATTCGAACGTCGAACCGATAATGAATCAAGCGCAAGGTCACGGCTTTTCGGCCGTGGCCTACCGCTTTATCTGCCCAATTTGAGTTAACTTTTTCTCATGAAGCTATCGACGGGCAATTCTGTCTGGGCTCGATGCTGTATGGCCATAACGATGGCCGTGTCCACTGTCGCGATGGTGGCGAGTGCGGCCGAGGCCGTCGCGGAATCGAATGCCCGCCTCTTTCTCGGCAATTGGGCCGGATATGTGGTCAAAGGAGATTTTCGTGAGGTCAGCGCCACCTGGGTGCAGCCGGAAATCCAGTGTCTCAACCCGGGCGTGCTGCAGCGCATCGTGCCGTGGGTCGGCCTGAACGGCGCGACCACTTTCGACGGCAATGTGGCGCTGCCGCTCATGCAGACCGGAGTCGAATCCATTTGTGCCAGTGACGCGGCGGTCTACGCGGCACTGCCGGGGTTGCAGATCGAGAATGTCGCGGCGGATCTCGCCTACGCCGATCCGCGATTGGCCGGTGCGGTCATGCACGGCGGCGGGATGGTCGCGAACGGACTCGGCGCGGCCACCGACGGTCTGTGCGCGGTCGGCGCGCTGGGGGCCATGTGTCAGACCGAGCAGTACATCGACGGGTGGTGGGAGGGCTACCCGGAACCGCCCTACAGCTATGACGATGTGGCGTTGAGTGCCGGGGACACCATGCATTCGGTGGTCAGCTGGGACGGTCAGAGCTACACGATGACGCTGCAGAATCGTTCGCGAGGCTGGACTCGCACCACGGTGGTCCCCTCGACCGCGCCCGCGCGCACGGCGGAGATCGTGCTCGAGGGTCATCTGGACGCGGCCCTGCCCGGCTTCGCGCCGGTCGCCTTCACCGAGATAGAGATCGACGGCAGACCGCTCGCGGCCTACGACGCGCAGATGTACGGCATCGCCGCGACGAACCGGGTTCTCGCCCCCGGTCCGGTCGATGGTTCGAGCTTCGTCATAGGCTGAACGCTCGAACCGGGGTGGGTACGCGACACGCCGAACCGATGGGCTGCCCCGGAAATTCGGGGCAGCCCGTTTCGCTGCTTCGGAAGGGCTGTTCGGGCGAGACCGCTGTGACTCGTGTGATGGGTGTTGATCAGCGAGAACAGTGGGTTTGCTGAAAATGTGCTGTATGTCGAAATTGTGATCTACACCTCAGTCGTGTCGAGTTGCGAATCGAGCGTCCTGGTACTTGTGGCGAGTGAATCCCACGTTTGTGAGTCGCAACATGTCGTGTTGGATGATTCTGTCGGCCACTAGGTGTAGTGTCTTGGAAGCTGGAAGGGCATACAGCGGGAACCCGAGCAGGGGCCGCGCGACCAGGGGCTCAGGTCTCGCTTCCAGGGGTTAGCGAACCAGCTACATGGATCTTGTTTCAGTCGTGCGCTGCATACGGATCGAAGGCTAAGGAGAAGGGGAAACCAATGACCGTCACCGTGTACACCAAGCCCGCTTGTGTCCAGTGCAATGCCACCTACCGCGCGCTCGACAAGGCCGGAGTGGAGTACGACGTTATCGACATCTCCGAGAGCCCCGAGGCCCGCGACTACGTGATGGCCCTGGGTTACCTGCAGGCCCCCGTGGTCGTCGCCGGTGACGATCACTGGTCCGGCTTCCGCCCGGACCGGATCAAGGCCCTCGCCACCGCGGTCGCCGTCGCCTGACGGCCCGGAGTCGCCGGTTCGCCGGCGGCCCCCATCCGGGCGAAAGGAGTGGGAAATGACCGAGTTGTCCACGCGGACACCGAATTTGGTCTACTTCTCCAGCGCTTCGGAGAACACGCATCGCTTCGTGGAGCGGCTGGGTATCCCCGCCGTCCGTATTCCGCTTCATACTGCCGACTCGCTTCGCGTCGACGAGCCCTACGTGCTGATCGTCCCCACCTACGGGGGCGGTCGGCACGTGCTGGGCGGGAGTCGATCCGACAAGGAATTCGTCCCCCGTCAGGTGGCCAAGTTCCTCAACGATCCGCATAACCGCGCCCTGCTGCGCGGCGTGATCGCGGCCGGCAACACCAACTTCGGCGATACGTACTGCTTTGCGGGAGAAGTCATCTCGCGCAAATGCGGAGTCGAGTACCTGTATCGCTTCGAACTCATGGGAACTGCTGAGGACGTCGAGCGCGTCCGAGAGGGATTGGGATTGTTTTGGCAACGACAACCGCACCGGTCGGAAAGACTGCCCGTGTAGAGCGCCCCGTCAGTGGTGAGGCCACCACGGGGCTCGACTACCACGCGCTCAACGCGATGCTGAACCTGTACGGTCCCAACGGCGAGATCCAGTTCGACCGGGACCGCGAGGCCGCGCATCAGTACTTCCTGCAGCACGTCAACCAGAACACCGTGTTCTTCCACAACCTGCGCGAGAAGCTCGACTACCTCGTCAAGGAAAACTATTACGAGACAGAGGTTCTCGACCAGTACAGCTTCGACTTCACCAAGAAGCTGTTCAAGCAGGCGTACGCGAAGAAGTTCCGCTTCCCCACCTTCCTGGGCGCGTTCAAGTACTACACCTCGTACACGCTCAAGACGTTCGACGGCAAGCGCTACCTGGAGCGCTTCGAGGATCGCGTCTGCATGGTCGCGCTGACCCTGGCCGCCGGTGACGAGACCCTGGCGTCCGAGCTGGTCGACGAGGTCATGGACGGCCGCTTCCAGCCGGCCACCCCGACCTTCCTGAACTCGGGCAAGAAGCAGCGCGGCGAGCCGGTGTCCTGCTTCCTGCTGCGCATCGAGGACAATATGGAGTCCATCGGGCGCTCCATCAACTCCGCGCTGCAGCTGTCCAAGCGCGGTGGCGGTGTCGCCCTGCTGCTGAGCAACATTCGCGAGACCGGCGCCCCGATCAAGCAGATCGAGAACCAGTCCTCGGGTGTCATCCCGATCATGAAGCTGCTCGAGGACTCCTTCTCCTACGCGAACCAGCTGGGTGCGCGTCAGGGTGCGGGCGCGGTCTACCTGCAGGCCCACCACCCCGACATCTACCGCTTCCTGGACACCAAGCGGGAGAACGCGGACGAGAAGATCCGCATCAAGACGCTGTCGCTGGGCGTGGTCATCCCGGACATCACCTTCGAGCTGGCGCGCAAGAACGAGGACATGTACCTGTTCTCGCCGTACGACGTGGAGCGCATCTACGGCGTGCCGTTCGCGGACATCAACATCACCGAGAAGTACCACGAGATGGTCGACGACAAGCGGATCCGCAAGTCGAAGATCAAGGCGCGCGAGTTCTTCCAGACCATCGCCGAGCTGCAGTTCGAATCCGGCTACCCGTACATCATGTACGAGGACACCGTGAACCGGTCGAACCCGATCAAGGGCAAGATCACCCACTCGAACCTGTGCTCGGAGATCCTGCAGGTCTCGACCCCCTCGGAGTTCAACGACGATCTGTCCTACTCCAAGGTCGGCAAGGACATCTCCTGCAACCTGGGCTCGCTGAACATCGCCAAGGCCATGGATTCGCCGGACTTCGCCAAGACGATCGAGGTCTCGATCCGCGCGCTGACCGCGGTGTCGAACCAGACCCACATCTACTCGGTGCCGTCGATCGAGCAGGGCAACAACGAGTCTCACGCCATCGGCCTGGGTCAGATGAACCTGCACGGCTACCTCGCCCGCGAGCACATCTACTACGGCTCCGACGAGGGCATCGACTTCACCAACATCTACTTCTACACCGTGGCGTTCCACGCGATCCGGGCCTCGAACCGGATCGCCATCGAGCGCGGCAGCTACTTCGGTGGCTTCCCCGACTCGAAGTACGCCAGCGGCGAGTTCTTCGACAAGTACACCGAGCAGGAGTGGGTCCCGGCCACCGAGCGCATCCGCGAGCTGTTCGCCGACGCGAACGTCCACATCCCCACCCAGGACGACTGGCGTGAGCTCAAGGCGTCGGTCATGGAGCACGGCATCTACAACCAGAACCTGCAGGCGGTCCCGCCGACCGGTTCCATCTCCTACATCAACCACTCGACCAGTTCGATCCACCCGGTCGCCTCGAAGATCGAGATCCGCAAGGAAGGCAAGATCGGCCGCGTCTACTACCCGGCCCCCTACCTGACGAACGAGAACCTCGAGTACTTCCAGGACGCCTACGAGATCGGCTACGAGAAGGTCATCGACACCTACGCCGCGGCCACGCAGCACGTCGACCAGGGCCTGTCGCTGACCCTGTTCTTCAAGGACAGCGCCTCCACCCGTGACGTCAACAAGGCGCAGATCTACGCGTGGCGCAAGGGCATCAAGACCCTCTACTACATTCGCATCCGCCAAATGGCTTTGGAGGGAACCGAAGTCGAGGGCTGCGTCAGCTGCATGCTCTGATTCGCTGACCTGAAAGGGCGCTCCCGGAAATCCGGGAGCGCCCTTTTCGTATATCCGCCACCCGCAGGATGATTGATCCGCCCGCAGCCCGATTGGGAGCGCTGTGCTGAATACCGGCGGGTGCGGGGCAGGGGTTGTGAAGTGTCCAGAAGGTGCTGTGGGGGTGGGGTTTCGGGGATCGGCTCGATAGGCTCGGGGTGGTTTCGACGTCGGAAATATTTGCGCGGTCGACGTAGAAACTGTAGTGAGACAAGGAAATTGGAGGTGATCTCCCCCGCTCTCCGCTCCCCCATTGGTGGCGGGTGGGGCTTGATTCGAAACCTGCCGCGCGACGAGAGTCGCGTATTCACAACCGCAAGACTGCCCACCGGGTGGAAGACCTCGCGTCCGCCCGGTGGGCAGTCGCATGTGCGGACATCGGAGTCGTCGGGCACGGCGGTCATTGTCGTCGGGCACGGTGGCCATTGTCGTCGGGCACGGTGGACATTGTGGTCGGACACGGTGGCCATTCGGACACACGGTGTTTCAGAAGGTTGTGATCGGGAACAGCTGGAAGGGAGGCGATGCGGTGAATTGCCTTAGAGATTTCTGGAAACGGGGTGCGACAGGCGGGTTCGCATCTAGGTTCGGTCCCCGAACCGGGATCGATGTGAGGAGTATTCGTGCCGAACGCACAAATCGAGATTGCCGGGGATCGACTATCGGGTGACGTGCAGTGAGACGTCGGGCCGCGGTCGGGGCGGTTATGGCGTTGACGCTGGTGGGAAGCGTTCCAGTGGGCGCGGCGGCGGATCAGCCGGAGCCGCTGAATCGGATGGCGGTGCAGCCGGGGGTGGTCGGCACCGAACGAATCGGACCGCAGTGGGAACGGGTGACGGTACGGTCCGCGTCGATGAACAGGACGGTGGCGGTGGATGTGCTGCACGGTTCGGGGCAGGGGCCGCGGCCGGTGCTGTATCTCCTGGACGGCGTTGACGCCGAACGGGTTTCGGACTGGCTGACCAAGGGCGGGGCGGCGCAGTTCTTCGCGGACAAGCCGGTCGACGTGGTGCTTCCCTCGGGCGGGACCGGGAGCATGTACAGCGATTGGGAGCGGCCGGACGCGAATCTCGGCTGGAATCGGTGGGAGACCTTCCTGACCGGCGAATTGCCCGGTGTCGTCGAGCCGTATTTACAAAGTGACGGCCGTCGCGCCATCGCGGGCGTGTCGATGGGAGCGCAGGGCGCGATGATGCTCGCGCATCGGCACCCGGGGTTCTACACCGCGGTCGCGGGGCTGAGCGGGTGCTATTCGACCGTGGACAGCACCGGCAATGCCACCATCGCCCTCACCGTGGGGTCGCGGGGCGGCAATGTCGCGAATCTGTGGGGCCCGCCGGGCACGAGCGAGTGGCAGGCGCACGACAGTCTGGTGGGTGCGGAAGCCCTGCGCGGCACGGTGATTCACCTCGCGGCCGCGACGGGTATTCCCAACACGGTGGATCTGGTCACGCTGGCGCAGTCACCGGATCTCGCCGCCGCGCTGGAGACGGCGGGCGGGGGAGTGGCGCTGGAGGCCGGCGCGCGACTGTGCACCGAGAATTTCGGGCGGCGGCTCGACGAGCTGAAGATTCCCTACACGGTGAGCTACCAGCCCGCCGGAATGCACGCCTGGGAGGATTTCTCGGCCGAACTGGGGCCCGCGTGGCAGACGATCTCCGCCGCGTTCGGGCAGCGAAGGTAGGCGCCGCCCAGCGCCCAGATAGGCGCGGAAAGTCTCGTGGGGTTCGGAACCCCTGTGGCACTGAGGGTTTCGCGGTCCGGAAGTCTCAGGACGGCACAACCCCAGGGCCGCAGGCCGAGTCGATCCAGGGCCGCGCAGGCCGAGTCGACCCAGAGCCGCGGGCTGCGTCGACCCACGGCCGCAGCCTGAGTCGACTAGGGCCGCAGCCCGAGTCGCGGCAGGCGGCGCATTCCGGGTCGAATGCGTCCGTCCACCGTCACGGTCAGGCCCTCGTGCACGGCCTCCATGGTGAACCGGGACGCCTCGGCCCAGGTGGCGGCGTACTCCATGGTGAGTTCCGCGCCCTCGTCGGCGCCGCCGAAGTGGACGGTGACGCGATGGGTGAGCGCATCGCCCACGCCGCTGTATCTTCTTGTGCCCTCGGTGATTCCGGCCATTGGTGATACTCCTTGGATGCCCTGCTGCGGAGGAGGGGTACGGTCGCCGACGGCGCCGAGATTTCCCTGTAACTCAAAGTAGGTGCAACTTTCGGTACCGCAACACGTTCCAGTCCGGGCCTGGAGATCTCACAACCGCGGCGCGCCTCTCGTTGTTACGCACCGCAATGGCCAGGGCAGGGGCCACAGGGGTGTTCCGACCTGATTGTGACCTTTCGGAAGGCTTGCTCGGTGACCTGGTGTTATGTCCGGTCCGCATCTACTGTCGCCCGAAGGGCCTGTGCGACAGCGCAATTGTGCGCGGGCAGATGTGGAAGGGGCACGACCAGATGAGGAAGCCGGCGCGAATTCGCTGGAGTACCGGATCGACGCTGTCACGACTACGCGCCCCGCGCCTCGGGGCGACGGCGATCGTCGGCATGATCCTGCTGGCAGGCGCACCGGGTTCGGCTCTCGCGCAACCGGTCTATCCGACCCCCGATCCGGACGCGTTCTACGCCGCACCGGCCGATATCGCCGATCACAAGCCCGGCGATGTGCTCGCCACCCGCCCGATGCCGGCGAAGACCGAATTCCCGGACACCGACATCACCATGATCAAGTTCCGGTCCACCGATTCCGAGGGCCATCCGATCGCGGCGACCACCACCGTGCTGTCGCCGAAGAATCGCAAGGCCGACGCGCCGTTGCTCTCGTTGCAGCAGATCATCAACGGTCTCGGCGCGCAGTGCGCGGTTTCGCGGGTGCTCTACACCTCCGACCCGAACCTGATGATGCGCGAGATGGTCGGCTGGAACGTGCTGTTGCAGCGCGGCTGGAGCGTGGCGCTGCCGGATCACCTCGGACCCCGATCCGCTTACGGCGCAGCCAAACTCGGCGGCCAGATCACCCTCGACGGTATTCGCGCGGCACAGCACGTGCCTGATCTGCGCGTCGCGAACAGCCCGATCGCCATGACCGGCTACTCCGGCGGCGGTATGGCGACCGCATGGGCCGCCGCGCTCGCCGCCACCTACGCGCCCGAGCTGCGCATCGCCGGTGCGGCCATGGGCGGCGTGCCGATGAACCTGGTGAGCATGCTCGAGACCATGGGCTACGGCGCGCATCCGGCCTTCGGCCTGGCGATGGCGGCGGGCATCGGGCTCGAACGCGAGTACCCGGACCGCTTCCCGCTCAGCGAGCAGCTCAACGCGCGTGGCCTCGCCATCCGCGACAAGCTGGCCAACAGCTGCACCAACGACATTCTCGCCGCCGGCGCGGGACAGGGTGCGGTGGACGTGGCCAAGACGACGATCATGTCGACCGATCCGGTGGCTCGCGGGGTGGTGGAGGAGAACAGCCTGCAGCTGTTCGACGGCATCCCGAACATGCCGGTGTTCGAATGGCATTCGCCGATCGACGGCCTGGTCCCCGTCGACGCGATCAAGGCCGTGGATCAGCGGTACTGCGCGGCCGGGGTGAAGTTGAAGACCGCCGAGGAACCGGTTCCGGATCACCTCACCGCCGCGGTCCTCGGCCTTCCGGAGGCGCTGACCTGGCTCGATGCCCGACTCCGCGGCGAGAGCGCACCGAGCAACTGCTGAGTGCGAACCGCCGGGGCACGAGCCCCAGGAGGCTGAGCTCCCTTCGACTCCCCTTGTCCGAAGGTGCGGCTCAGCCTTCTTGGTATGTGCGGGCGACCAGCGCCGAGCGCAGGTACCACAGGCCCGAGGCCTCGGTCGGGTCGAAACCGGTGAGCTGCCCGATCCGCTTGAGGCGGTAGTCCACGGTATTGGTGTGCACGTGCAGCAACCGCGCGGTGCGCTGCCGGTTCAGGTTGTTGCTGATGTGCGTCTGCAGGGTCTCCTGCAACTCGGCGTGCTCGTCGAGGGGATCGAGCAGCGAACCCAGGTGATCGCGGCCGGGGCCGGGGCGGGTCAGCTGGTACTCCAGGGCCAGTTCGTCGAAACGGAAGAGCCCGCGTACCAGGCGAAGTCGCTGCACGATGTCCAGCAGTTCGTGGGCCTGATCGGCGGCGTCGGGGATCTGCCGCGGCGAGGCCGAGACCAGTGTCGCCGCGATCGGCACCCGGGCCGCGTAGGAGAGCTGCTCGATCAGCTCGTCGAGCTGCTCGTCGGCGATCTCCGAGGCGGGAACGAGCACGGTGCCGCCGTCGACGCTCAGCAGCGACAGCACCTTGCCGGTGTGCCGCATCGCCAGTTCGGCCTGCACCCGCCGCAGCTTGCGGCGCGCCACCACGGCTCCGTCCAGGGTCGGGTCGTTCTCCTCGGGGTGCGACGGAATCGACAGCGCCAGAACGTGATACGACTCGGCGATCTCGATCCCGCATTCGCGGGCCATGGTGGAGGTGCTGTGCCCGCCCAGGAGTGCGGAGGTGAGCGTGTGCACCGCCGTGTGGTGCTCGCTGACCACCGCGCGCAGTTCGCGCACGTAGGCCAGGGCGACGGCGGTGGTCATCCGGTCGAGCAGTTCGACCACCAGTTTGGCCCCGCCCAGGATGCTGTCGAAATCGGCGGCCGCGATCACCAGCGCCGGCTCGCCGTCGGGACCGGGCTCGCGCAGATGGCGCGTCATGGCATTGGCCATGACCAGATCCGAGCCGATCTTGAAGCCCTCGTGGATGGAATGCTGGATGGTGTCGATCGGGATGCCCTCGCGCGCCCACTGGGCCGCCGCGTTCTCGAGCCGCTTGGTCTTCTCCGGGATGTCGCGCCCGTCCAGCATGCCGACCGCCAGTTCCAGGCAGGTGCGGGTGATGGTGGTGATGTCGCCGTGAATGGCGTCGTTGGGCAGGGTGCCGCAGGGCGCGACGGTCTCCACGAAATGCCCGACCATGGTCTGCGCGAGCGTGCGCACGTCCTTCAGCGGCGAGGACATCGGGCTTCCCGACACGGTGAGCCCAGGACGGGACGGAATGTCGAGCGACATCGGCGACTCCTTCCACCCCCGGCATACGCCTCTCCGGAAACGCAACGCTAACGCATGGGAAATCCTGGAGCGGACGATTCGGGCCCGGATGGGGTGCGGCGCAATGGCGACGGCGGACGTTTGTGAGAGATCACAAACGCGGCCCGCACAGGACATATCGGGTGTATCGGGCCTGGTGAGGGGTGCTGTCGCGGGGTGACCGGAGATCGAACAGCGTCGCCGGGCGCGCTCGGATCGGCGCCGGGCGCTCTGTCCCGCCGTGCCCGTTCGGGCGCGTTCCGCACTGCCCGCTCGGGCACGTCCCGCACGGGCGACGCGGGACCGAGGTGGGCTAACACGTCCGATCCGTTCTTCTGCGGCCAGGGTGATCGACCCCGACGCGGGAAAGGTGTTGTTCCCCATGCCCTCTCGCGAGGTCGGGCGCGGCCCGGCCCTGGTGTGTCGCGCGCAACCCGCCGGTGCGCCGGTCATCACGCGCCCGCGATTTGCGGACGAGGGTATCCTGCACAAGGATGATTTCTGCGTTCCCGCTCGCCGCCGGCGAGTGGATGTATTCGGTGCACGACGGCTTCGAGGAGGTGGGTCGCATGCGTAGCGAGCCCCCTAGTCGAAGGCCGCGCGGCGCCGTCCCCTCGATCTGCCTGTAGTTCAGTCTGCGGCGAACGGGGCGGTGCCTCGCGGTGTGACTCGGTGTTTCCACACGTTCACCCTCGACTCGCCACCCGGCTGAGGTTCCTGTCATGACGCAGACCGATCTGCCCGTCGTTCCGACGCTGCCCGCATCCGCCACCACGCGGTCCGGCACGTCCACATCCGTACGGTCCACCGCGCTTCCCGCACTGCCCGATCCGGCGCCCGCCGTGCTGTCGGGCAACCGGGATTCGTTGCGCGACATCGTCGATTGCCATCACGTCGCCGCCACCCTGGAGTGGCTGGAGAACCATCCGCCGCACGTCATCGCGGACCAGCTCGGCCGCATGGACGCGGTCTCGGCCGGCATGGCGTTCCGGCTGCTGGACAAGGATCGCGCGCTGGACGTGTTCGAGGAGCTCGAACCCGTCGATCAGCAGCAGATCCTGACCGGACTGCGCGATCAGAGCTTCCGCGATCTGGTCGAGGAGATGGACCCCGACGATCGCGCCCGCATGCTGCGCGAGGCCCCCGCCAAGGTCGCGAAGAAGGTGCTGGCCGGGTTGAGCCCGCGCGAACGCCGCATGACCGCCGCGCTGCTGGGCTACCCCGAGGGCTCGGTCGGCCTGTACATGACGCCGGAAGTCGTTGCGCTGCCGCGTAATCTGCCCGTCGGGCAGGCGTTGCAGGTGGTGCGCACCGAGGGCGCCAATGCCGAGACCGTCTACACCCTGCCGGTGGTGGACGCGGGCCGCCGTCTCATCGGCGTGGTGGAACTGCGGGAGCTGGTGCTCAGTTCACCCGACAACATGATCTCCGATCTGGTCGAGTCCGAGCCGATGTTCGTGCGCGCGACCGATTCCGCGGAGAAGGCCGCCCGGCTCATGCAGGGCGCGAACCTGATCAACCTGCCGGTGGTGGACAGTGAGGACCGCCTGGTCGGCCTGCTCACCATCGACGACGCCGTCGAGGTGATCGAGGCGGCCGACTCCGAGGACGTGGCTCGCCAGGCCGGCGCCACCCCGTGGGCCGGGCACTACATGGCGGCCGGGGTCTTCCAACTCGCGCGCTATCGCGCCCTGTGGCTGATGCTGCTGCTGGTCGCGGCGACCCTGACGGTCACCGTCACCGACGCCTTCGAGGGCACGCTGGCGCAGGCCGCGCATCTGGCGCTGTTCATTCCGCTGCTGATCGGCGCGGGCGGCAATGCCGGGGCGCAGGCCGCGACCTCGTGCGTGCGCGCGCTCGCGGTCGGTGAGGTGCGCGTCTCGGATCTGTTCAAGGTGATCTGGCGTGAATGCCGGGTCGGCCTGCTGCTCGGGGCAATGCTGGCCGTGGTCGGCATGGTGATCGGCGCGATCTTCGTCGGCACGAAAATCGCTCTGGTGGTGGGGATCACGCTGGTGATCATCTGCGGCTGGGCGGCCACCATCGGCGGCACCATGCCGCTGCTGGCCAAGAAGCTGCGCATCGATCCGGCGGTGATCTCCGCGCCGATGGTGACCACCCTGGTGGACGCCACCGGGCTGGTCATCTACTTCATGACCGCGAAAGTGGTGCTCGGCATCTGATCGGCAACCTTGTTCGGTGCACCCGGCCATAGCGGCCCCGACCTGCTGTGACAGATTGCACCGAGGTAATTTTCCGGTGGTGGTCACGGTGTGCCGGACCGGTTTCGGCATAACCGCAGCACAGCGCTGCTCGATCCAACGATTGACACAAGGTGTTGTGCTGCAGCCCGATACTGCCCCCCAGTAGTAGTGTCCAGGGCAGAAGAATTCCGCAGGTTCTCGGTGAGCTGAAGGGTGAGTGAGCGGACGTGAAATTGATCGATCGAGTACCGGCCATCAACATGGAACGGCTGGGCCATGCCTTCTGAGACACATACCAGCAAACGGGTGACCAAGGTGATCGACCGCGTATCCGCGATCAACTGGAACCGCGTGCAGGACGAGAAGGACGCCGAGGTCTGGGATCGGCTCACCGGCAACTTCTGGTTGCCGGAAAAGGTTCCGGTCTCCAACGACATTCCGTCCTGGGCCACGCTGACCCCCAGTGAGAAGCAGCTGACCATGCGGGTCTTCACCGGCCTGACGCTGCTGGACACCATCCAGGGCACCGTCGGCGCGGTCAGTCTCATCCCGGACTCGCTGACTCCGCACGAGGAGGCGGTGTACACCAACATCGCGTTCATGGAGTCGGTGCACGCCAAGAGCTACAGCCAGATCTTCTCCACGCTGTGCTCCTCGCGCGAGATCGACGAGGCCTTCCGCTGGTCCGAGGAGAATCGGAACCTGCAGCGCAAGGCCGAGATCGTGCTCGAGTACTACAACGGCGAGAGCCCGCTCAAGCGCAAGGTCGCCTCCACGCTGCTGGAGAGCTTCCTGTTCTACTCCGGCTTCTACCTGCCGATGCACTGGTCCTCACGGGCCAAGCTCACCAACACCGCCGACATGATCCGCCTGATCATTCGCGACGAGGCCGTGCACGGGTACTACATCGGGTACAAGTACCAGAAGGGTCTCGAGCTCGTCTCCGAGGCCGAGCGCGAAGAGCTCAAGTCGTACACCTTCGAGCTGCTGTTCGAGCTGTACGAGAACGAGGTCGAGTACACCCAGGATCTGTACGACGAGGTCGGTCTCACCGAGGACGTCAAGAAGTTCCTGCGCTACAACGCCAACAAGGCGCTGATGAACCTCGGCTACGAGGGCCTGTTCCCGAAGGACGAGTGCGAGGTCAACCCCGCCATCCTCTCGGCGCTGTCCCCGAACGCCGACGAGAACCACGACTTCTTCTCCGGCTCCGGTTCGAGCTACGTCATCGGCAAGGCCGTCAACACCGAAGACGAGGACTGGGAGTTCTAGTCTCGCGCTGAGAGATTCGACTCACCCGCGCCGAAGAACTCCGAGCCGAAGAACTCCGAAAAACGAAGCCCGGCAACCGATTCTCGGTTACCGGGCTTCGTGCGTCTCGGCCCGGGCTGGGCCGGGCGCTCAGTCCGTCACATATCCGTTGAGGGACTTGCGCATATCGTCCAGCAGGGCGCGGGCGGCGGTGACGCCGGAGCCGTGCCAGATGGTGTCCTCGACCGCGAACACGCGCTTGTCGCTGACCGCGCCGATCGTCTTCCAGTCGTTGCCGCGCATCACCGATTCGCCGAACTTCCGGCCGTCCGCGCCGTTGAACATGAGGTAGACCAGATCGCCCTCGAGCTTGTCGCGCTCGGCCTCGGTGCCGAGGCTCGAGGTCACCGTGAAGGAGTCCCCGCGCTGCGGCTGCGGGCGCTGCACGCCCGCGTCCCCGAGTACCAGCCCGGCGAAGGAGTTTCCGCCCTGGATCTGAATGTCGTTGGCGTCGAAGCGAAGTACCGAGGCCTGGGAGATATTGGAGGCCACCGAGGCGCCCGCCTCGCGCGCGTCGGTGCGGTAGTCCTGCAGCACCGAGACCGCGGCGGTGCGGCGGCCCAGCGCCTCGGCGATCGAGGAGAATTGCGCCTGCCAGCCGTTCTCGTCACCCACCAGCACGGTCGGGGCGATCGCGCGCAGCGCGTCGGCGGACGCCTTGTCCGTGGCCGCGCCGATGATCACATCCGGTTTCAGGGCGGCGATTTTCGCGGGATCCAGCGCGCCCACCGCACCGATCGCGGGAATCGTGGTGATACCCGTTCCCAGGTAGGAGGGCTGCGTCTGGCCCTTGCCGTCCGGCCCGGAAATCGTTGCGGCGCCGACCACTCGCTCCCACAGCCCCAGCGCGCAGGCCGCGTCCAGTGCCGCGGTGGACGCCACGACGATCCGCTGGGGATCCGCCGGAACCTCCGACGTGCCGGCGGCGGACACGACCGACCGTGTCGCACCCGGCGCGGGATCGGCCGACGTCGGCAGGCCGCAGGCTTGACGGGTATCGCGTTCCAGCCCCACCACGCCCGCCCCGGCGATGTTCGTCGTGGTGCGCACGATCGAGCTCATCGCGTCGTCGGAGGACTTGGCGCATCCTGTCAGCAACCCTGCCGGTAGGACCGCGGCAGCGGCGAGAACCGCGCCCCAGGTGCGCAAACGTCGCACGGGGGTGGGGGTGGAGGCGAACGTGATTCGGGTAGAAGCGGACTCGCGCACCGGCATGGCAGGCAGCGTACCGCCGGTGACCCCGACGCCCAATTACGACACAGAGTAGGAGCTGCCCGCGACCGCTGTGGGAGCACGGTTTACGATCCTTGAAGCGCTAGGCCCCCCGTCGTTCGTCGTGCGCCGAACCGGACAACGGAAGCACCGCGTGCGAACGACAAGAAGGCACCTGTTCAGGAGGATTTGTGACTGCCGTAGAGCCACAGCCAGTCCGTCAAGTGGAGGCGGCTCGGCCCTACCCACCTCGTGTGGGTCCCAAGGGTTCGTTTATCTACAAGATGGTCACCACGACGGACCCGAAGGTCCTGGGCGTCATGTACCTCGTGACCGCCATCTCCTTCTTCCTCGTCGGTGGTTTGATGGCGCTGCTGATGCGCGCCGAGCTGGCGCGGCCGGGCATGCAGTTCCTTTCGCCCGAGCAGTTCAACCAGCTGTTCACCATGCACGGCACGATCATGCTGCTGTTCTACGCGACCGCGATCGTGTTCGGCTTCGCCAACATCGTGCTGCCGCTGCAGATCGGCGCCCCCGACGTCGCCTTCCCCCGTCTGAACGCGTTCAGCTACTGGCTGTACCTGTTCGGCGGCACCATGGCGACCGCGGGCTTCATCACCCCCGGCGGCGCGGCCGACTTCGGCTGGACCGCGTACACCCCGCTCTCGGACATCGTGCACTCCCCGGGCGTCGGAGCGGATCTGTGGATCCTGGGTCTGGCCGTCTCGGGTCTGGGCACCATTCTCGGTGGCGTCAACATGCTCACCACCGTGGTCTGCCTGCGCTGCCCCGGTATGACCATGTTCCGGATGCCGATCTTCACCTGGAACATCGCGGTCACCTCGGTGCTCGTGCTGCTGGCCTTCCCGCTGCTGACCGCGGCGCTGTTCGGCCTGGCGTACGACCGGCACCTCGGTGGTCACATCTACGACCCGGCCAATGGCGGTGTGCTGCTCTATCAGCACCTGTTCTGGTTCTTCGGTCACCCCGAGGTGTACATCATCGCGCTGCCGTTCTTCGGCATCGTCTCGGAGATCTTCCCGGTCTTCTCGCGTAAGCCGATCTTCGGTTACACCACGCTGGTCTACGCGACGCTGGGTATCGCGGCGCTGTCCATCGCGGTGTGGGCGCACCACATGTACGCCACCGGTGCTGTTCTGCTGCCGTACTTCTCGTTCATGACGTTCCTCATCGCTGTTCCGACCGGTGTGAAGTTCTTCAACTGGATCGGCACCATGTGGCGAGGTCAGCTGACCTTCGAGACACCGATGCTGTGGTCCATCGGCTTCCTGGTGACCTTCCTCTTCGGTGGTCTCTCGGGCGTCATCCTGGCCGCCCCGCCGATCGACTTCCACGTGTCCGACACGTACTTCGTCGTCGCGCACTTCCACTACGTGCTGTTCGGCACCATCGTGTTCGCGACGTTCGCGGGCATCTACTTCTGGTTCCCGAAGATCACCGGCCGCATGATGGACGAGCGCCTGGGCAAGTGGCACTTCTGGGCGACCTTCATCGGCTTCCACACCACGTTCCTGGTGCAGCACTGGCTGGGCAACGAGGGCATGCCGCGTCGCTACGCGGACTACCTGCCCTCGGACGGGTTCACCGCCCTGAACACCATCTCCACCATCGGAGCGTTCATCCTGGGCGCGTCGATGCTGCCGTTCGTCTGGAACGTCTTCAAGTCCTTCCGCTACGGCGAGGTCGTGACCGTGGACGATCCGTGGGGCTACGGCAACTCCCTGGAGTGGGCGACCTCCTGCCCGCCGCCGCGGCACAACTTCTACGAGCTGCCGCGCATCCGTTCGGAGCGTCCGGCGTTCGAGCTGCACTACCCGCACATGGTCGAGCGCATGCGTGCCGAGGCCCATGTCGGCTGGGGCACCAAGTCCCACGACGTGCACGAGCTCGAGAAGTCCGCGAAGTAACCCGACAGCTCGGATCAGACCAACGCGGCGCCTGTCTTCGGACAGGCGCCGCGTTCGTTCGTCACGGTGACGCTCCCGGTGGCGCCGTGATGCCCGTCACCGAGTCGGCGGGCGGCGCGGGTGGTCCGGGGCAGACCTGACAGAATGAGCGAGCCGCCGGTCAGGGGGCAAGCCGCGAGAAACGGAGTCATCGATTGAACACGTCTGACACGACGGTTCTGGTCACGGTCACCGGACCCGACAAGCCGGGCGTGACGTCGGTACTGCTCGCGGCACTGTCCAACAACGCCGTCAGCCTGCTGGACGTCGAGCAGGTCGTGATTCGCGGCCGCCTCACCCTCGGGGTGCTGGTGTCGTGTCCCACCGATCCCGAGGCGCTGCAGGATCAGCTGGAAGACGCCATGGCGACGGTCGGCATGAACGTGGATGTGGAGATCGGACCCGACAGTGTCGCGGGCGCACCGCTTTCCACGCACGCCGTCGTCGTGATCGGCGCACCGGTCACCGCGCGCGCCTTCAGCGCCATCTCGCGCAAGCTCGCCGAGCAGGGCGTCAACATCGATTCGATCCGCGGCATCGCCGACTACCCCGTCACCGGACTGGAACTGCTGGTCACCGCGCCCAACAGCGACGCCGTGAGCGAAACCCGGTTGCGCACCGGCCTTTCCGAGGTTGCCGCCAAGGAGAGCGTGGACGTCGCCGTGGAGCGCGCGGGTCTGGCGCGACGCTCCAAGCGGCTCATCGTGTTCGACGTCGACTCGACGCTGATCCAGGGTGAAGTCATCGAGATGCTGGCCGCGCACGCCGGCGTCGAGGACGAGGTCCGCGCGGTCACCGAGGCGGCCATGCGCGGTGAGCTCGACTTCGCCGAATCGCTGCGTCAGCGCGTCGCCACCCTCGAAGGGCTGGACGCCTCGGTGATCGACGAGGTCGCCGCCACCATCGAGCTGACTCCCGGCGCGCGCACCACCATTCGCACGCTGCGCCGCATCGGTTTCCGCTGCGGTGTGGTCTCCGGCGGTTTCCGCCAGGTCATCGAACCGCTCGCGCGCGAACTCGAACTGGACTTCGTGCAGGCCAACACCCTCGAGGTGATCGACGGCAAACTCACCGGCCGGGTCGTCGGCGATATCGTCGACCGCGCCGCGAAAGCCGTGGCGCTGCGCAACTTCGCCGCCGACACCGGCGTCGCGATGGAGCAGACCGTCGCGGTGGGTGACGGCGCGAACGATATCGACATGCTCAACGCCGCGGGCCTGGGCATCGCGTTCAACGCCAAGCCCGCTCTGCGCGAGGTCGCCGACGCCGCGCTTTCGCACCCGTACCTGGACGCGGTGCTGTTCATTCTCGGCGTGACCCGCGACGAGGTCGAGGCCGCGGATGCGCGGGACGGTCTGTTCAGCCGGGTGCCGCTGCCGCACTAGGCGCACCCGAGCGCGCCGCCGGTTCGCGCCGGTGTGCGGCTCGCCTGCGTCATGAGCGGCCCACCCGTCGGTAGCGTGGTCGGGGTACCGGCCATGACGACGAGGAGGCTCTCTTGCGCGTGCGCACATCGCTGGTGATGTTGATGCTGGGCCTGGCTCTGGCCGGTTGCGGCACGGACGATTCGACCGACGCGAAATCCGATGGCACCTCCTCGTCCGCGGCCCCGGGCCCGACGTCCACCGCGGGCAAGGCCACCCCGACCTCGTCCACCCCCGAGGCGGTGACGATCGGTGCGGACTCCGACGGCAAGAGCATCACCCTCGCGAACGGCCAGGGTCTGATCGTGCGCCTCGCCTCCAACCCGAGCACCGGATACCTCTGGCAGCTGGCCGAATTGGACCAGAACATCGTCGAGCAGAACGGCGGCCAGGAGTACGAGCAGGACCCGAGCCCGGACGGCATGGTCGGGGTCGGCGGCAAGGCCACCTTCAATTTCGTGGCGACCGCTCCCGGCGCGACCCGCCTGCTGATCGAGTACCGCCGTCCGTGGGAGCAGGGCATGGAACCGGCCCAGCGCTTCGCGGTCGACCTCACCGTCCAGTAGTTCGGCTCCGCCGCGGCATCCGTGGCGGCAGGTCGCTCGGCGCTGGGTGATTCGGGCATGCTGGGCGATTCGGGCGTTTCGGCGGCGTGGCTATCCTGGCCGATAGCTGATGTCGTTCGGGTGCACGGGACTCGTGCCCCGGAAAGGAGTGGTGCCGGTGTTCGGGGTCGAGGCCACCATCGATGCGGGATTCGCCGCACGGCATGCCGAATTGGCTCGCGGGTACGGCGGGGGCGGGGATCCGCAGGATCCGGCGCGGGTGCAGGCGATGGGGATGGTGCTGCACATTCCGAAGGCGGATCCGCCCGCGCGCCGCGCGCTGCTCGCCGCGGCCGCCACGTCGGTGGTGGCGCTGTGTCTGGACGAGCGGGTCGGGCCGGGAGGGGAGTGGGAGGAGCGGTATCTCGGCTGGAAGCGCTCCCGGATCCGGAAGGTGGCGCGGCGGGCGCGCGGCGCGCACTGGCTCGCCGCCCAGGAAGTCGAGGGTGTGACAGTCGAATTCGAGGGGGCCCAGGCTCGGGCGCTGGTTCCCGGTCCGGTCGGAGAGACCGACCCTCGGATCAAACGCCTTCAGATCGGCGGCACCGAATTACCCGTCGAGGAAACCGAAGAGATCGATACCCGGTATCCGGTGCTATGGATCAACGCGGAATTGGGTATGACTGTGGGCAAGGCGGCCGCACAGGTAGGGCACGCGAGCATGTTGCTGGCGGGCGCTCTCCCGGTGCGGCAGGCGCACGACTGGGCGACGCGCGGGTTCCGGTGCACGGTCGCCGACGCTGATCCGGGGCAGTGGGCTCGCCTGCTGGGACGAGTGGAGGACGGTAGTGGGGTGGCGGTACGCGATGCCGGATTCACCGAAGTCGCACCGGGATCGACGACGGTGATCGCGGTGCCGTGATCGGCGGAATGTCCCGGTTGCGAACCGGATGGTCGCCATACTGGCCTGATTGCGCTGGTGTATCGACATCCCGCGAGAGGTGGACAAGGATCGGTTCACGAGTTTCCTCGAAAGGAAACCAACGGATATGACGACACTTCTGGTGATTCTCATCGTGTGGGTGGCGCTGTCGATTCCGGCGGCGCTGATCCTGGCGCGGATGTTCCGCTCGTCGAAGGACGACGCCCGGCGCCGCGGCGACACCGAGCTATCGCGGGGCACCGCCGAGCTATCGCGGAGTACCGCCGAGTCATCGCGGGACACCGCCGACTCATCGTGGGACATCGCGGAAATCGACCGTCGCACCGAGTGATTCGCGCCCGCGAATCAGACCGACAGGACAGGACACGCATCGAGTTTCTCCACCACGTTGACGATCGTCCAGGGCGGTGGGCCAAGATGGACCCCGTGCCTCAACCGGATCCCGATCTGCTCATCGACTTCAACGATGTCACCGTCCGACGATCAGGCCATACCCTCGTCGGGCCGGTCACCTGGCAGGTGGAACTCGACGAACGCTGGGTTGTGCTCGGCCCCAACGGCGCCGGCAAAACCTCGCTGCTGCGAATGGCCGCCGCCGAGATGTACCCGACCTCCGGAACCGCGAACCTGCTGGGCGAGACGCTCGGCAAGGTCGACATGAGCGAACTGCGTCCGCGCATCGGTTTGTCCTCCGCCGCGGTCGCCAGCCGGATCCCGCGCGACGAGACGGTCTCGGATCTGGTGGTGTCCGCCGGATACGCGGTGCTGGGCCGCTGGCGCGAGCGATACGACGAGATGGACACCGACCGCGCCGTCGACGTGCTGGAAAGCCTGGGCGCGGAACATCTTTCCGATCGCGCCTACGGCACCCTGTCGGAGGGCGAGCGCAAGCGGGTGCTGATCGCGCGGGCGCTGATGACCGATCCGGAACTGCTGCTGCTGGACGAGCCCGCCGCCGGACTCGACCTGGGCGGACGTGAGGAACTGGTGGAGCGGCTCGGTGATCTGGCCTCGGACCCGGACGCTCCGGCCACGGTCCTGGTGACCCATCACGTCGAGGAGATCCCGGCCGGCTTCACCCACGCCATGCTGCTGAACGAGGGCAGCGTGGTGTCGCAGGGTCTGCTCACCGATGTGCTGACCTCCGAGAATCTGAGTGAGGCGTTCCGGCAGTCGATCACGCTCGATCAGATCGACGGGCGCTACTTCGCGCGTCGCTCCGCGCGCTTCGGGCGGCATCGCACGCGCTGAGAAAGTGGCGGCGAGTTGTCTTTCCGTCGCGTTGCGGCGCGCTGCCATTGCATCACCCGTCCGCTACGGGCAAACTGTCCGCAATGTCGCCGGTATCTGATCGAGCTGGCATGTCGCGTGATCGCCGCCGGGTAGCCGATCGCTGGTTACCGCGGCGCGAGCGGCGGGCATACGGGCGGAGGGAGCAGGGGTTGGCTCGGATCGTAGGTGCGCTGACGCTCATGTCGATTGCACTCGCCGCGACCGGATGCGTGGCCGATCCGCCAGCGGCGCACAAGGTTTCGAGAACCCAGACGGCCGAGGGCCTCGGCCCCGCCGTCATACCCTCCGACCTGCACGGCAAGACGGTTCAACTCACCTACGAGAGCGGTTCCGGCGGCACCGCCACCTTCGCGGACGACGGCCGCAGCCTCACCTACGTCGCGGCCGACACCGGCCGCAGAACCACCTCCCCGGTCGCCATCGAACCCGTCGAGACCGGCATCTTCCTGGTCACCTGGACCGACGACGGCAACGGCGCGGTGATCAGCCAGGTGCAGGACTACCGCACCGGAAGACTCCAGGGCACCTGGACGCAGCGGGCCGATGCCTCGGCCCCCTATGCGATCGAAAGCCGCACCGGGTCAGTGCACTTGACCGATTGAGTCGCCTCGCTCCAGGTACCCGCGCTGGTCGTCCGGGCTCGGGGCCGCATGTGAGGCCGCGTGGCGGGGCTCGCGCGCCGATCGTTCGCGGCGAATCGGCTGCTCCTCGCATGGCGCGCGAACCGGGGGAGCCGGTCGGCGAGGCCGCTTCTGTTCCTTCGCGCGGGCAACGGTTATGGTGCGAAATGTGAGTGAGACAGTTGCCGCGCCCGATTCTCAGCCCGCCGCCGCGCCCGTCCGGGACGCGTCCACGGTGATGCTGGTGCGCGACGGTGCGCACGGGCCCGAGGTGTTCCTGCAGCGTCGCGTCGTCGGAATGGCGTTCGCCGCCGGCATGACGGTGTTCCCCGGAGGCGGGGTGGATCCCTCCGACGCCTCGATCGAACTGGAGTGGGCCGGACCCGAAGCCGCCTGGTGGGCAGAACGATTCGGCACCGACGCGCCACGCGCGCAGACCCTGGTGTGCGCCGCCGTGCGCGAGACCTTCGAGGAGTGCGGCGTTCTGCTCGCCGGTCCGACCGCCGACACCGTCGTATCGGACACCTCGATCTACGCCGAGGCGCGCGGCCGGCTCGAGCGCCGTGAACTGTCCTTCGCGCAATTCCTGACCCGCGAGAAGCTGGTCCTGCGCGCGGATCTGCTGCGCCCCTGGGACAACTGGATCACCCCCGTGGTCGAGCCGCGCCGCTACGACACGAGGTTCTTCGTCGCGGTGCTGCCCGAGGGGCAACTCGCCGACGGCGCCACCTCCGAGGCCGACGTCGTCACCTGGTGCACCCCCGCCGACGGCCTCGAGCGCTGGCGCGAGGGCCTGGACGTGTTGCTCCCGCCCACCTGGACCCAGCTGATCGCCCTGGGCGAATTCGCCTCCACCACCGAGATTCTCGCGGCCACCCGGACCATCGACCCGATCATGCCGATATACGACCCCGACAGCGCGACGCACGCCCTGGCCTTCCCGCACGCGGACGCGTATTTCGCGGATCTCCCCGCCAATGCCCGCCTGCGCGGTTCGCAGCGGCCCGAATAGCGCCATCCCCGGGGTGCGGGTGCGAAACCCTCGCATCCCGCCCCAGTAGGGTGATCGGCTGTGGCCGAATTCGTGACCGTGGACCGGGGTGTGGCGGAGGGCGTTGCCGTTCTCCGGATCGCGCGCCCGCCGATGAATCTGATCGACCTGCAGGTGGCGCTGGAGGTCGCGGCCGCCGCCCGGGAGATCGCACCGGATCCGGCCGTCGCCGCGGTCGTGGTCTACGGGGACGAGCGGGTGTTCTCGGCCGGGGATGAGATGGCCGAGCTGGCGGGGTTCACGGCCGGGCAGGCCCAGGCCGTGGCGAAGGACTTCCAGGAGGCGCTGTGCTGCCTGGCCAAGGTGCCGCAGCCGACCGTGGCCGCGATCAGCGGCTACGCGCTGGGGGCGGGGCTGGAACTGGCGCTGGGCGCGGATCGCCGCATCATCGGCGACAACGTCAAGCTGGGCCTGCCGCAGATCAAGGCGGGGCTGATTCCGCTGGCCGGTATTCGACGGTTGAGTCTGCTGGTGGGCCCGGCGCACGCGAAGGATCTGGTCTACAGCGGACGCTTCGTCGACGCGAAGGAAGCCGCCGCGATCGGACTGGTCGACGAGGTCGTCGCGCCGGATGACGTACTCGAGTCCGCACTGCGGTGGGCGAAGCAATTCACCGGTGCGCCGCGCCTCGCGCTGGCGGCGGCGAAGCGGGTGTTCGAGGCCGGTACGCACGGTCACGAGCGTGCTCGGACCGAATGGTCAGAATTGTTCGGCACCGATGACCAGCAGATTGGAACACGTTCCTATTTGGCGGACGGCCCGGGCACGGCCGGATTCGTGGGCCGATAAGCGGGCTCACCGGGGCGTTCATTAGGCTTGCCTGCATGACTGCTCGTCCCGAAGACCCCGCGCCGAACCCGCATGCCACCGAGGCCGAGGTCCAGGCCGCGTATTCCGACAACAAGCTCGCCCAGGTGCTCTATCACGACTGGGAGGCCGAGACCTACGACGACAAGTGGTCGATCTCGTACGACGAGCGCTGTATCGAATACGCGCGTGGTCGCTTCGACGCGGTGGTACCGGACGCGCAGCTGCCCTACGACCGAGCGCTCGAGCTCGGCTGCGGCACCGGCTTCTTCCTGCTGAACCTGATGCAGGGCGGCGTCGCCAAGTCCGGTTCGGTCACCGACCTGAGCCCGGGCATGGTCAAGGTCGCCACCCGCAACGGCAAGAACCTCGGCCTCGATGTGGACGGTCGCGTCGCCGACGCGGAGACCATTCCCTACGAGGACGACACCTTCGATCTGGTCGTCGGCCACGCCGTGCTGCACCACATCCCCGATGTCGAGCTGGCGCTCAAGGAGTGCCTGCGCGTGCTCAAGCCGGGCGGGCGCTTCGTGTTCGCCGGTGAGCCGACCACCATCGGCAATATCTACGCGCGCCGCCTCGGCCAGGTCACCTGGAAGATCACCACCGAGATCACCAAGCTGCCGTTCCTGGCCGACTGGCGCAAGACGCAGGAGGAGCTGGACGAGTCCTCCCGCGCCGCCGCGCTCGAGGCCGTCGTGGATCTGCACACCTTCGATCCGTCCGACCTCGAGGGCATCGCGCGCAGCGCCGGTGCGATCCAGGTCAAGGCCAAGACCGAAGAGTTCGCCGCCGCCCTGTGGGGTTGGCCGGTGCGCACCTTCGAGGCCGCCGTGCCGGACTCCAAGCTGACCATGCGCTACCGCCTGGCCCAGTACAAGGCGTGGCTGGGTCTGAGCAAGCTGGACGAGAAGGTGCTGCGGCACGTCGTGCCCCGCAAGTTCTTCTACAACGTCATGATCACCGGCGTGAAGCCGGCCGCGTCCGGCAAGTAAGCGGCGCCGAAACCCCGTGGGCTACGGCTTCACTCGCGACGATGTCGCCTACCTCGGCAGTGCGGCCGGCTCGGCCGCGCTGACCGACGTCGACACTCGACCCCTCACCTCGGCGTCACTGCTGCGGGACCTGGAACGCATTCGCCGCGACCACGGCGACCGCTCGGCCGCCCTGGTCGAGACGGTCCGCCTGCGCCGCCGCGCCTCGGCCAAACTCGCCGACGCCTCCGGCTGGCTCTTCACCGACGACGCCCTGCAACAGGCGACCCCGACTCTCGTGGCGCGCCACCGCGCCGGCCGTTTGGCGGGCCGCACCGTCCACGATGTCACCTGCTCCATCGGTGCGGAACTGATCGAACTGGCCCGAGTCTGCCCCGCGGTCATGGGCAGCGATCTGGACCTCGTCCGCCTCGATCTCGCCGCCCACAATCTGCGCGTCGCTCTCGGCGGCAGCCCCGATGCGGGCGTGCCGGATCTGCCCGTCGGCCGCTCCGGCCCGGTCGATACGCGTGCGGCAGAGCACGATTCGGCCGCCCGGACGATCGCGTCCGATGCGCCGGAGACCTCGACCGGAGCGGCACTGGCCGTGGTCCGAAATGTGGTGCTGGCCAAGGCCGATGCGCTCGTGCCGTGCAGCGACGCCGAGGTGGTGATCGCGGATCCGGCGCGTCGTGCCGATGGTCGCCGCACCCATGATCCGGCGAAGTTGCAACCGCCGCTGCCGGATTTGCTCGAGGCGTACGCGGGCCGTGATCTGGCGGTGAAGTGTGCTCCCGGACTGGATTTCGACACTCTCGCCTGGGATGGCGAGATCGAGGTGACCTCTCTCGCCGGCGGCGTCCGCGAGGCCTGCCTGTGGTCCCCGGGCCTCACCTCGCCGGGCGTCACCCGCCGCGCCACCGTGCTGTCCACCTCGGGCGCGGCCTGGACCCTCACCGACGCCGACCCGGACGACATCCCCGAACACGAGCCCGGCGAATGGATCATCGACCCGGACGGCGCGGTGGTCCGCGCGGGCCTGGTCCGCCACTACGCCGCGAAACACGCCCTCTGGCAACTGGATCCCCGCATCGCCTACCTCACCGGCGACAAGCCCCCCGAGGGGGTGCGCGGCTTCCGCATCCTGGACCGCATGGACTTGCGTGAGAAACCCCTGCGCGCCGAACTCCACCGCCGAGACTGCGGACCCCTGGAAATCCTCACCCGCGGTGTAGACCTGGACCCCGACGCCCTGCGCGCCCGCATCAAGCCGAAAGGCTCCGTCCCGCACACCCTGGTGATCACCAGAATCGGCCGCACCGCCACCGTCTTCCTCTGCGCCACACCGTGACGCTGTGCCGTCCCGGCCCTGAATGAGCGAGGGCGGGGAACGGCACCATCACCGAGAGCGTTCGAGGATGAACCGCGGACTGCCCACTACTTCTCGGGTTTGAAGACGAAGAGTTCGCCGATCCGGGTGCTGACCACGACTTCACCCTCGGCGCCCACGGAGGTGCCGGTGGTGCTGCCTTCGGCGCCGGGGAGATCGTTGGAGCGGACCGTCGCGCCCGAACGGGTGTCGAAGGTGACCAGGGTGAGGTTGTCGCCCATCGGGGCGACGGTGTATCCGGTACCGCCGGCGGTCTGGACGGGACGGCCGCGCAGTTCGAGATCCTTGCGTTCCCAGACGATCTCGGTGCTGTCGCCCTTGTCCCGGATCGCCATCAGATGGCCCCCGTCACCGGCGGGCACGAGAACGCCGTCCATCACCGACACCGCACCCCGCGCCGAGAAGCCCAGATCCTGAACCCATTTGGTGTGCCCGTCCGAGGTGTCCACGGCCATCAGGTGATTCGCGTTGTCGCCCACGTACAGCGTGGAGCCGTCGGGGGACAGGGTCGGGCTGGTGCCGCTGCCGTCGGTGAGCATCGCCGCGCTCCAGTCGCGGCGAATCTCCTTGCCGTCGTACGTGAGTGCCACCAGATCGGCGATGCCGTCGCCCGGCTGCCAGACCGTCGCGTAGAAACGGCCGGTCTTCTCGTCCATCGCGGACACGTTCGCGACGGGGCACTGCGGGCCGCCGGTCGCGCAATCGTCCAGGCCCTGATCGTCCGGCGGCCGGTTCAGCCCGGGGGTCTTCAGGAAATCGGGTTCGCCCAGCAGTTGATACGTGGACACCTCGCGGTCCCCGGTCTGGCGGCTGAGCACGTCCACCTGCCCGGACTGGGTCACCGACAACACTTTTCCGTCACCGGTGAACTGCACCGACACCGGCACACCCGCGACCGGCGTGCGCCAGCGCGGCTGCCCGAGCGCGTTGTAGGTGATCACCGCGCCGTCGTCGCCGACGTACACATTGGTCGCGCCGTCCACCGCCGTGCCACCCGCGATGGCGCTGGGTCCCATCGCATTACAGAACCGCTTGCGCCCGGTCTCCATCTGGAAGGAGAAGATGTTGCAGGACGGTGTGCGGGTGGTGACGAAGATCTGCCCGTCCGGCCCGATGGTCACCGGCTCGGCGATCGGACCGCCCAGCGGGCGAGTCCAATTCAAGGCCAGGTTCCGTGACCCGGTGACGGGACTGGCTCCGGAGTTGCGCGAGTCGTGGAAGGCCTGCGGCCATCCCTTGCCCGGACCCACCCGGATGTCGTCGACCGTGGTGCTTCCGCACGCGGTCAGTGCGAGCAACCCGACGGCGGCCACCACCAAGGGTTGAACGAGAGCACGTCCGGTCTGCCGCCTGCCGCTTCGCACCTGCTGGTGTCCCTTCTGCCGGTACGGGAGTCTGATGGAAATGTCATGGGGCTGTGCAACCGGAGCACAGCCTACTTTCGTGTCGCGCGGGCGGGACCGATACCCTCGTCGAAACGTCCGATGCGGCATTGTCGGCACTAGTTAGGGAGCACGTTCGTGACGAGCATGTGGGGCGCACCGCTGCGCACGCGTTGGGCAGGGTCGCGTCGCCGGGATCCGGAGCAGGCGCGCTTTCTGACCAAGGCCTCGCTCGACTGGATGATCGCCAACCGCGCGTACACGCCGTGGTACCTGGTGCGGTACTACCGCCTGCTGAAGTTCAAGCTGGCCAATCCGCACGTCGTACTGCGCGGCATGGTCTTCCTCGGCCGTAATGTCGAGATCCACGCGACCCCGGATCTGGCTCGCCTGGAGATCGGCCGCTGGGTGCACATCGGCGACGGCAACGCGATCCGCTGCCACGAGGGTTCGCTGCGCATCGGCGACAAGGTGGTGTTCGGCAAGGACAATGTCGTCAACACCTACCTCGATATCGAGATCGGCGAATCGACCCTGGTGGCCGACTGGTGCTACATCTGCGATTTCGACCATGTCACCGACGACATCACCCTGCCGATCAAGGATCAGGGCATCGTGAAGTCTCCGGTGCGCATCGGCCCCGACACCTGGATCGCCGCCAAGGTGACCGTGCTGCGCTCGACCCGCGTGGGTCGCGGCTGCGTGCTCGGCGCGCACGCGGTGGTCAAGGGCGAGGTTCCGGATTACGGCATCGCCGTAGGCGCGCCCGCCCGCGTGGTGAAGAACCGCAAGGACGCCTGGGACGCCGCCGCCGAGGCCCGCGCCGCGCATCTGGCCGCACTCGCCGATATCGAACGCAAGAAGAACGGCGTGTCCGCCTCCTGACGAGTGTCGGGAGTCCCCGGTAGGTTCGGCGGCATGATTCGCTATGCCGCCTTCCTTCGCGGGATCATGCCGAGCAACCCGAACATGCGCAACGACAAGCTGCGCGGTGTGTTCGAAGGACTCGGCTTCGACAAGGTGAGCGCGCTGCTCTCGAGCGGCAATGTGGTCTTCCGGACCGACGAAACCGACGCCGCCGCACTGGAAACCCGAATCCAGCAGGCGCTCACCGCCGAACTGGGCATCCCCGGCGGCACACTCCTGCGCACCCAGGATCAGCTGCGGGCCCTGGTCGACTCGGACCCTTTCACCGGTCTCACCCACGGCCGCGAGACCTACCTGACGGTCACCTTCACCCGCGATCCGAAGGCGGGCATGCCCAAAGCCCTGTCGGACGCGGTCGGCCCCACCGTGACCCTCCTGGGCTACGACAAGAAGGCCGGCGCACTGCTCTCGGTCATCGACAACACCGACCCCAGCACCACCGGCTTCATGGCCGTGATCGAGAAGACCTACGGCAAGGACATCACCACCCGCACCTTCCTCACCGTGCAGAAAGCCCTGAAGAAGATGGACTAGGCCATGCGAGGGCGGCCACCGCCCGAGGGGCTGCACACCGTTTCGCCGCCATCGCGTTCCAGTGGCCAGGGGAACTGCCCACCGCCGCAATGCCTTCGGGCTCCCGCCGCTCCGTCAGAGCGCCGCGTAGACCGCCTCGACGAGCCGGTACGCGCGGCGGTCTCCGGCCAGCCAGTCGCGCCGCAGATTGGGAACGAACGCGAGGGCGACCTGGTTCTCGATATCTCCGAGTCCCAGTGAGCCGCCCGCACCAGGATGCCCGAACACGGTGGGGCGGGCCGATTCCGGGACGATCATGTTCTGCGCGGGCAGGGTGTACCCGAGGCCGTAGGCGGTCTCCATGAGCAGCACGGCGTCGACCCCGCGGATCCGCTCCCGGACCGCGTCGCGCAGCACCTCGATCGGGAGCAGTTCGCCCCGCACCAGATCGCGATAGAACCCGGCGAGCGCGCGCGGCGTGGCGACCAGACCGGTCGCGGGCCAGCCTGCGGCCAGCACCTCCGGACTGTTGTACGACCCGCGGGGATTGGTGGAGGCGCGCAGGACCAGCGAACCGGGATCTCGGTACGCACCGGACATCCGCGCCACGGTCTCGGCGTCGATCGGCCCGGGGTCGGCGGTCCACGCAGTCTGCTCCGGCGGCGGATACGTCACTCGCGCAGCCTGTTCGAGGATCGGTCCCCTCGCGCCGATGTGCAGGTCGGGGGACAGGTGCCGGCGCGTGTACTCTCCGACGCTGGAATCGGCACGGCGGCGGACGATTTCACCGGCGAGCCAGCCGTAGGTCAGCGCGTGGTAGCCGTGCCGGGTGCCCGGATCCCAGAGCGGAGTCTGCGCGGCCAGGGTCGCGGCCATCAGCTCAGGGTCCGCGGCGTCCGCTACCGAGATCGCGCGCTCGAATGCGGGCAGCCCGGCGCTGTGCGTCAGCAGGTCCGCGATGGTGGTGGATCCTTTTCCGGCCGAGGCGTATTCGGGCCACCACCGCGCCACCGGATCATCGGGTGCGAACCCCTCGGCGGTCGCCACCATGAGCGCCGCCGTCGCGGTGACGGCCTTGGTGCAGGAGAACGTCACGCAGGGGGTGTCGCGCGTCCACTCGCGTCCGGTGCGCTCATCGGCGATGCCGCCCCACAGGTCCGCCACCAGCCGTCCGCCGACGTATACCGCGATGCCCGCGCCCAGGTTCTGCCCGTCCGCGAGGCTGTCCTCGAAGATCTCACGCACCGTCCGAAACGCGGGATCGGCGTGACCGTGTACCTGTCCACCCACCGGACAATTAGAACACGTTCTAGTTCAGTGGGCATGGGGATATGCGGCGATCGGCGGGGCGGCCCCGGTCCGATCGGTCCTGGTGTCAGTACGGCTGGTTCGGATCCCGTTCGGGGAGTGGGCGTTCCACGATCACGGGCCGGCCTGTCGGGTTGCGGACGCGACGCTTGGCGGACTGATAGACCAGTGCGGTCTCCTGCGCCACCACATCCCAGGCGAAGTCGGCGGTCAGGCGCTCGCGGGCGGCCCACGCGCGGTCCTGTGCGGCGGCCGGATCGTCCAGCACCGAGCACACCGCGTCCACGATGCCGTTCACGTCCGCCGGTTCGAAGGATGCGCCGGTGACTCCGTCGGTCACCAGATCGCCCAGGCCACCCGCGTTCGAGGTGACCAGGGGTGTACCCGCGGCCGCGGCCTCGAGCGCCACGATGCCGAACGGCTCATAGCGGCTGGGCAGCACGATCGCGTCCGCGCCGTGCAGCCAGCCGAGCAGATCCGCGTGGTCCAGCCGTCCGATGAAGTTCACCGCGCGCGCCACCCGATGCACGCGCGCGCGTTCGCGCAGCCAATCGAACTGCGTGCCGATACCGGCCACGGTCAGCGTGGCTCCCGGATGCGCCTTGCGAATTCGCGGCAGCGCGGCGATCGCGTCCTGGATGCCCTTCTCGTATTCGAGCCGTCCCACGTACAGCAGACGCGGCGGCCCGGAGCGCGGTGCGCGCTCGCGGAAGGTCCAGGAGCCCACATCGATACCGTTGCGGATCACCGTGATCGGCGTCCGGTCGGGGTTGTAGAGCCGCTGCACCTCGTCCTTCATGGACTCCGAGCAGGTGATGAGCGCGTCGGAATCGTGCGCCAGCCACCATTCGACCGAATGCACCTGCTTGTTCACCCGGCCCGAGACCCAGCCGCTGTGCCGTCCGGCCTCGGTGGCGTGAATGGTGGAGACCAGCGGCACGTCGTAGTGCTCGGCCAGGGTGATCGCGGGGTGCGCGACGAGCCAGTCGTGCGCGTGCACCACATCGGGCGTCCAGCCCTCGCCGATGCCCGGCTTGTTCAGCCCGATCCCGGCTCGCACCATGGCGTGTCCCATGGCCAGGGTCCAGGCCAGCATGTCGTCGCCGAAGTCGAAGCACGGCGGATCCTCCGCGACCGCCACGACCAGCACGCCGTCCTCGATGAAGGAGTGCGTCGGGTGGGTGGTGGCATCGGTGCCCATCGGGCGGCGGGCCAGCACGACGACCTCGTGCCCGGCCGCGGCCAGCTCGCAGGCCAGGTGATGGACGTGGCGACCGAGCCCACCCACGACTACGGGTGGGTACTCCCACGACACCATCAAAATTTTCATCTGGGTCCTTATGAGGCGGCGTCGAGTCGGCGCGCATCGAGTGCCGGGAACAATCCGTCGGCCGCGTACCATCCTGCCGCCAACTGGGTTGCTTTGGCGAGTTGCCCGGCAGCTACCGCGGCGGCGATCTCCCGCACCGCGTGGGCATGTTGATGGGCTCGGTCCCGAGCGTATCCGGCCGCGGAGTCCTTGGACACCATGAAGGCCCAATCGCTCGAGACGGCGAGGATGGCCTCGCGCAGCAATTGATCGGCCACCGGATCGCGCAGCCCGTCCTGGTGCGTGCGCATCTTGTCGAGCGTGTCCAGCGCGAGCCGGACCACTTCGGAATTCAGCGCGACCAGATCCGAGACCTGATCCCCGGCCCACACCCGCCAGTCCTTGCCCGAACCCCACGAGGAATCGGCCAGTTCGACGGGTTCACCCACGTAACCGGCGGCCCGGGCATCGGCGAGCGTGCCCACTGTGACACCCGCCTCGGGCAGTGCGCGCAGGACTTGTTCGAGCCACTGCGGGCCCTCGTGCCACCAGTGCCCGAACAGTTCGGTGTCGAACGCGGCCACCACCAGGGCGGGCCGGCCGATTCGCTCGGACTCGGAAATCAGGCGTTCCCGCACGGTTGCCACGAAGTCTCCGACATCGCGTCGCACGGCCTCGGCGGCCAGCGCCGGGTCGTACGGGGCCTTGTCCGGACCGGCCACGGTCTTGCCGGTGACCCGCGACGGTTTGAGACCGGTGGCGTGATCGTAGTGATGGAAATCACGGTAGGCGGACTGCCCCGGATATCCGGATTTCGGCGACCAGACGCGATAGCTGACCTGTAGATCGCGGCCGAAGGCGACCACATCCGAATCCCACACCGGCCGGCCCACGGTGGTGTCGCCGCGCAGGGCGGGACCATCGACCATGAAGTGCGTCACACCCGCCGCGGCGTATCCCTTTTCCATTCCGGGGGTGAATCCGCATTCCGGTGCCCAGATGCCCGCGGGCGTATGACCCCAGCGCTGGCGGGCGTCGGCCAGGCCCTCTCGCAGTTCGAATTCGCGCAGTCGAGGATCCAGCAGCGGCTGGAACGGATGCGAGAGCGGCCCGCCCAGCAGTTCGATCGCCTGCGCGTCGATGAGCTCGCGCCACACCGGCGACGCACCGTGCCGCCACCGCTGTTCGAAATCGGCGATCGCCTCCGACGCGAGCCGATGCTCATGGCTGCCCAGCGCGGTATTGCCCGACATGGACGCCTCGTCCGCACGCAGCCGCCAATTGCCCAGCCAGTGGTGCATGCCCGAGAGCGAATGCGGATCGTCCAGCTGTGCCGCGAGCACCGGCGTGATGCCCAGGCTCAGCAGATTCGAACGTCCTTCGGCGGCAAGGGTTCTGAGCACCTTGGCCAGCGGAAGATACGACGACGCCCAGGACTGGTACAGCCATTCCTCGCCGACCGGCCAGCGCCCGTGATGCGCCAGCCACGGCAGGTGCGAGTGCAGGACCAGGGTGAACTGGCCCGGCACGGTGGAGCGCTGATCCGCTCCGCCGCTGGAGTTTTCGCTCACGACGGCTTCACCGCGATGGCCACCAGATCGAGGCTCTCGTCGATCTCGCGCTCGGAATCGGCCAGCAGCGCGAAGTCCTCGGTGCGCACGGCGGCCACGTCGGCGGCCAGATCCTCGGGCCACGGCACGCCGGCGATGGCGCGCTCGATCTGTGCGTCGATGATCGATCCGCCCCACTTGCGGTCCAGCGCAACGATTTCCGGACCGTGGAACACGCCCGCCATCAGCTCGACGTCGAATCCGGCGTCCACCAGCAGCTCGGTCATCTCCGCGGCATCGAGCTCGCGGGTGTGGAACGGGTTGAGCGGGGTGTCGCGACCGGGGGAGAAGGTGATCCGGTTCGGCGTGCTGATCAGCAGCGTGCCGCCGGGGCGCAGCACCCGCAGGCATTCGCGGATGAACTGCGGCTGATCCCACAGGTGTTCGATGACCTGGAAGTTCACCACGACATCGACGGACGCGTCCTCCAGCGGCAGCTCGGCGAGGTTGCCGTGCAGCATCTGCACCCGCGGGTACTTCGCGCGCACGTGCGCGACGGCGCTCTCGTCGTAGTCCAGTCCGATCACGCGCTGGGCGACGCCCGCGATCATGTTGGCGCCGTAGCCTTCTCCGGATCCCGCCTCCAGCACGACCTTGCCCGCGCAGCGCGCGAGCAGCTCGGTGTAGGCGATCTCGTGGCGCCGGAACCAGTAGTTCTCCTCGGCGATGCCGGGCACCGTCCGCTCACCGGTCAACGGCAGGGGATCGGTGTCGTTTTCGGTGTGTGTCACGGCCTCGCTCATGCCCCCGACGTTAGCGGTTACCCATATCACAGCAGCAGCCGGATCTGGCGATGGAGAACATCACAGCCTAAGTTACCCATGAGTAACTTAACGTAGGGTAATCTCCTGCCGGAGCTACTTTGCGGACGCGCGGCTCAGCTGGATCGCGTGCCCGCCACCCCGTGCCACCAGAACAGGAGGTCGACGAAGACCCATGCCGAACATCGTCGTACTGATCAAGCAGGTTCCCGATACCTGGTCCGAGCGCAAGCTGTCCAGCGGTGACTACACCCTGGATCGCGAGGCCGCCGACGCCATCCTCGATGAGATCAACGAGCGCGCGGTCGAAGAGGCGCTGTTGATCAAGGAGGCGCAGGGCGGCGAGGTCACCGTCCTGGCCGCTGGTCCGGCGCGTGCCACCGAAGCCATTCGCAAGGCGCTGTCGATGGGTGCCGACAAGGCCATCCACATCAACGATGACGCCATCCATGGCTCCGACGCCGTGCAGACGTCCTACATCCTGGCCGCCGCTCTCGGCCAGATCGAGGGCATCGAGCTGGTCATCGCCGGCAACGAGGCGACCGACGGTCGCGCCGGAGCCGTTCCCGCGATCATCGCCGAGTACCTCGGCCTGCCGCAGCTGACTCACCTGCGCAAGCTGACTGTCGACGGCGACCGCATCACCGGCGAGCGCGAGACCGACGAGGGCGTGTTCAAGCTCGAGGCCTCCCTCCCGGCCATCGTCTCGGTGACCGAGAAGATCAACGAGCCGCGCTTCCCGTCCTTCAAGGGCATCATGGCCGCGAAGAAGAAGGAAGTTCAGACCTTCACGCTGGCCGACCTGGGCGTCGACCCCGAGACCGTTGGCGTCGCCAACGCGGGCACCCAGGTGACCGGTGTGACCCCGAAGCCGGCGCGCACGGCGGGCGAGAAGATCGTCGACGAGGGTGAGGGCGGCCAGCAGATCGCCACCTACCTGGTCGGTCAGAAGATCATCTAAAGCCCCCCGAGCCGCAACGAACTTCAGGAGAAAGACAATGGTAGAAGTACTCGTGCTCGTGGAGCACGCCGATGGTGCGCCCAAGAAGGTCACCAGCGAACTGATCACCGCCGCCCGTAGCCTGGGCACCCCGGCCGCCGTCGTGGTGGCCGCCCCCGGCACCGCCGACAAGCTGGCCGACGCGCTGGCCGCCGCCGGCGCCGAGAAGATCTACGTCGCGGAGTCCGATGACGCCGAAGGCTTCCTCGTGACCCCGAAGGTCGACGTTCTGGCCGGGCTCTCCGAGTCCGCCGCTCCGGCCGCGATCCTGGTCGCCGCCACCGCCGACGGCAAGGAGGTGTCGGGCCGCCTTGCCGCGCGCATCGGCTCCGGTCTGCTGATCGACGTCATCTCGGTCAACGCCGACGGCTCGGCCCAGCACTCCATCTTCGGTGGCGCGTTCACCGTCGAGGCGAAGGCCACCGGCGATGTGCCGGTGATCTCGATTCGTCCCGGCGCCATCGAGTCCGCCCCGCAGGCCGGCGCCGGCGAGAAGGTCGCCGTCGAGGTGCCCGCGCAGGAAGAGGGCGTCACCAAGGTCGTCTCGCGTGAGCCCGTCGCCGGTGGCGACCGTCCCGAGCTGACCGAGGCCGCGATCGTGGTCTCCGGTGGCCGTGGCGTCGGTTCGGCCGACAACTTCGGCAAGGTCGTCGAGCCGCTGGCCGACGCCTTCGGTGCCGCCGTCGGCGCGTCCCGTGCCGCCGTCGACTCCGGCTACTACCCGGGTCAGTTCCAGGTCGGTCAGACCGGTAAGACGGTTTCCCCGCAGCTGTACATCGCCCTGGGCATCTCCGGCGCGATCCAGCACCGCGCGGGCATGCAGACCTCGAAGACCATCGTCGCTGTCAACAAGGACGAGGAAGCCCCCATCTTCGAGATCAGCGACTACGGAATCGTCGGCGACCTGTTCAACGTCGCCCCGCAGCTGACCGAAGCGGTCAAGGCCCACAAGGGCTAGCTGACCGCCTCTCCGAACCTTCTGCGGGCCGGTCGTGTGTGACTTGCGTTGTGCACCCGGCTCACTGGAGGTAGGGGTCGGGTCAGCTCGTACCCGGTGAGTTACCCCCGACTCGCCAAATCAGTTGTCACGGAAGTGGCCCCGGCTTTGCGCCGGGGCCACTTCCGTGTGCACTGGGCTTTCGCTAGCTGCCGACGCCGAAGCTGGTGATCCAGAAGTCGTCGAAGGGGCTCGGGTCGCGCCAGGACTCGTGACGCAGTTCCTCGGGGGAGTCGAAGCCCAGTGCCTGCAGGAAATGCACGGCGCGGTCGGCGACTTCGATGATGGCGTCCTCGCCGATCGGGAGCTCCAGATAGCGGAAACCGTCGACGGGGTCCTTGGCGAAGCCGGTGGCGTCGAGTTCGTCCCGCAGCGCGGCGGCGTCGTTGACCAGCAGGGTGACCAGATCTATGGAGAGCAGTATCTGGACCTCGCGGGCGTGGGCGTCGTCCTCCTCGGCCCGCTCGGCCCCGTCCTCCTGATCGGCGGTGAAGGAGATGACCACCTCGTCGACCTGATCGTCGTCGTCGGGTTCGGCGGTGCCCAGTGCGCGCATGCCGAGGTGGATGTCGCGCAGAGTCAGCACGATCGCCGCGGTGAGCGAATCCCACTCGGTCAGCGGCTTCTCACCGCAGGAGAATCCGGTCATGCCCGGCCCCTGGTTGGTCGCCGCCCAGGTGAAGGGGAGTTCCTCGAGGTCGTCCTCGAGATCCCAGGTGCGGTAGTCCCATTCGTCGAACACCTCGATGGACGCCGCGCGCACACCGATCCGCCCGTCGTGGTGCATCGAGAGTTCACGGAATGTGTACTTCTCGCGCCAGCGCACGAACACGTCGCAGTTGCCGCCGTACATGGACGGCTCGCCCCAGATCGCGACGGCCGTATCCAGATAGCGCTGGAAATGTTCGGGTTCGTCGTGCGCGACGGCCGCCCCGATCGCTTCCATCTCCGGTTCGCCGGGATCGACGGCCAGCGAATTCGCCGCTGCCCATCCGTATTCGGCTCCCGGTATGTCTAGTTCGGTCTTGTCGGACTTCTCGGTCATGGTCCATCCCGCGGCCGTGCAGGCCGCGAGTACGTCGGCTCGGCGCCAACGGCCGAAATCCGCACTCAGTCCGGTCAATACGGCGCGGAACTGTTCCGCTGTCATCTCTCGCACGGGCGGGACCATACAGTGCGCCGATGTCGGATCCACCGGACAGTTATGTACCGTGCCCCACCTGTGATTAGCTTCGCGGCAACTGTTTTGGCAAGTTGGGGGTAACTCGCCGGAAACGGGCCGGTTCGGCTCGGTCCTCCGGTGAGCCGGATGCACCACGCGCGTCGTGTCGACCGGTCCGCTGAGTGGTCGGAGAGACTGTCGCGCATGTCTGATATATCCGGGCTGACCGAAGTGGTCGCGGCGTTTCACTGGGATCTGGCCGAATGGCTGGGTTCGGACGCCCCGCCGAAGGTGTTCGACCGGTTGTCGGTCGCGCTGGACGAAGGGTTCACCTCGGTGGTGACCACCGGGCAGGCGGTGGATCGCGAGACATTGCTGGCGGGCCTGTGGTCGGCGCGAAACGTGCAGCCCGGGTTGGAGATCGGGGTCTCCGACGTCAGCGAGATCGCGCGCAGCGGAAACCTGATCGTGGTGCGTTTCGCGGCGGAGAACCAGCTCGGCGAGACCCGCACCACCCGCTGGGTGACGGCGGTCTTGGTCACCGACGGCCGCACCTACCTGTGGCGGACCGTGCACGAGACGGCCGCGCCGGCCGAATCGAGCTGAGACACGGGCGGTTTGCCCTGATGACACGGTCGGTTCGCCCGTGGCTGAGACGGGCGGTACGTCCTCGATGACACGATAGGTCAGCCCGTGATGACAACGGCGCTACGTCCTTGATGCCACAGCCGCTCAGCCGCAGATGACACAGCCGCTCAGCCGCAGATGACACAGCCGCTCAGCCGCAGATGACACAGCCGCTCAGCCGCTGGATGACACGGCGGCTCCGCCTGCGGTGGAACCGGCGCGTCGCCCTCGGTGACACACCCGCGTCGGTCTCGGTGGCACAGACGCGATTCGCGAAAGTGGTTGCCCGTCCGGTTTGCTGTCGGGCAGGCTGGAGCGGTGACCATCTCACTGCCGCAGGATGTCGCCGACACTATCCGGGAGATTTTCGGGGAGCGCGGGAAACGCTGGCTGCGTGATCTACCGACGGTGGTCGAGGAGCTCTGCGCGCAATGGGACGTGACCCTGATCGGGGACGGATTCAGCGGCGGCACGCACTCGTTCGTGGCTCCGGTGCGCCGCGACGACGACTCGACGGCCGTGCTGAAGGTGCCCGTCATCGACCCCGAGAACATCGGTGAGGCCGCGGGGTTGTTCTGCTACGCGGGTGAGGGCGCGGTCCGGATGTACGAATTCGATTCCGGCAGTAACTCGATGCTGCTCGAATGGGCGAAGCCGGGCACGGAACTGGTGTACCAGCCGGGCTTTCCGAGCCTCGAGGGTGAGGCCAGGAATATCGACAAGGTGGAGTTCGCGTGCACGCTGTACAAGCGATTGCGCCGCGAGCCCGCCGGGATCCCGGCCGATTATCCGGCGCTGCCGCTGGCCGCCGACATGGTCTCGCAGTGGACCCGGATGTTCTCGGATATGAAACCGGAATTGGCGCAACTGATTCCGGCGCACCTGCGGGAGCTGGCCGCGGACTGGTGCGCTCGTTTGCGCGTGCCCGATGGCCCGCTGCTGGTGGTGAACCGCGACACCCATCTCGGCAATATCATTGCTGCGGAACGAGAACCGTGGCTGCTCATCGACCCCAAGGCCTATCTGGGCGAGGCCGCCTTCGACGCGGGCTTCCTGATCATGATCCAGGTGCAGAGCTGGCCGACGCCCGAGCAGGCCCGCACCGTCGTCGAGCGCACCGCGACCGGTATGGAGGTCGACCCCGAACGCGCGCGCGGCTGGGCGTTCATGCGCGCCATGGAGGAGATCGTGTGGGCGCACGAGGACCAGGAGCCGGAGGATCTGGCCCTGCACCTGGCGGTGGCGACCGCTCTGGCCTGAGCCGTCACGGCCTCGAGCCCGTCACTGCCGGGGTTCGTCCCGGGGCCCGAGTTCCTTGCGCTCCTGCAGGTTTCGCTGATTGTCGCGTCCCACCAGGATTCCGATGGTGGTCGGAATGAACAGCGCCAGGCCCCACGGCACCGCCACCCAGAACGGCCAGAAGTATCCGGCTCCGGTCGCCACCCAGATCAGCACGCACAGTGCGTTCACGAAAACCCAGGGCGTCCAGATGATCTTGACCCAGGTCGGCACCGCCAGGCCGGCCTGGTCGCCGCTCGCGGGCAGGCGTGAGTTCTTCACGGCGGGCAGATCGCTCAGCAGCGGGGTCAATTCGCCGTAGGTCCTGGCGGCGTAGACCTGCTGCAGCCGATCGTCGAATTCGTGCAGGTTCAAGCGGCCCTCGTCCATGGCCTGGCGTAGTCGGCCGACGATCACCTCGCGGTCGGCGTCGGACGCCCGCATGTTCTCCTGACTCATGCTGGTCAGCCTAGGTCGGAGAACCGCGGCGTGCCGCCTCAATTGCGTACTGCCGGTGCGAATCCGCCAGTTCCCTCAGGCGCAGTGCAGTGAGGCCAGCAGCGTGGTGAGGATGGGCGTGCGCCGCACATCGCTGCGCAGCACGGCCGATACCGGGATCCGCAGTGGATGTCCGGTCACCCGCAGGGTGGCGATCCCGTCGATCTGGCTGTCGGCGTACAGGATGGTCCACGCGTCGGGCCGATTGATCAGCTCCATGGTGGCGGTGTGGTCCAGCGGAATGGGCGGCCCGTACGCCGGCCCGGTCGGCAGATCGGCGAACGCGGACCGCACGACATTGTGCAGCAGCACCTGATCGAGCTCCGGCGGTAGTAGTAGCGGGTACGCGCTGAGCTCCGAGAGGGTGACGCTCTCCTGTCCCGCGAGCGGGTGCGCGGTGGAGGTCGCGACGACCAGATCCTCGACCCAGAGCCCCTCCACGGTCAGTCCCGGCTGATCCACGCTGCCCCGAATGAGAGCAAGATCACAGTCGCCGTCCGCCACGGCCTGAATGCGCTGGCGGAAGGGCTTGATGACGAATTCGATCTCCGCGCCGGGATGCGCCTCGCGTGCTCCGGCGATGGCCGAGAGCGATCTTGTTGCGAAGGACATATTGGCTGCGAGGCGAATTCGTGGTCCGGAAGCCCGCACAGCTGCGCGAATGGCGGATTCGAGGCTCAGCATTTGCTTCGCAAGAGGAAGTAGCCGAGTGGTCGCGTCGGTGGGTACGACCGAGCGGGTCGACCGCTCGAACAACGGCACTCCGAGGTCCCGTTCGAGTCGGGCGATCTGGTGGCTGATCGCCGACTGCGAGATGAAACTTCGCGTGGCGGCCCGGCTGAAGCTGAGCTCCTCGCAGACCGCGACGAAGTAGGCCAGTTGTCGCAGCTCCACGGCACATCTCCAATTCATGATCAACCTAGATAAGAGTCATCTTAATTATGCGCCCTGACCCCTGGAACATTCCTGGTTCAATCCACGGTTGGTAATGAGAGAAGGAGGCTGTCATGCAACACGTGGATGCGGGAATCGAAACCGCTGATGTCGTCATCGTCGGATCGGGGTTCGGTGGTCTCGCCGCCGCGAAGCAGCTCAATAAATCGGGGGTCCGCTACGTTCTCCTCTCGGGTACCCCCGAGCACCTTTTCCAGCCTCTGCTCTATCAGGTTGCGACGGGTGTGCTGGCTTCGGACGAGATCGCTCCCCCCATCGCCAATATCATTCGGCACCACAAGAACGGCGAGGCCCGCCTCGGCACGGTGACCGGTATCGACGCCGACGCCGCGGTGCTCACCTACGACACTCCCCAGGGGGAGCGCAAGATTCGGTACGGCAAGCTCATCGCCGCGACCGGTGCGAGCCAGTCCTATTTCGGCCGTGACGATTTCGCCGACAAGACCTATTCGCTCAAGACCATCGACGATGCCAAGCGCCTGCGCGCGCAGATCGAGCGCGTCTTCGAGTCGGCCAAGGACGCCGATCCCGCGACCCGTGAGCGCCTGCTGAGCTTCGTCGTCGTCGGCGCGGGTGCGACCGGCGTCGAGGTCGCGGGACAGCTCAAGGAGCTGTCCAAGCGGTTCTTCCATCTCGATGTGTCGGTCACCCTGGTCGAGGGTGCGGGCGCGGTGCTGCCGCCCTTCGGCGGCGGGCTCTCGGAGTACGCGAAGAAGTCGCTGACCCGCAGTGGCGTGGAGGTCATGCTGGACACCTTCGTCACCGATATCGAGGTCGGCAAGGTGACGGTGAAGAGCAAGGACGGTGTCGAACGCGGCATCGCCGCCGAGACCGTGGTGTGGTCGGCGGGCGTGCAGGTCGGCGGATTCGCGACCCTGCTGGCCGAGGCCACCGGGTGCGAGACCGATCGGGCCGGGCGCCTGCTGATCAATCCGGACTGCACCGTCGGCGGGCACGCCGACATCTTCGCGATAGGCGATATGACCTCGCTCAACGGCTACCCGGGCCAGTCGCCCGTGGCCATGCAGGAGGGCCGCCACGTCGCGGACATCATTCGCGGCGCCACCCGGGTCGCCACTCCGTTCAAGTACTGGGACAAGGGCAGCATGGCGGTGATCAGCCGCTTCAGCGCGGTCACCCGGGTGAACGATCACATTCGATTCACCGGAACCATCGCCTGGTTCGCGTGGCTGGCGGTGCACCTGTTCTACCTGGTGGGCTTCCGCAATCGCTTCGCCGCGATCTTCTCGTGGCTGGTGGCCTTCATCGGGCACGGTCGCCCCGGCTTCGACGAGGTGGAAAAGACCACGAAGGCAAAGGTTCTGGCCGGGTCGAACGCGTCCTGACCACGATCGTCGAACGAGCCGTCCGGCATGGCATCGCCGGGCGGCTCGTTCGTGTTTGTGTATGTGGCGGGGTGCGGGAGTTAACCTGCGAAGATGGCTGCTGTTCCTACAACCCGACTGCTGGTGCTGGCCGTGGTGCGGCTGCTGCAACCGGTGCACGGCTACGACGTTCGCCGCGAGCTGCTGTCCTGGCAGGCCGACGACTGGGCCAATGTGAAGCCCGGATCGATCTACGGGGCGCTCAAAACGCTGGAGCGGGACGGGCTCATCGCCCTGGACGGGGTGGGGCAGGACGGGGCGCGGCCCGAGCGCACCACCTATCGGCTGACCGCCGAGGGGGAGAAGGAGTTCGGCGAGATGCTGCGCGACGCGCTGTATTCCGCTGAGCCGCTGAAACATCCGTATGTGACGCCGGTGGCGCTGTTCCCGTCCGCGCCGAAGGAGGACGTGATGGCCGCGCTGCGCGCCCGGGTGCTGAAGTTCGAGGCGGATCTGATTCATCTCGAGCGCGAGGAGTCGCGAATTCTGGCGGGCAGTGGTGATCCGGTGGAGACTGTGCCGCATCACGTGGCCGATGCCATGCGGCTGGCGGCGGGGCACGTGCGCGCGGATCTGGAGTGGTCGCGCCGCACGCTGGAACGGATCGAGAGCGGTGAGCTCGATGTGTGGTCGGGCGCGATGGGCCCGCCTCCGGTGCGGTGACCGGCCGATGGGTATTAATCAAATTTGAATAGTCAACCTTGACTATTGGTGATGTCGTTTCTACCGTGGGTGGGGTGGAAACGACATCACCCGTGCGCGGCGAACCCTCCGACCCGGTCATCCGGGTTCGCGGGCTGGCGCGGACGTTCACGACCAAAACCGAAGCCGTGCACGCGGTCTCCGGTATCGACTTCGACGTGCACTACGGCGAGATCATCGGGCTGCTCGGCCCGAACGGCGCGGGCAAGACCACCACGCTGCGCATGATCGCCACCCTGCTCGCGCCCACCGCGGGCGAGGCTACCGTGGTGGGCGCGGACCTGCGCACCCAATCGCGCCTGGTCCGCTCGCGCATCGGCTACGTGCCCCAGGGCGGCTCGACCAACGACCTGGAACTGGTCGAGGACGAATTGATCCTGCAGGCACGGCTTTTCGGGCTGTCCAAGGCGGAGGCGGCGCGCAATGTCGCCGATCTGGCCAAGGCGCTGGAGTTCGACGGGCTGGAGCGACGCAAGTGCGGGCAGCTCTCGGGCGGGCAGCGACGGCGGGTGGACATCGGGCTCGGCCTGGTGCACCGGCCGACCCTCATCTACCTGGACGAGCCGACCACGGGCCTGGACCCGCAGAGCCGCGCGAACCTGTGGGATCACATTCGCCGGCTGCGGGACGAGGGCACCACGGTCGTGCTCACCACGCACTATCTGGACGAGGCGGACGCGCTGTGTGATCGGATCCTGGTGATGGATCACGGCGGCATCGTCGCCGAGGGCACGCCCGACGAACTCAAGCGGCGCATCTCCGGCGATGTGATCAGCCTGGAAATCGCCAGTGCCAGTGCGGATTCGGCGATCGAGGTCGCCGAGTCGGCGGTCACCGTGCGACACAGCATGCGCACCGAGGAACTCGAGAACGGCAGGGCCGGAATGGCTCTCGTGCACCTGACCGTGGATCAGGGTGACGCCGCGGTGGTTCCGCTGCTGCAGGCGCTCGGGGCGAAGGGCATCACGCCCGGTGCGCTCACGGTCAAGCGTCCCAGCCTCGACGATGTGTTCCTCACGCTCACCGGGCGTTCGCTCCGGGAAGGAGATCGGTCATGACCTTCGTCCGTGAAACGGGACTGATCTTCTGGTCTCAGCTGCGCGCCAATCTGCGCAACCCGGTGTGGGTGATCATCGGTGTGGCGCAACCGATTCTGTACCTGCTGCTGTTCGGTCCGCTGGTGAAGGGCATCGCGCCGTCGCTGGGGCAGGGCGCGGATCCGTGGAAGATCCTCACTCCCGCGCTGATCATCCAGATCGGGCTGTTCGGTTCCGCCTTCGCGGGTTTCGGCATCGTGTCCGAGCTGCGGGCCGGTGTGGTCGAGCGGCAGCGGGTGACCCCGGCCGCGCGCGGCGCGCTGCTGCTGGGCCGGGTGCTCAAGGACATGGTGCTGCTGATCGTGCAGGCGGCGATCCTGGTCGTGGTGGCGATGGCGGTGTTCGGGCTGCGACCCGATCCGCTGGGGCTGGTGCTCTCGGTGCTGCTCATCTCGATCATGGCCGCCGGTCTGGCCTCGGCCTCCTATGCGCTCGGGTTGTGGGCGAAGCAGGAATCCACCCTGGCCTCGGTGATCAACTCGATCTCGGTTCCGGTCATGCTGCTCTCGGGAATCCTGCTGCCGATGAACGTCGGACCGACCTGGTTGCAGAACCTGGCCAAGGTGAATCCCTTCTCGCACACCGTGGATGCGGCGCGAGCGCTGTTCCGGGGTGACTTCGGCAGCTCGGACGTGTGGGTCGGCACGGTGGTGACGGTGGCCCTGGCACTGGTCCTGATGACCGTGGGAGCGCGCAGCTTCGCCCGGGACAACGCGTGACACGGCTGTTCCGCCCCTGATCCGCCGGGGGCGGGGCCGCTGGAAGGCCCTCGCGAGGCAGGCGTACTGTGACCTGACCCAGCGAGTTCCGCGGTCTGAGGCGGTGCGTTTCGATCCCTGCGCCGGGGATCCGCGGATGCCGGGACGGCGCTGTCGGACGACCGCGCCGGTGGGTGTTCAGGACCGGCTCTTCGGTCCCCGTACCCCGCAACAATACGAGCGTTTGTCCTGGTAGGGAACGTTCGGCGGAGTCCGGATGAACTCCGGGTGTGGTCTGTGTCGCGTTCACCGGACTGGCATCGCGAGGCAATCTGGTCGTCGCTCCGGCGCAGTCTGGGACTGGCTTGATCAACGGTATGACCACCATGGCAGCGTCGAGCCCGAAGGTGCTCCCGCCCCAGTCATATGCCGGCCCGGCCGCGCCCCGTACGTCGGGCCGGTCCCAGTACTCACTCGTGGTGTCCTCCGACGCCGAACATCGCGAGGCCGCGCAGCGCCTGCGCTACCAGGTGTTCGCGAACGAGCCGGGATTCACCATCCCCGACAACGGAACCGGCCTGGACGCCGACCGTTTCGACGACCACTGCGACCACCTGCTGGTGCGCGACGATCTCACCGATCAGTTCGTCGGCTGCTATCGCATGCTGCCGCCGGACAAGGTGACCGCCGCCGGCGGCTACTACACCGCCACCGAATTCGACCTCACCGCACTGGATCCCACCGGGAACCGGATCGTGGAAATGGGTCGCGCGTGCGTCGTGCCCGATCACCGCAACGGTTCCACGCTCACCCTGATGTGGGCGGGCATCCTGCACTACATCCAGCTCACCGGGTACGACTGGATCATGGGCTGCGTCTCGGTGCCGATGCAGGCCACCCCCGAGGATGCCCCCGGCGTGAACGTGCGCGGCGTGCGCGATCTGCTGCTGCGCAAGCACGCGCTCGAGGCCGAACGCCATGTGCGCCCGTACAACCCGGTCATCGTCGACGGCATCTCCCTCGACGATCTGACGCCCCCGGCGCGCCCGAAGATGCCGCCCCTGATGAGCGGCTACCTGCGCCTCGGCGCCCAGATCTGCGGCGAGCCCGCTCACGATCCGGACTTCGCGGTCGCCGACTTCGTGGCCCTGCTCGGCCTGGAAACCATCAACACCCGCTACCTCGAGCGCCTGCAGGGCGCGGTGGCGACCATGGACGGCCGGTGATGAATCATGATGCCCGCCTTGCTCTCTCCCGGTTCTGTCTCGGTGCCGTGTCCGCCGGCCTCGGCCTCCGCGCACGCGTGGATGCCGAGCAGCCCGTGTGGTCCGGAGTGCGTCGACACCACCGCTGAGGCCGGAGACCTCCGCGTCGCGGCGCGGGTGCTCGGTCTGGCGGGGGTGGTGGCCAGCTTCCCGCTGGTGCATTTCGCCACCCCGCGTCGGCGTCGTGCGGCGCTGCACGCGCGCTATGCCCGGGCGCTGCTGGCCTGCTGCGGAATTCGCGTCCGCATCGTCGACAACATGGTCGCCGCCGATCCGGCATCCGGCGAAAAGCCCAAGGCTCGCAGCGGTTTCGGCGAAAGCGCGAATGCGGGTGTCCTCGTGGTGGCCGGGCACATCGGCTGGACCGACGTGATCGCCCTGTCCGCGGTCGAGCCGCTCGGCTTCGTCGCGCGCGCCGATCTGATCGACTGGCCGGTCCTCGGCGCGGTCGCTCGCAAGGTGCGGGTGATCCCCATCGAGCGCGAGCGCCTGCGTCAACTCCCCGCCGTCGTGCGACAGATCGCCACCCGGCTGAGCGCGGGGGAGCGGGTCGCCATCTTCCCCGAGGGCACCACCTGGTGCGGGCGCGGCTACGGCCGCATGCGTCCCGCGCTCTTCCAGGCCGCGATCGACACCGGCACCCCGGTGCAGCCGCTGCAACTGCGCTACGTGGACCGCCACGGTGAACTCTCCACCGTTCCCGGGTTCGTCGGCAACGACAGCATGGCCGACTCCATCGGCCGCATCCTGCGCTCGAAGGGCGTGGTCGCGGAGATCGTGCTGCAGCCGCTCGAACAGCCCGGCACGGATCGGCACGAGCTGGCCCGGCGCTGTGAGCGGGCCGTGCGCGGGGACAGCACCAACCGGGCCTTCGCGGGTCTGGTGCATCGGCTGGAGCAGGGGCCGACCGTCACCGACGCCACCCGTTCGCCCGCCCGGCAGCCGGAGGTCGCCGAGACTCCGATCGCGATGGCCGAGGCGAAGTAGTTCAGCCGGTGAGTCCCCGCGACAGCAGCCGCCACGCCTGACGGGAGGTGGCTTCGCGGGACTGCGGTTCGGTTTTGGTGAGGATCGCCGCCAGCATCGAAATGGCGAGGATGACGTCGGCGGTGGTGATGTCCCCGCGCAGCGAGCCGCGCAGGCCGGGGTCCTCGAGCTTGACGGTGATCAGGTTGATCATGCGCCAGGCCGCCTCGAACAGGCGCACGTCCTCGGTGCTGGTGGGGTCGATCATGGCGATGAATGCCGCGGACGTGGTGATCTGCTCGACGACGGCGGTGAGGATGTCATCGACGGTGGCGGCCGGATCGTCGGCGATGGCCTCGATCTCGGTGATGTTCTCGTCGAAGACGGCCAGCGCCAGGCTCTCCCGAGTCGGGAAATGCCGATACAGGACGCCCTGCCCGACGCCGGCGGTGCGCGCGATCGAGGTCATGGGGGCCTCGAAACCGTTCTCCGCGAAGACGTTCCGGGCCGCGCGGATCAGCGCCGCCCGATTGTCCGCCGCCGCCCCGGGGCCCCTGTTCGGTCGAGGTGACGCTGTCATCGGCGTAACGATACCGGACACGCATGACCCGTCCCGGTGACCGGGATCCTGCGGAAACACGCGTATTCACCCAGGCCGGGCGAATACACCGAGCTGTTGACCGGACTAACAACCGAGTCTTCGGCGTTTCGGGTACCGCCCGAACCGGTAGCCCGGTAAACCTCTTGGGTCTGACCGGGAGAGGTGATGAGGTTGAACGGTGCGGTCGAGCGTGATATCCGCGAGGTTCGCCTGCCGAGGTGGGGCAGCGTAATTCAGACCGAGGGAGTGGTGCCGTTTCTGGTCATCGACGCCGGCGGGGTGCCGGTGGTGCCGATCCGCCGGTTCCTGACCGATTTCGTCGCGCAAGGCAACAGTCCGCGCTCGGTGCGTAGCTATGCCTACACGTTGCTGCGCTGGTGGCGGTGGCTACTTGCGGTGGAGGTGGGCTGGGACATGGCGGCTCCTGCGGAATGTCGGGATCTGTTGCTGTGGATGGGTTTTCACGCCAAGACGCGGACCTCACCCAGGACGAAGTCACGCAGCACCATGGGGACGATCAACCCGATCACCCGCAAGCGGTACCTTGATGACCGCTACGCTGCCCGTACGATCCGGCACTCCAATGCCGTGGTGCGCTCGTTCTACGAGTTCTGGATCGAGATCGGTGAGGGCCCGCTGCTGAACCCGGTGCCGCTGAGCCGCCGAGGCGCACAACCCAACGCCCACCACAACCCGCTCGTACCTTTCCGGGCAGGGGGCCGACTCCGCTACAGCCCGAAGCTGCCCAAACAGCGCCCACGCGAGATCCCAGATCCGCAGTGGCAGCAACTGTTCGCAGCATTGCGTCACAGTCGCGACCGGGCGCTGTTGTCGCTGACGGTCAGCACCGCCGCACGCTCTGCGGAGATCCTGGGGTTGCGACCAGTCGATCTGGATTGGGGCGAGCAGCTGGTGCGGGTGACTCGCAAGGGCAGCGGCGCGAGTCAATGGTTGCCTGCCAGCGCCGAGGCGTTCGTGTGGCTGCGGATCTGGATCGCCGAGCTGGGGATGCCGATGCAAGCGAATCACCCACTGTGGCAGACAATTCGGCGTCGTGACCACGGTGATGGTCTGCGTCGGCAGCCGCTGACCTATGAAGCGTTGCGTAAAGTCCTGACCCGCGCCAACGAGGTGTTGGGAACGAATTGGTCGATGCACGACCTGCGTCACACCGCTGCCCTGCGTATGGCACGCGATGAGCACCTGAGTGAACGCGATGTGCAAACCATTCTTGGGCACGCGCACCTGTCGACCACCGCGGAGATCTACCTCGTGCAGGACGAAGCCGAGACCATCACGAGGATTCGGCGCCATCTGGCAGAGCGCGCCGATCCTGCGCGTCCTCTGCCCGTGCCCGCACCCGGCTATGACGATCACGACCTGTCTGTGCTGTTCGGAGGTGGCCTGTGACCGCAGATCTCGGCAAACAGGCTGTCGCCGAACCACACGCGGGAGGGCCGCGTAGCCGGTTGCCGGTGGTCGTGTGGCACGACGAACTGGCAGAGACCGAGGTGACTGGCGGCGGCGCGCGCGACGACTGGTCGATTCCACAGATCCTCGCGCTGATTCCGCAGCAGTCATGGTGGTCGGCTCCAAGCAGCACCAATCGCCGAGTGGTCGACGGTGCCCGCGACGTGCTGGCCTGGCTCGCGCGCGTGGATGCTGACGGGTGGCAGCGGCGCTGGTTGGTCTCGGGTTCAGATCGCAATACCGACTGGGTCGATGAACTGGTGAAGATCGAGCATCCGCTGCCGCCGGAGCGGCAGCGGATCGATTTGTTCGGCGGGATCAGCGCGCTGATTCTGTTACGGATCGTCTTTCCCAGTTATGACCTACTCAACGGGTGCGGGTCGTCGAGGATCTACAACAAGCACCGTCTACTGTATCGGCCGGATCTGTACGCGCTCATGCAGGAGCGTGCCTCAGCTCGGGGTATCGACGAAATCCATTGCCGCGAAGCGCTTACCACGATCAGCAGAATTACCACTCGGACCGGCAAGGATCCCGACCAGCTCACCGCAGAGGACTTGCTGGCCTACCGCGCCTGGCACCGACGAGCTGGCAGGCAGGTACCCAAAGGGCTGTCGCTGGGGTGGTCGCTGCTGTACGGCATCGCCGACCTCGGCGAACATCCCACGCTCGAAAATGCCACTCGCCGCGGCCAATTGACCGCCGCCGAGATCGTCGATCACTACCGGGTGCACCCACCCCAGGTCCGCGAGGTGTTCACCCGGTACTTCGACGAGCGGCGACCACACGTGGACTACGCCACCTGGTCGAGCATGGCGACCTTGCTGCTTGCCACGTTCTGGTACGACATCCAGACCCACCACCCCGAGCTCACCACTTTGCGTCTGCCCCGTTCGGTGATCGAGGCGTGGAAGGTGCGGCTGCGTACCGCTCCCACCCGATTCGGTGTCGTCCGTAGCGAGGACCACTATTTCCAAGTCTTGATCATGGTGCGCGCGTTCTACCGTGACCTGCAGGATTGGGCGGTCCATGATCCATCTTGGGCGCAGTGGAGCTTCCCCAACCCGATCCGTAAGAACGACACCAGGGGCGCGGCCAAGGCGGACAAGAGGCGCCAGGCCGTGATGGCACAGCGAATCCGAGAGCGCATGCAGCAGCTGCCGGTGCTGGTCGAGGTGGCCGAGCGGCACCGGGTCGCGCAGGGCGCGTTGCTGGGCGCGGCCGCGCGGAGTCCAGCGGGGCACACCTTCACCCATGAGGGTCGAGCCTATCGGCGGCCGCTGCCCGCAGTCGGGCCGGACCCGAGCCGGTTGGCCGTTCGCCCGCCCGATCTCATCGAGGATCTGACCACCGGAGTGGTTGTCGATATCGGCCGAGCCGAGCAGGACGCGTTCTGGGCATGGGCGGTCATCGAAGTGCTGCGCCACACCGGTATCCGCATCGAGGAACTGCTCGAAATCACCCATCTCGGCCTTATCGCCTACACCTTGCCCGGCTCCGGCGAGGTCGTGCCGATGCTGCAGATCGTTCCCTCCAAGAGCAACGAAGAACGCCTGTTGCTGGTCAGCCCGGAATTGGCCCGCGTTCTCGCGGAGGTCATCTCCCGGCTGCGCGCCCACAACGGCGGCACTGTCCCGCTGACCGCGCGCTACGACGCGCACGAGAAGGTCACCGGGCCGGCGCTTCCGCACTTGTTCCAGCGTCGGCACGTGTGGACGTGGAAGACATTCAGCTACACCGCGGTCCAGAACTACCTGTGCGATACCCTGGCGCGCGCCGGACTCACCGACGCCGCGGGGCAGCCGTTGCGCTACACCCCTCATGACTTTCGGCGGTTGTGGGCCACCGACGCCGTTAGTAACGGCCTGCCGATTCATATCGCAGCAAAACTGCTGGGGCACAGAAACATCAACACCACCCAAACCTATGTAGCGGTCTTCGACGAACATCTCGTGCGCTCGTATCGGGCGTTCCTGGACGACCGTCGAGCGCTGCGCCCCGAAGCCGAGTACCGCAACCCCACAGAGGTCGAATGGCGGGAGTTCGAGCAGCACTTCGAGCTGCGCAAGCTCGAACTGGGCACCTGCTCGCGCCCGTATGGGAGTCCCTGCCGCCACGAGCACGCCTGTATCCGGTGCCCCAGCCTGAGGGTGGATCCGCGCGCCCGACCTCGCCTGATCGAGATCACTGCAAATCTGCGCGATCGCATCGCCGAAGCGAAAGCCAACGGCTGGACGGGGGAAGCGGAGGGACTGCGCGTCAGCTTGCACGCCGCCGCAGCCAAACTCGTGAGCCTGGACAAGATGAACGAGCGCACCGCGAACGCACCTTCGCGGACCAATCTCGGTCTACCGGCGTTCCCGTCGTGAGAACGCCGGGCACGGTTGGCCGCTCATTCCGATGCGCGGTCAAAAGAGAACTGCGCCTCTGGCTCGATTTCGCTGCGCTGGTGATGGGTGCGCTGCTGACCCGGGGCAGTTCCAGGTCGGCAGCGCACCTCCCGGCGACTGCAGGTCTGCCGGAGCTGGAAGGACTCGGTCGTGCGGGCAGGACAATTGCGATCAGCGTTTGTCGAACTCCTGCTGGACAATCCGCATGGCGGCCAGCGCGGCAGGCGCGCCGCAATATCCGGCGGTGTGAATGATCGACTCGGCGATCTCCGTGCGAGTGAGCCCGTTGTTGAGAGCGCCGCGCACGTGGCCAGCGAGCTCGTCGTGTGCTCGCAAAGCTGTGAGTATGCCCAAATTGAGCAGGCTGCGGTCACGCCGGTTCAGACCAGGCCGATTCCACACCGCATCCCACACATGCTCGGTGACGAAGTGCTGGAGGTCTGTCGATTCGCTGTGGGCAGTACGGGCCATGGCTCGGGCGACGTACTCCTCGCCCATGACTGCTCGACGGGTGCGCAGTCCATTCGCATGAGGCTTCTGGGATTCGCGGTCGGTCATTGGCTGCCTGTTCGACGTGCGGTAGCGGATGAGTCATCGGCCGTGGCTTGTTCGGCCGGATCGGACCGCAATGACCGGATCACCCGAGTGATGTGCTGATCGACGAAGCGGTCGTTCATCGGTTCGTGAGTGAGAAAGTGGCGGAAATGTATCGGTGCGATCAGGGATTCGATGACTGTCCTTGCGTCGGTGCCAGGGGCCAGTTCACCGCGCTCGACCGCACGGGAGACCATGACCTGGTTCGCTTCGTAGCGGTTCTCCCAGAAGGTTTTTCGTGCTTGGGCGATCTCGTCGGAGTCGGTGATGAATGCCAGAGCGCGCGCAAGGCCGGTGCCCAACGGGGTGTCGAGGTAGTCGATGAGTGCGGTGGCGAAGAGGGTGAGATCTCCGCGCAGCGACCCGGTGTCCGGTAGCGGAAGGGTGCGCTCGCTGGCGCTGAGCATCACATCGAGTACCAGGTTCTCTCGCGTTCCCCAGCGCCGGTAGATAGAGCTGTCGCGAACACCGGCGCGTCGGCTGATGTCGGGGATGCCGACCTTGTCCACGCCGCGTTCCTCGACAGCTTCGAGCACGGCGCTATGCACGGCTTCGCGAACTTTCTCCGCCCTGCCTCCGGGCCGGCGCAGCGGCTCGATGTTCTCGGCTTCGGACATAGATTCGATACTAAAGCAGAGGTTCTTGCTTTTGGCTACCGACGTGCTTACGCTCACAAAAGCAGAACTTTCTGCTATTTCGAGATCGAGAGGCACCACGATGACGTCTGTGCGGGAGATCGGCAAACGAGTGCTCGTCAGCGCTCGTGCGATGACACACACCACCGAGCGTGCGGCCCAGCGTATGGGTGTGGGAGCGTTCCTGCCCCGGTTGTTCGCCGACAGGTTCACCCACCTCGGCGGGATCGACCCCGAGGAATTCCAGCGTCAACTGCACGGCTGCCGGTCCTTCGACGACGCCCGCTGGGCCGGCTACTGGGGAGACTTCGCCCGCGCACACCTCGCGCGGGCCGACACGGCATTGCTGCGCCTGGGCGGACCGTCGACAGAGCTGCTGCTCGATGCAGCCGCGCCGCTCGATCTGCCTGCTTTCGGGGAGTTGCTCGCACCCGCGGTGACAATCCTGGCCGACCGCGGACCCGTGGCCGATCCCGAGGCGGTCGACCGATTCTGCGTGACACATCCCGATGCCGCCGATGCCGCGATCGCGCTCGACGGGCTGATCAAAGCACTGGTGTACGAGTTCATCGCCGCCTGGCCGGGGTACAGCCCGGCCAGGCTGGCCGCCTACGAGCGCTCCCACCGGCTGTGCGAAGTGCTGCTGCGCTCACTCGACACCGCGATGGGCGTGAGCATCGAAGTGGTGCACATCCCGGTCGGCACTCAGACCGTCCGCGGGCTGCTGATGCTGCCTGCCGATGCGGCGTCGGTGCCGACGATCCTTGTTACCAACGGCCTGGAAGGCACCGTCGCCGAAGCGCTGCTGCCGCTGCTGTCGCGGCGCGACGCCGGCATGGGCGTGTTCGTGATGGAAATGCCCGGCACCTACTCCTATACCGAGCCTCTGACCACCGATGCCGAGACCATTTACTCGACCGTCATCGACCACCTGTGCGCGGACTCGCGCATCGATTCGCACCGGATCGGCATGCTGGGCTTCAGTTTCGGCGCCTACTGGTCGACGCGCATGGCCGCCGTCGACCCGAGACTGGCGGTAGCGGTGTCCAACGGCCCGCTCTCGGACCGCAGTTTCGGGCTGCTCAACTCGATAGGGATGCCCGAGATCGTCGTCTCGACGCTGATCTCGACCCTCGGAGCCAGTGGCCCTGCCGATCTGTCGCGCAAGCTGGCGAAATTCTCACTCGCCCAACACTATCGCCACATCGACATCCCGCTGCTGGTGATCAACGGCGCCCGCGACACCCTCGCCGACACTCGCGACTCGATCGACATCGCCATCGAGGCACCGGACGCGCAATTGGTGCTCTATGCCGAGGATGATCACTGCGCCATGGGCCACGCCGAGGAGTGGACGGCGCTGTCGACGAAATTCTTTCGCGAGCACCTGAGGGTGCGAGACGGGGTCACCGCATGACCCACTCATCCCACACCACCAGCGCTGCGATCCCTCGGATGCGGCGCATCCTCGATCGCGGCGCGCACCGCATCGATACCCAAATCGACACCGGAACTGGATGGCACGCTGTCACTGAATCCGCTGGCGGCCAAGCATTTCCGAGACTCGAGCCCGCATTCACACTGGACTTCGAGCTATCGCGGTACGAGACCCTCGGGCTGGGCGACGGGGCTCTCGTCCTGCCGGTGTGCCCGGTCTCGTTCCGCGACTTCATGATCTTCGAACAGCACGCCGTCGACGCCGCACGTGGCCTGGCCCGCCGGTTCCTGCCTGCGGTGTCCCGGGTCGCCGCCGCCTACGAGACGGTCACCCGACACACCTTTCCGGCGTTCCGACCACATGCTCTGTGGTACCGGCAACCGATCTACTACATGTCCAACGCGTTGACGATCGTCCCGTCCGGGGTGCCGGTCACCGCCCCTGCCTATACGCAGGCACTGGATTTCGAACTCGAACTCGGCGTCGTGCTCGGTGCCCCGTTGCGCGACGCCACCGTCGAACAGGCGGCAGCCGCGATCGCCGCGGTGGTGGTGATCAACGACTTCTCCGCCCGCGATGTCCAGTTGGCGGAGATGCGATCGGGTTTCGGTCCGCAACGAGCCAAGCACTTCCTCACCTCCATGTCGGGCACCGCGGCCGCCGGGCCCGCGCTCGCTGATCGCCTCGATCGATTGACCGCCACGGTCGCGATCAACGGTGAAACCGTCGCCCGCACCGGAACTCACGATGCCCGATACTCGATGGCCCAAGCTATCGCGCACGTGTCCTGCGGCGAACAGCTCTACCCCGGCGAATTGCTGTCCAGCGGCACCTTGCCCGGTGGAAGTGGGATGGAACTGGGCCGCTGGCTCGCCCCCGGGGATCATCTGCGGCTGGAAATCGAGGGCGTCGGAATCATCGAGCACGACATCGAGAAATAGGCGAGATATGAAAATCGATCAGGTTTCCGACTCCGTCCATGTCGTAGCCGGCACCAACGTCAACTGGGCACTGATCAGCGACGATTCCGGGATCACCCTGGTCGACGCCGGATATCCCTGCGACACCGCCGACGTGCTCGACTCGATCAGCCAGATCGGGCATCGACCGGCCGATGTTCAGGCCGTACTGTTCACCCACGCCCACCTCGATCACATCGGCGCGATTCCGGCGCTGATCGAACAGGTCGGCATGCCGGTCTACACCGGCGCCGAGGAAGTGCGGCACGCCAAACGTGAATACCTGCAACAGATCACGCCCACAGGGATGCTCAAACAACTGCTCACCGCCCGCGGTCGCCGCTGGGTCGCACACACCCTATGGGCGGTCCACGGCCGCGTAGGCATGGCCGTCCCGCAGGCTGAAGCGGTCGATCCCGTCATCGTCGCGGCACTGCCCGGCGGGCTCGTCGCGATCCCCACCCCCGGGCACACCAGCGGTCACACCGCCTACCTCATGCCCTCCGAAGGAGTTCTCTTCTCCGGAGATGCACTCGTCACCGGACATCCGCTGCTACCTCACGCCGGCCCTCAATTACTACCAGCGGTGTTCAATCACGACGAGGCGCTCACCTACGACACCGCTACGCACCTCGCACTGGCACACGCCCACACTCTCGTTCCGGGACACGGGCTCCCTATCAGATTCGACAGTCCACGCATCGCCGCGGCTCTGGAGCCGCGGCCGCCGTCCCCTCGACACTGACGAACCCGTACCCGAGATCGCGCGCCGGAGCCGGCGGTATCGCCGACCACGATCACTGCCGGCCAGCGTGCGGACGCCATCGTATCCGCGACCGGGATCAACTCCCGCACCTGCGAGACGGCAGCCGCGTACCCCGGCACCCCACACCGTGACCGACAAGGAATGCACCGCACGATGACACAGATTCTGCCTGAAGACCCTCTCCCGCAATGGGTTCCGACACCACAGTCGATCGCCGATGCCCGCATCACCGTCTTCGCGCGGTTCCTGGAAAACCGCTACGAGGTACGCACGCACGGCTACCAGCAACTGTGGCAGTGGTCTATCGACGATATCCCCACGTTCTGGCATGCGATCTGGACCTACTTCGACCTCGGGGACATTCCGGGGCCGGTCCAGAGCGGGCAGATGCCTGAGGTCTCGTGGTTTCCCGGTGCACAGCTGAACTACGTCGAGCAGGTCGCAGCACACGCGCGCGCCGACCGGCCCGCGATCATCGCAGTGTCCGAAGACGCCCCGGTGCGCGAGTACTCCTGGCAGGAACTACTCACCCACACCGCAGCGTTCGCGCGGACATTACAGTCGCTGGGGGTGCAACGCGGGGACCGAGTCGTGGGCTATCTGCCCAACATCGCCGAGTCGGTGATCGCTTTTCTGGCCACGGCCAGTCTCGGCGCGATCTGGAGTGTGTGCGGGCAGGACGGGACCGGTTACGCCGCTGCCGCCCGGCTCGGGCAACTCGACCCGGTCGTGTTGGTGACCGCGGATGGCTACCGGTTCGGCGGCAAGGAACACGACCGCCGCGCCGAGGTCCGTACCCTGCGCGCCGCGCTGCCGACCGTGCGCGGCACGCTCGCGGTCGCCCGGCTGGGCCAAGCGATACCCGAGACATTGAGCTGGCAGGAGGCGGTCGCCTCGAGTGCGGGTACTGCACTCGACATCGAGCCGGTCGCCTTCGATCATCCGCTGTGGGTGCTGTTCTCCTCGGGGACCACCGGCAAGCCCAAGGGCATCGTCCACGGCCACGGTGGTGTAGTCCTGGAACACCTCAAAGCCCTTGCCCTGCAGTCCGATATCGGGCCCGAGGACACCTTCTGGTGGTACACCAACCCTAGTTGGATGATGTGGAACTATCAGATCGCGGGCTTGCTGGTGGGCGCGACCATCGTCTGCTACGACGGCAGCCCCACTCACCCCGGCCCCGATGCGATGTTCGCGCGAGCGAGCGACCTGAGATGTACCGTGCTCGGGACCAGCCCCGGCTACGTGCTGGCCTGCAAGAAAGCCGGCGCTGCGCCCGCGCGCGACCACGATCTGTCGGCGGTACGGCTGATCGGCGTCACCGGGGCACCGCTGCCGGCTTCCTCGGAGATGTGGCTGCGTGAGACTGTCGGCGGCGGTATCGCGATCTCGTCCATCAGCGGCGGAACCGACATCGTGTCTGCCTTCGCGGGCGGGGTGAGCACCGTCGCTGCCCGGCCCGGTGAGTTGTCCGCTCCCTACCTCGGGGTGGCCTTGGACGCGTTCGATGCCCGAGGGGCATCGCTGCGAGGCGAAGTCGGTGAGTTGGTCGTCACCGCCGCGATGCCCTCGATGCCGCTCTCGTTCTGGAGCGACCCGGACCACAACCGTTACCGGGCAACCTATTTCGACGCCTATCCCGGGATATGGCGTCACGGGGATTGGGTCACGATCACCGAGCACAACAGCATCGTCGTCCACGGCCGATCGGATGCCACGCTCAACCGCAACGGAGTGCGCATGGGCAGCGCCGATATATATCAAGTCGTCGAGGCCCTCCCCGAGGTCTCCGAAGCGCTCGTTGTCGGTGTGGAACAACCTGACGGTGGCTATTGGATGCCGTTGTACGTCGTACCCGCCACCGGGATCAAACTCACCGACGAGGTGCGAGATCGGATCACTACCGCCATTCGAACGACCCTGTCTCCGCGCCATGTCCCCGACGAGATCATCGAGGCACCCGCGATCCCCCACACCCGCAGTGGAAAGAAGCTCGAGATCCCGATCAAACGGCTCCTACAGGGCGCCGAGCTCGATCAGATCGTCGATCCCGCCGCGGTGGACGATCCGAGCCATCTCGCCTGGTTCGCTTCCCGCAACTCTTCCTCTACCGACCCTGGCGAACCCTCGTGACCTGCAGCAGCACAACACCACACGGGGTGTGCCGGACTGAGCGAATCTGAACGAAGACAACGGGCGAAGTGAACAGCTGCAGGCCGAATGCATGATCGTGTTCTCGAATTCTCCGCCGTCAGATCCCTGCGGCGCGCACCAGGGAATCGGTCAGGCGTGGCGAGATCGCCGAGATCAGTCGAAGAGCCGCGGCGTAGCTGGGGTACAACTCGACAGGGCGTTCTGCGATGGCGGTGAGCACCCAGCGCGCGGCCTGCTCGGGGGTCAGGGCGGCCTGGGTGTCGTAGTCACCGGTGGGGCTGATCATGGGGGTGCGCACAAGCGGGAATCCGAGGGTGGTGACGGCGATCGGGGTGTCGTGGCATTCGGCGCCGAGGCTGCGGGAGAAGGCGGCGAGGGCAGCCTTGGAGGCATGGTAGGCGCTGAACTTGGGCATCACACCTGCGGTGGTGCCCCAGGTGCCGACGTTGATGATGTGGCCGCGGCCGGCCAGGCGCAGGGTCGGTAGAAGGGCCAGGGTGAGCCGGACCGGGCCGAAGTAGTTGACCGCCATGGTGCGCTCGTAGTCGTGGGCGCGATCGACGGCATCGAGAGCGGCTCGGCGGATGGAACGGCCGGCGTTGTTGATCACGATGTCGGGCGCGCCGAAGCGCTCGACCACCGTGGCGGCGAGGTGTGAGATCTGATCGGGATCGGTCAGATCGCAGGACAGCGGGTGCGCGGTGCCGCCGGCGTCGGTTATCGCGGTGCATGTGCGGGCGAGGCGGTCATGGTCGCGCGCTACTGCGACGATGGTGGCACCTCGTTCGGCCAGCATGTGCGCGCTCGCTTCGCCGATGCCGGAGGAAGCTCCGGTCAGGATCACGGTCTTGCCGTGCAGGTTTGTCGATGGCGTGCGGGTGAGGCCGCGTAGCGAGGGCGCGGGGTTGAGCAGGGCGGTGATCAGGGGATTGTTCATGTGGCACCTGTCGGGTGTGATGCTCGGTGAACGGGGTGACCGTGATGGTAACCTCGCTAATTGACCAATCGGTAAATTACTTCCAGTGCAATTCAGTGTCAAAACGACCGGACACCGGGAAGGAGCGCGATGGCGGGCGCGACGCGAGCAAGGACGAACACGGCGGGAAGCAAGGGAGTCCCCCGCGCCGAGCGGGAGGCACAGATCCTCGACGTGGCAGCTGCCGAAATCGCGCGAGTAGGGTACGCGGGCCTGTCACTGGCCGTGGTGGCCACCACGGCCGGGGTCTCGAAACCGCTGGTGTACAGCTACTTCGGCACCAAGGATGGCCTGTATCTGGCATGCCAGCACCGGGCTGCGGCGGTGCTCGGCGACGCCATCGACGAGGCCCTCGATGGTGCGCCCTCGACCCTGGAAATGGCCCAGCGCACGCTCGACGCGATCTTCACCGCGCTGCGCCCGCGGCCGCACGACTGGAAAGTCGTGTTCGATGCTTCACATCCGACCGAGGGGCCGGTGTTCGAGGCCGCGCATGATGCTCGTGCCCGCATCGCCGAGCAGGCCTCGCGCGGTGTATCCGCGTTCCTCGATGACCGTGGCCTATTCGATCCCGCGGATCGCTCCGCGCTGACCGCGGCATGGACCGGGGTGGTCTCCGCGCTGGTCGCCTGGTGGCTGGCTCATCCCGAGCAGAGCGCTGAGGCGATGACGGCGCGAAGCCATCGCCTCATCGCCACACTGACCTGAGTCGTCTATTCCGGGCCGCGTGAGCGCACCATTGACCCCGAATTGACTAATTGGTAACTTACGATTTAGTCAATTCAAGGAGGCTCGATGCTGTCGAACGTCTGGCATCAGATCAACGTTCCGCTGCTCTACGCGGTGCCGGTGTTCATCCTGTCGGTCGCGGTCGAGGCATTCTCACTGCGCGATCACGACCACGAGAAGACGACCGGATACCTGGCCAAGGACACCCGCACCAGCTTGAGCATGGGCGTCGGGTCGCTCGTCTCATCGCTGATATTCAAGCTGGCGACACTCGTGGTGTTCGTCTTCCTCTGGGAGTACGTGGCGCCGTGGCACATCCCCACCGACACCTGGTGGAGCTGGCTGCTACTGATGGTCGTCGTCGACTTCGCCTGGTACTGCAACCACCTTTTCTCGCACCGCGTCCGCCTGGGTTGGGCCGCACACCAAGCGCATCACTCGAGCGAATATTTCAACTTCGGCACCGCGCTGCGGCAGAAGTGGAATCCCTGGTCCGAGGCCATCTTCTGGGCCCCGCTGCCGCTGCTGGGCTTCGCGCCCTGGACGATCTACGTCGCCTTCATGGTGAACCTGATCTACCAGTTCTTCACTCACACCGAAACAATCGGTAAGCTCCCTCGTCCGATCGAGTACACCTTCAACACCCCCTCGCATCACCGCGTACATCACGGCAGCGACACGCTGTACCTGGACAAGAACTACGGCGGCATCCTGATCATCTGGGACCGCATGTTCGGCACCTTCCAGCAGGAGCTGCACCGGCCGACCTACGGGCTCACCACCCCAATCGGGACCTACAACCTGATCACCCTGCAGTACGGCGAATTCGCGAAGATCGCGCGGGACGTGCGCGGTGCCCGCACGCTGCGCGACAAGCTCGGATATATCTTCGCCCCGCCGGGCTGGCAGCCCGCGAAGGCCCGCGAAGCCGCCCCGCGGCCCGAACCCGCGGTGAACGGGTGAACGGAGTCGACACGGCCGCGGCGCTGCTGCGCCTGGTGTTGGGCACGGTCATGCTCGTACACGGACTGGGCCATGCCTTCTCCGGCGGCAAGCTCGCCGGCACCGCTCGCTGGTTCGACAGCATCGGGCTACGACCGGGCAAGGTCCACGCGCTGGCGGCGACGGTCACCGAGACCGGAGCGGGAATCCTGCTGCTGCTCGGCGCGGCCACACCGCTGGCCGCGTCCGCCGTGGTCGCCACCATGGCCGTCGCGCTGATCACCAGCCACCGCGGCAATGGGTTCTTCATCTACAACCCTGGCCAGGGTTGGGAATACGTTGCCGTGCTAGCCGTTGCCGCACTGGCCCTCGCCGCGTTGGGACCCGGACGCTGGTCGGTAGATCACGTGCTCGGGATCCATCCCGCTGCGGGTACAGCCCTGGCGATCACCACCGGAACCGGAATCGGCTGTGCCGCACTGCTGCTCGCCACTGCGTGGCGCCCGCGGCACGCATAGCCGACGCCAACGCCAACGCTCTCAGCGGGCACTCCCGACCGCACACAGGCGGATCCCGCGCCTGCGTGACCGGACGCGGCGCACCGGAACCACCGAAAGGACAGTATGCGAACTCCCTATTTGGAGCCGACGCGATCGCCCGTCCCGGGCACCGCCCGCCACTCCGGGCCGCGCGGAGGCGGGCAATGACACGCCCGGACGTCGAGGCCAGCCCGAACGCTCTGCCGGACATTCTCATTCGTGTCTACCTCACGCTGGCCACCATCGCTTTCGCTGCGCTCGGACTGAAGGGGATCATCGTCCCCGGCCCGGCGGTGTCAGCAGTGGGCCTGCACGCCGAGGCCGTCACCGGCCTCAACGAGGCTCGTGCCACCTACGGCGGCCTGCACCTGGCCTTCGCGGCTGTCTTCGCGCTGGGCCTGCACCGGTCGGCAGTGCGAATACCGGCCCTGTGTCTGGGAGCTGTCGTGTGCGGGGGTTTAGCGTTCGGGCGCGTGGTGAGCCTGTTCGCGGATGGTTGGCCCAACACGACGATGCTTGGATGGTTGACCCTCGAGATCGCCGCCACCCTGATCGCAGCCTGGTCGCTGCGAAAGATCAGCCGACGCGGATAGGCGATCGTTCTCTCCACCGCTGCAACAGAGTTGAACAGTTGCCCACCTGAAACCACCCGCGCCATGCCGACCAATGCGATCAGATACTCGACTTACGGTGCGCTCCTTGGACAGCCGATCAGCGAATCCGTACTCCGGTTAAGTGGGCTACGTATTGACGCGGTCCGTCGTCTGAAGCACACTGTGATCGCTATCCGGACAGCACAGTCCGGATGGCGATCGCAGGACAGGCTCGGCGCACTCATCCGTGCTGCCGGGAACCCCCGCCGCATCGTTGCCGAGTGATCGTTTGCCGAGTGATCGAAAGGTTCCCTCACCGTCGAGGGCAGGCCAACCTATGACTACGTCCTTCACGATCAGAGCCCGGCGACTCGGCCTCCTGGGAGCCACCCTGATCGCCCTGCTGCCCACCGGAATCGTTGCCGCGCAACCGGAGTCCGGTGGCACGGTGCGTCAGATCGGTGATCTCACCGATATCGCGGTGGGCCGTGCGGACTGCGGCCCCGGCTCGACTCCCGAACCGGGTCTGCAGGGCGACGTGCCCGCCGCCGAGCGGGACAGCGGCCGCAGCCGCGCCGGATACGGCTGCAACCTCACGCGGGTGGGCGGCTACAGCGGCCGCGGCGGCGGGATCGTGTCCGTCGGCTTCGATCACTGCGTCTACGTCGGCACGTTCTTCCCGGGCGATCTGCTCGGCCCGGAGCAGGGCGTGCAGGTGCTCGACGTCGCCGATCCGGCGAACCCGGTCCTGACCGCCACTCTGAGTGAACCGGCCATGCTGGCGGGAACCTGGGAGAGCCTGCGGGTCAACGAGACTCGCAAACTGCTGGTCGGCGCGGGCGCACCCGTGCTGACCGGAGCGGGCCTGATCTCGGTGTACGACCTGTCCGACTGCGCGCATCCGCGCCTGCTCAACCCGGGTCCCGGCACGAATCTGGCTCTGCCCGTGCCGATCACGGCGCACGAGGGCGGCTTCTCCCCGGACGGGAACACCTACTGGAGTTCGGGCGTCGCGCCCGGACTGGTCAGCGCCGTCGACCTCACCGATCCGTCGAATCCGCGGGTCATCTGGCAGAACGTGCCCGGACTCTCGATGCACGGCATGGGGTTCAGCCCCGACGGCAATCTGATGTATCTGGCGAACAACCTCGGCGGACTGATGGTGCTGGACATCAGCGCGGTGCAGCGCCGCGACCCGAATCCCGTTGTGCGCCAGCTGTCTGACATCACCTGGACCGACGGCTGGGCCACCCAGCACAACGTTCCGGTGACCTATGACGGCGTGCCGTACGTGTTCAGCGTGAACGAGGCCGGGTCGGGTGGTGTGAAGGTCCTGGACGTCGCCGATCCGGCGGATCCGCGTCTGGTGAACACCATCAAGCTCGAGATCGACCTGCCCGACAATCAGGACACCGCATTGGCTTCGGCGGCGGGTGGTTCGTTGTTCGCGTACGACGCGCACTACTGCGCGGCCGATCGGCCGGTGAATCCCACCGCGCTGGCGTGCAGTTGGACCTCCTCGGGCATTCGAGTGTTCGACGTGCGCGATCCCGCCTCGATCCGGGAGATCGCCTACTTCAACCCGCCCGCGCGCACCGGGCAGAACACCGAGCTCTACAACTCGCCGCACGCGCTGGCCTCGGTCATCGGCCCGCCGCTGCTGGCCTCGCCCACGGTCGTGCAGGTCATGCTGCAGGGCCGGTTCGATCCCGCGCAGGCCACCAGCGCCCGCTCCGGGATGCTCGCCCTCGGCGACCTGTCCACCGATTGGTGCTTCTCGCCGCCGGAGTGGCGCGGCAATCAACTCTGGACCACCTGCGCGGACAACGGATTCCTGGCGATGACCCTGTCCCCGACGGTCTACACCCCGCCCGCCGACCAGCGCTCCACGATCGGCTCCTGATCCCACGGGCCTCGCCCGAACCTCTTCCACCCCAGCGTGATTCGGGGCGTTGCCATCGCAGACCGGATGGCGCCGTCCCCGATCTCCGCTGCCCCCATCGACGAAGGTGTGCCATGTCCGCGATGTCGCGACGATCACTGCTGACCGGGGCGGTCGCCGCCGGCGCCGTCCTTGCCGGTTCGAAGCTCGCCGGAGCCTCACCCGCACTCTCGGCCTCGCCCGGAATCTCCCTGCGGGGCAGTTCGATTCCGCTCACCCGCGAGGACCATCGCGTGGTGGTGATCGGCTCCGGGTTCGGCGGCGGCGTGTCCGCGCTGCGCCTGGCCGAAGCCGGTGTTCCGGTCCTGGTGCTCGAGCGCGGGCTGCGCTGGCCGACCGGTCCGAACGCCGAAACCTTCCCGCGCGCTTCGGCATTGGACAAGCGGGTGCTCTGGTATCGGTCGAGCCCGGAGCTGTTCGGCCGGCCCCTGATCTTCGAGCCCTACACCGGGCTGGTGGAAGCCGTGCCCGGGGAGAACATGACCGCCCTGTGCGCGGCCGGTGTCGGCGGCGGATCGCTGATCTACCAGGGCATGTCGTTGCAGCCGACCGAGGCGGTGTTCAACACCCACTTTCCGCAGGAGCTGGACTGGGCCACCATGGACCGGGTGCACTACCCCCGGGTGGCCCGCATGCTCGGTCTCGCCGTCGCTCCCGATGAGCTGGTGGAGAGCTCGAACTACACCGCCGCAAGGGTTTTCGCGGATCGAGTGCGCCAGGCCGGGCTTCCGCTGTCGAAGATTCCGATGCCCATCGACTGGAACTTCGCGCTCGCCGAACTGCGCGGGGAGATGAAGGCGTCCTACACCAACGGTGACGGCGCCATGGGCGTGAACAACGGCGGCAAGCATTCGGTCGATGTCACCTACCTCGCGGCGGCGGAGGCCACCGGGCGGGTGCGCGTGGAAACCCTGCACCAGGTGACCGATGTGGAACTCGCGCAGGACGGCCGCTGGCGCGTGTATGTCGACCGCCTCGACACCACCGGCGAGGTCCTGGAACAGAAGATCCTCACCACCAAGGCCCTGATCATGGCCGCGGGCAGCCTCAACACCACCAAACTCCTGGTGCGCGCCGCGGCCAAGGGCCAGATCCCCGACCTCCCCGACGAACTCGGCAACGGCTGGGGAACCAACGCGGACCGCATCTACGTCTGGACCGACCCGGCGGCGAACTTCGGTGGCGCGCAGGGTGGACCGGTCGTCTACGGCAGCCTGAACTGGGACGACCCGCACACCGCCTGCACCGTCATCCAGGCCTCCCTGCCTCCGCTCCCGGCGGACCCCGCCAGCACCATGCTGGTCGGTTACGGAGTCAGCGACGGCCGAGGCCGATTCTCCTACGACTCCGCCAAGGACGAGGCCACCCTGCACTGGCCCGCCGACGGCGACGCCTTCATCCAGAACACCCGAATCGATCCTCTGGTCCGCCGGATCGCGGGTCCCACCGCCACCCTCACCGACACCAACTCGCTGGTCTCCTCCACCTGGCACCCCCTCGGCGGCGCAAGCATCGGCACCGTGTGCGACCTCGACGGCCGCGTTCACGGCCACCCCGGCCTCTACGTCCTCGACGGTGCCCTCATGCCCGGCAACACCGCCGCCTGCAACCCCTCCATGACCATCGCGGCCATAGCCGAGCGAGCCCTCGACAACCTGGTCGCCCACGACGTGGGCACCCTCATCTGACCGCAGGGGTGTCGGCTCGTCGGCGGCAGTGCGACCCGATGTCGCCATCTGCGAGGTCAGCGGGCCGGTACAGCCACGTTCCGGCGGCCTGCGAAGTCGAGGATGCCTTCGAGGGTGTCGCCCGTGGCCAGGCGGATCAACTCGGGGGAGAGGGTGCGCTCGTAGTGGCGGTGCAGCACTTCGATCAGCACGGCCTCCGTGGTGGCGAAGTGGGCGAAGATGGAGCCCGCTCGATGGCCGGTGGCGGCGCCGATGTCGGCGAGGGTGACGGTGCGGAAATCGGCTGTCGTGAAAAGGGTCTCCGCGGCGTCGAGTACCTCGTGGTGCATGCGCCGATAGCGGTGCGCGCCCGCGACGCGGTGGCGTTCAGAGCTCATCTCGATCTCTCCCGGTGTGATTCATCAGGGTTCCGTGCTGGACCGTGGCCGGATCGCGGCCCGCCGCTCGCCCCCGCGCGATGATTCCGCCGCCGAGGTGATTCCACCGCCGCCGCTGCGCACGAGGCGAGGTCGGGCGGGTGAAGGTCTCGGTGGTGTCGACCGTGACCACATCCACGAGTTCGATCAGCGTGGCGGGGATACCCGCGGGGCCGAAATGCGTTGCGCTGGGCACGAACACGGCGGCGGCGCGGGTGCGGTTCACCGCGATGCGCAATTGCTTGTCCGAGGCGTCGTCCGAGGAGCCGAAGGTGAGCGTCTTGCACAGGTCGTAGCCGAATCGTGCCGCCAGGCTGCGGATCTGGGATTCGTCCCATTGCTGGCGCGCGCCGGACAGATCACGGCGTAGATATCCGAGTGCACGGGGCTTGGACATGAAGGCCTTTCTCTCGCGTGCGGATGCTTCGCTGAGCGCGGGTGAGGCAGTGGCCGGCGACCCGGGCGAGTCAGGTCACCGCGATATGTCGCCGCTCGCCACGCTCGCGAGCCCACGATCCGGCGGCGGTGGGCACGAGAGCTCGAGCATCGAAGGGGCCCAACGAAACACGAGTACGACGGTCGCTGAACACGAACCAAACCCTATACGAACACGAGCCCGGAACTGCCTCGGCGAAACACCGAACTTTTGTCCGAAATGGGTGAAATATGCGCTGAATATGCCGAATTCGTTGTGCAGAATGCCGAAATTGAATCGTCCGAGAGGTTCATGGATCGCAGGGGCGCGGGTGCTGACGCCGTGGACAATCCCGAGTGGAATATCGCAATCGGGGTCGTAGGGCGGGCATGCCGAGTGACACGGGAACGATCCCGCGAAAAGGGCGAACGATCCCACGCGTCGGGTCACCGCGAATCGCGAGAGACCCCCGACGAGAGCTCGAACTGCTCGCGACTGGGCCGGACCATGCCCGGCCGGGTCTCGCCCCGGCGGCGGCAAGGGGCACGGTGTGTGACACCTCACGCGTCCGGTCATCGACCGATCACGCGGCGGCGAGCGCGAACCATGCCCCGTCGTGCGGGAATATCGCGCGGTGGTCGGCCTGTTCCCGAAACGGGGCGCGGACTCGCCGTGATCCCGCGAACAGCGCGGGGATACCCCAAGCTTGCGCAGGTCAACGATGGGATAGGCTTTATCGGTTATGAAGTCGGCTTTCCCGGGTCCGGTAGGTGCCCAGACGGTCTACCTCGATCATGCTGCCACCACACCCATGTTCCCGGTCGCTGTCGAGGCGATGACGGCTGTGCTGGGCCAGGTGGGCAACGCGTCCTCGCTGCACGGCTCCGGCCGCGCCGCGCGACGGCTCCTGGAAGAGGCGCGCGAGTCGATCGCGGAGGGGCTGGGCGCGCGTCCGTCCGAGGTGATCTTCACCTCGGGTGGGACCGAGAGCGACAACCTGGCGGTCAAGGGCATCTACTGGGCCCGCCGCGACGCCGAGCCGGCCCGTACCCGGATTCTCGTCAGCGCGGTGGAACATCACGCGGTGCTCGATACCGTGGAGTGGCTGGAGCAGCACGAGGGCGCGCAGGTGACCTGGCTCGAGGTGGACGCCGACGGCGTCGTCTCGCCGCGCACGCTGCGCGAGGCCCTCGCCGCGCATGCCGATGACACCGCGCTGGTGAGCGTCATGTGGGCCAACAACGAGGTCGGCACCATTCAGCCGATCGCCGAATTGGCCTCCGTGGCACAGGAATTCGACGTTCCGATGCACAGCGACGCGGTGCAGGCGGCGGCGCAGCTGCCCATCGACTTCGCCCGGAGCGGGCTCGCCGCGGCGAGTTTCGCCGGGCACAAGGTCGGCGGACCGCACGGCGTCGGCGTGCTGCTGCTGGGCCGCACGGTCCCGGTGGTGTCGCTGCTGCACGGTGGCGGGCACGAGCGGGACCTGCGCTCGGGCACCTCCGATGTGCCCGCCGCCGCCGGACTGGCCGCCGCCATTCGCGAGACCGTCGCCGGATCGGCCGTGCGCGCAGCGGAATCCGAACGTCTGCGGGACCGGCTGATCTCCGGGGTTCGGGACCTGGTTCCCGATGCGGTGCTCAACGGCGCGACCGGTGAGCGCCGGTTGCCGGGCAACGCCCACTTCACGTTCCCCGGCTGCGAGGGCGATTCGCTGCTCATGCTGCTCGATGCGGCCGGGATCGAATGCTCGACCGGATCGGCCTGCAATGCCGGCGTCGCCGGACCGAGCCATGTGCTGCTCGCCATGGGCGTGGAACCGGGGCTCGCGCGCGGGTCGCTGCGATTCTCATTGGGACACAACTCGACCGACGCCGATATCGATGCCCTGCTGGCAGTGCTGCCGCAGGTCATGGAGCGGGCGAAGGCGGCCGGACTGGCCGGCGCGAAGGGAGGCTTCTGAATATGCGTGTACTTGCTGCGATGAGTGGTGGTGTCGATTCCGCGGTTGCCGCCGCCCGCGCCGTGGAGGCCGGGCACGAGGTGGTGGGCGTGCACCTGGCGCTGTCCGCGTCACCGGGCACATTGCGCACCGGATCGCGCGGCTGCTGCTCGAAGGAGGACGCCGGTGATGCCCGTCGCGCCGCCGACGTGCTCGGAATTCCTTTCTACGTCTGGGATTTCGCCGATCGTTTCAAGGAAGACGTGATCGACGATTTCGTCGCCGCGTACGCCGCCGGTGAGACCCCGAACCCGTGCCTGCGGTGCAACGAGAAGATCAAGTTCTCGGCGCTGTCCGACCGCGCGGTCGCGCTGGGCTTCGATGCCGTGGTGACCGGTCACTACGCCCGGCTCGAGGACGGCGTGCTGCGCCGCGCCGTGGACGAGGACAAGGACCAGTCCTACGTGCTCGCGGTGCTGACCGCGGATCAGCTCGGCCGCGCCATGTTCCCGATCGGCGACACCCCCAAGCCGCGGATTCGTGAGGAAGCCGCCGAGCGCGGCCTGGCGGTGGCCAACAAGCCCGACAGCCACGACATCTGCTTCATCCCCTCCGGCGACACCCAGGCCTTCCTGGGCGCGAAGATCGGCATCCGCCCGGGTGCGGTGCTCGATGCCGACGGCACCAAGCTCGCCGATCACGAAGGCGTGCACGGCTTCACGATCGGCCAGCGCAAGGGTCTGGGCCTGCCCGGCCCCGCCGCCGACGGCAAGCCCCGCTATGTCACCGATATCGACCCGGACTCCGGCGTCGTGCGGGTGGGCTCCGCCAAGGATCTCGAGGTCTGGACGATCCTGGCCGACCGTGCCGTCTGGACCTCCGGTGCGACCCCCGACGGCCCGATCGAGTGCATCGTGCAGGTCCGCGCGCACGGCGGCACCGCACCCGCGGTGGGCGAAGCCGTCGGCGACGGTCTCGTGGTGCGCCTGCGGGAGCCGCTCACCGGTGTGGCGCGCGGCCAGGCCGTGGTGCTGTACCGCCCGGATTCCGCGAGCGGCGACGAGGTCATCGGCAGCGGCACCATCTCCGGCACCGAGCGTGAAACACATTCGTACGCAACCGAAGCGGTCGCGGACAGCACCCGTTGAGTCTGGGGTGCAGCATGCCGGGCCAGGTCGCCGGCGTGCCGCGCCGCGCACCGGCGTGCCGAGTCGATTCGGTGGCGCTCGCGGGTTCGAGGTCGACGGACGATCCGGGCGCGATCGTGGAAGCCCGGCTCGTGGATCCGGTCGCGGCCGTCGATACGCGGGCAGGGAGACTGGCGGTGAGGGTCCGTCGACCGGCGTCACGGCGGCGACCTGCCGGTCCCGGCGTCTGAGGAGCACACGGCCCCGCTCGAGGACACTTCCGTGCGGTCGAGCCCGCACGATCGCCGATGTATGTCTGTCATCAGGGTCGGCCGGGCTGATCGGTTCGCCGGACCGACCCTCGATGGTTCGAAAAGTTTTGTCAGGTACGGGAATTCGGTCGGACGAGCGATAGGGATGGCACGAATGAGCGATGTCGACGGTGCTGCGCGGGTGCTGCGGGGTGGAATCGCCACCGGAGTGGGGTCATGGCCGGGGACCGATCCGAGGGAGGCCGCCGCGACCGTGGTGGGCGAACTGGGGGAGTTGGCGCACCTGGTGGAGCTGCCGGGGCGCGGCGTCGGCGCGGACATGATCGGGCGGGTCTCGGCGCTGCTGGTGGACATGCGGTTCGACAGCACCACGCGGGGATATCGGCTGGCGGTCCGGCCGGGCGCGGTGTCGCGCCGGGCACACGATTTGCTGCGCGCGGACCTGGACGCGCTGGAAGAAGCATGGGAGACAGCGGGTCTCACCGGTACGGGCCGGACGGTCAAGGTGCAGGCGACCGGCCCGCTGAGTCTCGCGGCGCAGGTGGAGCTGCCGCTCGGGCACCGGGTGCTGACCGATTCCGGTGCGCTGCGCGATCTTTCGGAGTCGATGGCCGAGGGGCTGGCGAATCATGCCGCCGAGCTCGGCAAACGGCTCGGCGCCCAGGTGCTGGTGCAATTGGACGAACCCCTGCTGACCGATGTGCTGGCCGGATCGCTGCGCGGCGTCAGTGTGATGAACACGGTGCGCGCCATGCCCGAACCCGAAGCCCTGCACATCGTGGACTCGGTGATCGAACGGCAGGCCGGACCGGTGCTCGTGCACACCTGCGCCGATTCCCCCGCGCTGGATTTCCTGCGCCGGAGCGCCGCCGCCGCCGTCGGTTTCGACATGTCGACGATCCGCACCGCGGATCTGGACCGAATCGGCGAACTCATGGACGACGGCAAATACGTGGCCCTGGGCCTGGTTCCCACGTCGCCGCCGGACAAGCCGGTGACCTGGCATGATCTCGCGGAATCCGGTGTGCGGCTGATGGATCGCCTCGGATTGCGCCGTCGGCTGCTCGCCGAACAGGTCCTGGTTTCTCCGGTCTGCGGTCTGGCGGGTGCGCCGCTGTCCTGGGCGCGTGAAGCGTTGACGCTCGCCGCCGGAATCGCTCACGCCTACTCGGACGAGCCGGAGTCCCTCACCTTCGAATGAGTGGGTGCGCCGGAGCGGGTTTCCCGCTCCGGCGCGAAACTCGCCTACATCCGGCGCAGTATGTCCGAGGCGATGGCGGAGGCGGCGCCGTAGCATTCGTCGTCGTCGAGCGGCAGATCGCCCATCATGGAGATGCTCCAGCTGAGCGCCAGAAGTGCTTGGCGCGCATGGAATACCGCCAGCGGCGCGTGCTCCGGCGCGGTCATGAGATCGGCCAGCACCCGGAACTGATAGCGCAGGCCGACCCCGAATCCGAGCTCGCGGAACGCGGGCTGATTCTCGTGCCAGAAGCGCACCATGTCCCTGCCGAGCCCGTGCAACAGCGCGCCGTAGCGAGTCAGGATCTCTTGTGCGCGTTCGGGTCCCGCCGGTGTGGCGTCGGCCCAGGACACGATGTCGTCGATGCCCCGGCGCAGATCGTCCGACAGGCTCGCGACGATGTCTTCCTTGGTCCGGAAGTGGTAGTACAGCGCGGCTTTGGTCACCCCGAGTCGCTCGGCGATCTCCCGCAGCGAGGTCTTCTCGTACCCGCGTTCGGTGAACAGCTCCATGGCCACGGCACGAATGCGCTCCCTGGTATCGCTGCGACGCCCGTCCATCGGGCTCCTTTCTCGGGGTCGGATTGCTTGACGACCGGCTAGGAGGAGCCTAACGTCTCGGACAGCCGCAATTACCTAGCCGGGCGGCAAGTTAAATAAGGGAGGAATCATGCCCGAATCAGCATTCACGGTGCCGGTCGCAGGCGTGGCCATGACCGCCATCGGGGTCGCGGTCATCCGTGCCCGGGAATCCGAACGCGCCGATCGGCTCTACCTCGACCCGCTCGCGCGGCACTTCGCGGACGCGGCCAGGGCGGGTTTCGAGCCGGAGCGCTGGACGCGCCTCGAGGCACTGGCCGAGCAGTTCCAGGAGGGGCGCAGCGCGGGCGTGCGCCTGCTCGACGATCGCGTGCGCGAGGCCGTGGACGGTGGGTGCCGTCAGGTCGTCCTGCTCGGAGCGGGCCTGGACACGCGGGCCTTCCGCATGGACCTCCCGGCCGACCTGCGCCTGTTCGAGATCGACCTGCCCGAGCTGTTCGCCTTCAAGGAAGCGGTGCTGTCCCGCGTGAATGCGATCCCGACCTGCGCGCGTCGCGTCCTGCCCGCCGATCTTCGCGGCGACTGGCCGAAAGCACTGTCGGACAGTGGATTCAGTGCCTCCGAACCCACTCTCTGGGTCGACGAGGGCGTGCTGGCGTACCTGACCCCGCCGGATCATCGGCGGGTGGTCGAGACCCTCACGCAGCTGTCCGCTCCCGGGAGTCGTTTCGGCTCCGGTCGTTTCGCTCTCGACGCGAATGCCGGACCGTATCCGGAACTGCGGCGCATGGTGTCGGGCGACGGCGACGACGCCCCGGCGGCGTCGGCCTCGGCCGGATTCGACACCGTCGAATGGCTGCTCGCCGCGCAGGAGTGGGACACCGAATTCCGCACCTGGGACGACCAGGTCGCGCCGTACGGCCGGAACCTGGCCAACGGCGATCCCCGCATCGGGACCTTCCAGGCGGTTCGGCGCTGACGGCCGGTTCCGAATCCTCGGTGGGTCAGTTCCTCGGCTTCTCGGGGCGGGATCCGAAGTAGGGGCGCGCGCCCGGGTGCCCGAGCTGCCAGCGGTCCGGCTTGCCCTCCGGATAGGCGACCGGAATCTGATCCCCGGGCGAGGGCCACTGGTTGGTGTCCCAGGCGAATCGCCCGTACACCTCGTGGGCGACCACCGAGGGTCCGGAGATGCTGCCGCTGATGGTGACGTACTGCTCGCCCGGGACATCCGGCAGCGGGCTCACCCCGGTGACATAGAGGGTTCCGGACTCGGTGGCCCCCGCCCGTCCGCCGCCACCGTTGAACAGCGCGGTACCGGGCGTGGCGCCCCCGCCCTGGCCGCGCCGGTAGTACGTGATCGCGGCGACCAGCGCACCGGCCATCAGCAGGAAGAACGTCAGCTGCATGAGCATTCCCCCATCGTAGGCGGGCCGCCTGAGTGGGCGATATGCCCGGTTCCTGCCCGTGTGGGCGCGGTCGCGGCGAACTCTGCCCGCGACCGTGCCGGATCAGCGCGCGTTCAGCTCGGAGATGCCCGCGCTGGTGCGCCGCAGCTGCCAGACCGTGGTCCGCTTGGACTGCGAGCGCCCGTTGCCCCGGTCGATCAGCCCGCGATCGGCGGTGGTGAAGATGAGTTGCGCGCCGTGCGCATTGGTCTCGGGGTTCTGGAACAGCTGGATCAGGCTGTCGGCGGTCTCCGGGGTGAGGAACGCGTCGATATCGTCCACGGCTAGGACGCCGCCGGTGTCGAGGGCGTCCAGCATGGGCGGGAGCAGCCGCAGCATGGCCAGCGTGGCGCTGGATTCGTCGGCGATGTCGAAGGCGGTGTCGATGCCCTCGTGCACCAGACCCAGTCCGACGCCCCGGCGTGCGACCATCCGCGAGTAGAGGGCGTCGCGGGCCGCGTACAGGTTCGACAGTTCTCGCTGCAGCAACGTGATGGTGATGCCGTGTTCGAGGAACAGTTCCTCCGCGTAGCTCGCGGAGAGATTGCAGTTCTCGATTTCCTTTGTGGTGGAGGCGATATCGGTGTCGAGGTCCCGTAGGTAGTCGGCGTACATGGGATCGTCGCCCGGTAGCAGGAGATCGGTGATGCCCAGGTCCGCGGCGCGGGCCATGGTGAGCAGCCGTACCGCGTGATCGGTGGATCGGGAGATGTGGCTGCCGACGCGCTGCGCGATCTCGGCCGGATCGGGTTGTCCGCACTGCACTTCCAGCAGGGACTGGAACCAGCGGTAGGCGGGCACCAGGGGTTCGGCGTACAGCTGGCCGGAGAGGCTCAGCAGCAGGGCGTTCGGGCGCACCAGCGGCACCACCGCGCCCAATCCGTATCGGGCGGCCTCGAATTGCGGTCCGATCCGGATGTCCTCGCCGGCGCGCTCGAACACGATCCGCTTGCGATTGTGTGGATGCGAGTGCAGCCATTCGGCGGTGACATCGGCGTTGTCGAGTCGGAAGCCGTAGGTGTACGGGCAGCCCTCCGCGACGAACTGCGCGATGAATTCCGAAGGGCGATCGGCGAACCCGAGATGCGGGGTTCGAACCGGTCCGGAGTAGGGGTCCCAGCCGGTGACCGAGTTCAGCACGGCATCGCGCATTCGGTCGAGGGCGTCGATGAGGCCGGTCTTCCCGGTGGCGGCGGCGCCGTACACGGCAGTGACCGGTGTGGCGACCGGCCCGTTGCCACGGGTGAGCCGCAACTCCTGTGGTTCGGCGAGAGAGCGGTGATTAGTCACCTGGAAACTGCGCAGCACGTTCGACATCTTGCCGTTTGCCGGGCAGGAAGGCGACTTTCGCTAATCGGGCACACCCGGCGGGGTGTGAAATCGGGATCCGCACTGCTGCGGAGGGGTGCGCACGGTGACCGTTGACAGGCAACCGAATGGATGCCTATTCTGAATTCGGCAACCGATGGGTTGCATATCGAGCGGCACAGACGCGAGGTGTTCGTGGACGAGGTTTTCAAGGCGCTGGCCGACCCCAGCCGTCGTCGGCTGCTGGACAGCCTGAACGAGCGGAACGGCCAGACGCTGCGGGAACTGGGAGCCGAACTGGACATGACGCGCCAAGCGGTCAGCAAGCATCTCGCCGTGCTGGAGGCGGCCAACCTGGTCACCACGCTGCGGCGGGGCCGCGAGAAACTGCACTACCTCAATGCCGAACCCGTCAATGCCATCACCGACCGCTGGATCAACCGATACGACCGCGGCCGGGTGCACGCACTCGCCGACCTGAAAACCGCATTGGAGACCGCGACAATGAGCAACGAATTCGTCTATACGACCTACATCAAGACCACCCCCGTGCAGCTCTGGCAGGCGCTCACCGACCCGGCCTTCACCAACCGGTACTGGGGTGCGAGCTTCGACACCGACTGGCAACCCGGCTCGGAAATGGTCTGGCACCAGCGGGATTGGTCGAGCACGGATCCCGCCCAGGTGGTCATCGCGGCCGATCCGTATCGCACGCTGTCCTACACCTGGCACACCTTCGACCCGGCGTTCGCCGAGAAGTTCGGCATGAACTCCGAGGAGGTGGCCAAGTGGTCGAGCGAACCGCGCTCCAAGGTCACCTTCTCCCTCGAACCCGCCGGCGAGACGGTGAAACTCACCGTCGTGCACGACGGCTTCGCACCCGGCAGCGAGGTATTGCTCGGTATCAGCGAGGGCTGGCCCGCGATTCTCTCGAGTCTCAAGACGCTGCTGGAGACCGGGGACGTGCTGCCGGAACCGGCGTGATCCGAGAGGCGTCGAGAACTCTCGGCCGCCGAGAACGCCCCTGCCGCAGCACCTCTCGAACGGCGGAGCGGCGAGATTCCGACCGGTTGGCCGCTCACGGGACGCGGGCGCGAAAATCTCTCGGATACGCGCGTGACGTGCGGGAATGTCGCACGTTCCTGTCGGTGCCTTCGGATAAAGTGCCTGGTGTGAGCGAATCCGGCAGCGAGATCACCCCGGCGAGCGGGGACGAGCGCACGCAGTGGCAGCAGCTGTCCGAACAGGTGCGAGATCACCAGTTCCGGTACTACGTGCGGGACGCGCCGATCATCACCGACGGCGAGTTCGACGAGCTGTTCGGGCGGCTGGTGGCGCTCGAGGAGGCGCATCCGGATCTGCGCACCCCCGATTCCCCGACCCAGGTGGTCGGCGGCGGCTTCACCACCGAGTTCGCGCCGGTGGATCACCTGGAGCGGATGTACTCCCTGGACAACGTCTTCGACGCCGAGGAGATGCGCGCCTGGATCGGCCGGGTCGAGGCGGAGACCGGCGCGGGCACCCACTTCGTCTGCGAGGTGAAGATCGACGGCGTCGCGTTGAACCTGGTCTACGAGGACGGCAAGCTCGTGCGCGGGGCCACCCGCGGCGACGGGCGCACGGGGGAGAACGTCACCCTCAATGCGCGCACCATCGACGACATCCCGCACGAGTTGATCGGCACCGACGAATTCCCGGTCCCGAAGCTGCTCGAGGTGCGCGGTGAGGCGTACATGACCCTGGCGGACTTCGAGAATCTCAATGCCTCGATCGTCGCGGAAGGCAAACCGCCGTACGCGAATCCGCGCAATACCGCGGCCGGATCGCTGCGGCAGAAGGATCCGGCGGTCACCGCCCGCCGCCGGCTGCACATGATCTGCCACGGCTTCGGCCGGCTGGAGGGCTTCGCGGCGGACTCGCAGTTCGAGGCGTACCGCGCGCTGGCCGCCTGGGGACTTCCCGTGTCCGCGCACACCATTCGCGTGCAGGGCGTGGACGCGGTCCTCGAGCGCGTCGCGTACTGGGGCGAGCATCGGCACGATATCGAGCACGAGATCGACGGCCAGGTCATCAAGGTCGACGATTTCGCCCTGCAGCGCCGGCTCGGCGCGACCTCGCGCGCGCCGCGCTGGGCCATCGCCTACAAGTACCCGCCCGAGGAAGCCACCACCACGCTGCTGGACATCCAGGTGAACGTGGGCCGCACCGGCCGGGTCACCCCGTTCGCGGTCATGGCCCCGGTCACCATCGCGGGCTCCACCGTGTCGATGGCGACCCTGCACAACGCCTCCGAGGTGGTGCGCAAGGGGGTGCTCATCGGCGACACCGTCACGATCCGCAAGGCCGGGGACGTGATTCCCGAGGTACTCGGCCCGGTGGTGGACGCGCGCACCGGTTCCGAGCGCGCGTTCGTGATGCCCACCCACTGCCCCGAATGCGGCACCGAACTCGCCCCCGCCAAGGAGGGCGACGCCGACATCCGCTGCCCCAACCAGCAGTACTGCCCCGCGCAGCTGCGTGAGCGGGTGTTCCACGTGGCCGGGCGGGGCGCGTTCGACATCGAGGCGCTGGGCTACGAGGCGGCGATCGACCTGCTGCAGTCCGACGCGATCGCCGACGAAGGCGACCTGTTCTCCCTCGATGAGAAAACCCTGCTCACCACAACGCTTTTCACCAACAAGAACGGCACCCTCTCCGCCAACGGCAAGCGCCTGCTGCAGAACCTGGACGCCGCCAAGGACCGCCCCCTGTGGCGCGTGCTGGTGGCCCTGTCCATCCGCCACGTCGGTCCCACCGCCGCCCGCTCCCTGGCCTCGGCCCTGGGCAGCATGGACCGCATCCAGGAGGCGTCCTACGAGGAACTGGCCGGCGTCGACGGCGTCGGCCCGACCATCGCCGTCGCCCTGAGCGAATGGTTCACGGTCCCCTGGCATCTGGACATCGTGGACAAATGGCGCGCCGCCGGCGTCCGCATGCAGGACGAACGCGACGACTCCATCCCCCGCAACCTCGAGGGCCTGTCCATCGTGGTGACCGGTTCCCTGGAAACCTTCACCCGCGACGGCGCGAAGGAAGCGATCCTCCTTCGAGGCGGCAAAGCCGCCGGATCGGTCTCCAAGAAAACAGCTTTCGTGGTGATCGGCGAAGCCCCCGGCACCAAGGCCGCCAAGGCGGAGGAACTCGGCGTCCCGATCCTCGACGAGCAGGGCTTCGTGAGACTGCTCGCCGAGGGACCGGATGCCTTCGCGTCCGAGATCGACGAGCCCGCCGAGCCCGCCGGGGAATCCTGACTCGCACGCGCCACGCCCGAGCGTGCGGTCGGTGCGGCCGAAGCCGTCTCGCGTAGGGGGCGGGCTGGGTATCGTCCACCACATGCCTGATGTCCGCGCGCGTCTGGTCGAACTCGGAGTGCCACTGCCGCAGGTGAATCCGCCCAAAGGGGTGTACCTGCCAGCCGTGCGGACCGGATCGGTGGTCCATATCGCCGGTCAGGTGCCCATGGTGGCGGGTGAGGTGGTGCGGACCGGTCGAGTCGGCGCCGAGGTCACGGTCGAGGAGGCCGCCGCGCTCGGCCGCGGCTGTGTGCTCTCGGCCCTGGCCGCGGTCGCTGCCGTTGCCGAACTGGATTCGATCGTCCGGGTGGTCCGGGTGGCGGGGTATGTCGCGTCCGCCCCCGGGTTCGATCGGCAGTTCGAGGTGGTGGCCGCCGCGAACGTCTTCCTGGCCGCGGTGCTGGGTCCGGACCGAGGTGGTGTGTGCACGGCGGTCGGCGTGCCCGATCTTCCGCTGCGCGTCCCGATCGAGCTGGAAATTACCGTGCAGCTGGCGGACTGACGGGTATCGCCACAGCGGTGCCGCTGACCGCCAGCCCGGCGTCCAGACCGGCCGGGATCTCCACGGTGATCACTCCGGGCCGGCCCATGTCCTCGCCCTGATGCACGGTGATGGTGGTCGGTGGCGTCACCAAGCCCATCGCGCGCAGGTATCCGCCGAGTGCGGCCGCCGCTGCGCCGGTCGCCGGGTCTTCCCGAATTCCGCCGGGCGGGAAGGGATTTCGGGCATGAAATTCCGTCGTCGAGGCTCGCCAGACGAGATCGACCGTGGTCCACTTCTTCTCGCGCATCAGCTCCGCCAGGGCGTCGAAGTCGTAATCCAGATCGGCGAGCCGTTCGCGGGTGCGCGCCGCGAGCACGGGATGCCACGCCCCGGCATAAGCGACGCGCGGTGGCAGCGCCGGATCGAGATCGGCTTCGGTCCACCTCAGCAGTCGCAGCAGCGGTTCGAGGTCGTCCGGGCTGATGGCGCGGCAGTTCGGGGTGACCGAGGTGAGGGTGGCGACGATGGCCCCTGTGTCGTCGTGCCGAGTGCGCACAGGTATGGGACCGGCCCCGGTGCGGAACACCAGATCGCCGATGCCATGCCGTTCGGCGTGCGCGACGGCGGTGGCGATGGTGGCATGGCCGCAGAACGGGACTTCGATCAGTGGGCTGAAATACCGGACGTCCAGTGTCTTTTCGTCCCATGGAATGGCGAAGGCGGTTTCGGAATAGCCGACGTCGGCCGCGGTCGCGAGCATGGCTTCGGCGTCCATACCGGTGGCGTCGAGCACCACTCCGGCGGGGTTGCCGCCGATCGGATCGGAACTGAACGCCGCGTAGCGGAGAATCCCCATCGCTGGAAGGTAGCGTGTTCGAGGCTCGGATGTGACCCCGATGAATGATTCGTCGATAATCAGCCCCACATGTGTAATTCGCCGGAATCGGTTAATCCGACAGCGAATCCGAGTCCGATCCGGCGGCCTCCTCTGCTGGGCAGCACGGCGTGGTAATTGCGTGGATCGAACAGCAATGCCTGTCCCACCGCTGGGCTCAGTGTGAATGACTCGGACTCGCCGACCACCGCGCTGCGATATCCATATGAATCGGGCAATCGGAATGATTCGTCGCCAGGCCCCCAGCGATGTCGCCATACGATCGTTTGCCCGCCGTCCTCGGGGACGCTCAGATAGAGATTGAATGCGAACTGCGCGACCAGGTTCACATCGACCAGCCTGCCAGGAAACTCGCGAATGGAATCATCGAAATGCACTTGGAAACCCTGGTTCGGCTCGCGGGCGACCCCCGGGCCGAGCTCTCTGCCGCCGGACCGCGCGATCCGCACCGCACCCGGCCAGTCGCGTCCCAGGCCCGCCCGGCACAGATCGAACGGGTCGTAGTCGAGGGGGAGGGCTGACCATGCTTGCCGACTGGAATCCAGTGCCGTCCAGTATGTTTCGGCGAGTACGCCGTCGACCCGATGATCGCTCACTCCGATGCCGAAGCGGAAAACCGGCGGGTCGACCCGCTTCGTGTCGTAGGCATCGAACGGAACCCGCGCGAGCGCGGTGAGCACATCCGAACATATCTGTGCCGGAAGGAAATCCGCGACCTGAATCGCGGCATACCGACCGGCCGCCAAGCCGGCGATGTGGTCGCGCTCGAATCCCGATGCCTCGACGGCGACGAAGAATGGATCGCGGGTGCAAACTGACGTCATGTCCACCTGCCCAGGGTTGGAGTGTGAAATACGGCGTCACCCAGGCACGTAGGTTCTCACAGATTCGGCGGGATCAAGCTCGATTAGGCCGTTTCGAGATGCTCTTCACGTTCGCCGGAAAATGGCTGTCAGGGCCAGGTGCGGCCGGGCGATGGGCTGGTGTCGAGCTCGGGCACACGCCGATCGCCTTCCAGTGTCGCCAGGACTATTTGGCGCGCGATCTCCTGTAGGCCCTGGGCCGGGCTGGAATAGTTGATCGTGCCGACAGGCATGGATGGTTCATCGAATTCGTTATCGGACCGTATCATTTCGGCCCCTCCCGCCGTGGCGACGATACTGGTTACGAAGGCCATGCTCTGGTCAACGCGACAAACATCGAAAGTGTTAGCAGCGCCGCGAATTACCGTACATCAGATTCGTCACAGTCGTTCGGCGGTTCGGGGCGTTGCTCGGGAAGTCGTTGCTGGATGTCTTCCCACAGCGCCATGATTCGCTCGAACAGCGGATCGGCGGGGTCGATCTGGGTGCGGGCCTGCTGTTGCAGCCGGTCCACGATCGCGGACGCGTCGTGCACTCTGGCCTGCCCGAGCAGCGCCATGGCCAGCGTCCGATGCGTGGTCAGCGACCAGCGCAGATTCGGATTCTCGGCCGGATCGTCCGGACTCTCGAACAGATCCAGTGCATACCGCGCCTCCCGTTCGGCCTCGGCGTACTGCTCGAGCTCGACGAGACAGCGCGCCAATGTCTGTCGTACCCAACGGGTTTCGATGCGTGTCTCCGGCCACTCCCGCAGGCTCACCGCGAGGATTTCGCGCAGCATCGGTTCGGCCTCGTCGGCACGGCGCTGATAGATGAGGGCGCGCGCCAGGCTGCGGCGGACAACGAGCGTGTCGGAGTGATCGGCGCCCCGGACGGTGCGCTCCAATGCGACGATGGCGCGCAACTCGGCCTCGGCTTCCGCCGCCCGGCCGTCCTGTTCGAGAATGGCGCGCGCGAGTTTATGGCGACTGGCCAGCGTGTCGGGATTACGCTCGCCGTCGGGCAGTCTCTCGGTGCGCAGTGCGAGGATCTGCCGGAACATCTGCTCGGCGACGCGTCGATCGCCACGCTCGAGCACGATCCGGGCCTGTTCGTGGCGGATGGCCAGAATCTCCGGGTCGTCCGGGTCCAGCAGACATTCGGCGCAATTGGTGATCAGTGCGCTCGCCAATTCGTGGGCGGGATCGAGGAATCCCCGCGCCACCAGATAGCGCAGCGTCAAACGGGCCAGATCGATCGCCTCGGCCACATTGGTGTGCTCCCGCAGTGGCCGGGGACCGATCAGCGCGGTGCGCGCGACGTGGGTGGAGTGGGCCACCAGCCGATTCCAGATCGGCCAGTGCGTCGGATCGTCCGGGTCGTGGTCCGCGACCAGTCTCGCGATCAGGGTCACCGCGAGCGAGTAGTACTCCGTATGCCGATCGCGGACATCGGCGTCTTCTCGCAGGAGGTAATGGATTTCCGGATGCAGGGACAGCACGTGCTCGATATCGGCCGGGGCATCAGCCTGAGAGCGCTGCAGTTGGATCAGCCCGACGTTCGCGAGTTCCTCGAGCGCGTGGGCGGCGGCGCGGGCTCCCGGCTCGGCGAACAGGTCGGAGCCCGCCAGTGCGTTGCCGGCGAACAACGCGTAGTACGGAATCGGCGCGATATTGAAGCAGGACAGCAGTTTCAGCAGCGCGGGCGCATCGGGGACGCCGCGATCGGTGACCAGGGACAGTGAGAGTTCGATGACCTCGCGGGTGAGATCCAGTCCGAGCGCCTCGTCCAGCTCGCCGGACGTCTCGTCCGGCGAGCGCCAGCGGCGCTGCATCGCGAGGCGATAGCTCTCGAACGTCCGCACCGAGTCCGGGCCCTCGAACACCCGGCGCGGCCGATTCGCCGATTCGAGATACTCGCCGGCCTGGCGCAGTCGCAGCGGGAGCCCGCCGAGTTCCGCCGACAGTTCCCGCGCCTGCACGACGCTGCCGCCGTCCGGGAAGATATCGCGCAGGACGGCCGCTCCCGCGAAGGCCTCCAGGGTGGGCACCGCATGAACGAGACTCCATGAGGCCCACACAGTTTCGCTGGCCTGCCGGCTCGTGACCAGAACACGCCCGTTGTCTCCGCTGGGTTCGCGGAGCCAGCCGGAGCCGTCCGACAAATGGGCGCCCGGCGCGGCGAGCGTGCGCGGATCGTCGGCATTGTCGAAGATCAGGAGCCAGGGGCTGTCCAGTTTGTTCAGCAGGCTCCAGACCAGATCCGACGGTCTGCTCATACCCATCCAGGCGCGTTCGATCTGATTGTCCGTCGCGCCGAGTTGGGTGGCGACCTCGCGCATTCCCCCATTGAGCCGCGGCATGCGAATCCACCACACCCGCATATCGCGACGCCGTGCCCGGGTAGCGATTTCCAATGCCAGTCGGGTTTTTCCGACACCTCCTTCGCCGGTGAGTATGTGAACCCGGGCATTGCGGTCGTGGTCTATTCCCGCGAGTAATCGATCCCGGCCGCGCAGGGGGCGGGTGAGTTCGGCCCACGGCGGATCAACGGTCACCGAGAGCTGCCCGTCCTCGGGGCTCGGAGGCTGCTGCTGCACGTGTGCCGTGGCCGCCACGGCTGTTAATGCCTGTTTCAGTACGAGATACGAGGTGTGGTCCGGACCGGAGGGTTTGATGATCGTGGAATGGTTCCCGGGCACCTTGCCGGTGTCGATGAATCCCCAGGTTGCGATATTCGGTGGCACCACTCCGTCATCGAGGCCTCCGTATGCCGCTATCGGAATGCGGCACTCGGTATCGCTGCGGCCGTGCGCGAAAACCACACGCTCGATGACGGTTTGGTGCGCCGACATCACCGCCTCGTTGAGCGGACGCAGCCATCGTTCCTGCGGATTGCGCCAGAACCACATCGATTTACGCAGGGAGAGAAAGAATTCCGAGCCGGTGGTCGGACAGGCGTACATGACGATCTGCCGAATCCGATGCAGCTCATGGGCTCTGCGCTGCAGGCATGACTCCGCCAGGTACTGCTGCACGGCGAGTCCGCCCTGACTGTGGGTGACCAGCACGATCGGTTCGCCGTCGGGGAGCTTCGCCTTCAGATAGGTGCCCAGCGCCCCGCCGACATCCTGCAGATCGGCGATGCGCCGGTCCGGCCGCCCGTTGAACTTGGGGGAGGGATATTCGAAGTAGTGCAGTTCGAAAGCGCCTGCGATCTCGGGGTCTGCCGCGATCGCCGCGGTCATGGCAGACCAGGTCTTTCGCGACGAGAACAAACCGTGCACGAAAACGACGTGAACCCCCATGGCCAACCTCTTCGTAGAACATCCCCGACCGTCACCTTCTTAACAGATCGCCCCGGAACCGAGGGTGTGTTTCCGGTTGCGAAAGCCCCACGAATCGGATGCCGACTGCTGCCGAGCGAACGTGCATGGGAATGATGGTGAGTCGTAAGCGCGCGAGTTTCCGAATGTGGAGGTGTCGGTGGTTCAGGGGTTCGAGATTCGCCAGGCTCGCGCCGGGGAGTTCGACGCGATCGGGGAACTGACCGTCGAGGTCTATGTCGGTGAGGGTCATATCGACCCGCGGAGTGACTATGTCGCGGAGCTGGCCGATACCGCGAAGCGGGCGGGGCTGGCGCAGATTCTGGTCGCGGTGCGGGCGGGGGTGGTCGCCGGATCGCTGACGGTGGCTCGGCCGGGGACGGAATTCGCGGATATCGCGCGGCCGGGGGAGATGGAGTTCCGGATGCTGGCGGTGTCCAAGGGGGCGCGCGGGGCGGGGGTCGGGTCCGCGCTGGTGCGCGCGGTGATCGAGCTCGCGCGGGACGAGGGCTTCGACGCGGTGGTGCTGACCACCATGGGCGGGATGGCTGACGCACGGCGGATGTACGACCGGATGGGTTTCGTTCATGTGCCCGAACGTGATTGGTTCACGATGGCGGGCAATCCGTTGACGGTGATGCGGATGGGGCTCGCCGAAGCGGGGTGAGTGCCCGGACGCGGTCGGGCGATCGCGCGGGTCGATGACGCGTGCTTCCGCGCTGTCCGCACCGGATGTGGGCAGCCGCCGCGGAAAGGGTTGTGCCCGCACGCGATCGGGTGAGGATCGCATGCGGGCGGGTGTCAGGTTCGGGGGTGGATCAGGTCAGGGTGCCGTCGATGCAGAGACTCGATGTGCGCCAGGTGGATTCGGGCGCGGCGGAATCGAACGGCCACTGGGAGATGGGGGCGGCGGCCTTCCAGAGGGTGATGCCCTCGGGGAGACGGACCACCTGGTAGATGTCGTCGGTGCCGGGGATGAGCTGGTCCCCGACGCAGTAGTCGTTGTAGCTGGTGCCGGGTTGCCGGGCGCCGGGGCTGAATCGATCGGCCGGGGCGGTGCGGGCGCCGGGGTTGGACACGGTGCTCGCGCGGTCGGTGTTCGCGCCGCGGACCCAGTACGGCGCGCCGCGATCGGTGCCGCAGCGGTACTCGCTGCCACCGGCGATGACTGTCGCGTTCGGTGCGAAAGCCTTACCGGCCCAGAGGCATTCGGCGGCCGGGCGGGTCTTGCGCTCCTCGGCCTCGGCGATGCCCGCGCCCAGCGGGAGCCCGGCGGCGGTCAGTGCGGCGATCGCCAGCGGGGTGACGGCCGCGCGGCGCATGCGACGGGTGCGGGGTGTGAGGGTCATCGTGGTCATCGTCGATTCCTGCTCTCGTCTCACGGTCAGCACCAGGTGGCGTGGGGCCGGCAGACGGCCCAGCCGCCGTCGGAGCCCTCGATCGGGGTCCAGGTGGTGGGTTGGCCGCCCGCGCCGGTGCGGGGAGCGGACTGCGGCGCGGGGACCCGCTCGGATCCGGGGTTCCGGTGCTGGTTCTGCAGAACGGGATTCGAGTCGCGGTGGTGGAACCCGTACGGATCTATGTGGTGCGCGCCGGTGGTGTCGCCCTCGTACTTGCCGGGACGATGGTTGAACGGCCCGGCGCGGTTGGGCTCGTCCACACCGGGGCGGCCCGGCGCGCTGGCGCCCGGGCGGCCGGAGTTGCCGTCCTCACGCGAAAGCGATTCCGCGGTCGCGGTTCCCGCCGCGATGGTGACCGCGGCGGTCGCGCCGACGAGTTGCGCGACGGTGAGGGAGATCCGCCGGATTCGTGGCGCCTGCGGTGATCGGTGGAAGTGCTGCATGGGGCGTCGTTGCCTCTCTGCTCACGTGTACTCCGGTCACTGGATTGTGACTTATCTACGTAGCTAGATAGTAGGTCATCTACTGAGTCGGATAGTAGATATGGACCAACCTCACACCCGATACTCAGCAAAGACTCATGCGGCACACAGCAGAACGCACCGGTGTGAACCTCACACCGGTGCGCGAAATATCGGAAAAGATCAGCCCAGAACGGTGGCCACGATCCCCGCGAGGTACCCCAGCCGCGCGATCTCGGACGGCCGGAAATCCGGTCCGCCCGGACGGCCGAGCAGCAGCGCCTTGCCGGTGTTGCCCAGCGGCGCGGCGGCAAGCTTGGTGTCCATGTCCCGCCACAGTTGCGGAACCCAGTCGCTGTCACCGTCGAGCAGCGCGGGCTTCTCCAGCGGCATCCACGGCGCGGCGGCGGCCTGGGTGGACGGCGCGCTCTGCGAGCCCACCACCCGGAACGCGCCCTGTGGGCCCATGTCTATGACGGTGCTCCAGCCGACCCGCAGCACCCGCGGAACCCCGTCGACCAGCACTTGCAGCCGGTCGTCGCGAGCATTGGCGACCTGGTCGATGAGTTCGAGTTCGCGGTGGGTGTCGAGCATCCCGGAGTACGGTCGCAGCGAATCCACCTGCACGTCGTGCAGGGATTCGGCGGCGGTGATCAAGGTGTCCGGCAGTGCGCCCGGCGCGACTTCCACCACGATGTCGTCGATCGCGAAGCCCTCACCGCGTTCCACGACGTCGAGCGAGAGGATGTCGGCGCCGACGGAACCGAGCGCGAGGGCGAGTGAACCGAGACTCCCTGGGCGATCCGGAAGTTGCACGCGAAGCAGGTATGACACGTGCCTTCCTTTCTTTGTTGTGCGACCGAAACTTTCGGACGTATACCCGAGTCCCGCAATACTTACACCCCTGGGACAGGGTTATCGAATCGAAGCGTCCGTAGTGATGTAGGCCACTTACCGAGCGGTTACCTATCAACGGTAGCTGGTCCGGGCGACTCCTGTGGCGGACGGCCCGGTGTGACTCGCTAGGCTGTCGGGTGGCCGAATCTCCATGCCCGAACCACGCCGAAAGGGGTCCCGCGGTGCCCGCCATCTCCAGGGACGAGGTTGCACACCTCGCCCGGTTGTCCCGGCTCGCTTTGACGGATGACGAACTCGATCTCTACGCCGGTCAGCTGGATTCCATCCTGACCCACGTCGCGCAGATCTCCGAGGTCGCCGCCGCCGATGTCCCCGCCACCGCGTCCCCGAATCCGGCGACCAACGTCACGCGCCCAGATGTGGTGCAGCCGTGCCTGACTCCGGAGCAGGCGCTTTCGGGCGCGCCCGCGGTCGAGGACCAGCGGTTCCTGGTTCCGCAGATTCTGGGAGAGGGCGAATGAGCGCTCGGGCCCGGATGCGGGAGCGGAGCGTAACCACCGTTCGTTCGCGAGAGGATGCAGCATGACGGACCTGACACAGTTGTCCGCCGCCGATCTCGCGGACAAGATCCACTCGCGTGAGGTCTCCTCGGTCGAGGTCACCGAGGCGCACATTCAGCGCATCGCCGCGGTCGACGGGGAGATCAACGCCTTCCTGCACGTCGCCGGTGAGCAGGCGCTCCAGACCGCCGCCGAGGTCGATCGCGCCATCGCCGCGGGGACCGTGTCCTCGCCGCTGGCCGGTGTTCCCTTGGCGCTCAAGGACGTTTTCACCACCACCGACATGCCGACCACCTGTGGGTCGAAGATGCTCGAGGGCTGGGTCGCGCCGTACGACTCGACGGTCACCGGCCGGCTGCGCGCCGCCGGTATCCCGATTCTCGGCAAGACCAATATGGACGAGTTCGCCATGGGCTCCTCCACCGAGAACTCCGCGTACGGCCCGACCCGCAACCCCTGGGACAAGGACCGCATCCCGGGTGGCTCGGGTGGCGGTTCGGCCGCGGCGCTGGCCTCGTACCAGGCTCCGCTGGCGATCGGCACGGACACCGGCGGTTCCATCCGCCAGCCCGCCGCCGTCACCGCGACCGTCGGCACCAAGCCGACCTACGGCACCGTGTCCCGTTTCGGCCTGGTGGCGTGCGCTTCCTCGCTGGATCAGGGTGGACCGTGCGGCCGCACCGTGCTGGACACCGCGCTGCTGCACGAGGTCATCGCCGGATACGACCCGCGCGACTCCACCTCACGCGACGTGCCGGTGCCGCCCGTGGTCGCCGCCGCCCGCCAGGGCGCGAAGGGTGATCTGTCCGGTGTGAAGGTCGGTGTGGTGAAGGAACTGCACTCGGACTCGTACCAGCCCGGCGTGATCAACTCCTTCGACGCCGCCGTCGCGCAGCTGAAGGATCTGGGCGCCGAGGTCATCGAGGTGTCCTGCCCGCACTTCGAGTACGCGCTGGCCGCCTACTACCTGATCCTCCCGTCCGAGGTGTCCTCGAACCTGGCCCGTTTCGACGCCATGCGCTACGGCATGCGGGTCGGCGACGACGGCACGCATTCGGCCGATCAGGTGATGGCGATGACCCGCGCGGCCGGTTTCGGCCCGGAGGTCAAGCGGCGCATCATGATCGGCACCTACGCGCTGTCCTCGGGCTACTACGACGCCTATTACGGTCAAGCGCTCAAGGTCCGCACCCTGATCGCGCAGGACTTCGACAAGGCGTACGAGTCGGTCGACGTGCTGGTCTCGCCGACCAGCCCGTTCACCCCGTGGAAGCTGGGCGAGAAGGTCAACGATCCGCTGGCCATGTACCTGTCCGACCTGTGCACGCTGCCGACCAACCTGGCCGGGCACTGCGCCATGTCGGTGCCCTCGGGCCTGAGCGGCGACGACGGTCTGCCGGTGGGTCTGCAGATCATGGCTCCGGCTCTGGCCGACGACCGGCTGTACCGGGTCGGCGCGGCGTACGAGGCCGCGCGCGGTCCGATCGCCTGACGTCACTGAAACAAACACTCTCCGCACCCCTTTCGCCATCCGGTCTTTCCGGTGGTGACAGGGGTGCGGTGCTTAACCACTGCGGTGGGTTCACCATGCCCGGTAGGCTGCACCTGGTCGGAATGGTGGAGGGTATCGGGGAATGTTGCGACGCGGTGAGTACTTCGCGGGCTATCTGATCGAGCGCGAAGTCGGCCGTGGCGGAATGGGTTCGGTCTACGCCGCTCGACATCCCCGGCTGCCCCGGCTCACGGCGCTCAAGCTGCTGCATCCGGAGATGTTCGGGGACCGCGAGACTCGGATCCGCTTCGAGCGCGAGGCCGACGTGGTGTCGCAGCTGGACCATCCGAACATCATCACGGTGTACGACCGCGGCGCCGAGGGCCAGCAGCTGTGGATCGCCATGCAGTTCGTGGACGGCATCGACTGCACCTCGCTGGGGCCGGATCCGGTGGATCCGCGGCGGGCCGTGCAGATCATCGTGCAGACCGCGGCGGCGCTGGATCACGCGCACTCCCAGGGCGTCCTGCATCGAGATGTGAAGCCCGCCAACATCCTGCTCTCGCGCTCGGGCGGCGTCGGGTTCAGCGAGCGCGTCCTGCTGAGCGATTTCGGCATCGCGCGGGTGCTGGACGACAATATCCAGCTCACCCGGACCGGAACCTTGAACGCGACCCTGGCGTACGCCTCCCCGGAACAGCTGACCGCGGAGTCGCTGGATCACCGGTCCGATCAGTACTCGCTGGCGTGCACGCTGTTCCGGATGCTGACCGGGCGCGGCCCGTTCGACGCCACCAATATCGCGACGGTCATGCTCGGGCACATCCAGTCGCCACCTCCGGAGGCCGATTCGCTGCGGCCGGATCTGCCCGCCGCGTTGAACGCGGTGCTGGGCAAGGCGCTGGCGAAGAACCCGAACGATCGATACCGATCGTGCAGCGAATTCGCCGAGGCGGCATGGGAAGTGGTGAGTTCGGCGCCGCCTGGCTCGGGGGTGTACACGCCGCCCGGGTCGGGGGTGCGCACACCCGCGTCCGGGTTCGCCCGGCACGAGGGTGAATCGGTGCCGACCCGACTGGGGTCGACGCCGGTCGGGAAAGCGCCGTCGACTCGGCGCGAGGAGAGTTCGTCACCGCACGAGAGCGGTTCGGCCGAGAACCCGCCGCCGTCCCGGGATCGGCACGCCTCGCTGTCCAAGTACGACATCGTGCCGCTCTCGCAGTACGAGATCGTGCACGGTTGCCTGCTCGGCGGTGCGGTCGGCGATGCGCTGGGCGCCCCCGTGGAGACGATGCTGCTGCGAAACATCCAGCAGCGCTACGGGGTTCGCGGCGTCACCGGCGGGCCCGAGACGTACAAGGGCCGTATCTCCGATGAGACGCAGCTGACGCTGTTCACCGTGGAGGCGCTGATCCGCGGTTCGGTCGCGGCGCGTTCGAGCGGTGCCGGCGGCGCGACGCTCGGCATGATCCAGGAGAGCCTGCTGGTATGGCTGCGCGGGCAGGGCATCTCGGCCGCACCCCTGCCCGAGCAGCCGTTTCCCCTGCGCAGCAGACTCACCCGGCACGCGGAGCTGATGAGCTACCGCGGACCGACTCATGCCACCGCCAACGCCATCCAATTGGTGGCCGCGCAGCAGCAGCCCGGATCTCCGCTGGGGACCCGGGACACACCGATCAACGACTCCAAGGGGTGCGCGGCCGTGGTCCGCGCCGCGCCCTGCGGGCTGATGAACTCGATCGACGCGGCCTTCGAATTGGGCTGTGACGCGGCGGCGCTCACGCACGGGAATCCGAGTGGCTGGCTGCCCGCCGGGACCCTGGCCGCCATGGTCTTCGGGCTCTCGCGCGGGCTGGATCTGGGCACCGCGCTGGAGCAGGCCAGTGCGCTGCTGTCCAAACAGCGGCACTTCGAGGAGACCTCCCGGCTGCTGTCCGCCGCGATCCGGCTCGTGGACGATGTCGCGCACCAGAGCACGCCGATGCTGCAGGCCGAGGCACTCGAGACGCTCGGATCCGGATTCATCGGACCCGAGGCGCTGGCCATCGCGGTCTGCGCGGCGCTGTGCGCCGAATCCGCCGGGGGGACACCGGAACACATCTTCCGCACGGGGGTGTTGCTGTCGGTCAACCACTCCGGGGACAGCGACTCCACCGGGGCCATCTGCGGTGCGCTGCTCGGCGCCCGGCTCGGTGCGGCCGCCATCCCCGCGCAGTGGCACACGCCGCTCGACGCGGCGTCCGTGATCGAGAGCCTCGCCACCGACTTCTGCTCCGAGTTCGGGCCGAATCCGCCGGTGAACGCCCTCGGTGAACCGCCGCAGGAGTGGCGCGCCCGGTATCCGGGGTGAGTGTGGCTCAGCAGCTGCCCAAGGCCGACCCCTGGTCGGTGCCGTAGCGGTGGCCGTGTCCGGAGGGGGCGTTCAGGGCGGCCAGGAGATCGGCGCTGGTCTGCAGGAAGCTCAGAACCGGAATCCAGTGCGGCACGGGGGCATCGGGTCGGGTGCCGGTGAGGTTCGCGGGCTGCCACAGCAGAGACGGTGACCAGTGCACCACCGGGTCCGAGGCATTCGCCAGGACGGTCGCGCCACCGCGGTGCACCTGCCCCGCGGGCGGACCGGCCCACAGCACCGAGCAGGTGCGGCGGTCCTGATCGGCGTCGTCGGTGAAGACCGAGCTGCCGCCGAGAGCGCCCAGACTCTGTCCGTACACATAGAGCTTCGGTGCGTGCGGCATGATCGAAAGCCGTTGCTCCACAGCGGTGAACAGCGCTCGCGCGGAGGCCTCGGCCGCGTCGCGCCCGAACATGAACGTCACCCAGCTGGGTGCGTCCGAGTACTGCAGCCCGACCAGCGCCACATCACCCCCGAACCGTTCGTCGATGCCACGCGCGGCCTCGCCGTCGATCCATCCCGACCCGGTCGGCACCGTCACCACGAGGTTCCCGCGCTCGAACCCGCCCGACCGCTCCAGCTCCCGAATCGCCAGTGTCACACGGGCATTGAGATCCGCTGCCGAATTCAACCCGACGTACACCCGTACGGCCCGAGTCGGACTCCCCGCCACGAACCGCCGCCCCTGCGCTCCTAGGGATGGCCAGCTGGCCATCGACCCCGGACTTCCGGATCGGGTGGCCGAAACAGGCTGCGCGACAACCGGATCCACATAGGCGTTGGTGGCCGCGTACGTGGCCTTGCGCCACTCGACGATCGTCGGCACGACGGCGAGCTGGACTCCGACCCCCAGCACCGCCATCAGCACGGCACTGCGGAGCAGGCCGATCCGCCGCACCGCCCATCGAATCCCCCGGCAGCATCCCACCACGACACCCACCAGCATCGCGGTCTCCACCGCCCAGTGCACCCAGTACCAGTGCCCCACGGCCGCAACCCCCATCGCGTCCCGCAGCCGGTTCTGCCATTCCTGCGCCTGTGAGATCGCCACCCCCACCCCGGCGACCGCGGCGGCGACCACCAGCACCCGAACCCGGACCGTCCCGGCCGGCCCTGAGGACCCGAAGCGCCGCAGCACAATCCGCCCGATTCCCACCACCCCGAGCCCGATCGACACCAGCAGCGCCGTCACGATCGCCTGAGCTCCCGGCGTCCGAGGCAGCAATCCCGGTGCGAGCGAGGCGAACACCCCGGCCGCCACCCCCACACTGGTCCCCACCCGAGGCGCCCGGACGCTGACCGGACTCCGCAGTCGGCGTGCACCCCGTTGTCTCGCAACGGAGGCGGCCGGATCCGCCCCTGCGTCCGGCTGCGGACCGAACCCGCCGGTCGTGCCGGTGATATCGGGGGCGAAGGCTTGCGAGGTCGAGCCACGAGACATGTCGTACCGTCCTGAATCGAGTTGTCCCAGTGCGGGATCGGTGTTCACGGGTGTGGATCCGCCCATGTGGTCACTCCGCCCGGAGAGCGGGCGGGGTGGTGCGGCGGGTGCGGCGGCGCAGCAGGGCCGCCGCGGCTCCGACGGCGGCGGCGAGGAGGGCGAAGATCATGGAGTCGCGCAGGTGGCTGGATGGTGAATCGGCCGAGTCGAAGAAGGTCTCGTGGATGGGGACGCCGTAGTCCTGGCGGATGGAGTTGAGGTCCACGGCGGTGGTGGCGATGGTGGCCATGACCTGGCACCGAGCGCGCGCGATGGCGTCGGGGCGGGTAGCGCAGGCGGCGTGCATGCGCTGTTCGAGGGCGGCGTCGACGCTCTGGCGGGCCCAGGGGCCGAGCGGCTGGCCGTGATCGCCCGCGTAGCGGAGCAGGTCGTAGCCGAGGTCATGGGCCTTGCAGGCGAGGGTGAACTCCGCCGGAAGGGTCACCGGGGAGGAGCAGTCGCCGTGCGGGTTCACCAGGAGCCCGTCTTCGAGCACGGGCTCGTACCCGGACCCCGCGGCGAAATCGGCGGGAATGGTCGCCGGATCCGGTTGGGCGGCAGCCGATTCCATCAGTGCCACCCGCGCACCGGCGTTCTCGGGGGCGAGGGGCAGGCTCGCGGCCGACGCCGACGAGGGCGCGAAGACCACCGCGACGGAGAACAGCAGGGTCGTCGCGGTGGCCAGCAGACCCGCGCGGCGCAGCGGATCGAGCCGAGTGCTCTCGGGCTGTGACGAGGGACCACCCGCGACGTCGGACCGATTCACGGCGGCGGCCGAGCCGAGGCGAACGTGCGCGGCGGAGTGGGGCCGGCCGATCGGGGTGGAACGGGGCGTGCGGGCCGGGGAGGACGGGAACGCTCTCATGCCGCTGACGCTAGGAATCGGGGCGATATCAGGGCGTCACGCTGGGGACGTGTTCCCTTGTGAGCGAGGCGGGGGAGCCGGGCGCGACGGGCGGTACCGGAGTAGGGGGTACGAGATCACCCGGGGGTATGACGTGCTGGCACCACCGATTCTCTACCGTCGAAGACATGCTCGGAAAGTCTGTGGCGATAAGTCGCCCCAAGTCCGCACGGCTGTGGGTCGACGCGCTCACGGTCCTGGTCGCGATCGTGTTCATCGCGGTGGCGTGGCCGACACTGCACCTCACCCATCAGGTTCCGGCGGCGGCGCAGCCGTTCATCGCCGGGTTCGCGGCGTTCCCGGTCCTGCTGGTGCGGGTGAATCCGGCTCTGGGGTGGGCGGTTTCGGCCGGCTCGGCGCTGCTGATCGCGCTGGCGGTGCCGCATCAGCCGGGCAATACGCTGCCCTTCCAGGTGGTGCACATCCTGGCGCTGTTCACGCTGGTGTTCGCCGTCGCGGTGCGCTCGCCCATGCAGATCGTCGGGGTGGCCTGGCTCTCCACCTCGCTGCTGTTCGCCACCACCATGGCGCAGACCGGGGACAGTTTCGCCGAGGCCGGGTTCGGGTGGCCGATCGCCATCACCGGCCTGGTCGTGTTCGGGCTGCTGGTGCGCTGGCTGGCGGTATCGCGCCAAGCGCTGCTCAAGCAGGAGGAGGAGACCGAGCTCGAGCGTGCGCGGCGCGCCATCCTCGAGGAGAAGGCCCGGATCGCCCGCGATCTGCACGACGTGGTCGCGCACCACATGTCTATGGTGGTGGTGCAGGCCCAGACCGCGCCGTACCGGATCGACGGCCTGTCCGCCGACGCGTGCGCGGAATTCGACTCCATCGGTTCGGGGGCCCGCGCGGCGCTCAACGAGATTCGCGGACTGCTGGGAGTACTGCGGAGTGACGGGCAACTCCCCGAGCACGCGCCGCAGCCCACCGCCTCGGACGTCGTGACCCTGTGCGAGGGCGCACGCCGAGCGGGCGTGCCGATCACCTGGGTGATGGACGAGGGGCTCGCCGCGGTGCCCGACACCACCGGCCTGGCCGTGTACCGGATCGTGCAGGAGTCGCTGGCCAACGCCTCGCGGCACGCGCCCGGTGCGGCGATCACCGTGCGTATCGCCTTCGGCACCACTCTCACCTTGACCATCCGCAATGACCGGCCGGTCGGTGCGGGACACGTCGACACTGTCGGCACCCCCGGCAGCGGCATCGCGGGCATGCAGTCCCGGGCCGCGGCGGTCGGCGGCACGCTCATCGCGGGCCCTCGCCCGGACGGCGGATTCGAAGTGAACGCCACTCTCCCGGTGACCCAGGTGCTCGCCGCGGACGTGCCACTCGGCCTGGGCGCCTGACCTCGGAGTCGTACCGATACCCGCTTTCGGGAGTGATCCCGGGGGCGGGTATTTGCGTGTCGGAGGTGCGAAGTCGCGGCGGGCGGGCCGGTAAGGCGCGCGTTCTGGCAAACTCGGAGGCGTGCGTGAGGCGGGACTATGGCGATAACGGTGTTGATCGCCGATGATCAGGCGATGGTGCGGCAGGGCTTCGGGGCATTGCTGGCCGCGCAGGCGGACATCAGTGTGATCGGCGATGCGCCGGACGGCAAAGCCGCTGTGGCGGAGGCGAAGCGGCTGCGCCCCGATGTGGTGCTGATGGACGTGCGCATGCCCGAGATGAACGGTCTCGACGCGGCCCGGGCGATCCTGTCGGCCGGGTTCGATCCGCCGGTGCGGGTTCTCATGCTCACCACCTTCGACATCGACGACTACGTGTACGAGGCGCTCACCATCGGCGCGAGCGGATTCCTGCTCAAGGACGCGCCCGCCGAGGAGCTGGTGCGCGCGGTCCGCGTGGTCGCGGCCGGAGACGCCCTGCTCGCGCCGACCGTCACGCGCCGCCTCATCGCCGATGTCACCAGGCGCCGGGCCCGGCGCGCCCCGGCGCCGGCCCTGTCCGCCCTCACCCCGCGCGAGCGGGAAGTGCTCGAACTGGTGGCGCGCGGCATGTCCAATGTGGAGATCGCCGAATCTCTTTTCGTGGCGGAACAGACGGTGAAGACCCATGTGTCGAAGGTGTTCGCCAAACTGAATCTGCGCGATCGTGCGCAAGCGGTCGTACTGGCCTACGAAAGTGGTCTGGTAACCCCCGGCTGACCTGCCGATCGGCTGGTCAGCGGGGTAGGCTCACGGACTCGTACGTCACCGGAAGGGGGTCGTCGACTTGTTGAACAGCGGTGATGTGTTCGCCGGATTCATCGTCGAGCGGCTGCTCGGACAGGGCGGGATGGGCTCGGTCTATCTCGCTCGCCACGCTCGCCTCGGCCGGCTGACGGCGCTGAAGCTGATGAACCGGGAACTCTACGCGGAGAAGGAGATCCGGACGCGCTTCGAGCGCGAGGCCGATCTCGTCGCGCAGCTGGATCACCCCAATATCGTCGAGGTGTACGACCGCGGCACCGAGGACGAACAGCTCTGGATCTCCATGCAGTACATCGACGGGGTCGACGCCGCCGGCGTGAACGTCATGACGCTGCCGCCCGAGCGGGCCGTGCAGATCATCGAAGGCGTCGCCGCCGCACTCGATTACGCGCACGGCATGGGTGTGCTGCACCGGGATGTGAAGCCCGCCAACATCATTCTGGCTCGTGCGGTGGCCGGCCACGGCGAGCGCGTCTTCCTCACCGACTTCGGCATCGCCCGTCTGCGCGAGGACTCCACCCATCTCACCCAGGCCGGCATGTTCACCGCCACCCTGGCCTACGCCTCGCCCGAGCAGATGACCGGCGCGCCCCTGGACCACACCACCGACCAGTACTCCCTGGGCTGCGCCCTCTACTGGCTGCTGATCGGCGCGGGCCCGTACGACTCGCCCAACCCCACCGACCTGATCAACGGGCACCTCCAGCTCCTGCCCCCACCGGTCAGTCTGCGCCGCCCCGGCCTCACCCAGGCCATGGACGCCGTGATCACCAAGGCCATGGCCAAGCGCCCCACCGACCGCTTCGCCTCCTGTACCGAGTTCGCCAAGGCCGCCCGCCGCGCCCTCACGGCCAAGACCATTCAACTCCCACCGCCCATCCCCCCGATGCCGGTCTACCCGCCCGCCTATCCGCCCATGGCCCCCGGTTTTCCCCAGCCCCCCGGTTACCCGGCCGGGCCGTACCCCGCATCCCCGCTGCCGCCCTACGCGGCACCCAATTACCCAGCCCCCCAGGGCTATTCGCCACCGGTGTACGCACCCGCCCAACCGGCGGCCGCCCAGCCCCCGCAGCCTGCCGCGCCTCCGCACGCAGCCCAACCGGCGCCCCCGCATACGGCTCAACCCGCACCCCCGCTGTCGTCTCAACCGGCACCTCCCTATGCGGCTCAGCCCGCGCCTTCGCATGCTCCGCAGCCCGCGCCACCGCACGTCGCTCAACCGCAGCCCGCGCCTCCCGGGTACGGCGTACCGTCCGCCCCCACCTATCGGACGCCTCCGCCGCAACCCGCGCACCCCGCACCGAATCCGTTTCCCGGCCAGGATGATTCGTCCCAGCGCACCGACCTCCTGCCTCGCCCGGGCTCCGCACACCCGAGTGCGGAGAACCTCTCCGAGCAGCGGACGGACCTCCTCGAACAACCACGGCTCGCGCACCAGGCGCCCTTGGAATCCGCTTCCGCCCCGGTCGATTCCGCTTCCGCGCCGGTTGACTCCGGCCCCGCCTCCGCCGATTCCGGTTCGGTGCCTGCTGATTCCGCCTCCGCGCCGGTCGATTCCGGTCCCGTATCCGCCGAATCCGATCCCGCACGGGCAATCACCGAGAGCGCACCCAGGCCGGTAGTCCCTGTTCGGTCCGGCCCTACCGCCCTGGGGCCTTCCGGCACCGAGCAACAGCCTGCCGAACCGGGAGCACCCGGCGGCGATGCGCAGCACTCGGTGAATGCCGCTGCAGTGCACGAGGATTCGGATGCGGGCGATTCCGTGCGCGGTGACGGGGCGGGTCCGGAGAGTCGTCGGACCGAACCGGCCGAGGGGCAAGATCGTGCGGCGTCCGGTTCCCGTGATCCGTCCACCAGTGCGACCGCTCGCGCCACCGACCCGGCTCCGGGCGCCGAAGGAGACATGCGGCCACCGGGGTTCGCATCGGAAGGTCCCGCGGACCCGTCACCGACGCGCGGGAAGCTGGAACCCGCTGCGGCCGGGGGTCATTCGACAATCAGCCCGCCGCAACCCTTGGCCTCGGGAGATCGTTCCGGGCCGATGCCTCTGCCTGCGGCATCGGACTCGGGCATGCCGGACAAGGGCGCTGGCCTCCCGACCGAAGCGATCGGTCGCACGTCGGGTGCCGGACTCGACGATCGAGCCTCGGTGGCGCAGGTCTCCGACTCCGCGACACCCGGCGATGATGCCGAGCAGGAGGATCGAGTCGAAAGGCATCCCGTCTCGGGAGCTTTCGTGCCGTCGCGGGGAACCTCCGGGCTCGGTGCGCTGTATCTGCGGCGTCGAGGTGCGGCGAAATCGCGGGCGAGTGCGTCGCCGGACGAAGGCCCGTCCGATTCCGGAGCGAAGGAACGCGACGCGGTGGTCGGCGAACCGTTGGCCGACAGTGCGGTCGGCGAGGGCCCCTCGAGCGCGAAAGCGGCGGATTACCAGGAAGATTCGGACGATGTGCAGATCGTGATCGGTGGTGGGGTCGACGTTCCAGGATACGCGGGAGCGGGTGGCCCGCGTGCCGGTGACGCACGCCGATCGGAGCCGGGCCTCGCACCGGGCAGGTTCGGCGCCGAGCAGCGCCCCGCGATCGGGCAGGGCCGGTCGGAGCCATCGCAGACCACCGCTCTACTCGTGCTGGGGCTGGGTTTGCTCGCCCTGGTCTTGATGCTCGCCCTCGTCGTGGTGGTGGTATCCGGCTAGGGCAGGCACGGTTGCCATCGGTTGTGAGCGCCGCGGTGGGTTGTCACGGCAGTGTCCTCCCGAGGGCGGGCCGATGACGCCGGCTTTACCGGTCCGCTCCGGTGCGGAGCATTCGGAATTACGGCATCGACCCCGCCTCGCCTCGGCTGTGGATCGGTCAGGGGCACGTCCTCGGTGGTAGGTGTAGCTTGGAGGTGTCTGCGTCGTATGTCTACGGCGTTGACATATGAAGAGGTGAGGCAATTGTCGTCAATCGAACAAGCCACCCCCATCGACGCAGCGCCGGTCGAGTCCTTCTGTGCGGCATGCCCGCACGACCGGGAAGCCCATGCCGGAGTCGGTATCCGCTTCTGCTCCGCGACCGCGACCAGCGGCTTGGACAGAAGGTGCGTCTGCATCCTCCCGGCCGAGCACGAAAAGACCTACTACCGGCGATAGTGGTGCCGCCGTCCCGCCGAGGTCGACGCGCCTGGGTGAAATCCGGTCGGTAGTTCGCGGAGTAAGTCGAATCGCGCACATCGGCGGCCGATCGGGGTGGGCCCGATTTCTGAGCGGCGCACGACTCGGGGGATGTGGCCGAGTCGGAGATCGCCGCCGCCGTCATGACCGCCGCTTCGGCAGCGGCACGGAGTTGTGCGCGCAGTCGCGAGCGTGGGATCGCAGCGACCATCCCGATCGAATGTGATCGGACCACCCACCGCCAGACCAGAGGCTCGGCTGACGGCCGCCCGCTGACTCTGGCCGGCGCGCGCGGGTCCGCGCTCGGGCTCACACCAGCTTGTGAAGCATGCCCCGGCTGCGCAGGAGTGAGGGGTGCGCAGGGGGTAGGGGTGCGAGGGGGTGAGGGGTGCGAGGGGTGCGAGGGGGTGAGGGGTGCGAGGGGTGCGAGGGGGTGAGGGGTGCGCCCGGTTCGGGGACGAGTGGGTCCAGAGAGTTCAGAGCTCCGGTTCTCACCGGGCGCACAGCAAGTCCAGCACCCCGGGAGCGAACCGACAATCGAACTCCGCGTGTCTCCTGAAAGTTTGCGAAACCTCCAGGTCAGCATTCATAGCGCATGGGAGCATCGTTCACAGTGACCGAAAATTGTCTTCGTGGGGGAGGATTCGATGTCCGATCGGGGTTCCACGCTGCCGCGCCGTCAACTGGGGAGATATCTCCGAGAGGGCCGGATGCAATGCAATATGACGATCGCGGAGGCGGCCGGCCTCATGGAGTGGAGCGAATCCAAACTCCAGCGTCTGGAAACCGGTAACGCCGAAAAGATTCGGGTTCTGGACATTCGGGAGCTCTGTCGCATTTACGACTTCGACGACGAGTTCACCACGGCCCTGGCGAACCTCGCTCAGCAGGCCAGCGTCAAGTCCTGGTGGCACGAATACGACGACGTGGTGCCCGAGGGCTTCAATGTCTATGTGGGCCTGGAGGCTTCGGCTCGCTCGCTGGTCTCCTACCAACCCGATCTGATCCCCGGCCTGCTGCAGACCGCGGACTACGCGCGCGTCCTGATCAATGATTACTGGCCGGATGCTGGAAGCGACCGTTTGGACCGTCGGGTGCAGCTGAAGACCCGCCGCCAGAGTCTGCTCACCCGTCGCCGCAGCCCCGCCACTTTCGATGTGGTGCTTCATGAAACCGCACTTCGGCGCGTTGTCGGCGACCCGAAGATCATGGCGGCGCAGCTGCGGCGCGTCGCGGATATGTCGACACTTCCAACGATAGCTGTTCGTGTACTACCCTTCACCGCGGGCGTCCCGCTCGGACATACCGTCGGGCCCTTCGTGATTGTGGATTTCGGCCGGGACAGCGGAAACCGACCGGTCGAACCCACCGTGGTGTACCTGGAGAATTTTCTGGGCGACCTCTACCTGGAGAAGCAGGCGGCGGTCGAGCGGTATCACCAGGCGTACCAATCGATCCGGCACTCGGCGCTGGACGAGACAAGCAGTAGAGACCTCTTGCGAAAGGCAGCGAAGGAGTACGCGACGTGAACGAAGCCGGCGCCAGATGGTTCAAGAGCGCCCGTAGCACCGGTGCGAAGGAGTGTGTCGAAATCGCTTTCCTACCAGGCGGAGTCGGAATCCGGGACAGTAAGAACCCCACGGGTCCGGCCCTGCTGTTCGGTCCGTCCGAATGGGATCGATTCACCCACGCATTGAGGAAGGGACATTTCGACCGTCGTTGACAGCGGCGCGTTCGCGAATGGTGCTGTACCGAACGATGAATCGGCCCACCGCACGGATGCGGTGGGCCGATTCAGTGGTCGAGTGGGTGATCAGCCGAAGAAGGCGGCGGCCTCGTGATACCGCTCGGGGGACACGAGTTTGAGTTGCTTGGTGGCCTCGGACAACGGCACCAGATCGATCTCGGTCCCGTGCAGTGCCACCATCTGCCCGAAGTTCCCGGCGTGCACCGCCTCCGCGGCGTGGACGCCGAAACGTGTTGCCAGCACGCGGTCGTACGCGGTGGGCGTGCCGCCGCGCTGCACATGGCCCAGGACGGTCACCCGGACCTCCTTGCCGATCCGCCGTTCGATCTCGGGAGCGAGCTGCTGGGCGACGCCGGTGAAGCGCACATGCCCGAATTCGTCGATGCCGCCGTCGCGCAGGGACATCGAGTCGGGGTCGGGATTGGCGCCCTCGGCGACGACGCAGATGAAATGCGAATCACCGCGCTGGAAGCGCCGCTTGACCATCGCGCAGACGTCGTCGACATCGAAGGGCACCTCGGGTACCAGGGTGAGATGCGCACCGGAGGCGATACCGGAGTTCATCGCGATCCACCCGGCGTGCCTGCCCATCACCTCGACCAGCATGACGCGCTGGTGCGATTCGGCGGTGGTGTGGATGCGGTCGATGGCTTCGGTGGCGATCGAGACCGCGGTGTCGTGACCGAAGGTGGTATCGGTGCAGTCGATGTCGTTGTCGATGGTCTTGGGCACGCCGACCACCGGCACGCCCTCGTCGGCGAGCCAGCTCGCGGCGGTCAGGGTGCCTTCGCCGCCGATCGGGATGAGGGCGTCGATGCCGTTGTCGTCGAGGGTCTGGCGAATGCGCGGGAGTCCGGCGCGCAATACGTCGGGATTGGTCCGGGCGGTGCCGAGCATGGTGCCGCCCTTGGTGAGCAGCCGGTCGGTGCGGTCGTCGTTGAGGATGTGGATCTTGCGATCCTCGAGTAGCCCGCGCCAACCGTCCTGGAAGCCGACGATCGCGTCACCCCAGCGGCCGTTCGAGGTACGAACGACGGCACGGATCACGGCGTTCAGGCCTGGGCAGTCCCCGCCTCCGGTCAAGACTCCGATGCGCATGGCGTCCATCTTGCCCTGAAGACGGTGTGGCGTGGGTCGCACCCCCGTGAAGGGTGGGTTAAGCCCTGCCCGGTGCCCACCGGAAGAACGATTCGGTGCCTGCCGGAAAAACGATTCAGTGCCTGCCGGAAGAACGATTCAGTGCGGCCCCGGGCAATTGCCGCCGCGCAGCTCGCTCACATGCTTGCTGATCAGCGTCGCCACCTTCGTCAGGATCGTGGTGCCCTCGTCGAAGGACCCCGAATTGGCCTGTGTGGCAATGGCGATGGCGACCTCGCCGCCCTCGACCGGAATCAGCCCGAACTGTCGCACCAGGTAGTTGCCGTTGACGTCGGGTCCCCAGCCACCCTTGAACTCGGCCCCGTCCAGATTGCCGAGCCCCCACCGCTGCCCCGAGCTGATCTTGCCCATGAGCGTGGTGACCGAGTCCGATTGCGGCAGGCACGGCAGGTTCGAGGCGAATTGCAGCTGGTCCGACAGCGACCAGTCGGACTGCCCGAACGCCGAGTAGTCCGATCGGGCGCGGGTGGCGGGCACCTTGGTGACCCCGTCTCCACCCTCGCGCAGGACCGATTCGACCGCGTCCGCCGCGGTCGTGGGCGTGCCCAGCGACTGCCACAGCGTGTCGGCCGCCGAATTGTCCGAAAGCGTGATGGCCGAACTGGCCGCCCCCGTGTAGCCCGAATTCTCGCGCAGCGCCGCGAGAGTCAGCGGCACCTTCATCGTCGACCAGGCAGGTCCGGTGGTCCAATCACCCAGCGCGACCACCCGGTCCCCGCCGACCGGCATGATCGCCAGCCCCACCTTGGCGTTCAGCGAGGGGCGCAGCTCGTTCACGAAATCCCAGGCCAGCGTGCCCGGAACGGTCACCACCATGCTGGAGGGGGCCGCGGCGCGCGCGGAGGCGGTGCCGGTGGGGTCCGGTAGTAGCACCGGCTTGCTGCCGCATCCGGTCACGACCACGGCCAGCAGCGCCGCCGCCCCGCAGCCGGCCAGTCGCGCCAGTCGTCCGCGTGGTCGTCCGGATCGGGGCGCGCCCGTCCCGGTATCGCGTGCGCCATCCAGAGCGTCGTGGGCTCCGCGCTGGTCAGCGGTCCGCGAATACGGTGCGTCCACCCCAATACCTCCATCATCCCCGGGTGCCGGTGAGTCCCTGTTTCCTAGCGGACCCACCCGCACCCGTCAATCGCAAGGATTGTTGTGCGGGACGGGTAGTGGGGTCAAACGCGGTGCGTAAACCTGCTTTTCAGGGCCTTTTGTCCGAATTGCCAAGGCTGCTCGGACTTGTCAACGGCACTCGAGCGCCCGCGAGCGAATGTCGGTGGCTTTCGAGCGGATTGTCGGTGGCTTTCGAGCACATTGTCGGTGGCTTTCGAGCACATTGTCAGTGGCTGCAGAGCCCGCCGCGCAGATCGGGCAGGTGATCGCCGAGCAGCAGCGCCATCTTGTCCATCATGTCGGTGGCGTCCTCGAACACGCCGGACTCCGGTTCGGCCGCCAGCGCGACCGCGACCGGACCGGCCAGCGTGGGAACGAGACCGAACTGCCGGACGGTGTACTTGCCGGTGTCGTCGTCGGGTCCCCAGCCGCCCTTGAATTCCGCGCCGATCAACCGGCCCAGGCCCCAGCTCTGGCTCGGGGTGATCTCACTCATCAGAGACACCACCGAATTGGCGCGCGGGAGGCAGGGCAGCCGGGAGGCGAAGCGCACCTGATCGGTCAGCGCCCAGTCGGTCGCGCCGAAGGCGAGCAGATCGTCGGAGTCCAGCGTGGCGAGGCGGGTGTGCCGCGCGGCGACGTCGGTGATGTTGTCACCGGCTTCGCGCAGCACGGACTCGACCGCGGCGGCGGCCTGGCTGCCGGTGCCGAGGGAGTTCCAAAGCTCTTGTGCCGCATCGTTGTCCGAGAACGTGATGGCGGCTTCGGCGATCGAGCGCAGGCCGTCCGGATCGCGGCGCAGCGCCGCGAGCGCCAGCGGCACCTTGATGGTGGACCAGGCGATGCCGGTGGTCCAGTTGCCCAGCACCGTCATATCGCCGCCGCCGACCGGCATGACCGCCAGTCCAATTCGACCGTCCAGTCCGGACTGAAGATCGGCGAAATCCGCTGCGAAGGTGACCGATTTCGGCAGACCGAACAGTTCGGGAAAATTGGGCGCGGCCATCACCATGCCGCCCGCCGCCTCGGAACCCGCTGCCACCGGCACGATCTCGCCCGAATTCGACGACGAGGCGCCCGATGTGGTCCCGTGCACGCCGCAGGCGGATACCGCCAGCACCGTCGCCACCGCGAAACATCGAGCAATGGCCTTGCGACAGGCCGGAATTGGGTCAGTAGACATACACCACCGCGTTCTCGCCACCGATGCAGGTGACCAATTTACCTGCTGCCGTGCAGTTCATCGTGTACGCCCGGCGGGTAACCGGGCTGACCGCCACCACACTACTTGCCGCGCCCGCTCGCCCGGCAGTCGCCTCGGCATACGCCCGACGCACCTCCTCGGCGAAAGGGCAACTGGTGACGGTATTCCCGATCGCGGCCGTTGTATACCCGTTGAGTTCGGCGTACACCGGAGTGCACGGCGTCGAACCCGCCGGCAACTGCACGGCGCTCGGAGTCGTGGTCGTGGCCGAGCCCTTCGGCTGCGACAGCGGAACCGTCGCCCCGCCGCCGCTGTCCTGCGACGCGCTGGTGTTCGTCTTGTTCGATCCGTTCTCCAGGACCTGCCAGCCGATCGCACCCGCGATCGCGCCGACCGCCACGACCAGTACGCCGATCGAGATCGGCACCGCCAACGACCGGCGCCGCGACCGATACCGCTGCGGCGGAGCCGACTCCATCCGCGGATGATCCGAGGTCGGATACAGCGAGGGATCGGGAGTGGGCGCGTACGGGAAGTCCTGCTGCTGCGCCTGCGCGTGCCCCCACACCGCGCTCTGCTGCGCCGTCGGCGGCAGCGGCGTGTAGTGAAAGTCGCTGACCCGCACCATGGTCGGATCCGACGGCACGATCACCGGCAGATCGCTGGTGGGCGGAGTGTCGTTCTCGGCAGGCGGGAAGGCGCCGGTGACATAGGCCGGGAGATTTCCCGTATTCGGTTGCACCACAGTCGGATCCGAATTGCGCACCGGCAGCACCGTGGTCGGCACGCCCTGGGGTCCGGCGGTCGGCACGGCCGGGGGCACGGTCCTGGGCGGCGGCAGCATCTCCGTCGGGGGCGGTGGCGTCACGCCACCGGCCAGCGCCGCGCGGGCGGCCCGCGCGAATTCGCCCGCGGTCACGAAGCGGCCGTTCGGATCCTTGGCCAGTGCCCGCGCGACCACCGTGTCCAGGGCGGGCGGAATTCCGTCGTGCAGCGTGCTGGCCCGGGGCGGCGGTTCGGAGATGTGCGCCCGGATGAGCAGACTCATATTGTGCGCCGGGAACGGCTTTGCCCCGGTGAGGCATTCGTGCAGCACACAGCCCAGCGAGTACAGGTCCGCGCGCCCGGTCACCGGACCGGCGTCGTCGAAGCGCTCGGGCGCCATATAGGCATACGACCCGACCGCGGTACCGGTCATGGTGATGGTGGTGTCACCCTCGGCGCGCGCGATGCCGAAGTCGGCGAGATATGCGAAATCCGCATCGGTCACGAGGATATTGGCCGGTTTCACGTCCCGGTGCACCAGACCCGAGTAGTGCGCGGCGTCCAGCGCCGCCGCGATCTGCTCGACGATGTTCACCGCCCGCAGCGGCGGCATCGGCCCGGAGGCGTCGAGCAGCGAGTGTAGATCCTGTCCGCGCACCAGCCGCATATCGATGTACAGCTGACCGTCGATCTCGCCCCAGTCGTGGATCGGGATGATGTGGGGTTCGGCGAGCCGCGCCGCCGCCTGCGATTCGCGGCGGAAACGTTCCTGGTAGGAGGGATCTTTCGCGAGCTCGGGCGGTAGCAGCTTGAGTGCTACGACGCGATCCTTCGAGGTGTCGTAGGCCTCGTAGACCTCTCCCATGCCGCCCCGGCCCAGCAGCGAGCGGAGCTCGTACGGCCCGAACGTGCCGCCGGCCCGCGATGGCGGTGCATCCACCCCGTCAAACCTCCAACTTTCCTGGGCGGGGTGCGACTGACAACGCGCTCCCCACCCTCAGGAAGTGGATTCTCCCGGTGCGACTACGCCATGGTCAAACGCAAACACGATCGCCGCCGCACGGTCGCGTAACCCCAGCTTTCCGAAGATGTGTCCCACGTGGCTTTTCACGGTCACTTCCGAGATGCCGAGGCTCTGGGCGATCTCGGTGTTGACGCGCCCGCGGCCGATGAGTTCGAGAACTTCCAGCTCGCGCACGGTCAGTTCGGACAGGCGGCTGTTCGCGGCCGTCGGGGTCGGGCGGACCGACCGGTAGGTCGAGAGCACCCGCGGGGTGACCGTCGGATCGAGCCAGGAACCACCGGCGGCCACCGTGCGCACCGCGCGAATGAGATCCTCGGCGGGAGAGTCCTTGAGGATGAACCCGGCCGCGCCCGCCCGCAGCGCGCCCTGCATCAGCTGATCGTCGTCGAAGGTGGTGAGCACCAATACCGGTGGGGCATCGGCGATCGTCCGCAGGATGCGCGTGGCCTCGATCCCGCCGATCCGCTTCATCCGCAGATCCATCAGCACCACATCCGGCCTGCCGGCCGCGACCGCGGCGGGCACCTCGTCACCGTCCGCGCATTCGCTGACCGCGAAACCGTCACGGCGGCGCAGGATTCGGCGCAGGCCGCCCCGCACCAGCTCTTGATCGTCGACCACCAGGACGGCGACGAGATCCTCGTCCGATTGCGAGGTCACACACTCTCCCGAGGCGTCTGCGGCGTGCTCGCCGGTTCGGTGCGGCTTTCCTGCCGCTTGCGTTTCATGGAGTGGATCATCGACCAGACCGAGTCCTCGGCCGCGGTGGCGGCACAGTCGATCGGCTGCCCGGAGAACGGAATTCGCGCCTGCACCTGCCAGCCGTCCTCGCAGGGACCCGCGCTGAGCCCGCCCCCGTGCATGCGCGCTCGCTGGCGCATTCCGGAGATACCCATGCCGCGTCCGGGTCGCTGCGCCGCGCCGGTCGGCAGGGTGTTGGTCACCGTCACCGCGATGTCCCTGGCGGACACCTCGATGCGCAGCCGTGCCGACGCGCCCGGCGCGTGTTTGGCGACATTGGCCAGCGACTCCTGGCTGATCCGGTACAGCGCCAGGCCCAGTCCCGGTGACACGCCGCAGATGTCGCCGTCCACCCGGAAGTCGACCTCCATCCCCGCGCCGACGAAATCCGCGATCAGATCGCCGAGGTCGTCCAGGCCGGGTTCGGGGGTCTGCGGTGCGGGGCGCTGATCCAGCAGTCCGACGGTGCGCCGGATATCGGCCATGGCTTGGCGGCCGAGTCGTTCGGCATCGGTGAGCGCGTCCACCGCGTCGTCCACATCCCGATCGGTCTGCAGTGCGTGGCGGGCGGCGGTGACGTGCAGCAGCGTGATGCTCAGCGAATGCGCGATCACGTCGTGCACCTCCCTGGCGATGCGGCGGCGTTCCTCGTCCGTGGCCTGCGAGGTGCGGATGTCCTGATAGGCGCGCTCCTGATTGAGGTACTTGGTCTGCGCCTGTAGCGCGCGCCCGGCCATCCAGCCGCACAGAATTCCGACCAGATAGGGCGGCGTCCCGGTCTCGAAGTTCCCGAGGACGGCGAAGAGAGCCACCTCCGCCGCCATCGCCGCGGCGACCACGACGCTGATCAGCAGCGGGGTGATGGCGGCGATCTCACCGGCGGCGCAGATCAGGATGAACGGCGCGACATCCACATCCACCGGCTGCGACATGAACAGCGCGGTCGCGGACATGGTCAGCAATGCCATCAGCCACGGCTTCGGACTGAGCCCGAGGAACGCGTACAGCGGCCCGTTCAGATAGGTCAGCACCACCGCCAAGACCGGCACCACGCTGGGGAAATAGCTGAACCGCTGAATCAGCGCGGCAGTCGAGACCACCAGCAGCACCACATCGATCAGTACCACCGTCGAGACCGGATAGTCGAACGGCAACTGCTCGACATTGCGCCGGAACTGGGCCACCGGGTCGCGGGCGAACTGCCTGACCCGCACGCCGCTGCGCCGTGCCCCGTCGCGTAGTCGCCAGAACACCCGCCCGCCCGATTGCGGGGTGGCGCCGCTCACGTCCATCCTGTCAGGCTAATAGCCGAATTCGACGGCGTACATCGTTCGGCGGCAGGGGTCCGGCTCCTACCGGGGTAGGAGGTCAAGTCGGGTCCTCGGCACGACGACAGCATCGCGGCGCGACCGTAGCGTGGGTGCTCATCGGCACCCGACGGATCGGGTGCGTGACGAAAGGTTGGGGGCCATGTCCTGGGCAGACCTGCATGCTCGCACCGACATCCTGCACACGATCCTGGATCGGGCGGCACGAAATCCCGCTGACAGCACGCTGTTCGACGATCTGCCGGAGCTGCGCCGGCTCTTCGGCGGACCCGAAGGGGTCCTGCTGGCGCTGCGCCATCGGTGGGAGAACCACCTGAACGTGAAACTGGATCACGCTCTGGCACAGGGAAAGTCCGCGGTCGAGAGCTATCTCGAACTGTCCGCGGAGCAGCCCGCGCTGCGCGCGATTCTCGACAGGTACGACACCGATCAGCTCTACCGCGGTCCGCGACCGCGGGCCTTGGCCGGTTGATCCACACCGGCTGATCTACGAGGGGAACGACGACCATGCTGGAATTGACCGACATCACGAAGGAATACCGGGTGGGTGGGCAGAGGGTCACCGCACTGGACCGGATCAGCCTGCGCATCGAGGCGGGGGAGTTCACCGCCATCATCGGGCCGTCCGGATCGGGCAAGAGCACCCTGCTGCACCTGCTGGGTGCGCTCGACTCCCCGGATTCCGGATCGATTCGGTTCCAGGACAAGGAAATCGGCGATCTCGACGATGACCGGCAGTCCGAATTCCGGCGGCATCAGGTGGGATTCGTCTTCCAGTTCTTCAATCTGCTGCCCACGCTCTCGGCGTGGGAGAACGTGGCGATTCCCAAGCTGCTGGACGGCACCGGGCTGCGCAAGGCCAAGCCGCGCGCCCTGGAACTGCTGGATCTGGTCGGCCTCGCGGACCGCGCCGAACACCGGCCGGCCGAACTGTCCGGCGGGCAGATGCAGCGGGTCGCGGTGGCGCGCGCGCTCATCATGGACCCGCCGCTGATCCTGGCCGACGAACCCACCGGCAACCTGGACTCCAAGACCGGTGCGGCCATCCTGCAACTGCTCGGGGACATCACCCGCGAGGGGAATTCGGTGGTCATGGTCACCCATGACATGGGCGCGGTGCGCTATTGCGACCGGATCATCACCCTGCGGGACGGGCAGATCGGATCCAACGAGTCGGTCGAGCGCGCCGATGACGGTGAAGTCCGCACGGTCCCGGCCGCCGCCGACGTCGCTGTCACCGCCAACGGTCAGGCCGCGGGCGAGGCCGCCGACGGCAGCGGTGTGGTGCGCGCATGATCCAGGCGGCATGGGATCGGCTGCGGCTGTTCAATATCGGTGAACTTCTCGCCCATCGCGGTCGCACCGTCATGTCGATGGTGGTGATGGGAATCTCGGCGGGACTGCTGGTCTCGGTGTTCAGCATCTCCGGCTCGATCACCGGCTCGGTGGACAAACTCACCCAGAGCCTCGGCGGCAATGCGGCGCTCGAGGTCAGTGGTATCACCGATGCCGGGTTCGATCAGGAACTGCTGCAACAGATCCGGACGGTGTCGGGAGTGTCCGCGGCGGTGCCCATGCTGCGGCAATCCATCGGCACGGACGAGAACAAGGCACTGCTCATCGGTGCGGACGCCAGCGTGTCCCAGCTCGGCAGTGATCTGGACGGACCGCTGAAAGACCAGGCGTCCACACTGCTTTCGGTCTCGAACGGCGTGCTGGTCGGCGCCGCGATGGGCAGGCACGAGGGTGAGCGGTTCCAGCTCGGCTCGGTGACCGCCACCGTCGCGGGCGTGCTCGACGACGAGGCCGCGCGCCGGCTCAACGGCGGGCACATCGTGGTCGCTCTGCTGCCGGTCGCGCAGAAGATCACCGGCCGGACCGCGAAACTCGACTCGGTGCAGATCATCGCCGCGCCGAATGCCGATGTGGAGCAGCTGCGTTCGACGCTCACCGAGGTGGTGGCGGGCCGTGCGGTGGTCGCGGATCCGTCGCTGCGCGCCGCGCAGGCGGGCGGCGCCATTCAACTGGTGCGGTACTCGACGCTGGCCTCCTCCGCGGCTGCCCTGATCGTGTCCTCGTTCCTCATCTACAACGCCATGAGTATGGCTGTGGTGCAACGTCGCCCGATGCTGTCGCTGCTGCGCGCCATCGGCGGCCGGCGCACCCCGATGGTGCGCGATCTGATCGCCGAGGCGGCACTGCTCGGACTGCTCGGCGGCCTGATCGGCGCGATCGCCGGAATCTTCATGGGGCGCACCGCTATCGTTCGACTCCCGGCGGCGATCGTGCAGTCGGTGGAGGCGCGCACCGAGTACATGGTGCCCGGCTACGCGGTGCCGGTGGCCGTCGTCGCCTGCGTCCTGGCCAGCGTCTCGGCCGCCGCGCTCGCCGCTCGCCAGGTCTACAAGGTCGAGCCCATCGAGGCTTTGGCCCCGGTCGGCGCGTCCGCGTCCGACTCCGTCAAGCCGGTGATGCGCTGGGCCGCAGTGGTTCTGGGCACGGTCATGGTCGTCGGCGGCATCGTGATCGCCAAGGCCGACCTGGGCAGGTACTCGCTGGCCTCGATCTCGCTGTCCATTCTCGGGGCGATCGTGCTGTGCTTCGCCGCCACCGATCCCATCGTGCGAGTGATCGCCGGGGTCGCCCGATTGTTCGGCGCACCGGGGGCACTGGGCGCGACCACCCTCGAACGCGCCCCGCGCCGCGTCTGGGCGACGGCCATGACCGTGATGATCGGTGTGACCGCCGTGGTGGCCATGGGCAACGCCACCCGCAATATGGTCTCGGCGGCGACCGACACCTTCCAGGATCTGGGCCGCACGGACATCTTCGTCAGCCCGACCCCGATGGAACAGTTCCCCACCGGGCCGCTGCTCCCGGCCGAGCTGAAGGCGAAGCTCCGGGCCATCCCCGGCATCGGCGATATGGGCTCGGCGCAAATGGCTTTCGCGACACTGGGCCGCGGCCGCGTCATGCTCCAGGGGTATGAGGGCGGCGTCGCACGCAATGCGGCGCTGGACAGCGCGACCCAGGGCGATCTGGCTCGGATGGCGGCGGGCGAGGGGGTGATCGTCTCGCGCGACGTGGCCGGTTCGCTGGGCGTGCACGAGGGCTCCGACCTCGACCTGCCCACTCCCACCGGCGTGCACCGGGTGCAGGTGCTGCGGGTGGTCCCGTACTTCTCCGCCATCTCGGGCATCGTCGTGATGGATCTCGATGTGCTGCGGCAGTGGTACCAGCGGCCCGGCGAGACCATCATCGGCATCGACCTGGCGCCGGGCGCGGATCGCGAGGCCGTCATGGCCGCCGTGCGCGCGGCCGTTCCCCCCGATCTGCATGTCGCCACCGGCGCCGCCACGGTGGACGCGATCACCGGCAGCGTCCAGCAGGGCACGTCATTGAGCACCGCCATCTTGTGGATCGTCGTGCTGGTGGCCACGGTCGCGCTGCTCAACACGCTGATGCTCTCGGTGCTGGAACGCCGCCGCGAACTGGGCGTGCTGCGTGCCATGGGAATCAGCAGACAGTTCCTGCTCCGGACCATCCTCACCGAAGCGGTCGGCATCGGATTGACCGGCGCGGCAATCGGTCTGGTGGTCGGCTCGGCCGTGCACTACCTCGCGACCATCGCCCTGAGCAACGCCATCTCCCTCGATATCGCCTACCACCCCAGCCCGCTGCTGCTGGTCTACGCGGTCGCCGCGCTGGTCCTGTCGCTTCTGGGATCCATCCCTCCGGCGGTCCGAGCCTCTCGGCTGCCGATCGTGGAGGCCATCGCCATCGACTGAACATCGCCATCGACTGAACATCGCCGTCGACTGAACATCGTGGACTGAACATCGCCGTCGATCGGCCGTCGCCGTCGGCGCGCACGTCTCTCTCGGGCGTTCGCGTCGGCGGCGCGGGGCTCTCACGGTGTTCGTCGGCGATATCGGCGCCCGCGCGGGCCGCGACGGACGGGCGCGCGAGCCACAGGTGACGGTGGTTTTCGCCCGCGTGGCGGGCTTCCCTAGGATGGACGCCATGAGCGCAGCCACGGTCGACTTGATGGACTACACCGACGTCATCAGCCGGTACGCGCCGGTGCTGGGTATGGAAGTGCATGTCGAGCTCGGCACGGCCACCAAGATGTTCTGCGGATGCCCGACCGAGTTCGGCGCGGAACCCAATACCCAGGTGTGCCCGGTGTGTCTGGGTCTGCCCGGATCGCTTCCGGTCGTGAACGAGAAGGCCGTGGAATCGGCCATCCGGATCGGCCTGGCGCTGAACTGCTCGATCACCCCGTGGGGCCGCTTCGCGCGCAAGAACTACTTCTACCCGGACCAGCCGAAGAACTACCAGATCAGCCAGTACGACGAGCCGATCGCCACCGAGGGCTACCTCGATGTCGTGCTCGACGACGGCGAGATCTTCCGGGTCGCCATCGAGCGCGCGCACATGGAGGAGGACACCGGTAAGTCGCTGCACGTGGGCGGGGCGACCGGTCGCATCCTCGGCGCGTCGCACTCGCTGCTGGATTACAACCGCGCGGGCGTGCCGCTGATCGAGATCGTCACCAAGCCGATCGAGGGCGCCGGTGAGCGTGCCCCCGAGGTCGCGCGCGCCTACGTCACCGCGCTGCGCGAGGTGCTCAAGTCGCTGAACGTCTCGGACGTGAAGATGGAGCAGGGCTCGCTGCGCTGTGATGCCAACGTCTCGCTGATGGCCAAGGACGCCAAGGAATTCGGCACTCGCACCGAGACCAAGAACGTGAACTCGCTCAAGAGCGTCGAGGTCGCGGTGCGCTACGAGATGCGGCGTCAGGCCGCGGTGCTGAGCGCGGGCGGCACCATCATCCAGGAGACCCGCCACTTCCACGAGGGCGACGGCTCCACCTCCTCGGGCCGCGTCAAGGAGACCGCCGAGGACTACCGCTACTTCCCGGAGCCGGACCTCGAGCCCATCGCGCCCGACGCGGCGTGGGTCGAGGAGCTGCGCGGCACCATTCCGGAGTACCCGTGGCTGCGCCGCGGCCGCATCCAGGCCGACTGGGGTCTGTCCGACGAGGTCTTCCGCGACCTGGTGAACGCCGGCGCGCTGGACGTGATCATCGCGACGGTCGACGCCGGAGCCTCGGTCGACGCCGCTCGCTCCTGGTGGGTCGCCTACCTGACCGAGAAGGCCAAGGAGCGCGAGGTCGCCCTCGAGGATCTGCCCATCACCCCGAAGCAGGTCGCCGAGGTCGCCGGACTGGTCGAGGCCAAGACCATCAACAACAAGGTCGCCAAGCAGGTCGTGGACTTCGTCCTGGCCGGTGAGGGCGAGCCCGCCGCCATCGTCGAAGCCAAGGGCCTCGGCATGGTCAGCGACGATTCGGCCCTGCAGACCGAGGTGGACAAGGCCCTGGAGGCCAATCCGGCCATCGCCGAGAAGATCCGCTCCGGCAAGATCCAGGCCGCGGGCAAGGTCGTCGGCGATGTCATGAAGGCCACGCGCGGGCAGGCCGACGCCGCCCGCGTGCGCGAACTCGTTCTCGCGGCCTGCGGCGTCAGCGAGTAGGCCACCGAATATCCGATACCGAATACCCGATACCGCTCACCCGATACCTCTGCGGCACACGGTAACCCCGTGTGCCGCAGTCGTTTCTCGCCCCATGCTCGGAAGGATCACGCGACGCGGCCACGGCGTACGGGTTCTTCGAGCCCGTCCACGGTGGACCGCGAGACCGCGCGATGCGGGCGGCGCCAGGGTGCACAGGCGCAGCGTCCGACCCCGGACGCGCCTACGGCGCACAGCGATCGCTGTGCGCCGTAGGGTGTTCGACGGGAGTGCCTAGCCGTTGGCGTTCGCCCGCCACTTCACCAGTGCAGTGGCGAGACCGACGACGAGACCGATTACGAGTAGTTTGCGCATGCCCGCCACAGTAGGCGCGGAATCGCCCGTATGCCAGGAAGTTCCGCTCACCGGGCATGTTTCGGTCCGGATACGCCTGCGGCGCACGGCTTTCGCCGCGCGCCGCAGGTGATGGCCGGGGTTAGTCCGGGCCGGAGCCGTTGCCGCCGGACGGCGGCGGTATCCGCACCACGCGGTCGTCGTACTGGTTGGGCTGGCCGTCCGTCTTGTTGACCGTGGCGGCCCAGATGTTGCCGTCGCCGCCCAGCGTCGCGCCGTCGAGGCGGCCGTACTTGTCCTGTGAGAGCAGCGAGGGAGCCGCGGTGACAGCGTGGGTGTTCTTGTCGGCGGTGGCCAGGGCCAGTGCCTTCTGGTTCGTGAGTGCCACGGCCACACCGTCACTCGCCGCCGCGCATCCCGCGACACCCGGGTGATCGGGCCAGCTCCAGGCCTTCACGGCCACCCCGTCCGGGCCGATCCGCTGCAGCCGGTCCTCGGTGGCGGTGCGATCGGTGATCCAGATCGAGTCCTTGTGATCGGAGCAGACGCCACCGGCCACGCCGATACCCGAGGCCACGACGGCGGCGTTCGCGCCGGGACCGGGGGACTCGACGCTCAACAGTTTTCCGGCCATCGAGCCGGAATCCGCCGCGGCGGAGGGGTTTCCGGCATCGCCGGTCAGGACCAGCATGCGGCTCACGGTGTGGAAATCGATGCCACCGCGATTGCCGTTGGGGCCCTTCGGGATTCCGGTGAGGATCGGCTTGGGCGCGCCACCGGCATCGGACGTGGAGATGCGCACCACGCGATTGTCGGAGGGGGTCGTGACGTAGGCGTAGATCAACCCGTCCTCACCGTAGGTGGGGGACAGGGCCAGCGCGGTGAGGCCGCCGTCGCCGGTGGGATCCACGTCGAGGCGGGCGACCTCCACCGGCTCGGGCGGCACCCCCTCATCGGTGGCGACCACCTTCAGGATCCGGCCGGTGAGCCGCTCGGCGACCAGCGCACTGCCGCCGTCGGGCAGCGCGACCAGTCCGCCGGTGGTGTCCAGGCAGGACACCACGACCGCCGGATCCGGATCCACACACGGCAGGTCGGGACGCTTGGCGGTGCTGGGCGGTACCTTCGGAGTGGTGGTGCCTTGGTCGGCGTCCTGCCAGACGGGTTCGGTGGTGAACGGGCTGGACGCGCGATCATCGAACCGGGCGCAGCCGGACAGCAGCACGGCGCCGAGCGTCACGCCCAGCACGACCCTCCGCGTGCCCACCCCGACACGACCTGCGGCAACCAACTTCATGGCTCAGACGTTACGGAAAACCCGACGCGTCTGCTCGGACGGGGGTGCGACATTCCACCGACACTCCACGAACCGGACAGTGGACACGCCCTCGGACAGCCGTGTGCTGAGCCCCTCGGGCGCATACTCTGACCCGCGTGACCGAGAAGCCGAACGAGCCCTCCGCCGCCGCGCCGGGCGAGATCCCGCCCGCAACGCCCCGGCCGGCCGGTGAACCGGTCCGCAGCCCTTTCGATTCGCCGACCGAGCAGTTCACCGCGTCGGGTGCGACCGCCGACTTCGGCGCGGCTGCGGACACCGGCCGGACCGAGGTCCTGGACAAGTCCGCGAAGCTCTCCAAGGAGCCGGCGCGCACCGACGAGGAGCTGGGCCTCGATCCCGAGGTGCCGCTGTATTCGGAACTGAAGAATTCGATCCCGGGCGCGTCGGACACCGCCGAGGTCACCTCCGAGACCGCCGCCACCCCGGCCTACTCCTTCGCCAGCATTCCGCCCGCGCCGTCGACCGAACCCAACAACCGGGTGCGCCGTCGTGACGACCGCCGCGGCACCCTGGACCTCGGACTTCTGTTGCTGCGCTTGGTCATCGGCGGCACCTTCATCTACCACGGCCTGCAGAAGCTGGCCGGTTGGTTCCATGGCCCGGGCCTGGACGGCACCAAGGCCATGATGGAGAACGGCGGTTGGAAGCAGCCCGACATCTCCGCCGCCCTGCTCATCGCCGGCGAACTCGGTGGCGGCATCCTGCTCGTGCTCGGCCTGGCCACCCCACTCGCCGCGGGCGCGGTGCTGGCCGTCATTCTCGACGCCTGGATGTGGAAGCAGGGCATGGTCGCCGGGTTCCAGTACAAGGCGCAGACCGGGGTGGAACTGGAGTCCATCCTGGCCGGCGGTGCGGCGGCGATCCTGCTGACCGGGCCGGGCCGGTTGTCGCTGGACCGCAATCGCGGCTGGGCCACAAGGCCGTTCATGGGCTCGCTCGCGGTCCTGGTGGCGGCGATCGCGGCCGCGATTCTCACCTATGTCTATATGCACGGCGGCAATCCGCTGACGGGGATCGGCCCGTTCGACTGATCGGGCGGTCGTCGCGCGGCGGCATGCCCGAACGAACATCGGAATACGAAGCGGCCGGGGTGATGTCGAATCACCCCGGCCGCTTCATCTACGTCGGATCCGGTTCACCGCCGGACGGCTAGCTCACCACTGGGTCGCGGTGAACTGCTCCCACTCCTGGTACGTCTCGTGATGCAGCTGCATGACCAGTCCGGACTTGCTGTCGATCTGCTGCTGCAGCATCGCGCGATGCGCGCTGATCTCGGCCGCCTCCGCGGGCTCGGCCATGAACTCGGCCGAACCCAGTTCGCGTGACTGCGCGGCGAGGTCCTCCGCCTCCGCCAGCAGTGCGCGCGCCTCGGTGTTGCGAACGTCGCTGCGCTCGAGCATCGCCGAGTACTCGGCCAGCATGGTGTCGGCCTTGCCGACGTATTCGATTGTCATATCTGTCCCCGAAATTGAGCCGAGGCGCCGCGCGGACCCGACGGAGGGCTCGGCCGAGAAATTCTCGGGGCGAGCCCCCTGCCGGGTCGATGAACGACGCCGAATCGAACTAGTGAAACTGTGCCGGTGCTTACGGCTCGTGGCCGCACCGGCGGCCCATGGCACGTGGCGCACCGCGGCCTACGGCACGTGGCGCACTGCGCCCTTGTCCGCGGAGGTGGCGAGTGCGGCGTACGCGCGCAGCGCGGTGGTGACCGGCCGCTCACGAGCCACGGGCTGCCAAGGCCGTTCGCGCGCATCCATCTTCGAGCGCCGCTCGGCGAGAATCTCGTCCGAGACCAGCAATTCGAGCGCACGGGAGTGCACGTCGATGCGGATGCGGTCGCCATTCTCGATCAGGCCGATCGCGCCGCCGCCGGCCGCCTCGGGCGACATGTGCCCGATGGACAGACCCGAGGTGCCGCCGGAGAACCGGCCGTCGGTGATGAGCGCGCACTTCTTGCCCAGGCCCATGCCCTTGAGGAACGAGGTCGGGTGCAGCATCTCCTGCATACCCGGACCGCCCTTGGGGCCTTCGTAGCGCACCACGACCACATCGCCCGGCACGATCTTCTTGCCGAGGATGAGCGAGACCGCCTCCTCCTGGGACTCGACCACCACGGCCGGGCCCTCGAAGGTGAACAGGTCCTCGTCGATGCCGGCGGTCTTGAGGATCGCGCCGTCGAGTGCGATGTTGCCGCGCAGCACGCACAGCCCGCCCTCGACGGTGTACGCGTGCTCGACCGAGCGGATGCACCCGCCCTCGGCGTCGGTGTCGAGCGAGGACCAGCGGTTCTCGGTGGAGAACGGCTCGGTGGTGCGCACGCCGCCGGGCGCGGCGTGGAACAGCTCGATCGCTTCCTCGGAAGCCTTGCCGGAGCGGATGTCCCAGGTGTCGAGCCACTCCTCGACCGTCGCGGTGTGCACGGTGGTGACGTCGGTTTCCAGCAGCCCGCCGCGGCGCAATTCGCCGAGCAGAGCCGGGATGCCACCGGCGCGGTGCACGTCCTCCATGTGGTAATCGGAGTTGGGGGAGACCTTCGACAGGCACGGCACGCGGCGCGAGATCTCGTCGATGGTCGCGAGATCGAAGTCGATCTCACCCTCCTGCGCGGCGGCGAGGGTGTGCAGCACGGTGTTGGTGGAGCCGCCCATGGCCACGTCCAGCGCCATCGCGTTGCGGAAAGCCTTGGCGTTGGCCACATTTCGCGGCAGCACCGAGGCGTCGTCGTCGCGGTACCACTTGGTGGCGATATCGACGATGACCCGGCCCGCGTTCTGGAACAGCGCGCGGCGGGCGGCATGGGTGGCCAGGGTGGAGCCGTTGCCCGGCAGGGCCAGGCCCAGCGCCTCGGTGAGGCAGTTCATCGAATTGGCGGTGAACATGCCCGAGCACGAGCCGCAGGTCGGACACGCGCTGCGCTCGACCTCGTCCAGGCCCTCGTCGGTGACGACCTGCGAGGCGCTCGCGGAGATGGCGGTGATCAGGTCGGTCGGGGCCTGGGCGACGCCGCCCACGACGACGGCCTTACCGGCCTCCATCGGACCGCCGGAGACGAACACGGCCGGGATGTTCAGCCGCATGGCGGCGTTCAGCATCCCCGGGGTGATCTTGTCGCAGTTGGAGATGCACACCAGGGCGTCGGCGGTGTGCGCGTTGGCCATGTACTCGACCGAGTCCGCGATGATCTCGCGCGAGGGCAGCGAGTAGAGCATGCCGCCGTGACCCATGGCGATGCCGTCGTCGACCGCGATGGTGTGGAATTCGCGAGGTACGCCGCCCGCCGCCCGAACCGCCTCGGCCACGATCTCGCCGACATTCTTGAGATGCACATGGCCCGGCACGAACTGCGTGTACGAGTTCGCGATGGCGACGATCGGTTTGCCGAAATCGGAGTCGGTCATACCCGTGGCGCGCCAGAGAGCGCGAGCTCCCGCGGCATTGCGTCCGACGGTGGTGGTTCGTGAGCGAAGCGGTGGCATGAGTTTCGATCCTCGAGTTCTCGTCGCAGGGGCTGGTCGGCGACTACACCGGAATGGTCCGGCGGGGATCACAACGTTACTCCCGCGCTGGCCGGTCCCTCTCAGCGCCCGAAACCTCGCACCCCGACACGCGCCTACTTGTCTGAAGTGTCGCGCTCCGAGGGCGTGGTGCCGTGCTCATCGGCCTCGGCCGTGATCGGCTCCTCGACCTCGCTCGCGACGAGTTCCGCCTCGTCCGCGTCCTCGGGTTCCACGAACGGATCCGGGATCCGGCCGTCGGACGCCTCGACCAGATCGCGCAGCCGGTCGTAGCCGACAGCGGGCAAACTCACATCGGAATCGTCCGCCAGATGCACCCGCAGGAAACCGCGCGCCGGAATGCGCAGGCCCTTCACCTCGGACCAATCGATGTGCCGCGTCGAGAACATGGTCCGCAAGTGCAGACCGTCCGCGGACACCTTGGTCCGGGTGCGCTCGATCCACACCGCCATGGCGATCGGAATCGCGAACAGAATCCACAGCACCTGCGGCAGCCCGGCGAACGGGAAGATCACACCCATCAGCACCATGAACACCGCGATGTGCGCCAGCCGGGTCAGTCCGATCACGCGCACACCCGGGTCCTGGATGCGACCGCGCGCGGCCACCAGCAGCGCCCGCAGCCGCGCGAAGTCGACGCCCGGCAGCGGGATCTCGGTGCCATCGGTGGTGCGCAGATACACCCGGCCGAAGCCGGGCACCCGCACGCCCTCGATCTCGGACCACGGCACCCGCCGGGTCCGGGCCAACCCGCGAGTTTCGACCCCGGTGCTGGTCAGATCGGTTTGCAGGCGTAGCAGCCAGAGCGGGACGACAACGATCAGCGGACCGATGAACACGCCCAGCAGCCACAGCCAGTCGCTGCGGAAACGGGCTTCGGGAAATGGACCCGTGTCCGATCCGAGGTCGGGGGTGTGGGACGATTGCGCCGGTGGCACGGACTGATGCGGTGATGACACACCCCCATCCTCGCATTGTGTTGAACGGACCCGAACAACCGCTCTGTCTCACATAATGGGACACCCTTGGTCAGATGTTTGACTGGACGATGCAGGCACAATTACCGTCTTGTGCGTGAATCGAATCGAGTTGCTCGTAATCGGCCGGCGCGTCCAGCGCTGAGCCGACGACTGTAGTCAATTACGTCAGCTCGCGACTGCGACGCGCCACCCTCGAACAGCCATGGCTGTCGGGGGCTTTTTTGTGTTCAGGCATCTCACTTGTTCAGGCACAGCCCTTTGGACCGGAACGACAAGCAGTAAGGAACCAAGACGGTGAGCGCACCTACCGCCCGACCCGGGCCCTCGGCCCGTCGGCCCGCGCCTTCGGCCTCGCAGCCGACTGCGCCTGTGGCCAGCACTCCGAATCGCCGCCAGGTCCCGCCCGAGCGGGTCACCGGCGCGCAGTCCGTCGTCCGCTCGCTCGAGGAGCTCGGCGTCGACACGGTTTTCGGTATTCCCGGTGGCGCGATTCTCCCCGTCTACGATCCGCTGTTCGATTCGGTCAAGGTTCGCCACGTGCTGGTCCGCCACGAGCAGGGCGGCGGCCACGCGGCCACCGGCTACGCCCAGGCAACCGGCAAGGTCGGTGTGTGTATGGCCACATCCGGTCCCGGCGCGACGAACCTGGTGACCCCGATCGCCGACGCGCAGATGGACTCGGTCCCGCTGGTCGCGATCACCGGCCAGGTCGGGCGCAGCCTGATCGGCACCGACGCCTTCCAGGAAGCCGACATCTCCGGCATCACCATGGCGTGCACCAAGCACAACTTCCTGGTGACCGACCCGATCGACATCCCGCGCATGCTGGCCGAGGCGTTCTACCTGGCCTCCTCCGGCCGCCCGGGCGCGGTCCTGGTCGACATCCCGAAGGACGTGCTGCAGGCGCAGACCACGTTCAGCTGGCCGCCGGAGATGCGCCTGCCCGGCTATCGTCCGGTGACCAAGCCGCACGGCAAGCAGGTGCGCGAAGCCGCCCGCATGATCATGGAGTCCAAGGCTCCGGTGCTCTACGTCGGCGGCGGCGTGATCAAGGCCGATGCGTCCGAGGAACTGCTCGAGCTCGCCGAGCTGACCGGCATCCCCGTCGTCACCACGCTGATGGCGCGCGGCGCGTTCCCCGACACCCACACCCTCAACATGGGCATGCCCGGCATGCACGGCACCGTGGGAGCCGTTGCGGCCCTGCAGAAGTCGGACCTGCTGATCACCCTGGGCGCGCGTTTCGACGACCGCGTCACCGGTCAGCTGGACTCCTTCGCGCCCAATGCCAAGGTCATCCACGCCGATATCGACCCCGCCGAGATCGGCAAGAACCGGCATGCGGACGTCCCGATCGTCGGCGACTGCCGCGAGGTCATCGCCGAGCTCATCGAGACCCTCAAGGCCGATCCGGCCGCCACCGGCAAAACCGCTCCGCTGCTGGAGATCTCGCAGTGGTGGACCTACCTCAGCGGCGTGCGCAGCTCGTACCCGCTGGGCTGGAAGACCCCGTCCGACGGTTCGCTGTCGCCGGAGTTCGTCATCGAGAAGCTGGGGCAGCTCGCCGGTCCCGATGCCATCTACTGCGCCGGCGTCGGCCAGCACCAGATGTGGGCCGCGCAGTTCATCAAGTACGAGAAGCCGCGTACCTGGCTGAACTCCGGTGGCCTTGGCACCATGGGCTACTCGGTGCCCGCCGCCATGGGCGCGAAGATGGGCATGCCGGATCGCGAGGTCTGGGCCATCGACGGTGACGGCTGCTTCCAGATGACCAATCAGGAACTGGCCACCTGTGCCGTCGAGGGCGTGCCGATCAAGGTCGCGCTGATCAACAACGGCAACCTCGGCATGGTCCGCCAGTGGCAGACCCTGTTCTACGAGAAGCGCTACTCGAACACCGATCTGGGTACACACACCCTGCGCATCCCGGACTTCGTGAAGCTCGCGGAAGCGTTGGGCTGCCACGGAATTCGCGTGGAGAAGGAAGAGGACGTGGAGGCCGCGATCCGCGAGGCGCAGTCGATCAACGACCGTCCCGTGGTGATCGACTTCATCGTCGGCAAGGACGCGCAGGTGTGGCCGATGGTCGCCGCCGGCACCTCCAACGACGAGATCATGGCCGCGCGCGGCATCCGCCCGCTGTTCGACGACGACGAGTCGGTCTCCGAGCCCGCCGTCATCCACGAGGCCATGTCGCACGAGCAGGCCACATTGACCGCGCACGAGCGCGCTGCCGATGCCGCCCAGAAGGGGACCGAGCAATGAGCACGACCCATACCCTTTCCGTGCTCGTGGAGGACAAGCCGGGCGTGCTCGCGCGCGTGGCCAGCCTGTTCTCCCGCCGCGGGTTCAATATCGAGTCCCTCGCGGTCGGTGGCACCGAGATCCCCGATATCTCGCGCATGACCATCGTCGTGACGGTCGAGGACCTGCCGCTCGAGCAGGTCACCAAGCAGCTCAACAAGCTGGTCAATGTCATCAAGATCGTCGAGCAGGACAACGACTCCTCCGTTGCCCGCGAGCTGATCCTGGTGAAGGTGCGCGCCGACGCCAGCGTCCGCACCCAGGTGATCGAAGCGGTGAATCTGTTCCGCGCCAAGGTGATCGACGTGTCACCCGATGCGCTGACGATCGAGGCGACCGGAACCCGGTCCAAGCTCGACGCGCTGCTTCGCATGATGGAGCCGTACGGCATCCGCGAGATCGTGCAGTCCGGTGTCGTCGCGGTGGGCCGCGGGCCCAAGTCGATTACGGCCACACGCTAGGGTTATCGCCGATCGAAAGGTCGGCGGCCACCTTCCCGCGTATGCGGGGCCCCGGTTCGCGTTGAACCGATACACACATTTGAATTCATGAAAGTTCCCCGTTCGGCGGGGATGAGCCCATCCAGAAGGGAACCCCAAAGTGGCAGTCGAGATGTTCTATGACGACGACGCTGACCTGTCGATCATCCAGGGCCGCAAGGTCGCTGTCATCGGCTACGGCAGCCAGGGCCACGCCCACTCGCTGAGCCTGCGCGACTCGGGCGTCGAGGTCCGCGTCGGCCTGACCGAGGGCTCCAAGTCCCGCCCGAAGGCCGAAGAGGCCGGTCTGACCGTCGGCACCCCCGCCGAGGTCTCCGAGTGGGCCGACGTGATCATGGTCCTCGCGCCCGACACCGCGCAGGCCTCGATCTTCACCAATGACATCGAGCCCAACCTGAAGGACGGCGACGCGCTGTTCTTCGGCCACGGCCTGAACATCCACTTCGGTCTGATCAAGGCTCCGGCCAACGTCACCGTCGCCATGGTCGCCCCGAAGGGCCCCGGTCACCTGGTGCGTCGTCAGTACGTCGACGGCAAGGGCGTTCCCGCGCTCATCGCCGTGGACCAGGACCCGAAGGGCGAGGGCCAGGCCCTGGCGCTGTCCTACGCCAAGGCCATCGGTGGTGCCCGCGCCGGCGTCATCAAGACCACCTTCAAGGAAGAGACCGAGACCGACCTGTTCGGTGAGCAGGCCGTTCTTTGTGGTGGCACCGAAGAGCTCGTCAAGACCGGCTTCGAGGTCATGGTCGAGGCCGGCTACGCGCCCGAGATGGCGTACTTCGAGGTCCTGCACGAGCTCAAGCTGATCGTCGACCTCATGTACGAGGGTGGCATCGCCCGCATGAACTACTCGGTCTCGGACACCGCCGAGTTCGGTGGCTACCTGTCCGGCCCGCGCGTCATCGACGCCGGCACCAAGGAGCGCATGAAGGCGATCCTGTCCGACATCCAGGACGGCACCTTCGTCAAGCGCCTCGTGGCCAACGTCGAGAACGGCAACACCGAGCTCGAGGGCCTGCGCAAGGCCAACGCCGAGCACCCCATCGAGGTCACCGGCGCCAAGCTGCGTGGTCTGATGAGCTGGGTCGATCGCCCGATCACCGAAACCGCGTAAGGTTTCCAGCTTTTCGAAGGGCCCGTTCGCTGATGCGAACGGGCCCTTCGGCATTCATCAGTAACAGGCCATCGGGATCAGGATGCGATCGGGGTCCTCGGTGAGAAGGTCACGGGCAGCGTGCCATTCGGAGACCCTGGGGAAGAAGTTGGGGCTGACCTGATGCAGGCGGCCGTCCGGGGTGAGCACGGCCGAGGGGATGGGGAACAGGCGGTTGTCGAAGTCCACGTCGCCGACGCGGCGAGTCTCGTCCGAGGCCCCCTCCACGGGGTGATGGGCGGGCAGATCGCCGAGCCGGGAGCGCCACAGCACACCGGTCTCGTCGTGCCAGCCGATGCGGAAGCCGTCGTAGGGTCTGGGATCGTCCGGTCGGGAATCGTCGCGGGTCTCGCGGTCGTCCCGCAGGTAGGGCGTCATTGCCGTCTCCGCGAAGCGGACCGGGTCGGGGTGATTGGGCGGTGCCAGCACCAGTGCCAGACAGTACATTTCGCGCAGAGTATGCGCTGGTGAGGACGTGCGTGCCGTAATCAGTGGTTTGTCCCGAATCCCGGGCGGGTCGCGGTCAGGAGCTGCCGAACGCCCCGCGCGGAAGAGCCTGCTGATACCAGGACCGGTTCGGGTCATGCGACCGGTTGCGGTCGTTCCGGTCGCAATCGTCGTCGCGGCGATCGTGCCGGTTGTTGTTCCAGGGGTCGCGGGAGTTGTTGTCGTTCCACGGGTCTCGGTCATTGTGGTGGGGCCGGGCCACTTCGGAAACACCGGGCTCGAGGGTGATGTCGGCGGTGGCCGGGATGGTGACCGCGCCGAGCGGAATCAGGACGAGGGCACCGGCCACGGCGATGCGGGCGGTTCTTCTGATCGACTGCATAGTTCTCGACTGTGCCGCAGATGCCGCGCGAAAGACCATGGTATGAGCATTCTTCCGGGAAATTTCAGGGTGAGGTAGTCCTCAGGGATGAGCGGCGCTCAGGGGCGGAGCCGCGGTGGCGCGGAGCAGCGCTACTCCGATGAACAGCAGCCAGATCATGGTGAATCCGCCGAGGGTCGCCGTGGTTCCCCAGCCGTTGGCGGCGTAGAAGTTCGCAGGGGTGTTGCCGAAGTACAGGGACGGGACGAACGCGAGATTGATTGCGGCCAGGGCGTACGCCGATCGCGAGGCCCACCGGGGGAGCAGTGCGGTGCGGCCGATCGCGACACCGAAGGCCGCGAAGAACAACGCCTCGAGGAGCCGGGAAACGGTGCCGTAGAGGATGTAGGTGCCCGAGACGGTGATGGTCGGGTCGATGTCGGTGGGGGACTGGATCACCGCGCCCACCTCCAGGGCGGTGGAGACGAAAACGACTGTCAGCCACATCGATCCGGCGGTGGTGGCGAGCGATCCGACCCACTCGTACGCGGGGCCGATGCGTTTGATCAGGTGGTTCAGGCTGGTCATGAAGACGATCAGCGCGGTCGTGCCGAGCAGGCCGAAGAGGCTGCGGGTGAGGATGTTGCCGTCCGGGGGTGGGCCGGAGTAGACGAAGTACAGGGGTAGTTCGATCAGGAGGAAGGCCGCGCCGATCAGTGCGGAGGCTCCGGAGATTCGCTGTATTGCGTTGTTGTCCATGGGATCTCGGTTCTGGTGAAGTGGATGTGTGCGGCTTCGGGCAGTGGGTGGTGTGGCCCTGCCTGTGGTCGGTGGCAGTTGGCTGGCGGTGCTGTGGGTGGGGCTGGTGCGGCGGGCGCGCGCGGAGGGGGTGCCACCGCGACCGGTTGGCCTCGCCGAAGGGGCGTGTCCCCGCGTGCGGTCTCGGTTAGGCCCAGGTGCCCGTCTCCTCGCGGGCCGCCCGTTTCAGGGGTGCCGTGTCGGTGGGCGGGGGCTCGCCCGTGGATGCGGATCCCAGCTCGGGTGTGGGTGTTCGGTGGTGTCAGGTCCGGTATGGCCGAGGTGAGTCCCGCCGCACCATAAGTATATGACTTATACTATAAGGAGTATGTTAACTTCGTTGTCAAGAGCAGACCGGAGGTAACGCGCAGGAATGGCCGACGAGAACATCTCCGATGAGCTCGCCAGACTGTGGCGACTGCGAGCGGGTGCGCGGCTGGGCCGTCCCGCCGGGCTGGACGTCGATCGCGTCGTGCGCACGGCGATCGATCTGGCCGACCTCGGCGGCTTGCCCGCGGTGACGCTGCCGAAAATCGCTGCGGCCCTCGGCGTCACGCCGATGTCGCTGTATCGGCACATCGGGTCCAAAGACGAGCTGAACGTACTGATGGCCGATCTGGCGCTGGGACCGTTCCCCGACATCCCCGGTGTCGTCCCCGGCGACTGGCGACCTGCTTTAAGTCACTGGGCGCGTGCGCAACTCGCCGTTCACCGGCGGCATCCGTGGCTCGCGCAGCTCCCGATCGTCGGTCCGCCGCGCGGCCCGCACGCGATCGCGTGGATGGACGTGGGACTTCGCACGCTGCGCGAGACCGCGCTGGACTGGCCCGCGAAGATCGGCGTGATCACCGTGGTGGGCGGCTACGTTCGCCAGGCTTTCCTCACTGGTCGCCAACTCGAAGTACACCGTGGCGCAGCGGATCTCAACGAATCGCAAGCCCTGCGCGGCTATCAGCGAGAGCTGTCCGCGGTGGTGGACGAGACCCGATTCCCCGACGTGGCAGCACTATTGGCCTCGGGCCTGTTCGAGTCGATCCCCGACACCGCCGAGCCGGGCGACGAGGACTTCGACTTCGGCCTGGACCTGATTCTCGACGGGGTTGCCGGGGTCATCGCCGGTTGACTCTCGCACGCCAACGGCCCGCCGGGCATCCGGCGGGCCGTGTGGTGAATGTCTTTCAGGCGCAAGCTAACCGGCGCCAGTGTGTGTGACTACTGGTGGGTGCCGCCGTCGATGCGGATCTCGGTGCCGGTGATGAACGCACCATCGTCGGAGGCGAGCATGGCCACGACGCCGGCGACCGTGTCGGGTGAGGCGAAGCCCTGGCCGAGGATCGGCATCAGCTTGGTGAACAGGGTGAAGTCGGCGTCGGCGGGCAGGCCCGGGCCCTTGCCGTCGGTCATATCGCTGGAGATCGAGCCCGGCGCGACCGCGACCACGCGCAGCCCCTGCTTGCCGTACTCCGCGGCCAGCGCGTGGGTCATCGACATGATGCCGCCCTTGGACGCGGCGTACGCGGTCATATACGGGTGGGCGAAGAACGCCGACGTCGAGGTGAAGTTCACGATCACGCCCTTGCCCGACTCCAGCAGCGCGGGAAGCGATTCGCGGATCATCAGGAACGTACCGGTCAGGTTGACCGTGATGATGGTGTTGAAATCGGCCAGCGGCATCTCGTGGGTGTGCGCCGAACGCAGAATTCCCGCGGCATTGACCAGCGCGTCCAGCCCGCCGAGGGTCTCCACCGCGGAGGCGACTCCCGCCTTGACCGAATCCTCGTCGCCGATATTGATCGCGACGGTGCTGAGCCGGTCGCCATTCCCGTTCGCGGCGGCCTGCTTGGCGGTCTCGGCCAGCCCGTCCTGGTTGATATCGGCAGCGACCACGCGCCCGCCCTCACCCAGGATGCGGTGCACGGTGGCCCGTCCGATCCCGGATCCCGCGCCCGTGATCAGTACTCGGCGATCGGTGAAACGCTCCATTGCGACATCTCCTTGTTCCAGCTGTGCCAGGCTCTCGGGGTTCGACCTGGCCTTTTCGGGGTCCTGCCCCACTACTCGACACGTTACGCCTCAATGGCACGTCATGCCATAGTGGCATCCCGTCGACTAGGATTGCCGATAGACATCCCCTGACCCGGAGGTAGTGGAGTGCCCGCACCGCGCACCGAACCCGCAGCGCGCCGCCCCACCCTGGCCGAACGCCGCAAGTCCGAAACGCGCCTGGACATCGCCCGCGCCGCCGCGCGCCTGTTCGCCGAACACGGCACGGCCGACGTGACCGCCGACCAGATCGCCGCCGAGGTCGGCATCGGACTGCGTACCTTCTACCGCTACGCCCGCACGAAGGAAGACGCGGTCGAGCCGATGCTCGCCACCGGCGCGGAACGCTGGTTCGGGGCGATCGCGGCCGGATCGGGCGGCCTGCCCACCCTCGCGGACCTCGAAGCCGCCGCCGTCCGCTCCCTGACCATCGACGGCGGCGAGGACTTCGAGCTCACCCGGGGCCTGCTGCGCGCGATGGACACCGACCCCGCCCTGCGCGCGGTCTGGCATCGCATCAACATGGAGGGCGAACGCGAATTGCGAAGGGTACTGGCCGAATTGGGCGGACCCGATGCGGATCCGCTACATCTGCGTCTGCTGGCAGCCGCTGCCGCCGGTTCCATCCGAATCGCCCTGGAGCAGTGGGCGGCCGATGGGGGACAGGATCCGGCGAGCCTGGTGGTGCGCTGCATGCGGGTTCTCGGCGCGGGACTCTGAGCGGCCGCTGTCCGCGGAACGCTGCTGGATGCCGTCGGCGTTTTGCCCGCGATGTCCGGCATGTCCGGCGATACAGTGGCAATCGGTCGCGCGCAGCGACTTCTCGGCTACCCATTCGCATGGACACCGGAGGATCGCTTGCGTCGCATCTGGAGTCGTCTCGGCCTATCTTTGGCAGCAACCACCGCGATGCTCGTCTCGGGAGGAACCGCCGCCGCCGAACCCGACCAGCTCCCCGTTGTTTACTCAGTGGCGCAATGGTTCTCGGACACCAACGCCGCGAAGCCGCCCTACACCCCACCCGGCGGAAACGACTGGTCCTGCGTCCCCACCGCCGCGCACCCCCGCCCCGTGGTCCTGGTCCACGGCATCACCGGCAACGGCGCGGGCTGGCCCGCGATGTCCCCGCTCCTGCACAACAACGGCTACTGCGTCTTCTCGGTCACCTACGGCATCTACCCCGGCCAGGCGGGCCCCATCGCAGGCATGGGCGGCCTCGAGCCGATCCCGCAGTCCAGCACCGAATTACGCGACTTCGTCAACCGGGTCCTGGCCACCACCGGCGCCCCGAAGGTAGACCTGCTGACCTGGTCCGAAGGCACCCTGGTAGCCGCCAACTACCTCCTCTTCGACGGCGGCAACCAGGTGGTCGACCAAACGTTCAACCTGGTCCCCATCTGGCAGGGCACCCACGTCGCGGACCCCCTCGTCAACGCCGCCTACGGCCTCAACGCCCAGAACGCCGTCTTCGCCGCCCTCCGCCCGATCTGCCAGGGCTGCGTCGACATGCTCCCGGTCTCCGACTTCATCCACAACCTCCAAGCCGCCGGCGTCTACGCCCCGGACGTGCACTACACCAACCTGGTCACCAAGGCCGACATGGAAGTCGTCCCGTACACCAGCGGCATCCGAGAAGCCCCCAACGCCACCAACATCACCCTCCAGGACGTCTGTCCGGTGAACCTGGCGGGGCACAACAGCGTCTCGGTGGACCCGACCGTGGCAGCGCTGATGCTCAACACCTTCACCCCCGGCTCGGTCCCCAAGATCCCCTGCGCCCCGAGCCCGAGCCCGTACATCTGATCACCGAGTCCTACTGACCGGTACGCACATTCGCGCTTCCTGTCCGCTTCGACAGCTGGCGTAACAACCTCCGATGGCGTACGTATTGTTCACTGAGTTCCGCACTGCTCGGAACGGGGTCGGCAATTACGTGGCATCGGGGTGGACATGGCGGACGAGTGGAAGTTCGATGTACCGACAGTCGGCAGCAAGCAACTCCCGCCGGATCCGCGATACATGGAGGCGCTCACCAGCCAGGGCTACGGATTCGAAGCCGCCGTAGCCGACCTGGTCGACAACTCCATCGACGCGGGCGCCAACGACGTGGTGATTCATTTCCTGCGTGACGGCGACCGCCTGGTCAGCCTCCTCATCGTCGACGACGGCTGCGGCATGACCGAGGACGAGCTCGACGTCGCCATGACCGTCGGCGGTCGCCGCGACTACCAGCACGGCGCGCTCGGCATGTTCGGCACCGGCCTGAAATCGGCGTCGCTCAGCAGCGCGTCGGCCGTCGCGGTGGTCAGTCGCACCAAGACCAGTCGCCCGGCCGGACGACGCTGGGTGATGGAGCACGCGAAAGACGGATTCCACTGCGACATAGTCGAACCGGCGTACGCCCAATCCCTTATCGACCGCTACTCCGGCGGCAGCCCGATCAAATGGAACGGCACCGTCGTGCGCTGGGACGGCGTGAAGGACTTCCCGCGCAACGGAAGTCTGGAGCAGACCGAACGCTACATCGCTCGGATCATCGCCAAACTCGGCATGCACCTGGGCCTGCAACTGCACCGATTCCTCACCCGTGAGGACTTCAACATCACCATCGCGGTCGAGGACATCACCACCGGCATGGTGGTGACCAGCTACGGCGTCATGCCGCTCGACCCGTTCGGCTACCCGATCACCGGAAATCAGGACTATCCGAAGACCTTCAAGGTGGAGAACGCCGAGGTCGGTGTGGTGTCGATGACCGCCCACATCTGGCCGCCCAAATCTTCGATCGCCGAATTCCGCGGCATCGGTTCGCTCATCGAAACCCAGGGCTTCTACCTCTACCGCAACGACCGCCTCGTCCAGGCGGGCGGCTGGAACAACTTCCGCCAACCCGAACAGCACCTGGCCCTGGCCCGGGTCGCGGTCGAGCTGCCGTCCACCTCCAGCGATGTGTTCCGCCTGACTGTGAAGAAGGACGGCGTGGAAATCTCGCCGGAGTTCATTGCGGCACTGGAGAACGCGGCAGACGACAGCGGCGCGTTCTTCGCAACCTACGTCGCAGACGCGGACACCACCTACCGTGATGCGCGCAAACGCGCAGGCGTAGAACGCAAGCCGGTGATCCCGCCGGGAAAAGGCCTGGACCCCAGCATCCGAGAGGTGATCTCGGAAGAACTCCCGCCCCTGATCGGCGAGGAACCGATCGTCATCAAATGGCAGGCCCTGGAGGGCGATGCCTTCTTCGAACTCGACCGTGAGGACCGCCAGATCCTCCTGAACCAGCGCTACCGCCCCGGCATCCTCGGCGGCCGCCGAGGTGGCCTCAACGACGCCCCGATGATCAAGTCGATGCTGTATCTGATGGTGCACGAGGTCTTCCAACGCGAACGAATCGGTCCACGCGACAAGGACAATCTGCAAATGTGGCAATCAGTACTGGTGGCAGCTGCACGCGCGGAGATGGATCGCTTGAGCGACCGGGACGGTGAATGACGATGACATTGCACATCCCGGACGCGGCGCCGCGAATCGCCTTGCACACATCGGTTCTCAATGATCTGTCCCGCAACAAACCCAAGCGCCTCGAACGCGCGTTGGAGTATCACGCCGAGGACATCCCCGGCGCAGCGCCGTACGCCTCCGAAGCAGACTTCCAACAGGCGTTGCGTGCCGCAGACGCCGGTGATCAACTCGTGGATCTGTGGCGAAAGCAGTTGCGGGTCTGGGATTTCGCCCCCAGACCGCAATGGTCGACCGCCGAGCCCTGCACCGACCTCCGCCGCGCCGATGTATACGCACAACTGGTGCTCGACGGGCAAACAGCGAAGCTGCTCGACGCCGCGGTACCGGTGATCAAAGTGCCGCTGCCCGTGGTAATCAGCAAGGAATTCGTGCCCTGGCACGACACCCATCAGGGTCGGTCCTGGTACTGGCCGATGTACAGCGAGCTGCTGAGTCGCCGCGGGTGGACCGACCATGCGATCACGACCCTCGATATGGCGACCGAAAGTGTGGTGGAACGACTCTCGGATCCAACTCGGCCGGAGGCGTACCAGTCCAAGGGATTGGTCGTCGGTTATGTGCAGTCCGGCAAGACCGCGAATTTCACCGGCGTCATCGCGCGCGCAATCGATGCGGGCTACCGGCTCGTCATTGTCCTGGGTGGCACTCTGAACCTGCTGCGTGATCAGACCCAGCGCCGACTCGACATGGAATTGGTCGGCCGGGAGAACGTGCTGCGCGGCGCCAGCGAATTCGAATCCGACTATGCCGACGATCCCGAGTGGATCCAGCGCAAGTTCGTCGAATTCGGCACTGTCCCTTCTGCTCTGGGTGGGTTCGACATCCACCGCCTGACCACCCGGTACGACGACTACAAAAGCCTGCTGCAAGGCATCGTCGCGCTGGAGTTCGAGAAGCAGGAACCTGCGCTTCCGCTCTACGACCCTGTGAACCTGCATCGCGCCGCAGCCCGATTGATGGTGGTGAAGAAGAACAAGTCGGTACTCACGAAACTGGTGAAGGACCTCAACAAGATCCGCACCCCGCTCGACGAGATCCCGGTCCTGATCATCGACGACGAATCCGATGAAGCCTCGGTCAACACCTCGCGGCCCAAGCCTGACGTCGAACGTACTGCGATCAATCAGAAGATTTCCCAACTCCTGACCATGCTGCCCCGCGCCCAGTACGTCGGTTACACCGCAACTCCCTACGCGAACGTCTTCATCGACCCCAGCGACAGCGCCGACATCTTCCCCAAGGACTTCATCATCTCCCTCGCCCGTCCCGAGGGATACATGGGCGCCAGCGACTTCCACGACTTCGACCTCGACGACACAGATGACGACCGCAACGTAGCCAACTCCAACGAGCTGGCTCACGTGCGCGACGTCGTAGTCACCGACGAAGACGACACCGAACCGCTCGAACGTGCCATCGACATGTTCGTCCTGGCAGGCGCAATGAAGCTTTACCGTCAAGACCGAGACAGACTGGGTGACAGCTACTTCCGCCACCACACCATGCTCATTCACGAGTCCAACTGGGTCGAGTCCCACCGAGAGCTGCTCGGTCGCATTACCAAGATCTGGTGGGAAGCAGCCTATTCCAGCGCCCGCGGCCACGACCGACTCCGCACCCTCTTCGATACCGACGTAGCCCCGGTCTCGGCCGTTCGCTCCGCCGGCTACACCACCCCCACCACCTACGACGACCTGATGCCCTACGTCGGCCCCACCGTTCAGAACATCAGCGCGGATCAGAAACCCATCATCGTGGTGAACGGAGACGCTGAACTAGCCACCGGCGACGCCGATTTCGACCGCCGTTCCATTTGGAAGATCCTCATCGGCGGCCAGAAGTTGTCCCGCGGATTCACCGTCGAAGGCCTTACGGTGTCCTACTTCCGCCGCCGCTCCGCCAACGCCTCGGCTCTGATGCAGATGGGCCGCTGGTTCGGCTTCCGCAAGGGGTATCGGGACCTGGTGCGGCTGTATATCGGGCGGGAAGAGGTGCAGGGCAAGCAGGACATCGACCTGTACAAGGCGTTCGAGGCGGTATGTATGGACGAGGAAAGCTTCCGCAGCGAACTCGAGCAGTACGCGGTGATGGTCGACGGAATGCCACAGGTGACCCCGGCTCAGGTGCCTCCTTTGGTATCCCAGCACCTCCCGACTCTGCGACCCACCAGCCCCAACAAGATGTACAACGCCCAACTCGTGGAGATCCGTTCACCTGGCAGCTGGCGCGAGCCGTTCGCCTACCCCATCAAGGCCGCGGATATGCGCCACAACACTGAACTCTGGTCCCCGGTCTTCGACCGATTGACTACTACGACAACCGATTTCGCCTACCATCTCCACAACAAGCCCGTTCATCGATTCTCCGCTCTGACGGGCTGTTTCGGCGCATCCGAACTGATCGACATCATCGACCGGATGCGCTGGCTCACCCCCGGCCAATTTGCCCCACATGCCGAATATCTCGCCGCGATAAGCCGAGGCCCCTCCCGTCAGGTGGATGACTGGATAATCCTCGCCCCGCAGGCCGACCGCTTACGAAAGGACATCTCCCTGGGTCAGAACGGCCGCATCTTCACCCGCTGGGAACGAGTCCGCCGCCGCGACCCCCTCTTCGGTGCCATCTCCACCAGTCGTCACCGCAGCATCGCTCGCCGAATAGCAGGCGCACTTCCCAACTCCCGAGACGCCAACACTGAATCTCTCGTGGCCCCCCGCCGCGGCGTAGTAATGCTCTACCCCGTAGTAGAACCTCGCTTCAACCCCGACGTAACCTCGGAAGGTCGCGTCGACCCAGCAAAAGTGGTTGTCGGCTTCGGCTTCGTAGCTCCAGCCTCTGCCACCGGCCCCGACGACAAGATCGTCCGCTTCACCACTATCGATTCAAGCGATGCTGCCATTGTGGACATCGCGAACGATTGACGATGAGTGGGTGGCCAGGATTTCAGCTGGCCTCTTGAAACTCTCTGAAGCGCTCAGCCAGTCGGTCTTTCGAGGGCTTGTCCTTCGAGCGTGAGGGTGTGAACAGCGATCGGCCATGCATCTCCTGCAAGCCATGTAGCAGCATTGGACCGTCACGCTCTTCCAAGAGATCGCTGTTGATGCGAACCTCGTAGTCGGGCGTGATGCCTAGGAACTGCTCGTCGTAGGCGGCGTGGTGGATCTTGCACAGACTGAGACCGTTGTCGACAGTCGGAGTGCCGTGGGGTTGTCCATCCGCGATGATGTGCGCGGCATCCAGAAGCTTTGCGTGTTTGAGATTGCATACAGCGCACTGGCATTCGTATGCCCGAAGGACTCGACCCCGAAACTCGGGCTGATGCAGCCGCTGTTTGGTGATGCGTTGCGCGTACTGACGTTCGAGCGGAAGGAGGTTCAATGGGTCCGAGACCGAACGAAGCGTGTCATCCAAGGCGATCATGAAGCGGCGGTTGGGTTTATCGTCGGCGATCACGTAGACCGGAACTACCGGCACGAACACCCCATCCGCAATCTTGCGGAGCAAGATCAGTGGTAGGTCAAACTCCAATGCAGCGCGGAGCTTCTTGTTGTCCCCCTCTACGCTGCCTTCTCGATATGCATAGGCGAAGAGTGAGTCGCCGATCTCTTCGTCTGCATACTTGCTCTTGGGATCGGAAAGGATCGATAGCGTCGCCAGCATGTCCCTCGGGTTCCGAATGCCGCGGTTGCGGTCGACCAGACGATGAGTCCGGCCGTCCACTGTGAAATCCCAAAGCTGTTGGCGGGTAACGGCACCCGTCTCGCGAACCATCTCCTCGAGGTGCTTGAAGATTTCCCCCCGGAGTATGGCCTCCGTGTCCCTGTCCGCCCTAACCATGACGCGAGTTTGTCATGGAGGCCGGAGTGTGTCGATCTTCAACGCCACTGTTTTTGACAGGTGCGCACAGTTGGCACGGACTGTCGGTAGACGTCGCAGTCTAGGTGATGTGTTCCCGGCCGCGAGGTTTCGTGAAGGCGTCGCTCAGGGGCACTGTCCCGGACCTGTCGATATCGGTTGGCGTTCGCCCGATGAGCTGGTCCAAGGCTGCCGAACCCCTGTGCAATACGGCGGCGAGCGTCTCGGCGTCCAGGGAGATCTCGATCTCCCTGTTGTCAGGTCCGAGAATTACCGTGGCGAACTGCCTGCTTTCGTCGACGGTAACTCGCACGGGACAACCTGGTGAGGTGAGAGCCCAGGTTCCTATGGTTACGGGCGGTTGGTTGAACATCGCGCCTCCTTCGCTCGTGGTTGATGTCGAAAGCACATCATCGATCCGGGGTGCTGGGTACCCTGAACTGGGTCACCCAGTGGTATTCGCCTGGATCTGCAGAGCAGCAATCAGACTGGGTGGGTGCTACCACCCAGTACGGGTGCCGATCCCTGGAGAACGCATGGATGAGGTCGGTTCTACCTTGCCGAGGCGCCAACTCGGGCGCTATGTGCGTGAAGCACGGTCAGCTATGGCGATGTCGCAGGAGAAGGTTGCGCGGCTGGCCGATGTCAGCTCTTCGGTTCTTCAGCGGCTTGAGCGCGGGGTGTCGACCCGTGTGAAAGTGCGTGATATGCAGGCGATTTGCGAAGTGTTAGAGATGTCGGAGGTGATGACTGCGGCGATGGTGGGGTTGCTGAGACAGTCCTCTGAGAAGAGTTGGTGGTATGAGTACGGCAGCTTGATGCCCGCGGACTTCGATGTGTATGTCGGGCTCGAAGCTGCTGCTCAGAGACTGATCACTTATCAGCCGGCGCTGGTGCCGGGACTCCTGCAGACCCCGGACTACGCCCGAGCTCTGATTCGCGCAGTGAAGCCTGCTGAGAGTCCTGTGGAGCACGAGCGGCGCGTCGAGTTGCGGACCAAGCGGCAGGCAATGGTGACTCGGCGGCGCCAGCCACTGCATCTGGATGTCTTGCTGCACGAATGCGTGTTGCGGAGCAACGTGGGCGGGGCTGATGTCATGGCCGGGCAGCTGCGACAGTTGGCGGAGATCGGGAAGCTGCCGAATGTCTGTGTACGCGTGCTGCCCTTCAGTGCTGGGGCTCCTGTGGGAGATCCGGTGGGGCAGTTCGCGATTCTGGAGTTCGATCCCGAGGTGAAGGGTTCAGCAGCAAGTCCTCCGGTGGTGTACGTGGAGAGCTTTGTCGGTTGCCTTTATCTGGAGAAGGAAGACGATGTCCGCCGTTACTATCGGGTTCTCGAGAGTCTTCAGCGCGTGTCGCTGGACGAGACGACCAGCCGTGGCCTGCTACGGCAGGCAACCAAGGAGTTTTCAGCGTGACGGCCGATGCACGATGGTTCAAGAGCAGTTATAGCGGCGACAAGGCCGATTGCGTCGAAGTAGCATTCGTCGGCGGTGTGGTTGGGGTTCGTGACTCGAAAGATGTAAGCCAGCCGGCGTTGGCGCTCTCGGGCGAGATGTGGGACGCATTCATTCGTGACATAGTTTCCGGCGTTGCCGGGCCCGTGCTCGGCTAGCGTGAGTTATGACCGCTGAGCAAGGAGCGCCTGAGATCGCTGGCGTGCGTCGTCGGCTCGTCGAGGCACGTGGAGTGCAGTTTCATGTGAGCGAATCGGGGAGTGGGGTACCGGTTCTCGCGGTGCATGGATGGCCGCAGCATCATTTCGTGTACCGCGATCTGCTCGGTGATCCTCCGGAAGGGCTGCGGGTCATCGCGCCGGATCTGCCGGGGTATGGGTGGTCTGGGCCTGCGCCGCATGGGTGGGCGAAGGACGATGTGGCGAGTGATGTGCTGGCGTTGATGGATGCGCTGGGGTTGGACGAGAAGGTCTTGTTGGTGGGGCATGACTGGGGTGGGTTCGTGGGGTACCGGATGGTGTTGCGGGAGCCTGAGTGGTTTCGGGGGTATCTGGTGTTGAACATGGCGCATCCCTGGGTGCCTGCGAAGGTGGTGGCTCGGCAGGCTTGGCGGATGTTGGCTTACCAGCCTTTGATTGCGGGGCTGGGGATGCCGTTGCAGCGGCGGACTCGGTTCTTGGAGTGGTTGATCGGGAACGCTGCCAGCGATCCGACGGTGTTCGACCATGAGACGGTGCGGGTCTATTCGGAGAGATTCAAGGATCCGGTCGTTGCCAGGGCTGCTACTGATACGTATCGGACGTTCTTGCTGAAGGAGGTGCCTGCCTCGGTGCGGAAGCCGGAGCGCCGACGCGGCACCCTGCCCATTCGGGCGTTGTTCGGAGTGGATGACGCGGCGGTCCACTACTCGCTGGCGGCGGCGGAGAGTGCGCGCGCCGATGATTACACGGTCGAAATGGTCCAGGGGTGTGGGCATTTCATTGTGGATGAGCGGCCGGAGTTGGTTCGGGAGCGGTTGGTGGCGTTGGCGCGGGAAACTGGGTGAGGTCGGCCTGGTGCTCCATTTTGTGTGAGGAATTGGCTGTTTGCAGCCTGGATCGAGTGGTTTGTGGAGGGTGAGGCCGGTTATCGCCCTCGGCGGCTCCTCCTGCGCCGCCGAACAACCTCAACTGTCTCCTCTGCGCACGCATCCAACGATTGGAAGATGTCAGACGCCGCATAACGCAGCACCAGCCAACCGTTGAGGAGCAACGCGTTCTGCCGACGTCGGTCGAGGCGGAAAACAGCAGGCGCGCTGTGGAATTCACGGCCATCGATCTCGACGATGACCCGGGATGCTTCGTCTACGAAGTCGACGCGAAATGGCCCGATCGGGTGGTTGGCCAGCAGAGTGAGACCTCGGTCGCGCAACGCACGTGCGAAGAGTCGCTCAGGTTCGGACGCATGGTGGATTGCCGCCTTGCGGAGCTGCGAGTAGAGGGCGCGAGACCCTCGAATACCGCTGTGGCAGAGGTCGAGCACTTCCTGAGGGTTGACTGTTCTCGGGATCTGGTTGTCGATCAGCGCGTCGGCTTCCGACCGTCCCAGAGTGGCTACACAGTCCATCAGCGTCAACGCCGCCGACGTGACCGGGAGGTCATGGAGTTCGGATTTCCACTCCGGCGCGAGACTACGACGATAGATGCGAAGCCAAGCAGGAGTCTCCCGCCGGATGTTCGCGGGAACGATGGCTTCGACGTTCGGCGGCTCGGGCAGCATGCCGTGCAGCCATGCCGCGGTGCGATGGGAGAGGACCGCGCTCGGAAGCCATGCAATCACCGCTTCGCATCTGGTGATCCTCGTCGGTGGCTCGAGGCTGTAGACGTTGGGAAGAAGCCGGGTGTACGCGCCTCGGCGGCAGCGGTCGTCGATGGTGCTCGACGGAACGCCGTCCGCCAGCAAGTCGGCACGGGTACGGATCACCGATTGAGAGTGGCACTGAGGTGGCTGGTGAGAATCCCAGCGACCTGGGCAGAGGTGCACGCTGTGGATGAATCATCGATATGTGGAGACCCTCTGTGTCTATTCCTGGGAGGGCTCCGTGACTACGGTTCGGTCGACTGCGGTTGATTGGTAAGCGGTGTCGCCGAGGACGTGAAGTCGTCCACGGTCTCGAGGGTGTAGTTACCGTGGTCGGTGCCCAAGCCTTGGGCGACCAGAGCGGCGGTCGCCAAGCCCAACCGGACGGCGGCGGGGAGGTCTCGGGTGAGGGTGATGGCGCGGAGGAAGCCGGCGGAGAAGGCGTCGCCGCAGCCGGTGGTGTCCACGACTGTTGTCTCGTAGGCGGGGAAGTCTTGGATGAGGGTGGGGGAGAACAGGAGTACGCCTGCGGGGCCTCGGGTTACCGCGAGGGTGTCTACGCCGGCGGCGTGGAGGATGTGGCAGCCGGCTAGGAGGTCTTTGGTGCCGGTGAAGCCAAGGACCTGGTCTTCGTTGGGGAGGAGGTAGTCGAGGTGGGGGAGGGCGGGGGCTATGGCGGCCAGGGAGCCCATGGAGCCGGGGGCCAAGAGGTCGGCGGAGGTGGTCAGGCCCAGGGACTTGGCTTGCTGGAGGATTCGGGCCGCGTTCATGGGGCCCAGGAGTTCCGGGCCGCCCAGGTGCAGGTGGGTGGCGGTGGAAATCTCGTCCCAGTCGATGTCTTCGGGGGCGTAGAAGGGGTTGGCGCCCAGGAGGTGGAGGGTGGGGCGGTCGCCGTTGGGGTGGATGGGCAGGACCGTGGTGGAGGTGGGGTGGTCGGGTTTGCGGACCACGAGAGAGGTGTCTATGCCTGCCTTTTCGAGCAGGTGCAGGAGGAAGTCGCCGTTGGAGTCGGTGCCGATGGCGCCTGCGGTGCGAACGGAGGCGCCGAGCTTGGCGAGGATTACGGCGGTTCCGGCAGCTGTGCCCGCGGGGGTGATGCGGATGTTCTCGACGAGGGCGGTCTGCTGGCCCTCGGGGAGGGCGGAGACGGGGTGGACGAGGATGTCCAGGACGTGGACGCCCATGGTGATGATGGTCATTCGTGTTCCTTGGCAAGGGGTTTGGTGGAGCCGTAGCCGGTGGTGAGGGCTATCGCGATGACTGCTTGCTGCTGTTCGGGGGTGAGGGGGCGGGGGGTGCCGAGGGTGGCGGCGTCGAGGTAGAGGGCGCAGGCCCATTCCAGGAGGAGGGCGTTCTCGACGGCCTGGTTCAGGGTGGCGCCCAGCGTTACCGCGCCGTGGTTGGCGAGGAGGGTGGCCTGCTTGCCGGTCGAGAGTGAATTCGCCACGGCCGCAGCCAGTTCGGGGGTGCCGAACGGGTGGAATGGGACGACGGGAGTTTCGCCGCCGAGCACGAGTTGCTGATAGTGGAGAACGGGCAGCTCGTCCAGTACGCAGCCGAAGGCGGTGGACTTGGGGGCGTGCGTGTGGACGATCGCCTTCGCGGGCAGAGTGCGGTAGATGCCGAGGTGCAGTTGGAGTTCCGAGGTCGGGGCGAACTCACCGGCGATGACGGTGCCGTCCAAGTCGACCAGCGTGACCTGCTCGGGGGTGAGTTCGGCCAGCACCGCGCCGGTGGCGGTGATCGCGACGACTCCGCCGCAGGGTGGCGTAGGGGAGGCGATAGGTCCGGCGCACTCCCGATCGACTGTTCCGCCGCTCTCACGACCGACGCTCCCGGCGTCTGTGTCGGGCCCGTTCGACCGGCGTTCATTTGTGGCGATGTCGCTGGGATGCTCTTCGGCCGGGCCGCGGCCGATAGTGACGGCTCGTGCGCAGGCGTCGTCCAAGCGGACGCTGGCATTGCCCGCGGTGCCGATCAGGAGGCCGGCGGCGGCCAAGCGGTGGCAAGCCTCGGCGATGTCGATACGGACCGACTCCGCGGTCGCGAGTGCTCGTGCGGACTCTGGCCGCGGGTGAGCGTGTTCCGAGCCCGTGGCCGGACTTGTCAGCGCGGCGGCTGCCTGCGCTTCTCCCGCTACGGAGGAATGCTCCCCATATGAGGCGGGTTCCGGGTGTTCCGATCGCGGCGGGGCGGGCATGGAGCTAATCTACAAAATCTGAATGAGATTCGCATTCGTATTCGGGAAGGAAGTTATGGCGGAGGTGCCGGTGCGGCGAGTGCCACGGCAGGCGCGGAGCCGGGAGCGGCTGGCGCAGGTGTTGGCGGTGGCCGACCGGCTGGTCGCGACCGAGGGCGTCGAGGCGCTGCGGATGGTGCGGCTGGCGCAGGAGGCGGGGATCTCGGCGGGATCGCTGTATCAGTACCTGCCGGATCGGGACGCGGTGCTCGCGGCCTTGGCGGAGTCGTATCTGGAGCGGATCGAGGTGGTGCTGGCGGAACTGGTCACCGCATCCGCGCGGGAGCGATGGGAGGATCCGGTGGCGGTGCTGGTGGACGGATTCTCGGAGATCTATCGGCGGGAGAACGGGTTTCGGGCGCTGTGGTTCGGTCAGCACGGCTCCGAGGCGATCCGGCACGCGGATCGGGCGCACAAGCGGCGTATGGCGGACGGGCTCCGGATCGTGCTGCTCGCACAGCAGGCGGTGCCCGATCGAGATTGGCTGCCCGACGCCTGCTTGAGCGCCCAGCTCATGGCGGACGCGCTGATGCAGGAGGCCTTTCGAATCGACCCGGAAGGTGATCCGAAACTACTGCGGGAGTTGAAGTTCGGGCTGCGCGGCTACCTGGCGGAGCTTTCGCGCCGCGATGACTGAGTGCGGATGGGCGGCCGTTCTGGTTCCGAGTCTTGCTCGCCCGGCCGGTAGTGCCCGATCGGGATCGGCTGCAGGCTCCCTCACGATGCTCGAGGTGCTTCGGGTGGAACCGGCTGGTAGCCCCCCGCCACGAAAACCCGCGTCGATTCCGTCTCGCCCCGCCGAGACGTCCTCCGGCGGTCGCGGTGGGCGTCGAGCGGTGCCGCGCCGTCAAGCGGTCGCCGCGCTAGCGCAGTGGATTCGCGTCCGGCGCGGGCATCGGCCGGGCGCTCTCGAAGCCCGAAGGTGCTGTGGGAGTTGGTTCCCCCGGCGCGGCTAAGGTTCGGTCCGCTCGGTGAACCGGCCCGCCGATCGGTCCGGGCCCACTATGTGGCGGATCCCTCGCTTCGCCGGGGGTCGAGTCCCGAATGAACGACCGTCCTGCTTCGAGTTCGCGGATTCTGCTGTGGGTGCGAGTGGGCCGGTGGGCGCGGCCGGAGTCCGAGAAGGGTGAGGGTGGACGTCTCGGACTCCGTCATCGGTGCTCGATCACGCCGACCGGAATCGTGAGAGTGGGCGGTTCGGATGTCAGTTGGTGTGCCAGGTGACGACATCGCCGAGATCCGCACGGCTGGTGTGGAATCCGTTCACGGCGTGGTCGGAGTCCGGGTAGCCAAAGGAGACGCCCGCGATGATCTGGCGGTGCTCCGGGATGCCGAAGTACTCGTGCAGGAAGGGCGAGTAGGTCGCGAGCGCCGCCTGCGGGGCGGTGGCGATACCGAGGCTTTGGGCCGCCAGGAGGAATGAGGTCAGGTACAGGCCGCAATCGACTGCGCCGTAGACACCCAGGTCCGCCTCGGTAGTCAGGATCGCGACGTGAGGAGCGTCGAAAAGCTCGAAGTTGCGGAGCATTTGGCGCATGGAGCCCTCGTGGTCGCCGCGGACCACCCCGACCGCCTCGTAGAGGGCTCCACCGCATTCACGACGGCGGTCGCGGTAGACCCCGTTGTAGGCGGCAGGGAAGGGGAGGTCGGAGTCGGGCGCGGTGCCGTTCATGTGGTCGAGCAGGGCCTTGCGGAAACGGTCGGTGGCCGCCGGGTCGTCGGTGATGCTCAGCTGCCAGGGCTGGGTGTTGCACCAGGACGGGGTGCGCTGGGCCAGGTGCAGGACGCGCTCGATGGACTCGCGGGGAACAGGATCGGGGCGGAAGGCCCGGCAGGTGTAGCGGTCGGAGAGCAGGGAGTGCAGGACGGAATAGCGGTCCGTGCCGGTCGCTCCGAGAGCGGCGCTGGTGGGTCCGGGCAGTCCTGTGGTCGGGGAGTGCCCGGTGGCCGTCGCATCCGGGCCGCTCAGGGGCTCGATGCCTGAAGTGGCGGTGTTGTCTGACATGGGTACCCTCTCGATCGATCGGAACCGGTCTCGTTTTGAGACCGATTCGACTCGGTCTCATATTAAGACCACTTGGGTAGGATTGGAAGATGCGCTATGAGGAGCTGGCCGAGGAGCCGTGTTCGATTACGCGGTCGCTGGTGGTGTTCGGGGATCGCTGGACGCTGCTGATACTCAAGGCCGCCTTCGCGGGCGTGCGTCGGTTCAACGGGTTCCAGTCGTATCTGGGGATTTCCAAGGGGCGGCTGCAGGATCGGCTCGATCGGCTGGTCGAGCATGGGATTCTGCGCAAAGCGCCCGCGGAGACCGGGGCGTACGAGGAGTACCGGCTCACGCCCAAGGGGCACGATGTGTACCCGATTCTGATGGCGTTCAAGGACTGGGGGGACACCTACGTCGCGCCCGACGGACCGCCCGTGTACTACCGGCACCGCGATTGCGAGGGACAGGCGCACGTTCGGCTCGAGTGCGACCACTGCGCCGGGGAGCTCACCGCGCGCGATGTCGTACCGCTACCGGGGCCGGGAATGACCGCTTGATCCGTGCATGAGCGTCGCTTCGCGGCTGTGGAAGGTTGCGGTAGGAGGGTCGGAGCGCTGCTGCTCCGTCGGAAAATGCCCGTGATCGGACTGCGCGACATCCGTATAGTCGCTGCGATGTCCAGGGTTGTGGTGCGGCCGGCCGAGGTGGCCGACGAGAAGTTTCTGTGGGAGATGCTCTTCGAGGCGTCGTATTCCCATGAGCAGGGCAGGGTTTCGCCTGATGAGTTGCGTGGGGTGCCGTCGTTGGCGCATTACGTGCAGGGGTGGGGCGCACCGGGGGATCTCGGCATGATCGCCGTGGAAGGTGACAGTCCGCGTGGGGCCGCGTGGCTGCGGTTGTTCACCGGTGACAATGCCGCCTACGGGCATGTGGACGACGACACTCCGGAGTTGGCAATCGGTGTCGTGCCGGGGATGCGTGGAGCGGGACTGGGGATGGTGCTGATGCACAACCTGCTCGAGTCGGCGCGCTCCCGGTATCCGGCGGTGAGTTTGAGTGTGCGGCAGGAGAATCCGGCGCGTCGGCTCTACGAACGACTCGGGTTCGTGGAGGTGCCGGCGTTGTCGCACACGAATCCGGCGGGCAGCACCAGTGTGACGATGGTGCTTCGCTTCGGCTGATCGCGGCTCATCCGGTGCCGGGCCCTGGTGGCGCAAGCCGCGATACGGCGCGATCGTGTTGTGCCGGTGCCGATTACGTATGTGGCCGGATGCTGAACGCGAGTCGCCCTGGGGCGACGTAATCCTTCGGGTCCAGGAGCATCTGCAGCTTCGGGCCGCCGGGGATGCGTGCCAGTTCCGTCCCGAGAGGCGTCTCGAAGGCTTCGCCACGGGCGGTGATCAGCGGCAGCCAGTTGTCGTGGTGGTTGGGGACGAACACCTTCGGGCGCAGGGCTTCGATGTAGGTGCGGGGGTCGCGCAGGCCGTTGAAGAATTGGTTGTAGCCCTGGACCGCGCCGACGTGCACGTCGGAGGCGGGGAGGGTGCGGAGCACATCCACGACTTCGGGGGCCTTGTCCAGCAGTGGACCGGAGGAGTCGTGCCAGGTGAGGGTGAAGTGCTCGGTGCGGAATTGGTAGAGCAGGACACCGCCTTCGGGGTCGGTGAGACGGCGGGCCAGGTGGGCGGCGTCGGCGAGAGAGGGTGGGTACCTGCGGATGTCGCCGACGCAGGGGGTGGGGATGACGCGGTCCGAGGCGTCGGGGCCCTCGTGGCGGGAGGTGGGGGCGGAGTGGATATGGCGGATCGCCGTGACCGACAGGCCCTCGGCGAGTTCGAAATCGTAGCGGTCACCGGGTAGTGAGGAGGCGGAACCCAGTTCCTCGCACGGGAATTCGGGTGACTCGCTGATCTGCTTGCGGGCGGTGGCGCAGTGCTCGGCGGTGCCGTACAGGACCGCGCCGCTGGCCTGGGCGATCGGACCGGCGTCGGCGGCGTGGTCGAAATGGCCGTGGCCGATGAAGATCGCGGCGGGGCGCAGGGCCGCGACCTCGGTGGGGGTGGTTGGCACGTAGCCGGAGGTGACGCCGCGCGGAACCCAGGCGTCCAGGAGCAAGACCGTACCGCCCAGGGCGACAGCGAAACTCGCGCAGCCGAACCAGGTCAGGATCGCCTGATCCGCGCGGACGGAACCGGTGTCGGGATCCACGGCGTCGACGCCGAAGAAGCGCTGCCGGGCCGCGACGGTCTGCGCGAGGGTGGGTCGCTCGATGGCGGGCGCGGCCACTCGTTCCGCCAGGCCCGACAAGCCTCGAGCAATCGGATTGAACGCCACCCGTGTTCCTCCCACTGTGTTCTCGACGAACCAACCGGAAGCATCCCGCACCCGAGTGCGCTGCCCCGGCGGCCGGCACGCCGTAAGGCATCGCGACCGGTGGATCGCGATGGAAAGGTGCGCCCCCGGATCGGGTCGCACGTCAACTCCCGCATTCTTCACGGATCGGGCGCAACTGTCATCTGGTTCTCGGCGTCAGAGGCCCTGGGACCGGCCGGATTCGGCGGCGTTGCCTTCCGTGCGACTGAATGTCACGTGGGTGACCCGGTCCGAGGACTCCACCCGGGTGCACTCGTAGCCCGGGAGCGTGCCCAGATCGTCGTACAGCCGCTCGCCCGCGCCCAGCAGGATCGGGACCACGGCCAGGTGCAACTCGTCCACCAGTCCGGCCTTCAGGAACTGGCGCACGGTCGACGACCCGCCACCGAGTCGCACGTCCTGACCGCCCGCCGATTCGAACGCGCGCTTCAGCACTGACTCCGGTGCGTCGTCGACGAAGTGGAACACCGTGCCGCCCTCCATCGACACGGTCGGGCGTGGGTGGTGGGTGAGCACGAACGTGTCGTGGTGGTAGGGCGGGTTCGGGCCCCACCAGCCGGTCCAGGAGTGGTCGGGCCATTCCCCGCGGACGGGGCCGAACATGTTGCGGCCCATGATGGTCGCGCCGATATTGACGTCGCCCGCGATGGCGTGGTCCTCGTCGAGGCCGCCCGTGCCGGTGGCCTGCTCGCCCATCATGTCCCGGCCGTAGTCGGTATCGAAGATCCAGGTGTGCAGCGCCTCACCGCCGATGCCGAGCGGGTTGTCGAGGCTTTGATCGGGGCCGGCGACGTAGCCGTCCTGGGAGATCGACAGGTTGTGTACGCGAAGTTTCGGCATTTCCGACCCTCTCTAGTGGTTGCGATTTGCAAGCAGTTGTTATGATAGGGGTAACTGGTTGCGGATCGCAATCGGTTGGCTCGAAAAACTGTGGGAGGCAGGGATGCAGGCTCGCTCGGGATGCCCGATCAACGCGACCATCGAGGTCATCGGGGACAAGTGGACCCTGCTGGTGCTGCGCGACGTCATGTTCGGCAATCGCAGGCACTTCCGGGAACTGCTCGCGGGCTCGGAGGAGGGCATCGCCTCGAACATCCTGTCCGATCGGCTCAAGCGATTGGTCGCGGCCGGACTGCTCAGTCGCGAGGACGTCCGGCAGGGGCAGAAGGCCGAGTACCGGCTCACCGAGGCCGCGATCGAGCTGGTTCCGATCATGGCGCACCTCGGCGCGTGGGGGACGAAGCATCGTCCCACCACCGAGCGGCTGCGCGTGCGCGCGGAACTGTTGCAGGAAGGCGGCCCGGAGCTCTGGGACGAATTCATGGACGAACTTCGCGAATCACATCTGGGCACACCGCTTCCGCGGCGCGAAGGACCCCGCGCCACCGAGCGCCTCGCTCGGGCCTACGACGCCGCCGTCGCACGCGAAAGCCGATAGCCGAGACCTTGCCGTTGCCATCGGCTACCGCTCGGTGAATGTCGGGACCACACCGTGACGAACCAGTTGGCAAACGTTCAGCCCCTTGTGAGAAGCGCGGCGTTGTATCGAAACCAGGGGTAGCTGAACGAAGGCTGCCGATAGGGCAATTGGGGTCCCACCATGTACAACGACGTGCATGTGGCCGCGCGGGAAAGCGAAGACCACAAGTACACGATGCGAATCAGCCGGCTGGCCATCGACAAACTCGGGATCCGGCTCTACGACCGGGTTTCGGCGGTGCTGGCCGAACTCATCGCCAATGGCTACGACGCTGATGCCACCGAGGTGAACGTCCAACTACCCTGGGGCGTCACGCTCGCCGGGACGATTCGCGCCGCGGACGAACCCGCGTATCGGATCGTCGTGTCGGACAACGGGCACGGGATGACCGCCGCCGAGGTCAACGCCCACTATCTGATGGTCGGTTCCGACCGCAGGGTGCGCACCGGCTCGGACCTGTCCCGCGAGCGGACCCGACCGGTCATGGGCCGCAAGGGAATCGGGAAACTGGCCGCCTTCGGCATCTGTCGCACGATCGAGGTGATCACCGCCGGCAGCCATTCCGGGGATCGCACCCCGCAGGGGTGGCCCGTCGCGCATCTGGTCATGGATCTGGACGACATGCTGTCGGACACCGAGCGCGACTACTTCCCGAAAACCGGTGCGCTGGACGGCACTTTCGCCGCCGACCGCGGTACCACCGTCATCCTGAGCAACTTCTTCCGCAAACGGGTGAACTCCGGCACCGAACTGAGCCGGCAGCTGGCCGCGCGCTTCGGTATCGAACGATCGGACTGGCGGGTGCTGGTGCGCAACAGCATCGGCTCGGAAAGCTTCCTGCTCAGTGATCTGGCCATCGACGTGATGGAGGAGACCCGTGTGGACGTCGGGCGCGTGCCGGTCCGATTCGGGCGGCAGTTCCTGCCGGTGACCGGATGGATCGCCTACTCGAAACAGCCCTACCGCGATGACGCCATGGCCGGGGTGCGCATCTACGCCCGCGGCAAGATCGTCGCCCAGACAAGGGATTTCGGCATACCCGCCGGATTCACCGGCGAGTTCAAGCTGCGCTCGTATCTGGTCGGCGCGATCCATGTGGACTGGCTCGACGACGACGAGGACATGGTGCGCTCGGATCGGCAGGACATCATGTGGAACTCCCCGCGCGGGGAGGCGCTGGCGGAGTGGGGACGAGCGCTGATCAAGGAGATCGGCCGGCTGGGCGAGAAGTCCATCCGGCGGCGGGTCTGGGAGGAGTTCGTCGAGCGCTCCCGCATCCACGAGCTGCTGGAGTCGATCGCGCCGGGGGACAGGATGTTCCGGGACTCGGTGCTGGACGCCGCGCGAATTCTGGTGGCGCACAAGGATCGTTCCTCCATGGATGATCCGTCCCATATCGAGAACATGATGCGCCTGGCACTGTCGCTCGGTCCGCAGCGGAGTCTGCTCGAGACGCTGAAGGAGATCGCCGACGAGGAGGGCGATCCGGGGCTGGACGTGGTCGTGGCGCTGTTCGAGCGGGCGCGGGTCGCGGAGATCTACTCGCTCGGCCAGATCGCCAGTGAGCGGGTCGCGGTCGTGGATCGGTTGCGCGATCTCATCGACGATCGGCGCTCGCTCGAGCGGCCCTTCCAGGAGCTGATCGAACGCGCGCCGTGGCTGCTCGCGCCGGAATGGACGCCGCTGGGGATGAACGAGTCGCTCAAGCGGGTGCGGTCGAGTTTCGAACGCTGGTACGCGCAGAAGTTCGGCACCGCGCTGCTGACCACTGCCATCGGCAGCGAACGGCGCGAACCGGACTTCGTGCTGCTGCACGACTCCGGCGAACTGTGGATCGTCGAGATCAAGCGGATGGATTATCACCTCACCGACGAGGAGTACAACCGGGCGGTCAACTACCTCTACGAGCTGGATCGGTTCCTCGAGGAGAATCCGCGCATCGGGGCCCAATTCCCGCGCCGGAGACTGACTTTCATCGTCGATCACATCGACCGGCTCGGGCCCGCGTCGCTCTCCTCGCTCTTCAGCGATCAGCGGGTGGACCGGCGCACCTGGCGCGAACTGCTCGATGCCACCCTGCGAGCGCACCGCGATTTCCTGGACCGCGTCTACTCCATGCGCGGGGCGCAGGACGAGCCGCCGGGAGTCGAGCGCGCCGGGTGAGTGCGCGCTCGACCGGGGCGCATGACACCATGGACGACGCCACGCGTGGGGACGTGACGGCGTCGTTGAGACAATGCCGCCTGAAACGTTGCAGCCTCGGTGCGCTGCGGCCCGACAGTCGAAAAGGTTTGGGGAATGGTGCACGGCACGGTGAAGTGGTTCGACAGCGAGAAGGGCTTCGGCTTCATCACCCCCGACGGCGGCGGCCCCGACGTGTTCGTGGAGTACACCGCCGTCGAGGGTGACGGATTCCGCTCGCTGGCCGAGGGTCAGCGGGTGGAGCTCGAGGTGCGTCGCACGAAGCCCGGCCCGGAAGCCGTATTCGTACGAGTCATCCCTGTACGCGGCTTCTGAAAAACTCGGCTGCCAGCGCCTGTGCGCGGGAGCGCCGTTCCGGATCATCTCCGGTGAATTCCGCTGCCGCTCGTGTGAACTCGGTTCCGATGAAATCGGCGATCGGCCGCGGAGCCGTGCCGGACCCCATTTCCCGTGTTCGTGACTTCAGCTCGGTCAATTCGGTGATCGATTCGACGAGATCAGCGGGCAGATCGCATTGATCGAGCAGGGTCGGCAAATGCATGGGCGCCACCGCTCTGTCCGGATGTTCCGCCAGCCAGCGCAATGCCATAGCGGGTCGGAGTGAATAGAACATCTTCTTGAGCGACCCACTGCCGTCGAACAGCCGCCACTGTCTTCCGCCCAGATGCAGATAGTGTCTGGCCACCCGGTTGCGGTCGGCGATATCGTCGGCGAGGTCGCGCAATTCGTCCCGGAATCGCGGGTCACCGCGATACACGATCGGCGACATCAGCCACTCGATGAGCACGGCATTGCCGTTCACCAGCAGGCGCAGCGCCTTCACCAGATCCCAGCCGTTCACGTCGAGCAGGCCGATGAGGGGTGTCTCGATCACGTCGCGGCCGGGCCAGGGCGTCAGGTAGTCCCGCAGCGGGCGCACGTAGACGAACCGGCAGTCGTAATCGGAGTCCGGTGACGGGAAACCCCAGGCCCGGCTACCGCTTTCGATGGCAAGGGGCACGGTGACGCGGTGCTCGCGCTCGATCCGGTCCAGTTCGCCGTCGATCGTCGCGACCACTGCCGGGTCCATGGAGGTGGGGATCGAGCGCAAGGTCATAGCCGGTGAGGCTAGCCGGGCGGGGCGCCCCAGGTCCACGCGATTTCGCGGCGGCACTGCCCCCAGAAATAGGGGCGTAATTTGTCCGTTATAGGCGGCGAATTCGACCGGAATATGAACTGGACCACAGACCAGTTGCCTGGTGACCCCGATCACATCAGCGTAATACCCGTAACGGCATCGAAAATGCCGCCGATAGGCTTCACGTCAGACAGTAAAGACGCATTACTTGGAGAGGTACTCTTATGATCCCCGTTATCATCGACACCGGTTCCGCTGCTCTGAACGGCCTGCTCAGCACCGGCTCCGCCGCGCTGCACGGCATCCTCAGCACCCTGTGGACCGGTTCCTTCGGCGGCTGATTCCGCCGGACGTCGATTATTCGACTTCTGAAAGCCGGCCTCGGACTTCGCAGCTCCGAGGCTGGCTTTTGTCGTATTCGGACCGAATTCATAAATTCGACTTTCGACGCCTGTCGATCGAATCGGAGTGGTCGTCGCCACGTTCTTCTCGGCACGACATGACTCGCGGTATGTTCTACGTTGTCCCCGATGAATATCGATGCGCTCCGGGCGAGCTGGCGTCAGGTCGAGCGGATCGGCGATGAGGCCACGCAGTACTTCTACGCCCATCTGTTCCTGGCCCACCCCGAGGTCCGGGAGATGTTCCCGGTCCGGATGAGCATCCAGCGCGCCAAGTTCTTCGCCGCGCTCGGCCGGATCGTCAGCAATGTCGAAACCCTGGCGGACGACCCGGAATTCGTGGCCCAGCTGGGGCGCGACCATCGCCGCTTCGGGGTCGTCGCCGCGCACTACCCGGCGGCCGGTGGTTCGCTGCTGGCCACGCTCGCGCATTTCCTGGGCCCGCGCTGGACCGATGAACTCGCCCAGACCTGGAACGATGCCTACTGGGCGGTCGCGGGCATCATGACCAGCGCCGCCGATCAGGCCGCCGGCGACACCCCCGCCTGGTGGGACGCGGATATCGTCGCCACCGAACGGCGCAGTCTGGACGTCACCGTGCACACCGTGCGCCCGCATCAGCCCTACTCCTATGTCGCGGGACAGTCCGTGGCGATCGAGATCCCGCAGCGGCCGCGGCTGTGGCGCTACTACTCACCCGCCAACGCGCCCCGTACGGACGGCAGTTTCGACATCCACGTGCAGGTCGTGGACGGCGGTGAGGTGAGTGGTGCGTTCGCGCGCTCCGCGCGCTCGGGCCAGCAGATCAAACTCGGTGCACCCGTCGGCACGGCGCTGGCGATCGCGCCCGACGCCGCCGAGAAACTGCTGCTGATCGCGGGTGGTTCGGGCCTCGCGCCGCTGCGCGCGGTGCTCGATTCCATCGAACGTTCCTGGCACGAGACCGGTTTCGCGCCGCAGGTGCGGCTCTTCCACGGTGTGCGGGCGGCCTGGAATCTCTACGACCACGAGGCGTTGTCCGCGCTGACGGACTATCCATGGTTCGGATACACCCCGGTCGTCTCGGAGGATCCCGGATTTCCAGGCGTGCAGGGCACGGTCGGCGCGGTCGCCGCGCGCGGTCTGGATCTGGCCGGATGTACCGCGCTGGTGTGCGGTTCGCCCGCCATGGTCACCGCGACCGTCTCGGACCTGTCCATCGCCGGAGTGCCGAGACATGCCATCAGATACGAAACCTTCGGTCAGGCAGAGACTTTCGAACCCGTCGCTGACCGGGGTACCGCAAAGCACAGTTCCGACAAGGTTGCCCAATGGATGTGAAACCCGAAGACCTGCACGCTGTCCGGTTCAAGCCGGCGAGGCTGGGCCGTCGCGGCTACGACGCGGACGAGGTCGATCGCTTTCTCGAACCGCTGCGCGGCACGCTGACCAAGCTGGCGCGCGAGAACCGTCAGCTCACCCTCACCAGCAATGCCGAGGAACTCGCGCGCCTGCAGCGGGAGAACATTCAGCTCTTCGCCAAGTGCGAGACCATCGAACTGCAGATGAAGACCATGGCCGGTCCCGGTGAGGTGTCCGAGATGCAACGGCAACTGGCCCATGCCAATTGGGAGATCTCCCGGTTGCAGCGCGAGCTGGAGCGCGATGCGCTCGGCATCAGCGCGCAGGCGGTGAACGTGCTCAACCGGGCGCAGTTGTCCGCGGACTCCATTGTCGAGCAGGCCGAACAGCACGCCCGCGAGTTGATGGCCGTGGCCCGCGCGCAACATCGCGAACTGCTCGCGCACAAGCGCGACACCGGCGGGGAGAGCGCCGGATACGACCCGGACGCGGAGAGCCAGCGTCTCGCGCAGATGCGCGCCTATACCGAACTGCTGCGCACTCAGCTGCGTGTGCTGATCCAGACCCTCTCGGTCGAGGTCGACAAGCTCGCGCTGCTGCCGATGACGGGTGAGGCGACCTGTGCCGCGCTGCCCGGGAGTGAGCTGCCGGAGTCGCCGTACGCACGGGGACTGCCGGTCAACGGGTCGGGGTATGCGGCCGAAAGCTGATGCCGCCGACGTGAATCAGAGGGAAGCGGAGGATCCCGTATGAATATCGAAGCCTTGCAGGCGAGTTGGGTGCAGGTCGAGCAGGCCGGTCCGGAAGCGGTGCAGTACTTCTACACTCACCTTTTCCAGCACAACCCCGAGGTGCGGGGGATGTTCGCCGAGGACCTCTCGCCACAGCGGGAGCGGTTCCTGGCCGGACTCGCCCGCATCATCACCACCGTCGACACACTCGGTGACGACCCGTCGTTCGTGCAGAATCTGGGCCGCCACCACGCCGGACTCGGTGTCGTGGCCGCGCACTACCCTGTTGCCGGTGCGTCGCTGCTGGCCACACTCGAGTTCTTCCTCGGGGAGAGCTGGACGCCGGAACTGCAGGCGACCTGGACCGCCGCGTACGGCGCGGTGGCGGATCTCATGATCGAGGCCGCCGACGCGGCAGCGGCCTGACGCGACGATCGGCCGCCGGATGACGCGAGCTCAGCCCGTGCGCGGACTCGGCGGCCGCCGGTTTCCGTCGTGACGGTGGAAGCCGGGAAACGGAATTCGAATACGCTGTTCACGCGCCTTTTTCGGCTCATGGCCAGCGTTGTCGAGCCCCGCTGCCGAAGGAATCGGCACGACGCGAGGCGCCCACCCGGGTGTTGTGGCTAGTCGCCGTACGAACCGCCCGCGGAACCGCTGCCGACGATGCACAACGGGTTGTTCACCATCAGCGCCTGGGCCGAGCCGGAGGAGGATCCGGTGATGCCGGAATCGACGGCGGGGGTGTTCGGGGCGGTAGCGGCGGGATCGCCGGAACCGCCGAGCAGCATCGAACGTCCGTCGAGGTTGCCCGGGGCGGCGACGTCCAGCAGATCCAGCACGGTCGGCGTGACATCGGCCAGCGTGTAGCCGTTGTTCTGCGCTCCGCTCGCGAAGCCCGGGCCACGCGCGATCACGAAACTGGCTGTCTCATAAGCGCTCTGGCCGCCGTGTCCGCCGCTGGGCTTGTGGCCGTGGTCGGTCGTGACCAGGATCGTCCAGCGCTCGTCGGTATGGGTGGCGGCGCGCTCGTCGACCGCCCGGGTGATCTTGCCGACCAGTCCGTCCACCCGCCCGATGGCGTCTCGATACGCCTGCGGCCAGATGCCGCGCAGCGTGTGGCCGACGATGTCCACCTGGTCCAGGTGGGTGAAGGTCAGATCCGGGCCGTCCTCGGTGACCGCCGAGACCACCTGGGCGGCGGCGTTCGAATCCGCCGTCGTCTCGCACACTCCCGCGCCCGAGGGGTCGAGCTGGGTGACCGACACCCGGTCGGCCGCCGGACTGCCGGTGCGCGCGATCATGCCGATCTTGTCCCAGGTGCCGAGCGACATCGTGGACAGGCTCGGCCGCGCACGCTCGAGCTGTGTGAACACCGTCGGATATTGCGCGAAAGGTGTTGGGTTGCAGGTGGAGTCGTTGTCCTTGATGCCGTGCTTGGTATCCCAGACACCGGTCAGCGCGGTGGCCCAGGAGACGCAGGACATGGTGGTGTGCGGTGCGATCGAGGTCCGCGCCAGGGTGCCCTCGGCGGCGAGGCGGCCCAGATTGGGGGCGTTTGCGGCCTGGATCTCGCTGTAGAGCGTGCCGTCGATCCCGATGACCACGACCTTGTTCACCACGGGTGCGGCGGAGGCGGGGGCCGCGGCGGCGAGGGGAAGAGTGGCCAGCGCGGCGGCGGCCAGTATGCGATGCGTCCGGGTCATGGGCGGCAACCTAGCCAGCGGGGAGCGATTTCGCAGCGGAATTGGACAATTGACCACAAGAGTCCCGGTCGGCGGGAAATGCCCGATTTCGCCCGTGTGACGGCACCCGCCTACCGGGCGGTAAGGGCACCCGAAATCGCGCCCACTAAGCTGACGCCCGTAAATTCCGGTTCCCTTCCTCAGGAGTACCCCACCGTGAGCCAAGCAGGCCTCCCTGTTGTTCTGATCGCCGACAAGCTCGCCCAGTCGACCGTCGACGCGCTGGGCTCCGGCGTCGAGGTCCGCTGGGTGGACGGCCCCAACCGCCCCGAGCTGCTCGCCGCCGTGGTCGATGCCGACGCGCTGCTGGTGCGCTCCGCGACCACCGTCGACGCCGAGGTGCTCGAGGCCGGCAAGAACCTGAAGATCGTCGCCCGCGCCGGCGTCGGCCTCGACAATGTCGACGTGCCCGCCGCCACCGAGCGCGGCGTCATGGTCGTCAACGCGCCGACCTCCAACATCCACACCGCCGCGGAGCACGCCGTCACGCTGCTGCTCTCGGCCGCGCGCCAGATCCCGGCCGCCGACGCCACCCTGCGCGAGCACACCTGGCAGCGCAGCAAGTTCAACGGTGTCGAGATCCTCGGCAAGACCGTCGGCGTGATCGGCCTCGGCCGGATCGGCCAGCTTTTCGCGCAGCGCCTCGCCGCTTTCGAGACCAAGATCGTCGCGTACGACCCCTACACCTCCCCGGCCCGCGCGGCCCAGCTCGGCATCGAGCTGGTGTCCCTGGACGAGGTCCTCGAGCGGGCCGACTTCATCTCGATCCACCTGCCCAAGACGCCCGAGACCAAGGGCATGCTCAACGCCGAGACCCTCGCCAAGACCAAGAAGGGCGTCATCATCGTCAACGCCGCCCGCGGCGGTCTGATCGATGAGCAGGCGCTGGCCGATGCCATCAAGTCCGGCCACGTGCGCGCCGCCGGTCTCGACGTGTTCGAGACCGAACCCTGCACCGACAGCCCGCTTTTCGAGCTGCCGCAGGTCGTGGTGACCCCGCACCTGGGCGCCTCGACGTCCGAAGCGCAGGACCGCGCCGGCACCGATGTCGCCAAGTCGGTGCAGCTCGCCCTCGCCGGTGAGTTCGTGCCCGGCGCGGTGAACGTCACCGGTGGTTCGGTCACCGAGGATGTCGCCCCCTGGCTGGAGATCGTCCGCAAGCAGGGCGCGCTGCTCGGCGCCCTGTCCTCGGAGCTGCCGGTCAGCATCGAGGTGCAGGTGCGCGGCGAGCTCACCGCCAATGATGTTGCGATCCTGGAGCTTTCGGCTCTGCGCGGTGTGTTCTCGGCGCTGATCGAGGACTCGGTCACCTTCGTGAACGCTCCCTCGCTGGCCAAGGACCGCGGCCTCGAGGTCACCGTCACCACGGTCTCGGAGAGCCCGACCCACCGCAGCCTGGTCGACCTGCGCGCCGTGTTCGGCGACGGCAGCACCCTGAACGTGGCCGGCACCCTGACCGAGCCGCACCAGGTCCAGAAGATCGTCAACATCAACGGCCGCAACTACGACATGCGCGCCGAGGGCCTGAACGTGGCCGTCCTGAACTACGAGGACAAGCCGGGCCAGCTCGGCCGCCTGGCCACCAAGCTCGGCGATGCCGGCATCGACATCCTGGCCGCCCAGCTGACCCAGGACCTCGAGGCCGACGGCGCGACCGTCATCCTGCGCGTCAACAAGGATGTCCCGGCCGAGGTGCAGTCCGCCATCGCCGAGGCCGTCGGCGCGACCAAGGTCGCCCTGGTCGACCTGGACTGAGAACGTCGGGCGTCCGCGTCCGAAAGCTGTTCCCGCCGAGCCTCTTCCGCACTCCGGAAGGGGCTCGGCGGGCGTCAGTGCCCGCGCGAGGCTCGTGCCTCGACCGCTTCCTTGGCCCGCACGAGATCGGCCGTCGGATCGAGTGCGCGATACGCCTTGATCGCGTGAATCTTCTTGCCGCGGGCCAGGAGCTCGTCGACCTCGCGATAGTCGAACTCGAGGCTCGGGTCGGGAATGCCGAGATGCTCGATGATCGAGTCGAGTTTTCGCTCGAGACGGTCCAGCTTTCGCTCGAGTCTGTAGATGCCGAACATCCCCCGACGCTACCGATCCCGCGGCCGTCCCAGTGTGTGGGAGCGGTTCGCCCTGGTGACAGGGGTGGGACAACCACCCGCTATCGTGGCGATCGGACTTTCGCCCACCTGCGCGCGAGAGTGGTCACGGGCGTATATCCGAACGGAGCTTGCTTTCATGAAACTCGCTGTCATCCCGGGCGACGGTATCGGACCCGAGGTCATCGCCGAGGCGCTCAAGGTGCTCGATGTGGTGGTGCCCGGTGTCGAGAAGACCGAATACGACCTGGGCGCGAAGCGGTTCCATGCGACCGGTGAGATCCTGCCGGACAACGTGATCCCGGAGCTCAAGCAGCACGACGCCATCCTGCTGGGCGCGATCGGCGATCCGTCGGTGCAGAGCGGTGTGCTCGAGCGCGGGCTGCTGCTGCGCACCCGTTTCGAGCTCGATCACCACGTGAACCTGCGGCCGTCGCGGCTGTACTCCGGCGTCACCAGCCCGCTGGCCGGCAACCCGGACATCGACTTCGTGGTCGTGCGCGAGGGCACCGAGGGGCCGTACACCGGCACCGGCGGCGCCATCCGAGTGAACACCCCGCACGAGGTGGCCACCGAGGTCAGCACCAACACCCGCTTCGGTGTCGAGCGCGTGGTCCGCTACGCCTTCGAGAAGGCCCGGACCCGTCGCAAGCACCTGACCCTGGTGCACAAGAACAATGTGCTCGCCTTCGCCGGTTCGCTGTGGACCCGCACCGTCGCCGAGGTCGCCGCCGAGTACCCGGACATCGAAACCGCGTACCAGCACATCGATGCCGCGACCATCCACATGGTCACCGATCCGGGCCGATTCGACGTGATCGTCACCGATAATCTGTTCGGCGACATCATCACCGACCTGGCCGCGGCCGTCTCCGGTGGCATCGGCCTGGCCGCGTCCGGCAATATCGACGCCTCGGGCGCCAACCCGTCGATGTTCGAGCCCGTGCACGGCTCGGCTCCCGATATCGCGGGTCGGTCCAAGGCCGATCCGACCGCCGCGATTCTCTCGGTGGCGCTGCTGCTGAACCACCTGGGCAAGTCCGACGAGGCCGCGCGCATCGAGGACGCGGTCGCCAAGGACCTCGCCTCGCGCTCCGGCGCCGCCTCCACCGTCGAGGTCGGCAGCCGGATCGCCGCCGCGATCTGACACACGTTCACTCGAAGCCCCCGCCCCGAGATCGACTCGGGTGACGGGGGCTTCGCTGTGTGCGCGATGGGCGGAAATCGGTCCTCGGATGCCCGATTTCTGTCCGTTATGCGAAACCTGATGGGGCAGTGAGACATATCGCATTCATGCATTCGGATGCGAAAACGTAACGGGGGCAGGTCTTCCGGATTTGCCGGAAATCCGCAAACACCTCCGCCGGGTCCCGTGCGGGGGAGCGGCGCCGGGCCCGGGCGGAGGTGATCGGTCAGCGGGAAGCTGTGGGTACCAGAGGGATTGCGGCTACGGCGATGACGGCGGCCAGCGCGAACGTCGCGGAGAATCCGGCGGCGGTGATGAGCGCGCCGAACGCCGGCGCCACCGCGGCCGCGGCCAGGTTCTGGCCGGTGTTCTGAACGCCCAGTCCCCGTCCGGACCAATAGGGCCCGGCGATTTCGGCAACTGCCGTGAAGGCCAGGCCGTTGTCTGCCACAGTGATAACGGACGCCGCGATCAGCAGCGGGACGGCGGCCCACCAGGTGTGGGCCCAGGTCGCTATGGCCAAGGCGGACATGGAGATTGCCGCCGCGACCGCGACCGTGCGCAGCGGCCGCAGCCGACTGCCCACCCGGTCGGACCACACACCCGCGCCGATTCGCCCGCCCGCGCTCAGGATCTGGGCCACGGTCACCAGCGCGCCGGCGGCGGCCAGGGACCAGCCCACGTCCCGGTGCAGCCACAGCAGCGCGAAAGTCCAAATGGTGGCCTGCGGAATGACCAGCAGCACCGAGACGGCGTGGATCCGCCACAGCGTCGAATCGCCGCGGTACGGGTTGGCGGGTTTTCCTGTGTCGCCCGGAGATTGGGGCCGGGGCGGGTCCACGATGCCGATCAGGCAGCTGACGGCGGCGATTCCGGCCATCACGGCGGGCACCAGGATGGCGGTCGAGAACCCGTGTGCCGCAGCGACTGCGGGGATGGTCATGGCCCCGATCGCGACGCCCAGCGGCTGCGCCGTCTGCCGGATTCCCATGGCCAGACCGCGCTGATTCGCCGGGAACCAGCCCACGATCACCCGGCCGCTGGCCCCGTTGGTGCTGCCCGCGCCCAGGCCGCCCAGGAACAGCGCAATGCCCAGTGCCACATGGCTGGTGACCGTCGTGGCGGCGATTCCGGCCGCGAACATGATGGCCGGTCCGGCCACCAGAACCTTGCGCTCGCCGATGCGATCCATCACATAACCCCAGGCGATCAGCGTGCAGACCAGGCCGATCGCGGGCATCGCGACCAGCAGTCCGGCCGTGGCCAGGCTCATCCCGTGATCGGTCAGGGCGGGCAGCAGGAAGGGGGTGCCGTTGACGAAGACCGCACTCGACCCCTGCGCGAAGACGCCGAGCGCCAGCATGGTCCACCGTCTCGACGTGCCGATATGTGTCACGGTGGACATTGGCGATCACCTCTTGTCTCAATATGTGGAACATGCGTCTTACAGAGTGAACTGTGGCCATCACGTTACACCTGATGCGTCTGGCTATTTCCGGGGCAAGCTGTCTGTTTGCTCACACCTGTCGGGTGATCTTGGTCGGGGCGCGTGCGACGGTGAGTTCTCTTGCGTATAAGGGCTTTCCACATCCCACGCGACCCGATGCGGGAGGACATGCCGCGCCGGCCCCGAGGGGTGGCCGACGGTGCGCCCCGCTCGCGTTCGCGCTCCCCGCGTGTCCTGCGGTCGGGCGCGTTTGGGCAGGTCCAAGCCCGTAGATAGGATGCGAGCCATGCGCCTAGGTCGAGTTGCCAGCCCAGATGGGGTCGCTTTCGTCAGCATCGAAGGGGACGGCGGCGACGCCGTGGCCCGAGAGATCGCCGAACATCCGTTCGGCACCCCCACGTTCACCGGCCGCAGCTGGCCGCTGGCGGACGTGCGCCTGCTCGCGCCCATCCTCGCGAGCAAAGTGATCTGCATCGGTAAGAATTACGCCGCACACGCGGAGGAGATGGGCGGTCCCGCACCGGCGGATCCGGTCATCTTCATGAAGCCGAATACGTCCATCATCGGCCCGAATGCCTCTATTGTGTTGCCGCCCAGCTCGTCTCAGGTGGACTACGAGGGCGAACTGGCCATCGTCATCGGCCGCCCCTGCAAGGACGTCCCGGCCGCTCGCGCCGCCGAGGTGATCCTGGGCTACACCGTCGCCAACGACGTCACCGCGCGCGATCAGCAGCGGCACGACGGCCAGTGGACCCGCGCCAAGGGTTATGACACCTTCTGCCCGCTCGGCCCGTGGATCGAGACCTCCCTGGACCCTTCGGATCTGGAGATCGTCACCGAGCTCGACGGCGTGGTGAAGCAGCGCAGCCGCACTTCACTTCTGCTGCACGATATTCCGAAGCTCATCGAATGGGTGACCACCGTGATGACTTTGCTCCCCGGCGATGTCATCCTGACCGGGACTCCGGAGGGCGTCGGCCCGATTCAGGCCGGTCAGAACGTGTCCGTGACCGTGTCGGGTATCGGCACGCTCACCAATCCCGTTGCCGCCAAACGCTGATCGAGAGAGAGTCATGACTGACGTCCGGGTCCGATTCTGCCCGTCCCCCACCGGCACACCGCATGTCGGATTGGTCCGCACCGCCCTGTTCAATTGGGCCTACGCGCGCCACCACGGCGGCACCTTCGTCTTTCGCATCGAAGACACCGACGCCGCACGCGATTCCGAGGATTCCTACCGCGCGATCCTCGACGCGCTGCGCTGGCTCGGCCTGACCTGGGACGAGGGCCCCGAGGTCGGCGGCCCCTACGGTCCCTACCGGCAGTCGCAGCGCCGTGACCTTCATCTCGATGTCGTGCGGCGGCTATTGGAGGCGGGGGAGGCCTACGAATCCTTCTCCACCCCTGAGGAAGTCGAGGCCCGCCACAAGGCCGCCGGCCGGGATCCCAAGCTGGGCTACGACAATTTCGATCGGGACCTGACTCCCGAGCGGATCGCCGCCTACAAGGCCGAGGGCCGCGGCGCGGTCGTCCGGCTCCGGATGCCCGACCGCGATCTGTCCTGGAACGATCTGGTGCGCGGTGAGACCACCTTCCGCGCGGGCACCGTCCCGGACTTCGCGCTCACCCGCGGTAATGGCGATCCGCTCTATACGCTGGTCAACCCCGTCGACGATGCGCTGATGAAGATCACCCATGTTTTGCGCGGTGAGGATTTGCTGTCATCCACGCCGAGGCAGCTGGCGTTGTACGACGCCATGAAGCGGATCGGGGTAGCGGAACTTACTCCCGAGTTCGGTCATCTGCCCTTCGTGATGGGGCAGGGCAACAAGAAGTTGTCCAAGCGCGATCCGGAGTCCAATCTCTTCCTGCACCGCGACCGAGGGTTCATTCCCGAAGGTTTGCTGAATTATCTGGCGCTGCTCGGCTGGAGCATCGCCGATGATCATGACGTCTTCTCCATGGCGGAGATGGTGGCGGCGTTCGATATATCGAAAGTTAATTCCAATCCGGCGCGTTTCGATCAGAAGAAGGCGGACGCCCTCAACGCCGAACATATTCGGTTGCTGGAGTCGGGTGATTTCACTCACCGGCTTCGTGAGTACCTCACGTTGCACGGTCATATCGGGGCCGAGATCGACGAGAAGCTGTTCGCTACAGCGGCCGATCTCGTGCAGACCCGAATCGTCGTACTGAGTGATGCATGGGATCTCTTGAAGTTCCTGTTCGTGCCGATCGACGAGTTCGCCATCGACGACGCGGCGAAGCAAAAGAATCTCGGCCCCGATGCCGCGCCCGTATTACAGGCCGCGATCACCGCATTGGAGGGTGTTTCCGAGTGGACCGCGGCGCCGATCGAGGAGGCGCTCAAAACCGCGCTCATCGAGGAACTGGGCCTGAAGCCGCGCAAGGCCTTCACTCCGGTACGAGTGGCGGTCACCGGATCGCATATCAGCCCGCCGCTGTACGAGTCGCTCGAGCTTCTCGGGCGTGAGGTCTCGATGGCACGCCTGGGTGCCGCGCTGACGCTCGCGGTATAGGCCCTCGGAGGCCGGTGGCGCCCCTCGGGGAGAGCGGCGAAACCGGCCTCTGACCAGCCGATTTGTAGTTCACCGGCATAGTTCTGCTAATCTCTTCCTCGTTCGGAAAGCAGCCGGGAAGCCCCCACAAAGGGCGGACCGAATGGCCGAACCAATGGGGTATGGTGTAATTGGCAACACAGCTGTTTCTGGTACAGCCATTCTAGGTTCGAGTCCTGGTACCCCAGCTGAGAGAGCTTCGAAGCTCTCCATTCGAGACGCTCCGGCGGCCGAGATCCTCCGGGATGACGTCGCCGAGAATCTCACCTCCTGGTCCCGTCGTCTAGCGGCCTAGGACGCCGCCCTCTCAAGGCGGTAGCGCGGGTTCAAATCCCGTCGGGACTACGTAGAGCGAAGGCCCCCAGCATTGCTGGGGGCCTTCGCTTTTCTGTCTATATCCGCTCCCGCTCGATATCAGCCCTGTTCGGATCAGCCCTGTTCGGCCGGGGCGGTGGTGCCACCGAGCGGGAGTGCAGGCAGTCCGAGTTTGCGGTGGTCCCAGCTGCGCACGCGCTCGGGGACCACGCGAATCGCGACCCGCTTGTGCAGCATCTGCTCCACGAAGGGCCTGGCCTCCTCGGAGTACGGCCCGGTGTAGCGCTCCCACACGCTGACGCCCACGGCGAACAGGGCGTCGGGGTCCTCCACGATCTCGGCGTGGCCCTCGAAGGAGACCCCGCGCAGCTGGTCGTAGGTGTCGCCGGATTCGACCATCACCGTGATGCGGGGGTCGCGCCGCAGATTCACGGCCTTCTGCGATTTGGCCTTGGTCTCGAACCAGATTTCGCCGTCTACCAGGGCGTACCACATGGCGATCAAGTGCGGCGCGCCCGCGGCGCCGATGGTGGCCATGGTGGCGATACGGCTGCGCTCCAGGAATTCGGTGATCTCCTGTTCGGACATCACGATCTGTGCGCGTTGATTAACTCCCATCAGCCGACTGTAATTTACGGCGTATGAGCCGGGTCACACTACCCGCGTCGAGTCCGGTGCGACGTGGCTGAGCGGGCGTTATTCGCTTTTCCGGAACGAAAACGCCGAAGCCCCCGCCGGGACGTCGGCGGGGGCTTCGGGTGCCGGTGTGGACTTCGGGCCTGTGCGCGCCTCCGGCGCGGTAATCGGCCCGAGGTGGGGTCGGTGTGACTGGTGAGGGTGGATCGGCCGTCAGAGGCGCTTGTGGAGGGCGTCGGCGGCGGCCACCAGATCCGCTGCCCACCGCGCGCCCGGTCGCCGGCCCATCCGGTCGATGGGTCCGGATACCGAGACGGCCGCGATCACCGCGCCGCCCGCGTCCCTGACCGGGGCGGACACGCTGGCCACGCCCGCCGCGCGTTCGGCCGCGCTCTGGGCCCAGCCGCGTCGGCGCACCTCCGCGAGGGCTCGCTCACCGAATACCGCTTCGGGCAGGACGGTGCGCTGCAGCTCCGGATCGGCCCAGGCCAGCAGGACCTTGGCCGCGGAACCCGCGGTCATCGGCATGCGGGCCCCGATCGGGACGGTGTCGCGCAGGCCGGCGGCGGGTTCCATCGCCGCGACGCAGACCCGGGCGTTGCCGTCCCGGCGGTAGAGCTGCACGCTCTCGCCGGTGATCTCGCGCAGCCGGGGAAGGATGGTGGTGGCGGCGTCCAGCAGGGGATCGGTGGCGGTGGTAGCCAGCTCCGACAAAGCGGGCCCGGGCCGCCACAGACCCTGGCCGTCACGGGCCAGCATGCGATGCACCTCCAGGCCCACGGCCAGGCGATGCGCGGTGGCCCGGGGCAGGCCGGTACGGGCGCACAGCTCGTTGAGGCCGCAGGGTTGCTCGGCTACGGCGTGCAGGACGGCCATGGCTTTGTCCAGAACACCGATACCGCTATGCTGTCTCATAGAACGATATTAGCGTCTCGCATACTGGGAATTGCAAACCGAGGTTCGCACGCCCAGGTGTTCCCGAGAACGCTTCCCGCGTCACCAGCCCGGGCGTGGGTATGTCAACGAGAGGTGATGGAGCTATGGCCGATCGGCCACGCACTCTGGCGGAGAAGGTCTGGGAGCAGCACGTCGTCGTCGCCGGTGGCGGCGAGGGCGCGAATCGCGAGCCCGACCTGATCTACATCGACCTGCACCTGGTGCACGAGGTGACGAGCCCGCAGGCCTTCGATGGCCTTCGCGCCGCGGGCCGTCCGGTGCGCCGTCCCGACCTCACCATCGCGACCGAGGACCACAACGTCCCGACGATCGACATCGACAAGCCGATCGCCGATCCCATCTCGCGCCTGCAGGTGGACACCCTGCGCAAGAACTGCGAGGAATTCGGCATCCGCCTGCACCCGATGGGTGATCTGGATCAGGGCATCGTGCACGTGGTCGGCCCGCAGCTGGGCCTGACCCAGCCGGGAACCACGGTGGTGTGCGGTGATTCGCACACCTCGACGCACGGCGCGTTCGGCGCGCTCGCGATGGGTATCGGCACCAGCGAAGTGGAACACGTTCTGGCAACGCAGACTTTGTCGCTGCGCCCGTTCCGGACCATGGCCATCAATATCGACGGCACCCTGCCGGACGGCGTGACCTCCAAGGACGTCATTCTGGCGGTCATCGCCCAGATCGGCACCGGCGGTGGCCAGGGGTATGTGCTGGAGTACCGCGGCGAGGCCGTGCGCGCCATGTCCATGGAAGCCCGGATGACGATGTGCAACATGTCGATCGAGGCCGGCGCCCGCGCGGGCATGGTCGGCCCGGACGAGGTCACCTACGAGTTCCTGAAGGGGCGTCCGCACGCGCCCGAGGGCGCGGACTGGGATGCCGCCGTGGCGGCCTGGGACGCGCTGAACACCGACGAGGGTGCGACATTCGATGCCGAAGTACACCTGGACGCCTCGAAATTGACGCCTTTCGTCACGTGGGGCACCAATCCGGGACAGGGTGCGCCGCTGGGCGACTCGGTGCCGGATCCGGAGCAGATCGTCGACGAGAACGAGCGTGACGCCGCGGAGAAGGCGCTGCGCTACATGGACCTGAAGCCGGGCCAGCCGCTGCGAGATCTCGCCGTGGACACCGTTTTCGTGGGTTCCTGCACCAATGGCCGGATCGAGGATCTGCGTGCGGTAGCGGACGTTCTGAAGGGCCGGAAGGTCGCCACGAGCGTGCGGATGCTGATCGTCCCGGGTTCGATGCGGGTTCGCCTGCAGGCGGAAAACGAGGGTCTGGGCGAGATTTTCACCGCGGCGGGCGCGGAATGGCGTCAGGCCGGTTGCTCCATGTGCCTGGGAATGAACCCCGATCAGCTTTCTCCCGGTCAGCGTTGTGCTTCCACGTCGAACCGGAACTTCGAAGGGCGACAGGGCAAGGGCGGTCGAACACATCTGGTGTCGCCGCTGGTCGCGGCGGCGACCGCGGTGCGCGGAACCCTGTCCTCACCTGCGGATCTGGCTTGATTCCGTAAGACCCTTCGGCCACAACAGACTCAGGAGAATCACGATGGAAGCGTTCAAGCTCCACAAGGGGATCGGCGTTCCGTTCCGTCGATCCAATGTCGACACCGACCAGATCATCCCGGCTGTCTATCTGAAGCGCGTAACCCGAACGGGTTTCGAGGACGGCTTGTTCGCGGCGTGGCGAACAGATCCGAACTTCATTCTGAACACCGAGCCGTACAACCGAGGTAGTGTGCTGGTCGCCGGTCCGGATTTCGGCACCGGATCCTCACGTGAGCACGCTGTTTGGGCGTTGAAGGACTACGGGTTCCGGGTGGTGATCTCGTCCCGCTTCGCGGACATCTTCCGCGGGAACGCCGGCAAGGACGGCCTTCTGACGGCCCGGATGGCGCAGAGCGATGTGGAATTGCTCTGGAAGTTGCTCGAGGAACAGCCCGGTTTGGAATTGACCGTGGACCTCGAGACTCGGACTGTCGCGGCGGGAACGGTCGTGTTGCCGTTCGATATTGACGACTACACCCGCTGGCGTCTGCTGGAAGGGCTGGACGACATCGGCCTCACTCAGCGGCGCAGCGACGAGATCACCCAGTTCGAAAACGCAAGGCCGACATGGAAACCCACTACCATTCCGGCCCGTATTTCGCAGACGTAATCATTGGCGGCCGTTAGCTGAACGTCCCCAAACCAGGTAGCTGGGCGTGTGCCATGTCTCATCAAAATAGGCGTGGCACATAGACTCTTGCCCAAAGAAGGTTTACCGTGGTACCTAGTCGGTCCGACGACGGGCCATTAGTCTGCGGAGGATTCAATGAACAAGGCGGAACTGATCGATGTTCTGACCGAGAAGTTGGGTACTGACAGGCGCACGGCTACTGCGGCAGTCGAGCAGATGGTCGATACGATCGTGCGTGCTGTGAACAAAGGTCAGAGCGTCACCATCACCGGATTTGGTGTCTTCGAACAGCGTAAGCGTGCCGCTCGTGTGGCCCGTAACCCGCGCACCGGCGAAACCGTCAAGGTGAAGCCGACTTCGGTGCCGGCGTTCCGTCCGGGCGCTCAGTTCAAGGCAATCATCGCCGGCAAGCAGAAGATCACCGCGAGCGGCCCGGCCGTGAAACGCGGTGTGGCTGCTCCGGTGTCGGGTGGCAAGACCACGGCGAAGAAGACGGCGGCGAAGAAGACCGCCAAGAAGGCAGCGACCAAGGCTCCGGCCAAGACCACTGCCAAGAAGGCCGCTTCGAAGGCTCCTGCGAAGAAGGCAGCAGTCAAGAAGACGGTCGCCAAGAAGACCGTTGCCAAGAAGACTCCGGCAAAGGCCCCTGCTGCCAAGAAGACTGCGGCCAAGAAGACCGCCGTCAAGGCCAGCGCTGTCAAGAAGGCCACCACGGCCAAGAAGACCACTGCGAAGAAGGCTCCGGCCAAGAAGACCGCCGCAAAGCGGACTGCCCGTCGCTGACGGGTTCGAACAGCCCGTCGTTGACGGGCTTTCGACGCAGGACGACATGTGAGACGGCCCGGCGATGCCGGGCCGTTTCGCATTTCCGGCCGCTGAGCGGCCGGAATCACCGATGCTGAATGTCGGTGGGGTTCAACGCCTTGTCGAGGTGGTCCGCGGCGACCAGGCGGCCCCCGTGGAACGAGAGCACCCAGACGCTGCCCTTGCGATTGCGCGCCGGTGGCAGCGGCACATCGTCTTCCGCGGCCAGATCCGCGATCAGACCCGGAATCACCTTGCCCTGGCTGCAGACCACCCGCACCGCTCGCTCCGAGACCAGGTCGCGAGCGCGTTTACGGGCCTCGTCCGGCGCTGCGGCATAACCGGATTCGGAGAACAGCGGCTCGGATTCGATGTCCGTGCCGAGTTCCTCCGCCAGCGGAGTAACGGTTTGGACACAGCGCAGCGGTGGGGCCGAGACGATTTCGGCCGCACCGAAGGCGAGCAGATTCGGCACGAGCGCGCGAGCCTGTGCGCGACCGGCCTTTTCGAGCGGCCGGTCATCGTCGTGACCGGCGAAACGCTCCCGGCGGCCCGCCTTCCCGTGCCGCACCATCAGCAGGGTCGAGGTGTCGGCGGGCAGGCGCAGGAAGTTCCGGATCATGTGGCGGTCCATCGGATACGACAGCGCGTCCATCACCTCCTCGACGCGCAGCCAGCGCAGCACGTCGACCTCCGGATTGGCCTCGAAGTCCCCGTCGACCACCTTCGCGGCCCAGTAGTCCACTCGCTTGAGTTTGCGATGACCGGTCACCGGATACGTGACATGACCGAGATAACGGCCCAGACGCGAATTCAGGCCGGTTTCCTCGGTCACCTCGCGCAGGGCCGCGACCACCGCCGTCTCGCCGGGATCCAATTTGCCCTTGGCGAGGGACCAGTCGTCGTATTTCGGGCGGTGCACCAGGGCCATCTCGACGGCGCCATCGTCACCGTGACGCCACAGCACCGCACCCGCGGCCAGGATATTGGCGGCGACCGGACGATCGGGATACCCGGCCGCTTCGGAACTCGACTTGCTCACTGGCGATCCGGCCGACGCAGACGCATCAGGTACTCCTGGTGATCGCGGATCTCCTCGCCGGGAGCATCGCGATCGGGCTGAGCCTGCCAGCTGCCGTCCTCGCGCAGCACCCAGCAGCGGGTGGCGGGGTTGAGCGCGGAGTCGAACATCTGGCCGAGTTGTCCGGACAGACGCGGATCCTTCACCTGCGCCAGCACTTCCACTCGCCGATCGAGATTGCGGTGCATCATGTCGGCGCTGCCGATCCAGTACTCGTTCTGCGCCTGGAAGTGCAGAACCCGCGAATGTTCCAGGTAGCGGCCGAGAATCGAGCGCACCTCGATGTTCTCGCTCATGCCGGGCACGCCCGGGCGCAGGCTGCAGATGCCGCGCACCACGATCTCCACCGGCACACCCGCATTGGAGGCGCGGTACAGCGCGTCGATGATCTGCTCGTCCACGATGGCATTGGCCTTCAGCCGGATTCGCGCGTCCTTGCCCTCGGCGGCGAGTTCGACCTCACGCTGGATGCGCTCGACGATCCCGGCGCGCACACCGGTCGGGGCCACCAACAGGTTGCGGTAGCTCGCTTTTCGGGAGTATCCGGTGAGCGAGTTGAACAGGTCGGTGAGGTCCGCGCCGATCTCCGGTGCGGCGGTGAGCAATCCGACGTCCTCGTACAGTCGCGCGGTCTTGGGGTTGTAGTTGCCGGTGCCGATGTGGCAGTAGCGCCGGATGGTGGCGCCCTCGCGCCGCACCACGAGGCAGGTCTTGCAGTGCGTCTTCAATCCGACCAGGCCGTAGACAACGTGCACGCCCGCCTGTTCCAGCTGGCGCGCCCACTTGATGTTGGCCTGCTCGTCGAAGCGGGCCTTGATCTCGACCAGCGCCACCACCTGCTTGCCGGCCTCGGCGGCGTCGATGAGCGCGTTCACGATCGGGGAGTCGCCGGAGGTGCGGTACAGCGTCTGCTTGATCGCGAGCACCTGCGGATCGGCCGCGGCCTGTTCGATGAAGCGCTGCACGCTGGTGGAGAAGGAGTCGTACGGGTGGTGCACCAGCACGTCGCCCTCGCGCAGGGCGGCGAAAACGTTTCGCGGCGTTTCGCGTTCACCGAAGGCGGGCGGGGTGGCCGGAACGTAGGGGGCGTCCTTGAGATTGGGCCGGTCCACGCCGTACACCTGCCACAGGCAGGACAGGTCCAGCAGACCCGGCACCTGGATCACGTCGCCCGGATCCACATCCAGTTCGCGCAGCAGCAGATCCAGCATGTGCTCGGTCATATCGTCCGAGACCTCCAGCCGCACGGGGGATCCGAAGCGGCGGCGGGCGAGTTCACGCTCGAGGGCCTGTAGCAGGTCCTCGTCGCGATCCTCCTCGACCTCGAGGTCGGCGTTGCGGGTGATGCGGAACGAATGGTGTTCCACCACTTCCATTCCCGGGAACAGCTGATCGAGGTGAGCGGCGATCAGTTCTTCCATCGGCAGGAATGCGGCGAGGCTGGAGCTCTGTGCCACAGCGGGTTCGCGCCCGGCGGCGGCCGATTCACGGTTCGCGGCGGCCTGCTCCCGAGCGGTGGGGGTGCGGCGCACCCGCACGAACCGATCCACGTTGTCCGGCACCTTGACTCGGGCGAAGTGCTCGCCGCCGGTGACCGAATCCTTCACCGTCACGGCGAGATTCAGGCTCAACCCACTGATGTACGGGAACGGATGAGCCGGATCGACGGCCAGCGGGGTCAGCACCGGGAAGACCTGATCCTGGAAGTACCCGGACATGCGCTGCTTCTCGGTCTCGTCCAACTCGGACCAGCGCGAGATGGCGATCTCCTCGGCGGTGAGCGCGGGCAGCACCTGATCGAGGAAGACGCGGGCATGCCGCTCGGCGATCTCCTGCGTGCGCGCGGCGATCATCTCGAGCTGCGCGGTCGGGGACAGCCCGTCGGCCGAACGCACCGACAGACCGGTCTCGGCGCGCCGCTTGAGCCCGGCCACCCGCACCATGTAGAACTCGTCGAGATTCGAGGCGAAGATGGCCAGGAACTTCGCCCGCTCCAGCAGCGGCTGCGAGGTGTCCTCGGCCAGCGCGAGCACGCGGGCGTTGAAATCCAGCCAGCTCAGTTCCCGATTCACATACCGGTCCTGCGGCAGGGCCGGAGTCGTGGTGGGCGGCGGTGTGGCCGCGGGCGGCGCCGCCGGTAGTAGCGGCGGTTGCTTGACGGTTTCCGTATCGCTCACTCTCACGATCATTCCTTATGTCGCGGGTGGGTTGCCGTACTGACACTGACCATTGCAGCGCAGATCACGCCACGTCAGCACCTCGAGGAGCCGGCTCGGTGTACTTGTTTGACTCCTTGACACGCCCTCGACACGCCGATTTCATGCAGCAGCGTGCCGGTGGCCTCTCCGACCCCCAGCGCGGCGGCGCGCTCGAGGTCGGCCGCGGTATCCACGTCCTGGCGCAAGCCCGGCCAGTCGCCGAGCAGTTCCACCGCGCCCGCCGCGATATGGCGGCGAGCCGAATCCGGGCCGAACAGCGGGTTCAGCGGCGCGCCGCCCCGCACGAGCAGCGCGACGGTGCCGGTGCCGTCGTGGTCGGCCACCACCGAGCGGCGGTGCGAGGCCACGGCCAGCAGTGCGGAGAGTTCGTGCGAGCGCATCGCGGGCAGATCCGCCTGCAGGGCAAGCAGATCGACCGGGCCGTGCGCCCGGCGCACCGCGTCCGCACCGGCGGCGAGCGCGGCATTGAGACCGCCGGTGGGCTGTGGCTCGGGATGTGCGTACCCGCCCAGCTCGCGCACGAGTTCGGTCACCACGGGATCGGGGGTCACCACCGTCACCGAGGCGATGCCCGGATTCGCGACCGCGACCGCGACCGTGTCCGCGAGCATGGCCAGCACCAGTCGCGGCCGCTCGTGCGCGGGTAATCGATCGGCGAGCCGGCTCTTGGCGAGTCCCAGACTCTTCACCGCGATGAGGGCATGCACGGCTGAGGTCACCTTGCCCTCCGCTTCGCTGTGGCCGCGCGCATGCCCGAATCCTCCCACTCCAACGTGACGGGCGTGTGAGCGCCCGCCGAGCTTCGCGTGATTCGGCCGAGTGTCGGGCCGGAACCGGCGCGTGTGTCGAGCTCGGGCACGGCGGTTTGCGGGCCCGCTTATATTGGGCAGATGGCAAGGGCAGCAGTGCTGGGAGCGGGTTCTTGGGGGACCTCGTTCGCGAAAGTCTTGGCGGAGGCCGGAACCGACGTCACCATGTGGGCGCGGCGACCGGAGGTGGCGAAGGTGCTCGCCACCGAACACCGCAATCCCTGGTATCTGCCGGATGTGGACTTGCCGCCGATCGCCGCCACCGACGATCCGCGGATCGCGCTGGCCGGGGCCGACATCGTGGTGCTGGCGGTGCCGTCGCAGTCGCTGCGGGTGAATCTCGCGGAGTGGAAGGACCTCATTCCGGCCGAGGCCACGCTGCTGAGTCTGGCCAAGGGCATCGAGACCGGCACCCTGCTGCGGATGAGCCAGGTGATCTCGGAGGTCACCGGCGCGGATCCGGATCGGGTCGCGGTGCTGTCCGGGCCGAACCTGGCGCACGAGATCGCCGCGCGACAGCCCGCCGCCACCGTGGTCGCCTGCCGCGACACCGCGCGCGCCGAGGCGGTGCAGCATGCCAGCGCGACCGGTTACTTCCGGCCGTACACCAACAGCGACGTGATCGGCTGCGAGATCGGCGGAGCGTGCAAGAACGTCATCGCGCTCGCCTGCGGCATCGCCTCAGGAATGGGCTTGGGCGACAACTCCGTTGCCAGCCTGATCACCCGCGGGCTGGCCGAGATCATCCGGCTCGGCGTCGCGGTGGGCGCGGAACCGGTCACCTTCGCCGGGCTGGCCGGGGTCGGCGATCTGGTCGCCACCTGCACCTCGCCGCTCTCGCGCAATCGCTCGTTCGGGCACGCGCTCGGTGCGGGCGGCACCATGGAATCCGCGCAGCGGGCCACCAATGGGCAGGTGGTCGAGGGTGTGAAGTCCTGCACATCGGTGCGGGCACTGGCCGCGGCGCACGGCGTGGAGATGCCGCTCACCGAATTCATGCATCAGGTCTGCCACGAGGGACTGTCCACCTCCGAGGCGGTCGGCCGCCTGCTGGGCCGGCGGCTCAAGTCCGAATGAGCGCCACCGGAAAGATCCGCGACCGGCGGCGGATCGTGGCGACCGCGTAACACGACCGCCACACCCGACCGGGTACGGTTCCCGGCATGACCAGGATCAGGGTGGCGGTGGTATTCGGCGGCCGCAGCAACGAACACGGTGTGTCGTGTGTATCGGCCCGGACCGTGCTGGGCAGCCTCGATCCCGAACGGTACGAGGCGGTTCCGATCGGAATCACGCGGGAGGGCGCCTGGGTGCTCGGCGCCTCGGACCCGAACGCGCTGTCCCCACAGGGCCGGTCGCTACCGTCGGTCGACGGCAGCGGAACCGCGCTGGCCCTGACCGCCGACCCGTCGCGCGCGGGCAGCCTGGTTCCGCTCGACGGCGCCGAAACGGTGCTCGGCAGCGTGGATGTGGTCTTCCCGGTGCTGCACGGCGCGTTCGGTGAGGACGGCACCGTGCAGGGGCTGCTCGAACTCGCCGGGCTGCCGTACGTCGGCCCCGGCGTGCTCGCGAGCGCGGCCGGAATGGACAAGGAGTTCACCAAGAAACTCCTTGCCGCCGAAGGGCTTCCGATCGGCGTGCAGGTGGTGTTGCGACCCGGCGTCGCGACCCTCGCCGACGCCGACCGGGATCGGCTGGGGCTGCCGGTGTTCGTCAAGCCCGCACGCGGCGGGTCCTCCATCGGCATCACCAAGGTCGATGCCTGGAGCGAGCTGGACGCGGCCATCGCCGTTGCGCGCGAACATGATCCGAAGGTGATCATCGAGGCCGGGATCGTCGGACGCGAAGTCGAGTGCGGCGTACTGGAATTCCCGGACGGCCGGGTGGAAGCCAGTGTGGTGGCGGAGATTCGGATGCCGGAGGAGACCCCCGAGGGCCCGGAGTTCTACGACTTCGACACCAAGTACCTCGACGACGTGTGCGAGTTCGACGTGCCCGCCAAGCTGGACGACGATGTGTCGCAAGAGATTCGGGAACTCGCCGTACAGGCGTTCCGGGCGCTGGACTGCCAGGGTCTGGCCCGCGTCGACTTCTTCGTGACCGAGAACGGCCCGGTCATCAACGAGATCAACACCATGCCCGGCTTCACCGCCATCTCCATGTACCCGCGGATGTGGGAGGCGACCGGCATCGACAACGACACGCTCGTCGGCACCCTCGTCGAAACCGCGCTCGCCCGGGGGACCGGACTGCGCTGAGTCGCGCGGGCACCGTCCGGGTCGCCCCGGCGGCGGGACTTCGGCGCGCACAGCGGCATTCGGCGAGGATCGGCGGCGGCGCGCGGGGCCGGTCGGCGGCGGTGCTCTCGACACGCGTGCCGGGCCCTGTTCACCCTGGCCGATGCCGAACTCCAGCGTGCCCGCCCGCCGTGGCGATCCGTCCGGGCAACACCACGATCCGGGGCGCCCGGGTGCGCCTCGTTGTTCGGGCGCGCGGAGATCAGTCTCGAGGATGACCGCTGATGGGACGTCAGGGTGACGCCGGCCGTCGGCGGCGCGGCGTAGCGTTGACCTCGTGATCCTCGCGATGACGATTCCCGGACTGGCCATTCTCATCATCGTGCTCGCGTTCGCCGAGGTGGCCTACCGGAAGGTGACCGGCCGAGTGGCGCTGCCGTGGATGCGCCCGTCCGACGACGAGCCCGACCGGCGCGCCGCCGCGATCGGGTTCGAGGGACTCGAGGAGATGTTCGGCACCGGCAAACGGGTCGAGTTCGAGCAGCGCCAAGCGGTGCTGATGCACCGCGAGAATCCCGGCGACGGCCGGGACGGCGTGAAAGTCGACCTCACCTCGGGCACCGTGAAGCTCCGCAAGCTCTGACGCCTCGGAAGTCCGACGCGCTCGGATCCGAGTTCCTCGGTGACGAAGCTCTGGGCCGAGCACACGCAGCCGTGTACCGGTCACCTCGGGTACGGGCTTACCGCCGAACATGTGTCGGACCGGTCCGCGCCGTGCACGCCGACCAGGCGATGCTGTTCCCGGCCTCCGACGATCGCGGACAGGAGCGCGCCACCGTTGCACGGCTCCGGCGGCGATCGATGACTCCTGCGCGCGGCGGATCAGTTGGGCAGGGGGCCCGGGTCGAGCGGCTTCTCCGGAATGGTCTTCTTGATCGCGTCCGAAACCTCTTGCAGCGGAGTCGGTCCCGCCTTGTCCGGCATGGTCAGCGCGATGTAGGTGCCGCGGTCCACCGCGAACCAGGTGCCCGAGGTCGCGTCGCTGGCCTCGTCGCGCACGCCGAACCAGTTGACCCCGTTCACCACCTGCAGCGGGGAGGCGCGATTGAACTCCAGCGGGCGCTCGAGGCCACAGCGCAGCACGATGGTGTCGCCCCCGTCGTCCTTCTGCCACGCCTTGGTGCCGACCGGAGCGGGCTGGCGCAGTTCGGCGTCGGCGAAGTCGCCGAGCTTGTCCGGCAGCGCGGGCAGCAGGGCCGTGCATTCGGGTCCGTTCGCCGTGGGCGCCTGCACCGATCCCAGCGTCAGCGGATCACGCGCCGGATTCCGATTCGCGAGCACACCCATGACGAGCACCCCGACCAGGAGCGCGACGGGCAGCGCGATAGCGGTGGCGATCAGCGCGGGCGAACGTCCGGGGGAGTAGTCGACCTCCTGGGTGCTCGCCGAAGTCGTTGTCCTGGAATCCTTCTCGTCGCCGGAGTCCGAGCTCTCCGCCGTGTCGGTGGACTTCGCGTCGCCCGAGCCTGCAGGCTCCGCCGCGACCGCAGGCCTTGGCGACGCGGACTCCGCGTTCTTGCCGAGATCGGCGGGCTCCGGGGTGTCGCCGGACTCCGCTGCCCTGCCGGACTCCGTCGCGCGGGGTGACTCCGCGGCGTTTTCCGGTCGCACCGCGTCCGCGCTGTCGCCGCCGGTGCTGGTTCCGGTGTCGGGGGCCGGGGTGGCGTTCGCTGCCGTGGCGTCGTCGCTGCCGCGCGTGTCGTTGCTCATCCGGTCGTCGGTCCCCGATCGTGCCGCGCCGGGCAGGGCTCGCCCCGGCTGGTGGTCGTCGATTGCGGGTTCGAGGGTACCGTCGGGCAGTTCGCCGTCCGCATCACACTCACCGCAGAGGAGACCGTCATCACCGCCAGCCGGGGTCCGGGGCCGTCGCATGCCGAACCTGCTCACGCCGGGAGTGAGGTGTCCGCGCTCACCGTTCGGGAGCTGGGGGAGTTCGCGTTGATCGAGCGGATCAATGCCGGGCGCACCCAGTCGCCGAGTGTGCTGCTCGGGCCCGGGGATGACGCGGCGGTGCTCGCGGCGGCCGAGGGGCGGTTCGTGGTGAGCACCGACATGCTGGTGCAGGATCGGCACTTCCGGCTGGACTGGTCGAGCGCGCGCGATATCGGGCGCAAGGCGATCGCGCAGAACGCGGCGGACGTGGTGGCCATGGGTGCGGTGCCGACCGGGTTCGTGGTCTCGCTCGGCTGCCCGGCCGAGACGCCGGTGGATTTCGTGCAGGATCTGGCCGACGGCATGTGGGCCGAGGCCGAGCGGGCGGGCGCGTCCATCGCCGGGGGCGATATGGTGCGCAGTCCGCTGGTGATCATCTCGGTGACGGCGTTCGGTGATCCGCGCCGGATGCTGATCACTCGATCGGGTGCGCGGGCCGGGGACGTGGTGGCCGTCGCGGGCCGGCTGGGCTGGTCGGGCGCGGGGCTGGCGGTCTTGTCCGCGGGGCTGGAGTCCGATGTGTTCGCCGAAGTGGTTGCCGCGCACCGGGTTCCGCAGCCACCCTACGAGGCGGTGCTGGAGTTGCCCGATACCGCGCGGATCACCGCGCTCACCGATGTATCGGACGGACTCCTCGCCGATCTCGGACATATCGCCCAATCTTCCGGCGTCGCCATCGATCTCGACACCACCGCCCTGCGCGATCCGGCCTTGGAAGCGATCGCCGACGCGCTCGGCGCAAGCCCGCTCGACTGGATTCTCGGCGGCGGCGAGGACCACGCCTTCGCGGCCACCTTCGCCGAATCACAGGAGCTGCCACCGGGTTGGGTACAGGTCGGACGCGTGATCGCGGGCTCGGGCGTCAGGGTCGACGGCGCCGCCCGAACCGGACCCACCGGTTGGGAATCCTTCGCATAGTGGGGTGACCTTTCGCCATGGCGGTGGGGACGATAAGTTTTCCCGACATGGGTGCAAAACCATTGTCGGAAGTCATCGATACGGGCTGGGCCGAGGCCCTCGAGCCGGTGGCCGACCGCATCTCTCGGATGGGTGAGTTCCTGCGGGAGGAGAACGCTTCCGGGCGCGGCTATCTCCCCAAGGGCGAGAACGTACTTCGCGCCTTCCAGCGTCCGTTCGACAAGGTGCGGGTGCTGATCGTCGGACAGGATCCGTACCCGACGCCGGGACACGCCATGGGACTGAGCTTCTCGGTGGCGCCGGACGTGAAGCCGGTGCCGCGCAGCCTGAGCAATATCTTCTCCGAGCTCACCAAGGACCTCGACGTGCCGATGCCGTCCTGCGGCGATCTGTCGCCGTGGTCGGATCAGGGTGTGCTCATGCTGAACAGAGTGCTGACCGTCGCGCCGGGCCAGGCCGCCTCGCATCGCGGCAAGGGCTGGGAAGCGGTGACCGAGCAGGCGATTCGCGCGCTGGTAGCGCGGGACCAGCCGATGGTCGCGGTGCTGTGGGGTCGCGACGCGGCCTCGTTGAAGCCGATGCTCGGGGACACGCCGTACATCGAATCCGCCCATCCCTCACCGTTGTCCGCCTCGCGAGGGTTCTTCGGATCGCGTCCATTCTCCCGTGTGAACGAATTGCTGGGTACATTGGGGGCCGCGCCGGTGGACTGGCGTTTGCCGTAGCGCGTAATCCGTTGATCCGATTCAGGAGCCTGTGAATGCAGAACAAGACTGCCCGTGGTGTTTTCGTGGCGCTGGCCGCCGGTGCGGCCATCGCCGCCGCTCCCGTGGCCAATGCCGAACCGTTGACGTTGGAGCCGTTCACCGGCGCGCCCTCGGCGGCCGAAGGTGGCACGCCGGTCGCGAGTTTGTTCGACACCAACAGCGCCACCACCATGAGTTCGCAGGTGACCTCGCGGATCGCCTGCCTGCCCATGACGATCAGCCAGAACCTGGATTGCTTCACCGGCGATCGCTAGGCGCGAGGTCGCTCGCGTTCAGGCGCGGCGCACCATTCGCACTTCGATTGCCGGAGTGAAGGCTTCGACCCGGCGTCCGCCGTCGAGCACGAAGCCGTACTTGGTGTAGAAGGCCCGGGCGCGCGGATTCTCCTCGAATACCCAGAGGGAGATGTCCGTGTCCCCGGGCAGCACCGTCTCCATCAGATCCCGGGCCACGCCCCGGCCGTACCAGTGCGCGCGCACGTACAGGGCGCCGAGTTCGCGTGGTGCGACCGCCGACTCGTGCAGCGCCGGACCGCAGCTCGCGAAGCCGATCACCGTACCGTCGGAGACCGCGACCACGGTGCGCTCCGGATGCTCGATCCGAGTGCGTTCCCAGGCCGCCGCCCGGCGTTCCACGTCGAAGGCGTCGAGCACGTGCGCGGGAACCAGATCCTGATACGCCTCGCGCCAGCATGCGATATGGCATTCGGCCAGACCGTGGGTGTGCTCGGCTCCGAGCGGGACCACCTGCCAGTCACTCATCGCGCCCCCACGTCATGTCATGTCTGTCCGAATACAGCTCTGCTCGAAATACAGCTCTGCCCTAATACAGCAGAAACCCCGGCCACCCGTGAAGGGTGCCGGGGCCTGCGAACTGAAAGCTGAAAATCAGCCGCGGGCGACCTTGCCGGCCTTGAGGCAGGAGGTGCACACGTTCATGCGGCGGGTGTTGCCGGGGGCAACCTGTGCGCGCACGGTCTGAATGTTCGGGTTCCAGCGACGGTTGGTGCGCCGGTGCGAGTGCGAAACCGACTTACCGAAGCCGGGGCCCTTGGCGCAAACGTCGCAGACGGCAGCCATAGTCGCGAGCTCCTTCATGTCATGTAGGGACGCGCTGCATCGAACAGCGTGTCCGGAAATCTAATGTCTTGGACGTACCTGCCGGAGAAGCGCCGGCGACCGCGAGCAGATTCCTGAGTGGACAGGACCAGTACCCGCGAGAGGCAACCGGACCAGAGTAGCCAACCCACCTCCGGCGTGTCCAATTGGGTCCCCCGTCGCCACCCCGCACGGTATGAGCGAACGGCAGGTGACGGCCGGGTGTCGGAGTTCGCGACTAGGCTGGCAGCCGGGGGTTTACCCAATACCTTGTGTGCGCGGAAGGACGGTGACGGTGCCCGCGGTCGGTGACGTGCTCGACGGTGCTGCCCTGTTGCGCTGGGGGCGAAGCTCCCTCGCCGGGCTGGAAAGACATCGTGACGAGATCAACGCGCTGAATGTGTTCCCGGTCGCGGACTCCGACACCGGCACCAATCTACTCAGCACCATGCGCGCCGCTGTGCGCGCGGCCGAGGCGGTGCTGCCTTCTCCCGGGGTGGCGACCGGCACCACCGTGAATCGGCCGGATGCGCCGGTGTCCGCACACGAGCAGGCCGCAGCCGACTCGGCGATAACCGAGCGAGCGGACCCGGAGCCTCGGGCCACCGCGTCCGCCGATGCGGATATGGAGGCGCTCGAGCGAGCGACCGCCGGGCGGGAGATCGGTGCGGCGGGCGCGGCCGGAGGGCTCGGGGACGAGTCCGCCGCGCGCGCCTCGGCCGGAGTGTCGGCGCGGCGGATCGCGGGGGAGATGGCCCGGGGTGCGACGGCGGGGGCGCGGGGGAACTCGGGAATCATTCTTTCGCAGGTGTTGCGGGGGGTGGCCGATGCGGTGTGGGACGGGCCACTGACCGAGCAGGCATTGCGGGTGGCGCTGCGCCGCGGGGCGACGCTGGTGCGGGAGGCCCTGAGTTCTCCGGTCGAGGGAACCATGCTGACCGTGCTGGATCGGGCGGCCGAGCATGCGGCGGATTGTCAGGATCGAACACTGGCCGGAGTCGCGGTGGCGGCGGCGGACGGCGCGGCGAAGGCGCTCGGGGAGACGCCTACCCAATTGGGCGTGCTGCGGGACGCGGGCGTGGTGGACGCGGGGGCGCGCGGACTGCTCGTGCTGTTGGACGAACTGGTCGTCGTGACCGGTGGGGCGGTGTCGGCACGGCCTCGGTACGTGCGGCGGACACCCGTTCGGCAGGCGGGCGGGCAGTCTTCGGCCGTCAGTCCCGCGGCCCCCGGCTCACCGGACTCCGCTCGCGACGCGCGGGATTCAGGCCCGGCGGATGCGCGATCGGGGTCGTCCGAGACGCTGCCGGATTCCGCCTCCACGCCGGGGGCGGTGCGGGAGGGAACCGCTCCGGACAGGCGCGCCGGCCACGGTGCAGCGGGTGGTCGCGGCGCGCTGGGCGGCAACGGCATGCGCGGCGGGAACGGATTGCCCGCCGCACTGGGCGGGACCGCCTATCCGGAGACGCCGCTGCCCGCACCGCAGTACGAGGTGATGTTCCTGCTGGCGGATTCGGATGATTCGCGGGTCTCGGCACTGCGGGATCGGCTTGCGACACTGGGTGATTCGGTGGTCGTCGTCGGCGACGGGGCCGGGATGTTCTCCGCGCACGTGCACTGTGCGGATGCCGGGGCGGCGGTGGAGGCCGGACTCGCGGCGGGGACGCTGAGCGAGATTCGAATCGAATCGCTGGTGTTCTCCGCGCACGGGCAGGACGGACCGGTGGATCGCGGGATTCTGGTGGTGGCCTCGGGAACCGGTGCGGTGCGATTGTTCGAGGACGCCGGGGCGGCGGTGCTCGAGGGTGAGGTGACGGCCGAATCGCTGCTGGCGGGGATTCGCCGGATGCCGCATCGTGAGGTGCTGGTGCTGCCCAACGGCGCGCTGCCCGCGCACGAGCTGGTGGCCGTGAGCGTGGCCGCGCGCGACGGACAGCGCGAGGTGCTCATGCTGCCGAGCGGCTCCATGGTGCAGGGGCTGGCCGCGTTGTCCATGCACGACGCCGGTCTGACCGCTGTGGACGACGTGTTCGCCATGTCCGAGGCGGCGGCCGGAACACGCTGGGGCGCTTTGCGAATCGCTCCCGAGCGGGCGCTGACGATCGTCGGCACGTGCGAATCGGGTGATGGGCTCGGCCTGGTCGGGCACGATGTGGTGGTGATCGATCCCGACCTGCGCGCCGCCGGACGCACCCTGCTGGACCGAATGCTCGGTCTCGGTGGAGAACTGGTGACCATGCTCATCGGATGCGATGCGCCCGAAGGGCTTTCGAAGGAATTGAGCGAACACATCGGCACGGCGTTCCCGGGTGTGGAGGTCGTGGTCTATCCCGGCGGGCAGGTCCGGGATCTGGTGCAGATCGGGGTGGAGTAGATGGCGACACTGAGTGACCGGCTCGACCATGTGCTCGGCGTGAAGGCGGCCGAACCGCTGGCCGAGGCGTTCGACATGACCACGGTCGAGGATCTGCTGCGGCACTATCCGCTGCGCTACGCCACCCAGGGGCAGCCGCTCACCGAGGAGGCGCCGGAGGAGGGCCAGCACATCACCGTGATGGGGCGGGTGACCAAAACCGAACTGCGGCCGATGAAGAATCGGCGCGGCAGCCTGCTGAAGGTCAACCTGGACACCGGGTCCGCGCGCCCGATCGAGGTCACCTTCTTCAACGGTGACAAGGTGCGCTATCTGGTCAAGGAGGGTGTGCGGGCGATGATGTCCGGCACCGTGCACTGGTGGCGGCCCGACCGCTGGAATCTGTCGCATCCGGACTACCTGATCCTGCCCGACAATCAGGACGGCTCGGTCGAGAGCCTGACCTCGGTGCGCGGCGGCGGCGCCCTGCGCGGTCTGGCCCACAGCGCCAAAGGCGCCGGGGGCGTGGATGTCTCGTTCTTCGAGCGGGAGTTCATTCCCGTCTATCCCGCCACCGCGAAGGTGCAGAGCTGGGATCTGCTGCGCTGTGTGCGCCAGGTGCTGGATCAACTCGACCCCATCGACGATCCGCTGCCGGTGGAAATGATCACCGAGCACGCGCTGTGCCCGGTCTCGGACGCCCTGCGTCTGATCCACCTACCCGACAGCAAGACCGATATCGAAGAGGCCAGGGGGCGTTTGCGTTTCGACGAAGCGCTCGCCCTGCAACTGGTGCTGGCCGAGCGCCGTCACCGGACCGAGGGCCGCACGGCCAAGTCGGCCCCGCTGCGCACCGACGGCATCGTCGCGGCCTTCGACAAGCGCCTGCCCTTCGAGTTGACCGAGGGGCAGCGCGCCGTCATCGACGAGATCGGCGCGGATCTGGCCCGCACCCACCCCATGCACCGGCTGCTGCAGGGCGAGGTGGGCTCCGGCAAGACCATCGTGGCGCTGCACGCCATGCTGCAGGTGATCGACAACGGTCAGCAGTGCGCCCTGCTCGCTCCCACCGAAGTGCTTGCCGCACAGCACTATCGGTCCCTGAAGAAGATGCTCGGTGATCTCGGCAACGCCGGTGAACTCGGCGCGGACGAGCTGGCCACCAAGGTGGTGCTGGTGACCGGCTCCATGTCGGTCGGCCAGAAGCGCGCGGCACTGCTGGACGCGGTCACCGGCGACGCGGGCCTGATGATCGGCACGCACGCGCTCATCCAGGACAGCGTCGACTTCTTCGACCTCGGCATGGTGGTGGTCGACGAACAGCACCGCTTCGGTGTCGAGCAGCGAGACGCGTTGCGCGCCAAGGCCAAGAACGGCATCAGTCCGCATCTGCTGGTCATGACCGCCACGCCTATTCCGCGCACCATCGCCATGACGACCCTCGGCGATCTGGAGACCTCGACCCTGACCCAGCTGCCGCGCGGACGCTCCCCGATCGCCTCGAAAGTGGTGCCCGCCAAGGTGAAACCGGCCTGGGTGGACCGCGCCTGGGAGCGCATCCACGAGGAGGTCGGCCAGGGCCGCCAAGCCTATGTCGTGTGCTCGCGCATCGGCGACGAGGACGAGGACGGCACCGGTGGAAAGGGCGGAAAAGGCGCAAAGGGCGGAAAGAGCAAGGCTCGCAAGGCGAAACCGGAAGAGGAGAAGGAAGGTCCCACCACCCACTCGGCGGTGGACATGTACGAGATGCTCGGCTCCGGGGCGCTGGCGGACCTGCGGGTGGGGCTGCTGCACGGTCGCCTCCCGTCGGACGAGAAGGACCGCGTCATGCGCGCGTTCAACGAGGCCGAGATCGACGTGCTGGTCTGCACCACCGTCGTCGAGGTCGGCGTCGACGTGCCGAACGCCACCGTCATGGCGATCATGGACGCCGACCGCTTCGGCGTCAGCCAGTTGCATCAGCTGCGTGGACGCGTCGGCCGGGGCAAGCACCCCGGTCTCTGTCTCCTGATCACCGAGACCAATCCGGTCGGTGGAGCCATGGCCCGCCTGGAGGCGGTGGCGGCCACCACCGACGGCTTCGAACTCGCCGTGCTGGACCTGCGTCAGCGTCGCGAGGGTGATGTCCTGGGCTCCGCCCAATCGGGCACCGCCCGCTCCCTGCGCCTGCTGTCCCTCCTGGACGACCTCGAAGTCATCACCGCCGCACAGCAATTGGCCCGAGAGCTCGTCGAGTCCGATCCCGGCCTGAAGAACCATCCCGGCCTGGCGAGCATGATGCACGCCGCCGTGGACGGCGAACGCCTGGAGTACCTCGCCAAGTCCTGAGCCCCGGCCTCGCAACCGCGCTGCCTCGGCGTGCAACCGCGCTGCCTCGGCCCCGCAACACCTTGCCTCGGCTGAATTCGGTGGTGCTCGGACTGAAGGCCGCGCGGCCCCGGCTGAACACTGCGCGGCCCCGGCTGAACACTGCGTGGCCCCGACAAGTCTCGCGAGGGCGATTCGTGCCGGGCCCTGCGCTTCGTCTCCTGCCGACGTCCGGCAGCCCGATCCCGCCGCCGCGGGGCCGAGCTCAGTGGGGCAGGCGGGGGTACGGGAGGTCGGAGCTGGTGTTCTCGGTGATGGCCAGGGGACGGCCGATCTGAGGGAAGGCGCGCTGGGCACAGCTGGGGCGCTCGCACACCTTGCAGCCCGCGCCGATCGGGGTGGCGGCGGTCGGGTCGTCCAGATGCAGGCCCTTGGAATAGGCGAGCCGGTCGGCGTATTCGATATCGCAGCCGAGGCCGATCGAGAACTCCTTGCCCGAGGTGCCGAAACCGGTGGTCGTCGGGGTGGTGGTGCGGGAGATCCAGAGGTAGCGGCGGCCGTCGGGCATGGAGGCAATCTGGGTGAGCATGCGGCCCGGATTCTCGAATGCCTCGTGCACCACCCACAGCGGGCAACTGCCGCCGACCCGGGAGAAGTGAAAGGCGGTGGCGGACTGGCGTTTCGAGATGTTCCCGGCGCGATCGGTGCGGATCAGGAAGAACGGCACGCCGCGCTGTCCCTGGCGCTGCAGCGTGCTGAGCCGATGGCAGACCGTTTCGAAGCCGACCTCGAAGCGCAGGCCGAGCAGGTCGATGTCGTAGTGCAACTCCTCGGCCGAACGCAGGAACTTGCCGTAGGGCAGGATCAGCGCGCCCGCGAAGTAGTTCGCGAGACCGATGCGGGCCAGAGTGCGTGATTCGCCACCGAGGGAGGGGGTTTCGTCCAGGACCTCGTCGAGCAGGCTGCCGTGCAACAGGAATGCCAGCGTGGTGGCGATCTGGAAGGCGCGCTGGCCGGGGCGCAGTCGCCGGGCCAGGGTGAGGGTGCGGGTTTCCGGTTCGTAGTGGCGCTTGGGGATATTCGGGTCCGCGCCGTCGCCGCGCACCAGCACGGTGACGCCCGCGCGCTCCTCGGCCACGCGCGCCAGCTGGCGATCCAGCGATCCGATGGTGAGCCCGCTGTCCTCGAACAGGCGCTCGGCCGCGAGATCCAGCTGGGCTATGTGATTGTGGTGATCGTAGAAGAAGTCACGCACGTCCTCGTACGGCATGGGAACGCCGGGTGCGCCGGTGGGCGTTGCCACCTTGGAGGACAGCAGGTCGAGTTGATCGGTGGCCGCACGTAGTCGACGGTGCATGGCCACAACGATTTTCGCGACCTCGGGCATTCGCGTGGCCAGGTCTTCGACCTCGGCGACGGGAGCCGCGTTCCCGCCGGCCGCCTCCACGAGAATCTCGTGCAGGTCCGATACCAGCCGGGCATCGGAGTCGGCGGCGAAGAACTGGACATCGAGGTCGAACGTCGAGTTCAGTTTCAGCAGTACCGGAATCGTGAGTGGTCGCTGATCCCGCTCCAGTTGGTTGAGGTAGCTGGGGGAAAGATCCAGGGATTTGGCCAAGGCCGCCTGGGTCATCCGCCGTTCCTCGCGCAACCGCCGTAGTCGAGCACCCGCATACATCTTGCGCACAATGCGTGATGCTACCGATCTGGGTTCGCAAACATCGCAATATTGCGGGACTCGCGGTTATTCGGGTGATTGTACGAGCGTGTTGGCCGAATCGGCGGCGCTGCGTAGCATGCGAATCGCGTTCCCCCAGGGGCTCGGTACGCGGTTTCCCATCGTACGCGTGACCGCTTCGCGCCGAGGCCGAACCGCGTACCGAAAGTTTGCCGACACGGGTGATCTCGGCTCGGCGGCAGGTGAACCTGGAGTTCGCCGACCGGGACGCCGGATGCTGTGCCCGAAGTTCAACCACGGTGGGAGGTCGCGGAATTCGAGTCGTCGATGGGCTGTCCGCGCCCTGTTGATCTCGGTCACCCGGCCGGCGGGGGCGGCGACGACCGGGATGGAGAGGTAGAGCAGCCGGTGCTCGATGCGCCCAGTGATCACGACGCGATCGGCCCGGAGGGGCTGCCGACCGGCGCTTCCGCTCGGTGATACGATTATTCGCATCGAATAATTCGGCTATTCGTATCGCTGTTCAGGCAGGAGACAGGCGTGCCGGCTGGCAAGACCAGGACGACCGAGAGCTCACCGCCCACTCAGCGCGTGATCTCCATCGTGGAAACGCTCGCCGCACACGAGGGTTCGCTCACCGCGGCCGAGATCGCCGACGGACTGGAGTTGAACCGCTCCACCGCCGGAGTCATTCTCGCCGCCCTGACCGAACGCGGCTGGGTCCGCCGCCTGCCCGATCTGAGCTACGAACTCGGCCCCGCGCTCGCCGTGATCGGACGGCAGATCTCCGACCGTCGCGGCGATCGCGCCTGGTTGAACGATGAATTGGAGCGCCTGGCCGACCGCGTCGACTGCGGTGCGGCGCTGACCGCCATCAGCGGCGATCATCTGGAATTCGTCGCCGTCACCCGGGACCGGCTCACCGCGGGCATCGAAGCGGGCGCCCGCATTCCCCTGCTGGCTCCCGCCGGTGCGGCGATCATCGCGCACTCCGGGGCCGCTCGCCAGCGGGACTGGCTCGACACCCGGGGACCCGAGCGACGCGACGAATATCGTGCCGTGCTGGCCACGTTGCGCGACAGCGGCTACTGCGCCTGGCGTCTGGAACCCGACAGCCTCCCCACCGTCCGTGTCTTCTCCGAGGTCGCCGACCATCTCGCCGAGCATCCCGCCAGCAAGGAACTGCGCGGCCGGGTGCTGGCCCAGCTGGCCACCATCATCGGCAGTTGCTACGACCGGTCCACTCTCGACGAGGACGTCCCCCTCCCGCTCAGTTACATGAGCGCCCCCGTCTTCGACGACTCCGGCCACGCCGTCATGGAACTGCAGATCGGCCCCTTGCGCCCGGACGTCACCCGCCTCGAACGCCGACGCTATCTGGCCGAACTCACCGAGTCCGCTCGCCGGATCACCGACGGGCAGCAGTCGATCCCCTGACGAGATCTTCTCTGCCCCAAACTAGTTCGGATCTCTGACCACGCCCTGCGTGGCGACGCCCCTGCATCGTTGACAGTGACGGACGGTGAGCGGTGTGGTCGGTAGGCCGCATCGGGCAGGCGCTGACCCTTTTGACAGAAGGCGGCGTCGTCCGGGACCGCGACGAGGCGGTACCGCAGAGGCCGATCATCGGTCAGGACGTCGGCCCAGGCGCGAGTCGGTGGACCGGAGTTCGGTGAACCCTTCCGGCACAACGAACTCCGACCGCCCACGCGGTGTATCCGGTCGCGTGGACGGTCGGGGTGCGGTGGGATGGGTTGACGCCCGGTGTGTTTCGGCCGGGTCAGCGCATCCCGATGACCTCAGTGCGTCGGTGACCTCAGCGCACGGCCTGTGCCGCGGCCACCAGGTTGCGCAGGGACGCCTCGACCTCGGCCGGGCCGCGGGTCTTCAGGCCGCAGTCCGGGTTGACCCAGAGTCGTTCGGCGGGAACGGCTTCGAGCGCCTCACGCAGCGAGGTGGTGATCTCCTCCACGCCGGGGACGCGGGGGGAGTGGATGTCGTAGACACCCGGACCGACGCCGAGGGAGAAGCCCGCCGCATTGAGATCCTCCAGGACCTCCATGTGGGAGCGGGCGGCCTCGATCGAGGTGACGTCGGCGTCGAGGTCGGCGATGGCTCCGATCACCTCACCGAATTCCGAGTAGCACAGGTGGGTATGGATCTGGGTGGCGTCGGAGACTCCGCTGGTGGACAGCCGGAAGGAGCCGACGGCCCAATCCAGGTACGCCTGCTTGGCTTCCGCGCGCAGCGGAAGCAGCTCGCGCAGGGCGGGCTCGTCCACCTGGATGATGCGGATACCTGCGGCCTGCAGGTCCACCGTCTCGTCGCGGATGGCCAGCGCCACCTGACGGGCGGTGTCCTCGATCGGCTGATCGTCGCGCACGAACGACCACGCCAGAATGGTGACCGGACCGGTGAGCATGCCCTTGACCGGCTTGTCGGTGAGGGACTGGGCGTAGCCGATCCACTCGACGGTCATCGGCCGCTGCCGCGCCACATCGCCGTACAGGATCGGCGGGCGGACGCAGCGGGTGCCGTAGGACTGCACCCAGCCGTTGGCGGTGGCGAAGAAACCGTCGAGCTGCTCGGCGAAGTACTGCACCATGTCGTTGCGCTCGGGCTCACCGTGCACCAGCACATCCAGGCCCAGCTTCTCCTGCAGCGCGATGACTTCGGCGATCTCGGCGCGCATGCGCTCGTCGTACTGCTCGGGCGTGATCTCGCCCTTCACCAGCGCGGCGCGATCCTTGCGGATGGCGGGGGTCTGCGGGTACGAGCCGATCGTGGTGGTCGGCAGCAGCGGCAGACCGAGCCGTTCCTGCTGCAGCACACGGCGATCCGCGGCGGGCGCGCGCGTGGCGGCATCGGGTCCCAGCGCGTCGAGGCGGGCTCGCACGGTGTTGTCGCGAAGCCGGGGATCGTTCGCGCGGGTGGCGAGAGCCGCACGCGCGGAGGCCAATTCGTCCGCGACCGCGTCGGTGCCGTCGTGCAGCGCGGTGGCGAGCACCCGGACCTCGGCGACCTTCTCCGCGCCGAACGCCAGCCAGGACCGCAGCGTCGGCTCGATATCGGCCTCGGCATCGAGCGAATACGGGGTGTGCAGAAGCGAACTCGAGGTCGACACGACCAGCGAGCCGGTCCCGCCCAACAGTGTGCCCAGCGTGCTGAGCGCCTTGTCCAGATCGGTGCGCCACACATTGCGGCCGTCGACGACACCCGCGAGCACGACCTTGTTCGCCAGCGCGGGAATCGCGGCGACGTCCTCGAGCGTGGTTCCGGAGGTGAAGTCCAGCGCCACACCCTCGATCGCGGTGGACGCGAGCACCGGCAGCGCCGCGCCCGGGCGGCCGAAATAGGTGGCGACCAGGATGCTCGGCCGGTCCGCGACGGCCGACAGCTCGCCGTACACGTGCTCGACCAGCGCCAGTTCGGCGTCGGTGAGATCGGTGACCAGCACCGGCTCGTCGATCTGCACCCACTGCGCGCCGGCCTCGGCCAGCTGCGTCAGCAGCTCCTTGTACAGCGGCAGCAGCTCGTTCAGCCGCCGCAGCGGGTTCCCCTCGGCGGAATCCTTGGCCAGCTTCAGGAAGGTGAGCGGACCGATGATCACCGCACGCGCGGGCACCCCGAGTTCGATCGCCTCGCGCAGCTCGTTCGGCACCTTGGTGGCATCGAGGGCGAAGGCGGTCTCGGGGCCGAGCTCCGGCACCAGGTAGTGGTAGTTGGTGTCGAACCACTTGGTCATTTCCAGCGGCTCGACGGCATCGTTGCCCCGGGCCGCGGCGAAGTAGCGGTCCAGCGGATCCGCGATACCGGCCACGCGCGGGGGCAGCGCGCCGAACATGGCGGCGGTGTCCAGCATCTGGTCGTAGTAGGAGAAGGTGCCCACGGGCACCGAATCCAGTCCGGCCGCGGCGAGGGCGGTCAGATGCGCGACGCGCAGATCGCGGCCGACGGCGTGCAGTTCGCTCGCGTCGATGCGCCCGGCCCAGTAGGACTCGATCGCGCGTTTGAGTTCACGCTTCGGTCCGATGCGCGGAATGCCCAGCACCGTAGCGGTAAAGGGGGTTGTGGTTCGTGGGTGAACGTTTGTCACGGCTGTGCTCCAGTTTTCCAGCTTCCACTGGCCACCGCCCAGGCGCGAACGGCACAGGGCAGCTCGAGCACGCCGAACCTCGGCATGGCGCGAACACCACTGGTCCGTCCACCCGATCCACGAGGCGGAGACCGCCGGCTACGGCGTACCCGGCGCATTCGGCAGGTATTCGGACTCGCGGGCACCGGCCGAATGGCCGACCTACTGGCCGTCGCTTCCCAGGCCGGAGCCCAGTGCTGATGACGGCGGTCGTTCCTGCTTACCGCTGCGGGACAGTCCCGGATTCTCACCGGGTTCCCTCTCACCGGCCACCCGTGTGCGGGCGGACCAGCTTCGACGCCGGACGCGAGTGACACCGCGTCAGGCGAACCGACTGCATCCGAGAGCATATCCGCCCGGCGATCGGGACCGACAGGGCCGTCGCCGGGCGGGCATGCGATTACTTGCCTTCGTGCACCTCGTAGATTTCGTCGGCGACCAGGCCGTGTGCCTGTTTGTGCACGTGAGCGGCGGCCTCCGCATCCGGCGCGGACACCAGGCAGAAGATTCGGTGACCTGTGGTGTCGAGCCAGTAGCGCTGGTAGTCGACGCCGTGCTCGGCCTGGGCCGCGAGATCGGCGGCGTGCGCCTCGGCGGCCTGATCCAGGTCGACGGCCTCGGGCAGGGTGTGGATATCGATGAACAGAGGCATGGTGGTGGGTCCTTTCCGGGAATCGCGCGTACATCGGGGCATACGGTCCGGGGCCGGATTCGGTTTGCCGTGCGGAGTTCTCGCGTGACCGACTCGACTACATCGCAGCGGCGCGATACCGATCAGTCGGTGGACGCTCCCGGCCGACCAGCGGGATGTGATCGCACAGGAGTTCTCGGTCGCACCCGCACCCGCTGACACGGCAGGTCGCGGTCAGTGTGGCGCACGACTCGCCGCGCCGGCCGATGCTCTCGATGCCTCCGAAACTCGAATCCGTGTGCGCACTTAACAACTCGGCGAACCCGCCGGGCCAGGTCCGCGCCTACCTCACAGAAGGCCATGTGACCAGGTGATGAACAGAATTTCGCCGAGGCGCCGAGTGTGACTGTGAAGAGTGCTGCGAACTTCACTTCGGTGCTCGTTCCGTATCCGGAGGCAGGTACCTTAGGCGAATGTTCTCCAAAGTCTTGGTCGCCAACCGCGGCGAGATCGCCATTCGCGCATTCCGTGCCGCCTACGAACTCGGCATCGGAACCGTCGCGGTCTTTCCGTACGAGGATCGCAACTCGGTACACCGGCTCAAGGCCGACGAGGCGTACGAGATCGGCGAACCCGGCCATCCGGTGCGGGCGTACCTGTCCATCGAGGGCATCGTCGAGGCCGCCAAGTCCGCGGGTGCGGACGCGGTGTACCCCGGGTACGGGTTTCTCTCGGAGAACCCGGACCTCGCGGCGGCCTGTGCGCGCGAGGGCATCACGTTCGTCGGGCCGTCGGCGCATGTGCTGGAGTTGACCGGTAACAAGGCGCGCGCGATCGCCGCGGCCAAAGCCGCCGGACTGCCGGTGCTGGCCTCGAGTGAGCCGTCCGCGGATGTGGAGGAGTTGATCGCCGCGTCCGAGGCGATGGAGTTCCCGGTGTTCGTCAAGGCGGTGGCCGGTGGTGGTGGTCGGGGTATGCGGCGGGTGGCGGATCGGGCGCAGTTGCGGGAGTCGATCGAGGCTGCTGCGCGGGAGGCGGAGTCGGCGTTCGGTGATGCGACGGTGTTCCTGGAGCAGGCGGTGATCAATCCTCGTCATATCGAGGTGCAGATCCTGGCTGATCAGGCCGGGAATGTGATTCATCTGTACGAGCGTGATTGTTCGTTGCAGCGGCGGCATCAGAAGGTGATCGAACTCGCGCCTGCCCCGAATCTTGATCCGGCGCTGCGGGATCGGATCTGTGCCGATGCGGTGGCGTTCGCTCGGGAGATCGGGTACAGCTGTGCGGGGACGGTGGAGTTTCTGCTCGATGAGCGGGGTAATCATGTGTTCATCGAGATGAATCCGCGGATTCAGGTGGAGCACACGGTGACCGAGGAGATCACCGATGTGGATTTGGTGCAGTCGCAGATGCGGATCGCGGCGGGGGAGACCCTGGATGATCTCGGTCTGAGTCAGGACTCGATCCGTGTGCGTGGTGCGGCGTTGCAGTGCCGGATCACGACGGAGGATCCGGCGAACGGGTTCCGGCCCGATACAGGTCGCATTACCGGGTATCGGTCTCCGGGTGGTGCGGGTGTGCGTTTGGACGGTGGCACGAATGTCGGTGCGGAGGTGGGTGCGTACTTCGACTCGATGCTGGTGAAACTCACCTGCCGAGGCCGGGACTTCGACACCGCGATCGCGCGTGCGCGTCGTGCGGTGGCCGAGTTCCGCATTCGTGGTGTGACGACCAATATCTCGTTCCTGCGCGCGGTGCTGGACGATCCGGATTTCCGCGCCGGTCGGGTCACCACCTCGTTCATCGACGAGCGCCCGGAGTTGTTGACGCTCAAGAGCTCCGCCGACCGTGGCACCAAGATCCTGCAGTACCTGGCCGACGTCACCGTGAACAAGCCGCACGGCAGCCGTCCGACCCAGCTGTACCCGCACGACAAGCTGCCCGCCATCGACATGACCATCCCGCCGCCGGACGGTTCGCGTCAGCGACTGCTGGCCCTGGGGCCGGAGGGCTTCGCCCGCGCGCTGCGCGAGCAGAAGGAACTCGCGGTCACCGACACCACCTTCCGCGACGCGCACCAGTCGCTGCTGGCCACGCGCGTGCGCACCAATGGCCTGCTCGACGTCGCCGGGCACGTGGCGCGAACCACCCCGGAGCTGCTGTCGATCGAATGCTGGGGCGGGGCAACCTATGACGTGGCGTTGCGGTTCCTGTACGAGGATCCGTGGGAGCGCTTGGCCGCGCTGCGTGAGGCGGTGCCGAACATCAACCTGCAGATGCTGCTGCGCGGACGCAACACCGTCGGCTACACCCCGTACCCGGAAAAGGTCACGCGCGGGTTCGTGTCCGAGGCGACCGCGACCGGTATCGACATCTTCCGGATCTTCGACGCGCTCAACAATGTCGATCAGATGCGCCCGGCCATCGACGCCGTGCGCGAAACCGGCACCGCCCTGGCCGAAGTCGCGCTCAGTTACACCGGCGACCTGTCGAACCCGAACGAGACCCTCTACACCCTCGACTACTACCTGAAACTCGCCGAGCAGATCGTCGAGGCCGGCGCGCACGTCATCGCGATCAAGGACATGGCGGGGCTGCTGCGCGCACCGGCGGCGCACACGCTGGTCACAGCGCTGCGCAGCAACTTCGATCTGCCGGTGCACGTGCACACCCACGACACTCCCGGTGGTCAGCTGGCGACCTATCTGTCCGCGTGGATGGCCGGTGCCGACGCGGTGGATGGGGCGAGCGCGCCGATGGCGGGTACCACCAGCCAGCCCGCGCTCTCGGCAATCGTTGCCGCAGCGGCGAATTCGCCGTACGACACCGGCTTGAACCTGCAGGCCGTCTGCGATCTCGAGCCGTACTGGGAGGCGCTGCGGAAGGTGTACGCCCCCTTCGAATCCGGGCTGCCGTCGCCCACGGGGCGGGTCTACACCCACGAGATTCCCGGTGGTCAGCTCTCGAACCTGCGTCAGCAGGCCATCGCGCTCGGGCTGGGTGACCAGTTCGAGGAGGTCGAGGCGAAATACGCTGCGGCGGACCGGCTTCTGGGCCGTCTGGTCAAGGTCACCCCGTCCTCGAAGGTCGTCGGCGACCTCGCGCTGGCGCTGGTCGGCACCGGCGTCGACGTGGAGGATTTCGCCAACGATCCGGGGCGCTTCGACATCCCCGACTCCGTGATCGGGTTCCTGCGTGGTGAACTCGGCACCCCGGCCGGCGGGTGGCCCGAGCCGTTCCGCAGTCGCGCTCTCGCGGGCCGTGGTCCAGCCAAGCCGGAAACCCAGCTCACCGCCGAGGACGAGAAGGGTCTCGAGGGGACCTCCGGCGAGCGCCGCGAAACGCTCAACCGCCTGCTGTTCCCCGGACCGACCGCCGAATTCCTCTCGCACCGGGAGAAGTTCGGCGACACCACCGGGCTGTCGGCGAACCAGTTCTTCTACGGCCTGCGCCACGACGAGGAACACCGCGTGCAGCTGGAGAAGGGCGTCACGCTGCTGATCGGCCTCGAAGCCATCTCCGAGCCCGACGAACGCGGAATGCGCACGGTCATGTGCATCCTGAACGGGCAGCTGCGCCCGATCACCGTGCGCGACCGTTCCATCGCGAGTGAGATCCCCGCCGCGGAGAAGGCCGACAAGAACAACGCCGGTCACATCGCGGCGCCGTTCGCCGGTGTGGTGACCCTGTCCGTCTCGGACGGCGAGACGGTCTCCGCCGGTGACACCATCGGCACCATCGAGGCGATGAAGATGGAAGCCGCGATCACCGCCCCGCGCGCCGGAACCGTTCGCCGCGTGGCCATCTCGCAGGTTCAGCAGGTGGAGGGCGGGGACCTGCTGGTCGAGATCAGCCTCACCGAGTCCGCGGCCGAATGAGGTTTCGAGCGTCGGGAGCGCTGCCGGGACTAGCGGAATCGTCACCGCCGCAGGCCGGTTCGCCCGAAGCGGTGATGGGTCGATGACCCGGATCATCGCGGGGAGCGCCGGTGGGCGCCGGTTGCGGGTGCCGCCCGAAGGCACCCGGCCGACCTCGGATCGGGTGCGCGAGGCACTGTTCAACCTGCTCGGTGCGCGGATGGACTTCGACGAGGCTCGGGTGCTCGATCTGTACGCGGGGTCGGGCGCGCTCGGGTTGGAGGCGTTGTCGCGCGGGGCCTCGCGGGCACTCCTGGTGGAGTCCGATCGCAAAGCGGCACAGGTCATTCGGGGCAATATCGGTGACCTCGGGCTAGATGGCGCGGAGCTGCGGACGAACACGGTGGGCGCGGTCCTCGGGCGCGCCTCGGTGAGCGCCGGGGTAGGTAGGGGACGCGGCGCCACCGATCGGGCGGGCGGTGCTGCGCCCGAGCGTGCGCCGAGTGCGGCGGCCTCGCCCGTCGGTGGCCCGTACGATCTGGTGTTCTCCGATCCGCCGTATGCGGTCGAGGTGCAGGAGGTGCTCGCGGATCTGCGGGCACTGGTGGCGGGCGGCTGGCTGGCGGACGGGGCGATCGTCGTGGTCGAACGGTCCACCCGCTCACCGGAACTCGACTGGCCCGAGCAGTTCGCGCCGGAGAAGTCCCGCACCTACGGCGAGACCCGCATCGATCTGGCGGAGTACGCCCCGCGGGACTGACGTCGGCCCGGACCCGGATCACACACCTGCTAGCGTTCGGACATGGCAGGAGCACTGTGCCCGGGTTCGTTCGACCCGGTGACCCTCGGACATGTCGATGTGATCGCGCGGGCGGCGGCGCAGTTCGAAGAAGTCGTCGTGACCGTGGTGGTCAATCCGAACAAGCAGGGCATGTTCTCCATCGACGAGCGCATGGAGATGATTCGCGAGGTCACCTCGCATCTGCCTAACGTGCGGGTCGAGTCCTGGCGCGGACTGCTGGTGGACTTCGCCAAGCAGGAGGGCCTCGGCGCGATCGTCAAGGGCCTGCGTGACGCCACGGACTTCGGCTACGAGATGCAGATGGCGCAGATGAACCGCAAGCTCACCGGCGTCGAGACCTTCTTCATCACCACCGATCCGCACTACAGTTTCGTCTCCAGCTCCCTGGTCAAGGAAGTCGCCGCCCTGGGCGGCGACATCTCCGACCTGCTCCCGCCCGCCGTGCACAAGCGGCTCCTGGACCGAATCGCCGAGCGTAAGGCCTAGATTCCGCACCGCTGTGGCGAGCCCTGTCGCTCGATGACCGCGTGGCGATCGTTCCCCTACCAGGCCCGGCCCCGTCGCGGTGCACTCGCCGAGTGCACCGCAACGCTGATTGCGGTCATAGCGAGAAGGTTCGGATGCCGCGGGGCGCCGGGGCCGGGGCGGGTTCGACGCGGCCGTCGGGGCGGTTGGCCCGGGCGCGGGACAGGGCGGCGCGGAGGCGGCGGGCGGCGGTATCGGTGACGATGTCGTGCCAGGTCCAGCGGACCACCTCGAAACCGAGTGCGCGCAGGTAGGTTTCGCGGGCTTGCTCGCGATGGATGGCGGTGGCCGGATCCTGGCCCGGGTGTAGCAGCCGGCCGTAGCGGGTGGGGCCGTCGAATTCACACAGCACGCCCGCGTTCTCGTAGTAGAAGTCGACCCGGCCCACGAGGCGGCCGTCGGGGGTCAGCACATTGCCCTGCGAGCGCGGCGGTGGCAGCCGATGACGGCGGATCATGGTGCGGCTCAGCGATTCACCGATGCTGCGGCTGCGGCCGTCCAGAGCGGCGATCACCTGTTTGGCCTGGCCGATACCGTGCCGGCACCGGGCGCGCGCCACCTCCTCGTCCAATTCGTCGGTCCCGATGCCGAACGCGCCGATCAACGCGTCACCCGCGACCACCGCCGCGTCGAACGGCAGGGTGAGCGCCAGATCCAGCACGGTGCGCGCGGGCGTGGTGACCCGGAGCCCGTCCACCTCGGCGGCCGAATCGACCGGGGAGCCGTGCACCTTCGTGAACGGCCGATTGCGCCCGCCGCCGCGGCGATTGCGGGTCACGCACACCTGATCGAGGGGAGTGCGCCACAGCGTGGTGCCGTACAGCACCGCCGCGGACTGATGGCTGACCACCGTGTGCTCGGACATGTCCGGCAGGATCGCCTCGATCAGCAGCCGGTGGTGTTCACGCCGGGTGTATGCGGTCGGGGCGTCGTGCGAGGTCGTCTCCGCGCCCGCGAGCATCCGCCGTGCGATCGACCGTGGCGCGCAATACCTTCCAGTAGCGACCTCGGCCGGGCCGAGCCGTCGCGAACCTGTCTCCACCATGTCATTCCCCCTCCCGCTGTGGGCGTTCCCGCCACCGGCGCTGTCGCACCCGGGATTCGCAGGCTCGCCCTGTCGGTCGTTGCGGTCGCGGTTCGGGTGTATCCCGCCGTCCCCCAAGGCATCCGCGCCCTCGCTCCATGTCGGAACCCCTTTCATCGTTCGATGCCTGTTTTGACGCAGGCACGTCGAGGTCAGTTCCACTCGGGCGCGAAAACGACGAAACCTCGCACCCCCGCCGGGTTTTGGGCCCGGGCGGTGCGTGCGAGGTTTCGGTGCTCTACAGGTCTCAGAAAACCCAGAGACGCAGGGTCAGGAAGCGGATGGTGCCCACGGCCGCGGTGATGGCCAGCACGGCGAGCGCCTCGGCGCCGCCGCCGAGGCCGGGCGCGGTGCTGTCCAGGACGGCCAGTCCGGCCGACGTGATCGCCAGGCCCGCGAGCGCCAGGCCGCCGCCCTCGAGTTGCGCGGTGTACCAGCGCACCCGTCCGGCCGCGTGGAAGGTCAGGCGCCGGTGCAGTTCGTTGGCCACGGCGGTGCTCACGATGGATCCGGCCAGGTTGGCCAGCTGCGGCCCGCCGCCGTAGAAGGCCAGGAACAGCAGCAGGTAGCCGATATTGCTCAGACCGCCGACGAGCGCGAAGCGGATGAGTTGCGCGAAGGTGTGCTCACTGCGCAGCCAGGCCGCGAGCTGCTCGAACCAGCGTGCCCCGGAGGAGCGCACGACGTCGGCGCCGTACGCATAGGTCTCGACCAGTGGGGGCATCGGGGCCCGCTGCGGGATGTCCAGGACAGCCATTGTCATTTCCCATCGAACACGTCAGGCACGGCCCGGCGTTCCACTTCCTTCTGCTGTCAACCTCTGGAGACTGCGCTGCCTCGGTCCAACATTTTCTTGCTACAAGAATTTAACACCAACTGGAGGGGTTTCCTCCACTTGTTTTTGTGGTCTTCGGAACACTGATTCCGGGATGAAACACAGTCCGTCGGTGAAACCGGTTTCCGACACGCCGGGTTCGAACCTTGTCGCCCGCGTCCTGGCGGGCAGACTGGCGAGTAAGCGACGAGGATCGTCTCGACGTGAGTCCTGGCAGGAGAGTGGGGTAAGAGCATGTACCGGGTATTCGAAGCGCTCGACGAGCTCGTGGCCATCATCGAAGAGGCGCGGGGCATTCCGCCGACCCGTAACTGCATCGTGCCGCGCGGCGAGGTGCTGGAACTGCTCGACGACGTGCGCGAAGCCATCCCGGGTGAGCTCGACGACGCCCAGGATGTCCTCGATCATCGCGACAAGATCGTGGTCGACGCGCGCAATGCCGCCGAGATCGCGGTCACCGGCGCGAACGCGCAGGCTCACGAGACCGTCACCACTGCGCGCGACGAGGCCGATCGCATCCTCGCCGACGCCAAGGCGCACGCGGACCGCATGGTCGCCGAGGCCCGCGCGCACGCGGAACACCTGGTCGGATCGGCCGAGGCCGAGGCCGAACGCGTGGTCGCGGACGGGAACGCGGAGTACGAGGCTGTCACCGGCCGCGCCCGCAGCGAATCCGACCGGATGATCACCGCGGGTCAGTCCTCCTACGACCGGTCCGTCGCCGAAGGCAAGGCCGAACAGGAACGCCTGGTCTCCCAGACCGAGGTGGTCCGGGCCGCGCACATCGAATCGGCACGGCTCATCGATTCGGCCCAGGCCGACTCCGATCGCCTGCGCACCGAATGCGACGACTACGTCGACGCCAAGCTGGCCGATTTCGAGGAGACCCTGAACAGCACGCTGCGGATCATCGGCCGCGGCCGCTCGCAGGTGCGCACGGGTGCGAGCGTGCCGGACTACGCCTCGGAGTTCCGGCGCTGAACTGACGCGGACGAGAGTCCGGTCCCAACGGATGCACGGCAGCGGCGGTGACCACGTGGTCACCGCCGCTGCCGTGTGCGAGCACGCGATACCGGTTTGGGTGGGAGCGGTCCGTTTCGGTATTGTCGGGTGGTTGCCCATTCCACACCGAGCGTGAGTGAGTCCATAGATGCCCGCTGAATCCGGTTCCGATTCGCGCCCTCGTCGTCAGCAGACGCCGCAGGACGCGGGTTTCATGCTGGATGTGCGCAGTCTCGGACGCAAGCCCGGCTCGATGAAGCAGTTGCATCGCACCGTCGTCACCGCGGAACGAATCGGCCTGGAAATGGTCGGTATCCCCGTGGGCGCACAGGTGGAGATGGAACTCACCCTGCAGTCGGTCTCCGAGGGCGTACTCGTCATCGGAACCATCGCCGCGCCCCTGGACGGCGAATGCTCGCGGTGCCTCGAGCCGTTCACCAGCGACCTCGAGCTGCATGTCACCGAGCTTTTCGCTTACCCGGACAGCGCTACCGAGCAGACCACCGAGGAAGACGAGATCCACCGGATGGTCGATGACTTCATCGATCTGGAACCCGTGGTGATCGACGCCGTCGGCCTGGACCTGCCGATGCAGCCGCTGTGCGAACCCGATTGCGCGGGACTGTGCCCGGAATGCGGTGTACGGATGGCGATTGCGGGTTCCGGCCACGGTCATGAGATACTTGACCCTCGCTGGGCCGGGCTCGCGAATTTCGCTGCTGACGGCGATGCCGTCCAGGACCCCGCCCCATCATCAGATTCCACCCTTGCGGGCCACAATGGCGCCGCGAGTAAGACAGAGGAGAAGTAGTCGTGGCCGTTCCGAAGCGCCGGATGTCTCGTGCCAACACCCACGCGCGTCGCAGCCAGTGGAAGGCCACCGCGCCTACCCTGATCACCTGCCCGAACCGGGCCTGCGGCCAGCAGACCCTCCCGCACATCGCGTGCCCGTCCTGCGGCACGTACAAGGGCCGCCAGGTCACGGCTGCGGTCTGACTTCCTGGATCCAGCCGACAGTGACCGCCAGCAAGGACACGGTGGGCGCGCCCGTGGGTGACGCAGCCGATCACGCCAGCCTGCTCGAGGCGCTCGGCGTGGGCTTACAACCGGAGTTGTTGCGCCTGGCGCTGACTCACCGGTCGTACGCCTACGAGAACGGTGGACTGCCGACCAACGAGCGCCTGGAGTTTCTGGGCGATTCGGTGCTCGGTCTGAGCATTACCGAACGCCTCTATCTGGAGCACCCGGACAAGTCCGAGGGCGAGCTGGCGAAGCTGCGCGCGAGCGTGGTCAACATGCACGCGCTGGCCGAGGTGGCGCGTGTGCTCGGCGAGGGCGGCCTCGGCCGCCACCTGCTGCTCGGCAAGGGCGAAGAGCTCACCGGCGGCCGGGACAAGCCGAGCATTCTCGCCGACGGCATGGAGTCGTTGCTCGGAGCCGTGCATCTCGAGCACGGCATCGACACGGCCCGCGAGGTCGTGCTGCGCCTGTTCGCGGCCCTGCTCGAGCGTGGCCCCCGCATGGGCGCCGGGCTCGACTGGAAGACCAGCCTTCAGGAGCTGACGGCCGAACGCGGCATCGGTGTACCCAGTTACGAAATCACCTCCACCGGGCCCGACCACGACAAGGAGTTCACCGCCACCGCGGTGATCGGTGGTCAGGCCTACGGGCAGGGGGTGGGCCGCTCCAAGAAGGAAGCGGAACAGAAGGCGGCCGGCACGGCCTATCAGGCGTTGAACGCCGATAGCGCCGACCAGGACGCCGAGGGCTCGGCCGACAACGGCTGATGCCCGAACTCCCCGAGGTCGAAGTCGTACGGCGCGGGCTCGCCGAACATGTGGTGGGCCGCGCCGTCGAGTCGGTGACGGTCAAGCATCCGAGGTCGGTGCGGCGGCACCTGCCCGGCGCGGACGATCTCGCCGCCCGGCTCACCGGCCTGCGGGTCGAGTCCGCGCAGCGGCGCGGCAAATTCCTCTGGCTCACCTTCGACGAGCCCGACACCTCTCTGGTCGTGCATCTGGGTATGAGCGGGCAGATGCTGGTGCAGCCCGCCGACGCGCCCCTGGAGAAGCACGCGCACATCATCGCCGGTCTCGATTCCGGGCGGCAGTTGCGATTCATCGATCAGCGCACGTTCGGCGGCTGGCAGTTGGCCGATCTGGTCGAGGTGGACGGTTCACTGGTCCCGGATTCGGCCGCGCACATTGCGCGCGATCCGCTGGATCCGCTGTACGACCCCGATCGCGTCGTGAAAGCCTTGCGCGCCAAGCAGTCCGAGATCAAGCGGGTGCTGCTGGATCAGACCGTCATCTCCGGGGTCGGCAACATCTACGCCGACGAGGCGCTGTGGCGGGCCGGGATCCACGGCGAACGGGTCGCGGCCAAGCTGACCCGCCCGGTGCTGCACTCCCTGCTCACCGAGGTGCAGACGGTGATGGGTGAAGCCCTGCTGGCCGGCGGCACCTCCTTCGACGCGCTGTACGTCAACGTGAACGGTCAGTCCGGCTATTTCGAGCGCTCGCTCAATGCCTACGGCCGCGAGCACGAACCGTGCCGCCGCTGCGGTGCGCCCATGGTCCGCGAGAAGTTCATGAACCGCTCCTCGTTCTCGTGCCCGCGCTGCCAGGCACGGCCGCGTAGCTGACCGTTCATGCCGTAGGTTGGAACTAGCCCACCATTCGATCGCCTCGAAGCGCTACCTTTTTCCCAGCGGCACGCGTGGTGCCGGCTGGAGGGACCAATGCGCAAACTGACCTACTACGTCGCAGCCACGATCGACGGGTTCATCGCTTCCGAGGACGGTTCGGTCGATTTCTTCCCGGTCGGGGGTGACCACGGCCCGGCGATCATCGCGCAGTATCCCGAAACACTGCCCACCAAGGTGCGCGAGGCGCTCTGCGTGGACAAACCCAGCACCACCTTCGACACCGTCGTGATGGGCCGCAAGACCCACGATTTCGGCGTCCGCACCGGGACCTCCAGCCCCTATTCGCATCTGCGGCAGTTCGTGGTCTCCACCACGCTCCCGGAGGCGCCCGCCTCGGATGTGGAGTTGATCTCCACCGATCCGCTGGCCCGGGTGCGGGAGCTCAAGCGCGAGAAGGGCCTCGGCATCTGGCTGTGCGGCGGCGGCGAACTGGCGCAGACGCTGCTGCCGGAGATCGATCAGGTCTTCCTGAAGCTGTATCCGATCGTGCTGGGTCACGGTCGGCCGCTGTTCGGTTCGGGGTCACGCTTGCCCGAGGCCACCCGCTTCCGGGTGCAGACCAGTCGGGTGTTCGAGGACGGCGTGGCGTTCATCAAGTACAGCCGGGTGCGCTGAGTCCGCGCGTGGTCGAGCCCGGGTCGGCCTGAGCGCGAAACGCCTTCGGCCCCACCGCGACACGACCGTGCCCGCCCCCGGAACTCGGGCGCGGGCACGGATTCGGTTGTGCGGCTGCGTATGTGCTCAGAGAATCGCGACGGCGACGACCAGGCCGAGGGCGAAGTGCGCGGCGGCGACCATGAGCGCCTCGGTGCTGAATTCGGGACTCTTCAGGACCGCGCCGATATCGATGCCGAAGACGAATTCGATGACGCGGACCGAGATCACCTGCGCGACAATGCCGACCAGGCCGTAGACGCCGGCCGCGATCAGGCCCTCGCCGAGCTTGCCCGCCGAGGAGTAGATGGCCAGCACCACGATGAACGCCATGCTGATCATGCCCGCGGCGCTGACGATCACCGCGTTCGGCAGACCCTGCGCGACCATGCCGCGCAGGCTGCCCGGGGTGGTCAGGTCCACGGCGAAGAAGCCCAGGAGCATGAGCACCAGGCCGACGAGCGCGTAGAGGAGAATCGCGCCGACGCCGCGGCCGAGTGAACTCCAGTACCCGGCTTCGAGTGCGAGCGTGGTGGTCATCGATGGTCCTCCAGGTAGTGGGGTGCGGTCGGGGAAGCGGGTGGGTCAGGACTGCTGCGGAATGCGGTGCGGGACGAAGGCGGCGCCGTCGTCGGTGATCAACCCGGCCGTCTCGCGGATGCCGAGACCGGCCGAGGTGTCCCCGACGATCCACGCGCCGAGCACGGGACGCATACCGTCGAATTCCGGTAGCGGGTCGAGCAATTGGTAGACGAAGCCCTCTTCGCCGTAGACGCCGCCGGTGGCGGTCTCCATGCCCGCGCCCACGATGGTCATGTTCGCGCCCTCACGACCGAGTTTGGGCTTGCGGATGTACTCGGTGAGCTCGTGCGGGTCGTCGAGATAGGTCGGCAGCAGGTTGGGGTGGCCGGGGTACATCTCCCACAGCACCGCCAGCATGGCCTTGTTCGAGAGCATGGTCTTCCACAGCGGTTCGAGCCACATGGTGCTTGGCAGCGACTGGGTGACTCGTTTGCCGAAGTCGTCGTCCAGCACCCATTCCCACGGGTACAGCTTGAAGATGGAATCGATCGGGGCTTCGGCCAGATCGACGAAACGCTCCAGCTCCGTATCGAATCCGATGTCCTCGATGGGCAGCGCGACGGTGTCGAAGCCGGCCTCGGCGGCGGTCTCCTGCAGGTATGCGGTGGTGACATTGTCCTCACCCGAGGCGTCCGAGCCGGACCAGCTGAAGTGCAGTTCGGAGCTGGGCAGCAGATCGCGCAGCTCGCTCCAGCGCTCGACCAGCTTCTCGTGCAACGAGTTCCACTGATCGTCGTCCGGGTGCGTGTCGGTCAGCCAGTGCCACTGCACGATCGCCGCCTCCAGCAGGGAGGTGGGCGTATCGGCGTTGTACTCCAACAGCTTCGCCGGTCCGCGTCCGTCGTATCGCAGATCGAAGCGGCCGTAGACGTGCGGGTCCGAGCGTTTCCAGGAGTTGGCGATGTGCTCCCAACTCCATTGCGGCAGACCGAAATCGGCGAAGCGCTCGGTCAGGATGATGTGCTCGACCGCGTGCAGGCACATCGAGTGCAGCACCTCGACCTGCGCTTCGAGCGAGAGGATCTCGGCCATGTCGAACTCGTAGTGCACCGATTCGTCCCAGTAGGGCCGCGGCTGTCCCTGGGCGTCACGGCCCGGCGAGCCGTACACCAGGCCCTGGCCCTGAATGGTCTGCTCCCAGCCGGGGCGCGGCGTGCTCCGCACTCGCCGCATCACGAACCACTGCTCCCGCCGATTTTCGCGCCCAGTCCGCCACGCTGAATGGTGCTGCCGCTCTTGGTCTTGATGCTCGCACCCTTCGGCGTCACGGTGGTTCCGCCCGAGGGCGCCTTGCCGAGGGTGTTGTCGGCGCCGCTGCCGCCGTAGTAGTAGCGGTACTGGCCGCCGTTGAAGATATAGACGCCGCCGAAGCCGCTGTTGTACGTGCCCGACGAGGTCGCCTTCTGGCAGCTGTCGTCGGCCACGATGATCTCCTGGCCGTCGTGATCGGCGACGATGCTCTGCCCGTTGCCGAGCGCGACGGTCTGGCCCTTGTTGGCCACCACCGTGCAGTAGGCGGTCACCTCGGGTGCGGTGAGCGCGCTGTAGGCCAGATAGCCGCCGCCGACCAGGGCCGCGACGCCGACCACCGCGACACCGCCGATCAGCAGCTTCTTGCGCTTCTTGCGCTTGTCCTCGGCGGCATCGATCTCCGCCTGCGCCTGTTCCTGCGCGCGGCGCTGCGCCTTCTCCCGCGCTCGCGCCTCCGCGACCGTGGGCGGGCGCGGCTGAGTGACCCCGGCCTGCTGCACCTGCATGCGGCCACGCCGGGGCGCCGGGGGATCGAAGGTCGCGGGCACCGGCGCAGCCGCGGGATCGAGCGAGGGGGCGGGCATCTCGAACGCGCCGGGGGTGAACTGCGGATCCCCGGTGCCCGCGGGAGCGCCGAAACCTCCGGGGGCGCCGGGCTCCGTGGGGGTTCCGAAGCCACCGGGAGTGTCTCGGCCCGTGGGAGATCCGGAGTTCGTGGGTCCGGAATCCGCCGCTACCGGGCGGTCGTCGGCCTCCGGCTCCGGAAGTCCTTCGGGCCATGGGGTTCCCGGCGTCGCCGCTCCCGGGGATGTGGATTCCGCGGCCGGTACCGGGCGTGCGCGCGGGGTGATCGGGTGGCCGCCCGATCCCCACTGCTCGCCTTCGGGCGTGGAAGAGTCGGGGCGTGCGTCATCGGGTTCCGGTGTGCCGGGCCCGCGTTCCGGATCATCGGGTTTGTCGCCGAAGCGTTCAATGGCCAACGGTCGACTCCTCGAACTCTCCCCGCACTAACGCTCCTCGAATCCCGCCATGCCGCCCGGTGTGGCGGCCCAGTCTTCCACAACGAGATCTACCCGGCCAGGCGTATCGCCGGAGTTCAACAGCGCGAGCAGCTTCTCACACGCACCGCGCGATCCCTCGGCGACGACGTGCACGCGGCCGTCGCGGTGATTGCGGGCGTACCCGGTCAGGCCCAGCTCCAGGGCGCGGGACCGGGTCCACCAGCGGAAGCCGACGCCTTGCACGCGCCCGTGCACCCAGGCGCTGAGCCGGGTCGTCTCGGAGTTCACGCGCGGGCGGTCAGTCGTCCGCGCGGAAGGTCAGACTGACCTTGGTGCCCGCCTTGAGGGTGCGTCCGACGGTGCACACCTTGTCGATCGAGCGCTGCGCGGCGACCAGCAGGCGCTCCCGGGTCTGCTCGTCGAGCTCGCTGAGGTCGAGCTCGAACGATTCGGTGAGCTCGGGGTAGGTCTCGTTCTCGCGGTCGGCGTCGCCGCTCACGCGCACGGTGGCGTCGAAGCTCTCACCGAGTTTGCGCGAGAGGGTGAAGTCGGCGCTGAGGCCGGTGCAGCCCGCGAGCGCGATCTTCAGCAGCTCGCCCGGGGTGAACGCGCCGGGCACGCCCGCGGATGCGATCAGCACCTCGCCGCCACGATTGTTGCGGCCGGTGTACGCGCGGGTTCCGGTGCGTTCGGCCCACAGTTCCACCGGTTCGGTGGCGGTGGCGGGTGTTGCGGTCTGCGGTGCGGCGGTCTGCTCGGACATATCAAGATCCTCCCATTGGGTGCTGGCACAGGGCGCGAGGGCTGGGCGGGCATCGCGGCGCCGGGGTCGGATTCGCCCCGAACCCCGGCGTGACATGCCCGTTCAGCGGCCGCTGCGTTCCCAACGCGGAGACGGTCAGCGGAATTCCGCCGTCGTGGTGAGGGTCGCGATCAACTCCGGCGTCACCGCTTTCAGGCTGTGGGCCACCGTCGCCGCGAGCGCGATGGCGTCGGCCGCGGGTGGGTACCGGGGATGCGGCACCGCGATCACCGTCATGCCCGCCGCGGCCGCCGAGCGCAGGCCGTTGCTGGAATCCTCGACTGCGACGCATTGCTCGGGCGCGACGCCCATGCGCCGCGCGGCCGCGAGATATCCGTCCGGTGCCGGTTTGCCGCGCTCCACCTCCTCGGTCGAGACGGTCGCCCGGAACAGCGAGGTGACGCCCATATGGCTCAGCACCACGTCGATCAGCCGGCGCGGTGAGGAACTGGCCAGCCCCAGGGGGTACCGCAGCGCCAGCGTGCGCACGGTCTCCACCGCGCCGGGCATGAGCGGCAGCTGCTCGGCGTACCGCGCGCTCATTCGTGCGATGACGTCCTCGGCCACCTCCGGCGGAGTTCGCTTCCCGTCGAGCAGATCCGCGCTCGTGTACTCCGACCACTCCGCGGTGCTCATTCCCATGAACCGGTCCTGGGTGTCGGCCAGCCATCGTCCACCCATCTCGCCGATGTACTCGCGCCGCACCTCCTCCCAGATCGGCTCGGTGTCGATGAGTACGCCGTCCATATCGAATATCAGGGCCGCAGCAGACATGTCTCTATCGTCCGGGTCCGGTTCGAAACCGATTCGCCGGGGTAAGCCAGGGTTGTTCGCCGAGTGGTCGGTTCCCGTTTGCCGGGTTGTGATTCATGCGGCATGTTTACGCAAGGGCGCGTTGTCGCGTCCGGTCGATGGCGCGTTCTCGAGAGGGTGAGCTCGGCCGGGTGGCAGCAGCCCGTCGGCAAGAGAACGGGGAGAACGGTGTTCATCGCGCTGCGAGACACGTCGGGCGCGAGCCTGGGAATGATATCGGTGGGGCTCGGCTGGGATCCAGCGGAGACCTCTTGGGACGCAGGAGAATTCGGCGAGATCGATCTGAACGTGGCCGCGCTGATGTTCAGCGTGGACGTGCTGGTGGACGTGGTGTTCCACGAGCAGCTGAATTCCGCGGACGGCGCGGTGCGTCACAACGGCGACAGCATCACCGGTGAGGGACGCGGAGACGACGAGGTCGTCACCGTGGATCTGACCCGGATATCGCCGCAGGTGACCAAGGTGCTGTTCCTCGTCACCTGCTATACGGGCCAGCTCTTTTCGAGCATCGGCAATCCCTTCTGCCGGCTGATCGACAGCGGCTCGGGCGTGGAGATGCTGCGCTACGACCTGAGCGGTCTGCCGCACACCGGCCTGGTGATGGGTTCGCTGGTGCGGGACGAGGTCGGCTGGGGGTTCGAGGAGATCAATTCGGCGATCGAGGCGCGGCATCCGGTCGATGCCGCACCGCTGCTCGGCCAGTTCCTGGTGTAGCCGCGAGCGGGTTCCGGGCGTGGATCGCGGTGCCGGTCACCGGGACCCTTCGGTGGAATCGCGACGCGGTTCGCGGCGCGGGGTTACGGTCCTCGAAAGACGCACACCCGCAAGTGAATACCGAGGTGACCGTGAGCACGGTCTTGGACATCTACGACCCCGAGCTGTATGTCGAGGGGCCGATCCACGAGACGCTCGCCGAGCTGCGGCGCACGCAGCCGGTGTACTGGCAGGAGATGCCGGGCGAGCCCGGCTACTGGGCGGTTCTCAGGCATGCCGACGTGGCCCATGTCGCCAGGCATCCGGAGTTGTTCTCCGCCGAGATCGGCGGGGTGATCCTGGAGAACCAGCCGCCCGAACGGCTGGAGCAGACCCGCAACATGCTGCTCATGATGGATCCGCCGCGGCACACCGAATACCGGAAACCGCTGGCGGAGCACTTCAAAGCGCGCGTGATCGGCGAGCTCGAGGATCGGGTGCGGGAATTGACCCGCGCGCTGCTCGACGGTGTCGAGGGCGATGTGGAATTCGTGCACGACGTCGCCGGAGTGCTGCCGAGTCAGGTGGTCGGCGGACTGTTCGGAATACCCGAGCGGGATTGGCCGAACATCCGGCACTGGGCGGAACAGTCCACCAGCCAGCAGGATCCGGAGCTGGCCGGAGATTTCGACGCGACGGCCGAGGTCACCAAGATGGCGATCTACGCGATCCAGTTCGCCATGGCGCGGCGCGAGCAGGAGCCGCGGGCCGATCTGACCTCGCTCATCCTGGCCGGTGAGTTCGGCGGAAAGGCCATGTCGGACCTCGAGTTCGGCAGTTTCTTCACCCAGCTGGTGACGGCCGGCAACGACACCACCAAGACCATGCTGTCCTCGGGACTCGAACTGCTGCTGCAACATCCGGAGCAGTTGGCGGCGCTGCGCGCGGATCCGAAGCTCCTTCCCGGTGCGGTCGAGGAGATCCTGCGGTACGCCAACCCGCTGCACTACTTCCGGCGCACCGCCACCGCGGACACCGAGATTCGCGGCGTGCGGATCAAGGCCGGTGACAAGGTCGCCATGTGGTACACCTCGGCCAATCGTGACGAGGAGGTCTTCGTCGATCCGCAGCGATTCGACATCCGGCGAAACCCCAACCCGCACTTGTCGTTCGGGCTGGCTCAGCACTTCTGCCTCGGTGTGCACCTGGCCCGGCTCGAGGGCCGGGTGTTCTTCGAGGAGCTGCTCTCGCGCTTTCCCCGGATCGAGCAGACCGGGAATTCGCGCCGGATCCGCTCCAACCTCAACAACGGGCTCAAATCGATGCCGGTCAGGCTGTCCCGCTGAGACGTCCCCGCGGGAGTTCCTCACGCCTGGAAGCGATACCCCATTCCGGCCTCGGTGAGCAGGTGCTTGGGCTGTGACGGGTCGTCCTCCAGTTTGCGCCGCAGCTGCGCGAGATACACACGCAGATAGTGGGTTTCGGTCGCGTACGACGGACCCCACACCTCGCGCAGCAGCTCGCGCCGCCCCACCAGCTTGCCCCGATTGCGCACCAGCATCTCCAGCACGCCCCATTCGGTCGGGGTGAGGTGCACGACGCGGCCGTGCCGGGTGACCTGCTTGGCCGCGAGATCGACGGTGAAGGACGCGGTGTCGATCACCGGTTCGGAGGTGTCGGCGGTGCCGGCCGCGCGGCGGACCGCGGCGCGCAACCGGGCCAGCAGTTCGTCCATGCCGAAGGGTTTGGTGACGTAGTCGTCCGCGCCCGCGTCCAGCGCCTCCACCTTGTCGGAGGAGTCGGTGCGCGCGGAGAGCACGATCACCGGTGCGGTGGACCAGCCGCGCAGTCCGGCGAGCACGTCGATGCCGTCCATATCGGGCAGTCCGAGATCCAGGACCACCACGTCGGGATGCTTCTCCGCGGCCGCGCGCAGGGCCGCCGCGCCGTTGGACGCGGTGATCACCTCGTAGCCGCGGACCGACAGATTGATGCGCAGGGCGCGCAGGATCTGAGGTTCGTCGTCGACCACGAGCACCTTGGTCGGCGCGGGCACCGCGTTCGTCACGCGTTCTCCTGTTCCTCGTCATCGGCGGGCAGATCGATCACCATGGTCAGTCCGCCGCCGGGCGTCGGTTCCGCGTGCACGGTCCCGCCCATGGCGTCGACGAAGCCGCGCACCACCGACAGGCCCAGGCCGACGCCGGTGGAATTGTCGCGGTCTCCGAGCCGCTGGAACGGTTCGAAGAGCTGATCTTCCATTCCGGTCGGGACGCCGGGGCCCGAGTCCACGACGGTGATGGCGACGTGCCGCCCGGTGCGCTCGGCCCGCACCCACACGGGCGCGTCGACGGGGGAGTAGCGCACCGCGTTGTCGATCAGATTGGCCAGGACCCGTTCCAGCAGTCCGCTGTCGGCACTGACCGACACCGTGCCGACCTCGACCTTCACCCGGTTCATCGCCGCGCGGCGCAGGCCCCGCGTGCCCATGCCCATGAGCGCGTGGTGCACCACCTCGTCGAGGTAGACGCGTCGCAGCTGCGGCGTGATCACGCCGACGGCGAGCCGGGAGGAGTCCAGCAGATTCCCGACCAGTGCGGTCAGCTGATCCACGGATTCCTCGGTGGTTTCCAGCAATTCGGCGGTGTCCTCGGCGGAGAACTCGACGTCGTCACTGCGCAGACTCGACACCGCGGCCTTCGCCGCGGCGAGCGGGGTGCGCAGATCGTGACTGACCGCCGACAGCAGGGCGCGCCGCAGTTTGTCCGCCTCCATGACCGCTTGGGCGGCGCTGGCCTCCTGCCGCAGCTGCTGTTGCTGCAGCAGCCCCGCGGCCTGATTTGCCACCGCGCCCAGCACCATTCGATCCGCGGAGGTGAGCGGGCCGCCGCGCAGCAGCAGCCAGTGCAGGTCGTCGCCGGCCTCGACGGCGGTATCGGCGTCGATGACGGCCCTGGGCGCGTGCTCGCCGGCCGAGGCGACCAGCCCTTCGTCGGTGACGAGGCTGACCGCGTCCTGCCGGTAGGTCTCGCGGGCCTTCTCCAGCAGATCGGGCAGATCCGCGCCGTGCAGGACCGCTCCGGCGAACACCGCGAGCAACTCGGCCTGCCGGGAAGCCTTGCGCGCCTCGCGCGTTCGCTTGGCCGCCACATCGACCAGTGCCGCCACCGCCACCGCGACCAGCAGCAGCACCACGATGGTGAGGAAGTTGTCCAGTTGATCGATGGTGAGGCTGTAGCGGGGTTCGGTGAAGAACCAGTTCAGCAGCACCCCGGACAGCAACGCCGACAATGCCGCGGGTGCCACGCCGCCGAACAGCGCGACCGCGATCACGCCGATGAAGAACAGCGAGCTCTCGCCGCCCAGATCGAGCCAGTCGTCCAGCCAGAGCGCGTTGATCAGGCAGATGAGCGACGGCACGATGATCGCCGCGGACCAGGATCCGAGCTGGCGTTCACGCCGGGTCAGGGACGACCAGCGGAAGCCCTTCCCGGATTCTTCGTGGGTCACCATGTGCACGTCGATCTTTCCCGACTCCTGCACCACGGTCGCGCCGATGCCCTCGTCCAGCATCCGGGCCCAGCGCGAGCGCCGTGAGGTACCCAGAACCAGCTGTGTGGCGTTCACCTGTCTGGCGAAATCCAGCAGCGCGGTGTGCACCTTCTCGCCGGTGATGGTGTGCAGGCTCGCGTCCAGACCGGTGGCCAGATCGCGCAACCGCGCCAGCCGCTGGGTCGGCACACCGGCCAGTCCGTCACCGCGCACGACGTGCACCACGATCAGTTCGGCGCTGGATTTGGCCGCGATCCGGCTGGCCCGGCGCACGATGGTCTCCGATTCCGGACCGCCGGTCACGGCCACCACGAGCCGCTCCCTGGCTTCCCAGGTGTCGGTGATGTGATGGTCCTCCCGGTACTTGGCCAGTGCCGCGTCGACCTGATCGGCCAGCCACAGCAGCGCCAATTCCCGTAGGGCGGTGAGGTTTCCGGGCCGGAAGTACTTGCGCAGCGCCGCGTCCACCTTGTCGGCGGCGTACACGTTCCCGTGGGACAGTCTGCGCCGCAACGCTTCCGGAGTGATGTCGACCAGCTCCACCTGATCGGCCGAGCGAACCACCCAGTCCGGCACCGTTTCCCGCTGCACCACGCCCGTGATCTGCTCGACCACGTCGTTGAGACTCTCGAGATGCTGCACGTTCACCGTCGACACCACATCGATTCCGGCGTCGAGCAGCTCCCGCACGTCCTGCCAGCGCTTCTCGTGCTTGCTGCCCGGCACATTGGTGTGCGCGAGTTCGTCCACGAGCACCACGGTGGGCCGACGCCGCAGCACCGCCTCCACGTCCAGTTCCGGCAGTGTGGTCCCGCGGTACTCCATCATCCGGGGCGGGATCCGCTCGATCCCCGCCAGCATCTCCGCGGTCTTGGACCGCCCGTGCGTCTCCACCACGGCCGCCACCACATCGCGCCCGCGCGCGATCCGCCGCTGCGCCTCCGACAGCATGGAGAAGGTCTTCCCCACACCGGGGGCAGCTCCCAGGTAGATCCGTAGTTGGCCGCGTTTCACTCGTCCATCTTCGCGCGCGCCACTCGCGACCCCGGCCGGGTCACGCGCACCCGGACACGGGTGGGCTCCGCGGTCGCCAGCGCCCGCAGGAACAGCGCACCCCCGAGGAACCCGAGGATCACCATCAGTGTGACGGCGATATCCGGCACGGTCGTCTCCTTACTGATCCATGAATCGACACGCGTGCCCGAGCGGTCGCCCGATCACGCTGCTCTCTGTTTACCGTCACGACCGGCCCGGACCTCGCCCTTGACGATTTCTTAACGCTTGCACGTCCGATGTTGACGCCCTCGCAGCGACACGCCCGCGGGTTCCCCGATCACGCCGGACTCCGCGCCGAAGCCTGGCGACGCGGGCATCCGGATCCGCTCGCTGGGGCACGTCGTTGATCCGTGCCCACGTGTTTGCGCAACGCCGCCCGTGCCGTCGGTGGACACCGGGGCCGATGGCGCTGAACGCTTTCCACCGTCGGCCGGGATACTGGCCGACGCCGCGTGGCACTCAGCGGTGGCTGCGGTGGGCGGTCTCGGGGCCGAGGGCGCGCAGGAGTTCGAGGGCTTCGACTCCGGCGGACCCGGGTCGCGGGGTGAACAGGCGCAGGCGTTGATCGCTGGCCTGGGTCTGCAGGATCTCGAAGTCGAATTCGACGAGGCCGACGGTGGGGTGCACGACTCGCACGTGGTGGTTGCGGCGCACGGCGACCTCGTGGCGGTTCCAGAGCGCGGTGAATTCCGCACTGGCTGCCTCGAGCCGCTCGATCAGGGCGGTGGCGGGGCGGTCGTAGCCGCGATGTGTGGCGGCGGCGCGCAGATCCGCGACGCGCACGCGGCTGAGGTGGTCGTGATCGTCGGGAGGGTAGGCCGCGCGCACGCGCGGATCGGTGAACCAGCGCCACACGATGTTTCGGTCCTGCTCCTCGATCGTGCACACGCAGCCGAACAGCGCTTCGGCCAGGGAGTTCTGGGCGAGTAGATCGCCGAGGTCGGTAATGAGCTGGGCCGGGGTGTCGCCGAGCCGGTCGAGCAGGTAGATCAGCGCGGGGCGAATGTGATGTCCGGCGCGCGGTCCCTCGGGCGGGCGGTGCCCGGCCAGTAGATAGAGGTGATCACGTTCGTCCTCGGTCAATCGCAGGGCCCGGGCGAGGGCGGCCAGCAGCTGGGTCGAGGGCTGCGAGCTGCGCGCCTGCTCGAGGCGCATCACGTAATCGGCGGATACTCCGGCCAGCTGGGCCAGTTCCTCGCGCCGCAGGCCCGGCGTGCGGCGTCGCGGTCCGGCGGGCAGGTCGACCTGCTGCGGCTGGAGCCGCTCGCGGGAGCGGCGCAGGAAGTCCGCCAGTGTGGCCCGATCCATCGTCATATCGTCCATCTTCGGCGTGCCGGGCGGTTCGTGCCGCGGCTGGGAGCGCCGCTCCTAGGAAATCCGCTCCGCTGCTCATTGCCGACGGGTCCTGGCACCGTCGGTGGCAGTTGATGTCGAGGAAGGGAGCCCGTCATGCGGGAGATCACAGTGGGCGCCGCACGGCTGCCGTATCGAGTGCTCGGCTCGGGCCGTCCGCTGGTCCTCGTGCACGGGGGCAGCAAGGGTTCGCAGGGCTGGGATCGTGTCGCCGAAGCGCTCGTGGACACCAGAACCGTTGTGCTGCCCGATCTTTCGGGTAGTGATGCGGCGCGTGACGACGGTGGCGCGCTGAGCGTGGAGCTACTGGCCGAGCAGGTCGCCGCGGTGATCGACGATCTGGGGCAGGGGCCCGCCGATGTCGTCGGGCATTCCATGGGCGGTGCGGTGGTCGCCGGGCTCGCGGCGGCCCGGCCCGACCTGGTCCGCCGCCTGACGCTGGTCTCGGGGTGGACCGGCCGGGGCGATGAATATCTGCGCCATGCGCTGGCCCTCTGGCTCGACCTCGCCGGGGACGCCGATGCTTTCGCGCGATACACGATGCTGATCGCTTTCAGCCGCGGGTATCTGGACTCGCTCGGCCCGGCGGCCGTGGCCGAGGTCGCGACGTCCTACCGGCCCGCGCCCGGCCGGCTCCGGCAGATCGAGCTGGCGAATCGGCTGGATGTCCGCGACCAGCTCTCCCGGATTCAGGCCCCGACGCTGGTGATCGGCTGCTCCCGCGACGTTCTGATCTCGGCGGAGTACTCGCGCGGGCTGACCGCCGCGATCCCGGATGCCACCTACGCGGAGCTCGAGGCCGGACACATCGTGATGGCCGAACAACCCGCCGAACTCGCGAAACTCATCCACGGCTTCCTGGACTGAGGGGGCCCGCCCAGCGGGGAAACGGTCGCGCCGTCCCTGAACCGAGCGCGGGTCGGTCGCGCACGAGGCTCCCGCACACCGGTCCGGGCCGAAGCGGAGGCCGCACGAGCGCGGCGCCTCGTCACACGGACGAGACGCCGCGGGGATGGTCAGCCGGGCTACAGCCGGCCGAGGTCGGCGACGGCCTCGTCGATCAGATCCACGACCGCCTCGGGCTGTGAGGCCAGCGAGGCATGGCTCGCCGCGAGTTCGATGATCTTGCGCGGGCGCATGCGCTCGGCCATGCGGCGCTCGTTGTCGGGATGGATCATCCGGTCCTCGGTGGATACCTGGTACCAGCTGGGCTTGGCCTTCCACGCGGGCGCGGTGACGGCGTCGCCGAAGGTCGATCCGAGCGGAGCCTTCTGGGTCACGGCCATCACGAACGCCTCGTCCTCGGAGAGGTCCTGGCAGAAGCTCTCCCGGAACTTGTCCTGGGCGATCCACAGGTAGCCGTCCGAGTCCGGGGCGATATTGGCGAACGCGGCGGGCGGGGTCTGCTCGCTGATCTGCCCGGGGCTCTCACCGGCGTCGGGCGCGAAGGCCGCGATGTAGACCAGACCGGTCACATTGGGCAGGTCACCGGCCTCGGTGATGACCGCGCCGCCGTACGAGTGCCCGACCAGCAGGACCGGTCCGTCGATCTGCGCCACCATCTTGCGGGTTCGCTCGGCGTCGTCGGCCAGCGAGGTGAGGGGGTTCTCCACCGCGTGCAGCGAGTCGTATCCCCGCTGCTTCAGCGTGACGATGGCCTTGGCCCAATGGGCCGCACCACCCCAGAATCCGTGGACGAGAACGATTGCCGGCTTGTCGGCCATGACGTGCCTCTCTGTCGTGTGATGCGGAAACCATCGGAACAGGTGCTCGGCGTTCGTCTTCAGAATGGACTGCGGCGCGGCCGCCGTGGCAGCCGGGTACCCGTGGCATCGACCCGCGTTCCGATCGATGAGATCCAGGCTAGGAGCGCGGTGGGCATCCGCACCCCACCCGTTCGGGGTGAACCGCCCGATCGCGGTTCACCCGAAACGAACGAGGCCGGTGCGCCGATCTCGCTCATACCGTCTGGTCTTATCTGCGACTGCGTTCCCGGAGGAGATCTCGATGCCCGTTGCTCGGACGCCCCACATCTCTGCCGTACGGAGCTTTCACCTTCCCATCGACCGGATCCGCACCGACCGCCGTGCGTCCGCCACGCGCACGCCCGGAGTTCGACACCCGATCACATGGAGATCCCATGTCGAAGCCCTCACCATGTGCCTGGCCGGGGTGGTCGCGGGACTCGCGGTCATGGTGCCGGTCGACTACCGCTGGCTGAGCCACGGCTCGGCACTGGAATTGCAGATGCTGGTGTCGAACATCCCGTTCGCCACCGCCGCCGCGGCGCTGGCCGCCGTGGTCACCGCGGTCCTGTGCGGCGTCGGGCAGCCGCGACTCGGTTGGCTGGTCGCCTGGGTGAGCATGACCTTGCTGTTGATCGGGCACCTGATCGCGGGTGGACTCACCGACGGGTTGGTGACCTCGGGCTTCGCCGACGCCATCACCGGCGGCGTGGTCATCGGCGCCTTGGCGGCGGTGGCGGCGGGACGCTCGCGGGCGGTGATCGGGCTGCTGCTGGGCAGTCTGTCGGGCATCGTCATCGGGAATGTGACGCCGCTGCCCGCCGGAGAGCAGTTCCACTCGATCGTGCGCTGGGCGCTCCTGGACCCGCCGCCGCTGCCGCTGATCGTGACCGCGACCGCGTTGCTGGGCTGGTGCGCCTGGCGCCATCGGTTGCGGGAGGAGCCGGGCGTCGAGCCCACGGAGATCCCCCTGCGCCCGGTCGTGGCGGCCCTGGTCCTGGTGGTGGCCGCCCTCGCGCGATCGGAATGGACCGCGGGCCATCCGCATTGGGTGGTGCAATTGGCCGCCGGAGTCGTGCTGACGGTGTTCGCGACGCTGGTCGCGGCGTTCCTGCTGCCCGCCCGGGAGGGCATCCTGGTCTCGCTCGCGGTCGCCTTCGGCGCGGCGGGCAATATCATCGCCGCCGTGCCGCGACCGGAATGGACCATCCCGCTGCTGGTGGTGGCCGTGGCGGGCGGCCTCGGGGCCGGACACCGCTGGCCCGTGCCCGCCGCCGCGGTCGCGGCCACGATCATGCTCGCGGTGTTCGCGACGATGACCGACGGTGCCGCGGGCACGGTGTCGGCGGCCGGCGGCGTCGCGGTCGCGGCGATCGGCGGCTACTGCTTCGGAACCGCTGTGCCGCAGCAGTTTCCGAGTGTGGCGATCACCATGCTGTTCGTCCCCACGGTGGTCGTGACGGTGATCGGTCACCGTCCCGTCGCCCGCGGCGACGACGCCGCGATGTGGTTTCGCGGCACGCCGCCGTCCGACTGGGGTCCGGGCTGGACGGCGGTGGCCATCACGGTCGGATGCGGGGCGATCTCGCTGGTGCTGCATCGCATGCGACCGGTGGGACGGGAATCGCACACGCTGTCCGCCGCGTAGGCTCCGGCCTTCCCCGGTGCGCGTTCCACCTGATCAGGGGCCCGCTCAGGCGACCCGGTCGTTCTCGCGGTCGGCGAGCGAACTGGAACCCGCGGCCGCCACGACCGTCCCGTGCTCGAGGATCAGCCATCGACCGCAGATGCAGCGCAGGTAGCGGACCCCCGCGTGGGCGGACACGAGTTCGGGTGCGGGCCAGGCGCAGGTCGGGCAGGTAGCGATCATGCCTCCAGCCTGATGTAATGGTCTAGTGCATTTCAACCCTTACGGCGGGGTGGCCGCCGAGCTGGCCGTGCGGCTGGTGAACGCCGCGCCGGATCGGGATCTGCTCGAGCTGCTCGACGAGGCCGGGTACAAGCCGATCCGGACGCTCGATGCGCGTCAGATCGCCGAATTGCGCCGCTGGACAACGCGACTCGAGGAGGTCTTCACCGCCCCCACCGTCGAACTCCTCAACGGTCTGCTCGCCGAGACGACCAGTCGGCCGTACATCTCCACCCACGACGGACGTGCCCCGCACCTGCACTACTCCGCGGAGGAGGCCCCCACCGACGAGCGGGTGAAGGCGTACACCGCGGCCGGGCTCGCGGAGTTGTTCTGCGAGAACCCGGACCGGATCGGCCGCTGCGCGCGGGAGGGCTGCGGCCTGGTGTTCGTCGACACCTCCCGTAACGGCCGGCGCCGGTTCTGCTCGACTCGATGCTCCAACCGCGTGCACGTGGCGGAGCATCGAGTGCGGCGTTCGGAGTGAGATCGTCTCCCCGAGTGGAGTTTTGCCGGGGAGGGCGTTCCGGTGCCGAGTGATTCCGCGTGACGGGCGCGCGGATCAGGCCGCGGGCTCGGCCTGCGCCGCGTGCAGCGCGGCGAGATAGCCGAAGACGATGGCGGGTCCGATGGTCGCGCCGGGCCCGGCATAGGTGTGGCCCATGACCGGTGAGCTGGCATTGCCCGCCGCGTACAGTCCGTCGATGACCGACCGATCCTCGCGCAGCACCCGGCCCGAGACATCGGTGACCAGCCCGCCCTTGGTGCCGAGATCGCCGGGCACCATGCGCGCGGCGTAGAACGGACCCTGTTCCAGCGCACCGAGATTCGGATTCGGCTGGTGCCGCGGATCGCCGTAGTAGCGGTCGTAGGCGCTCTCACCGCGCCCGAAGTCCTCGTCCTTGCCGGTGGCGGCGAAGGTGTTGAACCGCGCGACCGTGGCCTCGAGGGTGGCGGCGGGAAGGCCGAGCTTCTCGGCCAGTTCGGGAATCGAGTTCGCGCGGGTCAGCGCGCCGGATTTGAACCAGCGGCCCGGAAGCGGCTGGCGCGGCGGCAGTCCGGCGAACAGGTACCGGTTGCGGTAGCGCTGATCGAACACCAGCCAGGCCGGAATGTTCTCGCCGGGGCCCGCGCCCTGACCGTGCTCGCCGCCGTACATGTGGTGGGTGGCCTCGACATACGGGAGCGATTCGTTCATGAAGCGCTCGGCGCGATCGTTGACGATGATGCTGCCGGGCAGATTGCGTTCGGCCAGGCAGAACCATGCCTGCCGGGGGAGCGGAATGGACGGGCCCCACCAGGAGTCCTCCATGAATTCCACCGCGGCCCCGACACTCTGGCCCGCACGGATTCCGTCACCGGTATTGGCCTTCGCGCCCACGGTCCACTCGGTGCCGATCGGCTCGCGCTGATACTGCTTGCGCATGGTCTCGCTCTGCTCGAAGCCACCGGCCGCGATGATCACCCCGCGGCGCGCGGCGACGACCTGTTCGGAACCGTTGCGCTGCACCACGACTCCGGTGACGCGCTCGTTCTCGGTGCGCAGCTCGATCAGCGGCGTGTTCAGCCACAGCGGCACGTTCGCCTGCCGCATGCCGACGCGCAGCATGGCGCTCAAGGCCTGACCGCGGGCCAGCAGATGCTGTCGCAGCAGCTGGCCCTTCGCCCAGCGGGCGCCGATCCGCAGCACCCGGAACGGTGCGCGGGGATTGCGCAGACCCAGGTGGAATTGCCGGAAATCGGCCTGGGTGGCGACGAAATTCGGTGGCGTCTTGGAATAGTCGGGTTCGAGATTGTCCAGCTCGGCGCCCAGGACCTTGCCGTTGTACGGCTTGGGCTCGACCGACCGGCCGTGCGCGCGGCCGCCGGGAGCCTCGGGGTAGTAGTCGGAGTAGCCGGGCACCCAGTTCAGTTGCAGCGGTGAGTGTTCCATCAGGAACGTCAGTGCCTCGGGTCCGCGATCGATGTAGGTGTCTATCCGCTCCTGTTCGCCTCGCTCGCCGACGATGCCGGTGAGGTAGGTGCGTGCGGCCTCGATGTCATCGGCCGGGGCCTGTGCGAGCAGCACGGAATTGCCCGGGATCCAGACGCCGCCGCCGGAGCGGGCGGTGGACCCGCCCCAGTGCGCGGCCTTTTCGATCAGAACCACCGACAAGCCCTGGTGCGCGGCGGTGATCGCCGCGGTCATGCCTGCCGCGCCGGATCCGACCACGATCACATCGAAGGTCTCGGCGGCATCGCTGTTGTACTGCATAGCTTTTCAACCCTTGTTCGTCGGTCGTGCGATATAGCTGTGTGAGGTGCCGGACGTCAGGAGCGCCAGCGCTCGTCGAGGACCGCGCTCAGCGCGCCCTCGACGCACACCGGTAGCGAGGCGGCTCGGTCCTGCGGACTGCGCAGCCATTGCAGATACCCGAATTCCGCCGCCGCGAGCATGAGGTGCACCAGTAGCCCCGGATTGGAATCCACCTCGGGATCGCGCGACATCCGTTGCGCGACAAGCGCGACCAGTCTTCCTCGATGCTCCGGGGTGATCAGCGCGACCCGGTCCAGCAGATGCGGCGCGGTCCGGAACGCGGCCCGCCACTGCTCGAGCTCCTCGGCCCCGATGGTCGTGGACCGAGCCAGAATCGACTGTGCCAGCGCCACATCCGCCGATTCGCCCGTCGGCCGGTCCTCCAGCAGCGCCGCGATCCCCGCGCCGCCCTCGCGCACCGGATCCAGCAGCAGATCCTCCTTGCTGCGGACGTGCCGGAAGTACGTGCTCGGCGAAATCCCCGCCGCCGCCGCGATCTGCTCCGTCGTGACCGCCTCGAACCCGGACCGCGAGAACAACTCGAACGCCGCCCGCTGAATATCGGCCCGAATCTGCCGCCGCTGCCGCTCCCGAAGTGACATCACCTCTCCTCTCGAAGGCCCAGCCGTGAAAATCTCTGCTCCGCACCGACCCGGCCGCCTGGTGAAAGTATCTAGATATATGACAGTCACTGTCAAGAAGGTACTTGATCGCAAGGAGAGTTTTTGTCGCGAGATTCGTGTTTGCGCTGGTCAGTTGACGAACTGGGTGACAACCATGGCGATCAGGACCACGGTCAGAAACCCGAGATAGCCGATCGCGTGCGCCCGATCGGGGATCCTCGCGGCCAGGCGCCGGGTCAGTGCGATGGTCGGCAGCGCACCGGCCAGTAGCGCCGCGGCGGCGATCAGATCGATCTGCCCGAGATGCCCGGGCCGCGTCGTCGCGGGCGCGGCGGCGGCATACACGAGCGTGCCGACGAGTGCGACCGGCAGGCTCAGTGGATTGGCCAGTGCGGCGGCCTCGGCCATCGCAAGCCCCCTGCGCCGCAACATCGGCACCGTCATCACGCTCCCGCCGACTCCGAGAAAGCTTGCGATGGCACCGATTCCGAGCCCACCCAGCGTCGAGATCGCGGTGCCCGGATGCTCGGGCGCGGCGGTTGCGGCACCGGATCGATCGAGGAAGAACCCACGCCGCACGACGCAGTCCGCGATGGTGGCGGCGAGATAGGCGATGAACAGCGTCGTGAGCACGGCGGGTGCGGCCGCCACGGCGGCGAGTGCACCACAGGCCGCCCCGATCGCGATGAACAGCGACAGCGGAAACAGATACTCGCGCCGCAGGTGGCCGGCCCGGAGCTGAGTGAGGGTCGCCACGGCCGCGTTCACGATCATCACCGCGGTCGAGGTCGCCACCGCCACGTGCATCGCCTCCGGACCCGCCGTCGCGCCGGTGACCGCGAAAACCACGGGGACGGTGACGAATCCACCGCCGAAGCCGAAGAGCACCGTGGTGAGGCCGGACAGTGAGCCGAAGCAGAGCAGGACGAGAACGGAGGTGAGCACGCGTTCGACGCTAGATTCGGCCAAGGATGGCGCACAATCGATGCTTCGCCGTCTCCGATCGAGTTCGCGCCACCTCCGATAGGGTTCACGGGTGCGAAACATCCCGGTGGACGAGGTCGAGGACGTGGACCGCGCCGTGCTCGCCATCGGCACCGACTACCCGCCCGGACACCTGCTCGGTTTCCATCGGCACCGGCGCGCTCAACTTCTGTACGGGGCGACGGGAACCATGGTGGTCGAAACCGCGCACGGGAGCTGGACCGTGCCCCCGCAGCGCGCGGTCCTGATCCCGCCCGAGACCGACCATCAGGTGCTGATGGACGGCGTCAGCACGCGCAGCCTCTACGTGGAACCCGCTGCGGTGGCCTGGTTTCCGCAGCGGTGTCAGGTCGTCGAGGTCTCACCGCTGCTGCGGCAACTGTTGCTCGACGCGGTCGATACCGAGGCCGAATACGATCGTCACGGCCGCGACGGGGCGCTGATGGAGTTGATCCTTTTCGAATTGCGGCGGCTCACGCCGTTGCCGTTCGAGTTGCCGCTGCCCGCGCATGCCGCGCTGCGGGCTCTGTGCGAGCACTTGCAGACCGCACCCGATCTGCATGCGACGCCCGCGGCCTGGGCGGCGCACCTGAGCGTGAGTCCGCGGACCTTCAACCGTTTGTTCCTGGAGCAGACGGGTGTGACCTTCCAGCAGTGGCGGCAGCGGGCGAGTGTGCTGCACGCGATCAGGCTGCTGTCGGCGGGGGCGACGGTCACCGGGGTAGCGACGGCGCTCGGATATGACACCCCGGCGGCGTTCTCCGCCATGTTTCGCAGGCAGGTCGGGCGGACACCGAACTCCTTCCGTCCGGCGCCGGGCACGGCGGGCTCGCAGGTGTAGCCCAGGGGTTGCCGATTCTGGTCGGAGGGTCGCGGGCGGGGAGGTTCTGACGAAATTCCTACGCCGATCGGGCGGATGTTGACGACCTCGGTTCGCCGGATGGGGCGACGCTGTAAGTGGAGCGTCAAGGCGGCGGCCCGGGGTGCCAAGAAACCGTAAAGACGGCGGAAAACGGGTCGGTCGAGCGCTTGACTCGCTCCGGCGCATCAGCGATGCGTCGTTGTCGAAGAGAGGTTTCGAAAATGTCCGTCGTGGTGTTCACGGTGCTGACGGTGGCGATCTTCGCCCTGCTCGGTCTGATCCAGCGTGGGGTGGAGCGGCTGTGATTCAGAACATTGTCGGTCTGATTCTGGCCGTCGGCGTCGCCGGCTATCTGGTCGCGGCACTGCTGTTCCCGGAGAGGTTCTGAGTGAGCACAGCTACAGCGGGGCTCCTTTTCGCGGGAGCCCTGGTCCTCGCGCTGGCGCTGGTGCATGTGCCGCTCGGCGACTACATGTACCGCGTGTACAGCGGCGACAAGCATTCCAAGGCGGAGAAGGGCATCTACCGCGTGATCGGCGTCCAGCCGGGCGTGGAGATGACCTGGGCCGTGTATGCCCGCAGTGTGCTGGCCTTCTCGGCGGTCGGCATCGTGTTCCTGTTCTTCTTCCAGTTGCTCCAGGGCAGGCTGCCGCTGCATCTGAACGATCCGGGCACCGAGATGACTCCGGCGCTGGCGTGGAACACCGCGGTCAGCTTCGTGACGAACACCAACTGGCAGAACTACTCCGGTGAATCGACCCAGGGCCACCTGGTGCAGATGGCCGGGCTCGCGGTGCAGAACTTCGTGTCCGCGGCCGTGGGCATCGCGGTGGCGGTAGCCCTGGTGCGCGGCTTCGCGCGACGGCACACCGGCGATCTGGGCAATTTCTGGGTGGATCTGGTGAGGGGAACCATCCGCATCTTGCTCCCGCTCGCCTTCGTGTCCGCGATCGTGCTGGTCGCCGGTGGCGTGATCCAGAACTTCCACCTGCACGATCAGGTGGCGCAGACGATCACCGGTGGGCAGCAGACGATTCCGGGCGGACCGGTCGCGAGCCAGGAGGTCATCAAGGAGCTCGGCACCAATGGCGGCGGCTTCTACAACGCCAACTCGGCGCATCCGTTCGAGAACCCCACCGCGTGGACGAACTGGCTCGAGATCTTCCTGCTACTGGTGATCAGCTTCTCGCTGCCGCGCACCTTCGGGCGCATGGTCGGCAGCAAGAAGCAGGGCGTCGCCATCGTCTCGGTGATGGCGCTGCTCGCGCTGGGTAGCATCGCGCTGACCAACCTGTTCCAACTACAGCATCACGGCACCGTGCCCACGGCCATCGGAGCCTCGCTCGAAGGAGTGGAAACCCGCTTCGGCGTGAGTGATTCGGCGACATTCGCCGGCGCCACCACGCTCACCTCGACCGGCGCGGTGGATTCGTTCCACGATTCGTACACCAGCCTCGGCGGCATGATGACCATGTTCAACATGCAGCTGGGCGAGGTCGCTCCCGGCGGAACGGGTTCCGGCCTGTACGGCATGCTGATACTCGCGGTCATCACGGTGTTCGTGGCGGGCCTGATGGTGGGGCGCACCCCGGAGTATCTGGGCAAGAAGATCACTCCGCGCGAAATCAAGCTGGCCGCTTCGTATTTCCTGATCAGTCCGCTGATCGTGCTGATCGGTACCGCCGCGGCCATGGCCATGCCGGGCCAGCGCGCGGCCATGGCGAACTCGGGTCCGCACGGCCTGTCGGAAGTGCTGTACGCCTTCACCTCCGCAGCCAACAACAACGGCTCCGCCTTCGCCGGTCTGTCCGGCAATACCGAGTGGTACAACACGGCGCTCGGCCTGGCCATGGTCTTCGGCCGGTTCCTGCCGATCATCTTCGTTCTCGCACTGGCCGGTTCGCTGGCCCAGCAGGGCACGACGCCGGAATCGATCGGCACGCTCCCGACTCATCGGCCGCAGTTCGTCGGCATGGTCGTCGGCGTGACCGTCATCCTGGTCGCCCTGACCTTCCTGCCCGCGCTGGCGCTCGGGCCGCTCGCCGAAGGAATCCACTGACATGTCTGCTCCCACCATCGATCCCGTGACATCCCAGGGGGATTCGTCGCGCAAGGAGCGGCGCTCCAGCGGGCTGTTCGATCCGCGGATGCTGCGCAAGTCGTTGCCGGACGCCTTCCGCAAGCTGGATCCGCGCACGCTGTGGCACAACCCCGTCATGCTGATCGTCGAGATCGGCGCACTGTGGTCGACCGTGCTGGCCATCGCCGATCCCAGCTTCTTCGGCTGGGCGATCGTCGTATGGCTCTGGGCGACAGTGCTGTTCGCCAACCTGGCCGAAGCCGTCGCCGAAGGTCGCGGCAAAGCTCAGGCCGATACGCTGCGAAAAGCCAAGACCGACACCGTCGCTCGACGCCTCGTGCAGTGGTCCCCGGACGCGCGGGTGGTCGAGGAGCAGGTGGCCGCGGCCGAGCTGCGCCGCGGCGACTTCGTGCTCGTCGAGGCGGGACAGGTCATCCCCGGTGACGGTGATGTCGTGGAAGGCATCGCCTCGGTGGACGAATCGGCCATCACCGGTGAATCCGCGCCGGTGATCCGTGAATCCGGCGGTGACCGTTCGGCGGTCACCGGCGGCACCACGGTGCTGTCGGATCGGGTCGTGGTGAAGATCACCCAGGAGCCGGGCGGCAGCTTCATCGACAAGATGATCGCCCTCGTGGAGGGCGCGTCGCGGCAGAAGACGCCGAACGAGATCGCGCTGAACATCCTGCTCGCGGCGCTCACCGTCATCTTCGTGTTCGCGGTGGTGACGTTGCAGCCGCTGGCCATCTACTCCAAGGTCGGGCTGCCCGGTGTGCCGGACAGCATTTCGCTCAGCGACGACGGCATCAGCGGCATCGTCATGGTCTCGCTGCTGGTCTGCCTGATCCCCACCACCATCGGCGCGCTGCTCTCGGCCATCGGCATCGCCGGGATGGACCGGCTCGTGCAGCGCAATGTGCTGGCCATGTCCGGCCGTGCGGTCGAGGCCGCGGGTGATGTGAACACCCTGCTGCTGGACAAGACCGGCACCATCACCCTCGGCAATCGCCAGGCCTCGGATTTCGTGCCGATGCCCGGCGTGAGCGCGGACGAGATGGCCGACGCGGCACAGCTTTCCAGCCTCGCCGACGAAACTCCCGAGGGGCGCTCCATCGTGGTGTACGCCAAGACCGCGTACGACAAGCGCGAACGCACCCCGGGTGAACTGATCGGGGCGACCTGGGTGGAGTTCACCGCCCAGACCCGCATGTCGGGCGTGGATCTGTCCGGCGGGCACCAGCTGCGCAAGGGCGCGGCCAGTGCCGTCACCGAATGGGTTCGCGCGCACGGCGGTACGGTGCCCGAGCAGGTCGGCGCGACCGTGGACGGGATCTCCGCCTCGGGCGGTACGCCGCTGGTGGTCGCGGAGATCCGGGACGGCCGGGCGCGGCTGATCGGCGTCATCCACCTCAAGGACGTCGTGAAGCAGGGCATGCGCGAGCGGTTCGACGAGATGCGCAAGATGGGCATCCGCACCGTGATGATCACCGGCGATAATCCGTTGACCGCCAAGGCGATCGCGGACGAGGCCGGCGTGGACGACTTCCTCGCCGAGGCCACGCCGGAGGACAAGCTGGCGCTGATCAAGCAGGAGCAGGCCGGCGGCCGACTGGTCGCCATGACCGGTGACGGCACCAACGACGCGCCCGCGCTCGCTCAGGCCGATGTGGGCGTCGCCATGAACACCGGGACCTCCGCCGCCAAGGAGGCGGGGAACATGGTCGATCTGGATTCGGATCCGACCAAGCTCATCGAGATCGTGGAGATCGGCAAACAGCTGCTCATCACCCGTGGCGCGCTCACCACGTTCTCGATCGCCAATGACATCGCCAAGTACTTCGCGATCATCCCCGCGCTGTTCGTGGCGCTGTATCCCGGGCTCGACACGCTGAACATCATGCGGCTGCACAGTCCGCAGTCGGCGATCCTGTCGGCGGTCATCTTCAACGCGATCGTCATCGTGCTGCTGATTCCGCTGGCGCTGCGCGGTGTGAAGTACACACCGGCCGCGGCCTCGAAATTGTTGAGCCGCAACCTGTCCGTCTACGGCGTGGGCGGCATCGTCGCACCGTTCGTCGGCATCAAGCTGATCGACCTCATCGTCCAATTCCTCCCCGGGATGTCCTGAAATGCGCATGTCAACTTGGATTCGGCAGCATGTGGCCGCACTGCGCGCGCTACTGGTGCTCACGGTGATCACCGGAATCGTCTATCCGCTGGCGGTTTTCGCGGTGGCGCAGCTGCCCGGTCTGAAGGACCGGGCCGAGGGCTCGCTCATCGAGTCCGGCGCGAACACGGTGGGCTCCAGCCTGATCGGGCAATCCTTCACCGACGACAAGGGCGGCGCCCTGGTGCAGTACTTCCAGAGTCGCCCGTCCGCCGCCGGCACCGGATACGACCCGACCGCTTCCGCGGCGAGCAATCTCGGTCCGGAGAACATCGTGGACAGCTCGCCGGACAAGATCGGGCTGCTGAGCACCGTGTGCGGTCGCAGCAAGGCCGTCGGTGAGCTCGACGGAGTGGACGGCGGCCGTCCGTTCTGCACACCCGGCGGAGTCGGCGCGGTGCTGTCGGTGATCGGGCCGCGCGAGCGCGACGGGTCGGTCGACCATCCGGTGACGGTGGTGAGCGTCAACGAATTCTGCTCGGTGACACCGCATCCGTTCCTGACCGAGTACCGGGGCGTGCGAGTGGAATGCGCGACCGAGGGCGAGGACTACTCCGCCGGACTCATCGTCCCGATTCGCGGCGACGCACCGGCGCGGCCCGCGGTGCCCGCGGACGCCGTCACCGCCAGCGGCAGTGGTCTGGACCCGCACATCTCCCCGGAGTACGCGGCCATTCAGGTGGCGCGAATCGCCAAGGCGCGCAGGGTATCCGAGGACCAGGTTCGGGCTGTCGTGGACGCGCACTCCTCGGGGCGGACGCTCGGGTTCCTGGGGGAGCCGCGGGTGAACGTGGTGGAACTGAACCTCGATCTGGACGGTAGGTACCCGTTCGAGGGCTGAGGCCGGACCGGGCTCGCCGAGCAGGCTAGGTATCACCGCCGAGCAGGCGCGGTGTCACCGTCGAGCAGGCTCGGCGAGCCGGGTTTTCACGACCAGTTCGAGTGCGAAAGCGGCTGCGGTGCAGCGTTTCACCTGTCCGGTGTGCAGGTGGTCGGGTTCGGCAGTTCCGTGCAGGGCGTGGTGCCGTACGTGCGCAGCACGTCCTTGCCGGTGCCGCCGGTGAGGAAGCGCAGGAAGGCCGCCGCGAGCGACTCGGCCGGGACTTCGCCGTTGCTGTAGGCGTATTCGGCGTTCCAGAACGGGTAGTCGCGCCGCAGGACCTGTTCCCGGCCGGCGGTGCGCCCGTCGATGCTCACGGTGCGCACATCGGTCGCCTTCGCCGCATCGGAGAAGTCGGCGTAGCCGATCGAGCCCGGCAGGTCGGCGATCGTCCGGAGCATGTCCTTGGTGACCGGGGCCTCGCAGAACGCGGGGCCGGGCGGCGTGGTCGCCGCGAGCACACGGCAGCTGGTGGCGGGCGGCGCAGGGGGCTGTTCGTTGCCGAGCACCCGCAGGCGGAAGGTCTCGCGGGTTCCCGAACCGAGGGTCCGATCGACCACGCGCACAGGCAGATTCGGGCCGCCCACCTGCTGCCAGTTCGCCACCCGTCCCGCGAACAGGTCCCGCAGCTGCTGGGTGCTCAGGTCACCCAGGCCGATACCGGGGTGCGCGATCACCGTGAACAGCGACAGCGCCAGCGGCCGCGCGAGCAGGTTCGGATAGCCCACGCCCTTGGGGCCGTCGGAGATGGTGAGCAGCCCGGGGTTGCTTCCCTCGTCGTCGACGCGACCGAGCCCGCGATCGCTGCCGTCGAACTGGAAGGTGAAGTCCGCTCCGGCGCAGTGCTTCGCGTAGGTGTCCGCCGCATCGCGAATGGCCGGTTCGAACGCCGTGGACCCGACCAGGGTGAGTTTCCCGGCGACGCAATCGGAACCGGGGCCGGGCCCGTCATCGGTGTTCAGGCCGACGATGTACTGCACCGCGACCACCGCGACCAGGAACCCGACCAGAGCGAGCAGCTTGGGGGAATTGCCGCTCCGACTGCGGGTTTCGGCGATCCGACCACCCTTGATCTTGCCGCGCACCACCGGGGCCGGAGCCTCGCCGGCGCCGGCCGAGCGCCGCAGAATGGCCAGGATCTTGTAGTGATCGCCGCGATTCAACGCCACCTTGGGCAGATCGATGATCCCGACGTGATGCGGGACGTCCTCGCGCTGCCCGATTCCGGTGCCCGGCCGGAGGGAATCGCCCAGTCCGGAATCGCTGAGCTCGGTCACCGCCATGCCGATCACCCGGCGATCCGGGAAATTGATGTGCAGCCCGACCTTTTCGGCGTCGGGCACGGCGTAGTCCGTGGAGTCGATATCGGTCGCGCCGTTGTTCTCGATGCGCATCAGGACCACCGACAGGTCGGTCAGCTCGGGCGCGGATCCGTCACCGGCGGGCCGCAATTGGGGCAGCACGCCCGGGAACACCGACTCGATCTCACCGGTCACCGGCGTATCCATCTGCACGCGGTAGCCGAGTCGTTTTCGCCCCACCAGCACGAACTCCCACAGGAATGCCAGCACCGGCACCGCGATACCGATGATCGCCAGCACGATCTCGATGGGGAAATCCTGCACGGGAACTCCGAATCCTGTTGTCCGTCGGTCTGCTCCAGCGGTTCGCGGCATGGACACCCCCACCGCCGAACCGCGACCACACAGCTACCCGGCGCTCGGCCGATCGCGGTACGCCGCGCTCGGCCGGGTCCCCCCGAGAGTCGTTTCCACCGTATGGATTCGGTCAACCTACTCGGTCCAGACGAACACTCGGCATCGAGCGGGTGCACTCTCGCACTGTCGTTCTCGGCGCCGGGCCACCGGAGGTCTCGACGGCAACCGGTCGGAACACGGTCAGAACACGCGTCGATGCTCGAGCCGGCGGGTGGTCCATCCGCGTTGTGCGAGTGGGCGACTCACCGGTGCCCGCTCACCACCAGCCCAGCAGCGGCCGGAGCTGGCGAGCGAGTTCCGGTGCGAGAGAGCGAGAGTAGCTCGCGGTGAGGTGGTGCTCGTCGTGGTAGACCAGGATGTTGCCCTCGACGACGGCGCAGATGTCCGGCTCGCAGACCGCGTTGTTCAGATCCAGCAGGCGCACGTTCGGGAACGCGGCCGCCGGACCCGCGGCCGGATTCACCGACGCGAGCGCGTCGGAGCGCTTCAGCCCGCAGCTGGTGCGATCGCCGCCGCCGGCCAGACAGTCGATGGCGCGGTAGCGAATACCGTTGCGGCGCAACCACGGAGTGTCACGCATCGCGAGCACGTTGAGGCCCTTGTCGGACAGCGCCGACCAGACGTCGAGATAGTCCTGCGGGGTCTCGTCGCCGCCGTCGTCGGCGGGCCGGGTGCCGGTGGTGAACACCCAGTCGGGGCGTTCCTCGCCGAGCCGGTCGATCACCTCGGCGGACCAGTCGCGGCAGTCCGGATTGTGCTGGCCCTTGTACATCGGCTCCTCCGCGACGGTCAGCGGGCAGCCCATCTTCAGGTAGACCACGATGCGGAACCGGTACTGCTCGCCCAGCAGTTGCAGGGCCGGAAGCCAGTGCTCCGCATGGGAATTGCCCGCGACCGCGATGGTGCGGTGCGCGTCGGGGTCACCGTAGACGCAGGTGACGACCGCGCGGGTGTCGAAGTCGGAGATGCAGCCGTCGCGGGTGGGATACGCGATATCGGCGGGCGCCTCCTCGACGGTCGGCCGCATCGGCGCGCGGGGGACCAGCGCGGCATCGGTGAGCGCCAGCGCGCCGGGGTATTTGGCCGGATCCAGCTGACCCACCGCATGGGCCTTCGCGCCGTTGGTCCACTGCCAGGTCAGCGTCGAGGCGAGCAGCAGCACTCCGATCGTGGACACCGCCACCCCGGTCAGCACCCGGACGCGGTTGCCGCGGCGCGGCGCGTTCGCCCGCGGCGATTCGGGGGACGGTGCGCAAGGCTGCTCCGGCCCGGCCGGTTCCGTGGGCGTCGCGGGCGCGTTCGCCGGGCTCTGCGCGCCGGCCGGGCGGGACCGCAGCCGTAGCGGCTCCTCGACGAACCGGTTGGTGAGGTACGCCAGCACCAGCGCGATCGCGATGATGACCGTGCCGCCGAGGATTCCGGCATCGCGGGTGTGCCGCTCGCCCAGATAGAAGATGAGCATCGGCCAGTGCCACAGGTACAGCGCGTACGCGAACGCCCCGAGCCGCACGATGGGCGCGGTGGCGAGCATGCGGTTCACGCTCGGCTGGGTGACGGTGTCGTGCCCGGCCCCGGCCAGGATCAGCCCGGCGGCGCCGAGAACCGGCAGCAGTGCGGCAGGGCCGGGGAACTGCGCGGAGCCGTTCACCAGCCAGCCGCAGGCCACGATGGCCACGATCCCGGTCCAGGCGAACGCCTCGCGCACCAGCCTCGGCAGATCGATCATCGGCGCGGCCAGTGCCAGCAGTCCGCCCGCCAGCGGCTCCCAGGCCCGGGCCACGGTGTCGTAGTAGTTCCAGCCCTGCTGGGTCGAAACGCCGTGCGCGGCATGGCAGAACGAGTAGATCGCGAGTGCGCCCAGCACGACCGCGAGCGCGATCCGCAGCACACCCTCCGGACCCGCGCGCCGAAGCATCGGATGGGTCAGCGCCAGCCGCCACGCTCCCGCCCGGGTGATCCGCCGGCACAGCCACGCCACGGTCGCGACGATCAGCAGCAGCGTCAGATACAGCTGCCCCTGCACCGACATGGACCACAGGTGCTGCAGCGGGCTCACCGACGGATCGGCGGCGAGATAGTCCGACCAGGACAGTGCGAGGTACCAGTTCTGGTAGTAGAACAGCGAGGCCAGCGTCTGCGCGGCGATCGCGGACCAGCGGGTGTGCGGGAGTATCGCCACGGTCGCCACCACCACCGCCGCGAGCACCACCACCATCGCGGGCAGGAGTCGGCGCAGCGTGCGACGCAGGGTGGAGGGCACGCCGACTTTCCCCGAATCCGCCCGGCGCACCAGCATGCCGGTGAAGAAGAACCCCGACAGCACCAGGAACACGTCCACGCCACCGGACACTCGGCCGAGCCAGATGTGGAACGCCACGACCAAGGCGATGGCGATGCCGCGTAGTCCGTCCAGATCGGTCCGGTAGGCGCCCGGAGCGGGCTTCGACACCGGTGCGGCGGTGGGGTCGCTGTCCGGCGCGGTGGGCGGGGACTGATCGGTACTGGATGTGGGCATGGCGGCGCTTATTCTCGTATCCGTACCCAGGAATTTGCCAATCGCCACCCAGATCTTGACCGTAATGTGCTCTAGGCAGTGCTCAGCGGCGGTGTGCCGGAATCGAGTGATCAGCCGATACCGCGCCGAACCCGCCCGCCGCTAACCGATGGTGACCGTCGTCACCGCCCGACGGGAGTTCGTACACGCGGTACCGCCGCCGTCACCGCCGCCTTCGCATCGGTCCGCTCCCTCGGAAGGGGCGGACCGATGAGGTGGATCAGGCGTTGGGCGGATCCAGGCGCAGCGGGACGCCGATGCGGTTCCAGAGGTTGATCTGGGCCGTGATGGCGACCAAGCCGCCGCGCGCGCCCTCCTCGAAGTTCTTCTCCACCTGCGACCAGATCTCGTCGGAGACGCCGTGCGGGCCGAGCGCGGTCGCGGCTTCGGCGTAGTCCAGGGCGGCGCGTTCGGCGTCGGAGAACAGCGGGGATTCGCGCCAGGCGTCGAGGTGGTAGATGCGCCTCTCGGTTTCGCCTTCCTTGCGAGCCTCGGCGGTGTGCATATCGATGCAGAAGAGGCAGCCGTTGATCTGGCTGACTCGGATCTTGACCAATTCGCGGACGGCGGCGTCCAGCGGTCCGCGGCGAATGGCGACCTCGGCGGCCATCCAGGCCTTGTAGACCTCGGGCGCCGACTCGGCCAGATTCATGCGTGACATTGCTCGTCCTCTCGTGACGTGCCGTTGGTTCGGTACATCTATTGGACGAGGAGGGGTTCGGGAACGTGACGGGCCGACACTGTGGCCTCGGTCACAGGGAATGAGCGGGTCTGCGATCGTGCGGGATCCGCTGGAAGAAAGCGGTAGCCACGATTGTGCGAAAGGGCGCATAGCGGACCATAATTCGTGGGTGGTAGCAGTCGTTGTGATCGCGCTCGCTGAGCTGTTGTTCGTGATGGGGCCGGCGTTGGCGCTGGTCATCGTGCTGGCTGTACGGAAAGCGGCACGGGAGGCGATGGCGCCCAAGGAGACCGGCGGACGGCATGCCGCATGGATACCGGAGGCCGATCGAGCTGCTCAATGGCGGTAGCGCGCCGCCGATGGCCGACCGCGGGCTCCGCGTGAGCGCGGACCCGACAGGGCCGGATGCGGACAACCGTTGTCCGGTTCGCCGCATCCGGCCGGGTCGCCGGTTCACCCCTGATCCGGCGGATCGAGTCGCTTACGGGCGGCTCAGCGCGGCGTAGCGGGCGATGTGCTGATCGGTGGTGCCGAACTCGTACTGCACCGCCGTCAAGCGTTTGAAGAAGTGACCGATGGCCAGTTCCTCGGTCATGCCCATCGCACCGTGCAGCTGCACCGATTCCTGGCCGATGAGGCGGGCCGCACGTCCGATGGTGGCCTTGGCTGCGGAGGCCGCCTTGGCGCGCTCGGCGGGAGCGGCGTCGAGTTTCAAGGTGGCCAGATAGACCGCGGCCACGGCCTGCTCGAGTTCCAGGTGCATGTTCACCATGCGGTGCTGCAGGGCTTGGAAACTGGCGATGGGGACGCCGAACTGCCGGCGCTGCTTGGTGTATTCGACGGTATCGGCGACCACCCTGCGCATCGCGCCGACCGCCTCGGCGCATACTGCCGCGATGGCCTCGTCGAGTGTGGCGGCCACCGCCTCGCTCGCGTTCGCGAGCAGGAGCGAATCGGCGGGCACGCGTAGATTCTCGAAGGTGAGATCGGACGCGCGGCGTTCGTCGATGGTGGGGTAGGACCGCACCGTCAGACCCGCGGGCGGGTTCGCCGCGTCGAAATCCAGGACGAACAGCGCGATCTCGCCGTCCACGGCCGCGGTCACCAGCACATGCGTCGCGAACGGGGCGGCGGTCACCACGGTCTTGACGCCGTCGAGGATCCAGTCCTCGCCGTCGCGCCGCGCGGTGCTGGTGACATCGGTGTAGTCGTAGCCCGAACGCGGTTCCAGGGCGGCGAATCCGGTGATCACCTCACCGGCGGCGATGCCCGAGAGCAGATCCTCGGCGCGCTTGCCGCCCGAGCGCCCCAGCAGTCCGCCGCCGACCACGACCGTGTCGATGTAGGGCTCGAGCACCAGGGCACCGCCCAGCGCCTCGGCGATGATCATCGTCTCGATCGGCCCGCCGCCGATCCCGCCGACCGATTCGGGCAGGCTCGCGCCCAGGATGCCGACCTCCTCGGCCAGCCCGCGCCAGATCTCCGGCTGCCGACCGGCCCCGAGACGCGCTGCGGCACGGCTGGTTTCGAGGTCGTAGCGGGCCGCGAGGAATTCGGTGACGGTCTCGCGCAGCAGTTCCTGCTCGGCGGTGAAAGAGAAGTCCATGGCTACAGTCCCAGGGTTGCTTTGGCGATGATGTTGCGCTGAATCTCGTTGCTGCCGGCGTAGATCGACCCGGCGCGATCGTTGAAGTACCGCAGCGGCGCCACCGCCTGCCACTCCTCGCCGCTGACGAAACCGTCTGCGGGCGGCTCGAATTCGGCGATCGGACCACCGGGCATGGTGCCGTGCGGTTGATAGGCGCGCCCGCGCGGGCCCGCGGCCTCGAGCGCGAGTTCGGTGAGCGCCTGGCTCAGTTCGGTGCCCAGGATCTTGATCGTCGAGGCGGCCGGGCCGGGATCCTTCCCGCTCGAGACCAGCGCGAGGGTGCGGTACTCCAGGATCTCCAGCACGTCCGCGCGGATGCGGGCATCGGCCAGTTTGGCGGCGAAGGCCGGATCATCGATCAGCACACCGCCGTTGGGGCCGGGCTGGGTGGTGGCGGCCGTCGCGAGTTCCTCGGCCAGCACCTGCAGCATGGGCGCTGCCGCGCCGCCGCCGCGCTCGAAGTTGAGCAGGAACTTGGCGACGGTCCACCCGTCGTCGATCTGCCCGAGCACATTCGCCTTGGGGACCCGCACCTGATCGAAGAAGACCTGGTTCTGCACCTGCTCGCCGGAAGTCATGACCAGCGGCCGGATCTCGATGCCCGGCGTGCGCATGTCGATGAGCACGAAGGTGATGCCCTGCTGCTTCTTGGCCTGCTTGGACGTGCGCACCAGCGCGAAGATCCAATTGGCCTCGCTCGCGTGCGTGGTCCAGATCTTGGAGCCGGTAACGATCAGATCGTCGCCGTCGGCAATCGCGGCCATGGACAGCGACGCGAGATCGGATCCGGCCTCGGGCTCGGAGTAGCCCTGGCAGAAGAACACCTCGCCGGTGAGGATGGCGGGCAGGAAGAAGTCCTTCTGTTCCGGCGTGCCGAAGGCCATGATGGCGTGCGAGACCATGCGGATGCCCATGGGCGAGAGATTCGGCGCGCCCGCCAGGGTGCACTCGCGTCCGAAGATGTAGTGCTGGGTCAGGCTCCACGTGCACCCGCCGTACTTCACCGGCCAGGCGGGTGCGGCCCAACCGCGTTCGTGCAGGATGTGCTGCCACCGCATGCTGGCTTCGTGATCGGGGTAGACACTCGTCGCCAGACGACCGGCACGACGGAGATCCCCGGTTAACTTTTCGTCGAGGAAGCTGCGCACTTCGTCGCGAAACTCCAGATCGGCGGGCGACCAGTCCAGATCCACGCTGACTCCTTGTATGAGAACCGGCCTTAACCATCTCATCGGTTCGACCTCGGTGGCAAGTATGCAGGCACCTGCCATCAGTATGCCCGGAAACGGGAGATCCTTGACATTCCACTATGGAGGTTTACGATGAATCCATATTCCACATTGGAATGTAAACAGGGAGGAACGACATGGACATCACCACCGGCACCCGCGCCTCGGACGCCGAGCGCGCGCGAGTCGCGGACCTGCTCGGCCGTCACATGTCCGACGGCCGCCTCGACGCCGTCGAATACAACGACCGCCTCGCCCAGGTCTACGCCACCGCCACCCGCGAAGACCTCGATCAGGTCCTGCGCGATCTGCCCGAGCTGCCGAACCGGTCCGAAGTCGCCGTCTCCCGGTCGAGTTCCCGTACCCGCCTGCCCATCTGGCAGCAAATCGAAGGCACCGCCTGGCTCGCCGTCGGGCTCCTGTGCGTCGCCATCTGGGGGATGATCTCGGTGACCGCGGGCGAATTCACCTACCCCTGGCCGATCTGGGTGATCGGTCCGTGGGGCGCGGTGCTGGTCTTCCGCGTGGTGGCGGGCTGGGAATCGGCGGCCTGCCGGCCGCGTCCGCGCCGCCTCTCCGCATGAGTCCCGCCCGCCCCTCCCGGCTTTCGCGCCCGCCCTCGATCGGGTGAGGACCGGGAGGGGCGGGTGAGGCGATACCCGGCAGGGGTGGATTGTGCTGGCGGCTATAACCTTTCGGCATGATTGCTCGCTTGTTCAAGTCTTCGCGGCGGCTCACCGTCGTGCTCGGTGTGCTGGCCGCTGTTATTGCCTTTGTCGCCGTGGGGAGTTCGTCCGCCGATGTGCTCTCGCACGCTCCGCTGGTGTTCGCGCCGGGGAGCAATACCGCCACTGTCCACGACACCGTGGTCAAGGGCGGCAATGTCACGTATCTCGTCGAGGTGCCCGACACCCGGAACGTCACCGTGCAGGCGGACGGACCGGTGAGTGTGTCGGTGCTCGATCCGCAGGGGCAGAAGTCGGCGCAGGGCGCGAGTGCGTCGTACACCGGTGAAGTGACCGCGGGCACATGGCAGGTCGTCGTCGCCTCGACCGAGGGCGGCGAATTCGATCTGACGGTCACCTTCGGCTGAGAGCGCGAATGCCGGGGGCGGGACTCGTTCCCCGGCATACTCTCGGCAATCGTGAGGGACCGGGTAGCCTGATCGGCTGTGCACCTGAAGAGTCTGACGCTGAAGGGGTTCAAGTCCTTCGCGTCCGCGACGACGCTGCGGTTCGAACCGGGTATCACCTGTGTGGTGGGGCCCAACGGATCGGGCAAGTCGAACGTCGTCGACGCCCTCACCTGGGTCATGGGTGAACAGGGCGCGAAAGCACTGCGTGGCGGGAAGATGGAGGACGTCATCTTCGCCGGCACCGCGGGCCGCGCCCCGCTCGGTCGCGCCGAAGTGACGCTGACCATCGACAATGCCGACGGCGTGCTGCCCATCGAGTACTCCGAGGTGTCCATCACGCGGCGCATGTTCCGCGACGGCGCCGGCGAATACGAGATCAACGGAAACACCTGCCGGCTCATGGACGTGCAGGAGCTGCTCAGCGACTCCGGCATCGGCCGCGAGATGCACGTTATCGTCGGACAGGGACGGCTCTCGGCCATTCTGGAATCGCGGCCCGAGGATCGGCGCGCGTTCATCGAGGAAGCGGCCGGGGTGCTCAAGCACCGGCGGCGCAAGGAAAAAGCGGTTCGCAAGCTCGATGCCATGCAGGCGAATCTGGCCCGCCTCACCGACCTCACCACCGAATTGCGGCGGCAGCTCAAACCGCTGGGCCGACAAGCCGAGGTGGCGCGGCGCGCGGCGACCGTGCAGTCCGAACTGCGCGATTCGCGACTGCGGCTGGCCGCGGACGATCTGGTCACGCGGCGCACCGAGCTGGAGAGTCAGCAGAGCAAGGAGTCGTACGCCCGCGAAAAGCAGGTGAACGTGCACGCCGAACTCGATGCCGCGAATGCCGCGCTGGCACAGCAGGAATTCGAACTGTCCAAGCTGACCCCGAGCGCGGAAGCCGCCGCGCAGACCTGGTTCCAGCTGTCCGCATTGACCGAACGCGTCAATGCCACAATCCGAATCGCCCGGGACCGCGCCCGAAATCTCACCATAGAACAGCCCACCGGCACGGGCCGCGACCCCGAACAGCTCGAACGCGAAGCCGAACGCGTGGAGGCCGAAGAAGCCGAACTCATCGAGGCGGTCGAAATCGCCACCGAGACGCTGGAATCCGCACGCGATCAACTGTACGAGCGCGAGCAGGCGGCCAAGGCCGCCGAGCAGGCGCATCTCGCCGCCGTGCGCGCCATCGCCGACCGGCGTGAAGGTTTCGTACGACTCTCCGGCCAGGTCGACAACCTGCGCACCCGCGCGCAATCGGTGGACAGCGAGATCGCGCGCATCTCCACCGCCATCTCCGAGGCCCGCAGGCGCGGTGCCGAGGCCGATGCCGAATTCGAGTCCGTGCAGGGCGAATTGGGCGAACTCGACGCGGGGGAGGAGGGTTTGGACGCGCAGTACGAGCACGCCGCACAAGCCCTGAAACTGGCCGACCAGCGCGTGGAGGAACTGCGCGAGAAGGACCGTGAAGCCGGTAAGCGGGTGGCCTCGCTCGGCGCGCGCATCGAAGCGCTCACCATGGGCCTGGCTCGCCGTGACGGCGCCGCCTGGCTGCTGGAGCATCGCAGCGAGGGACTGCTCGGGCCGCTCTCGGGCCTGATCCGGGTGCACGGCGGCTACGAAGCCGCCGTGGCCACCGCGCTGGGCCCGCTCGCCGACGCCGTCGCCGCGGACACCGGACCCGGGGCGCACGCCGCCGTGCGCGCACTCAAGGAATCCGACGGCGGACGCGCCGCGCTCGTGTATGCCGGCGCGGCGCAGGCGAATACCCGGCCGACGGGAGAGCTTCCGGGCGGTGCGCGCTGGCTCGACGAGATCGTCGAGTGCCCCGATCACATGCGCGGCGCGATCGCCGCGCTCACCGCGGGCATCGCCGTCACCGACGATCTCGACGCCGCCGCGCGGGTCGTCGCGGCGCGGCCGGAGCTGCGCGTCGTCACCCGCGACGGCGATCTGACCGGCACCGGCTGGCTGCTGGGCGGTTCCGATCGCGCACCCAGTCAGCTCGAGGTGCAGGCCGACATCGACACCGCCGAGACCGAACTCGTGTCCTGGCAGCGTCAGGCCGAGGAACTCGAGGCCACGCTGGCCGGAGCGCTCGCCGAGCAGACCGACCGCAAGGAGTCGGTCGATCATGCGCTGCTCGCGCTGCACGAGTCCGACCAGGCGCTGGTCGCCATCTACGACCGGCTCGGACGGCTCGGCCAGACCGCGCGCGCCGCCCTGCGCGAATCGGATCGGCTCGTCTCCCAGCGCACCGAGGCCGAGGCCGGCCGCGAGGACACCCTCGTCAAGCTCGCCGAACTCGAGGATCGGTTGCGGCACTCGGAAAGTGAGCAGTCCGAGGACGGGCACGAATCGGCGGGCACCGAGGCCGCCGGGGCCGCT
>NZ_BDBU01000017.1 GCF_001613145.1 Nocardia jejuensis NBRC 103114
CACATGGCACCGGTACCAGGCTCGGTGATCCGATCGAGGCGCAAGCGTTGCTGGCGACCTATGGCCGGCGCGAGCACGGTGAGCCGCTGCGTCTGGGTTCGATCAAGTCGAATATGGGTCATACGCAGGCGGCTGCGGGTGTGGCGGGTGTGATCAAGATGGTGCAGGCGTTGCGGTTCGAGCGGATGCCTGCGACGTTGCATGTGGATGAGCCGTCGCCGCATGTGGATTGGGCGTCGGGTCGGGTGGAGTTGTTGACCGAGGCGCGTGAGTGGCCGCGTAACGGTCGCCCTCGGCGTGCGGCGGTGTCCTCGTTCGGGATCTCGGGAACCAATGCCCATGTCATCCTCGAAGAAGCGCCGATGGAGGCGGAAAGCGCCGACCCGCCGAATGCTCCCGCGGCCCCGCTGGTTCCGTGGATGGTGTCCGCGAAATCCGCTGCCTCCCTTGCCGCTCAGGCGCACAGACTGATGGATCGCGGTGCGGTGGGGGATAGGGCGGTCGCCGATGTCGCCGTTTCCCTGGCACGGCGCTCGGTGTTCGAGCATCGGGCGGTAGTGCTCGGAACCGAACACGAGCAATTGCTGGCGGGTCTGAAGGCGATCGGCTCCGGGTCAAGTGAATCGGTCGACGCTGTGGTGGCGGGCATGGTCCGGGTGTCCGGTGAACGGACCGCGCTGGTGTTTCCGGGTCAGGGTTCGCAGTGGGTCGGAATGGGCCGGGAGTTGCTGCGGAGTTCTCCGGTGTTCGCCGAGCATATGGGTGCGGTGGACGAGGCGTTGTCCGCGCTGGTGGATTGGTCGTTGCTGGAATTGATGTCGGGGGCTGTCGCCGATTTCGATCTCGAACGGGCGGACGTGGTTCAGCCGGTGTTGTTCGCGGTGATGACGTCGTTGGCGCGGTTGTGGGAGTGGGTCGGTGTCCGTCCGGACGTGGTGATCGGTCATTCGCAGGGCGAGATCGCGGCGGCATACGTGGCGGGTGCGTTGTCGTTGCCGGATGCGGTGCGAGTGGTGGTGGGTCGGAGTCGCGCGATCACGGCGATCGCCGGCTCGGGAGCGATGGTCTCGCTCGCGGTTCCGGCGGCCGAAGTACGAGAGCTGATCGCCGAGTGGGGAAGCTCGTTGAGCATCGCCGCGGTGAACGGCCCTGCGGCGACCGTGGTTTCGGGTGACGTGCGGGCGGCGGTCGAGCTGCTGGCCCGCTGTGAGCACGACGGTGTGTGGGCGCGCCGGATTCCGGTGGACTACGCATCACACTCCGAGCAGGTCTTGCCCCTGCGGGAATCCGTGCTCGAGGCGCTGTCAGGGATCGCTCCACGCACAGTGCCGCCGGGCGGTCCGGTGTTCGTGTCGACGGTGACCGGACAGGTGATGGACACGGTGGGACTGACGGCGCGGTACTGGTTCACGAACCTTCGGCAGACGGTGCGATTCGAGGAGGCCGTTGCCGCCGCGTTCGAGGCCGGGTGCCGCGTCTTCGTGGAGTCGAGCCCGCACCCCGTCCTCACCGGCAGCATCGGGGACACTCTCGACGCGAGGTCCGACTCGACGACCGTGGTCGTGGAGTCCTTGCGCCGAGACGACGGTGGTCTGCGGAGATTCCTGACCTCGGCGGCCGAACTGTTCGTCGCAGGCGGCCCTGTCGACTGGTCGGCGGTCGCCGGAGCCAGTGGCGGTCGCTGGATATCTCTGCCGCCCTACGCATTTCACCATCGCCGATTCTGGTCGCCTCCGCAGCGCAAGAGCGATGCGGCAGCCCTCGGGGTGCACGCGATCGGACACCCGCTTCTGGGAGCATGGGTCGAGGCCCCGGACACCGATCGCGTGGTCGTGACCGGACGCGTATCGCTGGATTCGATGCCGTGGCTGGCAGATCACGCGGTCGCCGGCCGAACGGTGTTCCCTGGCACAGGTTTCCTCGAGCTGGTGGCCACGGTCGCCGACCGCGTGGGTTGTGCGGAGATTCGCGATCTTGCCCTCATCGCGCCGTTGCTGTTGCGTGAGGACGCCGTTCGGCTGCGCATCGTCGTGGATGAGCCCGACCCCGAGGGTGGACGTGCGGTGCGGGTGTACTCCGGGCCTGATATCGGCGACCTCGACGACGGGCGGGACGAGCCCACCGGGACCTGGACGGCGCACGCCGAGGCGGTGATCGCAGCCGCCGTGGCCACACGAGGACCCGGGGTAGATCGGACATCGTGGCCGCCCGCCGGCGCGGTAGCCCACGACATCGCCGCGATATACGAGGAATTGGCGCGTCGCGGTTACGAATACGGGCCGGCGTTCCAGTGTTTGGCCGGGGTATGGCGTGACGGCGACGAAGTGTGTGCCGAGGTGGCGTTGCCCGAGGGCGACGCGACCGGATTCGGCGTGCACCCCGCGCTGCTCGACGCGGTGCTACACGCGGTGCTGACGACCACCGGCTCCGACGACCGCGTGCGCCTGCCGTTCACCTGGTCCGATGTTCGCGTCCACGCAGTGGAGGCGACGCGGCTGCGTGTGCGTATTCGCGTCATCGGCGAGGAGACCGTGTCGATCCTTGCGAGGGATGTTTCGGGAGCGCCGGTCTTGACGGTGGAATCGCTCGTGCTGCGCCCGATATCGACCGAAGCGCTCGGTGACGCGGCGTTGTCGACTGCGCCCGATGGCCTGCACCAGGTGCTTTGGCGGACAACGGAAGTCGGTACGAATCCGGTCTCCGCGCCACGCGAGCTGACGGTCGTGCGATCGGTCTCCGATCCGTCTGCACCCGACGTGGTCTGCGACGCGCACGAACGTACGGCGCGAGTGCTGGACTTCCTGCGGACCTGGTTGTCCGGTGAACACGCGGCCGACGCACGTGCGGTGATCGTGACGCGGGGCGCAGTCGACACCGGCGATACCTCGGTGACGGACGTCGCGGGTGCGGCGGTGTGGGGTCTGGTGGCATCGGCGCAGTCGGAGAACCCGGGCCGGATCGTGTTGCTCGACAGCGATTCCGATCTCGACGAGGACGCGATCGCCCAGGTGCTGCGGGGTGCTCCGGACCGGGAGTCGAAGTTGGCGTTGCGGGCGGAGCGAATACTGCTGCCCCGGCTGGCCAGAGTCGAGTTCAGCGGCGCCGAAACCGGCGTCAGCGACCTCGATCTCGCCGTGGGGACCGTGCTCGTCTCGGGTGGAACCGGTGGCCTCGGCGCGCTGGTTGCCCGGCACCTGGTCGAGGCGCACGGTGTGCGGGACCTGGTGCTGACCAGTCGGCGCGGGCCCGACGCTCCGAACGCGGAGGCGGTGGTGGACGAATTGCGTTCGGCGGGAGCCCGGGTGCGAGTCGTGGCGTGTGACATCACCGACCGGGTCGCGGTGCGGGATCTGGTTTCCGGGATCACGACCACGGGTCGCCTCACCGGCGTGGTGCACGCCGCCGGCGTCATCGACGACGGCGTGATCGAATCTTTGACTCCCGAGCGCCTGCGGGCCGTCATGGCCCCCAAGGTCGATGGCGGCTGGAATCTGCACGAGGCGACCGAGGGCCTGGATCTCGCATTGTTCGCGGTGTTCTCCTCGATCGTCGGAACTGTGGGCATGGCTGGGCAATCCAACTATGCGGCGGGTAATCGCTTCCTCGACGGTGTGGTCTCCTACCGCCGCGCACGAGGATTGGCGGGCGTGTCCTTGGCCTGGGGGCTGTGGGATCGCGCCACCGGTATGACCGGTCATCTCGATGCCGCCGCGGTGGCTCGTATGCGACGTGAAGGCGTTGCCGCGCTCTCGACACGTCACGGTCTGGCGCTGTGGGATGCCGGCCTGGCGAGCGGGCAGCCACTGCTCGTGGCCGCTCGCATGGATCGTGCGGCATTGCGTAGCGCCGCCGAGAACGATCGGCTGTCGCCGATGCTGTCCGGGCTGGTCCGCGAAGTCCGCCGCATCGCGGCCGCCGTGGAATCGGAGTACCTCGACGGACTGTGGGATCGGATCGCACCCCTGAGCGCCGAGCGGCGGTACGAGGTCGTGCTCGACCTGGTGCGCACACAGGCGGCGGCGGTGCTGGGCCATGACGCCGGTACGGCGATCGACCCCGGCCGCGCCTTCAAGGAATTGGGTTTCGACTCGCTCGCGGCACTGCAGTTCCGTAACGCTCTCGTCGCCGCGACCGGCCTGCGACTTCTGTCCAGCCTGATTTTCGACTATCCGACGGCTGAGGCGCTGACACGCCATCTGCTCGCCGAATCGGGCGCCGCGCCGAGTCCGGCTCCGAGCCGGGTGCTCCCGTCCACCTCGACCGTCGAGGAGACGCTGGTGATAGTCGGTATGGCGTGCCGATACCCGGGTGGGACCGATTCACCGTCGGATCTGTGGTCGGTGGTGGACCGCGGAGTCGATGTCGTGGGTGAGTTCCCGCTCGATCGTGGGTGGGATGTGAGTGGTCTGTACGACCCGAGGCCGGGACAAGCCGGCAAATCCTATACGCGCTCGGGTGGATTTCTCAGTGCGGCAGCTGATTTCGACCCTGGCTTCTTCGGCATCAGTCCCAAGGAAGCCCTATCGATGGATCCACAGCAGCGTCTGCTGCTGGAGGTGTCGTGGGAGGCGCTCGAGGATGCCGGGATCGAACCGGAGAGCTTGAAGGGAAGTGCGACAGGGGTTTACGCGGGCCTGATGTACCACGACTATCCGGACAGTGATGGGTTCGGCGCCGTGGCCTCGGGTCGGGTGTCGTATGCGCTGGGTCTGGAGGGTCCCGCCGTCACGGTGGATACGGCGTGTTCGTCGTCGCTGGTGGCGTTGCATCTGGCCGGGCAGGCGGTGCGGTCCGGTGAATGCGACCTGGCTCTGGTCGGCGGTGTGACCGTGATGGCGACACCACACATGTTCGTGGAGTTCTCG
>NZ_BDBU01000018.1 GCF_001613145.1 Nocardia jejuensis NBRC 103114
AGGCGCTCGAAGATGCCGGGATCGAACCGGAGAGCTTGAAGGGAAGTGCGACAGGGGTTTACGCGGGCCTGATGTACCACGACTATCCGGACAGTGATGGGTTCGGCGCCGTGGCCTCGGGTCGGGTGTCGTATGCGCTGGGTCTGGAGGGTCCCGCCGTCACGGTGGATACGGCGTGTTCGTCGTCGCTGGTGGCGTTGCATCTGGCCGGGCAGGCGGTGCGGTCCGGTGAATGCGACCTGGCTCTGGTCGGCGGTGTGACCGTGATGGCGACACCACACATGTTCGTGGAGTTCTCGCGGCAGCAGGGGCTTTCGCCGGATGGGCGATGCCGTTCGTTCTCCGGTGCCGCCGATGGCACCGGGTGGGCCGAGGGTGTGGGCGTCCTGGTTGTCGAACGGCTGTCGCGTGCAACGGAGTTGGGTCATCGGGTGTTGGCGGTGGTGGCGGGTTCGGCGGTGAATCAGGATGGTGCGTCCAATGGTTTGACCGCGCCGAACGGTCCGTCGCAGCAGCGGGTGATTCGTCAGGCGCTGGCCAATGCGGGGCTCGATGTCGGTGATGTGGATGTGGTGGAGGCACATGGCACCGGTACGAGGTTGGGTGATCCGATCGAGGCGCAGGCGCTGTTGGCGACGTACGGTCAGCGCGAAGGTGGTGAGCCGCTGCGCTTGGGGTCGATCAAATCCAACATGGGTCACGCTCAGGCCGCTGCGGGTGTGGCGGGTGTGATCAAGATGGTGCAGGCCATGCGCTTCGAGCGGATGCCTGCGACGTTGCATGTGGATGAGCCGTCGCCGCATGTGGATTGGGCGTCGGGTCGGGTGGAGTTGTTGACCGAGGCGCGTGAGTGGCCGCGTAACGGTCGCCCTCGGCGTGCGGCGGTGTCCTCGTTCGGGATCTCGGGGACAAATGCCCATGTCATCCTCGAAGAACCACCGGCTGTCACGGAAATCGCGGCAGGGGAGAAGGATTCGGTGATACCGGAACCGCGGCCGCTGCCCTGGGTGATCTCCGCGAAGACCGCGGCGTCGCTGCGCGGACAGGCTGATCGGCTCCGGCGCTTCGGCAGTTCGTCCTCGGTGTCGGCCGCGGACGTGGCGGTGTCCCTGGCCGGCCGTTCGCTCTTCGAGCACCGAGCCGTCGTCATCGGTTCCGGTACAACGGAACTGCTCGCGGGATTGGACGCACTGGGCGCATACGGCACCACTGCCGGAGTGGTTACGGGCCGGGCGGAACCCGGACGCACCGGCCTGGTGTTCTCGGGGCAGGGCTCCCAGCGACTCGGAATGGGCAAGGAGCTGGCGTCCGCGTTCCCCGTGTTCGCTGCGGCGCTCGAGGAGGTCCTCGCGGAACTGGATCGCTGGCTGGATCGGCCTCTGCGCGAAGTCATGTGGGGTGGCGACGAGGCCCTGCTGCGTTCGACTCGGTACGCGCAGCCGGCGCTGTTCGCCGTCGAAGTCGCGCTCTTTCGGCTCGTGCGATCGTGGGGCGTCGGGGTCGATGCTGTCATGGGGCATTCGGTCGGCGAGATCGCCGCCGCGCATGTGGCCGGGGCGTTGTCCCTGATGGATTCGGCGCGCCTGGTGGCGGTGCGCGGCCGGCTCATGCAGGCCCTGCCCGCCGACGGAGCCATGCTCGCCATCCGTGCCCGCGAGAGCGACATCGAGGATCTGCTGTCCACCGACGTGAGCGTGGCGGCGGTGAACGGGCCTATGTCGCTGGTGATTTCGGGCGCCGTCGCCGCAGTCGAGGCAATCGCGAGACTCTGTGCCGAACGCGGTCACACGACGAGCAGACTGCGCGTCTCACATGCGTTCCACTCGGCACTCATGGATCCGATGCTCGAGGATTTCGCCGCCGAGATCGCCGGGATCTCGATCACCGAACCGCACATTCCGGTGCTGTCCAACCTGACCGGGCAACCAGCCGGTCCCGGCTACGCGACGCCTCGATACTGGGTGGAGCATGTGCGCCGACCGGTGAGATTCGCCGACGGTGTCGTGGCCATGTCCGCTGCGGGGGTGTCGCGTTTCCTCGAGATGGGTCCCGGCGCGGCGCTGACCGCGATGATCGCCGAATCGGTCGATCCCGCGGTGGCGGTCGCGAGCCTGCGTGCGACCGTTCCGGAGCCCTCGGCATTGCTGACCGCGGTCGCCCACCTGTTCACCGCGGGTGGGGCAGTGGACTGGAGCGCGGTGACCGACGGTGCCGGCGGCCGGCGAGTTTCGCTGCCGCCGTATGTGTTCGATCGGCAACGGTACTGGCGCGATCAGTCCTCGCGTACACCGATGGCCGGGCTCGGTCTCCCCACACTCGAACACCCGCTGCTGAACGTGGTGGTGGAGTCGCCGGACAGTCGCAGACTGGTGGTGACCGGTGGGCTGTCGCGCGCTGCGATGCCTTGGCTGGCCGACCATGCCGTGTTCGATCGGGTCCTGTTGCCGGGCACGGGATTCGTCGATCTCGTGACCGCTGTCGCCGAGCGGCTGGACGGTGCGATGGTGCGGGAGCTGACCATCACCGCACCGCTGGTGCTCACCGATGTTCCTGTCGCGCTGCGGATCATCGTCGATGAGCCCGATGCCGAACACGTACGAGCCGTCACTGTCTATGCCCGCGCGGAGGCTGGAACGGACAACGACACAGCGGAGATCGGCGCACGTCCGTGGTCCGTGCACGCCGAAGGACTCATCGCGCCACCGGAATCGGCTCCCCGGCCGGTGCCCGAGCTGCGAGACTGGCCGCCCGCCGGGGCCCGCGCGATGGATCTCGACCGAGCATACGAAACTCTGGCCGAGCGCGGTTATCGGTACGGGCCGGTATTTCAGGGGCTGTCGCGGGTGTGGCGTACCGATACCGCGACGTTCGTCGAGGCGGCCCTACCGGACGGCGGCGGCACGCCCGGGTTCGGCATTCATCCCGCGCTCCTGGACGCAGTGTTTCAGGCTGTGCTGCTGACCTCCGGTAACGACGAGCAAGTCGTCCTGCCGTTCGCATGGTCCGGTGTGCGGTTACACGCCGAGGGCGCGACCAAGGTCCGGGCGCGTTTGCAGGTCGTCGCACCCGGCAAGGTCACGCTCGACGTGGCGGATTCGTCCGGTCGTCCGGTCATGACAGTGGAATCGCTGTCGCTGCGGCCGATTTCGGCTGAGCGACTGGCGGGCGCCCTCGCGGCCACGGCAACCGAGGGCCTGCACCATATGCGCTGGATTTCGGTCGGCACCGATCTCGGTCGGGGCGGGACCACCGGGGTCCGAATCGCCGGCATCACCGAGCAGGACTGCCTGTCGCACTTGATGAACGGGGACGATCTACCCGGTGCGACGCACGAGGCGGTGGCATTGCGATGCGTACCCGACTCGGGAGTAGATCGCGCCACAACCGATCTCGACATGGCCGCGCGAGCCCACACTCTCACCGGACGTGCGCTGTCAGTGCTCCAGGAATGGCTGTCCGAGGATCGGTCCGCGAGGAGACTGGTGGTGCTCACCAGGGGAGCGGTCGAGACCGACGGCTGTCCGGCCACCGACCTGGCCGCTGCGGCGGTGTGGGGGCTGGTGTCGTCGGTTCAGTCCGAACATCCTGGTCGAATCGTGTTGCTGGACAGTGATATTCCGATCGATGGGACTGTTGTCGGGCGGGCGCTGGCGCGGGTGTCCGCAGAGGAATCGCAGATCGCCCTGCGGGGTGATCAGGTGCTGGTGCCGAGGCTCGAGCGCGTGGACACCGTAGCGGTCGTTCCCGCCGCCGGCCCGTGGCAGCTGGACGTCACCGAGGTGGGCACGCTGGAGAACGTCCGATTGCTCTCGACGGTTCACGAACCGCCGACGGCGGGTCAGGTGCGCGTCGCGACCCGAGCAGTCGGCCTGAATTTCCGCGATGCGCTCATCGCCTTGGGAATGTATCCCGGACAGGATGCCGGGATCGGCAGCGAGGCCGCCGGCGTGATCACGCAGGTGGGTCCGGGAGTGACCGGGTTCACGCCCGGAGACCGCGTCATGGGGATCTTCGGGGATGGGATCGGATCGGAGTCGACCACCGATCAGCGAATGATCGTACGGATTCCGTCCGGGTTGTCCTTCGCGCAGGCCGCGGCCGTCCCGGTGGCATTCGCCACCGCCTATCTCGGATTGTTCGAACTCGCCGACCTTCAGGCGCACGATCGCGTGCTCGTTCACGCGGCCACCGGCGGTGTGGGACACGCCGCGGTTCAACTCGCCCGATACCGTGGCGCCGAGGTCTTCGCCACGGCGAGTCCGGCGAAGTGGAGCGTGCTGCGGTCGATGGGTGTCGACGAGTCGCACATCGGCAACTCCCGGACGCTCGACTTCGAGTCGAAGTTTCTGGCGGCCACCGGGGGTCGCGGTGTGGACGTGGTATTGGACGCTCTCGCAGGCGAATTCGTCGACGCCTCGATGCGGCTGATGCCGCGTGGCGGCCGATTCATGGAGATGGGCAAAACCGATCCCCGCGACCCGCTGGTGATTGCCGCGAAGTACCCCGGCGTGGACTATCGACCCTTCGACCTGCTGCGCGTCGGCCCCGATCTCATTCAGCGGATTCTGACCGACCTCGTCGGTCTGTTCGACAGAGGCCTGCTCACACCCCCGCCGGTCATGCAGTGGGGCATCGAGAACGTGTGCGAGGCACTGCGATACCTGAGCCAGGCCCGGCACATCGGCAAGCTGGTGCTGACGGTTCCGCCCCCTGTTTCCGACGGCGCGGTACTGGTATCGGGTGGGACAGGTGGTCTGGGGGCGGTACTGGCCCAGCACCTCGTCGATGCGCATGGGGTGCGGGACCTGGTCCTGGTCAGCCGCAGCGGGCCGGACACACCCGATGTGGGCGTGCTGGTGGAGCGACTGCGCTCCGCCGGTGCACGGGTTCGAGTCGAGTCCTGCGATATCGCGGATCGAGTCGCGGTGAGCGGGTTGGTGTCTCGGATCGTCGCGTCGGGTCGGCTCACGGGCGTGGTGCACGCGGCGGGAGTGCTCGACGATGGTGTGTTCGAGTCGTTGACCGAGCATCGATTGCGGAGTGTGCTTGCTCCCAAGGTCGACGGTGGCTGGAACCTGCACGAGGCGACCGCGGGCCTCGATCTGTCGTTGTTCGCGGTGTTCTCCTCGATCGCGGGCGTCCTGGGCACACCTGGGCAGGCGAACTACGCCGCGGGCAACCGCTTCCTGGATGGGTTGGTCTCGTATCGGCGGACGCACGGACTGCCCGGCGTTTCCCTGGCCTGGGGTCTGTGGGATCAGGCCACGGGGATGACCGGGGGTTTGTCCGCTGACGACGTCTCACGGATGAACCGCACGGGTTTGGTCGCGATGACAACCGCGGAGGGTCTCACACTGTGGGATGCCGCGCTGGTTTCCGGTCACTCCCTGGTGGTCCCCGCCCGTGTGGACCGAATCAGCGTGCGTGCCTTGGCCGAACAACGCAGGTTGCCGCTTCTGCTGTCGAGGCTCGCTGGGGCCTCACGTGCGAAGGCTGCGTCGGATGATCAGGTGGACGAGCCCCGCCTGCTGGATCGCCTGGCCGGCGCGAGCGACGATCGCCGGTACGAACTCGCGTTGGACTTGGTGCGCGAGCAGGCCGCCGCGGTCCTGGGGCATTCCGGCTCGAATGCGATCGAGGCGCGAAAGCCGTTCGAGGAATTGGGCTTCGACTCGCTCGGCGCTGTCGAGTTCCGCAACCGTATGAACGCGAAGACCGGCCTGGCTTTGCCGACCACCGTCATGTTCGACTATCCCAACGCGGAAGCGCTCGCCCTGCACATCCGCGATCTGACTGCGAATTCCGCAGGGGCGCAACCGGATCAGTCCTCGGACGAAGAGACCGAACTGCGGCGACTGCTGCTCGGCATTCCCCTGTCGACCCTGCGGGAAACAGGGCTGCTGAGCAGTCTGATGGAACTTGCGGGTGCGCCCGCCCTCGACGTCGGTGACGGGGCCGACGGCGGGGATATCGACGGCATGGATGCCGAGAGTTTGATTCGCCGTGCCTTGAACGCCGACCTGTTCGATGAGCACGAATCTGCCGTGGAGGAAAACAAATGACCGGCGTCTCCGATTCGAATCTTCTCGACGCGCTGCGCGCCTCGATGAAGCAGGTGGAACGACTGCGCCGCGAGAACCGCGGCCTGCTCGGGAAATCGGCGCCGGAGCCCTTGGCGATCGTGGGTATGGGCTGCCGGTATCCGGGTGGTGTGACCTCCGCGCACGGACTGTGGGAGATGGTCGATTCCGCCGCCGACGCCATCGGGGACTTTCCTCGCCGGCGCGGCTGGGACGTGGACGGACTGTACGATCCGCAACCCGGCACGGCCGGGAAGACATACGCGCGCTCGGGTGGATTCCTTTACGACGCAGGCGAGTTCGACGCAGAGTTCTTCGGCATCAGCCCCCGGGAAGCCCTCGGGATGGATCCGCAGCAACGTCAGTTGCTCGAGGTGTCCTGGGAAGCGCTCGAGGACGCCGGTATCGACCCCGAGACGCTGCGCGGCACCAGTACGGGTGTTTATGTCGGCGTCGCCTCGCTGGCCAGATACGGCACGGCGGGCAACGGGATTCCCGCTACCGCGCCGAGTGTCGCGTCCGGTCGGGTGTCGTATGTGCTGGGTTTGGAAGGACCGGCCGTCACGGTGGATACGGCGTGTTCGTCGTCGCTGGTGGCGTTGCATCTGGCCGGGCAGGCGGTGCGGTCCGGGGAATGCGACCTCGCACTGGTAGGCGGCGTCACGGTGATGGCGACACCGGAACTGTTCGTGGAGTTCTCCCGGCAGCAGGGGCTTTCGGCCGATGGGCGATGCCGTTCGTTCTCGGCCTCGGCCGATGGGACGGGCTGGGGCGAGGGTGTGGGTGTGCTGGTTGTCGAACGACTTTCGCGCGCACAGCAATTGGGTCATCGGGTGTTGGCGGTGGTGGCGGGTTCGGCGGTGAATCAGGATGGTGCGTCCAATGGTTTGACCGCGCCGAACGGTCCCTCGCAGCAGCGGGTGATTCGTCAGGCGCTGAGCAATGCCGGACTCGGTATCGGTGATGTGGATGTGGTGGAGGCGCACGGGACCGGTACCAGGTTGGGTGATCCGATCGAGGCGCAGGCCCTTTTGGCGACGTACGGCCGGCGCGAAGGTGGTGAGCCGCTGCGTCTGGGTTCGATCAAGTCGAATTTCGGTCATACGCAGGCCGCTGCGGGTGTGGCGGGTGTGATCAAGATGGTGCAGGCCATGCGCTTCGAGCGGATGCCCGCGACGTTGCATGTGGATACGCCGTCGCCGCATGTGGAGTGGTCTGCGGGTCGGGTGGAGTTGTTGACCGAGGCGCGTGAGTGGCCGCGTAGTGGTCGCCCTCGGCGTGCGGCGGTGTCGTCGTTCGGGATCTCGGGGACCAATGCCCATGTCATCCTCGAAGAAGCGCCGCCGGTTGAAACAATTGCAGCCCAGCAAGACTCGGCGCTTCCGACGCAGATACTGCCGTGGGTGTTGTCTGCCAAGAGCGCCGCGTCGCTCACGGCACAGGCCGCCCGTCTTCGCGAATTCGTGACCGGCGCCGATGTCTCGGCCGCCGATGTCTCCGCGGCACTCGCCCGGCGCAGCGTATTCTCCTACCGCGCTGTCGTTCTCGGATCGGACCTCGCGCAGCTGACCGCCGGGTTGGATGCCGTGGTACCGGTGTCGCCCGTCGGTGCGACCGGACGGACCGCTCTGGTGTTTCCGGGGCAGGGTTCGCAGTGGATCGGCATGGGCCGGGAATTGCTGCACAGCTCGGCTGTATTCGCCGACCACATGCGTGCGGTCGATCAGGCGCTCTCGACGCTGGTGGAATGGTCGCTGCTGGAGGTGATTTCGGAAACCGCCGGGGACGTGGATCCCGAGCGGGTGGATGTGGTCCAGCCGCTGTTGTTCGCGATGATGACATCGCTGGCACGGTGGTGGGAATCGATCGGTGTTCGTCCCGACGTGGTGATCGGGCACTCTCAAGGTGAGATCGCGGCGGCGTACATAGCGGGTGGCCTCTCGCTGGAGGACGCGGTGCGGGTGGTGGTGGGACGCAGCCGCGCGATAGCGGCGATCGCCGGGTCGGGCGCGATGGTCTCGGTGGCCGTGCCGGCCGACCGGGCCCGTGAGTTGATCGGCGGCTGGGGCGCCGCCTTGAGTATCGCGGCGGTGAACGGCCCCGCCGCGACGGTGATCTCCGGCGACGCACTCGCGTGTGCCGAACTCGTCCTCGCGTGCGAACGCCAGGGGGTTCGGGCGCGACGGATTCCGGTGGACTATGCCTCACATTCGGAACAGGTCGCGCGGGTGCGGGATTCGGTCCTCGATGCGCTGGCCGGCATCACGCCGCGCACGGTGGCGGACGGTGGACCGGTGTTCGTCTCCACGGTCACCGGTCGGCCGATGGATACCGCGGAGTTGACCGCGGAGTACTGGTACACGAATCTGCGCGAGACGGTCGACTTCGAGCGGGCGGTGGAATCGGCGTTCGAGATCGGCTGCCGGATTTTCGTGGAGTCGAGCCCGCATCCGGTACTGACGACCAGTACTCACGACATCACCGGCATGCTGATCGAAAGCCGCGGCGACAGAGCGGAAGCCGGCACCGAATCCACGGAATACCCGGTGATAGTGGAGTCGTTGCGCCGTGACGACGGCGGCGAGCGACGCTTGCTCTCCTCCGCGGCGGCCGTGTTCACAGGAGGCGGCGCGGTCGACTGGCCCGCGATCGCCACGGCGGCCGGTGGACGATGGATATCGCTGCCTCCGTACGCCTTCGAGCATCGGCATTTCTGGCAGGCGGCGGCGACCGCCGACGCGGCGGGATTCGGTCTGCGCTCGGCCGAGCATCCGCTGCTGAGCCTCGCGATAGAACCCGCGGACGCGGGAGAGTTGGTGCTCACCGGCCGAGTCTCGCTCAGTGCTATGCCGTGGCTGGCCGATCACGCGGTGTTCGGGCGCGTACTGTTCCCCGGAACCGGATTCGTGGATCTGGTCCTGCACGCGGCCGACCAGCTCGATTGCGACCTGGTGCGGGAACTGACACTGCGCAGCCCCCTGATCGTGCCGTCCGAGGGCGCGATTCAGCTGCAGGTGATCGTGGGGGGCGAGACCGATGCGGTAGCCGAGCGCAGCCGCCGGGTGTCGGTCTACTCCCGACCCGACGACGGAGCCGGCCTCGAGTGGATCCTGCACGCCGAGGCCACGGTTGCGATGTCGGGCCACGACCGATCCGGCCGGACGGAGCAGGAGCTCCCCGTGTGGCCACCGGCGGGCGCGACGGCAGTGGACATCTCCGGCGTTTATGAGGATCTGAACTCGCGCGGGTACGAATACGGTCCGGCGTTCCAGGGCCTGATCGGTGTGTGGCGTGTCGCGGACGAGGTATTCGTCGAGGCGGCGTTGCCGAGTACCGAGGGCCCGCAATTCGCGTTGCATCCCGCCCTGCTCGATGCCGTTCTACACGCCCTGGCCATTACCTCCGACGCCGAGCGGGTGATGCTGCCCTTCGTGTGGTCAGGAGTGCGATTGCACGCGGTCGGTGCGCCACGGGTCCGAGCACGCGTGCGCCCGCTCGGCGGGGACAGCGTATCGATCGAGGTGTTCGACGCCGCCGGGCAACCGGTACTGACGGTGGAAACCTTACTGACGCGGCCGATTTCGGCAGATCAGCTCACGGAGGCCTCGAAGTCGATCGTCCCCGAGGGTTTGCATCGTGTGCGGTGGAACCCCGTCGTGGTCGACACGCTGAACGGTCGCACCGGAGGTATCCGATCGATAGAGCTGGCGGATGGCGGCATCGAGGACGACCCGTGGGCGCAGCTCCCGGATGAGATCTCCGATGTCGTTCTCCTGCGATGGGCGCCCGCGGACGCCGCCGCGGACCCGATCGCCGGTGTGCACGCAGGCCTGCCGCAGGTGATGCGCACGCTGCAATCGTGGCTCGGTGAGGAGCGCTTCGCCTCGACTCACCTGGTGGTGCTGACCACGACCGCTGTCGATACCGACGACACGGCCGTGCAGGATCTCGCCGGCGCCGCTGTGTGGGGCTTGGTGGCTTCGGCGCAGTCGGAGAATCCTGGCCGGATCACACTGCTGGACAGCGATGTCCACCTCACCGACGCCGAGGTCGCGCAGCTGCTGAGCCGGGTCGCAGACGACGAACCTCAGCTGGCATGGCATGACGGGAAACTGTTGCGGCCGCGTCTGGAGCCTGTCGAACGTGTCTCCACGGAACCGGAATCGGACGATCTACCGCGAATCGCGGACGGGGCGGTGTTGGTCACCGGCGGCACCGGCGGCCTGGGTGCGCTGGTGGCCCGGCATCTGGTGCTGGCCCACGGGGTACAGGACCTGGTGCTGACCAGCCGTCGTGGTCCGCAGGCGCCCGGCGTGGACTCGGTGGTGTCGGACCTGCGTGCTGCGGGTTCCCGGGTGCGGGTCATCGCCTGCGATGTCGCTGATCCGAATGCGGTGCGGGAATTGGTTTCCGGCATCACCGCCGGTGCCCGGCTCAGCGGCGTGGTGCACGCGGCCGGAGTGCTCGATGACGGTGTACTTCCCTCGCTGTCCACCGAACGACTACGCGCCGTTCTGCGTCCCAAGGCCGATGGCGGCTGGAACCTGCACCAGGCCACGGCCGGTCTTGATCTGTCGCTGTTCGTGGTGTTCTCCTCGATCGCGGGGGTGCTGGGCACCCCAGGACAGGCCAATTACGCGGCGGGAAATCGCTTCTTGGACGGACTTGTCTCCTACCGGCGCGCGCACGGGTTGCCGAGTGTCTCGCTGGCCTGGGGGTTGTGGGACAGGGCTACCGGCATGACCGGGCATCTGGACAGCGGCGCGGTCACGCGTATGAATCGTGAAGGGCTGGCGGCGATGTCGACCGCGCAGGGCCTGGCGCTGTGGGACGCGTCTCTGGCGAGTGGTCGTGCGCTGCTGGTGCCCGCCCGAATCGATCGCGCGGTCCTTCGGACACACGCGGGTGCCGGTCAGCTGCGGCCGCTGCTTTCCGGCCTGGTGGGCAACGCGCGTCGAGCGGTCGCCGGCGTCGCCGACGCCACCTCGATCGGGTTGCGCGAACAGCTGATGCGGGTTCCGGCCGAACACAGGTACCCCCTCGTGCTCGATCTGATCCGCACGCAAGCGGCGTCCGTACTCGGGCACGACACGTCGGCAGCAGTCGATCCCGACCGCGCCTTCAAGGACCTGGGGTTCGATTCGCTCTCCGCGTTGCAGTTCCGCAACGCGCTCTCTGCCGCGACCGGCCTTCGCCTGCGCTCCAGCCTGGTCTTCGACTATCCCGCCGCCGCGGTATTGGCGCGGTACCTGCTGCGGGAATGCGGCGCGAGCGAGCCGGTCACCGGGGTGAGGGCGGCAGTGGCGACAGCCGACGAGCCCCTGGTGATCGTGGGAATGGCGTGTAGGTATCCGGGTGGGGTGGATTCGCCGACCGCGCTGTGGTCCATGGTCGATCGTGAACTCGACGTGATCGGGAACTTCCCGGCCGACCGCGGCTGGGATATCGCCGCGCTGTACGACCCGATGCCGGGCCGGGCGGGCAAAACTTATACACGCTCGGGGGGATTCCTCTGTGACGCAGGAGATTTCGATCCATCTTTCTTCGGCATCAGCCCCAAGGAAGCGCTGGCGATGGATCCACAACAGCGGCTGTTGCTCGAGGCCTCGTGGGAGGCGCTCGAAGATGCCGGAATCGATCCGCACGGCCTCAAGGGTAGCCCCACCGGCGTTTATGCCGGTTTGATGTATCACGACTACCCCGATGCCGACGGGGTCGGGGCGATCGCGTCGGGGCGAATTTCCTACGTACTGGGCCTCGAGGGTCCCGCGGTGACGGTGGATACGGCGTGTTCGTCGTCGCTCGTCGCGTTGCACCTGGCCGGGCAGGCGGTGCGGGCGGGGGAGTGCGAACTGGCTTTGGTCGGGGGCGTCACCGTCATGGCGTCACCGGAAGTGTTCGTGGAATTCTCTCGGCAGCAAGGCCTTTCATCCGATGGGCGGTGCCGTTCGTTCTCGAGCGGGGCCGACGGCACGGGCTGGGCCGAGGGCGTCGGAGTACTCGTCGTGGAACGCCTCTCCCGTGCCGAGGAACTGGGTCATCGGGTGCTGGCGGTGGTGGCCGGTTCGGCGGTCAACCAGGACGGCGCGTCCAATGGTCTGACCGCGCCGAACGGCCCTGCACAGCAACGGGTGATCCAGCAAGCACTGGCCAACGCCGGGCTGGGTGTGGGTGATGTGGATGTGGTCGAGGCGCACGGGACGGCCACCACGCTCGGTGATCCGATCGAGGCCCAAGCACTGTTGGAAACTTACGGGCAGCGTGCGGGCGGTGAGCCGTTGTGGCTGGGTTCGATCAAATCGAACATGGGCCATGCCCAGGCCGCCGCAGGCGTGGCGGGTGTGATCAAGATGGTGCAGGCCATGCGCTTCGGGCGTATGCCCGCGACGCTGCACGTGGATGAGCCTTCGCCGCATGTGGATTGGTCGGCCGGCCGAGTGGAGTTGCTGACACGGCCTCGAGACTGGCCGCGCAATGGACGGCCTCGGCGAGCGGCGGTGTCGTCGTTCGGGATCTCGGGCACGAACGCTCACGTCATTCTGCAAGAGCCGGCCGTTCCGCCCGCGCCTCGGGGCGAGGGCCTGGACCCGGACGGATCTGTCGCCGCACGCACCGAGCGGGTCCTTCCGTTCGTGCTGTCGGGGAAATCCGCCCGGGCGGTCGCCGACCAGGGCACTCGCCTGCGGGAATACATTGCGGCCGAGGATGTCTCGACCGGAGACGTGTCGGTCTCGCTCACCGCTCGAACCGTCTTCGAGCACCGCGCCGTCGTGGTGGGAGCCGGAATCGGGGAGCTGCTGGCCGGACTCGAGGAACCGACGGTGACCGGGAGGGCGCGGGTCACGGGTACTCGCACGGCGCTGGTGTTTCCGGGTCAGGGTTCGCAGTGGATCGGCATGGGCAGGGAGCTGCTCGAGAGCTCTCCGGTGTTCGCCGAACATCTTTCGGCAGTGCAGGAGGTGTTGTCGGAGCTGGTGGATTGGTCACTGCTCGAAGTGGTGTCGGGGACGGCCGCTGACGTGGACTTCGAGCGGGTCGATGTCGTGCAGCCTGCGTTGTTCGCGGTGATGACCTCGCTGGCGACGATGTGGGAGTCGGTCGGGGTGCGCCCGGATGTGGTGATCGGTCATTCACAGGGGGAGATCGCGGCCGCATACGTCGCGGGCGCGCTCTCTCTGCAGGACGCCGTGCGGATCGTGGTGGGTCGCAGTCGTGCGATTTGCGCGATCGCGGGGTCCGGAGCGATGGTCTCGGTGGCGGCACCCGTGGACCGTGCCCGGAATTTGATCGCTGGCTGGGGCCCTGCCCTGAGCGTTGCGGCGGTGAACAGTCCTGCGGCGACGGTGATCTCCGGCGACGCGAACGCGTGTGCGGAGTTGATCGCCATGTGTGAGCGCCAAGGCGTGTGGGCCCGTCGCATCCCGGTGGACTATGCCTCGCACTCGTCGCATGTGGACTCGCTGAGGGAGTCCGTGCTCGAGGCGCTGTCGGGGATCGCTCCTCGGTCCGTCCCGGACGGCGGTCCGGTATTCATCTCGACCGTGACCGGACAGCCGATGGACACGGTCGGATTGACCGCTGAGTACTGGTTCACGAACCTGCGTGAGAGCGTGCGCTTCGATCAGGCGTTCGCGGCGGCGTTCGAGGCGGGATGTCGCGCGTTCGTGGAGTCGAGTCCGCATCCGGTGCTGACCACCGCGGTCCACGACAATCTCGACGTTCTCGCCGGTTCCGGATCTCAGGCGGGCGGCGATGCCGTTGTGGTGGGGACGCTCCGTCGTGAGGAGGGGGGATCGCGACGATTCCTCATCTCGGCAGCGGAGCTGTTCGTCGCCGGCGGCCCCCTCGACTGGGCAGCGGCGACGGCCGACTGCGGCGGTCGGCGGGTCTCGCTGCCGCCGTACGCCTTTCAGCATGAGCGGTATTGGCAGCTTCCGGACTCTGCCACCGACGCCTCGGGACTCGGGTTACGCGCCATGCCGCATGCACTGCTGGGCGCGATCGTGGACGTCCCGGACAGCGGACGCGTCGTCGTGTCCGGACGTTTGTCGGTCGCTACCATGCCCTGGCTGGCCGACCATGCGGTTTTCGGCCGGATCCTGTTCCCTGGAACGGGTTTCGTCGAACTGGCGACCGCCGTCGCGGACCGGGTCGGTTGCGATTCGGTCCGCGAACTGACCCTCACCGCGCCACTGCTGTTGGACGACAAATCCGTTCAGGTGTGCGTCGTGCTCGATGAACCCGGCGCCGACGGCGACCGGAGGGTGTCGATCCATTCCCGCATCCAGGGCGACACCGACGAGGGCGCCGCCGGAACGCGAGACTGGACCCTCCACGCCGAAGGTGTGATCGGCACAGCCGAGAGCATCCAGGGGCCCGAGGCGACGCCGAACTTCGCGCTCGATCCTCCACAGGGGGCGATCGCCGTCGACATCGCGGGAGCCTATGAGTTGCTGGCCGGTCGCGGCTACGACTACGGCCCGGCGTTCCGAGGGCTGAGCGCCGTCTGGAGCACCGAGGAGGAGATCTTCGTCGAGGCCGAGTTGCCCGGCGGCGACGGGACCGGTTTCGGGACGCATCCGGCTTTGCTGGACGCGCTGCTGCACGCGGTGCTCATCACCTCCGGTACCGATTCGGAAGTCCGGTTGCCCTTCGCCTGGTCGGGAATTCGATCGTTGGCAGTGGGCGCGACGCGGGTGCGTGCTCGGCTGCGCGCCACCGGCGCCGACACCTTCTCGATCGAGGTGGCGGACACGGCAGGCCGGCCGGTCATGACCGTGGACTCACTGCTCTCGCGCCCGGTCTCGCCCGGGCAATTGGCCGCGGGCCAGACCTCGGACGCGATTGAAGGGCTGCATCTGCTCGGTTGGATCGACGCCGAGACCGACACCCGGATTCGCGAGATCGGCGACATCCGAGTACTCGAAAGCGGTTCTTCGGCAACGGTGTTCGATGAGTTCTCGACGGCGATGGATGCCGCCGACACCGGGCCGCTCGCGGAGTTCTACGCGATCCGCTGCGCGGGCGCCGCGGCTGTGAACGCCGCCCCGCAGTCTGCCGACCTCGCCGTCGCCACACACGAGCTGACCGCATATGTCCTGCACGTCCTGCAGCACTGGCTGGGTGAGGCACGATTCGCGGATGCCCGTCTGGTGGTGGTGACACGAGGAGCGATCGAGACCCCCGGCACTCCCGTGACCGATCCGGCGGCAGCAGCGGTCTGGGGGTTGGTGGCCTCGGCGCAGACCGAGCACCCGGATCGAATCATTCTGCTCGACAGTGATATTCACGTGGACGAGACCGATATCGGGTGGGCGCTGAGCCGGATCGCGGCGACCGAGCCGCAGCTCGCACTACGTGGAGACGCGATCCTGCTGCCGCGCCTAATCGCGGCGGACCGCGGGCCGGCAGTGTCACGACCGGACGAACTCTGCCTCGGCGCCGGCGCGGTTCTGGTGTCCGGCGGCACCGGTGGCCTGGGTGCGCTGATGGCGCGGCATCTGGTCGACGCCTACGGCGCGCGCGACCTCGTGCTGACCAGTCGCAGCGGACTCGCCACACCGCAGGTGCATGCCGTGGTCTCCGAACTGGAAGCGGCCGGCGCCCAGGTTCGAGTGGTCTCGTGCGACGTGACCGATCGCGTCGCACTGAACGACCTGGTGTCGGAGATCGTGTCCTCACGGCGTTTGGTGGGCGTGGTGCATGCGGCCGGCGTCCTCGACGACGGCGTCATCGAGTCGTTGAGCGCTGCCCGATTGCGGGATGTACTGGCGCCCAAGGTCGACGGTGGCTGGAATCTGCATCTCGCGACGGCGGAACTCGAGCTGTCTCTGTTCGCGGTGTTCTCCTCGATCGCGGGCGTGCTGGGTACAGCGGGCCAGGCGAACTACGCGGCCGGCAACCGGTTCCTGGACGGCTTGATCTCGCACCGCCGTGCCAGTGGCTTGGCAGGGATTTCCCTGGCCTGGGGTCTGTGGGAGCAGGGAACCGGATTGACCGGGCGACTGAACTCGCATGACGTGTCACGGATGAACCGTGACGGCCTGACGTCGATGAGTGACGAACAAGGCCTGGCGCTGTGGGACGCGGTGCTGGACACCGGCGAACCGCTGGCGGTGCCCGCGCGACTGGACCGAACGGCGCTGCGAGCCCGAGCCGAGGAGGGCCGACTGCCGGCGCTGCTGTCCGGCCTTGTGCGCGTGGGACGCCGTGCCGCCACGAACACGGCGCCCGAGATCGGCAACGCACTGCGTGACCGCTTGGCGGCCCTCGAACCGGATCGCCGCTTGGACGCGGTGCTCGAGTTGGTGCGTGAGCAGGCGGCAGCGGTGCTGGGACACTCGGGGGCAGCCGCCATCGAACCCGATCGCGCTTTCAAGGAGTTGGGCTTCGACTCCTTGGACGCGGTGGGTTTCCGGGACCGCCTGGGCAACGCCACGGGCGTCAAACTGCCGGCGAGCGCGGTCTTCGACTACCCGTCACCAGATTCCCTGGCCCGATTCCTGTTCTCTGAGTTGGGGTTCGAGGACGAGTCGACCTCCGGACGCCGCGCCATGACGACCACGATCGACACGGCGGGTGATCCGCTGGCCATCGTGGGCATCGCATGCCGATATCCAGGTGGTGTGAATTCGGCCCGCGCACTGTGGGACATGGTGGACCGAGGTCTCGACGTGATCGGCGAGCTACCCGCCGACCGTGGCTGGGACCCAGCGCGGCTGTACGACCCCGAACCCGGGAAACCGGGGAAGTCCTACGCTCGAGCTGGTGGATTCCTCTATGACGCAGCGGAATTCGATGCCGACTTCTTCGGCATCAGCCCGCGCGAAGCTCTCGGTATGGACCCGCAGCAACGACTGCTGCTCGAGGTGTCGTGGGAGGCTCTCGAAGACGCGGGCATCGACCCGCACGACCTGAAGGGCAGCGACACCGGCGTCTTCACGGGGTTGGCATCGCCGCAGGGATACGGCGGTGAGGGCTTCGGAATCCCGTCTATCGCGGCAAGTGTCGCCTCCGGTCGGGTGTCCTATGTGCTGGGCCTGGAGGGCCCGGCGATGACGGTGGACACGGCGTGCTCGTCCTCGCTGGTGGCGCTGCATCTGGCCGGGCAGGCGGTGCGGTCGGGCGAGTGCGACCTGGCTCTGGTCGGCGGTGTCACGGTCATGTCGACACCGGAGGTATTCATTGAATTCTCACGGCAGCAGGGCCTTTCACCGGACGGGCGGTGCCGATCCTTCGACAGCGGCGCCGACGGCACCGGGTGGGCCGAGGGCGTGGGCGTGCTGGTCGTCGAACGGCTCTCACGCGCAGAGGAATTGGGGCACCGGGTGTTGGCGGTGGTGGCCGGGTCGGCGGTGAATCAGGATGGTGCGTCCAATGGTTTGACCGCGCCGAACGGTCCGTCGCAGCAGCGGGTGATTCGTCAGGCGTTGGCCAATGCCGGGCTCGATGTCGGTGATGTGGATGTGGTGGAGGCACACGGGACCGGTACCAGGCTCGGTGATCCGATCGAGGCGCAGGCGTTGCTGGCGACCTATGGTCGGCGTGAGGCTGGTGAGCCGCTGCGCTTGGGGTCGATCAAATCCAACATGGGTCACGCTCAGGCCGCTGCGGGTGTGGCGGGTGTGATCAAGATGGTGCAGGCGTTGCGCTTCGAGCGGATGCCTGCGACGTTGCATGTGGATACGCCGACTCCGCATGTGGAGTGGTCCGCGGGTCGGGTGGAGTTGCTCACCGAGGCGCGTGAGTGGCCGCGTAACGGTCGCCCTCGGCGTGCGGCGGTGTCCTCGTTCGGGATCTCGGGAACCAATGCTCACGTCATCCTCGAGGAAGCCCCGGCGGAGTCCGAATCCACAGCGGAATCCGTCGTCGCGACCTCGCCAGTGGTGCCGTGGACGCTGGCGGCGAAATCCATGCCCGCACTCTCCTCGCAGGCCACAGCGCTACTGGCGCACCTGGAGGCAGAGGAGGTCTCGAATCGAGAGATCGCCGCATCGCTGTTGTGCCGCAGTGTCTTCGATCACCGTGCGGTTGTGCTCGGTGCCGACCGCGCAGACCTGACGGCCGGTCTGGAGTCGTTGGCTACCGGTCTGCCGGGTCCCGGCGTGATCTCCGGTCGCGTCGTCCCCGGGCGCACCGCTGTGCTGTTCTCAGGTCAGGGTTCGCAGCGGCTGGGCATGGGTCGTGAACTGGCCGAAGCCTTTCCGGTGTTCGCGGAGGCCTTGGATTCGGTCCTGACCGAGGTGGATCGATGGCTGGATCGACCACTGCGAGAAGTGATGTGGGGCTCGGACGAAGCACTGCTCGAATCGACCCGATACGCGCAGCCGGCGCTGTTCGCCTTCGAGGTGGCCATGTTCGGGCTGCTGCGATCGTGGGGTGTGACCGTGGACGCCGTAGCGGGTCATTCGGTGGGCGAGATCGCCGCGGCGCACGTGGCAGGAGTGTTGTCGCTGTCCGATGCCGCGCGGTTGGCGGTGGTGCGCGGGCGTTCGATGCAGGCGCTACCGTCGGGCGGAGCGATGGCCGCGATCCAGGCGAGCGAAGCGGAAGTCACCGGTGAGCTGCGTGAGGGTGTCGATCTCGCGGCGGTCAACGCCGAAGGGGCCGTAGTGATTTCCGGAGTCGCCGCAGCGGTGGAGTCGGTGGCGGCGGTGTTCGCCGAGCGCGGACGCAAGACCTCGCGCCTGCGTGTCTCACATGCGTTTCACTCCGTGTTGATGGATCCGATGCTGACTCGGTTCGCCGATGACATCGCGGATCTGACCGTGTCGGCTCCACAGATTCCGGTGGTGTCGAATCTGACCGGGGAGCTCGCCGGAGACGGCTACGCGGAGACCGGCTACTGGGTCGATCATGTGCGCCGCTCGGTGCGGTTCGCCGCAGGGGTGGCGGCGCTGTCCGATGCGGGGATCACCCGCTTTCTCGAGGTCGGTCCGGACGCGATGCTGGCGCCGATGATCGCTCAGGGCGTGGACCCGGCTCGGACCCGAGTGATGGCCATGGCGCGCCGCGAGGTCGCCGAGGTGATGGCGGCGTTGTCGGGTGTGGCGGAACTGTATGTCGCGGGCGGCGCGATGGAGTGGTCCGCGCTCGCCCCCGAAGCACACCGACGCCGGGTGTCGTTGCCGCCGTACGCGTTCCAGCGCCGGCGGTACTGGCTCGATCAGCGCCCGCGGACCGATATCTCGCGACTGGGATTGCGTGCGGTCGACCATGCGCTGCTGGGCGCAGAGGTCGAGTCGCCGGACAGTGGCCGGATCGTGGTGACGGGCCGATTGTCGGTGGCTTCGGCGTCGTGGCTGTCCGATCACGCGGTGTTCGGCCGGGTGTTGCTGCCAGGAGCGGGTTTCGTGGATCTGATGGCGACCGTGGCCGATCGCGTGGATTGCGCCGTGGTGCGTGAACTGACGCTCACGACGCCGCTCGTTCTGACCGACTCGGCCATCGCGGTGCAGATCGTGGTCGCTGAACCGGCCCTCGACGGGACCCGCACGGCGACGGTATTCGGACGACCGGAGACCGAAACAGGTTCCGGGGCAGATGAATCCGCCGAGTGGACCATCCACGCCGAGGCGGTGCTCGCCCCTGCGGAGCAGAAGAACGTGCCGGAATCGACCACTTGGGCGGCGTGGCCGCCCCCGGGAGCGACAGCCCTCGACCTGACCGAGGTGTACGACCGCCTGGCCCGTCGCGGCTACGGTTACGGGCCGGTTTTTCGTGGGCTGGAGGGTGTCTGGCGCGACGGGGCGGATGTGTTCGTCGAAGCCGCGTTGCCCGGTGGCGACGGCTCCGGCTTCGGAATCCATCCCGCGCTCCTGGATGCGGTTCTGCACGCCGTCCTGATCACCTCGGCGGACTCGGATCGGACCGTTCTGCCCTTCGCGTGGTCCGGAATCGAATTGTTCGCGACGGGTGCGACCCGAGTCCGGGCTCGGCTCCGGACGACGGGCACCGACTGTGTCTCGGTCGAGATCGTCGATCCGGCCGGGTATCCGGTGCTGACGGTGGACTCGTTGCTGTCGCGGCCGGTATCGGCGGAACAGCTCGCCGCTGTATTGACGGACGTCCCAGTGAAGGGTCTGTACGAGACGCGGTGGGTTCCCGCCGCCGAAGAGCCGCGCCCCGACCCGGCGGAACTGCCGAACATTCAGGTGCTGCGTTGCATCGGAGACACTGTCGTCCCCGATGTGGCTGCCGAAGTCAACACGCGGGTAGCCGCCGTGCTGAGTTCCGTGCAGTCGTGGATGAGTGAACCCGGGTACCCCGATTCGCGTCTGATCGTCCTGACGAGGGGCGCGGTCGATACCGAGCTGGGAGGGGTCACCGACCTGGCCGGGGCAGCCGTTTGGGGATTGGTGGGTTCCGCGCAGGCAGAGAGCCCGGAGCGGATCGTTGTGCTCGACAGCGATATCGAGCTGGACGACGCGCAGATCGGGCGAGTGGTGAGTCGCGCACCGCGTGGGGAAACACAGCTCGCCCTTCGTGCGGGGGACATACTCGTCCCGCGGTTGACCGTCGTCGAAACACGGGGCGCAGACACGGAATCCACGCGTACTCCGCTCGGCGAAGGAATTGTGATCGTGACGGGCGGGACGACCGGCCTGGGTTCGGTCATCGCCCGGCATCTGGTCACCGCGCACGGCGCTCGGAATATCGTACTGACCAGCCGCCAGGGTGCCCGGACTCCGGGGGTCGAGCCGGTTGTCGAAGAACTGCGCACCGCGGGAGCGCGGGTGCGAGTCATGGCCTGCGACGTAGCCGACCGAACCGCGGTGCGCGAGCTGATCTCCGAGCTCCACGCGTCCGGGCCTCTGACCGGGGTGGTGCACGCGGCCGGAGTACTCGATGACGGTGTCATCGAGACGCTGACCGCCGATCGGCTGCACGCCGTAATGGCTCCCAAGGTCGGGGGTGCGTGGAACCTGCACGAGGCGACCGCGGACCTGAATCTGTCACTCTTCGTGGTGTTCTCGTCGATCGCGGGCGTCCTCGGTACCCCGGGACAGGCGAACTACGCGGCGGGAAACCGCTTCTTGGACGGGTTGATCTCGTATCGGCGGGCACAGGGCCTGTCGGGCACCTCACTCGCCTGGGGATTGTGGTCGCAGGAGACAGGGATGACTCGCCGGCTGACCGACGGCGACAGGTCACGTGTCGGCGGCGACGGACTCACCGCCATGACGACCGATCATGGTCTGGCGCTGTGGGACGCCGCGCTGGCCTCCGATCGAGCGCTGCTCGTGCCCGCGCGGCTGGACCCGGCGGCGCTGCGAACCCTGGCTGATCAACGGCGTCTTCCGGCGGCGTTGTCGAACCTGGTGCGCGCCGGACGCCGAGTGGCCGCCGCGACAGCCGGCACCGGTGGGCCCGATCTGCGGCAACGGGTGGCGGGGCTGGATGACGACCGTCGTCGAGACCTGCTGCTGAGCGTTGTGCGAGAACAGGTCGCCGCGGTTCTGGGACATGACGGGGCAGCCGCGATCGAGCCGGACCGCGCGTTCAAAGAACTCGGTTTCGATTCCCTGGCCGCAGTCGACTTCCGGAACCGTCTGGGCGTGACGGCGGGTCTCCGACTCCCCGCGAGCCTGATTTTCGACTACCCGGATCCGGCCGCACTGGTCGACTATCTGGCCGCTGAGTTGGTCGGCGGCACCCCCGCCCCGGAGTCCTACTCCGCCCATGCGGTGGACAACCTGCTCGGCGGTCTGGAGGCGGCCTTGACCGGGTCCGCGTGGGCTGGTCGCGACGACCCGACCACACAGCACGTGCTCACACGCCTCCGGGCGCTCACCGAGAGATGGACAGGGCTCACCGAGTCCGAGTCCGACCCGAACAGCGATATCGAATCGGCGAGCGGTGAGGAGCTCTTGGCGCTCATCGATCGCGAATTCTGAGCTCCGGCACTGCGATCGAAGGACTGAGACACATGGCCGACGAAGCCAAGTACACGCAGTATCTGAAACGGATGACGGTCGAGCTTCGAGAAGCCCGCAACCGGATACACGCACTCGAGCACGCGGCATCCGAACCCATGGCGATCGTGGGCATGGCGTGCCGGTATCCGGGCGGAGTGCACTCCGCGGCCGATCTGTGGACGATGGTCGATCGACGTGCGGAGGGCATCGGCAGTTTTCCGTCCGACCGTGGCTGGGATGTGGCGGGACTGTACGATCCGGAGCCGGGCGTGCCCGGCAAGACGTACACGTGCTCTGGTGGATTCCTCTACGACGCAGGGGATTTCGACGCCGCGTTCTTCGGGATCAGCCCTCGCGAAGCCATGACGATGGACCCACAGCAGCGTCTGTTGCTCGAGACGTCATGGGAGGCGCTCGAGGACGCCGGGATCGAGCCGGGGTCCCTGCGCGGATCGGACACGGGTGTGTTCTCGGGGGTGATGTATCACGATTACGGCCCGATGGAGCAGGCCGGCTCGGTGGTGTCGGGCCGAATCGCCTACACCCTGGGCCTGCAGGGCCCGGCGGTGACCGTGGATACCGCGTGCTCCTCCTCTCTGGTCGCATTGCACACGGCGGCGCAGTCGTTGCGATCGAGGGAGTGCGGTCTTGCCCTCGTCGGCGGGGTCACCGTGATGTCGAAACCGGACATCTTCGTGGAGTTCTCCCGGCAGCAGGGGCTTTCGCCGGATGGGCGATGCCGTTCGTTCTCCGGTGCCGCCGATGGCACCGGGTGGGCCGAGGGTGTGGGCGTCCTGGTCGTGGAAAGGCTTTCGCGTGCAACGGAGTTGGGTCATCGGGTGTTGGCGGTGGTGGCGGGTTCGGCGGTGAATCAGGATGGTGCGTCCAATGGTTTGACCGCTCCGAATGGTCCGTCGCAGCAGCGGGTGATTCGTCAGGCGTTGGCCAATGCCGGACTCGGTATCGGTGATGTGGATGTGGTGGAGGCACATGGCACCGGTACCAGGCTCGGTGATCCGATCGAGGCGCAAGCGTTGCTGGCGACCTATGGCCGGCGCGAGCACGGTGAGCCGCTGCGTCTGGGTTCGATCAAGTCGAATATGGGTCACACCCAGGCGGCCGCGGGTGTGGCGGGTGTGATCAAGATGGTGCAGGCGTTGCGCTTCGAGCGGATGCCTGCGACGTTGCATGTGGATGAGCCGTCGCCGCATGTGGATTGGGCGTCGGGTCGGGTGGAGTTGTTGACCGAGGCGCGTGAGTGGCCGCGTAACGGTCGCCCTCGGCGTGCGGCGGTGTCCTCGTTCGGGATCTCGGGGACCAATGCTCACGTCATCCTCGAAGAGGCACCGGATATCGACACCGCTGTGCCGGAATACATTCGGCCGCAACATGATCCATCGGCCTGGGTGATTTCTGGGAAAACTGCCACCGCCCTGGCGGAGCAGGCCGCGCGACTGCACCGCTTCGTCGCTGATTCCGATGTCTCCGCAGTGGACGTGGCCGGCTCGCTGACGGCTCGCTCCGTGTTCGACCATCGCGCGGTGATTCTGGGCAGCGACAAGAGCGAACTCATCGCAGGGCTGGAATCGGTCGCCGCCGGGCGCTCGCGGTCGAATGTGGTGTCGGGACAAGCGATCACCGGCCGCACGGGTGTGTTGTTCTCCGGGCAGGGATCACAGCGGTTGGGCATGGGCAGGGAACTCGCCGAGGCGTTTCCGGCATTCGCGAGGGCGTTCGACGAGGTGGTCGAGGAAGCCGACCGGTGGCTGGATCGTCCACTGCGCGACGTGATGTGGGGCTCGGACGAGGCGGTGTTGGAGCAGACGGAGTTCGCGCAACCCGCACTGTTCGTGTTCGAGGCAGCGCTGTTCGCCCTGCTGAGATCATGGGGCCTCGCGGTGGACGCGGTGGCCGGTCATTCGGTGGGCGAGATCACCGCGGCCTATGTGTCGGGAGCGCTGACGCTCGCGGATGCGGCGCGGTTGGTGGTGGTGCGGGGCCGGTTGATGCAGGCTCTGCCTCCGGGCGGAGCGATGGTGGCGATCGCGGCCGAAGAATCGGAGATCGCCGAGTTCCTCGCACCCGAGGTGAGTCTGGCGGCAATCAACGCAGCGTCCTCCGTGGTGATTTCCGGTACCGCCGGTGCAGTGGAATCGGTGGCGGCGAAGTTCGCGGCCCGGGGGCGCAAGACCACCCGGCTGCGTGTGTCGCATGCCTTTCATTCGCATCTGATGGACCCGATGCTCGAGCGGTTCGCTGCCGACATCGTGGGAATCACGGTGTCGCGCCCCGGAATGCCGGTCGTGTCCAACCTGTCGGGGCAGATGGCCGGGCAGGGGTGGGCGACGCCCGACTACTGGAAGGCGCATGTGGCCTCCCCGGTTCGGTTCGCCGACGGTATAGCCGCCCTGAACCGATTGGGGGTGACCCGCTTCGTCGAGGTCGGCCCGGGGTCGGCGCTCACGGCGATGGTCGGGGAGTCCATCGACCCCGACTCGGCTATGGCCGTGGCGGCAATGCGGAATTCGATCCCGGAACCTGTCGCGGTGTCGACGGCTCTCGCGCGGGTGTTCGCGGCAGGGGCCGAGGTGGCGTGGCCCGCCGTGATCGGCCATGACGTGAAGAGGCGAATATCTCTGCCACCCTATGCGTTTCAACGAAAGCGATATTGGTTCAGCTCGCGACGTCAGGAGAATGCGGCGGGCCTCGGGCTGCGCGACACCGGTCACCCTCTGGTTGGGGCGGTCATGGACAGCGCGGTGGAACCCGGCGTCGTGCTGTCCGGGCGCCTGTCGCTGGGCGAGCATCCGTGGCTGGCCGATCACGAAGTGCTGGGCCAGGTGTTGTTCCCCGGCACCGGATTCGTGGATCTGGCTCTGCGCGCGGGCGAGGAGGTCGGCTGCCGAGGTGTGTCCGAACTGACGCTGCTCGCGCCGCTGATTCTCCCTGGCGATGGCGTAGTCCGGATCCAGGTGGTGCTGCGTGCGAACGCGGTGGCGCGGGAGCACACGGTGTCGGTGTACTCCCGCGCCGAGGACGCGTCCGAGTGGACACTGCACGCCCGTGGAGTGGTATCGGAGAGTACGGCTTCCGACGATTCCTTCGATTGGGCGACCTGGCCGCCGGCGGGTGCGGAACCCGTGGACGTGGAATCGGCCTACGACGTACTGGCAGAGCTGGGTTTCGGCTACGGTCCGATGTTCCGAGGCCTGCGATCGGCATGGCTGCGCGAGGGCGAGGCATTTGCCGAAGTCGAGCTGGGCGAGGGCATGTCGGCTTCGGGATTTGTGGTGCATCCAGCACTGCTGGACGCGGCCATGCACACCTCGTTGCTGGCAGGTGGTCGATTGATGCTGCCGTTCTCCTGGTCCGGGGTCGCGGTGCCCGCGCGGGCCGTGGATCGATTGCGAGTGCGGGTGGTGACGGTGGGGGAGGACTCACGGTCGGTGCACGCGGCAGACGAGTCGGGCCGACTGGTGCTGTCGGTGGCCTCGCTGGCCGGGCGTGCGGCTTCTCGTGAGCAGCTCGTCGCCGGTGGGGTGCGCGATGCGCTGTTCGGGATCGAATGGAACTCGGTCGTGGTGCCCGCATCCGCTGTCCCGATGCGAACCGCCGTATGGCGGGACGGCGGCGAAACCGATCCCTCGGCCGAACTCGTCCTGCTCCGGGCCGACGGTGACGAACGGACGTCGCCGCGCGATCGGGTCGTTCGTGTGCTCACGGCTGTGCAGCAATGGCTGGCGGACGAGCGTTTCGAGTCCTCGCGCATGATCGTGGCAACCCGCGGCGCAGTGGCCCTGCCCGGTGAGGATGTGAAAGATCTTGCAGGGGCACCGATCTGGGGGCTGGTGCGCGCCGCGCAAGCGGAACACCCGGGTCGGATTCTTCTTCTCGACAGCGATGTCGAAGAGCTGGACGTCGCTGCGACAGTGGCGACGGGCGAACCGGAGTTGGCTCTTCGTGACGGCAATGGCTGGGTGCCACGACTGGCGCCTATCGCCACCTCCGGTGCTCCGGCGCCGGTCGAGATCGACGGCACCATCGTGATCAGCGGCGGCACCGGTGGTTTGGGTGCAGTGCTTGCCCGTCACCTGGTCCGCGTCCACGGCGTGAAACATCTGCTGCTTCTGGGCAGACGGGGAATCGCGGCTCCGGGAGCGGAGACGTTGCGGCGGGACCTCACCGAGGCAGGCGCCTCGGTACGGATCGAAGTCTGTGATGTCGCCGATGCCGAGCGGCTGCGCGAGACCCTGGGCACGATCCCCACCCACGCACCGCTGACCGGCGTGATTCACACCGCGGGTGTGCTCGACGCGGGAGTGATCGGCGCCCTGACGCCCGAGCGCGTGGACGCCACACTGCACGCGAAAGTCGACGGCGCCTGGAACCTGCACGAGCAGACGGCGAACGCGAACCTTCGAATGTTCGTGCTCTTCTCCTCCGTCGGCGGCCAGATCCTCGCCGGCGGCCAGGGCGGGTACGCCGCGGCCAACGCATACCTCGACGCGCTGGCCACGCATCGTCACGCCAATGGTCAGGTCGCCACCGCTCTGGCGTGGGGGCCGTGGGCCGATATGCGGATGGGCGCCGACATCACCGATCGGCAAATGCGCCGGATCCGCCGTCAGGGCGTCATTCCCTTGAGCACGGTCCAGGGGCTCGCGCTGTTCGATACCGCTGTGGCTCAGTCGGATCCGGCGCTGACTCCGGTCCGTCTCGACCGCGCCACGATCAGCGCGCGCACCGATGAGCTACCCGCCCTGCTGCGGGGCCTCGCCCGAACCGTGTCGCGTCGCGAGTCCGGCCACGAGAAGAGGTCATCACAGGCAGAGGACCTGCGGCAGCTGGCCCATCCCGAGAGGCAGGATCGGCTTCTCGGGCTTGTTCTCGACATGGCTGCCGAGGTCCTGTCGTACGACGGGGGCGATCTCGCAGCGGAGAGCGCGTTCCAGGATCTCGGCTTCGACTCCCTCAGTGCCATGGAATTCCGCAACAAGATCAAGTCAGCGACGGGGCTGCCGGTACCCGTCACCGCGATCTTCGATTACCCGACGCCACGCGATCTGGCGAAATACCTGGCCGCGCAGTTCGGCGAGGACGAATCGGTGCCCCTACCGGAGGCGGCGGAAGGTGCGCAACCGAGCCCGGAATTCGAAAGCATGGATGCGGGCGAACTGGTGCGGCGATTCCTCGACCCTCGACCCGACGCCATGGAAGGCGTTCAATCATGACCTCGAACGAAGAACTGATCCAAGCCCTGCGCACCGCAGCTCGTCAGCACGACACCCTGCTGCGAGAGAACGCCGAACTGCGCCGCAGAGACACCGAACCCGTTGCGATCGTGGGCATGGCCTGCCGGTTTCCGGGCGGGGTGAATTCCGCGTCCGAGCTGTGGGACGCGGTGAGCAACGGTCGTGACCTGGTCGGTGATTTCCCCACCGATCGCGGATGGGACATCGACCGTCTCTATGATCCCGAACCGGGCAAGACCGGCACGACCTACACTCGATCCGGCGGATTCCTCTCCGGCGCAGCCGATTTCGATGCCGACTTCTTCGGCATCAGTCCCCGCGAGGCCGTCGCCATGGATCCACAGCAACGCCAACTCCTCGAGGTGTCCTGGGAAGCACTCGAGGACGCGGGTATGGATCCGAAAGCGTTGCGCGGCAGCGATACCGGGGTCTACATCGGATCCTTCTCCTGGGACTACCTGCCGCGCATGGGCGAGGTCTCGCACGAGCTGTACGACTACATCCTGACCGCCAACGGCGGGTCCGTCCTGTCCGGGCGAGTTGCCTACCTTCTGGGCCTCGAGGGCCCGACGGTCATGGTCGACACGGCATGTTCTTCCTCCCTGGTGGCGTTGCACCTGGCCGCGCAGGCCGTGCGCGGCCGGGAGTGCACACTGGCCCTGGTCGGTGGCGTCACGATCATGTCTACGCCCGGCATGGTGCTGGGTTTCGCTCGGCAACAAGGACTTTCGCCCGACGGTCGCTGTCGCTCGTTCGCCGGTGAGGCGGACGGGGTGGGGCTCTCGGAGGGTGTGGGTGTGCTGGTGGTCGAGCGGCTCTCTCGCGCACGGGAGTTGGGCCATCGTGTGCTGGCGGTGGTGGTGGGTTCCGGCGTGAATCAGGATGGCGCGTCCAATGGTTTGACCGCTCCGAACGGTCCGTCGCAGCAGCGGGTGATCCGCAAAGCGCTGGCCGATGCCGGGCTGGGTGTCGGTGATGTGGATGTGGTGGAGGCGCACGGGACCGGTACCAGGTTGGGTGATCCGATCGAGGCGCAGGCGCTGTTGGCGACGTACGGCCGGCGCGAAGGTGGTGAGCCGCTGCGTCTGGGTTCGATCAAGTCGAATATGGGTCACACCCAGGCGGCCGCGGGTGTGGCGGGTGTGATCAAGATGGTGCAGGCCATGCAGTTCGAGCGGATGCCCGCGACGTTGCATGTGGATACGCCGACTCCGCATGTGGAGTGGTCCGCGGGTCGGGTGGAGTTGCTCACCGAAGCGCGCGACTGGCCCGCGAACGGCATCACCCGCCGTGCGGCCGTGTCGTCATTCGGCCTGTCGGGAACGAACGCCCATGTGATCATCGAGGAAGCCCCGCGGGAAACCGATGCGGTTGCGGTAGAGAACGATTCGCGCGAATCCGTGCTGCCGTGGGTGTTCTCGGGGAAGACGGCCGCGGCGCTGCTCGCGCAGACCGGGCGGGTTCTTGATTCCCTCTCCGCCGGTGAGGCGCCGGCCGCGAATCTGGCGGCGTCGCTCGCGCGACGCTCGGTGTTCGAGCACCGAGCGGTCGTGCTCGGCACCGGGACCACGGAGCTGATGGCCGGCGCACGGGCGATGCACACCGGCCTGCCTCATCCCGGTGTGGTGTCCGGTCGTGTGCTGTCGGGTCGTACGGGCTTGGTGTTCTCGGGCCAGGGGTCACAGCGGTTGGGGATGGGTCGTGAACTGGCCGAGGCGTTTCCGGCGTTCGCGGTGGCGCTGGACGAGGTGGTCACGGAGGTGGATCGGTGGCTGGACCGTCCGCTGCGTGAGGTGATGTGGGGTGCGGACGAGGCGTTGCTGGAGCGAACGGAGTTCGCGCAGCCGGCCCTGTTCGCGTTCGAGGTGGCGTTGTTCGGCCTGTTGCGGTCGTGGGGTCTGGTCGTGGACGCGGTGGCCGGTCATTCGGTGGGTGAGATCGCCGCGGCCCATGTGTCAGGCGCGTTGTCGCTGTCGGATGCCGCGCGACTGGTGGCAGCGCGCGGCCGTCTGATGGGGGCTCTGCCCTCGGGCGGAGCGATGGTGGCGATCGCGGCGAGCGAGCGCGAGGTCGCTGAGTTCCTGTCGACGGAGGTGAGTGTGGCGGCGGTGAACTCCCCGACTTCAGTGGTGATCTCCGGGACCGTTGCTGCCGTGGAGTCGGTGGCGGCGATATTCGCGGGCCGGGGGCGCAAGACGTCGCGGCTGCGGGTGTCGCATGCCTTTCATTCGCATCTGATGGAGCCCATGCTCGAACGGTTCGCCACCGAGGTCGCGGGAATCACGGCGGTCCGGCCGCGAATCCCGCTCGTATCGAACGTGACCGGGCAACGCACCACTGACGGTTACGCGGATGTCGGCTACTGGCTGGACCATGTGCGGCAACCGGTTCGATTCGCCGACGGTGTGGACGCGATGAGGGCCGCAGGCATCACCCGGTTTCTGGAGGTCGGTCCCGCCCCCTCGCTCTCCGCCTCGATGGCTCAGAGTGTCGATCCGCGAGGGACGCGGGTGACGACCACCGCCAGGAGTGGCACGGGCGAACCCACCGCGCTGCTGACAGGTCTGGCGGACCTGTTCGTCGCGGGCGGTGCGATCGATTGGCGGCTGGTCATCGGATCTCAGGGCGGACGATGGATAGCGCTGCCGCCGTACGCATTTCAACATGAGCGGTTCTGGCTGGCGCCACATCCACGAACCGACGCCGCGGGCCTCGGGCTGAAAAGCGCGGAGCACCCGCTGGTGAGCGCGGTGGTGGACTCGGCCCTGGACGGCGGGGTGATACTCACCGGAACCGTGTCCCTGGCAACTCACGCCTGGCTGGGCGATCACACGGTGCTGGGGCAGGTGGTGTTCCCCGGCGCCGGATTCGTGGAGCTCGCCCTGCGCGCGGGCGCCGAGGTCGGCTGCGACACCTTGTCGGAGCTGACGATCGTGGCGCCACTCGTGCTCGAGGACACCGGAACCGTACGGATCCAAGTGGTTGTCGAGTCCGAAGGGACCGGCCCGGCGGTCTCGGTGTTCTCCAGTGCCACAGACGATTCCGGATGGACGCTGCATGCTCGCGGGGCGCTGGCGTGTGGCGGCGAGCCGCGATCGGCCGAGTGGGCCCAGTGGCCACCGGTGGACGCGGAGCCGGTGGATGTGAGGTCGGGGTACGACGCACTGGACGAGTTGGGCTTGGGCTACGGCCCGGTGTTCCGCGGGGTGCGATCGGCATGGCGGCGAGGCGAGGAGGTCTTCTCGGAGATCGAGTTGGCCGATGCGGGCTCAGCGTCCGGATTCCTGGTGCACCCGGCGTTGCTCGATGCCGCGATGCACGCGTCGGTGATGGTGGCAGGACAGCTCGTGCTGCCCTTCGCCTGGTCGGGGGTGACGCGCGGCGTCGGCGGCGCGACTCGATTGCGGGTACGTGCGGCAGTGGCGGGGGACAAGTCGCTGAGTGTCGAGATATCCGACGAGACAGGGCATCGGGTGCTCGGGGTGAAGTCGGTGACCGGTCGCCCGGTCACGCGGGAACAGCTCGCCGTCAGCGGTCGGCGGGATTCGTTGTTCGGACTCGAATGGTCCGATCTCGAACCCCCGACCGCGACCGATGATCCTGTCCCGGCGGCGATAGTGGATTGGCCGCCGAGTGCACTCGAGGCCGCCACAGCAGGCGCCGTTGTGCTGCGGTGTGCTCCGGACCCGCACACCGATGTCGGTCGCTTGCGGCACCGGGTCGGTGCCGTGCTGGAGGTGTTGCAGGCCTGGCTGGCGGATCCGCGGGTGGATCGATCGCGACTGGTCGTGGTGACGCAGGGGGCGGTCGGCCTGCCCGGCTCCGACGTGAGCGATCTGGCGGGATCGCCGATCTGGGGCCTGGTACGCGCCGCGCAGTCGGAGCACCCTGGACGAATCATCCTCGTCGATGCCGACGACGCGGATCCGGATGTGTCCGCGGTGCTCGCCGCGAACGAGCCGCAGATCGTCCTGCGCGAGGGCCGGATGCTCGTGCCGCGGCTGGTGCCCGTGGACGCGCCCGCCGATATGCCGGAGATCGAGACCGGCGGCACCATCCTGATCACCGGCGGCACCGGCGGTCTCGGTGCGGCGGCGGCACGTCATCTGGTGCGGGAGCACCGCGTTCGCCGTCTGCTGCTACTGAGCAGACAGGGGATGGCCGCCCCGGGCGCCTCGGAACTGTATGCGGAGTTGACGGACGCCGGTGCGGCAGTGCGAATCGAGTCGTGTGATGTCGCCGATCACGAGCGACTACGCGAAATCCTGGACGGGATTCCCTCCCACGCGCCCCTGACCGGTGTGCTCCACACCGCCGGCGTGCTGGAGGACAGCGTGGTGACGTCGTTGACGCGGTCCGGAATCGACACGGTCTTCGCTCCCAAGGTCGACGGCGCCTGGAATCTGCACCAGCTGACCAAGGACATGGACCTCACGATGTTCGTTCTGTACTCCTCGGTGTCGGGCGTCCTGGGTGGACCGGGTCAGGGAAACTACGCTGCCGCGAACGCGTTTCTCGATGCCCTCGCCATACACCGGCGAGCCCATGGATCGGCCGCCGTCTCGTTGGCCTGGGGTCCCTGGGCACAGGAGGGAATGGCTGCGCGCCTGGCCGAAGCGAACCGCAGCCGACTGAACCGATCCGGGCTGGCCGAGTTGACTTCCACCGAGGGGCTGAGCCTTCTCGACCAGGCTCTTGCGGGTGGGAAGAGTCATTGTGTGCCAGTGCGTTTGGATCGGAGCGCGCTCGCCGCGGTCGACACGCCGCCACCGATCTTCGAGAAGATCCTGCGTCGGGAACGTGGCCGCGGGCCCGCGCGCGCCGGAGCCGGCGACGCCGCTGCAGCCCTGCGGGCAATGGATGTCGCGGCTCGGCGCCGGACACTGCTCGATCAGGTGCGCGGGCACGCGGCCGCGATCCTCGGCTACGCGGGTGCGCACCTCATCGACGCCGACCGGCCGTTCCAGGAGATGGGTTTCGACTCGCTGACCGCTGTCGAATTCCGCAATCGACTGAGCACAGCGATCGACGCCGGTCTACCGGCAACGCTCGTATTCGACTACCCGACATCACGGACCCTGGCCGATCACCTGGCCGAACTGGTCCAACCCGAGAGCGCCGCCGCCGATTTCACGCAGCGGACCGCAGCCGGTGGTGAGGCGACAGCTCGCGCCCGGTCCGCCGCCTCGGTCGGCCGGATTCGGGACATGGATGAAGAAGACCTGATCCGCCTCGCGCTCGGCGACGCGTACAGCGAGAAGTAGGCGGTGACAGTCATGACGAACTCCGACACCAGGCTGGTCGATGCGCTGCGCGCGTCGTTGATCGAGGTCGAACAGCTTCGTTCCGCTCACCGTGTGGTGACCGAGCCGTTGGCGATAGTGGGCATGGCGTGCAGATATCCAGGTGGGGTCGATTCCCCTGCGGCACTGTGGGCGATGGTCGAGCAGGGACAGGACGGCATCGGTGATTTCCCGGCTGATCGTGGCTGGGACACCGCACGTATCTACGATCCCGAACCCGGAGTGCCGGGCAAGACGTACACACGCTCGGGCGGATTTCTGTGCGGCGCGGGCGACTTCGACGCTGGATTCTTCGGTATCAGCCCCAGAGACGCCCTCGAGATCGATCCGCAACAGCGGTTGCTGCTGGAAGTGTCGTGGGAGGCGCTCGAGGACGCCGGAATAGATCCGAAGTCCCTGCGGGGTTCCGACACGGGTGTGTTCGCGGGGGCGATGTATCACGACTACGGGCAGATGGAGCAGGCCGGATCGGTGATCTCGGGCCGGGTCGCCTACACACTGGGACTCGAGGGCCCCGCGGTGACGGTCGACACCGCCTGCTCGTCCTCGCTCGTTGCCCTGCATCTGGCCCGGCAAGCCGTGCGCGCGGGCGAATGCGAGCTGGCCCTTGTCGGGGGAGTCACGGTGATGGCGACTCCTCAGATGTTCGTGGAATTCTCACGACAGCAAGGGCTTTCACCGGACGGACGCTGCCGGTCGTTCGACGCCGGCGCGAACGGCACCGGCTGGGCCGAGGGCGTGGGTGTCCTGGTGGTCGAGCGGCTTTCTCGCGCGAAGGAATTGGGCCATCCGATACTGGCGGTGGTCGCCGGGTCGGCGGTGAATCAGGATGGCGCGTCGAATGGTTTGACTGCTCCGAATGGTCCGTCGCAGCAGCGGGTGATTCGTCAGGCGTTGGCCGATGCGGGGCTGGGTGTCGGTGATGTGGATGTGGTGGAGGCGCACGGGACCGGTACCAGGTTGGGTGATCCGATCGAAGCGCAAGCGTTGCTCGCCACCTACGGCCGGCGTGAGGATGGTGACCCGCTGTGGCTGGGCTCGATCAAGTCGAACATGGGCCACGCTCAGGCCGCCGCCGGCGTGGCGGGTGTGATCAAATTGGTCCAGGCGATGAGGTTCGAGCGCATGCCCGCGACGCTGCATGTGAAAGAACCTTCGCCGCACGTGGATTGGGCGTCGGGCCGGGTGGAGTTGCTCACCGAGGCTCGCGACTGGCCGCGTTCCGGTCGCGTACGTCGTGCGGCGGTGTCATCCTTCGGGATCTCGGGAACCAACGCTCACCTCATCCTGGAAGAACCGGCGCCGAACTCCGCGCCCGAGCGGATACACCCGAGCACACGATCACTGGAACATGCTCTGCCATGGGTGATCTCGGCCCGAACGCCGGCCGCGCTGAGGGCACAGGCCGGTCGATTGCTGGAATTCTGTGCTGCGGACTATTCGCCGCTGACCGATACGGCCGCAACGCTCAGTCGGCGTTCGCTGTTCGAGCACCGTGCGGTCGTGATCGGCACCGACCACGCGGATCTGGTGGCCGGTCTGAAATCGGTGCACGCCGGAGATACCGCATCGGCCGATGCGGTGAGGACGGGTCGTGTTCGGGACACGAGCGGCCGGATCGCCATGGTGTTCCCGGGACAGGGCTCGCAGTGGGTGGGTATGGGCCGGGAACTGATGGACAGTTCGCCGATATTCGCCGAGCACATGCGCACGATGGATACCGCGCTGTCGCAGTCGGTCGAATGGTCTCTGCTAGAGGTGATTTCGGGCACGGGCGAGGTGGACGCCGAACGGGTGGATGTGCTCCAGCCGGTCCTGTTCGCGGTGATGACCTCACTCGCTCGTCTCTGGGAATCGGTCGGGATCCGCCCCGACGTGGTACTCGGTCATTCCCAGGGTGAGATCGCCGCCGCTTATATCGCGGGTGGCCTGTCGCTCGAGGACGCCGTGCGGGTGGTCGTGGGTCGCAGTCGCGCGATCGCCGAGATCGCCGGCACCGGTGCGATGGTGTCGGTGGCAGCGCCGGTCGAACGCGCGCGGGAGTTGATCGCGGATCAAGGCTCCGCGTTGAGCATCGCGGCGGTGAACGGTCCTGCGGCGACGGTGATCTCGGGGGACGTGGGCGCGTGTGCGGCTCTGGTGTCCCGGTGCGAGCGCGAGAATGTGCGGGCACGTGCGATTTCCGTGGACTACGCATCGCATTCGCCGCACGTGGAACGGCTTCGGGACTCGGTGATCGAGGCGTTGGCCGGACTCACCCCGCGCACCGGTGCGAGCGACGGCCCGGTGTTCGTCTCGACGGTGACCGGCGAAGCATTCGATACCGCGGGATTGACCGCAGAGTACTGGTTCACGAATCTACGCGAGAGCGTGCGCTTCGACAGGGCCCTCGCCACCGCCGTCGTGTTGGGGTGCGAGACGTTCGTGGAGTCGAGCCCCCATCCGGTGCTGACCACCGCCGTCGAGGATACGCTCGCCTCTCTCGACGGCGGTGCGGACAGCGACAAGACCGTTGTGGAGTCGGTTCGCCGTGACGACGGTGGCTGGGCACGTTTTCTCCTGTCCGCGGCCGCGGTGTTCGTCACAGGTGTTGATCTGGACTGGACCGCCCTCACCGCAGGCCCGGCGGGGCATCGAGTTTCGCTGCCGCCGTATGCGTTTCAACATCGGCACTACTGGAACTCGGCCCGGTCCCGAAGCGATACCGCCGGGCTGGGACTGCGGCCGATCTCGCATCCGCTGCTGGGTGCGGTGATGGATACCCCCGATACGGATCGTGTCCTGGTGACAGGTCGATTGTCCGCAGCCACCACGCCATGGTTGAGCGATCACGCGGTGCTGGGCCGAACCCTGTTTCCGGGCACCGGTTTCATCGAGTTGGTCACGGCGGCAGCAGACCAGGTCGGATGCGGGCACGTGCGGGAGCTGACGATCACCACGCCATTGATGCCGGAAGACACCGCTGTGCGGTTGTGCGCTCTGATCGAAGAACCGACGGCGGAGAAAACCCGGGTGATTCGTGTCTACTCCCGGCCTGATTCGGAGGGCGATGTCCCAGCCGACCTCGGCGACACCGTCTGGACACTGCACGCCGAAGCCGTTGTCGCACCGCCACAGCCGACACCGCCGCAGGAATCGGCGGTGTGGCCTCCCGCCGATGCGACGCCGCTGGATATCGGCGACGTGTACGACCGGCTGGCCGAGCTCGGCTACGACTACGGTCCCGCGTTCCGAGGTTTGCGCGCCGCGTGGCAGCGAGGTGCGACCGTCTTTGCCGAGGTGACGCTGCCCGAGGAGGTCGATCGCACCGGCTATGGCATACATCCGGCGCTGCTCGATGCCGCCATGCACGCGTCGTTGCTCACCGGTGAGGAATTGATCCTTCCGATGGAGTGGACCGATGTGGCGCTGTTCGCGCCGGGCGTGTCCCGGCTCCGGGTGCGGGCCGAGCGAGAGGGGCCCAACAGCATGACCGTCGATCTGACCGACTCGGCAGGTCTGCCGGTCCTGCGCGTGGGTGCGGTGACCGGGCGAGCGGTCACCGCGGCGCAGCTGGGGCGAACCGGGTTGCGGGACAGACTGTTCGGCGTCGAGTGGCGCGATCGGACCCTGCCATCGCAGGTACCGGCGGTCGTGACATCCGAATGGGAGGACGTTCGAGCGGGCGGCGCGCCGGGCGAGGCCGTGGTCCTGCGGTGCCCGCCGGGCTCCGGAGAACCACCCGAGGCGGTACGTGAGACGCTCGGTCGTACTCTCGCCGCGCTGCAATGGTGGGGGGAGCACCAGGACTTCGCCGAGATACCGTTGGTCGTCGTCACCGCTGGTGCGGTCGGCTTTCCCGCGGGAAGCGGTCCGGAACTGTCACTCGCACCGGTGTGGGGTCTGGTTCGCGCGGCGCAGGCGGAGAATCCCGGGCGAGTGTTCCTGGTCGATACCGACTTCCACAACGACGTCGATGTCGCGCGGATCGTGGCGGCGGCCGAACCCGAGGTGGTGTTACGTGGTGGTCGCGCGCGCGTGCCCCGGTGGGTGTCCGTCGCCGGCGAGGTCACCGAGGCCGAACCGCACTCTGCTGGAGCGGTTCTCATCACCGGCGGCCTCAGCGGGCTGGGTGCGGAGACGGCCAGGCACATGGTGCGGGCCCACGGCGTACGCCGGCTGATTCTCACCAGTCGTCGTGGACCCGATGCCCCGGAGGCGGATGCTCTGGTCGCGGAACTCGAACAGCTCGGTGCGCGTGTGCGGGTCGTCTCCTGTGACGTGTCCGATCGTGAGTCGCTGCGAAGAACACTGTCGGAGTCTGCGTTCGGTGAGCCGCTCGTCGGTGTCGTGCATGCTGCCGGCATCTGGGACAGCGGAACCATCGCTCGATTGACTCCCGAAGGCTTGGACGCGGTGCTGCGCGCGAAGGTGAGCGGAGCGTGGAATCTGCACGAGCTGACCAGCGATGCGGAGCTGTCGTTCTTCGTTCTGTTCTCCTCGGTCGGCGGCCAGATCCTGGCGGGCGGTCAGGGCGGTTACGCCGCGGCGAACGTGTTCATGGACGCGCTCGCGACGCATCGGCACGGACTGGGTCTGCCTGCGACATCGATGGCTTGGGGTCCCTGGCAGGACGCTCGGATGGGAGTCGAAGCCAGTGCCCAGCAGATCGCCCGCATCCGCGATCACGGCCTGGTGCCCTTGGAACGGGCAGAGGGGCTCGATCTGTTCGACGCCGCGCTCGCGACCGGCCGCCCCGTCGTCGCACCCGTCCGGCTCGACCGCGCCGCGCTGCGCGGTACCGCGCAGGAGATCCCGGCATTGCTGCGCGGGCTCGTACCGCCGGCATCCCGCAGTCTGGACCCGTCGGGGCGCGCACCGGGCAGAATCTCTCTCGCCGGCCTGGACGAGCCCGCCCAGCAGGCGTATCTCACCGACCTGGTTGTTTCCACCGTGCGCGACATCCTCGGTTACGACGATTCGGTGGTTGTGGGTCCCCGCACCGCACTGCAGGATCTCGGGTTCGACTCGCTGAGCGCGGCGGCGTTCCGCAATCGACTCAGAGCGACAACGGGAACCACTCTGCCGGTCACCGTGGTTTTCGACCATCCCACCCCGGCCGAAATCGCGACACGTCTGCTGGCAACCATGACCAGCGGTGCGAGCGGTGCGCGCGCAGGGTCGGACCGGCCTCTCGAGGACACGGTGGGCGGGTTGTTCGCCGCTGCCGTGGCCGACGGAAGGATCGACGCGGGAATGGGTCTGCTGCGGACGGCCGCCGCGCTGCGACCGACCTTCTCCACGAGTGACGACCTGCGAGAGCAGATCCGCGCGGTGCGTCTGGCAGACGGTCCGCACCGTCCGGCGATCATCTGCCTGAGCACTCCCGCCGCCACCGGTGGACCACACCAGTACGCCCGTTTCAGCGCCGCCTACAACGGAATCCGACCTGTACACGCATTGCCGCTGCCCGGCTTCGCGCCGAACCAGCAGTTGCCGCGTGACCTCGCCGCCGCGGTGGACGTGCTCGCGGCGGCCGTTCGCCGCGCGGCGGGAAGTGAAGATTTCGTGATGCTCGGTTATTCGGCGGGCGGTCTACTCGCGTGCGCGGTAGCCAGGCACCTCGAGGTGTCGGGGTCGGCATCGGCGCTGCGCGGGGTCGTTCTGCTCGACACCTTCGCTCCCACGTCCGATGGCATGGGTGTTCCGGTCGACCAACTGTTGACGGGTCTGTACGAAAACGATTCCGCTGCGGTAGAACTGGATGGCACGCGATTGTCCGGAATGGCCGGATGGGGCCGGCTGCTCAGCGATATCACCGATCCGAGTACCGAATCGCCCGCAGTGATGATTCGTTGCGAGCGGCCATTTTTCAGTGCCGTGTCCGAAAATGGTGACCGGCAACCGATATCGACCACTCGACTGACCGACGCGCAGGAGCTGGTGTCCGTCGATTCCGATCATTTCGAGCTGTTGGGCGCGGATGCGGAAATCACGGCTGCGGCTGTATCCCGGTGGATCGACGGTGTATGCGAACAGAAGTCGCCGACTGCAGCAACGACCACGAAGACATCATTCGATCAAGGAGAAACCGCATGGGCGGAATAGCCGGTTGGATTTCGTTCGATTCCGACCTGACCCGAAAGACGGAGACCATCGAGGCGATGACCGCCGCGGTCGCGCATCGCGGTCCCGATGGTTCCGGAACCTATGTCCGCCGGCACGTGGTCCTGGGACACCGGCGCCTGGCGGTGATCGACGCGGAGGGAGGTGCGCAGCCGATGCGTGCGCGGACACCCTCGGGGGAGGTGGTGCTGGTCTACAGCGGTGAGATCTACAACTGTCCCGAGCTGCGTGCCGAACTGATCGCACTGGGCCATACCTTCGGTACTTCCTCGGACACCGAGGTGTTGCTGCGCGGGTACCTGCAGTGGGGTGACTCGGTCGTGGACCATCTCAACGGCATGTTCGCCTTCGCGATCTGGGATGAGCGCGAGGAGAAACTCGTGATCGTGCGAGACCGGATGGGGGTCAAACCGCTCTACTTCTACCCGACGCCCGACGGCGTGCTGATCGGCTCCGAACCGAAGGCGATTCTCGCGAACCCACTGGTACGCAAGGTGATCGACACCGACTCTCTGCGGGAGCTGTTCGCGATCACCAAACCGCCGGGCTGGGCCATCTGGAAGGGCATGGCCGAGGTGCGCCCCGGGACGATGATCACCGTGGACCGGCGGGGTCTGCATGTGCGCACCTACTGGAAACTCACGCCGCATCCCCACACCGACGACCAGGAGACCACGGTCGCCCGGGTGCGAGAGTTGTTGGAGGACATCGTCGACCGCCAGTTGCGTGCGGACGTTCCGGTGTCGGTGCCGCTTTCGGGCGGATTGGATTCCTCGGTGATCACCGCGCTGGCGGCCGCCCGTCTGGGCGAGCAGGGTCGCAAACTTCGTACCTTCTCCGCCAATTACCAGCGCCAGGAGTCGATCTTCACACCGGACGAATTGCGCGACAATCCAGACTCGCCCTTCGTTCGTGAGATGGCCGATCTCCTGCAGACCGTGCACACCGACGTGATGGTGGACGTCGCAGAGCACAGCGCCCCGGCGGCCAGGCGCGCTATCGTCAGCGCGGCCGACGTCCCGCTCGCCCTGGCCGATCTGGACTCCTCGCTCTATCTGTTCCTGAAATCCGTGCGCGCCGAATCGACCGTGGCTCTGGCGGGCACGGTAGCCGATGAACTGTTCGGCGGATACCGGTGGTTCTTCGACGAGGAATCGGTGCAGGCCGACACCTTCGCGTGGTTGGCGTACCGCAGCGCCTACAGCGGCGATCGACTGGCCGAGCTGGCGCCGCACATGAAAGCGCGCCTGGATGTGCCGGGCTTCATTCACGACCAGTACGCCGGTGCGGTCGCGGAAGTGGAACAGCTCGGTGACGAGACCCCTGTCGAACGCCGCATGCGGGAGATGTGTCACATCCATCTGACCCGGCTGGGCCGGATCCATCTGTTCCGGATGAGCCGCGCGTCGATGGCCCTGGGACTGGAGGTCCGCGAACCGTTCTGCGATCACCGCCTCGTGGAATACGTCTACAACACACCGTGGTCGATGAAGAGTTTCGACGGACGGGAGAAGAGCATTCTGCGGCACGCGACGGCGGATCTGCTGCCGGAATCCGTCGTGTGGCGAACCAAGAGCCCTTATCCGTCGACGCAAGATCCTCGATACGCCGAGGCGATGCAGCGGCAGCTGCGAGAGCTGCTGGGGCAGAAGGACAACGCCGTATTCGAATTCTTCGACCGGCAGTGGGTTCAGGACGGGGTGGATATGGCCCCCGATCGCGTTCCAGGCAATGTCCGGGCCGGGCTGGACCGCGTGCTGAACCTGAGTCAGTGGCTCGAGGTGTATCAGCCCGAAGTCTTACTCGACTGAGCAGTCTCCATTTGTCGAGATGAGTCGCGCAGAATGTGACCGGCGGTGTCACGCGCGAACTCGTACCGATGATATTTCTTGAATCATTATGCCGCCGATGGTTTATCGGCCATGCCCGAAATACGTGCGCAGGGCCGTATTTTTCAATTGCTCACGGACAGCGACAATTTCGAAGAACGCGCGTTAGTATCGACGCGTCGTTTCAAATCAGGTGGAGGTAAGTCAGTGGAAAGTCAGGAAAACAAAGAGTTCGAGCTGCGTGGTTTCAATCATGTCGGATTGATTTGTGACGACATGGAGCGGACCGTCGAATTCTATTCAGGTGTTCTGGGTATGCCCTTGGTGAAGACGATCGAGTTGCCCAAAATGCCGGCGGGAGGGCAGCAGTTCGTCTTCGACGTGGGCAACGGCAACGTCCTGACCTTCTTCTGGTTCGTCAACCGGCCCGGTGCACTGCCGGGCTACTTCAATCCGCCGCCGACCGAGGGGGTGGACGAGGAGAAGTGGCAGACCCGAGTGAGTGCGGTCAACCACATCGCGTTCGACGTACCGCCGGAGAAGTTCGAGGAATACCGGGAGCGCTTGGTCGCCAAGGGGATCCGGGTCGATGAGATGAACCACGACAACAGTCCCTCGACCGTGGCGCAGGATGTGAACCCGGACGTCTTCCACCGCTCGCTCTACTTCCAGGACCCCGATGGCATCCTGTTGGAATTCGCTTGCTGGATAAGGGACTTCGGCGACGGCGACGTGGCTCACGATCCCCGCCGCGCCACCGACCGCCCCGCGCAGCCGGTCGGCTGATTCTCGGGCAGAGACTCCGTCGCGCGACGGAGTCTCTGCCGTTTCCTTTCGTGGCGCCCGCGCGGCGCCCGACCGGCCCGTTCGTGGGAAGTGTTCTATGAGGTCGAAATACGATGTGATCGTGGTTGGCGCGAGATGCGCGGGATCGACCACGGCAATGTTGCTGGCACGCAAGGGATATCGCGTACTCGCCGTCGATCGAGCCACGTTTCCGAGTGACGCGCTCTCGACGCACATGATCAACGCGCCGGGTGTCGCGGCGTTGCGTCGCTTCGGCCTGCTCGAAGCCGTCATCGCGGCCGGCACTCCGGCGATCGACAAATTCACCTTCAATTTCGCGCTGGCGGACGGCTCTGTGAGTCTGTCGGGTCGCCCGTTGCCCAGCGATGGCATCCGCACCGGGTACGCGCCCAGGAGAACGCTGCTGGACAAGATTCTGGTCGATGCCGCGATAGCGGCGGGTGTCGAAATCCGCGAGGGCTGCACTGTGGACGACCTGATCGTCCAGGACGATGTCGTGGTCGGGATCCGCGGGCATGATCGGCGCGGCGGCATCGTGCAGGAACACGCACAGCTGGTGATCGGCGCTGACGGGCGCTCCTCGCGGGTGGCGAAGCTTGTCGGCGCCCAGGAATATCACACGCAACCCCGGCTGCAATACCAGTACTTCACATACTGGAGCGGGTTGCCCACCGACGGCTTCGAGATCTACAGCCTGCCCTCCCGGTGCTGGGCCGCGATCCCGACCAACGACGACCTCACCTTGGTCGTGGTCTGCTGGCCACACGCCGAGCGTCACGCCTTCCGCGCCGACATCGAGGGCAACTACCGTGCGACGCTGGAACTGTGGCCCGAGTTCGCACGGCGGGTGGATCACGCCACGAGAGTGGAACCCTTCAGCGGCGCCGCCTGCGCCAACTATTTCCGCAAGCCGTTCGGCCCCGGATGGGCGCTCGTCGGTGACGCGGCATACAACCGGGATCCGATTACCGCACAGGGCATCAGCGACGCGTTCGAAGGGGCGGAACTGCTGACCGCCGCCGTGCATTCCCACCTCCACGACAATGCGCCTTTCGAGGTGGCGATGGCCGACTATCAACGAGTTCGTGATCAGCGGCGTCTGCCCCTGTACGAGCACACAGCCCAACTGGCCCGCCTGCAGGCGCCGTCCCCGGAGCTCGAGCGGTTGCTGCTGGCGGCCCGGAAGGATCAGGACGCCATGGACGGATTCGTCAGTGTGGGAGCCGGAACAGTCTCTCCCGCAGAGTATTTCGGTCCTGTAAATGTCACTGAGCTACTGGAACGGGTGGGGCGATGAACCACGACATGCAATACAGCGGAAAAGTCGCGATGGTGACCGGAGCCGCCGGCGGTATCGGCTCGGCGATCGTCGCCGAACTCGGCCGCCGGGGCATCTCGGTGGCCGCGGTGGATCGTGAGGTCGCTGCGCTGACGCGGGTGGCGGAGGCATGCGCCGAGACCGGAGCGCACGTACAGGTGTGCGCCGCCGATGTCGGCTCCACCGCCGAGATCGGACACCTCGTGGACCGGGTCGAGAACGAACTCGGCCCCATCGAATACCTGGTGAACGCCGCGGGAGTGCTGCACCCTGCCGCCGCGCTGGATGTCACCGAGGACGAGTGGGATCGAACCTTCGAGGTGAACGCCCGCGGGGTGTACGTGGTCACCTCCGCGGTCACCCGTGCCATGGTGAGTCGATCACGCGGCGCGGTGGTCACCATCGGCTCGAACGCCTCCCGCACTCCGCGGATGGGGATGGCCGTCTACGCCGCGACCAAGGCCGCGGCCACCATGTACACCAAATGCCTGGGTCTCGAGGTCGCTCGGTACGGGATTCGCTGCAATGTCGTCTCCCCGGGTTCCACCGACACCCCGATGCTGCGCTCGTTGTGGTCGCAGGGCCATGGCGAGGAGGCCACCGTGCACGGAGATCTCGACGCGTACCGAGTGGGCATCCCCCTGGGCAGGATCGCGAGCTCCTCGGACATTGCGAACGCGGTCGCCTTCCTGCTGTCCGATCACGCCCGGCACATCACGATGCACGATCTGACTGTCGATGGTGGGGCTGGTCTCGGTGTCTAGCAATCAGATCGCGCCGCAGGCGCGCATTCCCGACATCGACTCCTACCCGATGCCCACCGCATTCGAACTGCCGGTCAACACGGCGCAGTGGGAGGCGGATCCGGCGCGTGCGGTGTTGCTGATCCACGATATGCAGCGATTCTTCCTGCGCCCCTTTCCCACCGACGCCGAGCCGGGCCGGACCTTGCTCGCCAACGCGGTGTCGCTACGTGAAAGGTGTTCGAGCGCAGGCATTCCTGTGTGCTACACCGCGCAGCCCGGCTCGATGACGCCGGTGCAGCGCGGGCTGCTTCGCGACTTCTGGGGACCCGGGATGACAGTGTCCCCGGCTGATCGGGAGGTGGTCGACGAGCTCGCGCCCTCGGCCCGGGACTGGCGGCTGACCAAGTGGCGCTACAGTGCTTTTCACAAGTCCGATCTGCTCGAGCGGATGCGAGCGGCCGGACGTGATCAGCTGGTGATCTGCGGGGTGTACGCGCATGTCGGAGTTCTGATCACAGCCTGCGACGCGTTCTCCTTCGATATCCAGCCGTTCCTGGCTGCGGACGCGATCGCCGATTTCAGCCTGGACGAGCATCGGCTGGCTCTGGACTACGCGGCCCGCAGATGCGCGATGGTGGCCACCACCGAGAGCCTGCTGACCCAGTTGGCGCGTCCGCGCACGCCGGGAGAACAACGATGAACGGCGATCTGCTGCAGGCGATTCTGACGGACGAACCGCCTCCGTTCGCGCTACTGCGACGCGCGTGCCCGCGCGGCACCGACCGGATCGACGTGCTGCTGGGTGATATCGCCGAAGCGCGATCGCTGTCCGAGATCGATACGCTGTGCACGCCGCGGGGGACCGGAGCCCGGCACGACGTGCTCGCGCTGGTGCCCTATCGGCAGATCGCCGAGCGCGGATTCGACTGTGTGGACGACGGAGAACCGCTGCTGCTGATGAAGATTCGACAGCAGGATCGAATCTCGACGCACCAGGCGCTGAGCGCGATTCCGGTCCGGCCGATCTCGGTCACCGGCGGGCGTTTCGATCTGAGCGATCGTGAATACGGCGATATGGTGCGCCGGATCCTCGCCGACGAAATCGGCAAAGGTGTGGGAGCGAACTTCGTCGCCAAGCGATCCTACTTCGCCGAGATCAGCGACTACCGCCCTCAGCACGCGCTGACCCTGTTTCGCCGGCTGCTGGAGGCGGAGTCGGGCGCGTACTGGACCTTTCTCGTGCACACCGGCACGCGCACCTTCGTCGGGGCGACGCCCGAACAGCACCTGAATCTGGACCGGGGTGTATTGGCGATGAACCCGATCAGCGGCACGTACCGCTACCCGGACTCGGGACCATCGCTGCCCGGAATCCTGGACTTCCTCTCGGACCTGAAGGAGTCCGATGAGCTGTACATGGTGGTGGACGAGGAACTGAAGATGATGGCCGGGCTGTGTGAGTCGGGCGGGCGTCTGGTCGGGCCGTACCTCAAGGAGATGAGCAAACTCGCGCACACCGAGTACTTCATCGAAGGCAATACCATCCGCCGACCGGCGGATCTGTTGCGTCAGACCATGTTCGCGCCGACCGTGGTGGGCAGTCCGCTCGAGAGCGCCTGTCGTGTCATCAGCCGATACGAGCCGACCGGACGCGGGTATTACAGCGGGGTCATCGCCCTGATCGGCGAGGACGAGCACGGTGGCGAACGCATGGATTCGGCCATTCTGATCCGTGCGGCGGACATCGACGCCGACGGCCGGATGAAGGTCGCCGTGGGAGCCACCATCGTGCGGCATTCGGACCCCGATTCCGAAGCGGCCGAGACCCGGGCGAAGGCCTCTGCGGTACTGGCCGCCCTCGGCGCGCAGTCGGCGGCGCGCTTCGCCGACCACCCCGAGGTCGTATCGCTGTTGAACCAGCGCAACGAGAGGGTGTCGCGGTTCTGGCGCAAGCCCACCGAGGCGGTGACGTCCGTGAACGGCCCCGTCGACTACGGCCGGATTCTGGTGGTGGACGCCGAGGACACCTTCACCGCGATGCTCGGACACCAACTGCGCACGTTGGGGGCGGTGGTGACGATTCGTCGCTTCGACGAGGACTACGACGTGGCCGATTACGATCTGGTGGTCATGGGCCCGGGGCCCGGTGACCCGCGTGCCGCATCGAACGGGAAGATCGCCGCACTGCGCCGCACTCTGGATCGGCTGCTGCACGAGAGCCGGCCGTTCCTTGCGGTGTGCCTGAGCCATCAGGTGCTCGGAGATCTGCTGGGCATGCGTCTGGCCCGGCGGGTGTACCCCAATCAGGGCGTCCAGCGACCAGTTGATCTGTTCGGCAGCGTGCACCGGGTCGGCTTCTACAACAGTTTCAGTGTGCATTCGGGAACCGACACTCTCTGCCGCCCCGGCATGAGCGGACAGATTCAGGTCTCACGGGACGCGACCACCGGCGAAGTCCACGCGCTGCGCGGTCCGGGTTTCTACTCGGTGCAGTTCCATCCGGAATCGGTCCTCACTCTCGACGGCGAGGTGATTCTGGCGCGGATGCTCTCGGAGCTGCGCTCGGGCGCCGAAGTCGTGTCGTTCGACCGGATTCCGAAACATCGCACCGCCGGAAACCCGCTGCTGAACGGGTTGATCGGGGAGATTCTCCTGTTGGCGCCCGGCCCGGAATCGGTGCCCTACGATCAGCCCTCGACACTGCGGGCACGGCGGTCCGGCTGACGCCGGACCGCGGCGGCTCACTCGAGCACCACCTCGATATCGTGCTCCGTCACAATTCGGTTGAAAGCGACCAATCGTTCCAGCACTATCCGGGCGCTCCAGGGGCCGCCGACGCACAGCGAGCCGGACGGGGCGGCGAGCAATTCACGAACATCGCTCTCGTGCACCAGCTTCAGAGCCGGCGATCCCGGCTCGAGGAGCTGCTCGACCTGTCGGCGCAGCGCGTTCTCGTACGCGACATCCTGGGTCGACGGGTAAGGGGTCTTGCGGCGTTGCACGACCGACTCGGGCAGCAGATCGGCGACCGCCGCGCGCAGCAGGCTCTTCTCGTATCCATCGAACGTCTTCATCGACCAGGGTGTGTTGAAGACGTACTCGACCAGACGGTGATCGGTGAAGGGCACCCGAACCTCGAGCCCCACCGCCATGCTCACCCGGTCCTTGCGATCCAGCAGCATGCTCTCCCAGCGAGTCAGATGCAGGTAGGTGATCTCGCGCATACGCGCCTCGTGGCCGGATTCGCCCGACAGCCGGGGACATTCGGCGACAGCCTCGGTATACCGCTGTTTGAGGTGCTCGTCCAGGCCGAGCCCCTCCCAGAGCCCGAGGGAGTGCAGGGCGGCGATCCCGCCGGACTTGGCCGCGGAGGTGAACCATGGGAACGCGTCGGCCGCCACCGCATCCGGGTCGTGGAACTGGTTGTAACCGCCGAAGAGTTCATCGGCGGCTTCGCCCGACAGCGCCACCGTTGCCGCGGTGCGAACCGCGCGGCACAGCAGGTACAGCGAATACTCCATATCGCTGATGATCACCGGGAGGTCGAACGCGTCCAGGACCGCGGTCTGCACCGCGGGATCCACGAGTTCGGTGTTGTCCAGCTCGACGACCACGTGATCGACGCCGAGGTGCGCGGCTACCTCCAGCGCGTACGGGGTGTCGGGATCCTTCCACGCGGCATTGGCGGTGAATCGCTCTGTGTGACCGGCGAAGTCGACCGAATACGTGCGCAGCGCGGGAGCGCCCCGTTCGGCGAGCACCTTGGCGGCCAGTGCCGTGATGGCACTGGAATCGAGCCCGCCCGACAGCAGCGAGCAGATCGGCACGTCAGCGATCAGCTGCCGCTGGACGATATCCTCGAGCAGCTCTCGGACGTGGGCGATGGTCGCGTCCAGATCGTCGGTGTGCTCACGGGCTGCCAGCTTCCAGTAGACGATCTTCTCGATGCCGTCGGCGGCGACCTTGACCACGGTGCCGGGCCGGACCTCGAACATGCCGCGAAAGGGAGCCAGCTCGGGAGTTTTCGTCATGGTGAAGAACTCGCGCAGGCCGTTGCGGTCGATAACGGCGGGGATGTCCGGGTGCGCCAGAATAGCTTTCGGCTCCGATCCGAAAACGACGCCGCCGTCCAGGAACTGGTAGTACAGCGGCTTCACTCCGAAACGGTCGCGGACGAGAAGCAGCTCCTCGCTTCGGCAATCCCACAATGCGAACGCGAAAATTCCGTTCAGGCGGGCTGGAAAGTCACTTCCCCACTGCAGGTATGCCCGCAGAACGACCTCGGTATCACTTTCGGTCCGGAACGTGTGACCGAGTGTGCGCAATTCTTCCCGTAATTCGATGAAGTTGTAGACCTCGCCGGTGTAGCTGATCACCACTTCATCGGCCACCATCGGCTGCCGGCCTCCGGCGAGGTCGATCACCGACAGACGCCGGTGTCCGAGCAACGCGTGCGCGGACACCCATATCCCCTCGTCGTCGGGCCCTCGGTTGACCATCGTGGCAGTCATCGCGGAGACCGTGTCGACGCTGGGCGCCAGGTTCCTGCGGTGGTCGACCCATCCCGTTAGTCCGCACATATCTTCCAGTTCCTTCATTGATCCGGTGTCGATATCGCTGGATTCTGTGACGCCGGAGAATCGAATACACCGACGAACTATGGACTGCTGTCCCATGTCGAGCGAAAGGTGAAGTGTCACAAGCGATGTGTTCGCCGACCGTATCTCAGTCGCCTGGGTGCGGCAACGTGCTCGAGGTGTGAAACAACGGTCTCGACAACAGAACTCGGGTTTGCGAGTATTCGGTCATCTGATCGAGTGTGCATCGAGGAGTTTGTTCAATGGTTGAGTCGACTACCAATAAGCCCGCGGCTATCGCGTTGATGGAAATGATCGGAAACGGCTCCTTCGCGCAGGCGATATACGTGGCAGCGGATCTCGCGATCGCGGATGTGCTCGCGGCCGGTCCTATGACCGCCGCGGACATCGCTGAGAAGATCAGTGCGAACGCTGATGCGGTACACCGGTTGTTGCGATTGCTGTCGAGTCGCGGAGTCTTCGCTCTCGAGGCTGACGGCAGGTACGCACTCAACGAGCTGTCGGATCCGCTGCGATCCGACGCGGAGGTCTCGGTGCGACCGTGGTCGTTGTTCGTCGGGTCCCCGGAGCATCGAGAGCACTGGTCGCATCTGTCCGAGGGCATCCGCACCGGTGAGGCCGTGGTCCCGGCGGTGCGCGGAGTGCCCTTCTTCGAATTCACGCGGCAGAATCCCGCGTTCGGGAAGGTCTTCAACGACGCGCAGACCAGTGTGTCCGGGATGACCCTGAAGGCGGTGCTCGGCTCCTACGACTTCTCGCGATATTCGACGATCGTCGATGTGGGTGGCGGGCACGGTCGGCTGCTGAGCGAGGTTCTGCTGAGTGCACCCGACTCCTCCGGTGTGCTCTACGACCTGCCCGCCGTGGTCGATGGTGCGCAGGTGCGCATGGAAAGCCTCGGTCTGGCCGAGCGGTGCACGGTTCAGCCCGGATCGTTCTTCGAGAGCGTTCCCGCCGGCGGGGACGCGTACATTCTCAAGCACATCATTCACGACTGGAACGACGCGGATTCCGTGCGGATCCTGCGCAACATCTGCCAGGCCATGTCGGCGGAGAGTCGCCTGATTCTCATCGAAATCGTTCTGCCGGAAGGAAATACGCCGCATCTCGGTTTGCTGACCGACCTGAATCTGCTGGCGCTGTTCGGAGGTAAGGAACGTACCGAACAGCAGTATCGGGACTTGTTCACCGAAGCCGGCCTGACCATCGAACGCGTCCTGCCGACCGGCGGACCGGCGGGGATCATCGAGGCCCGGGTAGCGCGGGCCTCATGAACGGTGCGATCGATGCTCCGGCCTTCCCGATGGCCCGTGAGCGAGGATGCCCATTCGATCCGCCACCGCAGCTGCGCCGGTCCGAGCGAATCTCCCGGGTGCGTATCTGGGATGGCAGCGAGCCCTGGCTGATCACCGAATACGACGATGTCCGTGCGCTACTGGGGGACCCGAGGGTGAGCGCGGACGCGACCAGGGCCGGCTACCCGATCTCGACGGTGGCCTTGCGCGCCGCTGTTCAGCGGAATCGCCCGTTCATGTCGATGGATGATCCCGAGCACGCGGAATACCGGCGTCTGCTGACGGGGTATTTCTCGGTCAAACGGCTGGAACGAATGCGTCCGCGGATTCAACAGACAGCCGATCGGCTGCTGGACGAGATGCTGGCTCAGCCGATCCGCGCGGCGGATCTGATCTCGGCGTTCGCGCTACCCCTGCCGTCGCTGGTCATCTGCGAGTTGCTCGGTGTGCCCTATGCCGAGCGCGATCGATTCCACCGGCTCGCCGGCACGTCGATCTCGACCGTCACCTCCGCGGAGGAGGCCGGCATGGCCGCGGAGGAGCTGCTCGGGCTCATTCGGGCGGTGGTCATCGAACGACAGGCGAAGCCGGCGGACGACATCCTCAGCCATCTGACGCAGTCCGGTCGTCTCTCCGTCGATGAGATCACCGGCATCGGCAAGATTCTGTTGATGGCCGGGCACGAGACATCGGCCAATATGATCTCGCTCGGCACCGCCCTGCTGCTCGCGAACCCGGAACAGGCTGCGGCGCTTCGTGATGACGACGATCCCTCGGTCGTTGCGAGCGCCGTGGAGGAACTGCTGAGATTCTTGACCGTGGTCCACCACGGCCGCCGCAGGCTCGCGGTGGCGGACATCGAGATCGGCGGTGTCCGGATCGAAGCCGGTGAGGGGTTGATCCTGGCGATCGAGACAGCCAACCGTGATCCGCGTGCCTTCCCGGGCGACCCCGATGTCCTGGATATTCGGCGAAATGCGCGGAGTCACCTGGCATTCGCGTTCGGACCCCATCAGTGCCTGGGGCAGACCCTGGCGCGAATGGAACTGCAGGTCGCCTACGGCACCCTGTTCCGCCGGGTTCCCTCGCTGGCTCTGGCCACCCCGGTCCATGAGTTGCCCTTCAAACACGATATGCGGATCTACGGGCTGCACGCGTTGCCGGTGACGTGGTGACCGCGGTGATCGTCCGCCGTACGAGCCTTGATGAATAGGAGTTCCGCATGCGCGTCGTAGTCGACCGCGGTAGATGCATCGGTGCGGGCCAGTGCGTCTATGTGGCACCGGAGATTTTCGACCAGGATGACGACGGACTCGTCATCCTGCTCAAGGAGGATGTCGTGAAGGACAGCGACACCGAAGACGTACGGCAGGCCGAGATTCTGTGCCCCGCCCGGGCCATCATTCCCGCGAGGAGATGACCGCGATGGCGCAGTACATGTTGTTGTATCGAGGTCCGGCGCGGCCCCTGGAGAATTTCCCAGCAGAGCAGGTCCAGTCTCAGATGCGCGCGTGGGCGCTGTGGACCGAACAGCTCGGGAGTGCACTGTTGTCGCTGGGCGAACCGTTCAGTGCGCGAAGCGCTTTGGTCGGCGACGGTTCCGAGGTGATGGCCACCGAACTCAACGGTTACTCGATCATCGAGGCGGACACCATCACCCATGCCCGCTCGCTGTGTGCTGAACACCCCTATCTCAACGGCGAATCGAGCACGTTCGTCATCGAGATCTTCGAGCTCACCCCGATGGGCCGATGATGCCGGGCACGCCGGCTCGGCACGAGCGCGTGTGGTCGCTCGTGGGTCGGTATCTTCGCGAGAGTCTCATCGCAATCGGAATGTGCACGGCACCGGTGGTTCCGACCTGCCGAGAACCGGAAGGTGGACTACCGCAGCCCGACCTGCGGTAGTCCGCTCGTGACGCTCAGCTGTCCCCGAAAGCCTGCTGCACCTTCGCCACATCGGTGATTCCGTCGGAGAGCAACAGCTGCAACAGGATTCGCGATTTCGCGGGGTTCAGTCCCAGCGCGGAGACGGTGCCGAGTTCGTCGTCGTTCAATTCGGCGTTGCGCACGACGCTTCCGGATCCGACTCGGCTGGAACGCACGACCAGCACGCCTCGTTTCGCGGCTGCGCTGAGGGCGTCGACGACTGGTTTGGCGGTATTGCCGTCTCCGACACCGGCCAGGACGATGCCGAGCGCGCCGTGGCCGAGTGCGTCGTCGACCTGGGTCGCGTCCATACCGGCATGGGAGTAGACGATGTCGACGTGCGGCAGGGGAGCCTTGCCGGGAACCGGGAACGTGAGTCGCGGTTGCGTGGTGGCGGGCCCCGCGAACTGGACCGCCGCCGCGTCGACGTGACCGATCGGCCCGCTGTTCGGGGAGGTGAAGGTCTGCACGCTGGTGGTATTGGACTTGGTGACGTCCTTCGCGCCGTGAATGGTGTCGTTGAGCACGACCATGGTCCCGCGTCCGCGTGCCTGGGAGTCGGCCGCCACCTGCACCGCGGAGCGCAGGTTCGCCGGACCGTCGGCGCTCAGTGCCGTGGACGGACGCATCGATCCGACCAGCACGACCGGCTTGTCGCTCGCGACCACGTGATCGAGGAAGAACGCGGTCTCCTCGATCGTGTCGGTCCCGTGCGTGACCACCACCCCGTCGGCCTGATCGCCGGCGAAGATCTCGTCGATCTTGTGTGCCAGATCCAGCCACACCTGGTCGTTCATGTCCTGGCTGCCGATATTGGAAATCTGCACCGCCTGCAGAGTCGCGATCTTGTCGAGTCCGGGCACGGCGTCGATCAGGTCCTGCGCGGTGGCCTGACCCGCGGTGTAGCCGACCGCGGAGTTCGCATTGGCCTTGCCCGCGATCGTGCCGCCGGTCGCCAGAATGGTGATGCGCGGCAGCGCGCCCGGCGCGACCGTGGAACTCGACGCGGCCACCGGTGCCGGATTCTCGGAATCGTTCCCGCATCCCGTGAGCAGAACAGCCGCGCACGCAGCCGCACCGGCGATACGAAGAATGGATTGTCGCGCCATAGTCAACCCCTCGGTGGGTACGTGAGCATGGGAATCGCATTCAGCAGCGGTGGAAATCCTAGTGCCGGGTAGCAGCCGCAGGCGATGACCGCACGATGACAACCCGGTCTCGATCCCCGACAATCCGTGTGAAATACACCGCGGCGTGATCTGGTCGTGTCACGGTATTGGCCGGATACGGGATCGACCGGACTTCGATATGCGGAGGTTGGACGATGAGTGTGGACGACCAGGTCGATCGGGCGACCGAGAAGAAATACGAGACGCTCAGCCCGTTCGAGCTGAAAGACGAGCTCATCGATCTGGCCGATGAGCATATGCACAAGACCGCGCACGCGATGATCAACGCGGGCCGTGGCAATCCCAACTGGACCTCCCTCACCGCCCGCGAGGCCTTCTATCTGCTCGGCCGATTCGCCGCGTCGGAGGCCAAGCGCGACTGGGACGAATTCCCCGGCCTCGCGGGAATGCCGCAGCCGGACGGAATCGCCGCGCGCCTGGACGAATTCCTCACCGCCGAATCCGAGAGCGACGCGGTGAAATTGCTGCGGGGCGCGGTCGAATACGGCACCGCCACCCTGGGTTTCGAGGCCGACGCCTGGGTCGGCGAACTGGCCGATGCCATCCACGGCGACCACTATCCGGTCCCGGACCGCATGCTGACCCACATCGAACAGGTGGTGCACGCCTACCTCGACCTGGCGATGGGTGGTGCGCCCGCGAGCGGCTGGGATCTGTTCGCGACCGAGGGTGGCACCGCCGCCATGTGCTACCTGTTCGACAGTTGCGTGGTGAACGGGATGCTCGCTCCGGGCGACCGTATCGCGATCATGACCCCGATCTTCACGCCGTATCTCGAGATACCGCATCTCGATCGTTTCCAATTCGACGTGGTCGAGGTGAAAGCGGACAAGGACGCCTCCGACGGCATGCACACCTGGCAGTACCCGCCCGAGGAAATCGAGAAGCTGACCGACCCGAGCGTCAAGGCGCTGTTCCTGGTCAATCCCTCGAATCCGCCGTCGGTAATGCTGGATTCGGCGACGCTGGAACGGATCTCGCAGATCGTGGCCGAGGAGAATCCGAATCTGACGATCATCACCGACGATGTGTACGGCACATTCGTCGAGGGTTTCCAATCGCTGATGTCCGCCGCGGCGTCGAATACGATCGGCGTCTATTCCTTCAGCAAGTATTTCGGTTGCACCGGATGGCGTCTGGGTGTCATCGCGGTGGCCAAGGACAACATCTTCGATACTCGAATCGCGAATATGCCGGAGGCGGAACGAGATCGGCTGACGAAGCGCTATTCCACGATCGCCCTCGAACCGGAGAAACTGAAGTTCATCGACCGCATGGTCGCCGATTCGCGCGATGTCGCGCTCAATCACACGGCGGGATTGTCCACGCCCCAACAGGTTCAGATGGCGCTGTTCGCACTCGGCGACCTGCTCGACAAGGACGCGCAGCACCGCAAGAACTGCGAGGCGATCATCGCGCGCCGACTGCAGGCACTCTGCGACGGCCTGCGGATCCCGGTGCCCGTGGATCCGAACGCCGCCAATTACTACGTCGAGATCGACCTCATGGTGTGGGTGAAGCAGCACTGGAGTCACGAATTCGCGCAGTGGCTCGTCTCGGAGCACGAACCGGTCGATCCGGTGTTCCGGCTGGCCGAACAGGGGTCGATCGTGCTGCTCAACGGCGGCGGTTTCGACGGACCGCAGTGGTCGGTGCGGGTGTCGCTGGCCAATCTCCGGCAGGACAGCTACACCGAGATCGGTCACTCGCTGCGCGAGATCATGGGCGAATACCACCGCGAGTTCCAGAACCGCGCCACCGCACGCTGACCCGGTCCCGCTCACCCGAAGGACGACTCGATGCATGCGATAAAGACGTTCCTGCAGGACAGCCCCGAAATCGCGCTGTTCCTCTGCCTGGCACTGGGATACGCGGTCGGCAAGATCCGGATCTGGAAACTGTCGCTGGGCGGCGTGGCCGGAACCTTGATCGTGGCGATCTTCGTCGGCATGGCGGGACACATCACGGTGAACGACCAGGTGAAGAATATCGCCTTCGCGATGTTCATCTTCACCCTCGGGTACATCTCCGGGCCGATCTTCTTCTCCAGTCTCAACCGCAAGAGCCTCAAGTACGGCACCTTCACACTGATCGAGATCGCCAGCGTGCTGGTGATCACCGCGCTGGCGACCCTCATCATGAAGCTCGACCCCGGTACCGCGTCGGGTCTGCTGGCCGGTGGGGCCACCGAGTCCGCGGCGGTCGGCACCGCGACCGACGCCATCGCGCGGCTGGATCGGCCGGCCGCGGAGATCAGCGCGCTACAGGCGAATGTCGGTACGGCCTACTCGATTTCGTACATCTGCGGGCTGATCGTCATCGTGCTGCTCTCGAGTCAGGTGTTCCCGCTCATCATGCGCATCAATCTGCGGGACGAGGCGGCGAGGTTGTGGAAACAGCTGGGCGGAGGTGCCGATGACGCCGATGGGCAGGTGCCGGCCGCTCCTGATCTGGTCGGCCGTGCGTTCCAGGTGCAGCGGGTAGCCGGGCGCACTCTCGCGGCGGTGACCTCCGATCTCGGCGGCCGGCTGACGATCGAGCGAATCCTGCGCGGCGGCAAGGCCGTTGCCGTCAGCGACGACCTGGAGTTGCGCGCCGGTGATCAAGTCCTGGTGGTGGGTCCGCGCGAGGCCATGGTGCCCGCGGAGGACGCGATCGGTCCGGAAATCGTGCCGGGCAAGGACCTCGAGACCACGCTCGAGGTGGACCAGGTGGTGCTCGACCATCGCGCGGAGAAATCCACCACCCTCGGCGCCCTGGAACAGAAGCTGGGCAATCGCCTGTACGTGACCGGGGTGGTGCGCGAGGACAAGGAGCTCCCGCTGCGGTCGGGCATGGCGGTGCAGCGGGGTGACACCGTGCGACTGACAGGGGCGAAAAGTGACCTGGCCGAGAGTGTTTCGGCGCTGGGCTACCGGCTCGATCCCACGGTCAAAGCCGACATCATCTACATCTCGCTGGGCATCGCGCTCGGTTTCATGATCGGTAAGATCGTGGTCCCGGTCGGGAGCATTCCACTCACGCTCGGCACCGGCGGCGGCTGCCTGCTGACCGGATTGCTGTTCGGCTGGTTCCGTTCCCGGAACCCGGAGATCGGCCAGTATGCCCCCGCCGCGGCCGATGTCATCAAAACCCTCGGTCTGTCGGTGTTCATCGCGGTCGTCGGCCTGACCTCGGGACCGCAGGCGGTGGATCTGGTCGAGAAGTTCGGCTGGGGGCTTCCCATCGCGGGTGTGCTCATGACGGCTGTTCCCGCGTGCATCTCACTGCTCGTCGCGTGGAAGTTCATGAAGCTCCCCGCACCGTTGGCGCTGGGAGCCATTACCGGACAACAGTGTTCGACTCCGGGCATCACCGCTGTCCAGCAGGTGGCGGGCAACGCCACCCCGCTGATGTCCTACACGATCGTCTACGCGCTCTCGAATGTCGCGTTGCCCCTGCTGGGACCGATCGCCGTCGCCATGACCGAAGCCATTTCCTGAGTTCTTCACGAGGCGCCGTGCTGTCCCGGCAATACGATTCGGACGAGGGTTCCCCCTCGCTCGGAGGACTCGGCCGCGATGGTGCCACCGTGCTTGGTCACCACCTGTTTCACGATCGCGAGCCCGAGCCCCGAGCCGGGCATCGAGCGGGCGGCGGTGGCGCGATAGAACCGCTCGAAGACCAGGTCGCGTTCGGCCGGATCGATACCTGGGCCGGCGTCGTCGACCGTGAATTCCAGTAGGCCACGGCCGTTCTCGGCCATGCGCACCAGGACGATCGAACCGTCCGGGCTCCATTTCGCGGCATTGTCCAGGACATTGAGCAGGGCGCGTTCGAGCCCGGCTTCGTCGCCGTACACCATCCACGGGCGCAGGGAGACCTGGAATTCGATGCGACCGCGCCGCCGCCGAGCCCGCTCCAGGGCGTGCTCGGCGACAGCGGCCAGATCGACGCGCTCGTACTGGATGTTCGGTGCTTCCTCGCGGGCCAGATCCACCAGATCGCCTACCAGAGTGGACAATTCCTCGATCTGGCCCATCACGTCGTCACGCAGTTCGGCCATGTCCTGATCGGGGATCTGCGGAGAGCCCGGACGGCTCGATGCGATCAGCAGTTCGGCATTGGTGCGCAATGACGTCAGGGGCGTCTTGAGTTCGTGTCCGGCATCGGCGACCAGGCGGCGCTGGCGCTCGCGGGAGTCGCCCAGGGCCCGCAGCATCGTGTTGAATCGTTCGGTGAGCTGGGCGAGTTCGTCATCGCCGGTCACCGGAATCGGTGCCAGATCGTCCGTGCGCGCCACCCGCTGGGTGGCGGCGGTCAGCCGCGCGACGGGCCGCAATCCGGTGCGCGCCACCGCGGTTCCGGCCGCGGCCGCCAGGAGCACACCGCCGCCGCCGACCACGAACAGCAGCAGCGCGAGCCGGTTGAGCGCCTCCCGCGTGGGATCGAGCCGCTGCTCGATCACCAGCGTCGCACCGGAATTGGTGTGCTGGGCCAGCACCCGCCGGTCCCCGACGGTGCGCAGGGAGAATTCGGTATCCCCGCGCGCCACCGAGAACTCCTGCTCACCCAGCGGCGGCGCCGAATCCTGTCCCACGACCAGACCACCCGCCCCGAGGTCCGGGTAGATCAGGGTGATCCCGATATCGTCGGAGAACAGACTCCCCAGCGTGCGCGCCTCCAGATAGGTCATCCGGTCAGCGTTCTTGTTGATCATGAACGCGGCCCGGGTCCGAAGCTGCGCATCGACATTCGCATACAGCGCCCGCGCGACCAACGCATACGCCGCGATCGACGTGATCGCCACCGCGACCGCCACCACCGACGCCGCCAGCAACGTGACCCGCCAATGCAGGGTCACCGTCCCCCCGATCGGCGCCATCACCCGGCCGGCGTCGCCCTCGGTCCGCCCGCCTCGACGCCCGGCCCTACGCACGACTCGAGACCGAAAGACCCGGAAACAGAAAACGATCGATACCCCGACGGCACATCCCCCCAGTCTGCCGACCACGACTGAGAGCCATCTGAGCGCCCGGCACTTTCCCGGCCATCCCGATCGGGACCGGCTCACCCGCGAGCAGTGTCCGTCCCATCGCCGCCCGGTCCACCGCAGCGGGCAACGGCCGGGTTCACGCGAGGGTCCCGGCGCGAATCGGTGGAGTCACGGCGGTGGGAGAGGCCGCATTCGGTGCCGGATCGCGAGCATGTGATTGCGTGGGGTCCATTCGTCGACCCATTCCGGTGCCGGGAGGGCGGATTCGGTGACGTCGAGATCGGCGCGGGCGGCGGTGCTGAAGTCCTTGCGGAGGCGGTAGGCCTCTCGGATGAGCAGGAGCCAGTCGGCGTCATCGGTGAGTTCTCCGTATGCGAACCACTCGAGAGTCCATGTGCACCTGTTCAGTTCGTCGCCGACCGCCACCGCGGCCGGACTGCCGAGCAGTTGGACCTCCTGCCATCGCTGGATACGCTCGCGCTCGAGTTCGCCGAGTTGAGTCACGCCGTCCTGCAGGGACATTCCCTGGGGGTCGGTCGAACCCGTGCGAATGCGCACGAGGCGAGCGGCCAACGTGTGCATCGCCCTGGTGACGATGAGGTACTCCGAGTAGATCTGTAGCCGGCGCTCGTCCCATCGTGCGGCCTGGGTGCGGTTCCACTTGGACCGCTCGTTGACGTAGGAGGCGAGGAAGGTGATCCCGCCGCCGATGACCACCCCGCTCAGCGTGCCGAGCAATTGAGACAACACAGCCGAATACTATTCGCGGCACCGGATTTGCCGTCCATCACCGGTCGCGATCACGCCGCAACGGCGCGCGCCCCGGGGTTCGTGGATCCCGTCGCGCCCCGCCACCGGTGCCGACTACCGGGTCGTGGCCGGTGAGGCTATGCCGGATTCGTCGAGTCGTTGGCGCAGCAGCAGCCAGGATTGGGTGGTGAGGCGGTCGATGAGTTGGTCGAGGGTGTCGCCCGGGTGGTCGAGCCACCACTGGATGGAGGCGTCGATCAGGCCGTGGACCGCGACGATGAAACCGTCGGCCTCGCCGCGCTGGTCGAAGAAGTCGGGGATGTATTGCTTTGCGGCCAAGGCGATTTCGAAGGCGAATCCGCTCTCGCTGCTGCCCGGCTGGTCGCTGCGCGCGTAGCGGCGGCTGACCAGGAACTGGAACAGATTCGGGTGCTCGTGCGCCCAGGTGACGTGGTGGGCGATGGGGCCGCGGATGGCGGCCATGGCGGTCTGGTGCTCGCGCATTCCGGCGCGGATGCGGGCCTTGTGTTCGCGGTAGAGGGTCAGGGTCACTTCCCGATCCAGCTCTTCCTTGCTCGAGAAATGCCGGTAGATGTGCGTCCGGTTGAGTCCCGCGCGGGTGGCGAAGTCGCCGGTGCTCGCGGCGGGTCCTTCGGTTTCGATCGCGGCGATCGCGGCGGTGATGATCTCCCGGCGGCGTTCTTCTCCCCGGTTGGCACGGCTCGCCTCGCGCCGTGCGCGCAAGCTGTCGTGAGTGTGCACCACCGCACCACCCTATCCCGGTGAGGGGTTGCGGAGGCCATCGAGGTTGGTACACCATGTACCCGAAATGGGTACATGGTGTACCAGTGCCCGGGTTGAGTCAGGAGAACCATGTCGACATACCGCTCCAGCTGGCACGACGAGGATCTGGACGCGCTGCGTGAACTCGCGCGTTCCTTCTGCGAGAAGGAGCTCGAGCCCAATCTGGCACGCTTCGCCGAACAGCATCACGTGGACCGCGACCTGTGGAACAAGGCGGGCGCGCTGGGGCTGTTGTGCATGTCGATCCCGGAGATCTACGGCGGTGGCGGCGGGACCTTCGCGCACGAGGCCGTGCTGATCGAGGAGCAGGCCCGCGTCGGCGATACGGCCTGGGGTGCGAGCCTGCACAGCGGAATCGTCGCGCACTACCTGTTCGCCTACGGGACCGAGGAGCAGAAGCGGCGCTGGCTTCCGGGCATGGCCTCGGGCGAGGTGGTCGGCGCGATCGCGATGACCGAACCCGGCACCGGGTCGGACCTGCAGAACGTCAAGACCAGGGCGCTGCGCGACGGCGACGAGTACGTCGTGAACGGCGCGAAGACCTTCATCACCAATGGCCAGCAGGCCGATCTGATCATCGTGGTGGCCAAGACCGACACCACCGCCAAGGCCGATGGCATCTCGCTGATCCTGGTGGAGGCCGACCGCGCCGGATTCCGTCGCGGCCGCGTGCTGGACAAGATCGGGCAGAAGGGCCAGGACACCTCGGAGCTGTTCTTCGAGGATGTCCGGATTCCGGTGAGCAATCTGCTCGGTGAGCAGGAGGGGCAGGGTTTCGTCCAGCTCATGCAGCAGCTGCCCCAGGAGCGGTTGATCATCGCGGTCGGCGGTGTGGCGGGCATGGAATCGGCACTGGCGCAGACCCTCGCGTACACCAAGGAGCGGCACGCGTTCGGCAAGCCGATCTTCGCGTTCCAGAACACCAAGTTCACCCTCGCCGAGGTCGCCACCGAATCCCGCGTCGCCCGGGTCTTCGTCGATGACTGCGTGTCACGGCACATCAAGGGCGAGTTGGATATTCAAACCGTGGCGATGGCGAAGTGGTGGGTCACCGACCGTGCCATGGTGGTCGCCGACGAGTGCCTCCAACTCTTCGGCGGCTACGGCTACATGACCGAATATCCGATCTCGCGCATGTGGACCGACGCTCGCGTGCAGAAGATCTACGCCGGGACCAACGAGATCATGAAGGAGATCATCGCGCGCACCCTCTGATCGAGTCCTGTTGTCCGAGAACAGGTCACGTGCTGTCACCGAGAACGCGGCGGCACGCGGCCGGCTCGTCAGTCGAGCAGTTCGTCGAGATATCTGCCGGGGTTCTCGAGGAACGAGCGGGTGATGCGGTAGTGCTCGGTGTCCTCGTAGTCCACGAGTTCGCAGCCGTCCTCGTCGATCTGGTAGATCCAGGCGTCGGGGTAGGACATGAGGATGGGCGAGTGGGTGGCGATGAGGAACTGGGACCGGGCGCGGACCAATTCGTGCATGCGGGCGATCATGGCCAGCTGGCGGCTCGGGGACAGGGCGGCTTCGGGCTCGTCCAGGACATAGAAGCCGTGGCCGCCGAAGCGGTGCATCATGAGCGCGAAGAACGACTCGCCGTGCGATTGCTCGTGGAGTGAGACGCCGCCGTAGGAGTCGAGCAGGGGTGGGCCGCCGAGCGCCTCGCGGTCGAGGTCCTCGATGGCGGTGGCGACATTGAAGAAGCTCTCCGCGCGCAGGAAGAATCCGTCGCGCGGTTTGTCGATCGACTTCACCAGTCGCAGATGATCGTTCAGTTCCGAATGCGATCCCCGGGTGGAGAAGGTGAAGTTCTTGGTGCCGCCTTCGGGATTGAACCCCCAGGCCGTGGCGATCGCCTCCAGAAGCGTCGACTTGCCGCTGCCGTTCTCGCCCACGAGGAAGGTGACCCGAGGATGCAATTCCAACTCGGACAACCCGCGGATCACCGGCAGGGAGAACGGATAGTCCTCGAACGAGGGCACGCTGGGCCGGTCGAGAACGGCTCGCCGAAGGTACGAGGAATTCACCGGCGGGTGTCCCCGGCGGGATGGTGCCGACCCGGTGCACGCTCGCGGACCGTCCGCGGAACAGGGTCTGCGGACGGGCCGCTCACCGGATGCGGAATCGCCATCCGGCAAGTTTGCCGGAAATCAACCGACCTGAGTCTCAGGGCGGTGAGGCCGGCCGCGAAGGTCCGGGGGATCGCGGCCGGCGGTCGCTCAGTGGGTCGTGGAGTTCGTGGCGACGATCGCGGTGGCCCGGCCGAAGACGCGGCGGCCGCCGTGCGTGGCGGTGAGGCTGATCGTGGCCGACTCGCCGTCCACCGCGGTGACCGATCCGATGAGCTCGACCGTGCTGCGCTCGCCCGGGGTGAGCAGGACGGGGTTGGTCATGCGAACGCTGAAGTGGCGCAACGCGGTCGGGTCGCCGATCGCGTTCGACACGAAGTCCGCGCCGAGTCCGATCGAGAGCATGCCGTGCACGACGATGCCCGAGTCGAAGCCCGCGCGGGCGGCCAGGGGAGCGTGCCAGTGGATCGGGTTCGGATCGCCGGACACCCCGGCGTAGTGCACGATGTCGCCGAAGGTGAGCGAGTACGTCCGCGCGGGCAGGATGTCACCGACGCGCAGGTGTGACGGGTAGTCCGTCCGGGAGTTCGGCGATGCGGAGGCGTCGGGGGCGGGAACCTCGCACGGCTCCAGACGTGCAGGGGCGGTGTCGAGTCCACTGCGGATCACGCTGGTGCCGATATCGGTGAGCTCCCGGGTCAGGTCGTTGCCGGTGCTGCGAGCGATGAGTCCGGTGTGACTGGCGACGACCAGGTGCCCGTGCTGGTTGGTGACGTAGTTGGTGACCGTCATCAGATCCCCGCCGAAGGCCTGCCGGAACGATTCGAGGCCGATATTGCTGCTGAGCCGGTCTCCGGCCACGATCGGGTGGTGGTAGTCGAGGATCTGGCTGGTCTGCACGGCGCTGGTCAGATCCAGGGACGGCATCATGGCGGTGAGCGCGGACTGCGCGGAGCTGCCGAGCAGTGCGACGAAGGTCGGGGGAGCCAGCAGTCCGGGGTAGCCGTGCGCGCGGGACCACGCATCGTCGAGGTGAGCGGGATGGGAATTGGCTGTGGCACGGGCGAATTCACGGATCTTCTCGCGCCCCACCTCGTAGTAGTCGGGGATGCGGAACGTGTGCCCGATCAGCGCGTCCAGCTCGGCGTGACGATCGATGAGAGCGACCATCCTCATGCTCCTTCGGTGTAGGCGTGGGTGTGCGGGCGCCAGAGCTTCGCTGTGCAATTGCTGTTGGATTGGCGGACCGCAGAGTACAGGGTGCGCGGGCGGGTTCCAGGTGGGAAAACGCGTCGCAGATGTGATTCATGTCACTTGATTGGACCAATCGCTGGCTGTTGTCTACGCGAACTGTTGGTGGCGAGGTGATCGTCCGATTCCGAATCGAAGGAGGCTCTGTGCGCACGTCCAGGTCGAGGTTGATCGCGAATGTCTTGGGTATCGGTGTGGCGATCATGACCATGGTGGGGACCGTTCCCTGCACCGCGCACGCGGGTGCGATCTTCCCCGTGGCGGACAAGGACGGGTTCTATTACGGCCCAGCCGATCTCGGTGCTTTCGCACCGGGCGACGTGCTGCGTTCACGACCGGTCGCGGCGCATCCGTGGCCCGGGTCGACGGTGTGGCAGCTGGCGTATCGGTCCGCCGATTCCTCGGGCGCGCCGATCTCGGCGGTGACCACGCTGATCGTGCCCCCGGGCGCTGCCGGGCGTCCGGTGGTGTCGTATCAGCCGTTCGTGAATTCGCTGGGTCTGCAGTGCGCGCCCTCGCACGCGCTGTTCGACGGCGGCCTGAAGGAGTCCGCGGCACTGAACATGCTGCTCGCGCGGGGCTGGGCGGTGGCGGTTCCGGATCACCTGGGCCCGACCAGCGCTTACGGTGCGGCCCGGATGGGCGGGCAGATCACGCTCGACGGCATTCGGGCGGTCAAGCGGTTCGCTCCCGCGGGCCTCGCGGATTCACCGGTCGGCATGGCCGGCTACTCCGGCGGCGCGATGTCGACCGGTTTCGCGGCCGCGCTGGCTCCCGATTACGCACCGGAACTGTCCATCGTGGGTTCCGCGGTCGGCGGCGTGCCGGTCAACCCGGGAAAGATGGCCCTGCAGATCGGTGACACCCCGCATCCGCTGTTCGGTCTCGGCTTCGCTGTCGCGGTCGGCCTCGAACGCGAATACCCGGCGGCCCTGCCGTTGGACCGGGCATTGACCCCGGCCGGATTCGCGATGCGTGAGCGGATTGCGAATTCCTGTGTGGACGACATCATTTCCGCCGGTGCGGGTCACTCGATCGGTGAGATGTTCAACCGTGGCATGGAGAACGATCCGGCGATGATCGCCGCGATGCATGAGAATTCGCTCGAGATCGCCCCCGAGGTACCCCGTGTGCCGGTCTACGAGTGGCACGGCGGCAACGACCAGGTCCCGCTGGACCTCGCCCGCGCCACCGCCGGAAGGTATTGCGCCGCGGGAACTCCCGTCCAATTCGACGTCATTCCCGGGACTGATCACGCCACGGCCATCGCCCCCGGTGCGATGAATGCGGTGGGCTACCTCGCGGACCGGTTCGCGGGCCGTCCCGCCCCGTCGAATTGCTGAATTCGTAGCGCGGTGACTCGCTGACACGGTGCCCGGACGGTGTGGCGAAAGCGCACTGTCCGGGCGCCGTCGTGTGGCGGGGCCGCGACGATTCGATGTGCCCCGGCCACGCGGCTCACTGTGCGGCGGTGAGAGCGAGCAGCACCCGGTGTGCGCGAGCGCTCATCTGCGCGGCCGTCTGATCGGGATTGTCCAGCCACCACGACACGACCGCGCTCACACTGTTCATCCAGACGCGCGTGAGCACGGCGAGATCACGCGGATCGGTGAGTTCGGCCGTCGCGAACGCGGATCCGACTCCGGTGGCGGCCTGTTCGGCGATGGTCGCGCGATGGCGGCGTGCGGTGACGGCGGCGTCCGAGTCGCGGGGAACGCTGCGGTCGTAGAGCACGTTCCAGTCGTGGGGGCGTGGTTCCAGCGCGGTGAAGATGGCATCGAGCACCGCCGTCGCGGCGCTGCGGAAGCTCGGGTCCGATGTCGCCATGGCGTCGGCGATCCCGGCGGACAAGGCCGATCCGGCCCGCTCCGCGCACGCCGCGAACAGGCCGTCCTTCGATGAGAAATATTGGTATACAAGCGGTTTGGACACCCCCGCGCGTGCGGCGACATCGGCGACAAGGACCGCGGCATAGCCCCTGGTCCCGAATTCCACGGCGGCCGCGTCCAGGATCTGCGCCTCCCGCTCGTCGCGCGGCATGCCTTTGCTGCCGGATCTGCTCGCCATCTGCTCACCGCCTCCTGTCCGGGAACCTCGATCGACGGTAGTGGTTCGTACGTTCGAACCTCGATCTCGCCCGCCGGGTAAAGCATGACACATCAAATGACTCGTAGGTCAATTCTGTCTGCTACCGTCGGTAACGTATACAATGCTGTAGCGAGAGGAATCCCGAGATGGGCTGGAAAGACGCTGTACTCCACACTCTTCAACGCGGCGCGTCCGCGTCCTACGGATTGCGTGGCACGCCGTTCGACCCGGAGACCGCGTTCCATCCGCCTCGCGGCCGATACGCCACCGCGCACTACGGCCTGATGCTGCCGAATCTTCCCGCGCCCCTGAACTTCCTCGATGTGATCGCGGTGATCGGTCAACCTCGGATCACGTTGTGGCGCAACGATCATCTGGTCGAGACCACCGATGCCGACACCGCGAACCTGCTCATCGGCTCCGCTGTGCGTTTCCCCGGTCAGTTCCGGGGCTACCGGGTCGGACGTGATCTCGAGCTGGCTCCCGACGCGAGCGTGATCCGCTTCGGTGACGACTTCGAGCTCTCGGGCACCCACCCCCATTTCACGGTCGCCTACCGAAACCCCGAGTTCGAACTCGACCTGCGTGTGCACGCCACCGACAAGATCTCCCACTTCGCCAAGCTGCGCGGCGGCCTGTACGACCACTGGTCGCTGCTGTGCACGTACGAGGGGACCGTCGTGTTCGGCGGCCGCACGATCGAGCTGTCCGGACTCAACACTCTGGAATATGCACGCGGCGTTGCCGTTCCGCTGCCGTTCACGTTCTTCACCTACCACGTCATCAATATCGACGACACCACCCAGGTGCTCATGACGGAGGTGCGCGGGCCGTTCGGCCTGCCCGTTCAGCAGGCGGTCTACGTCCGCTCGCTCACCGATCACGGCGGCACCTACGAGAACAATTTCGCCCTCGATATCCACCGGCTCGAACCCACCGCCCGCGAGACTCCCAACGGGCTGTCGATGCGCTTGGCACAGGAGTTCACCTGGAGCGTCGATGACACGAACGGCAACGCGCTCATCGAGATTCACGGCACCGGCAACGACGACTACGTCTACGGAATGGCCGGCGGATACGTCGGCAGCTACTGGTACACCGGCCGGTTCCGCGGCAAAGCGGTCACCGGAACCGGGTACATCGAATACATCGGCACACGCTGAGCCCTGAATCCGGAACGAACTCGGGCCTGCGCCGAGCAACGCCAGATCCGCTGCGACGGTACGCCGGGCGCACCGCGCAGCGGCTACGCGAGGGGCGTGATGGCGGGATCGCGTCCGATTCCGCTCAGCGCACGACCTCGTACACGAGCTTGGCGACGCCGTTGGAGTAGGTCTCCGACTCCCGCAGGCGCAATTGCCGCTTGTCCCGGTCCGCGCGGCTGAACAGGCTCTTGCCCTCGCCCAGCAGCACCGGGAACACCAGCAGGTTGTACCGGTCGATCAGATCGGCGTCGGACAGGCTCCGGGCCAGCTCGGCGCTGCCGTGCACGAAGATCGCGCCGCCCTCGGTCTGCTTGAGTGCGGCGATGTCGTCGACGGAGCGCAGGATCGTGGTGGAACCCCAGCCCTCGAGCAGATCGCTGTCGTTCAATCCGGTCGAGAGCACGTACTTGGGCAGCTCTTTGTACACGGAGTGCTCGGGCGAATCGCGCCAGACCGGCGCGAACGCCTCGTAACTGCGGCGGCCGAACAGCAGCGCCGTGGTATCGGCGAGCTCCTCGCCCTTGAGCGAGTAGGCCTCGGGCACGAACTCGGTCTCGCGCACCCAGCCGCCGCTGCGGTGCCCCTCCACCTTCCCGCCCGGTGAATCCACGACGCCGTCCACCGACATGAAGCCCGTGTAGACGAGTTCGCGTGTCATGTAGTCCTCCTGAGGTCGAATGGTGGAGGTCGCCCGACCGCCGCTTGCCGCAAGCCTATCGGTCAGTCGATATCGCGGTCTCGGACAGCGACGACATCGTCCCCGGTACGCAGAAACTCCACGAGACCACGGGGAAGTCCGTGCGTGTCGTGCAGGTATCGGTAGTCGTCCTCATCGAGAGGGCCGGTGAATCGGCGGTGGGAGAGCACCTGTTCTCCGCGCCGGAGCAGCGACCGGAATTTGTGTTCCTCGTGCAGCAGAACGGTGCGCACCCGGTGTGGATCGCGTAGCTGGCGGAAGTGGTCGAGGGTGTGCCGCACGAGGTCCACCGGCAGATCGGACAGGGTTCGGGTGGGGTCCTCGCGCCACAGGGTGGTCAGCATCCGGCGGATCAATCGGCGCAGGATGTGGCCGCGTCCGTTCGGGGACGGCATCACCTCGTCGCCGAGAATGACGACGCCGGAACGCAGGTGATCCGACAGCACCCGCGACGTCGGCTCGTCCAGCGGTCCCCAGAGCTCGGTGAGGCCGGTCGTCCACGGCTCGAAGACATCGATCTCGAATACGGACGGCATGCCCTGCAGGATTCGCACCAGCCGCTCGACCCCGAGCCCGGTGTCGATACAGGGCCTGCGCAGCGGTTCGAGGCTGCCGTCCGGATGCCGGAGGTAGCGCATCATGACGTGATTCCACACCTCCACCCATCGATCGTCGGAAGTCGGTGTGCCGCGCGGCTTTTCGGGGCCGGTCCAGAGGAAGATCTCGGTATCGGGACCGCACAGTCCGGTGGGTCCGTTGGACCACCAGTTCTCGTGTGTGGTCGGTTCGACCGGTATCCCCAGTTCGTCCCAGACCCGCCACGATTCGTGATCCGGCGGCACTTGATCGTCTCCGCCGAAAACCGTGACGTGCAGGCGATCGGGCTCGATACCGAACCCGTCGCGCAGCAGCTCATGGCCCCACCGCACGCTCTGTGGGCAGTCGTAGTCGTCGAACGACCACGACCCGAGCATCTCGAAGACGGTGAGGTGGGTGCTGTCGCCGACCTCGTCGAGATCGGTGGTGCGCAGGCAGCGTTGCAGTCCGGTCAGGCGGCGGCCCAGCGGATGTCGGCCGACGCTCAGATGCGGGGTGAGCGGATGCATTCCGGAGGTGGTGAACAGCACCGGGTCCCCGGGCGGGGGCACGAGTGATCCACCCGGCGTGCGCCGGTGCCCGCGCTCGTGGAAGAAGTCGAGGAAGGTGCTGATGGTCTGATCGGTGGTGATCATGGTGGGTGCTCCGTCGAATCGATATCGACCGGAAGCGACCGCACAGGGCAAGTCGGGCAACGAGACTCGGCGCACCGGCGGACGTTTCCGGTCGCCGGTGGGGAGAAGAGGTCAGGCAGCGGCGGCCGGGGAGCTGATAGCTCGCGCGGCAGCGGCGGTGAATCGCGAAGGGACTCGCATGACGGCACGGTAGCAATGACGCCGCGGCGGGCGCGAGCGATTATCTAGCAGGCCACTGGTGCGCCGGTCGATACGCTCCCCATGGTTCGCCTGCGTCTGGGCTGAAGTTCGGAAGCGGTACCACTCAGCGCCCGGGTTCGAGCCAATGGCTCGGCGGCACCGTGCTCGTGGGCCACGGCTTGGTGATCGGTCCCACTTCGACCCCCGCCGGCTGCATTTCCGGCCGGCTGACATGCTGCTGCAGCGCTAGGCCCCCGAGGCACAGGGCCAGCGCTGTCATCGCACCGACCACCGGCCGAACCAATTCCCGCAGCGGTCGCAGTCCATTCATTCGGCAATCCCGTCATTGTCCCGCCCCGACTGAATCGCGCTGGAACGCATCATGTTACGAGCCGTCGAGGGTCACGCAGGCCGAAACCGCGCCGGAAGATGAACGGGTGGTATCCATCGGCGGGTTCAGACCGGCGGGGCGCGTGCGGCAGTGATTTCACGCCCATCGTGATAGCTCGGAGTGGCCGGAGTGATCCTGGGCGTTGATTGCGCGAATCCGGCAGTGTTCGGCGAAGATTCGTCGAGTTCGAATCTGCGTGTTCACAGGAGAAAGTGCTTGATGAGTGTCATTGGTAAGGTCGTCGTCGCGGTCGCTGCGGCGGGTTTCGCGGCGGGGTCGATGATCGGGGCCGGTACGGCGGATGCTGTTGTCACTCCGGACGGGTCCGACCTGTTCGCCGCGATCGCCTTCAGCCTGGACGGGTGGAATTACGGCACCAGTGTCGATGTGGCGAATCCGGAGCTGGCGATAAACCAGGCGCTGGACAACTGCGCCTGGGACGGCGCCACCGATTGTGTTGTGCTGGCGCACTGGGCGAACGGGTGTGGCGCGCTGGTGTACACCGACAACGACACCAGCTACGGCGTCGGAACCGGTGTGGGGCCCGATCGAGAATCTGCGTTGCGGGGCGCCTATTCGAGTCTTTCCCGCTATTACCCGCCCTCCATTCTCGCCAATGTCGGGTCCGCGGAACTCTCTCAGACCCACGTCAGTGAGGTGGTCTGCACAGCCGACGTGTGACTGGCTGGGGCGTGCCGCCGACGGTGAGGACTGTCGGCGGCGCGTGCTACAACTCGAGTTCCGACTGGAGGTGTGATGATCAGATTGCTTCGCGCGATGCTCGCGGTACTGGCGATCGTGCCTGGGGCGGTGGGGTGCGCCGGTGAACCCGATGAGAGTCGTTCGACAGTGAGGACTTCGCCTTCCATGCAGAGCAATTCACCGAAGTCGGTGCTACCCGGCGAGGAATCGCTGTTGGTGCGAACGGATTTCACCGACGACGCCGCGTGGCGCGCGACGCTCGAGGCGGTGAATCGGTCGTACGAGCCGGACGGACTCGATGTGATGTACGGACTCACCGTCGTCGACGAGCCCGCCCTGACCGCCGTCACGGTCGAGGGTCTCGAGAAGCTGCTGACACCGCAGTCCTACTACATCTACATCGTCGATGAACGGGCCATCCGCGATCCCGAGCATCCGATCCTGGTCGTCGATCACAGCGGCGGCGGTGAGCCTGGTCCGACCCTGCCGACCTTCCGGATTCTTCCGCGCGAGGTGTGTCTGGTCGAAGTCAATCTCACGCAGGCGAACATGGACTTCGAAGACTTTGCGGGAGCGGTCGATTCGGACGGAGTGTTCCGCGGCTTCGGGGATTGAGGACCACTGTCGCGAAGACGGCTGACGGGCCGTAAGAGGGATCCGATAGCGTGAAGTGCCGGGCGGCGCAGCCTCCCGTGCGAGAGGGTGCATGCTCGGCCTGCGAGACGACGGGAGACTCCGATGGGTTCGTTCGATGTACCGCTGCAGGACGAACGCACCCAGCTCGATGCGTTCATCGAGGAGTACCGCACGGCCATGGAGAAGACTCTCGACGGCCTCACCGAGGAGCAGGCCCGCCGCCGGCTCGTCCCCTCCGCGACCACCTTGCTCGGTCTGCTCAAGCACGTCACCTGGATGCAACGGGTGTGGTTCGAGGAGTGCGTCGGCGGCACGACCCGCCGCGAGCTCGGCCTGGTGCAGAGTCCGGACGATTCCTTCCGCCTCTCCGACGACGACACCATCGCCTCGGTGACCGCTGCGCACCGAGCGGCCTGCGCCACCGCCCGCGCAACCGTCGCCGACCTCCCCCTGACCGCCATCGCGACGGGCCACCGCTCCGGCCCGCGCACCCTCCACTGGGTCTACCTGCAGGTACTGCGTGAACTCGCCCACCACTGCGGCCACGCCGACATCCTCCGCGAACAGATTCTCACCGACTGAGTCGAACGGGATCGGGCATCGTCAGCTGCACCAGGATCGCGCCGCACAGCATCACCGCCGCGCCGAGCAACTGTGCTGGACGCAGCGATTGGCCGAGCAACAGCCATGCGAGTGCGGCGGCGACGAGTGGTTCCACCACGGCCAGCACACCGGCCAGCGTGGCGGGCAGGGTACGCAAGGCATGAAGCCCGGCCACGTAGGGCAATACCGTCCCGGCCACAGCCAATACCAGCAGCACCAGCCATATCGGTGTGCGCAGATCGCCGAGTATCGCTGGGGCGGTGAGCAAGTCGGTCGGCACGGGCCATACCCGGGCGAACACCGTGATCACCACCGCGCCGACGGCCAACCCGATCGCGGTCAGTCCGACGGGGTCGTGCGTGCGCGCGCCGTGCTCGCCGAGGATGAAGAATCCAGCCGAGCAGACCGCCGCGCCCAGACCTGCCGCGATGCCCAGCACGTCCAGCCGTGTGCTCTCCCAGACCTGCGCGACGAGGACGAGTCCGACCATCGTCGATCCGATTCCCAGCCACACCGGTCCGGGGAGTCGGACGCGTCGCACGAGCTGCACCCACAGCGCGATCAGCGCCGGTGCGAGATTGACCAGAACCATCGCCACCCCCACCGGAACCCGCTCCACCGCAACGAAAAACAGGAGCTGCACCCCGGCCACGCCGACGACCCCGCTGCCCAGCAACAGCCACACGTCACCCCACCCGAACCTCAGTGCCCACGGCCTGACCACGGCGACCACGGGCACGAGAACCACCGCCGCCAGCGTGATGCGCGCCGCTGTCACCGCGGCCGCCGACCAGCCCGCCATCATCACCGCCTTCGCCAGCGGCCCCGAACTCGCGAACAGCACCCACGACGTCACACTCCACCCGGTAGCCCGGCTCCGGACCGACACCCACCCATCGCTTCTCGTCACCCCTGCACTGTGGGCACGCCGATCCTGGGTGTCCACAGAATTACCCGTGGTCAGCCGATGTGCGGCAGGCCACCGCCCCGAACACCGCACACCGTGCCGCGGAGCTCGGCGCGCGGTCGGGCATGATCGGCCTCACCATGATCACCACGGCGTTTCTCCAGTACTCGGGCAAAGGTCCCATGCGTGATGAGGAGACGCTGCTACAGCAGGGTCTCGGTCGCCTCGGGATTCCTGTGCGGTACTACACGATCAAGCGAATTCACCGGCGGCAGTTGCCGTTGGGAGCGGATACGTTCATCGCCGGTGACATGGACGCGATGCACGGCGCAATGGGGCAACTCGGGATCGCTGTACCACCACCGGACGATTACCCGGAGGCGTTGAACGAATTCCTCGGGCGTCGAGTATGGAACTCGACACTCACGGACGTGGAGCGGGGACTCGAAATCGGCTCCATGCCTGCGGTATTCGTGAAGCCCGCGGAGCGGCGGAAGTATTTCACCGGGGCTGTCTGCTATTCGGAACGAGATATCGCCGCACTGGGCAATGTGAGTCGCAGACAGCGGGTCTGGTGTTCGCAGGTGGTCCAGTGGGTTACGGAGTATCGGATCTATGTGATCGAAGATCGCGTTGTGTCGATCGGCCACTACGACGGCGACGCGTCGATGGCGCTCGATATGAATGTGGTCGAGGCAGCGGTCGCCGCGTATCGCGGCTCGGGAACCGCACCAGCGGCCTACGGTATCGACTTCGGAGTGCTGGTGAACGGTGTGACCGCGCTCGTGGAGGCGAATGATGGGTATGCGCTCGGCGCGTACGGCATCGGTGCGGACCTGTACACGGAATTGGTGATGCGGCGGTGGGACGAGCTGTTGGCGGCCGCGATGCCGTAGCGCGGGCTTTCTCAGTGTCCGATCATGTCGCGGATCGTCTCGGCGATCGCGTCCGGGCGGAGCCAGGCGATAGTCGAATGTCCGACGTCGTGCAGGTGGCGGATCTCGGCCTGGGGGAGGGCGGTGGTCAGGTCGGTGTACAGGCGGTTCTTGGTGTGGGTGGACTCGGCCAGGGAGGCGTGCGCCTCGGGCGGAGTGAGTTCCTCGGCGATGGTGTCGGTGCCCATCGCGGCTATGACGGTGAGGGGCACATCCGGGTCGGGACCGGCGGCGCGGACCTCGTCGAAGAGGCGAGGCAGGTTCATCGGTTCGCGCAGGGATTGTCGAAAGCCGTTGTGGCTGAACCCCTGATCCAGCAGCGGCTCACGGAGGTCGGCGGGCCATTCGGCCAGGGCTTGGCCGAAGGCGGCGCGGTAGGTGGCGCGCATCGCGTCGAGCCGGTCGGGTGGGAGCGGGTCGGCGGTACTCGGGTTGCTCAGTAGTCGCGCCTTCTCCTCGGAGAGGTAGTCGACGATCTGCTCGTGTGTGGGGTCGAGCAGCACCATGCCGACTACGTCGCCGGGAAACCGCTTCGCGTAGAGGCGTGCGTACAAGCCGCCGAGCGAATGCCCGACCAGGACGTACGGGCCGGGCACGTTCGCGACGCGCAGCAATTCGCGCAGATCATCGGTCACCTGTATGCCGCTGCGCGGCAACTCCGCCGACGAACTCCAGCCCAGACCCCGGCGGTCGTAGAGCACGCTCGTGGTGAACCCGGCCACGAGTTCGTGCACCTTCCAGTAGTACAGCCCTGACATCCCGCCGCCGGCCAGGAACACCACGGGTGGTCCGCCGATGCCGGAGCGATGCAGCAGCAGTGCCCCGTCCGCGAGTTCGTGGAGCGTTCCCCTCGGAGCGTTCGCCGTATGTGCGGTGTCTTCCACCATGCCGGAGCGCTCCTGTCGTCGGGAACTGTCGATGTCGTGCTGCCGCAACGCGTGCGTCGCTAACTCTCGATCGCCGCGAGGAGTGCGTCGGTGTGCAGGAGGTCGGGCAGGACGAGATGTGCTCCGGCGTCGGAGAGTTCGGCGGGGGAGTAGCGGCCGGTGGCCACCGCGATGGCGAGGGCGTCGTGGGCGGCTGCGGCCGCTATGTCCAGCGGGGTGTCGCCGATCAGAACTATTGCGCGGCCGGTGAATTGGGCGTTGTACTTCTTCTCGGCCAGTTCACGGGCCACGACGACGAGGTCGGCCCGGATCGCGTGATCGTCGCCGAAGGCGGCTACCTCCAGGTCCAAGTGGTCGTCGGCCTGGATCTCGGCGAGTTTGAGCCTGCCGATTCGCTCGAGGTTTCCGGTGAGGACGGATTGGACGACATCGGGGTTTCGAGCAAGGGCCGCAATGGATTCCAATGCTCCGGGCAGGGCTCTGCCGCCGCCGGAGCGGAAGAGAGCGCGGGAGTCTTCGGCGACGTCGGCGGCGAGCCGGTGGAGCTCGTCCTGGCGATGCGCGTGCGCCGGCACGGCAGCGGCGATCAGGTCCCGGAGAATGGCGCGGTCGGTCCGGCCGGCGAAGGAGATGCCGGTCGGAGCGTCCACGCCGAACAGTCGCAGGAAGGCGGAACCCATCACGTGCAGGCCGAAACCGGCGGGATGCAGCAGAGTGCCGTCCAGATCCCAGAGCACGAGCTTGCGAGGTGCAACGTCGCTGGGTGCCACTACGAGAGGTCGAACTTTCCCGACTGCACAGCCCCGGTGAAGGTGTCCCATTCGGCCGGTCCGAAGACCAGTACGGGGCTGCGTGTGCCCAGTGTGGAGTCGCGCACGCCGATCGAGCCCTCGCTCAGGTGAGCAGCCTCGACACAGTCTTGGTTCGGGCCGCTGCGGCTGCTCTTGAACCAATCCGCCTTGGACAGCTCGGTACTCACTCGTGCTCCTTCGCGATGCTCAGCACCAGTTGCCTGGTTTTCTGCTCGCTCAGCGCCGTGGCGTTGAGCGTCTTGCAAGCTGCCCGGTACTGGTCCAGCTCTGTGGGCTTGTCCAGGTACAGTGCGCCCGTGTACCCCTCCACGTAAACCAACGGGGGTTCCGTCAGACGGGTGTCCGCGTACGCCGGGAACTCCATCAATGTGAACGTACCAACTATGAGCGGCAACGGCGTAGTAGTTCCCATGGGCACCACGCGAATTGACGTCGTGGCCAGCTTCGATGCCTCCACGATGTGATGCAGTTGTTCGGCCATCACGGCGGGGCCTCCGATCGGCCAGCGCAGGGCTGACTCGCAGAGGTACGCGGTGACGCTGAAGTCGGCCGGATCCTCGGTCAGCCGTTCCTGCCGTTTGGCCGAGATCTCGATGCGCTGTTCGACTTCCACCGTCGGCATGCCCGGAATCGCGGCCCAGATCACCGCGCGCCGATAGCCGGGCGTCTGGAGCAAGCCCGGCAGTAGAGACCCGTGGAGGGTGGTCAGCTTCCGGGCAGCCTCCTCCATGCCCAGGTAGAGATCGAAGTAGCTCGGTACGGCGGCTCCGTAGTCATGCCACCATCCTGGACTCTTGGTTTCCGCGACCAAGCCGATCAGCGCGGAGATGGTGTCGTCATCGGCGCCGTACAGCCTGCACAGCGCGTCGACGTCGATCTCGCGGATCTTCGGGCCGGGCTGCCCGGTCTCGATTCGCCACAGTGTCTGCGGTGACACGTCGATGAGTTTGTACGCCTTGACCTGTGGCACGCCGGATTGCTCGCGGAGCTGCTTGAGCGTCCGCCCGATCAGGCGACGTGGAACAGTGGAACCTGTGGCCATCGCTTAGCCTCGCTATCGGTCTTATGCAATTCAGGAATGATTATCCGTGCGTATCTGGAACCTGGAATTGTTTTGGCGCACTTTGCTTCATGGAACATTCCAAAGGCGTCGCGAGGCAGGTAGACCTGTAGTTACCTCGCGTCGTGCGATGTACTCGCGACCGGGCGACAACCAATCAGTCGACCACCTCGAGGATGTGACCGAAGATGCTCGGCCTTCCACCGATCGACCACGAATCCGTTCCGGAAGAGACGATGAGCTCCGTGCGAGCGCATCGAATCATGCAGGAACACAAGGCATGTCCGATCTCCGTCTGTGCGGCGAAGTCCCAGGCTCGACGCACACTGATCGAGGCCGGGCGCATCGTTCCGGCGGGCGCGGCGTCGATACCCGCACACCGCGCCACGGCGACGTCCGAGAGGTCGTTGTGACCACCCGCGCCGAAGTCGACCATCCGATGCCGAGCGAGCCTGTGCTGAGGCTCGAAGTGGCGGAGGAACTCATGCGCGCGCACGTGGATTGCCCGCAGGCGTGCGAGGCGAAGCACTATCTGACCGCGATCCTGTATTGGCTACGGGCCAAGTCGGATTCGGAATTCTCGGGTGGATGACGAGCCGAGATCCGGGGTGTCGGCGAGCGGGCCGGGCGGCGGCGCAGTGCGTGGCGGTATGCGCCCGTCGCCGATATCCGGGTATAGAGGGGGGATGACTCGCATCGGTGTCACCGGGCACATGAACATCACGCCGGATTCGGTTCCTTTGATTCGCGATGGGATCGTGCGGATTCTGGTGGCGGCGGGGGATCCGGCAGACCTGGTGGGTGTGAGCTGTCTGGCGCGCGGCGCGGACAGTGTGTTCGCGCGCGCGGTGCTGGATGTGGGCGGCCGGTTGGAGGTCGTCCTGCCGACCCGGGGCTACCGGGAACGGAAGGTCGAGCCCGACCACGTCGAGCTGTTCGACGAGCTGATCGCGCGCGCGACGCAGGTGCGGACCATGGACTTCGACGAGGCCGGTGCCCCGGCCTACGAAGCCGCGAACGAGGCCGTGCTGTCCTGTGTGGAGCGCTTGATCGCGGTGTGGGACGGCGAATCCGGCGAGCGCAGCGGAACCGGGACCGTCGTCGCGCTGGCCGATGCACGCGGTCTGCCCATCGATGTCATCTGGCCCGAGGGCGCGCAGCGCGACTGATCGGGCCGTCACATGCCGACCTGTGGTCGTCGATCCGCACGCCTTCCACCGCGATGCTCACCGTCGTCTCGGGGATCACCCAACGTCGGCCGTGCTCGACCCTGAGGTGCCGCTAGAGACGCGTGGCGGTATGGACAAGGTGGGCAACGGCTTTGGACCTGCTGTGTGGTGGCCAGGCGATGACGGTCGTGACGGCTGGTGCGTCCGGGACGGGGACGATGGCATGGTCGTCGCGCAACTGGGCTCGAAGGGACTCGGGCACGAGCGCGCACGCGAGTCCGAGCGCGATCAGTTGGAACAGTTGGGTATGGTCGCGCACCTTCGGGCCGGGACCGGCCGGGTAGCTGCCATCCGGTCCCGGCCAGCGTGGCAGGGGCAGGTTCGTCAGGGTTTTGACCTCGGCCATCGGCACATACGCCCGGGTGGCGAGGGGGTGACCGGAGGGCAGGACCACGACCTGCTGCTCGGTGCACAGGTCCTCGGTGTCGAATCCGGCTGTCGCGTCCCAGGGCCGGTGCAGCAGAGCGACATCCGCGTGTCCGGTGCGCAGCAGGGTTTCCGGTTGGCCCGGCGCGCACAGCATCACCTCGACCGCCACGGCGTCCGGTTCGGCGGCGTAGGCGTGCAGCAGTTTGGACAGCAGTTCGCTGGAGGCTCCGGCCTTGGCGGCCAACACCATCCCGGGATGGTCGGGCGCGGCCCGGCGGGTTCGCCGCTCGGCGGCCTCGACCGCTTCGAGTGCGAGCCGGGCCTCGCGCAGCAGCACCGATCCGGCCTCGGTCAATCCGATCGCGCGCGAAGTGCGGTGCAGCAGAACGACTCCGAGCCGTCGTTCGAGCTGCTGGATCGCCCGCGACAGCGGTGGTTGCGCCATCGCGAGCCGCTGTGCCGCCCGCCCGAAGTGCAACTCCTCGGCGACGGCGACGAAGTATCGCATCTCCCGTGTCTCCACGATGCCATCATATTCGGCGCTCACCACGGCCGATACCCGTGCGGTATCCCCGAGCACTCGATCGGTCTTGGACGCCGCATCCGAGTCGGCAACATGATCGACGGCATGAGTGAACGGACGATCGCGCTGGTGACCGGCGCGAACAAAGGAATCGGATACGAGATCGCCGCGGGCCTGGGCGCGCTCGGCTGGCGAGTCGGTGTGGGCGCGAGGGATCGGGAACGCCGCGACACCGCGGTGGAGAAGCTGCGCGCGGCCGGGGCCGATGCGTTCGGTGTGCCGCTCGACGTGACCGACGACGCGAGCGTCGCCGCCGCGGCCGAGCTGATCGCCGAGCATGCCGGAGGGCTCGACGTGCTGGTCAACAATGCCGCGATCGCCGGCGCCATGCCGCAGATACCCACCACGCTCGATCCCGTGACCGTGCGAGATGTCGTGGAAACCAACGTGATCGGCGTCCTGCGTGTCACCAACGCCATGCTGCCGATGCTGCGCGACTCGGCCTCACCGCGAATCGTCAACATGTCCAGCAGTGTGGCCTCGCTCGCCCTGCAGAGCACGCCCGGCATCGATATGGGCCAGGTCCCCGCTGCCTACCTCGCGTCGAAGACCTTCCTCAACGCCCTCACCATCCAGTACGCCAAGGAACTGAGCGACACGAATATCCTGATCAACTCCGGCTGCCCCGGTTACACCGCCACCGACCTCAACGGCTTCCAAGGCGTCCGCACACCGGAGCAGGGGGCGGCGATCGCGATTCACCTCGCGACTCTGCGGGCGGACGGACCGACGGGCGGATTCTTCGACGATGCCGGAACGGTGCACTGGTGACGGGCACGCCGGTGCGAACCGTTCCCGACCTCAGCCTGCCATCGCGCGCCGAAGGAGAAGCAAGACAATGACGAAGGCTGTCAGGTACGACGAATTCGGCGGAATCGACGTCCTGCGGATCGACGAGGTCGACCGCCCCGTGCCCGCGGGCACACAGGTCCTGGTGCAGGTGCGAGCGACCGGTATCAACCCCGGAGAGGCGGCCGTACGCACGGGTGCGATGAGGGACATTTTTCCCTCGACATTTCCGTCCGGGCAGGGCAGCGATCTGGCCGGAGTGGTCGTCGAACTCGGTCCCGATGTCGACCGATTCTCGGTGGGCGACGAGGTGATCGGATTCTCCGAGCTGCGGGCCGCTCATGCCGAACTCGTCCTGGTCGAGATCGACAACCTCACCCCCAAACCGGAGAACATCTCATGGGAGGTGGCGGGCGCTCTCTACATCGCCGGCACGACGGCATGGGGAGCAGTGCATTCGATACAGCTCGAGAAGGGCGAGACCGTCGTCGTCTCCGGAGCGGCCGGAGGAGTCGGCTCCTTCGCCGTCCAGCTCGCGCGCCGCGCCGGGGCCACGGTCATCGGCCTGGCGAGCGAGCGCAATCACGAGTGGCTGCGCAGCCACGGCGTGATCCCCGTCGCCTATGGTGACGGCGTCGGTGAACGGATCGAGGCCAACGCGCCCAACGGCATTCATGCCTTCATCGACGCCTACGGCGGCGGGTACGTCGAACTGGCGCTCGCCCTCGGTGTCCCAGCCGAGTGGGTCGACACGACCATCGATTTCGCGGCGGCGGCGAAGTACGGGGTCAAGACCGAGCCCGGAACCGAGGGCAGGGCGGGCGCCGAGGTGCTCGCCGAACTGGCCGAGTTGATCGCCGACGGACAACTCGAAGTCCCGATCGCGAACGTCTACCCGTTGACGCAGGTTCGCCGGGCGTACGCCGAACTCGAACGCAGGCACACCCACGGAAAGATCGTGCTGATGCCCTGAGGTGAACCGCCACAACGTAACTCGCTGCCGACGGGATCACCGGAGGGCTGGTGGCGACGAAATGTTCAGGCGGTCGGTTGGGTCTGCTCGCGAGCCCGGGGTGTGTCCTACGGCAGCGATTCTCGATGCTCGCGTCGATAGGCGCCCGGCGCGAGCTGGTATTCCCGTTTGAACGCCTTGGCGAAGGCGAATTCCGAGGTGTAGCCCACCTGGTGGGCGACGACCGCCAGCGGTGCCGGATCGCGGCGCAGCAGGCGGGCCGCCGTGATCATCCGCCAGCGAGTCAGGTAGGTCAGCGGTGGTTCACCGACCAGCCTTGTGAACCTCCGGATGAAAGTGGCTCGCGCCAAGCCGATCTCGCTTGCCAGTCGGTCCACGGTCCATGGTTCGGCGGGGTTCGCGTGCATCATGTGCAGGGTGCGGCCGATCGCCGGATCGGTCATCGCCGCGGTCCACCCGGTGGTTCTCCCGTCGTGCCACGCTCGCAGGATGTAGATCAGCAGCGCGTCCACCAATGCGGTGACGATCGCGTCGCCGCCGGGGTCCCGCGCCTCGATCTCGGCGCTCAGCAATTCGACAGCGCCGTACAGGCGAGAATGTGCGTGGCCGGACAGGTGAACCACATCGGGAAGGCCGGTGAGCAGTGGATGCCGTGCGCCTGTCTCGATCTGATACGCCCCCGACACCACGGTGGTTTCTGCGCCGTCGCCGCCGACGGCGATTCTTCCGACGCGGCGGTCCACAACCAGATCGGCGGGCGCGGTATCGGGGCTGTCGGCAAGCCAGTGCACCACCCCGCTGGGCATCAGCACGACGTCCCGGGCTCGTAGCGCAAGCGGCTCGGTGCCCTGACGGAGCAGCCAGCAATCACCGTGCACGATCACGTGGAAGCCGAATCCCCTCCGTCCTCCGAACCGCAATCCCCAGGGAGCGCGGGCGCTGGTGTGCACCGACAGGGCGGGTGCCGTTGTCAGCGCGGCCACCGCATCGCTCAGAACGTCGATCGCCATCGCCTCTCCCCGGTGATCCGATTGAGCATGTTTCGAGCATAACTGGCCATGGTTCGGATCATTGTCGAGCAATAGCGTCAGTGCGGCACAGCATTTCGCAAGCCATCTCGAATCATCGACAGGAGAGCGCTATGTCGCACACCCCGACCGTCATCGTCACCGGTGCCGCACACGGCATCGGCCGTGCCATCGCCGAGCGACTCGGTTCCCCGGGCGCGGGCATCATCGTCAACTACCGTTCCGATGCCGCGGCGGCCGAGTCCGTCGTGGCCGCCATCCGCGCGGGTGGCGGTGACGCCACGGCAGTGCGTGCCGATGTCGCTGTGCCCGAACAGGTCAGCCGCATGTTCGAGGTCGCGCGCACACAGTACGGCGACCCGAATATCGTGGTGCACTGCGCGGCCGTCACCCACTTCACGCCGATGGCCCAGGCCACCGATGCCGACTACGACCGAGTATTCGACGCCAACGCCAGAGCCACGTTCGCCACCCTGCGCGCGGCCGCGACCCATGTGGTGGACGACGGACGAATCATCGTCATTTCCAGTGGCGCGGCGGTGGTTCCGCGCGCCGATGCGGGCCTGTACGCCGCCAGCAAAGCCGCAGGCGATCAGCTCGTTCGGGTATTGGCAACCGAGCTCGCGTCCCGCCGCATCACCGTGAACAGTGTGCGCCCCGGCCCCACCCGCACCGAAAAAGTCGCCGCGACAGTGCAGCCCGATCAGATCGCCGCTATCGCCGCCGGAATTCCACTCGGCAGGCTCGCCGAACCCGCTGACATCGCGGATGTGGTCGCCTTCCTGGCCTCGGATGGTGGCCGGTGGATCACCGGCCAAACTCTCCACGCCGGTGGTGGGATGTTCTGAACGGTGGGTGGGCCGCAGGCAGCGCGACGGTCCAAGGCCAGTCGGTCTCAGTACGCGGCATCGTCCATGGCTGCCCGGATCGCTTCGCACAGCGTATAACTCAGCGCTCGTGGCGCGAGTAGGGAGTCGGCTTGGGCCAGAACGGCTTCGGCTTGGGCGGGGACGTCCGCGGAAGGATATTCGCCGTCGGCTTCCTTGACACCCATGGCCCGCCACAGAAGCCTCATGCCGAGGCAGCGTTCATCGTCGGGCAGCCCTCGAAGATGGAAGCAGACGTGATCCATCCGCCACATCGCCAAGGTTTCGTCGAGCAGCCCGAATCGCCAGGCACGTCCATAGATTCCGGCGACCACATCCCAGGGGTCTGCGATCGGGCCATCTGCGAGATCTCGCTCTGTCTGCGCGGCAAGGTCTTTCAATATCAGCAGAACCCGGTACTCGGTCGGCTCGTCGCGCGCGGCGAGAGCGCGGATGGCCGGCCATCGGAACCCCTGATCGAGAAGGATTCGCGCGATACCGGGCCAGCACTCCTCGTCGAGCATGCCCTTGTCCGCCAGTACAGCCAGAGCGTGTATCACCTGCGCGGTCGCACGGTCATCCGCGTTCGTGATCATCGACCCAGGCTGCGTACGGTCGGTATTTCAGCAAGCACCCCATCGAGATACGGCCGAAGGCCCGCTCGACGCAGCCGACCTCCGGTCATCCACACTCACCGATCCGAACGCACTACTTTGCTGTGACCCGCGCGTTCGGGAACGGTGAAATTGGTGGATTTCGGTGAGTTCGCGGTAGAGCAGGCCTGACGGCAAACCCAGTGCGGTGTAGCCGACAGCGGTTCAGTAGAGGTGTTCTATCGCGTCCCCATAGGTGAAATATGTTGTGGGCGTGCCGATTTCAGGCGAGTTGCGCGCCGGATGCGGGGGTGGCCAACTGCTGGGTCTCGGGCGCGGCGCTGGTTTCGCGGAGGAGCAGTATGCCGGTGGCGGCGATCAGCGCTGCGGTCAGGCCGTGGACGCCGAGCGCGGTGGCCGTGGAGCCGTGGTGCGCCAGGACGTTGATCATGTCGCCGACCGGGGCGGCGGCAGTCATCAGCATGACCCAGCCCAGGGCGCGGCGCTGGCCGGTCACCAGCAGGACCCCCGTCCCCAGGCCCATCGCGAGTTCGCGGCAGCCTTTCACGATGAGGAAGCCGCCGCCATCGCCGGCGGGAATGTTCGGCAGCCCGAACCCTTGGGCGGCGCTCTCGGGAGTCAGGAGGAATGAGATCGCGAGGTAGAAGGTGAATAGAACGACGGCGGTGGCCAGAGCGGTGTTGAGGGTCTTTCGTGACATGGTTGTGCTCCTGCGGGATTCAGACATGTTGTCCGGCAAGGCATTCGGCCCTGCTGAGAGGTTTGCTCGGCTGGTTCCGCGTGTGCGGACCGGCCGGGGGGTGAATCGTCGAGTCAGCTTCCGGTGGTCGGTATTTCGCCGGGTGTCAGCTCGAGGGTGAGGTGGTAGATCATCGGTCGTGCGGTGAGGTCGAGGCCGTCCTGCATCCGCAGTGTCAGCTCACGCCATTCCGGCGTGCCGAGGGCTTTGCCCAGCGCAGTGCCGCTGTCCCAGTCTCCGACGTTGACGAACACCGCCTCTGCCGCGTCACCGGCTGCTTGGAACATCCGGGTGCGGCGGAACCCGGGCGCGGCCGCCATGTACTGGGCGGTGCCGAGCCAGCGTTGCAGGAACAGGTCCCGCTGTGCCGCAGGGACGGACATCGTATTGATCACCGTGACGGGCGCTTCGGTGTCCAGGTCGACGGGCTGGGGGGAGTTGGTTGCGTTCGACATATTGTCACGTTAAATGACAATACGATTACCTGTCAATCCTGTTATGTGACAGTCTTGTTGAGTCGCTAATATGAGGTCATGGTGAACCAGCCGTTGGACTCGCGCGCGGTCTTCTTGTTGTCGCAGATCGGCCATCACGTGGCGTACCGGTTCACCGAGCAGCTGACGCGGTTGGATCTGGACCCGGCACACTTCGCGGTCTTGGGTCATCTCGCGGCAGCGGATGGTCGCAGTCAGCAGGAACTCGCGGATCTACTTCGGGTGCACCGCAACGCGATGGTCGGACTCGTCGACGAGCTGGAGCAGCGCGCCCTGGTCACCCGGCGCACGCACCCGGTTGACCGTCGCGCACACGCGGTCCACCTCACCGATCAGGCCCGCGAGGCTCTCGCGGCGATTCAATCCGAGGCCGACGCACTGGAAGCGGAAATCCTCGCACCACTCGACGGCCCCGAGCGAGCGCTGCTCCTTCCGTTGCTCCATCGCATCGCCGCGCACGCCGAACTCCCTGCAGGCATCCACCCCGGCCTGCAACGACGGCGCCGCGCGCGTCGAGAACCGCAATGAACACAGTCCGCTGATGGCCGGCTTCAGCACGGTCGACGAATCGAGATCGTTCCTGACGCGGCAGGAACTTTCCGATCCCTTCTCCTGATCCGATCGGCCGATGAGTTTGCGGCTCCCGGTCGGTCAAAGCTCATGACACCCTACGAAAGGACACCGCCATGTCGGAGCTTCTCGTCGACTTCATCACCTCGCTCGACGGTTACGCGTCGGGGGAGGGATGGCCCGGGTTCTGGGGCCTCGAGGGTCCGGAGTATCTCGCATGGCTCGGGGAGCAGCCCGAGGCCACCCACCTGATGGGGGCGAACACCTATCGCCTGATGTCGGGCTTCGCGACCGGCCAGGTCCCCGATGGCCAAGACGAGTTCAGGCCGGAAGAGGAGGCGTCCGTCGACGGGCTCACGAAAGCGTCGAAGGTGGTGTTCTCCTCCTCGCTCGAGGAGCCGCTGACGTGGGCCAACTCCACGCTCGTCCGTGACGACGCCGTCGAGGCCGTCCGCGCCATGAAGTCGAGTGGTTCGGGGCTCCTCACCACGATCGGCAGCTTGAGCCTGTGCCGGTCCCTGCTACGAGCCGGACTCGTCGACCGATTCCGGGTCGTGATGTTCCCGGTCATCACCGGTGCCACGGGCGCGGAACGTATCTACGACGGCTATCCGGACGTTGCCCTCGAGATGATCGAGCACCGCACCTTCGACGGCCGCACTCAGCTGGTCGAGTACAAGCCCCGCGTCCTCGCGCACCCCCCGCTCGGGGCCCCCGCGTAACGTCGCCTGCCCACCGGTCCGGACCGGTGGACTCCGGGTATCGGTGGTGGCTGGACCGAAGCGACGCTGAACTCGTGCACCGAGCCGACACCTGTCATGTGGCGCGCTGTTCGCAATGCAGCGGAAGATCAACCAGCCCTGGCCATTCGAGGTCTCGCCCACGAGAAGCCCGCGGGCGACGCAGCCGGAGTGGACGCGCCTGGTGTGGATCAGCGAGCGATCGAGATCGCGAAGGGTGCGAATCCGGTGGATCGGATTACGGGCGGTACGAACAAGATCGCGGCTTCGGGTGCGCGTGCGGTCGCGATACCTCCGAGGTCCGTGATCCATTCCCGATGCCAGCCGAGGTCCGCGAGCAGCGTTGCGACGACCTGCTTGGCCTGCGGGTCCTCGCCGGAGAGGAACGCGGTCGGCGGCTGGGTGAGCGTGGCGGGCGCGGTCATCACCGAGAACAGCATCGTGTTGAGCGTCTTGACGACCTGCGTCTCGGGGAGCGCTTCCTGGAGTTGCTCCGCGAGGCTCGATCCGGGGTAGATGAGCGCAGCGGGCAGGCCGTCCGGTCCGTCGACGGTGGCGTTGGAAACGTCCACGAGGATCTTGCCGCGCAGGTGGTCTCGCAGCGCGGTGAGCCGCTCCAGCGATCCGTCGCCCGGCGTGGCGTTGATGACGATCTGTGCTGTCCGGGCGGCGTCGGCCGCAGCGCCCGGCGAGCGGTCCGCCACGGTTACCGTGTGCCCGGCCCGGGTGAGGGCGGTGGCCAGGCCGCCGCCGACGCGGCCGCTGCCGAGAATGGCGATCTTGCTCATGGTGAAAGTCCTTCTGGTTGTTGGGTTCTGGTCAGCGGGAGAGTGTGGCGACCGCATCGGCGTGCATGCCGGGCGCCGCGGCCAGGAAGCTCTCGCTCCCCAGGGTCCAGGGGCGGCCCTCGGCGTCGGAGATCCGTCCGCCGGCCTCGGCGACGAGCAGCGCGCCGGGCAGCAAATCCGCACGGCCCCCGGCGAACTGCCAGAAGGCGTCGATCCGGCCCGCCGCCACATTCACCAGATGCAGGGTGGCGGGCACGGCCACGCGCACCACGAGCGCGGCGAGGAGCATCTCGGTGATCGAGGAGCCGACGCGCCGCACGACCTTCTCGTCCTCGTCCGGCCTGGCCTGGCTCGTGGCCACGATGCTCAGCCCGAGGTCCTCGGTTCCCGACACGTGCAGCGGCCGCCCGTCGAGGTGGGCGCCGCCTCCGGCGAGCGCGGTATAGGTCTCGCCGGTCAGCGGTAGGTGGATCGCGGTGAGCACCGGCTGGTTGTCACGCACGAGGGTGGCGGTCACCGCCCACTCCGGCAGGGCGTGCAGGTGATCGACGTTGCCTTCGACCGGATCCACGACCCACCATTCACCGGCAGGAAGAGCGCCGCCCTCCAGCTCTTCCGTCACCCAGCGGGCATCCGGGCGCAGCGCTTCGAGGCGGGGACGCAGGATGTCGAGCACCGAATCGTCGTTGGCGGCAAGCGCTTCCATCAGCTCTTCGCGGGTCCGGTACCGGACCACATCGCCGAAGCGCTCCCGCAGGACCGAACTCGCCGCGCGTACGGCGATCGCGGTCTCTGCGAGCAGTTCGGCGTCGGAAGACGTTGCGACACTGGTGTTCTGAGTTGTTTCGAGCATGACGGGTGCTCCGATCCGGGCAAGGAGAATGAGATCAACCGGGCGAGGAATCGTGGATTCTTGCGCCGCACCTCGAACATTAGGAGCGGCAATGATTAACATCAAGTGCATGTAAAGCACGGCTAGCATGACTCTCATGCAATTGGATTTGAATCTGCTCGCCGCGCTCGACGCTCTCCTGGAGGAAGGCAGTGTGGCCGGGGCGGCCGAGCGCCTGTACGTCACCGCCCCCGCGATGAGCCGCAGCCTCGGCCGAATCCGGCGCTCGACGGGCGATCAGATCCTGGTGCGCACCGGGCGAACGATGACCCCGACGCCCTACGCGCTCGCCGTCCGGGAACAGGTGCACGACCTGTTGATGCAGGTCCAGGGCGTGCTCGCGCCGAGCCGCGAACTCGACCTCGCGACGCTCGACCGCACCTTCGCGCTGCGCTGGCATGACGCGCTGGTCGCACTCGGTGGCCCCGCGCTGCTCACCGCGGTGCGCGAGCAAGCGCCGGGAGTACGTTTGCGCTTCATCGCGGAATCGAGCATCGATACCCCCGAGCTGCGCCGCGGCGAAGTCGACCTCGCCGCGAACGCGGACCGCCCGACCGCACCCGAGATTCGCTCGGAGCAGGTGGCCGAGACCCGGCACGTCATCGTCGTACGGCAGGGTCACCCGCTCACCCGTATCGAGACCGTCACCGCCGCGCGGTACGCCGCGGCCGAGCACATCGCCGTCTCGCGGCGCGGCAAACTCACCAACAACCTCGACGAGGAACTGGCGCGACTCGACCTCACCCGACGCGTGGTGGCGACCGCACCCACCGAACGAGCCGCCCTCGAGTTCGTGCGAAACTCCGACCTCCTCGTCACAGCCCCCGAATCCACAGCGCGCGCGGTCGCCGCCGATCTCGCCCTGGCCCTGCTTCCACTTCCATTCGACCTGCCGCCGGCCCGTGCGTACCTCTCTTGGCATCAGCGCTACGACACCGACCCCGCGCATATCTGGTTGCGCGACCTGGCGCGGACCGCGTTGACCGCTGCGATGAGGGGGCAGGACTAGCGTTCCGGCGATCCCGGACTCGAGAGTTTGTCGGCGAGGGAACGTTCGTCGGCCAGAGACGGCAGTCGCACCGTGTGCAGGACCTTCATCGCCAAAGCGGTTGCGATACCGCCTTTCTCGACCCGAGGCGGAGTCGGATGTCCGTCACCGCCGAAACCTGAGCGATCCGGGACGTCTTGTACTGCCGCGATGTTCGCGGTTCGAAACGGACACGGCGGAGGTCGATCGGGAGGCAGCTGGTAGGCAATCGACTGTGTCGGCCGCCGCGGAGATTCAGCGGGTAGCGACGTCAGAATTCGGCTCGGAACGATCTCCGACGACCGGACCGCGCACGGTCTTCGAGACCCGGGCGGACGAGCGGTGGCCCGTCGCGCCCGTCTCGGCGGCGAAGCGGAAGTCAGAAGCTGCCGGTGCCGGGCTTTTCGGCGTGGGGGTTTCCGGTATCGTTGCAGCCGTTGGCGTTCGGATCATCGGGCGGTGGCGGCGGTGCGCCGACCGGCGGCGCGACGGTGTTCACCGTGAGGGTTGCGGTCGCCTCGTTCGCGGTCGCGACGATGGTGTGCGCGCCCGTGGTCGTCGGAACCCATCTGACCGATTTCTCCACCGCGGGGAATACCCGGCTCGAGCCGGTGGAATCCTTGCCGCCCACCCGCCAGTAGGCGGCGAAGCACCGACCGTTGTCGGTGAAGACGACCCGGTTGTCGGAGTCGGCGCCACCCTGGCCCGGTATGGAGGTGATGTGGTACTCGGCCCCGGTCACATAGCCGCCGGGCGGGGGCGCCTCGAGGCTCATGTCGATTTGGGTGGCGGCGGCTGCGGACGGAGCCATTGCGACCACCACCGTGGCCATGAAAGCTGTTGTGCCCCAGCCTATTCGTCGCGTCGGCGAACAGTTCGAACTCATCTCTCACTCCAGTTCCCCCCTGAGATCAGGGTCGCCGAACGCTAACACCCGGAATTAGTGAAATGTAGCGACTTCAGATAGGCGTGTTGGGTGATTGTCGGGGACGGCGGTGTTTTCGACTCCACCTGCGCGATCGTCGGCGGTGTTCTGGTCGTCAGCGAGATCGAAATGCCCACCGCCGCCTCGGCATCACCGATGAGAGGCTTCTGGGCCAACTCTTGATCTTGACCTCGAGCGCGGTTGAGCTTCTAGCGTCGATGTCGACGATAGGAGTTCGACCATGACAACACTGGTTACCGGCGCTACCGGCAACACCGGCCGGCACGTGGTGAGGGAGTTGATGCGCCGAGGGGATCGGGTTCGCGCTCTGACGCGCAATCCTGCTGCGGCCTCAGGGCTTTTCGTGCCGGAGGTGGAGTTGGTGGCGGGCACGCACACCGCTCCGGAAACTCTGGGGCCTGCCCTCGAAGGGGTCAGCCGATTGCATATCACCGTGACGTCGGGGCTCGCCGAGGTCGGTCCCGAGCTGGTGCGTCGGGCGGTCGATGCGGGCGTGCGGCGTATCACCGTGGTGTGGGGTGGCACGGTCGGGCCTGTCGAGCAGGCAGTGGCGAATTCTGGTGTGGAGTGGACGCGGCTGGAGCCGCAAGAATTCATGTCGAACACGTTGAACTGGATCGACAGTGTGCGGGCCGAGGGCGTCGTGCGCGAACCGTTCGACTTCCCCGGTGCTGTGGTGCACGAGGCCGACGTTGCGGCCGTGGCGGCGGTGGCACTGCTCGACGACGGCCATGCGGGACGTGCTTACAACCTCACCGGTCCGCAGTCGCTCACGCCGAGGGAGCGGATCGCGATCCTGTCTCGAGCTGTCGGTCGTGATATCGCCTTCGTCCCGATCACTCATGAGCAGGCCGTCGACCGGTTGATAGCCGCCGGTGTACCTCGAGCGGATGCCGAATATGTGATCGGCTGGCACGCCGCAGCCCACGACGCCTCGACGACCGTCGTCGACACCGTCGAGAAGGTCACGGGTCGTCCAGCGCGGACTTTCGACCAATGGGTCGACGAGCACACGGAACGTTTCCAGAAGCCTGAGGTCACCGATCCGGTGACGCCGCGCGGGTCGGCTTCGGATGCGGGCAAGACGAATCGGCACGGTGAACCCGACGACCTCAACGATCGAGGCGCCGGCGAATTATGAACGTCACGGCTGCTACGGCCGACAGCAGCGCCCCGGCAGGCCACGATCCATGGCCGACGACGACGACCGCCAGGATCGACGTGGCCAAGCCCAGGAATTGGAGCTGTTTCGAGAACCATGCCCGGCCGCCCTGCCCGGGAACCCATCCCAGCGCGACCAACTCCGTCCAAATCTGGTTTCCGACCTGATCCTCGTCGCGATCCCTCGGCAGAGGAACGGCATCTCGCTCCCTGGGCCAGTAGTACGGAAATACCTCGACGCGACTGATGGCATGGTTGAGGTGGATTTCGTAGCGGAAGGGTGTGGTGGTCTGGTACCCGCGGTAGGGACGTTCCACCACCAACCCGAAATCTGCCGAGCTCACTGTGAACAGTCGCTCATCCAGCACGCTCCGGAGTCGGCGTTCCAGCTCGTCGGCCGTGGTGTTGTCGGAGAACTCACAAGATCACCGTACGGTCGCCGAGATGAGTTGCGTAGCAGCAATATCGACTCCGGTGCTCGGACACGGATCTATGCAGCGGCAACGGGTGGAGGTCGGTATCGAAATCCGCTCATGGCGCGTGGCGCGCTGACCGAACCGGCCACCGCGGGCGGGGCGTAGGTTCGCGGGCCGAGCTGATCTGGCGTCGGCCGAATGCGCCAAGTTGCTGAATTCCGGTCGATTGGCTGTGTCCGCACGAACCTGATCCGGCGATGATTCTGCACGGATCGCTCTGGGGGAGTGTGAGAGTCGGCCTATCTACACTCGAACCGTGGATAGGGAAATCGGTGCTGTCTGGGAATTGCGAAGGCAGAAAACGGTACTCGCGCGTATCACGGTCACCGGTGAGGACGAGCAAGCACTTCTCGGAACATTCGCCGCCGAGCCCGAGTTCGGTGAGGTAGCGCCGTTGTTCTTGACCCAGTCCGTACTCGGACTGTTGAGCCACGCCGAGATAACCGACAGCATCGCTCGTGTCTGGGAGGGGCTGTACGACACGATCTGCCGGTCGATGGTTCTCATCGGCCCCTCCGGTCCGTTGCAGGACTTCGAGCTGAGCATCTACGACACCGAAGGTGAGTTCGCGCAGCCGGGACGAGAAGCCACAGCCGAGTTCGACTGGGGTTATCGTGATCGGTTCGCATGGTGGGCTGATCGGCGGAACCGATTTCACCGCGGCTAGCCCGACCCACAGCAGCGGCCAACCATCCCACGCACTCGGCTCCGTGCCGGGTGCCCCGCGGTTCGGAACGACTCCGTGGCTCGGCCGAAGGCGAGAGGGGCGGCACAGTCTCGGGCCGCTGAAAGTCTGACCGGGTCGGATCCGCCTGCTTTGCGACTCGGGCCGACTTCAGGACGGCTGGCTATCCAGGGCTGGACAATTCGCTTGGTCGCCACCATGATCTCCAGAGCGCAAACGTTCGACATCGGGGGGTTGGGGAATATGGAGAAGTCGCGGAAAGTTATGGCGGCCAGCGTGATTCCAGTCGCCGCTCAGTCGTTGTGTCCCCGTCGTTGCGTACAACAACGGACACTCACCATCGCTCTGTCCTAACCGGTCAGTGATGAATGCGGCGAGACTGACTGCTAGGCAGGCACATTCACCCCGGTCGAGTCCTGGTCGATGGACGCCCATCGGCCAGCTGCCGTTACCACCCGCGACGGTTCACCGATCTCAGTAATCCTCCACCGCTCCAGGCGGATACAGATCGAGCACAATGTCGAGGCCGAACGCACCCAGTTCGGCGAGCAGATCGGCAGGCAGCACGCAGCCGCCCTGACCGTTCTGACTGCCGAAGCCGAGAAACAAGTCTATCTCGCACTCGATGGACAAGCGAGCCAACTCCTCACGACACCCATCCACCAAATCGATCAGCGCCCGGACATGGTCCGCGAGGTCGCTGTCGTTGGCCAATCCGCTGTGCCGGATCCAGAGGCTGCTCTCGCGTCGAGATCCGGCCGTATTCCGGGGATTCACAAGGCTGCCCCGCTCGAACTGCCGGTCAGCCGTGATGCCCAGCCGAGCTGAGATCTCGCTCGCGCTGACTGTCTGACTAAGGATGCGGATCGAACCTGTCGACCACTTCATGTCCTCTGACGGCGGCTGTATCTTCACATCTGCTGACACGCCTTCACCATCGCAGACGGGGTTGTGGAATTCGCTTTTCAAGCCGCATCAGGACCGGCTCGACCGATTGCAGCAGGCCCCAATCGAACAATGCGCAGTAGGGGCGCCTGCGCCCGGATCCCGGGTCGACGGCGTCGAATTCGATTCGGTGTCCGCTCGATCCGAGGTCGATGTCTTCGGCGAACGGACCCAGACCGGAGTCCAGAAATTCTTCCTCCGTGCACGACCACGGAGTCAGGTCCGCGATCGAATCCCACTGCGGCGCACGAAGGTCCGGGCTTCTGAGCAGCCGATGGAGGAGATGACAGGGTCCCACCGCCCTGAATTCGAACTGCATGCCGGGCCAGAACGACAGGTCCCATCGCGCCGATCGGATCTCTCGGTTGCCGTGAATTTCGATGTGTTCGGAATCCGCAGCGCCCCACGCGGCTACATACTCGGCGAGGGTCGTGAAGTTGTTGGTGGCGTCGCCGTACCACCACCGCGCCTCGGCGGTCGCGGTGTCGGCGCGGGTCGCGCCTACCCGCTCGAGCAGTTCCTCGGCCTGTGACGGGGCACTCCGGCACATCGGGTGAAGCATCGACAACTGAAAGTCGTACAGTGTTGTCACAGGTTCGCCGGCCATCTTGCCCTCCCCGTTGGCGCGATCGGAATCGAACGTACCAGCTCAAGGAATCAGGCTGTTCTCATCAATCGGCCTCGGCCGATCTAGCGACGGAACCGTCTCGCGCTGACCACATTTGGTCAGCGCGGCAGCCGCTCATCAGGTGTAGACGTTGCGGCCGTACTCATCAGGCGGAAGCGTGAAATCGTCGGGTCGCTCGATACGCAGCCGGTTGTACCGTCGCCCGAACTCGGTGATGGCCTCGCCGAGGCCGCAGCCCGTTTCGGTCCTGATGCCCTGGAGCGCCTCGATAGCATTCTCGGTGAGAATCAGGTCGTCGACCGAGGTCTCGTCATTCACCAGTTCAGTCTGTCGGGGGCGCTTCAAGATCGGCAACCGAAATCCGTGCGGCCTTGCTGCGAGAAGGAAACGGTAGAACCCACTTGCCGCCAGGGTGACGTGCGCAGTTCTGTTCTGCGACAAGAACACCGGGTGGATAGGGTGAAGCGATGTATCTTGGGTTTGCGTCGATCCTGAAATGCCTCGCTCACCGAGCGTGCATGCCATGTCGCGGCGCAGGGGATTCGAGTCGGCTGCAATTGGACCGTTGGCTGGAAAGCGTTAGACCGCTGTGAGCGTGCAGTCACCCGAATGACCTCGATACATGGCGCGGAAGCGCTATGGGAGCTGCTGAGCGAGTGTCTCGCGCGCGGCGTGGGGTGTTTCCACCGGCAGAGCGGGCGACCAGATCCCAGTCGCGGTGCCCTTCTCGACATGCTCACGGTACGTAGTGACCTTGCCGTGAATGATTTCCAGGCTTTCCGTCAGCTGGTTGATCTTGTCCCGCACTGCCTTCTCGTGGGATTCCAACAGCGCGAGGCGCTCTCGCTCGTTACCCGGTCCCGACCGCACCAGCTGAGCGAACGCCTTCAATGTCGCGATGGGCATGCCGGAACCGCGCAGGCGATTGCACAGCAAAAGCCATTGGACATCGACCGCGTCGAAGGCTCGCTGTCCGCCGGCGGTGCGTGGGATCGGGCGCAGGAACAACTCTTCACGCTCGAAGAACCGCAGGGCGTGTACGCCGAGACCCGTGGCCTTCGCTACGTCGCCGATGGACAGACCGCCCGGTGGTGTCATCACCGCTCCTTGGCTTGACCTAGATTGCACTCTAGATTTTAGGTTGTACCGCATGTCAATCACACGGCAGTACCCGATCGACTCGGGCTTGGGTGCAGGCAGTACCACGGACGAAGTCCTCGCCGGTATCGACCTGACCGGCAAGAACATCCTGATCACCGGCGGCTATTCCGGTCTGGGCAAGGAAGCGACGGTAGCGCTCGCGCGCGCCGGAGCGCGAGTGATCGTACCCGCGCGCCGCCCCGACGTCGCTCGCGACGCGCTCGGCGGTGTCGCCCGCGCGGAGGTCGGCGAACTCGACCTGGCTGACCTCGGCAGCATCCGGATCTTCAGCGAGCGGTTGCTCGAAACCGGCACGACACTCGACATCATCATCAACAACGCGGGTGTCATGGCCTACCCGCACCGAAACGTCTCTTCCGGCTGGGAAGCGCACCTGGCCATCAATCACCTCGGGCACTTCGCACTGATCAACCGGCTGCGGCCCGCGCTGGCGCACACCGGAGCCCGAGTGGTATCGGTCGCGTCGTCGGGGCACTTTCTCAGCGATATCCGGTGGGATGACCCACATTTCGCGCACGGCTACGATCACTGGCTCGCGTACGGACAGTCCAAGACCGCCAACTCTCTCTTCGCCATTCATCTCGACGCCCTCGGCGGGGGACTGGGCGTGCGCGCCTTCGCTGTCCACCCGGGCAGCATCCTTACCCCTCTGCAGCGCAACATCTCTCCGAGCGAACATCGTGCGCAGGGGTGGATCACCGCCGAGGGGCGCCACGCAGAGGGCTTCAAAACACCTGTTCAGGGTGCGGCAACGGGGGTATGGGCGGCCACCTCCCCGCGATTGGACGGCTACGGCGGCGTCTACTGCCAGGACTGTGACATCGCGAGTCCGGCGACCACCGACGACCTACTCATCGGCGGCGTCAAACCGTGGGCCGTCGATCCCGAATCCGCAGCCCGCCTGTGGAACCTGTCGGCCGATCTCACCGGGCTCGACAACTTCTCCTGACCGCGATCACGCGGTCTTCACCGGCCCCAGAATGGTTGCAGCGCAAGCCTGTCCGGATCTCGAAGCTCACTGCCACGCTCGCGAAGTGACTTTCGCTGATGAAACCGTGCCCTGCGCTATCCCGCGTTCGACTGAACCGGGACGAGTGCTGGTCGCAGGAAGCGTTGCGATACAACGACGTTTGCTATCGCCGATACTCAGGATTCGATGGCGAGTCGAAGGCCGAAGGCGATGAGTACGGATCCGGTCAGGGCCTCGAGGCGGCGGCGGATGCGCGGGGCTCGCATCCAGTTCGAGATCGTTCCCGAGGCGGCGACGAGGGCGGCGCAGTACAGGGCGGTCAGGAGCACGTAGACCAGGCCGAGGCCGATCGTCGTCCACATCACCGGGTAGTTGTCGGGGACGAAACCGGGTAGGAAGGTCACGAACAGGATGCCGATCTTCGGATTGAGAACGTCGGTGAGCAGGCCGGCGCCGAAGCTGCCGAGGCGGTCGAGGGGTGAGGTCGCGACAGTCGGGGCGGCATCGCTCGCGGGTGGGCGTCGCAGAGTGCGCAACGATTGCACGCCGATCCAGATGAGGTAGCACGCTCCCACGATCTGGAGCAGCTCGTAGCCGATCTCGCTGGCCTGCAACAGCGCGGACAGCCCGAGTGCGGCGGCGATCACCCACACCATCAGTCCGCACAGCACGCCCGCCGACGTGCGGATCCCGGCGGTGCGTCCACCTCGAACGAGGCTGCGCACCACGACGAGGGTGTCGGGTCCGGGGAGCAGTACGAGAACGACCGCGGCCAGCGTGAACGACAGGAGTGCGACGACCATCGACCCATGGTAAACAGTGGCCGGTTTTGCTCCGGACGGCCATTCCCTGGACGGCCTCGGCCGGACGGCTATCGGGCCGGGGCGGGTGAGTTCGCGCTGTCCTGCGGTGAGTGCGTGGATGCTCCGACGAGATCCTGCGCCGCTGTGATCATGAGCTGCCTGCGCTCGGCGGGCAGCCGATCCAGGAGCGTGGTGAAGGCCTGCGCGCGTTCGGTGAGCACCCGTGCGACCACCGCCTCGCCCGCCGGGGTCACCGTGAGATAGACCCGGCTGCGATGGGACGAATCGCGCTCTCTCGCAAGATATCCCTGCGATTCGAGGCGGTCGCCGAGCCGCGTGACCGACGACGGATCCGCCCCGAGCGCGCGAGCCAGTCGCGTCGAGGGCGTCGGCCCCAGCGAGGCGAGCGTCAGCAGCAGCCGCATCTGCGGGAAACTCACCCCGGCCGGAGCCGCGTGAGCGCTGTTCCAGGCTATGCCGACGAGCAGGCGGGTGAGCGCCTCCATCGCCGCGATCTCGGCGGCGACGGAGGACTCGGTCGGCGTCATCGGCCTATCCGGCCTTCTGCGGCACCAGCGAATTGAATTTGTTGGTGTAGAACTTGCCGGCGTCGAGGTTGCCGTGAATCGCGCCGGTGTCCTGCAGCCAGCTTTCCCAGCGGGTGAAGTCCTGATCGGAGATCTCACCGTGCGGAGTGGGGATGCCGACCGAGAGCCAGTACTGCAGCGTCGTGGTCTTCTCGCCGTTTCGGTGACGACCCTCGATGATCTGGGTGAACTTGGCGATCACCTGATCGCGAGGTGTGGTGCGCTCCCATTCGATGGCCTTGGCGATGCCGGTGGTGAAGGCGCGCACCGTATCGGGGTTCTTGTCGATGAAGTCGTTCCGGAACACGTACGGACCGCCGTTGAACGGCCCGTACTGATCGATCTCGGTGAACACCGGGCGCAATCCGCCGACGGCGAGCGCGCGCTGCTGGAACTGACCACCGAGCGCGGCCGCGTCGATCTGCCCCTTGCGCAGCGCGTCCTCGGTGTTCGGCGGTGGCAGGGCCACCAACTGCACCGAATGGATCTGATCGAGGGTCGCGCCCGCCTTCTTCAGCGCATCGTGGATATCGGCCTCGTTCTGGCCGCCGAGGGTATTGACGCCGACCTTCTTGCCGATCAGATCCAGCACCGAATGAATGGCACTGTCCTCGGGCACGTAATACCCGATGAACGATTTCTCGTCCGCGCCGTATTCGTTGACCACCGCGGTGACCGGTGATCCCGCGCTGATCAATTTCGCGACCGCTCCGGCGAACGCGCCGCCGAAATCGACCTGACCGGTGGCCGCGGATTGAATCTCCTGCGGACCGCTGATCGTATTACCGACCCACTCCAGCTTGACTTTTCCGTCGAAGAAGCCGAGATCCTCCGCCACCTCGGGCAGCGTCACCTGATCCGACCAGCCGAGATAGCGCAAAACGGCCGCACCGTTCTCGACGCGCACATCGTCGCTCTTACCGCAGCCGACTACAGCCGTGCAGCCGATGGCAGTTATTGCCGACCACACCAGGGCATTGCGAAAACGACGCGATCTCATGGGATTTCCTCTCCGAATGACGCGATGTCCCGCCGGGCAGAACATCCGCCGCCGATCGTAAGTGAGTCCCGCGAATACTTGACCTCTTCAACTCTTGCTGATTGCAACTCCTTTGGCGGCCGGCGATGGAGTCAACGAGTGGAGGATTGCGGGGTGGGCGGCAGGAGCCCGGTCTCGAGGAAGTGAACGAGGTAGCTGTCGATGATCGCCGGGGTGATCGGCGGGCAGGTGATCCGCAAGGGGGACAGCGCTTTTCGCGCGTTCGAATCGTCGATGATGACATCGGCGACACCGGAGTCGCCGATATCGGCGAAGTTGCCGAGCAGCAGCGCGGCGCGCGCGAGATCCTGGCTGGTGGTGGCCCGCTCGAGCAGGCGCTCGCGAGCCTGCTGGGCATCCACGCGGTCGATCACATAGCCCATTCGGGTCAGACCCGCGAGTAACTCGCTGATCCGGGTGGGCTGGGTGTTCACGAGGTGATAGCGACGGCCGGTGGGCAGGGCATCGGTGATGATGGCGACGATGCCGCGGGCGACGTAGTCGACGGGGGCCAGGGCGACGGCCGTCTCGCCGGTGTCGGGTGCCAGGCCCAGCAGGGCGGCCGTGCGCACCAGCGTCCAGAGCGAATCGTCGGCGCTGATCACTCCGGTGTCGATCGCACCGCAGATCAGGCCGGGCCGGTGCACGGCGGCGGGGATGCCGCGCGCCGCGGCCTCGAGGACCAGTTGTTCGGCGACCCACTTGGTGGCGATGTAGCCCTGCGCGGGGACCTCGGCGGCGGGAATGTCGTTGTCCTCGAGCACGATGCCGTTCGTCTCGGTGCCCAGGGCGGCGCTGAGGGTCGAGACGAAGTGGACCGCCTTGAGGCGGGTGGTGGTGGCCAGACGCAGCACCTCGACGGTGCCGCCGACATTCGCGGGGCGTAGATCGGAGTAGGTCTCGAGGTGATTGACCCGCGCCCCGTTGTGCACGATGGTCGCGACGCGGGCTGCGAGCGTGGAGAACTGCTCGCCCGTCACGCCCAGGCTCGGGGCGGCGAGATCGCCGGGGATGGCGGTCACGCGGTCGGCGAGGTCGGCGGCGGGGAGCCGGTAGCGCTCGAACATCGTTGCCAGGCGGGACAATCCGTCGACGTGATCCCGGGCGCGGACGATGCAGTGCACGTGCGAGTCGGTGCGGTCCAGCAGCTCGCGCAGCAGGTGAACGCCGAGGAATCCGGTGGCACCGGTGAGCAAGACGTCGCCGTCCGAACCCGCGGGCGCCAGCTCGGGGGAGGGAGCGAGCGCCGGATCCAGACGTGCGTCGGAGATCAGGCGGGCGATGCGCTGCTCGTCGCCGGACACCACGTGCAGCGCGGCCAGTTCCCGCACGGTCGGGCGGTCGATGATGGTGCGGGCGTCGATGTCCGTGCCGAGCGTCTCGGCCAGCTTGGCGCGCAGCGGGAAAACCAGCAGCGAGGTGCCGCCGAGCTCGAAGAAGGTGTCGTCGCGACCGAGGGACTCGATGCCGAGCACCTCGGCGAAGACGGCGGCGATCGCCCGCTCCCGCGGACCGACCGGAGGGTTCTCGCCGTGCCGGGCGCCGGCCCGGTTGCTCGCGGTCGGGGCGGGCAGCGCGCGCACATCCAGCTTTCCGTTGGTGGTCAGCGGAAGGGCCTCGAGCACAACGTAAGCGCTGGGGCGCAGAGCGGACGGCAACCCATCGGCCATGGATGCGCGCACGGCGTCGAGATCGATCCCGTTCCCGACGAGGTAGGCGATCAGAGCTGCTCCGGTGTGCGGATCCTCGTGCACGACGACCGCGGCGCGGGTGATGCCCGGCAGCCTCGTGAGCGCGGCCTCCACCTCGCCCGGCTCGATGCGGTGACCACGAATCTTGACCTGGAAATCGGTGCGGCCGTGATAGCGCAGCGCGTACTCGGGTTCGTCGCCGATCGTGACGAGATCGCCTGTCCGGTAGAGCCGTTCGCCCGGTGTGAACGGGTCGGCGACGAAGCGGGCGGCGGTCGATGCGATGCGGTCGTGGTAGCCGCGCGCCAGTGCGGGGCCGCCGATGTACAGCTCGCCCGGTCTGCCCGGGGCGACCGGCCGCAGCCGGGCATCGAGCACCACGGCCCGAAATCCGCGCAGCGGGGCGCCGATGGTGACCGGAGCGCCGGCCCGCAGCACGCCGATGGTCGCGATATCGGTGGCCTCGGTCGGGCCGTATCCGTTGCGCATCAGGCGATTCGGAGCCCAGGCTGCGACCAGATCCGCGCTGATCGCCTCCCCGCCCACGCCCAGCACCCGCAGGTCCGCGAGCTCGTGCGGGTTCAGTGTCGCGAGCACGCCCGGTGTGATGATCGCGTTGCTCACCCGCTCCTCGCGCATGAGCCGCGCCAGCTCCGGCCCCGCGACGACATCATGCGGCGCGACGACCAGCGCGCACGCTCCGGCCAGCGCGCAAAGCTGTTCTCCCACTGCCATATCGAATCCCGGCGAGGCGTGATGCAGTGCGATCGACGCCGGGTTCAGGTCGTACCGGTCCCGGCGTTCGGCGGCGAGGTTGGCCAGCCCGCCGTGTGTGACGAGCACGCCCTTGGGCGCGCCGGTCGATCCCGAGGTGTAGATCAGATAGGCCGGATGCTCCGGCCGCAGCGATGTGGTGCGTTCGGCATCCAGAATTCGATCCGCGAAACGATGTGCGCCGGACCGATCGGACTCGCTGACCAGCATCCATGTGACGTCGGAGGGAAGGGTGGGGCGGTGAGCGAGGGTGGTGAGTCCGAGAGTGGCTCCGCAGTCCTCGAGAATGTAGGCCATGCGCTCGGCGGGGACCGCGGGGTCGATCGGCACGAAGGCGGCGCCGGTCTTGCTGATTGCCCAGGTCGCCGCGACCGATTCGGCGGAGCGTTCCAGAACCATGGCGACGCGGGCTTCCGGGCCCGCTCCCGCCGCGATCAGCGTGCGGGCCAGACGGTTCGTCCAGGCGTCGAATTGCCGGTAGGTCCAGCGGTATCCGTTGTGGGAGACGGCCAGGCCGTCGGGGTTGCGGCGGACCGCGTCGGCGAGGAGGTCCGCCATCGTCGAGACGGGCGCGGAAGGTGTTCCGCGCCATGGCATCAGAACCGAGCGCTCGTGGGAGTCCAGGACGTCCAGGTGATGCACCACGGTATCGGGTGCGTGTGTGATCGTTTCCAGGAGGCGAACGAATCGCTGGAAATGCGCGCCGAGTTCGGCGCGGGAGTAGCGGTTCGGGTTGCCCTCGAACTCGACCCGCAGGCTGTGCTCACCCGGGTAGATATTGAGTGCCGCATCCGCGACGGGGCCGGTGGATATCACGCGCAGGGTGGCGCGCGCCGGGCCGAACTCGACGCCGGATCGGAAGTTCATGATGTTGATCGCGGGGCCGAAACCGTCTGCGCCGGAACCGTGTTCGGTCAGGCGCGCGATGTCCTCGCCGCGGAAGCGCTGATGTCGCAGGGCTCTGCTGATCTCGCTGCGGACGCGGGTGATGATCTGCGCGGCGGTGGTGTCCGCCGTGACCGGGACGCGGAGCGGGACGACGGTGGCGACGGTGCCGCCACCTCGCCGCAGTATCGCGGTGGTGCGCGCTGTCAGCGGCAGGCTCAGGGTGATCTCGTCGGTGTCGGTCAGGCGCGCCAGGTATCCGGCCATCGCGCCGACAAGTACCCCGGCGGTCCCCGTGCCGTCGGCGCGGGCATCGATCGCCGCCACGAGTTCCGCCGGGAGTTCGCCGCCGACGGTCACCGTGTGTGCGGCGGGTGCTCCCGGGCGAACGGCCAGCGGTGTGGCATCCGGCAGTCCGGCCACGTGCTCGGCCCAGTACGCGCGGTCGGTCTCGTAGCGAGTCGAGTCCCGGTACGCCGCGTCGGCCTCGACGAGCGCCTCGACCGGTTGCGATACGCCGTCGGGTACCGGAACACCCTGCACCAGAGCGGTATAGATCTCTCCGGTCCGCTGCTGTAGACGAGCGGCCGCGTATCCGTCGAGCACGATGTGGTGCACGCTCGCGTAGACGAAGTGCCGCTCGTCCCGTACGCGCAGCACGGTCGAGCGAATCAGCGGTGCGTCGAGCAGCACGACCGGCCGCCGATGATCCCTCGCCATCCATGCCCGGGCGGACGCGATCGCATCGGGACGCTCACGCAGATCCAGGAACCCCACGTCGTAGGCGTGCCCGTCGTCGACCGACACCAGCGGTTCCCCATCGGGTCCGAGCGAGAGCCGCAGCAGCGCACCCATCTCGCCCACGGCCCTGCGCGCGGCGGTCGTGTACGCGGACACCTCGAACGGCCCTGTCACATCCAGGTACTGGGTGGTGCTGATCGGAACGTCGCCCAGCAGCTGCTGGGCTATCCACAGCTCTCGCTGTGCCGAGGTCATCGGCAGGAGTTTGTCGGCCTCACCGGATGTTCTCGTCATTCCTACCTCGATGCTCGGGAAAAATACCGAGCTTAGGTTAGCCTAACCTTGTACGATTCGCGTGGTTTGTGACAGTAGCCACTGTATTGCTATTTCGGGAGATCTTGCGGTGTCGCGGCCTTGATTCCGGTCCCGGACATGGCCGTTCGATCAGTTCCGTTCGTTCCCGTCGTCCAGGAGCAGGTTCAGATCCGCGACCTGGACGAGCCCGCGGCCGGGGTGCGCGGTCTCCAGGGTGAATCCGGCTGCGCGGCCGTCGAAACGCAGGGCGGCGATCGAATTGCCGAAGTGGGGGCCGCTGACCTTGCGCCAGCGAATCGGGTCGGGGGAGATGCCGCGATGGTCGGCCAGCCGGCGCAGGGCGGTGGCGAGTGGGCGGGCCCAGGACAGGGCGAACATGGCGCGGAAGATCTTGGGTGGGTCGTTGTGCACCGGCGAGCAGACCAGTTGCAGGACTTCGGAATCGGTGGGGTCGGCGTAGTCGGCGCGGGCGGCGTAGCTGTGGTGGACGTCGCCGGACAGGACCGAGATGGTGCTGGGCGCACCGGGGGCGGCGCCGAGCCGGTGGATCAGGCGCGCCAGCTCCTCGAAGGAGGCGCGGAAGGCCGGCCAGTGCTCGAGATCGGCGGCCTGCCTGAGCTTTTCGCCGAGGCGGCCTCGCCATCCCGGCAGGCCCGCCGCGCGCTCGTTGAGCGATTGCAGGTGGCTCAGGGCGTGCGGCATCAGCCACGGCAGGGACGAGCCGATCAGCAGGTGGTCGATGTCGCCCGCGGCATTGCGTTCGATCCAGTCCAGCTCCTCCGCGCTCACCATGAGTCGCTGACCGTCGAGGATGCGGCCGCTGCGGGAGTCGATCACGAGCAGGCGGACGCGGCCGAAGTCGCGGCGATAACTCCAGCGCACGGGCTTGCGGCCGTCGACCTCCCGATCGGCGCGCTCGGCGAAATCCTCGAGCAGCGGCTGCACGTCCTCGCCGGATTTGGTGATCTCGCGGTAGAGCTCGTCGTTCTCCAGGTCGTCGGGGCTGAGATTGCCCAGGTGCTGATACACCCAGTACGAGGCCAGCCCCGCGCGAATGCGGGTGCGCCACCACGGTTTCCGGGCCATCTGCGCACGCCAGGCGCGGGAGGTGTTCCAGTCGTCGCGGATATCGTGGTCGTCGAAGATCATCGAGGTCGGGACGGTCGACATGAGCCAGCGGATCTCCGGATCGGACCAGGATTCGTGGTACAGCTGCGCGTACTCGCGCAGGGACACCACCTCGTGCGCGGGTTCCTGCCCGGCGCGGCGTTCGTCGAGCCACTGCTGCACCGCGGGCGTGGGCTGGTCGGCGTACACCTGATCGCCGAGCAGTACCAGCGCGTGCGGCCACTGCCGTTCGGGTCGATCCTTCATGCGCAGCGCGTAGGCGTCCAGCGCGTCGGGACCGACCTTGTCCGCCTCCAGGACCCCGGGCGTGGCCTTGGCCGCGCGGCACGAACCGAACAGGATCGTCTCGACCCGCCCGGTTCTGATCCGGGACGGTGGAAAATCGGAATCCGTTTGCGGCCAGACGATTTCGCCGTCCAGTCGGACCTGGTACGGAATGGATGCGTTCGATTCCAGTCCGTCGATCACGACCAGCGCGAAATGCAGCTCTCCCACCTGGAAGGTGCGGGCGTGCCGGCCCAGAACGTCTACGACACAGGGACTGTCGGTCTCCACCCACACGGTCGCGGAATTCGCATCGACGTGCCGCAGCACCGGGCCCAGGACTAGCTCTGCCATGCCTTCCGACGGTACGCGTTGACCGCCAACGAGGTTGGGGACGAAGACGGAAACCCGCGGGCGGACCGCGCCGATGCGGGTGCGCGGCCGCTCCGACCGATCCCGCCGTGGCCGCGAGAACTCGGGCCAGGCGGGCTTCCGGGTCGAACGGTGCCGTTCGAGCGTCGATATCTCGCGGCACGGACCGAGCTGCTTTCAGCGGTTGAGCGACAAAGCGCCGACCGCCGGTCGGTAGCGTATCCGGACGGTCAGGGATTCAAATGAGCAACGATCTCGTCCTTGACCGCCAGGCGCTGTTTACGCAGGGCGGTCAATTCCTCCTCGTCGGCGTAACCGGCTTCGACCTCGACAACCTGGCGGTCGATCTCGTTGTATTTCTCGTGCAGGGCGTTCAATCGTGCGTCGGATTGTTCGGCGGTCGCGAGTTCCTCGGCGGTGATATTCAGATCGGCGAGCAGGTTGTGCTTGGCTGACATCTGGTTGCCCCTCTCCTCGGCACTGTAGGTGGCAGAAGGCGGGCTGTCACTCGATCAACTTCTCGCTCTTCAGCCAGTCGTAGGCTACGTCGGAAGGGTCCTCGCCGTCGATATCGACGCGTCCGTTGAGCTCCTGCATGAGCTGGTCGGTCAGGCGTTCGGAGATCGTTCCCAGCAGCTCGCGCAGGGCGGGATAGCGCTCGATGATCGCACCGCGCACGACCGCTGTGCCACTGTAGGGGAGAAAGAATTTCTTGTCGTCCTCCAACACGGCGAGGTTCAGGTTCTTGACCCGGCCGTCGGTGGTGTAGACCATGCCGAAATTGCAGGGCGAGCTCTTCGCGGTCGCCGGATAGACGACGCCGGCGTCCATTCGGGTCACATTGCCCGAGGGAACTCCGTTGGCATCGTTGTAGGGAATTCCGTATTTCTGCAGCATCGGAATGAAACCGTCCGAGCGGCTGAAGAATTCGTCGTCGACACAGAAAGTCCGGTCGGCGACAGGAAGAGCGGCGACGTCGGTCAGGGTCTTCACCTTCAGGCGTTCCGCGGTCGGTGTGGAGGCGGCGAAAGCGTAGGTGTCGTTGAAGTTCGAGGGCGGCAGCCATTCCAGGTCGTGGTCGCTCTTCTCGACATCGTGGACTCTCTGCCACAATTCGTGCGGGTCGGCGATGGTCTCGGTTTCGTTGTGGTAGTTGACCCATCCGGTTCCGGTGTACTCCCACAGGATGTCGGCGTCACCGTTGAGCTGAGCCTGACGCGAGGAGGCCGAACCGGGCGCGCCGGTCAGGTCCGTCACGGAGGCCCCGGCGGCCGCCAGATAGGTCGCGGTGATCTTGCCCAGCAGCACGCCCTCGGTGAAGCTCTTGGAGGTGACGACCAGCTTCGCGCCGTCCAGGGGCTGCGCACCGCCGGGCAGGCTCGCGGAGTGGAAGGTTCCCGACGAGCTCACCAGACCGCACCCGGACAGCAGCGCCGCCAGCAGTGCGCAGATGAGCGTAACGCGCTGCGCGCGTGCGGATTTCACGAGACGGCTGCTCATGCGATACCTCGCGGGGTCGCGGCCAGCTCCACGAGCCGGCCGAGCCAGTCGATGATCAGCGCCAGCAGACCCACCAGGATCGCGCCGGAGATGAGCAGCTTGGGCAGGAACAGCGTGACGCCGGTGGTGATGAGCGTGCCCAGGCTGGTCGCGCCGATGAAGGTGCTCAGCGTCGCGGTGCCCACCAGGATGACCAGGGCGGTGCGCACGCCGTTCAAGATGACCGGCACCGCCAGGGGCAGCTCGACCTGCACCAGTGTCCGCGCGGCCGAGAAACCGATGCCGCGCGAGGCCTCGATCGTGCGCTGATCGACCTGACGCAACCCGACGATGGTGTTCTGCAGAATCGGCAGGATCGCGTAGACGACCAGACCGATCACGGCGGTGCGGAACCCGGTGCCGAGCCAGAAGGTGAACAGCACCAGCAGGCCGACCGCGGGCGCGGCCTGCCCGATATTGGCGACATTGACCGCGAGGGGTTCCAGCCGCGCGAGGGCGGGCCGGGTCAGGGCGATGCCCAGCGGGATCGCCACCACGACCACGATCAGCGTGGCCACCACCGTGAGCTTGATGTGCGAGAGGATCGTGGTCTGCAGGTTGTCCCACCCCAGGGACGCCTTCTCGGTCGGGGTGAAGGTGGTCGAGCGGTACCAGAGCACGTAGCCGATCCCGATGACGAGAATGATGATCGGCTCGAACCACACATCGATCGGCGTGCGCCGCAGGCGATTCATGACGGCTCGTCCGTCGGCACATCCGAACCCGGTGTGGGAGCGAGTGATCCGGGCTCGTCCGAGGCAGCGACGATCGGTGTGGGCGCGGGATCGGTTCCGTCGACGTAGGTTTCGTACGACGGCTCCTCCTCCTCGGGATGTCCCTCGGCCAGCTTGTCGCGGATCACCGCGGTCACCGCGTCGATGCTGAGCGAGCCGACCACCGCGCCGCGGCCGTCGGTGACCAGGGTCGCGCCCTGGCTGGTGGCGAGCATGGCGTCGAGAGCGTCGTTGAGCGTCGAGGAGCGCGCGACCACGGGCAGTCGCCGATCCAGGAAGTCCGACACCTCGGATTTGGAAGCCACTTCCGTCAGCGACGGCCACGAGCGCGGCCGCCCGAACTCGTCCACGACCACGATCCAGGTCTGCCCGGCGGCCTTCGCCCGCCGGATCACGGTGTCCGCGGATTCGCCGACCCGTGCGGTGATCACCTTGTCGTAGCTGACATCTCGCACTCGCGACACGGTCAGGTACGCCAGCTTCGCGCCGGAGCCGATGAACTCCTCCACGAACGGCGTCGCCGGATCGGTGAGGATCTCCTCGGGGGTCGCGTACTGCTCGATATGCCCGCCCTCGGACAGGATGAGCACCTTGTCGCCGAGTTTGGTGGCCTCCTCGAAATCGTGCGTGACGATCACGACGGTCTTGCCGAGTTCGTGCTGGATCGCGATCAGGCTGTCCTGCAAGCGAACCCGCGTGATCGGATCGACCGCGCCGAACGGCTCGTCCATGAGCAGGACGGGCGGATCCGCGGCCAGCGCGCGGGCCACGCCGACGCGCTGCTGCTGTCCGCCGGACATGTCCTTGGGCAGCCGGTCGGCGAACTGGCCGGGATCGAGGCCGACCAGATCCAGCAGGTAGTCGGTGCGATCGGCGATGCGCTTCTTGTCCCAGCCCAGCACGCGGGGAATCGCGCCGATGTTCTTGGCCACGGACCAGTGCGGGAAGAGCCCGCCCGATTGGATGACGTACCCGATCGACTGGCGCAGCTTGTCCGGATCCTCGCGGGTGACGTCGCGCCCGCCGATGAAGATGCGGCCCTGCGTCGGCTCGATCAGCCGGTTGATCATCTTGAGCGTGGTGGTCTTACCGCAGCCGGACGGTCCGACGAAGGCCACGATCTGCCCGGCCTCGATCTCGAGGTCCAGGCTCTTCACCGCCGGAGTGTCCTGGCCTCGATAGCGCTTGACGACCGAGTCCAGCGTGATGGACGCACCCGTCACATTGCGGTCGCCGGACACGGGCCGACTGGTCACGTCATCGGTCATCAGAGTCCCTTTGCGATCGTGAGGCGTCCGAGCAGGACGAGGAGCGCGTCGAACACCAACGCGATGAGAACGATGAGCAGGGTGCCGGTCAGCGCCATCTCCAGCGCGTTCGCGCCACCGAGGCGGGAGAGGCCGTTGAAGATCAGCGAGCCGAGGCCCGGGCCCAGCACGTAGGCCACGATGGCCGCGACGCCGACGATCATCTGGGTGGAGACCCGGATGCCGGTCAGGATCACCGGCCACGCGATCGGCAGTTCGATCGTCAGCAGAATGCGCCAGCGCGAGAATCCGATGCCCTGCGCGGATTCGATGACCGAGGCGGGCACCGAACGCAGCCCCACGATGGCGTTGCCGATCACCGGAAGCGCCGCGAAGAACGCCAGCATGATGAACGAGGGCACCACGCCCAGGCCGAACGGAACCAGCAGCAGCGCCAGCAGGGCCAGCGAGGGGATCGTCAGCGCGACCCGGCTGGAGGTGAGTGTGAGTGCGGACAGCAGTGGGAGGCGGTAGACCGCGATCGCGATCAGGACCGCGACGATCGTTCCGACCAGCACGGTCTGAAAGGCAAGGGACGCATGCTGATACGTGAGGAACGTCAGGGTCTCTCCCCGTCCTCGGATATAGCTCCACAAGTGCACGGGATTCCCATCGTCGGTCCAAGACCGGTCGTCGGTACCTGGCGGTGTGTCGTCACCGGACGCGCGAGCGAGCCGTCGAAGACTACTCGACGGCGCGGGTCAGGTCCGGGACCCCGGACGGCTCGTCCGGTCACGATGCGGAATCAGGCGGCCCGCGGGAGGGATTCGGCGGCCGAGTAGTCCTGGGCATCGCCCGCGATCACCGTGCTGGACGCGCCGTCGATCCCGACCGGGATGCCGCCCGCGAGGGTGATGCGGGTGAGCTTGCGGTGCTCGCTGCCGTCGTAGTCGTCGATGGCGTAGTGCTGGGTGGCCCGGTTGTCCCAGATCGCGACATCCCCGAGCGACCAGTTCCAGCGGGTGGTGTTCTCGAGCCGGGTTACCCGCTGCTGGAACAGCTGGAACAGGGCCCGGGACTCGGTGGCGGACAGGCCGACGAATTCCTTGACGAACGAGCCCAGCAGCAGCGCGCGCTCGCCCGTTTCCGGATGCACCTCCACCACGGGGTGCTCGGTCTCGAAGTAGGTCGACTCGAATTCGCGCCGGTACTCCTGATCGAGGTGGTCCTCGGCGGCGGTGACGGCGTAGTCGTAGCGATTGGTGTGCCGCGCGCGCAGGCTCTCGGCCAGTCGCTTGAGCGGCTCGGGCAGCGAGTCGTAGGCCGCGACGGTCGAGGCCCAGGTGGTCGAGCCGCCGTAGCTGGGCAGGGTCACCGCGCGCAGGATCGAGGCGCTCGGGACGCGATCGACGAAGGTGACATCGGTGTGCCACACATTGGAGCGCCCGTGGCGCGAATCGATGGCCAGGCTCTTGACGCCGGTGGAGGTGAGGGTCGGATGCGGGGTGGTCGGGTGGCCGAGCAGTTCGGCGAACTCGTACTGCCCGTCCTCGCTCAGGTGCTGCTGATCGCGGAAGAAGATCACCCGGTGCTCGTTCAGCGCCGCGCGGATGCCCGCGACCGTCGCCGCGTCCAGGTCGCCCCCGAGCCGGACCCCGTTGATCTGGGCGCCGATCCGGGCACCGAGTTTGACCACGTCCAGACCGGACGACGTCTCGACGGTGGTGCCTGCGGCGGTGGTATCGGAGGGCATGCGAGGGCCTTTCGCTCGAACCTGACGACTGGCTCGAATGACACCACCCTCGCGAAGGCCGAACCAGTATTACGGTCACCCGGAATTAATTGATCGAGACCGGTCGGCACGCTATTCGCGCAGGTCACGGGCATGATCATGGTCAACTGGTCTAATCCGATTTCGGCTACTCGCCCGCAAATTGTCCCCGATACTGCAGACATGAACGAGCCGAGTGGAATTCGATCGAACGGCAACTCGGGGCCCACGGCAGCGGGGCATTCTTCGGTGAACGGAACGAACGGCGCGAGTTCGGCGCGACTGTTCAACATACTCGTGGTGGGGGCGGGCATAGCGGGACTCGCCGCCGCACAGGCACTTCGCAGAATCGGGCACACGGTGCGGGTGCTCGAGGCCCGCGATCGAATCGGCGGGCGGATCTGGACCGATGCGGCCGGAGTGGATCTGGGTGCGCACTGGGTGCACGGCACCGAGGGCAATCCACTCACCGAATTGATCGAACGGCTGGAGATTCCGTTCAGCTATGTCGGCGGGGACAGCTCGTACACGGGCGGATTCGACAGCCTCACCCTGTACGGACCGGATCGGCAGCTCACGACCGCCGCGATGAAGAATCGCACCCTCGAATTGGCGGACGCGGTGCTGCACGAGCTCGAACGCCGCGCGGAACTGGCACGGCGGCACGGCCATCCGGACAGATCGCTGGCACAGGTGATCGGCGAGATCATCGCCGAGGGCGGGCACGAGCCGAACGACGAGCAGGCGATTCGGTATCACCTCAATGTGATCCTGCGCGAGGATGTCGCGGAGGACGCGGACAAACTGTCGTTCAAATTCTGGGAGGACGGGTACCGGGTCTACGGGTACGGCGACAGCATCCTGCACGGGGGCTATCGAGCGGTCGTCGAATCGCTCGCGGCGGGCGTGGATATCGAGCTGGGGCAGGCGGTCGGCCTGATCGAGACGGTCGGGGAGTCCGGGCCGGTGCGCGTCACCACCGGCAGCGGCGTGCGCGAAGCGGACAAGGTACTGGTCACCGTGCCGCTCGGGGTGCTGAAAACCGATGCGGTGCGGTTCGATCCGCCGCTGCCGCAGGCCAAACGGCAGGCGATCGAACGGCTCGGCTTCGGCACGCTGAACAAGATCGCGCTGCATTACGACCAGCGGTTCTGGTCGGCGGAGCAGTACGTGTACGGCTATCTGTGCCGCGAGACCGACCGCTATCCGACGGTCGTGATCAGCATGTGGAAGTCGCACGGCAAGCCGATTCTGGTGCTGCTGCTGGGCGCCTCGCTCGGGCGCGAGATGGAGACCTGGTCCGACGCCGAGGTCGAGACCTACGCGACCACCGTGGTCGCCGATATCTTCGGGCCGAATGCGCCTGCGCCGGAACAGGTCTCACGCACCGCCTGGTCCTCGGATCCGTTCGCGGGTGGTTCCTACACCTGCATCGGGGTGGACGCCACGCCCCGGGATCTGGACATTCTGGCCGAGCCGGTGGGGGAGCGGCTGTTCTTCGCCGGTGAGGCGACCAACAGCTATCACTGGGGGTGCGTGCACAGCGCGTACGAATCGGGATTGCGCGAGGCGGCCCGGATCGCGGACGATCCGTCGCTGTTCAGCCCGCCCGCCACCGAGACCTCACGCCGGCAGCGCCGCGATATCGATCGGATGAAACGGTTCGCGCGAATGCGGATGGGCCATCTGAGTTTCGGCGAACTGCGCGACCGGGTGTCCTGCCTGGCCGAGAGCGTCGATCCGTTCGGGGTGCGGCTGTTCGAACCGCTGGTGGATTCCGAACGCGAGACCCTGGCCTCGATGCTCGACGAGCTCACCTACGGGCCGGGCGACGGCATCTGCCGCGAGGACGACACCGCACACGGCATCTACGTCATCGCGGACGGTGAGGTCCAGGTGGACTTCGGCGGGATCTACGAGCGCACGACGCTGACCCGCGGGGCGGTGCTGGGCAGTCACGACCTGTTCTTCAACGCGCGCACGACCAGCGTGGTCGCGGTCGGCGCGGTGCGGCTGTACTACCTGGACCACTACCGGTACAAGACGTTTCTGTACGCGTTCCCCGACGTCATGATGATGATGCTCGCGGATCTGATCACGCGCTGGGAGCAATTGGAGGACGTGCTGGGCGCGGCCGCCCTCACGGGTGCGGTGCGAATCCCGCCGCGCCGGTCCGCCCGGACGTCGGAGATGTAGGGGTACTCGGTAGGCGGACGTGCTCAGTCGTCGTGCCCGGCGCACCACTGGTCGGCGGGCACGATGGCGCGCACGTCCTCGATGTGTTCGCCGCAGCCGGCCCAGGTGGTCTTCGCGCAGATGGTGCAGGGTGCGGGTTGGCACATGGGGTAGTCCCTTTCCTGGTGATTGAAGTACACCGATCGATGTAATACGCTCCGAGTACTAGAACGATCGGTGTACTGAACGTCTCGACAAAGGAGTCGGTGATGGTGTGTCACGTCAATTTTCCGGGGGTGACCCGGACATGCTGCTGATGATGGTACTCGCGGGCGTCGTGCTGCTCGCCCTGGTACTGCTGCGTGGGGGAACGGACATCGATTTCCGCCAACGTGAGATCGCGGAGTTCTACGACAGGCAGGCTTCGGTGGCTCGGCGCGAATCGCGCAGGCGGCATTACAGCGCCGTGCACGCGGAGCTGTGCCCGCTCGGCGGCGGACGCCGGGATACGCTCGGCTAGTCCTCGGGGTGAGCGGGCTTGTCCGGCCCCAACGCCTTGCGCGCCGCGGCGAACCACGCCTGAGTCTCGACGAGTCCGGCCTGGATGTCCTTGCGCGCACCGTGAAATCCGAAGAGTTCGCCCGCGTACCGGGTCAGCACCGAACCTTCCGGTTCCTCGAGTTCCTCCAGGAAGGCGGCGTCCTGCAGCAGGTACGCGATCCCGGCCAGCTCACCGTTCGTCCAGACCTGGCGATACTCGCTCCAGCCGTGCCGTCGGACGTCTCGGGCGCGGTCGAGCAGACTCGACTGCAGGGCCTTGCGGTCCTGGTCGGTCGGCTGCTGCCGCGTGCGCTTGTTCCACGGGGTCGGTTCGGCGTCGGGCATGCCGACAGTCTGTCAGAGCCCTGCGCCGAACCGGTCCGCCGTCGCCGTCAGTGTGCCTGCCGTCAGTGTGCCTGTTCGCCCTCGCTGTAGGTGGCGATGATCTGACGAATCGAGGAGGTGACCGTCAGATCCGAGTCGAGCGGGACCCAGCGATAGGTCGAGTAGTTGGTCAGGTGGATCGGGCCGACGCCGGCGACCCGGACCGCGAAATGTTCGCGCCGGACCGGCTTTCCGGCATTGGACAGATAATCGAAACCGCCCAGGTGTCGCAGCACGTCGATCACGGTGAGCCCGGTTTCCTCCCGGACCGCACGCGCCACGGCCACGGCCAGCGGCTCGCCGAGACGCACCGTGGTGCCGGGTAGGGCGAGTGGGCCGCGTGCTCCCGCCCATTCGTCGCGTGCCAGTAGCAGCACCGCGCCATTGTGTTCCAGTACGACCCCGATTCGCAGCGCGACACCGTCGTCCGCGGCACGCTGTTCCAATTCGGCCAGTACCGATTCACCGATCGAGAGACTCGGTGAAATTTCGTATTCCCTCACGTCACACCACACATCCCGTACCTTCGGACTCCCTCGTCCGATGCTGTCAACGCTACCGACTGAGAAACACTGGGTGGCAGGGAGATTCACAAGAATCGGTGCATCTCCACTGTACCGGCGAGTAGGCCGGAAACTTTCGCGATCGGCCCGCGCGCAGCCGCGTGGAACTCGTTGCAGTCCTGTCGTGGCGAATCGCTCGCATTCGGCTCGCCCGGCGTCCGGGCGGTCGCCACCGACGCACTCCCTCCCCGTTCGCGATCACAGCGTTCCCGCCGGCAATTCTACGACCGGCGACTCTGACCTGCGGAGAAGTATGCACCTCGGTCAAGTCACGGCCGTCGGAACAGCACAATTAGGGCACGGCTGCGCGATGTCGGGCGGCGAATCCTCAGGTAGGTGAGGTAAGACTTGGACATCTGTTCCTTACCGGGTGCGGCAATCGTGGCGGATACCTGGAATAGTTGGTGCCGCACGCACAGAGACCAAGGCGAAAGCGGGGATGTTGGTGACTTCGACTGATGGTGTGAGCGGGGTAAAGACGGTGAAGGAGCCGGCTCCGGCAACGAGCACCCTCGAGCGCGATGTCCAGACCCTGGAAAAGGCGATCTACGAAGTCAAACGGGTGATCGTCGGCCAGGATCGGCTGGTCGAGCGACTGCTCGTCGGCGTTCTCGCGCGGGGCCACGTCCTGCTCGAGGGTGTGCCGGGCATCGCCAAGACGCTTGCGGTGGAGACCTTCGCGAAAGTGGTGGGCGGCAGCTTCTCCCGCGTCCAGTTCACCCCCGACCTGGTGCCGACCGACCTCGTCGGTACCCGTATCTACCGGCAGGGCCGCGAGGAGTTCGACACCGAACTCGGTCCCGTGGTCGCGAACTTCGTTCTCGCGGACGAGATCAACCGCGCCCCGGCCAAGGTGCAGTCGGCGCTGCTCGAGGTGATGGCCGAGCGCCACGTCTCCATCGGCGGCAAGACCTACCCGATGCCGAATCCGTTCCTGGTCATGGCGACTCAGAACCCGATCGAGAGCGAAGGCGTCTACCCGCTGCCCGAGGCGCAGCGCGACCGCTTCCTGTTCAAGGTCGTCGTGGACTACCCCTCGGTCGAGGAAGAGCGCGAGATCATCTACCGGATGGGCGTCACCCCGCCGGAGCCCAAGGCGATCCTGGATCCCGTCGAGGTGGTGCGCCTGCAGCAGGTGGCCGCCAACAACTTCGTGCACCACGCGCTGGTGGACTACGTGGTCCGCGTGATCGCCGCGACCCGTAATCCGGCCGAGTTCGGCATGAACGACGTGGCCGGGTGGATCTCCTACGGCGCTTCCCCGCGTGCCAGCCTCGGCATCATCGCCGCGGCCCGCGCGGTGGCGCTGATCCGCGGCCGCGACTACGTGGTCCCGCAGGACGTCGTCGAGGTGGTGCCGGACGTGCTGCGTCACCGCCTGGTGCTGTCCTACGACGCGCTGGCGGACGAGGTGACTCCCGACGACGTGATCCGTCGTGTGCTGCAGACCGTCGGTCTGCCGCAGGTGGCCCCGCAAGCCGTCGCTCCCGGTGCCGCGGCGCCGCAGGCCGCCCCGATGCCCGCGCCCGCCAACCCGGCCATGGGTCCGCACGGCGGTCAGCAGCATCCCGCGCCGCAGGGCATCCCGCAGCCGCCGCATGCGCAGCAGGGTATTCCGCAGCCGCCCAACGGTCAGATGTCCGGAGTGCCCGGCCAGCCGCAGCAGAAGTGAGGCGGGCCTCGGATTCGGTTGCGCCCGTGACGATGTCAACTCCCAGCGGTACTCCACATGCCCCGCCCTCCTTCGAGTCGGGCGACCTGACCGACCCACGGTTGTCGGCGGCGCTCAAGACGCTCGAACTCACCGTGCGCCGCCGCCTGGACGGTGTGCTGCACGGTGATCATCTCGGTCTGATTCCCGGACCGGGTTCCGATGCCGGTGACGCCCGCATGTACCAGCCGGGCGACGATGTGCGCCAGATGGATTGGTCGGTGACCGCGCGCACGACCCATCCGCACGTGCGGATGTCGATCGCGGACCGGGAACTCGAGACCTGGTTGGTGGTGGACCTGTCCGCCAGCCTGGACTTCGGTACCGCCGCCTGCCAGAAGCGTGATCTGGTGGTCGCCGCCGCGGCCGCGGTCACCCATCTGACCAGCGGTGGCGGTAATCGGATCGGCGCGGTGGTCGCCAATGGCGAACAGCTGATCCGTATTCCGGCCCGCAGCGGCCGGGTGCACGCGCAGACCATGCTGCGCAAGATCGCCACCACCCCGCACGCCCGTGACGGCGTGCGCGGGGATCTGAGCGGCGCCATCGAGTCACTGCGGCGGCCACAGCGCAAACGTGGTCTGGCCGTGGTGATCTCGGACTTCCTCGGCGATATCGATTGGCAGCGCAGTCTGCGCGCCATTTCCGGCCGGCACGATCTGCTGGCGGTCGAGGTGCTCGACCCCCTGGATACGGCGCTGCCCGATATCGGGGACGTGGTGCTGCACGATCCGGAAACCGGTCGTACCCGCGAATTCAGCGTGACCCCCACCCTGCGCGCGGACTACGCGAAAGCGTCTCGGCGCCACCGGGAACAGGTCGAGCTGGCGATGCGCAGTTGCGGTGCGCCGGTGATGGAGTTGAGTACCGACCGGGACTGGATCACCGATGTGGTCAAATTCGTATCCACTCGGCGCCACACCTTCGGCGCCTCCAATGCCGGGCGGGTGCCGCGCCAGTGAGCATTTCGCATTTCACCTCCCAGTATTGGCTGGGGTTCCTGTTCGTGGTCGCGCTCATCGCGCTGATCTATGTGCTCGTGCAGCGCCGGCGGCAGAAACACGTCCTGCGTTTCTCGAATATGGAGATGCTGGAAAAGGTCGCGCCGAGTCGGCCCGGCGCGTTCCGGCACGTTCCGATCGCGCTCATGCTGGTCGGCCTGATTCTGCTGACCGTCGCGGCGGCCGGTCCGACCGCGGCCAAGAAGATTCCCCGCAACCGCGCCACGGTGATCCTGGTGATCGACGTATCGCTGTCCATGGAGGCGACCGATGTGCCGCCGACGCGAATTCAGGTGGCCAAGAAGGCCGCCAAGGAATTCGCGGACGGTCTCACCCCCGGTATCAACCTCGGCCTGGTGACCTTCGCCGGTACCGCGTCGGTGCAGATGTCGCCGACCACGAATCGCGAAGCCGTCAAGGCGGCGATCGACAATATGAAACTCGCCGAGCGCACCGCGACCGGTGAGGGCATCCTGACGGCGCTGCAGTCGATCGACACGCTCGCCTCGGTGCTGGGTGGCGCGGAGAAACCGCCGCCGGCGCGCATCGTGCTCATGTCCGACGGCAAGCAGACCGTGCCGGACGACAAGGATGTCGACAATCCTCGCCACGGCTTCACCGCCGCGCGTCTGGCGAAGGAGAAAGGCGTTCCGGTGTCGACCATTTCGTTCGGAACCACCTGGGGCACCGTGGAGATCCCGGACCAGGACGGAACGGGTTCGCAACGAGTGCGGGTGCCGGTGGACGACGATTCGCTGCGCGAGATCGCCAAACTCTCCGGCGGCGACTTCTATACCGCCTCCAGTCTCGAAGAGTTGAACGCCGTCTACGACACGCTGGAACAGCAAATCGGGTACGAGATGACGATGGGCGATGCCAGCCGGCCGTGGCTGCTGCTGGGTCTGTTGGTGACCGCCACCGGCGTTGTTACCGCGTTGCTCTATCGTCAGCGTCTGCCGTAATTCGGTACCGCGCGCCGAGGCCCGAACTCGAACAGATAGGTTTGCTTCTATGTCGAACATCACATCCCGGTCGGTACTGGTGACCGGAGGTAACCGCGGGATCGGCCTCGCGGTTGCTCAGCGCCTGCTCGCCGACGGACACAAGGTCGCCGTCACCCATCGCGGTTCCGGTGTGCCGGAGGGTCTCTTCGGCGTGAAGTGCGATGTCACCGATTCGGCCGCGGTCGATCGGGCGTTCAGCGAGGTCGAGGCGCATCAGGGTCCGGTCGAGGTCGTCGTGGCCAACGCGGGCATCGTGGACAACACGCTGTTCATGCGGATGAGCGAGGACTCCTTCACGAAGGTCATCGACGCGAACCTGACCGGTGCGTGGCGAGTTGCCCAGCGCGCCAACCGCAATATGCTCAAGGGCCGCTGGGGCCGGGTCATCTTCCTGGGCTCGGTGGTCGGGCAGATCGGCGCGCCCGGACAGGTCAACTACGCGGCGGCCAAGGCCGGTCTGGTCGGTATGGCACGTGCCATCACCCGTGAGGTCGGCAAGCGCAACATCACCGCGAACGTGGTGGCGCCGGGCCTGATCGACACGGACATGACCCGCGAGGACATGACCCCGGAGATGCGCAAGGCCGCACTCGAATTCATTCCGGCGGGTCGTATCGGCCAGGCCGAGGACGTCGCCGCGGCGATCAGCTTCCTCGCCTCCGACGACGCCTCCTACATCTCGGGCGCAGTCATTCCCGTCGACGGCGGCATGGGCATGGGCCACTAGTCTCTGCGTTCCAACTCCCTGGCCATTCAGCACTTTTCAACGAGGAGAACCGACCAACCCATGGGTGGATTGCTCGAAGGCAAGACCGTACTCATCACCGGCATCATCACCGACTCGTCCATCGCTTTCCACGCGGCCGCTGTCGCGCAGGAGCAGGGCGCCAAGGTGATCATCACCGGTATTCCGGAGCGGCTGCGGCTGATCGACCGGATCGCCAAGCGGCTGCCGCAGGAGGTTCCCCCCGCCATCGGCCTCGATGTCACCAACGAGGAGAACCTGGCGGAGCTGGCGGACAAGGTCCGCGAGCTGGCCCCCGAGGGCGTCGACGGCGTGCTGCACTCCATCGCGTTCGCACCCCGCACCCTGATGGGTCCGGAAGCCAAGCCGTTCCTGGACGGTCCGGGTCCCGATGCCGCCAAGGCGTTCGAGATCTCGGCCTGGTCGTACGCCTCGCTCGCGCGTGCCGTGCTCCCGGTCATGAACGAGGGCGGCTCCATCGTGGGCATGGACTTCGATCCGCGCACCGCGATGCCGTACTACAACTGGATGGGTGTGGCCAAAGCCGCGCTCGAGTCCGTGAACCGCTACGTGGCGCGGGAGGTGGGCGAGGCCAAGCGGATTCGCTCCAACCTGATCGCCGCCGGTCCCATCAAGACCCTGGCGGCCAAGGCCATCGCGGGCACCGCCACCGATGACGCCAAGCAGCTCACCATGCTGAACACGTACTGGGACGGCGCATCCCCGATCGGCTGGGACGTCGACGACCCGACGGTGGTCGCCAAGTCCATCGTGGCCATGCTGTCCGATTGGCTGCCCGGCACCACCGGTTCGATCATCTACGTGGACGGTGGCGCCAGCCACAACACGTGGTTCCCCGCCGACGGTTTCACCAACTGATTCAGTGAAGGAGGCCGTGGCGGTGGAGTCCACTGCACTCGAGGTGGATGCGCTGCTGCTGCTGTCCTTCGGCGGCCCCGAGCGCCCCGAAGACGTGATGCCGTTCCTGGAGAACGTCACTCGGGGCCGGGGCGTGCCGCCCGAGCGCCTCGCCGAAGTCGCGGAACACTATCTGCACTTCGGCGGGGTCTCGCCGATCAATGCCCTCAATCTCGACATCATCAAGGCGATCGAGGCCGAATTCGCTTCGCGCGGAATCGATCTGCCGGTGTACTTCGGCAATCGCAACTGGCATCCGATGATCGAGGCGACCGTCGAGCGGATGCACGCGGACGGCATCCGTTCCGCCGTGGTGTTTCCCACCTCGGCCTGGGGCGGTTACTCCGGATGCAAGCAGTACCACGAGGACATCGTGCGGGCGCGTGCCGCCGTCACCGATGCCCCCGATCTGATCAAGCTGCGCCAGTACTTCGATCATCCGCTGCTGATCGACTCCTTCGCCGACGCGATTCGCGCGGCCGTGCACGAGCTACCCGGGGACCGGCGTGAGCGCGCCCGGCTGGTCTTCACCGCGCACTCCATTCCGGTCGTCGCCGATACCGCCTCCGGGCCGCCGGACGAACCCGGGCTGTACAGCCGTCAGGTCGCCGAGGCGGCCCGTTTGTGTGCCGCGGCAACCGGTTTCGCCGAGCACGATCTGGTGTGGCAGTCCCGGTCCGGGCCGCCGCAGGTGCCGTGGCTGGACCCCGACATCGTCGATCACCTCGACACGCTCGCCGAGCAGGGCGTGGACGCGGTCGTGGTGTGCCCGGTCGGATTCGTCTCGGACCACCTCGAGGTGATCTGGGACCTGGACAACGAGGCCCGCGAACGTGCCGCCGAACTCGGCATCGCCTTCGCGCGGGCGGCCACTCCCGGCCCCGACCCGCGTTTCGCCCGGATGGTCGCCGATCTCGTGAGTGAACTCGTCGCCGGTGCAAAGCCGTTGGCGCTCAGCGACTTCCCGCGTCTGGGTTGCACCGCGAACGGTGTGGAGTGCGTGCCGGGCTGCTGTGCGATGCCCCCGGCGGGCCGTCGTCCGGCGCGCTGAGACTTCGGTTCCGCTCCTCGCCTCGAACTCTTCTCGGCGGATGTTTTGGGACTGTTGTGCCGAAACGGATCTCGTGACGGCGGGTGCGAACATCGTTGCCTGCCCTGGGTTCTCGCGTGAAGTTCACCGTGGGTATTCTCTCGCCGGTGAACAGTGAGAATAGAGGTCCGGCCCGGCGAGCGCCGGCCGCGGGTTCCGGGGGTTCGCGCAATGGTGGGGCAACAGGGTCCAAGCGCCTACTCGGGCCACCGGATTGGTTCGTCTGGATTCCGATCGTCGGAATCGTGGAGGCGGCCTGGATCTGTGCCACCATCGCCGCCTCCACGCTGGTGGCCGGAGTCCTGATCGCCGTCGGCGTGCTGCTCGTGCTCGTCGACTGCTGGTTCAATCGCTGAGCGAACCCCTCGTTCGCCGGTGCGGGAATCGGGCGTCCGGAGCTGTGCTCCGGGCGCCGAGATTCCATCCTGTGAACATTCGGCGTACCGCTTCGGCGGCGGTGCGGATACCATCGCGGGGCACAATCTTCGAGAGGGGAAGCCCCACCTTGTCCAGGCTCGCCGAAGGCGCCAAGTCACCGCAGCTAGATCTTCAGCCGCAACCGTTTCCACAGCCGCCGCCGTTTCCCGGTCCCCGGAAGCGCTCGGTCAACCCGCTCGTCGCGGCCGCGTCCGCGGCCGGCGCCGTCGCGGTGCTCGGTGTGGCCGCCGCGGCCACCTTCTACATCCAGGCCTCCGACGCGGAGCAGACCGCGGACGATCGCGGCGCCACCATCACCGAACTGCGCCAGCAGGTTTCGGATGCGACCGCGACCGACAAGCGGCGCGCGGCGGCCCTGCGCGCGGCGTCGGAGTTCTCCGTGCAGTTCAGCACCTATGACGTGAACGACCTCGACACCTACGTGAACAAGGTGCTCGACGCGTCCACGGGGAGCTTCAAGCAGGACTTCGCCAACAACTCCGGGGCGATGCGCGACGGCATCAATTTCTGGCAGATGCGGATGCACTCGCTCGAAAACAATTGCGGCCTGACCTCTTTGGACGGCAAGAAGGCGCAGACGGTGGCGATCGTGAAGCAGTCGCTGACCAATATCGACACCCCGGACCCCAACCTGCCGATCGTCACCACCGTGACCATGCTGCTGACCCTGGAGGAGCAGTCGGACGGGTCCTGGAAGGTCAGCGGTATGAAGGCGCCGGCGCTCTGAGGGCCCCGGTCGTCACTTGAGCACGTTCACCGCGCGGGCGATGACCAGGCTCACCGTGATCAGCGAGATCCCGGACTGAGCCATCATCGCCAGCTTGGCCCACCGTGACATCGGCATCACGTCGGTGGGGCTGAAGGCGGTGGCGTTGGTGAAGGACATGTAGAAGTAGTCGACGAAGCCCGGTTCCCATTCCGGGTCGGTCAGTTCGGGATTCTGCATCTGCACGAAAAGGAAATCCGGGTACGGCTCGCGCGCGTGCGCCCGTGCCGCGGGCCCGCCGCGATCCATCTCCCAGTAGCCCAGCGCGAACACCAGCACATTGGTGAGCCACACCTCCACCCCGGAGGTCAGGAGCTCGCGCGGATCGTTGCTGATCGATCCGTCGACCAGGGCGAAGATCAAGTGGTAGACGGACCAGAACATCGCGAAGGCCAGCAGGACCGCGAGGGTGAGGCTGCATCGCCGCAGCCACACCTCCTCGCGGTCCAGCCGCCACGGGCTTCCGATCACGAGCACCCCCAGCAGCACCGCGCCGAGCGCGGGAATCAGCCACGCCGGATTCGGGGTGAACTGGTTCGGCAGGATGAACTGCAGGGCGATGATGCCCGCCACCGCGATCGTCGCGAGCAGCCGTGATTCGCCCGTGGTCCGGCGCGCCCACGCGGGAACCTGATCGTCGTCGTTCGCCGCGTTCGCGGGGGTGCTGTCGGGGCTGCTCACGCCAGCAGTATGCCCCGATCGGCCGCTCGCGTCCGCGACCAACACCGCCGGGACGGGCTCGGGAACGCAGGTCCGGAGCGGTCCGTGATCGGTCGCTCGGCCCGTCCCCGGAGACCGTGTCCACTACGGGCGACAAGGCTCGAGTAGAACTGCCCGTGCAGTTTGCTTCCCGGTCGCACGCCTGGTCGCCGCCCTGTCCAGGGTGCCGGGTGCCGGCGAGCGGGTGGGGGCGTGCGAGCATGGAGTGCTCGTGACGAACGATGTGCACGTGGGCACGGTCTCGGGGATCATCGCTCTCGTGTTCAGGCGCGGGGCATCGCGATGCCGTCGATCTGGTCGCGGGCCGTCGTCGCCGCACTCCATGTCGAAGTGCCGCCGCCACCGCGTCCCGCCGCCACCGCACACCTTCGACCCGCAGGAGTAGTTCATGTCCACGGTTCACTGGACCGAGAATGACGAGACATGTTCCGCTCGTTGGCATTCGGAGAACGGGACCGGCGCGCCGTCGCGGATCGTCGTCGTCGATGACGAGCTGACAGCGAATGCCGCCCATCGGCTGGCGCGAGCGGGCACCGGGATGCTGTGGCGCGGCGATTACCACAACGCGCGGCAGCTGCTGCGTGCGCTGGATCGGCGGGTGCAGCGCGACACCGAGCGGAAGAACACCGAGCGGAAGAACACGGAGCGGAAGAACACGGAGCGGAAGAACACCGAGCGGAAGAACACCGGCGCGGAGAGCTTTTCGGACTATCGGGCGGCGCGCTCCGCGCGTGCCCGGATGCTCGGGATGCTCCTGGTGGAGGTGGAGTCGGACTATTCGCTCGCCCTGCGTCGCGCGCCGGACATCCGGCAGGCGTGCGTGGAAGCCTACGGGGAGCCCGACGGGGCGAGGGTGATCGCGCTGACCGAGCTGCAGGGCGTGCTCAGCGCGCAGCAGTGGCACGAGAAGGGGGTCGAGGTCCCTGCCCTCGGAGCGCGGATTCACGCCTCCTACGGGGTGTTCTCCCCGGTGCGCGGTGAGTACGTCGACCTCGCGGCCGATGCGCCGCTGCCCGGCACCACCCCGCGAGTCGCGTTCGACCTCGGCACCGGGACGGGGGTGCTCGCGGCGGTCCTGGCGCGGCGCGGCGTCGGGCAGGTGGTCGCCACCGATATCAATCCGCGCGCGGTGGAGTGCGCACGGGCGAATATCGCCCGGCTGGGGCTGGGGGAGTCGGTGCGGGTCGTGCGGGCCGATCTGTATCCGGAGGGCACGGCGGATCTCATCGTGTGCAATCCGCCCTGGTTGCCCGCGGATCCGACCTCGGCGCTGGAAGCCGGTGTCTACGACCCGAACTCGGACATGCTGCACCGCTTCCTCGACGGCCTGACCGCGCATCTCACGCCGGGCGGCGAAGGCTGGCTGATCCTGTCGGACCTCGCCGAGCATCTGGAGCTCCGCGCGAGCGGTGAACTCCTGGAGCGGATTTCAGCGGCCGGACTGCGAGTCGTCGACAAATACGACACCGCGCCGAGGCATCCGCGCGCCCGCGACACCACCGACGGCCTGCACGCCGCACGTGGTCGCGAGATCACCTCGCTGTGGCGACTGGCGCCGAAGGACGCCTCCTGACGCGTCTGCGACCATCCTCGAACACCGAGGGGTTCCGGACAGTCGAGTTCCGAGGCGTCCCGCACGGTCCGCGCTTCGGGGCCATTCGGGTGATCCGACCCTCGAGGCATCCTGAACGGCCGAACGACGACGCGTCCCGCCCGGCCTGAATCCTGACGCGTGCCGTCCGGCCTGAATCCTGACGCGTGCCGCCCGGCCTGAACCCTGACGCGTGCCGCCCGGCCCGAACGCGACGCGCCCCGGACGGCCTGAGCCCACGAGGCGTCCCGCACGGCCTGAAACCTGGAGGGCGGCAACCGAACCCCCGAACGCGACTCGGCCGGTCGGGTCCCGATATCGGGACCCGACCGGCCGAGTCTACGAGCGGCGTGCCGGGGGATTACCCGGGCAGACCCGCCTCGATCGCGCTGATGATGCGCGGCCGCATCTCCGCCGCGCTGATGATCGCGTCCACCGACCCGACCTCCACCGCACGCTGGATGTTGTGCACGCGGTCGAACTCCGCGGCCACCTCACCGAGCTTCTCCGCACGCACCGAGGAGCGCACCTCGTCCAGCTCGGCGAGTATCGCGACACGGTCCGCGCCGGTCGCGTTGGACGCGCGGGCCTCGAGGTCGCGCACGCGCTGATCGGCGGCCGTGCGGGTGTTGACGTCGTTGGAGAACACCACCGCCGCGGCGGGGGCGCCACCCAGCACGGAGGCGAACGAGCCCTCCAGTGCCAGCACTGTCATGTTCGGGTTGAGCGCCTTGGAGAACACCACGAACGCACCGCCGTGGTAGCGCGAGATCACGCAGAACACGATGGGGCCCTGGAAGTTCACGATGGCACGCCCGATTTCGGCGCCGTATTCGAGCTGCAGCTTGCGCATCGACTCCGGAGAGCCGTCGAAGCCCGACAGGTTGGCCAGCACCACCAGGGGGCGGTTTCCGCTGGCCGCGTTGATGGCCCGCGCGGCCTTCTTCGACGAGCGGGGGAAAAGCGTTCCCGCCGTGTAGGTGTCGGGTCCGTCGGTGGAGGGGAAGCCGCGGCGCGGCACGCTCCGGGACTCGATGCCCAGCAGGCACACCGGGATTCCGCCCAGTCGCGCGTCCTGCACGACGGCGGTCTCGGCGTCCGCCATGCCCGCCCAGCGCTCCAGCACCGGATGGTCCTGGTCGGACAGCGCGCGCATGACACTGCGAATGTCGAAGGGCTTCTTGCGATCCGGGTTGGCCGTCGCGGAGAAGATCTCCCCGACGGTGCGGAAGTCGCTGTCCGCCAGATCGTGCGGGAAGCTCGACACGTCGCGATCGACGGGATCGGCGGTGTGCGAGCGACGCGGTGACTGCTCACCCGGGGCCACATAGGTGTGGTCGTAGTGCGACATCAGCACGTTGCGCGCGGCGTGCAGGTTCGGCGCCCAGTACTGCGCCTGACCGTTGGGCCCCATGATCCGGTCGTGGCCGCCGATGCCGAAGTTGTCCTCGGCCGAGACACCACCGGAGAAGTCGAGCGACTGCTTGCCGGTCAGCACCATCGCCGAATCCGGGGTCATCACCAGCACGCCCTTGGTGTGCATGAGCATGGTGGCTTCGGCGTTCCAGTACGGCTGCGCACCGACATTGATGCCCGCGACGACGATATTGATCTCGCCGCCGTCCTGGGTGAACTCGACGATCCGCTTGAGCGCGGCCGCGACCCAGTCCATGTTCTCGGTGCCGGACTTCATCGAGATGCGCGCGCCCGAGGACAACGCGTACCACTCCAGCGGCACCTGCATCTGCTGCGCGAGATCCAGCGCCGCGATCACCCGGCGGCACTCCGGCTCCGAGAGCGCGCCGAGGGATTTGGTCGGATCACCCAGCAGCAGAACGCGGGTCACGCCGTCCGGATGCTGCGGTGTCGCGGTGGTGACCACACCGGCCACGATGGCGGCCGAGTTGTGGCCCTTGGGCCGATTCACCGGCACCAGCACGTGGTCGACGTCGAGGTCGTATTCGGTGAAATCGCCGAGCAGACCGGTCAATTCGTAGGGGTACACGGTGTTGCGGGCACTGGCGCGCAGCACCTTCTGGCGGTACTCGTCGAGCGGCTCGACGGCATCGTCGGAACGCTCGTCGATGGTCACCGAGGTGCCGCCGGTGGCGTCGAAGGCCACGCGCACGGCGACCTTCTTCAGCTCACCGGACTTGGGATCACGATGCCGTGCGATGAGCAGGATCTCCTCCAGCCCCGCCCCGGCGGTCGTGGCCGCCACCCGATCCACGATCGTCTGCAGTTCGGCGCGGGTGATGTCCACCGGCGGCCACACGTACATGACGATGCGGTTGGTGTGGAATCGCTTGGCCGAGGGCCGCAGCGACTGCGCCCGGCGGATCGAGTCCAGGCAGGTCGCGATCGTGGTCTCCGCCGTCGGCAGCGCGAGCAGCCGGCCGTCGTGCTCACGCAGCGACGCCAGGTCGCGCACCTGAGCGAACGCGATGAGCCGCTCGTCGGAGGGGTTCTCCTTGGCCACACAGCGGAACAGGTAGATCTCCTCGTCGTCCGAGGAGGACAGGCGGGTGAGATCGAACTTGCGCAGGCGCGTCATCTGCATGCGCTGCGCGATGTACGGGTGCAGACCGCGGATCAGGCGTTCCTCGGCCATCCCGGTGGTGGAGGGCCGGAAGGTGAAGTGGTGGTGCATGACCGCGCCGCCGCTGCCCGCGACCGTCGCGGTGATCCGGTGCACCTGGGTGGGCAGCGGATACGCGCTGAGCGCCTCCTGCAGGGTCAGGGCCATCGCGTCGAAGTCCTCGGGCTGCTCTTCCCAGCTGAGGTAGATATCGGCCTCGATGGAGGCTCCGCCCTTGGCCAGTCCGGCCAGGCCGCGCACCATGGCATCGAGTGCGTCGAAGCGCACCGCGGCCGAAACCAGGCTCACCCCACGGCGTTCCGCGATCACGAAGGTGCAGCCGCCGACATCCTGGGTGTGGACATCGGACAGGTCCTTGTTGCCGTAGTAGCGGCGGGTCAGGACCTCGAGCATGGCGGTGTTGTCCGCGCTGCCGCGCTCGAGGCGCTGACCGAGCAGACGCACCAGCGGCTCGGTGCTGCGCACCATGTCCGAGATGCGCTCGACGCGATCGGGCGCCTGCGGGTTGGCGTCGAGGTGGCGCAGCTGCTTGCGGACGTTGGTGTAGACGCGAGCGCGGTTGCGCCGCAGCAGCGGCAGGCCGTACCAGGCGTACACCACGCCGCGGGTCAGGTCGGCGACCGCGGGGAATCGCACCTGCGTCGCGGCCACCAGACGCTCGAGCGTCAGGCCGACCGGCTCGCGCAGCGCGCGCTCGGGCACCGGCTCGCGCAGCCACTCACGCAGCAGGGTCGTGATGATCGTGACGGTGTCCGCCGGGCGCTGCTGTGCGAGGAAGATCCGGAACACCGCGGCTTCGAGCTCCGGGGTGCGCTCCAGATCGGTGACGCCGTAATGCCCGAGCGCCTTGGTGAGCTTGGCCTGGTACGCCGCCGGCAGACCGGCCCGCTCCACATCCAGGCTCTGCAGGTAGGTGTGGAAGTACTCGCGGGCACTGTGGACGTGGCTCTGACCGCCGTCCTCCTCCCACGAGCGGTTATGGCTCAGCTCGGCGAGATCGGCGAAGACCTCGAGCAGGCTGAGTTCCTCCGCGAGCGGGCGGCGGTTGTCGGCGACGGCGTCGCGGCGGATGGCGAGGTAGTCCTCGACCACGCGGCGGTCGTCGTGCGGGTCGACGTCGAAGCCGAGCAGCAGGCTGCGCAGATCCTGCTGGCCGCGCGCGATGCGAATGTGCGCCTGCACGGGCGCGACCTCGTCGGCCAGGTCCAGCTCGACCGCTCCGGCCGCCGCGTCCTCGGTGTCCGCGCCGTCCTCGACGATCGGTTCCAGGCGCATCAGCGGTGCGCCGGTCTCGACCTGGGTGCCGACCGAGACGCCGCATTCCTTCAGACGAGCCCGGAACGGTGCGCGCAGAACGGTTTCCATCTTCATGCTCTCGAGCACGAGCACCGGTGCGCCGGCCTCGACCTCGTCGCCGACCTGCAGCGGGGTCGCCACGACCAGCGCGGGCGCGGGGGAGCGCACGACGCCACCCTCGTCACGGCTGATGCGGTGCGTGACGCCGTCGACGTCGACCACGTGCATGGCGCCGTGGGTGCCGGTGATCAGGCGGTAGCGCGCGCCGTTGACGACGATCTGACCGGCATGCCGGTCGAAACGCTCGAGATCGACGTCCGCGGTGCGGATATCGCCGCCCGCCTCGACCCCGACGCGGAAGCGGTGCGCGCCGATGCGGGCCACGCGCACGCGGTAGCCGACGCCGCGCAGTTTCAGATCGCGCGGGCGGCCGCTCTCGTGCTGCACCTGCGGGCGGCCACCGGCGGCGGTGGAGAGCAGCCGGTGTCGTTCGACGCTCTCCTCTTCCTCGTACGCGTCGATGGCGGCGGCGGCCAGCGCGATGGTGGAGTGCTTGTGCGAGACCAGCCGGCCCTCGCCGCGCACGCGGTCGATCCAGCCGGTGTCGGCGCTGGCGTCGAGCACCTCGGGCTGGATCAGCAGGTCGAGCACGAAGCTCTTGTTGGTCGCGCCACCCTCGATCACCACGCGGGTCTCGGTCATGGCGCGACGCAAACGGCCGAGGGCCTCTTCACGATTGCGGCCGTAGGCGATGATCTTGGCGATCATGGAGTCGAAGTCGGCGGGGATGGTGTCACCCTCGCTGACGCCGGTGTCGACGCGAATGCCCGGGCCCGCGGGCAGATCCAGGCGCGCGATGCGACCCGGGGCGGGTGCGAAGTCGCGGTCCGGATCCTCGGCGTTGAGGCGGGCCTCGATGGCGTGGCCGCGCTCGACCGGGGGCGTGCCCTCGAGCCGGCCGCCCTCGGCCACGTGCAGCTGCGCGCGAACCAGGTCGAAACCGGTGGTGGACTCGGTGATCGGATGCTCGACCTGCAGGCGGGTGTTCACCTCGAGGAAGGCGAACTGCTTGTCACCCGGGTGGTAGAGGAATTCCACGGTGGCCGCGCCGCGGTAATCGACCGCGATCGCGAGCCGCTCGGCCGAGGCCTTGAGATCCGCGGACTGCTCGGCGGACAGCACCGGCGACGCGGATTCCTCGATGACCTTCTGATTGCGGCGCTGCACCGAGCAGTCGCGCACGCCGAGCGCCCACGCGGTGCCCTGACCGTCCGCGATCACCTGGACCTCGACGTGGCGCGCGCCCGTGACCAGGCGCTCGAGGAAGACCACGCCACTGCCGAAGGCGCGGGCGGCTTCCTGGCGGGTGCGCTCGTAGGCATCGACGAGGTCGGCCTCGTTGCTGACCATGCGAATGCCGCGTCCGCCGCCGCCGGCGGTCGCCTTGAGCATCAGGGGGTAGCCGATCGAGGCGGCCGACTCGATGGCCTCCTCCACGGTCTCGACGCCGCCGCGGCTCCAGGGCGCGACCGGGACGCCGACCTCTTCGGCGATCAGCTTCGCGCCGATCTTGTCACCCAGCTTGCGCATGGCATCCGGGCTCGGGCCGATGAAGGTGACGCCGATCTGCGCGCAGAGTTCGGCGAACGCCGGATCCTCCGCGACGAATCCCCAACCGACCCAGGCGGAGTCGGCCTCGGTCTCGAGCAGGGCTTTTTCGAGAAGTTTGAGATCCAGATACGGACGTGCGGACGCCGCACCGAGGTCGTAGGCGATATCGGCCTCGCGCACGAACGTCGCGTTCCGATCGACATCGGTATAGAGGGCGACGGTTTCAATCGTGCGACCGGTTTCCGCTGCCAGATCTCGGGCTGCGTGGATGAGGCGCATGGCGGCCTCACCCCGGTTCACGATGGCGATGCGGCTCAACACTCGCCGGCTCCTTCCACTGCACTGGGCCCGGTAGGGCAGGGTTGTGACAACGCGTTGCGCGTAGTCTGCACCTCTATCGCGCGCGGGTACACAGCGTTCCGGGGTTACTGGCACGTATCGTGGGAAATACCTCACGTGTGGGTTGACAATGGTGCGAGAATTCCCCGTTCGTTCGGCTGCTCGTGGTCCGACGGTGCGTCGAGGAAGGTAGTCCGAACGCGGCGGGGGCCTCTGTCGTTGCCCGGCGCTTGCCGGATACATTGACCCGCAAGGTTTCTCTTGTACTCCAGGCTCGTCACGGCGAGCCGTGTCCGATTCGGCGGGGATGTTCGAGCTTCTCCCGGATGCTCACGCCGCAGTGTGGGAGGTGATCTGTGTGCCTGACATTCTCGAAGTACTGCACGCTCGTTGCGCCGAGATCGCGGGCGACGCGATCCTCTCGGGTGAGGAGCACCCGAACCTCACACTGACCACTCACGAGGTCGAGGATCTGCTGAATCTGATCGCCGATCTGCATCACCGGTACGGAGAACTGGACCTGGGCTACCACGATCTCGACGATCGGTACGAGACTCTGCGGCAGGCGGCGGGCAAGGCGGCGCTGTCACTGGAACGCATACGCGCCGCGCTGGAGCAGCGGTCGGCGCATCCGGAAGCCACCGCGCGGCAGGCATTGACGATCGCACGGTACGCGGCGGAGAACCTGGCGGACGCCGGGGTGATCGCGGAGGGATGAATTCGTTCGACGATCTCGGTGCGGCCGTTGCCCTTCCACGGCCGGTGCGCCGGGTCGTATCCCTGGTGCCGTCACTGACCGAGGCGATCGCGATGAGTTGCCCGGGTGTGCTGGTCGGTGCGACGCAATGGTGCACGCACCCCGGTGATCTGGAGGTTGCTCGCGTGCGCGGCACCAAGAATCCGAATTGTCGGGAAATCGTCTCGATCGCACCGGATCTGGTGGTGTGCAACGAGGAGGAGAATCGGCGGATCGACGTCGAGCGGCTGCGGGATGCGGGAATCGCGGTGTGGGTGACCAGGATCCGCACCCTGGACGAGGCGTTCGCGTCCATGACCAGGTTGTTCACCGTGGCGCTGAACGTCCCGGCACCGGAGTGGTTGCGGCAGGCCGAGATCGAATGGGAGGCGCCGCCGTCCGCACCGATGATCGATGCGGTGATTCCGATTTGGCGCGATCCGTGGATGGTCGTCGGACGAGACACGTTCACCGGTGACCTCGCGCGCCGTCTCGGCCTGCGGCTGGTTCATCTGGACCGGCCCGGCCGCTACCCGACGGTGTCGCTGGAAGAACTCACGGAAGGGGTCTCGCTCGCCGTTCTCCCCGACGAGCCGTATCGCTTCACCGAAACCGATGGGCCCGAGTCGTTCCCGGGCCTACCGGTCGCCCTGGTCGAAGGTCGCGGCCTCACCTGGTACGGACCTTCGCTCCGTACCTCACGCGGTGTACTGACCCGTCAACTGTCGCGAGCGTTGGGCAACTCCGGGTAGCTGCGTCTCAGCGCCGGAACACGATCCACCGCATCGCGCTGTACATATAGACGCCCTCACCGAGTCCGCCGAGAATCCGGGCCAGGTGATATTCGACGCCGAGCGCGGACAGGCCGCTGGTCACACCGAGAATGAAGATCAGATAGTTCACCGCGACCACCACCACGTAGATCGCGACCTGCGGTCCCACCGGTGCGTGCGACGCGAAATTCAGCGTCCGATTCAACAGATACGCCAGCCCGAACGCGATCACGTAGGCGACGGTGATCGCGACCGGCAACGCCACTCGCAACACCGTGTGCAGCAGGGTCAGCATCAGCAGATCCGCCGCGAACGTCACCGAACTGACCAGCAGATACCCCACCACGGTCGCCGGCGCCACCCGATCCAACCCGAACGGCAGTCGTGCGGTCACCCCTTCGCACAACGCATGGAACCACCGAACCAGGTGAATTCGTTCAGCCCTCGCAACCTCCCGCACCCCTCGAGGGTCGCATCGAAAAGTGGCATGTAGGTGATCAGTGGGCGAACGATCGTTCGTGAGGTGCCGGGAGTGTGCCGGCGGCTCCGAACCGGCCTGAACCTCCACTCCGAGGACGATTTCGGCGGGAAACCGTCGGTAGGTGCGCGAAAATGGAGCAGGAGGCCGGGTGGCACCTCCCGCACAACGGACACTCCGCACTAGGCACCACCCACAAGCCGTTGCAACGACGCACACCCCGGAGGTCCCCAGGTCGCCTTACCCCCGGGGAGGCCGTGAACCCCCGCGTCACCGATGAGCATCCCCGCAAGTGCGCGCAGGACGGCGTTTCCGCGAGCGCGGCGCAGGGTCGCGGCATCTGCGGTTGGCTGGTAGGCGTCCTGGAAATGATCGTCCGGTCCGTTCGGCAGGAGGATCCAGGCGGAGGCGAGGTCGCAGGCCGGATCACCGGCGCAGAGATCGCCGAAATCGATCACGCCGCTGATGGTGCCCGCGGTGGTGAGGACGTTGGCCGGGTGCAGGTCGCCGTGCAGCCAGATGGGCGGACCGTCCCAGACCGGTGCTGCCACAGCGTCTTCCCAGACCGCGCGAACCGCGTCCGGGGCGGGGACGAGCCCCTTGCCGGTAGTCGAGGCGAGCAGTTTCTCGAAACCGCTCGAATACCGCGCCAACGGTCCGCCGCGGTCCCTGCCTGCGGGTGCTTCGCCGGTGGCCGGTTGGTGCAGCGCGGTCAAGAACGTGGCCAGGATGGCGGCCGACTCGGACCCGTTCGTCACCGGGGCGCGATCGGCGGGTGTGCCCGGCACCCACGTCGTGACGATCCACGGGCGCGGGAACCTCTCGGACGGTTCGCCCAGGCGCTGTGGCACCGGGATCGGGAGCGGAAGCCGCGGTGCGATCCCGGGGACCAGGTCATATTCCTTGTGCAGCAACGCATCCGCGGATTCGGTCGCCCACGGTAGCCGCACGGCGAGCTCATCGCCGACCCGCCAGATCTGGTTGTCCCACCCTCGCGCTCCGAGTCGCACGGTGAGCCCGGCCAGGTCGGGATGCTGCTCTCGCAACAGATCCCGCACCAACTCCGCAGTGACCTCGATATCGGCGTGTGTCATGAGAACCAACGTAATCAGGGCACCGTTACCAGCGGCTCACTCATAGACGCGCTCGATCGCCGGAAGTGCTTGTCGCGATGCGGGTTCGGACGGGGCGGTCGTGGAAGTCGTTACGGAAGGATCGAGTCGACGTAGCCGCCGTCGACGCGCAGGGCGCCCCCGGTGGTGGCGGAGGCGAAGGAAGAACTGAGATAGACCACCATATTGGCGATTTCTTCCGGTTCGATCAAGCGCTGGATCAGCGATTGCGGGCGGTGCGTGCGCATGAATTCGCGCTGAGCCTGATCCCAGGGGAGGGTGCGGTCCACGAGTTGGTAGACGAAGTCCTCGACACCGGCGGTGTGGGTCGGGCCCGCGATGACGGAGTTGACCGTGACCCCGGTTCCGGCGGCGGCCTTGGCGAAGCCGCGGGACACCGAGAGCAGGGCGGTCTTGGAGACTCCGTAGTGGATCATCTCCTCGGGAATCACCACGGCCGAGTCACTGGCGATCTGAATCGCGCGCCCCCAGCCCCGCTCGATCATGCCGGGCAGGTAGGCGCGCAGCAATCGCGTCGCCGCGAGCACATTGACCTCGAGCATCGTGCTCCACTGCTCGTCGGTGATCTCGAATGCGGGCACCGCCCCGAAGATTCCGAGGTTGTTCACCAGAACATCCACGGCGGGAAGCTCTTTCACCAGCCGATCGACTCCGGCGGCGGAGGCGACATCGGCCGTCAGCCCGGAGGCGTCCGCCCCGGTCGCCCGCAGTTCCGCCACCGCCTTCTCGACGCGGTCGGGCGTGCGCCCGTTCACCACGACCCGAGCTCCGCTGCCCGCCAGCCCCGCGGCGATGGCCAGCCCGATGCCCTGGGTGGAGCCGGTGACGAGTGCGGTCTTGCCGGTCAGATCGATCTTCACGAGCGTGACTCCCTCGCAGTTGGGGGACCGCACGGGTGCACGGCGGGTGTGTCCATCGCCGCCGAGTCTATTGTCGCGGCCGGATCAGCTCCCGGATGTGATCCGCGAACCGCACCGCGAGTCTCGCTACAGCAGTTCGACCTCGTCGAATCCGACCGTCAGCTGATGCCGTCGCTCTCGCAGCACGTTGCCCTCGCGATGGGTGAGGCCCTCGCTGAAGTCGATGCGCAGCTCGGCGTTTCGGATGTCGACTTCGCGGACGACGCCGCAGACTCCGACGAAGGGGCCCTCCGGGAAGTGGATGACATCGCCGGGCGCGTATTCGGTGGATCCCACGCGGCCACTGTAATCGACCCGCATTGCCGTGGATGCGCTGTCGCGCGGAAGCGCCGGGTTTCCTGCGTCGACGCGAATTGCCCAGCCGGGTAGACGAATTCGCTCGTTGACGCGCCTGTCTAAGCGGTTTAGCTTAGCTAGAGAAACGATTCACCCGTGAGGGGCCCGCTCGACACCTGAGGGGAGAGCGCGATGACCACCGACTTCGAGGTGCGGAACTATCCATTCGGCGCACCGGTTCGTCTCGACATCCATCCGCTGCTGGCGCGGCTGCGGCGTGAGGAACCGGTAGCGCGGATCCGCCTGCCCTACGGTGGGGACGGCTGGCTGATCACCCGCTACGACGACGTCCGCCAGGTGCTGGCCGATCCGCGTTTCAGCCGGGCGAGGGCAGTCGGTCGGGAGGATGTTCCCCGTGCGACACCCGAACCGCCACGTCCGGATTCGCTGCTCAGCATGGATCCGCCGGAACACACTCGATTGCGCAAACTGGTCGCCAAAGCCTTCACCGGCCGGCGGGTCCAGCAATTGCGTCCGCGCGCCCAGCAGATAGTGGACGAGCGGCTGGACGCGATCGAGAGGGCCGGTGCGCCCGCGGATATCGTGCGGGACTTCGCATTACCGCTGCCTGTCACCGTGATCTGCGAAATGCTCGGCGTGCCCGCCGACGAGCAGCATCGCTTCCGGGATTTCTCGGATGCGATTCTGTCGACCACCGCCTACACCCGCGAGCAGATCACCGCCGCTCGCGCCGAGCTGGAAAAGTATCTGGCGGAGTTGGTCGCGCACCGCCGCGTCGAACCCACCGGTGATCTGCTGGGCGCTCTCGTCGAGGCGCGCGACAACGGCGACCGCCTCAGCGAAACCGAACTCGTCAACCTCGGCATCGGAATCCTCATCGCGGGACACGAGACCACGGCCAACCAGATCGCCAACTTCACCTACGTGCTTCTCACCGAGCCCGAGCAGTGGGATCTGTTGCGGCGCAATCTCGATCTACTGCCGTCCGCCCTCGAGGAGCTACTCCGCCACGTTCAGCTCGGCTCCGGCGGCGCGTTCGCCCGAATAGCCACCGAGGACGTGGAACTCAGCGGCATCACGATCCGAGCCGGCGAGGCGGTGTTCGTCAACACCCAGTCCGCCAACCGCGACGACTCCGTCTTCACCGATCCCGAACATCTCGACCTGACCCGAATCGACAACCCCCACATGGCATTCGGCCACGGCGCCCACCACTGCCTCGGCGCCCAACTCGCCCGCCTCGAACTCCAGGTGGCGATGGGTACCCTGCTGCGCCGCTTCCCGACCCTGCGGCTGGCGATACCGGTCGACGAGGTGCCCTGGAAGACGGGCCTACTCGTTCGCGGTCCCGAGGCGCTGCCTGTCGCCTGGTAGGGCGCAGGGGAGAAGCATCACGTGGCCGGGAGGGCGTCTCCCGGAAAGCCGTGACACGGATGCACCTCGACGGTCATCATCGCGGCTCGCACGCAAGGATCCTCGCTCATGATCTCCGCGGCCGCGTCGGCCGACACCGTCATGATCGCCACGCCCGCCACCGAGTCCGAGGCGACCGGGCACAGCACGGCGATCACTCCGTCCGCACGCAATGACACCATTCGTCGCTGGTGTTCGAGTTCGATCGAGTCCGCGTCGGACCTTCCGCGTTCCGGACCCCACCGCAGCAGCGCCAGACTGAACGGTTTCGCGGTCGCCGCCAGAGCCTGAATCTGCTCATCGGTCACCGTCGTGCCCATCGATACCTCCCGGGATCTGGATGCGCCGGCCCTCGGCAGGCGGTGCCGACCTCCTGGACGGGCCGGTCGAACGCACTGTACTTCCGAGTCGTCCTTCCGGTGCCGAAGCCGATCCTCGGCAGCCTCAGGTTCTCTGGTTCGGCACGGTTGCCGGAACCGGATCCGTCGACCGGGCCCCAGGATTCGGTACGGCCGAATCAGTGCAACTCCTCGCGGATTCGGGTCATCTCGCCGTTGATATTGCGGTCGCGGGCCTCGATGTCTGATGGGTTGCCGGTCGGCTGCGCGCGGGCGATTTGGCCACTTCCACCCCAGCAAACCGGTCTTTTCGGACATTAGCTGGGATGTCGATGTTTTCGTGGTTAGAGTGATCGTCGATCTTGCGTTGGTGGGCTGGCGTCCAGATCGGTCGAGGGGTGGAGGTCCGGGAGTCTTTCGGGTGAAACCGGGCCTCCCTCAACCTCTTCGCAGGGATGAGCCGTGAGAACAGGTGGGGAATCGATGTCGGACATAGAGAAGCTGCTGACCGAAGTCCAGGCCCGATACGGCTCCGTCGACGCGTTCTGCGCGCGACTGCACGCCCTGGTCGAGGACCCCACCATCGAACTGCCCGTGGTCGACCCGTCGTCGACGACCTCGGCTCCGGGGCGGCACCGGCGCATCGACGAGCATCCGGAAGCCGCCTGAGCGCCATTGCCGAGGCGACTACGTGCGAAACGTGAGCGGCGGTGTGGGCGAGTCGCTGAATCCATCCGGTTGTGCGAACCGGCTGTGAAAAGAGAATTCCATGAGGCCGTCCGATCTTCCCCGTGATTCCCGCTTCTACTGCGCGACCGAGCCGTTCCAGGAACAGGGGATACTGCATTTCACTCGTATGTCGGATGTGGTGGAGATCTTCCGACTGGAGAAGAAGGGCGCGTTCACAACGGATTTCAGCTATCTACTCGACTTCGTCGGGGGATTGGGCATGCCGACGCCCGCGCGGCCGCATCTCAATATGCTCTTTCCGTGGACTCAGGGCGATCAGCGGGTGGATGGGTCGCCCGGCAGGCATGCGGTCCTGCACGGGCTGCTCGCTGACTATTTCGGCAGGCGATCCATCGCGGATCTGGAGACGACCGTCCGCGAGCTGACCACGCGGGGCGTGCGCGAAGGTCTCGAGAACGGTTCCGGTGAGTTCGATCTGGTGGAATTCTCCTCGACGCTGTCGTCGCGAGTCGTCTCCTCGCTGCTGGGTTTGCCGCTCGACGTGGCGGCGATCGTCCGGGAGGAGGTGCAGGCCTATGAACGGCGACCGGGGTTCGAGGCGCTCGAGCCGGAGTCGCCCGCGCTGCGAGCGTTCTTCCAGAGGCTGTTCGACCAGGAGCCGGACAGTGGTCTGCTGAGCGATCTTTCGGCCGCCTGCGCCGCGGGGACCATCGATCGGGACGAGCGCGACGCATTGGTGTGGGGCTGCTGGGCGGCCGGGCTGAGCACCACGGCGACGGCCATCTGCCTGCTGCTCGGCCTCGCGGTCGAGTTCGATGTGCTCCACACGGCCGCTGCCGCCGACGATCGCTGGCTCGACGCGGTCGCACACGAGACCCTGCGCTACGCAACCCCTTTCACGCTGGTGCCGATGTACGCCACCCGTGCGGTCACCCTCACCGGTGGTACCGCGCTCAGCGCCGGTCAGCCGATCCACCTCGCGCTGGGCGCGGCCAATCGCGATCCGGCGGTGTTCGGCCTCGACGCCGACACGTTCGAGCCCGCGCGAGCGAACGCCGGCGGGCACATCGCATTCGGTGTGGGGATGCATCGGTGTCTGGGGGACAGCCTGGCTCGTCTCGAGATGCGGACCGCGCTGAGGGAACTCGCACGGAATCTCGGACCGGCGAGAGTGGGTGAATGGCGGCGCGACGCCGGACTGCTTGACCGGGTCGCGGTCGCGCGGCTCGATTTGCGGCCGGGCCACGTCGGCAACGCCGTGGAGTGATGAGGCACGCGTGACTGCGTATGAGCCTGCTGTTCCCCATCCCCTTTTCATTTTATACACGATCCGGGGGCCTCATGAGGAAGCGGGTTGTGGTTCATAATCGCTCGCGAACGCCGAAACCACCAGGTGAGGAGTAGCGAATGAGCTATGTGCTCGGCTTCGAGGAGATCGACCGGACGCGGGTCGCGGTGGTCGGGGGGAAGGGTGCGAATCTCGGTGAATTGTCACGCGTAGAGGGTGTGGAGGTGCCCGAGGGGTTCTGCGTGACAACGGATGCTTTCGTGCGGTTCATGGAGGGCGCACCGGCGATCGAGGGGCGGATCGACGCGCTGTCGCGGGTGGAGCCGGACGATCGGGACGCGATTCGGGTGTCGAGTGCGGAGATCCGGGACGCGATCGAGGAACTCGCGATCCCCGAGGAGGTGGCGGCCGCGATCGTCGGGGCGCATGCGCGCCTCGGTGTGGACGGCGCCTATGCGGTCCGGTCCAGTGCGACGGCCGAGGATCTGCCCACCGCGTCGTTCGCCGGGCAGCAGGACACCTATCTGAATGTGGTGGGACCGGAGGCGATTCTCGAGCATGTCCGGCGGTGCTGGGGCTCGCTGTTCACCGAGCGCGCGGTCACCTATCGGTTGCGAAACGGGTTCGGCCACTCGATGATTCGGATGGGTGTGGTCGTGCAGCGGATGGTGTTCCCGCGTGCGGCCGGCATCGCGGTCACCGCGGATCCCGTCACCTCCGACCGGACGGTCGTCTCCATCGACGCGGGCTTCGGCCTCGGCGAGGCGCTGGTATCGGGCCTCGTGAACGCGGACGTCTACCGGGTGCGCGACGGTGACATCGTCGACAGAACGGTCGCGACCAAGAAACTCCTGATCGAACCGGTGCCGACCGGCGGAACTCGGGTGCGGGAGATCGAGTCGGCCCGTCGCGACGAACCGGTGCTGTCGGATGCGGAGGTGCTCGGACTCGCGCGATCGGCGCGCCGCATCGAAGCGCATTTCGGCAGCCCGCAGGACATCGAATGGTGTCTCGACGGCCCGAATTTCCGCATCGTGCAGAGCCGGCCGATCACCACGCTGTTCCCGATTCCGGTCGCCGCCGATCGCGGGAATCGCGTCTATGTCTCGGTCGGACATCAGCAGATGATGACCGATGCGATGAAGCCGCTGGGGATTTCGGTGTGGCAGCTCACGAGCCGCGCGCCGATGCGCGAGGCGGGCGGCCGACTGTTCGTGGATGTCACCGACATGCTGTCGTCGGCGAAGACCCGCACCGCTCTGGTCGAGGGGCTCGGCACATCCGATCCGCTGATGGGCGACGCACTGCGAATCGTGCTCGATGATGCCGACTTCATTCCTGCTGCGACACAGGAAGACTCGGCCGTCGCCCCCGCCGCGCTGGCCGCTTCCGCCGCCGAGCCGCTCGCGGCCGATCCCGAGATCGTCGCCGAACTCACCGCCGCCGCCGAAGCCTCCATCGCCGCGCTGACACGAGACATCCGGACCGTGTCCGGTCCGGACCTGCTCGATTTCATTCACGCCGATATCCAGCACTTGCAGCGGGTGCTGTTCACTCCGCGCAGTCTGCAGGTGATCACGACCGCGATGAACGCCTCGACGTGGCTCAACGACCGGCTGCGAGAATGGCTGGGGGAGAAGAACTCCGCCGACGCGCTCACCCAATCGGTCCCCGGGAACGTGACCTCGGAGATGGGGCTGGCGCTGCTGGATGTCGCCGATGCCATCCGGCCCCATCCGGCCGTGGTCGCGCACCTGCGGCAGATCGAACAGCACGGTGCGACCGACCACGACTTCCTGGACGAGCTGGCCGGATATCCCGGCGGCGACGAGGCGCGAGCCGCGTTCGACGGCTTCCTCGAGAAGTTCGGCATGCGCTGCGCCGGCGAGATCGACATCACCAGGCCGCGCTGGAGCGAAAACCCGGCCACGCTCGTGCCCACGATTCTCGGCAATATCAAGAACTTCGGGCCCGGAGCGGGCCCGCAGCGCTTCCAGGACGGTCTGCGCGACGCCGAGCAGAACAAGGCGCGGATCCTCGAATGCCTGCGCGCGCTGCCGGACGGGGAGCGAAAAGCTGAGGAGACCGAGCAGATGATCGATCGGGTGCGGACGTTCTCCGGCTATCGGGAGTATCCGAAGTACGCCATGATCGTCCGCTACTTCCTCTACAAACAGGCCCTCATGGGCGAGGCCGGCCGTCTGGTGGCGGCGGACGTTTTGCGCGATCCCGAGGACATCTTCTACCTGCGATTCGACGAGCTGCGCGAGGTGGTCCGCACCCGCAGCGTGAGCGCGGAGCTCATCACCGAACGGAAGGCGGCATTTCGCTCGTACCAGGCACTCACCGCGCCGCGAGTGCTCACCTCCGACGGCCGAGCCCTCACCGGCGCGTATCGCCACCAGGACCTGCCCGCGGGCGCGCTGCCCGGGATGGCGGTGTCCGCCGGAACGATCGAAGGTCGCGCCCGCGTTATCTCGGACATCGCGCAGGCCGATCTCGACCCGGGCGACATTCTGGTCACCGCGTACACCGACCCGAGCTGGACCCCGCTGTTCGTCGCGATCGCGGGCCTGGTGACCGAGGTCGGCGGCCTGATGACGCATGGTGCGGTCATCGCCCGCGAATACGGCCTGCCCGCCGTCGTCGGCGTGGAACACGCCACCAGCCTGATCCGTGACGGCCAGCGCATCCGGGTCGACGGCACGGAGGGATACGTGCAAATCCTGTCACAGCCGGACGAATGAGGCGCACCGTGTGCGCGTGATGAAAGCCGAACCGCTGCCGAACCTTTCGGGTTCGGCAGCGGTCACGGTCATCGTCCCGCGGTGAGCACCACCTTGGCGTTGCGCCCGGGCCGCTCGCTGGCAGCGGCCGCCTCCGCCGCCGATTCCAGCGGGTACGCGGTCTCGACCTCGAGCCGCAGCACACCGCGCGCTGCCATGCCGAGCAGTTCGCCGATCAGGCGTCGTCGCTCGGTGGCGCCGATCTCCTCGATCCGCTTCGAACCCCAGAATCCCTTCACCACAGCCTGTTTGAAGATCATCGTGCCGGTGTTGAGCGTGAGCGGCTGCCCGGACAGCGCCCCGAAGGACACGAGCTCGCCGTGCGGCGCGAGCAGCGAGAGCAGGTCGTCGGCCGCGCGGCCGCCCACCTGGTCCACCGCCCGCACGATCGGCTCGCCACCGCTCATCGCGGCTGCCCGCTCCAGCCAGCCCACCGACCCGGTGTCCACGACCGGCTCGAAACCTATGTCCTGCAACGCTTTCACGGCCTCGGGGCTGCGAACCAGATTGAGCACGTGCAGGCCGCGTTCGCGCGCGAGGGTGTTCAACAACCGCCCCACCGCACCGTTGGCGGCGTTGATCGCCACCCATCGACCGGGTTCCACCGCCAGGTCCTCCAGCAGCATCAAAGTGCTCAACGGCATGGCGAGCAGCTGCCCGGCGGTCTCGTCGGGCACCGCGTCGGGCACCGGCACCACCTGCGTCGCCTTGGCGAGAAACTGCTCGGCCCAGGTGCCGTTCACTCCCGAGACGGTCACCCGCTGACCGGCCTCGAGCCCGGTCACGCCGGATCCGACGGCATCGATCCTGCCGACGGCCTCGGTGCCCGGTATCGCGGGCAGCTCGGGCCGGTAGCCGTACACGCCGCGCACGATGGCCAGGTCGTGATTGTGGATCGGGGACAGGATCATCGCGATCCGAACCTCGTCCGGGCCGGGCTCGGGCACCGCCCGGTCCGCCGCCACCAGCACATCCTCCGGCTCGCCGAACCGATCGATCACAACCGCTCGCATTCGTCCTCCTCAGCCTGCCTCGGATCGGATCGGAACTCAGCCTATCGGTCACGGTGTCCGTCCCGGCGTGACCCGCGCTCGCCGCACGCGCCGATCGGTGTCTGGACAGATGTCTGTCATCGGTTCGGGCCCGTGATAGCGTCGCCCAGAGTTTCGGGAGGTTTGTGTTGCATACCGGCGACATGACGATGGACCAGCAATTGCGGCGCACCGGTGGATGGATTCGCCGACTGATGTCCTCGCCGGACGAACGGCGATTGCGCCGCATCGCATCGCTCGTCGACGCGGTCGTTCCCCTGGCGCGCCTCGGTGTATCGCGAACGATGCGGGTGCGGCGGTTCCGCATCGAGCGGGGCGACGGCACCCGGCTGCGGATACTCGTCTACTCGCCGCGGCAACCGGTTTCCGACGCCACCGGCGTGCTGTGGCTGCACGGTGGCGGCTATTTTCTGGGCCGGCCCGAACAGGATGTCGCGGTGTATCGCCGAATGGTCCGCGAGACCGGATGCGTCATCCTCGCCCCCGACTATCGGCGAAGCGTCGACGAGCCGTACCCCGCGGCGCTCGATGATTGCTACACCGCGCTGATCTGGATGCGCGACAACGCATCCGGGCTCGGTCTTCGTCTCGACCAACTGGTCGTCGCGGGTGAGAGCGCCGGCGGCGGACTCACGGCCGCGCTGACACTGCTCGCGCGCGACCGCGGTGAAGTGAACATCGCCTTCCAGATGCCGATCTACCCGATGATCGACGATCGGGTGTGCACGGCGTCCTCTCGTGACAATGACGCGCCCCTGCTCGACACTGCCACCTTGGTGGCCGCCTGGAAGATGTACCTTCGCGATCTGCACGGGACACAGCGTGTTCCGATATACGCCGCACCGGCCCGCGCGGTCGACCTGCGCGGCCTGCCGCCGACATTCACCTATGTCGGCGAACTGGAACCTTTCCGGGACGAGACGCTCGCCTACGTGGATGGATTGCGCGCCTGCGGCGTACCGGTGGACTTCGAGATCTATCCGGGCTGCTGGCACGGATTCGACCGTCTGGTGCCGCGCGCGGAGGTGAGCAGGCGAGCCCTGCGGTCGCGGGAACGCTGGTTCCGGCACGCGGCCGCCACCTATTTCGCCCCGCAACCCGACCAGGACCGAAATCGCGCCTGAGCGGGCCGGTCGACGGACCGTCCGGCGCGGCGTGATCCGGTTCGGACGATGACGGGGGGACTCGCGAGCGCGGTCAGCGGCTGATCCGAGGTCGCGCGCGCGGACTCCCTCGGCCGTTCGATGATGACACCGGCGTTCCCGGGCCGCTCCCAGGTCAGGGCCGAGGGATCGTGCTGCACAACGGGTTCGGCCCGGGCGGCAACAATGCGGGTATCAGGTGTGCCACGGGCGGCAGGGGTGAGGGATCGGGGGAGGTGCGGAAGGCATTGATCATGAGCGCCGCGAAGCGGCGGGACGCGGCTATCCGGGCCGACCGGCTGGGGGCGTGAATGCCGTTGTTGGCCATGATCATCAGGACGAAATCGTCGGCGGCGATGTCGGCGCGGAGGTGGCCGCTGGTTTTGGCGCGCCGGATGAGTTCGGCGGCGGCGGTCAGGGATGAGGAGCGGATCGCGGTGAAATCCACCGCGCGGGGATAGGTGGCCATGAAGGCTGCGGTGAAGCCCTGGTCGCCTGCCTGCAGTTCGCAGAGTTTCTCGACGGTGCCGCAGAACCCGCGCCATGGATCGGGATCGGCCAGCCCTTCCTCGATGATCGAGCGGCAGGCGTGCATCTGCTCGGTGAAGGCCTCGGCGACGAGTAGTTCCTTGGTGGGGAAGTGGCGGTAGAGGGTGGCGGGGCCGACGTCGGCGCGGCGGGCTATCTCGCGCATCGGAACCTCCAGGCCGGCGGTGACGAACACCTCGCGCGCCGCGTCGAGGATGCGTTCGCGGTTGTCGCGGGCATCCGAACGCTGGGTGTGAGGCAAACGGGTGGTCATCGCTCTCACTTTAGCTAAACGGACGGGGGTGTCCGTTACGGTCCGCTGATCGATTCCGTTCGCAAACACCATGGAGGCAGCAGTGCGGGCAGTGATGAATCAGGCGTTCGGTGGGCCCGAGGTGCTCGCGGTGGTCGAGCTCCCGGATCCGGTTCCGGCGCCCGGGCAGGTGTTGATCCGGACCGAGGCGATCGGCGTGGGTGGGGTGGATTCCCTGATCCGCAGTGGCGTCCTCGCCGCCTACGGCGTCACGCCGGGCCGGATTCCGGGCAGCGAGGTCGCGGGAACGGTGGTCGAGGTGGGGGAGGGCGCCGACACCGCGTGGATCGGTCGGCGGGTGTGGGCGTTCACCGGCGAGAGCGGGGGCTACGCCGAACTCGCCGTCGCCCCCGCGGCGACGATCGTCGCGCTTCCGCCGAACGTGGCCCCGGCCGACGCGGTGACCCTCGGCAGTTCCGCGATGGTGGCCCACTTCGCTTTGCGCCATGGGCATTTCGTTCGCGGTGAGTCGGTGCTGGTGCGCGGCGCGGCCGGCGGAATCGGCGTCGCGGCGGTTCAGCTCGCGGCGCGCGCCGGCGCCGGTTCGGTGACGGTCACGACCTCCTCATCCGCGCGCGGCGAGCGTCTGCGCCGGCTCGGCGCCACGCATGTGCTCGATCGTGCCGGTGAGGGAGCGCGGAGCGCGGCCTACGACGTCATCATCGATATCGTCGCGGGTCCTGATCTGCCGTCCTTCCTCGGCAGACTCGAGCCGAACGGCCGCATGGTGGTCGTCGGCGTGATGGCGGGCCCGCCGCCGGCGGACTTCGGCACGGCGATGATCGCGGCGTTTCGCCAATCGCTGTCGTTCGCGACGTTCAGCGCCGATACCGTGCCCGCGCTCGATCGCCGCGCCGCGACCGCCGACCTGTTCGCCGCCGCGAGCCGCGGTGAGCTGAAAGCGGTTGTGCACGAAGTACTTTCCTTGGTCCAGGCCGTCCTGGCGCATCGAAAGATGGAGGCCGGCGAGGTGTTCGGCAGGATCGTGCTCACCCCCTCGGGGGCATGACCGGCCTCCGGAGGCCGTTGCGGGAACGGCGGCCGAGCATCGGCCGCCGGAATCCCCGTGGTGGCAGTATGGGGTCGGTGAGTGTGAAGGAGAAGAACAATGTCGTGATCTCCGGCGTTGCGGGTGCGCCGACAGTGGTGCTGGCACATGGGTTCGGGTGTGATCAGCACCTGTGGCGGCTGGTCGCTCCGGTTCTTGCCGAACGGTTCCGGGTGGTGCTGTTCGACCATGTGGGCGCGGGTGGCTCGGACACCTCGGCGTGGACCTGGGAACGGTACTCCGATCTGGGGGCCTACGCGCAGGACATTCTCGATCTGTGCGCGGAGTTGGACCTGCGCGAGGTGGTGCTGGTCGGGCATTCGGTCGCGGCGATGATGGCGGTGCTGGCCGCCAACCGATCGCCCGAACGATTCGCGAAGCTGGTGCTGCTGACGCCCTCGCCCCGCTACATCGACGACGGCGCGTACCGGGGCGGTTTCAGCCGCGCCGATATCGACGAACTGCTCGACTCCCTCGATTCCAATTACCTGGGCTGGTCCGCGACGATGGCGCCGGTGATCATGGGCAACCCCGAGCGTCCCGAGCTCGGCGGGGAACTGACCGAGAGCTTCTGCCGCACCGATCCGCAGATCGCGCGCGTCTTCGCGCGCACGACGTTCCTGTCCGACAACCGCGAGGACCTGACCGACGTCTCCGTGCCCACTCTGATCATCCAGACCGCCCACGATGCCATCGCACCCGTGGAAGTCGGTGCGTTCGTTCACGACCGGATCCGAGGCAGTGAGCTGGTCACCTTGGCCGCGACCGGGCATTGCCCGCAGCTCAGCGCGCCCGAACTCACCGCCGCGACGATCGCGGAGTTCGCCGGCCGATGATGGCCCCGACCGGAGACGAGGTGAGCGGCGAGATCGGCGACGCCTATCACGAGCCGCTGCCCGGCGGCCCCGCGAGCCCGGAGTTCTCGGCGCTGCTGGAGGACAGTGCCGAGGACCTGTACGAGAACGCGCCGTGCGGATACCTGTCCACCCTGATGGACGGCACCATCGCCAAGGTCAACGCGAGGTTGCTGGAGTGGCTCGGCTACCGCCGCGAGGATTTGGTCGGTCGCCGCAGATTCAGCGATCTGCTTACCGTGGGCGGGCGGATGTATTACGAAACCCATATCGCGCCCATGCTGGCCATGCACGGTCAGGTCGGTGGCCTGGCCCTGGAATTGCGGCGAGCGGACCGATCCCGACTACCGATCCTGGTGACCTCGGTGGTGAAATCCGGTCCCGACGGCACCGCGCAGCTCATTCGCACCACTATCTTCGATGCCAGTGACCGCCGCGCCTACGAGCAGGAATTGTTGCGCGCCCGCCGTACCGCGGAACTCGAGCGCGAGCGAGTACAGAAATTCGCGTCGACCCTGCAGCGCACCCTGTTGCCTCCCACCCTGCCGGTCGTCCCGGGGGTGGACGTCGCGGCCTATTTCCATCCGGCCTCCCGCGACGAAGTCGGCGGGGACTTCTACGATCTGTTCCCCCTCACCGGGCAGACGTGGGGATTGTTCCTGGGCGACGTCTCGGGCAAAGGGCCCGAGGCCGCCGCGGTGACCTCCCTGACCCGCTACACCCTGCGCGCGGCGGCGGTCTACGACCCGGACCCGGTCGAAGTGCTGCACAACCTCAACACCGTGCTCAATCAGGAATATCACGGCAGCGACCCTCGGTTCTGCACCGTCATCTACGGCTCCCTGACCCCCGACGCCTCCGGTGCCACCCTCACCCTCGCCAGCGGTGGCCACCCGCCCGCGCTGCTGATTCGCGCCGATGGCACGACACGATTCGTCGAGACGCCCGGCGGGATGCTGGTCGGACCCATCCCTGAGGCTGTATTCGCCAGCGCCGAAATACATCTGGGCCCCGGAGACACGCTGCTGTTCTACACCGACGGCCTCACCGAAGCCCGCGTCAACGGCCGGGAACGGTTCGACGAGGACCAGCTCATGGATATCCTCGCCGCGGCCGGCCCGACCGACGCGGCGACCCTGATCGCGGCACTGGTCGAACTGCTGCGCGGATTCGGGGACGGCGTCGAGGACGATACGGCCCTGCTCGCCCTCAGCGTCCCGGTGACAACCGGCGACCGGCACACCTGAGGCGGCTCAGTTGTTCGCCAGGGATCGCGCGATCACCAGACGCTGAATCTGGTTGGTGCCCTCGAAGATCTGGGTGATCTTGGCTTCGCGCATGTAGCGCTCCACGGGGAAGTCCTGGGTGTAGCCGTAGCCGCCGAAGACCTGGACCGCATCGGTGGTCACCTTCATGGCGGCATCGGTGGCGACGAGTTTGGCGACGCTGGCCTGGCGGGAATAGGGCAGGGCGGCGTCCCGGCGGCGGGCGGCGTCGAGATAGGTGGCCCGGGCGGAGTCGACGGCGGCGGCCATATCGGCGAGCAGGAAGCCCAGGCCCTGGTGATCGATGATGGGGTGGCCGAACGCCTCTCGCGATTTCGCGTAGGCGACGGCGTCGTCGAGGGCGCGCTGGGCGATGCCGGTGGCCACCGCGGCGATGCCCAGGCGTCCGGAATCCAGGGCGCTGAAGGCGATGGACAGGCCCTGGCCGGGAGCGCCGATGAGGCGGTCGGCGGGCAGGAAGGCGTCGTCGTACGCGGCGGTGGTGGTGGGGACGGCGCGCAGACCCATCTTCTCCTCGGGCTTGCCGAAGGACAGCCCCGCGGTGTCGGCGGGCACCAGGAAGCTGGAGATGCCGCGCGAGCCCTCGCCGGTACGGGCGAACAGGGTGTAGTAATCGGCCTTGCCGCCGTTGGTGATCCACGCCTTCTGGCCGGTGATGCGGAAGCCGCCGTCGACCTCGACGGCCCGGCAGCGCAGGGCCGCGGCATCGGAACCCGCGTGCGCCTCCGAGAGGCTGTACGCGCCGATCAGGTTGCCGGACAACATGTCCGGAAGCCACTTCGCGCGCTGCTCATCGCTGCCGTAGGCGAAGAGCGGATGGCACGAGAGGCTGTGCACGCTCACCGCGACGGCCACCGCGGCCCAGCGCGCGGCGAGTTCCTCCAGCACCTGCAGGTACACCTCGTACGGTTGACCGCCGCCGCCGAACTCCTCCGGATACGGCAGGCTCAGCAACCCGGCCGCGCCCAGCGCGCGAAACGCCTCCTCGGGATAGCGCTCCTGCTTCTCGAATTCGACGACATTCGGCTCCAGCACCTTGTCGGCGATGTCGCGGGTCAGCTCGAGCAGATCGCGGGCCTCGGACGTGGGCAGCAGGCGGTCGACAGGCATGGCTTCCATTCTCCGGTGAGCGGGCGCGGCAGGGCGTGCGGCGTCGGCCGGTGGTCTCGCGGCCGTCGAGCGGTCCCTGCCTGTCGCGGGTGCACGTCACATTACGTGTTGCATCCAATTGCGTGCAAGGCAGCACGCAATTATCGGCGGCAGATACACTGACCGGGTGGTATCGGACCTACCCCCGAACAAGCATCAGGAGAAGAGCCTGCGCACGCGGGCCCTGCTGCTGGACGCCGCCATCGACAGCCTCGCGGAGGTGGGGTACGCCAGCGCGTCGATCGCCGACATCACCGCGCGGGCGGGTGTCACCCGGGGCGCGCAGCTGCACCACTTCCACACGCGGCAGGAACTTTTCGCGCAGACCATCGAACATCTCACCCAGCGTCAGCGAGAAGCGCTGGCGCGGCGCACCAAGACGTTGTCCGCCACGGCGTCCGCGGGCGAGGTGCTGGTCGAATGCGTGACCGCGCCGTTCGCCGGAAAACTCGGCAAGGCCTCGGTGGAGCTGTACGTGGGCATCGCCAACGACCGCGAACTGCGCCGCAATATGCTTCGCGTGCAACATGATCTGACGATCGAGATCATGGACGCCTGCGGCCTCCTGGTCGAGGTGCCCAGGGAGCGCCTGGAAACGGCGTTCTGGCTCACCATCAACCTGGTCCGCGGCGCGACCCTCGACGAGATGGTCGGCCGAGACCGCCTGCGCCGCAAGCAGGTTCTCGCCGACTGGACTCGATTGGCCGACGGAATTCTCGGCTGAGTCGAAACGCCCTTGCCGGACAACGCGATACAGGACCATAAGAGTTCGTATCTGCGCCCGGCCACCGCGTACCGCACCGGTCGGCGCAGCCTCGGGGGAGGCATTGCGATGGCTGTTTCTCGGCGACATGTCCTGCGGGCGGCCGGGCTGGGGGCCGGCTGCGCGGCGCTCGGCGTGTCCTGGCGGATGAGTGGACCCTCGGCAGAACCGGTTGGGGCAGAAGTGGATTGGGGCGCGCTGCGGCAGCGGCTGACCGGCGCGCTGACTCTGCCCGCCGATCCCGGCTACGCCGTCGCGAAACTGGCCTACAACCCGATGTTCGACACCCGGCAACCGGCCGGGGTGGTGCGCTGCGCGAACGTCTCGGACGTGCAGGCGTGCATCGAGGCCGCCGCGACCCGAATTCCGCTGGCGGCGCGCGGCGGCGGACACAGCTACGCGGGCTACTCGACCCCGGACGGCGGCTTGATCGCCGATATGGGCGAGCTGAAATCAGTCGAGGTCCGCGCGGACGGCACCGCCGTGATCGGCGCCGGCGCCCGGCTGATCGACGTGTACGCCGGACTCGCGCAGCAGGGCCGATGCCTGCCCGGCGGGTCGTGCCCGACCGTGGGCATCACCGGACTCACCCTCGGCGGCGGCATCGGTGTCCTGGCCGGAAAGTACGGATTGACCTGTGACAGCCTGCTTTCGGCCGAGATCGTGACCGCCGACGGTGTGATCCGCACCGCCTGCGCCGACTCCGAACCCGACCTGTACTGGGCGCTGCGCGGTGGCGGCGGCGGAAACTTCGGCATCGTCACCTCGTTGACCTTCCGCACAGTTCCGGCGCAGCGACTGGCCGTATTCCAGATCCGATTCCCCGCCGGATCGCTGAGCGCGGTGCTGGGCGCGTGGCAGTCCTTCATTGCGAACGCCCCGGACGAATTCTGGTCCACCCTGGGCATTTCCGCCGGATCGCCACCGACCTGCCGGATCAACGGCTGTTTCGTCGGCGCCGAAGCCGAGATGAACACCCAGATCGACCGGCTGATCGCCGCGACCGGAGCCACGACCACCGCCCGCTACACCGACACCCTGGACTATCTGCCCGCCATGCGCTATTTCGGCGGATGCGCGAATTACTCGGTGGCCCAGTGCCGACCGAGCTGGAACGACACCGGAGTGCTCGGCCGCGAATCGTTCATGGCCTCGTCCCGAATGCTGACCGGACCGATCGCGGATCCGGACCGATTCACCGCGCTGCTCACCGGACGCACGGGGCTGGATGTACTGCTCGACAGCCTGATGGGCGCTCCGGCCCGAGTCCCGGCCGCCGACACGGCTTTCGCCTACCGGGGCGCGCTGGCCTCGGCGCAGATCTACGTCGGCGCGACCACCCCGCAGGCGCGTGCGGCGGTGAGCGACGTGCGGGACGGGCTGGGGGATCTGGTCGGCGGCACCGGGGTGGTGAACTACATCGACACCACCATGTCGAACTGGCCGAGCGCGTACTACGGCGGCAACGCACAGCGACTGTCCGAGATCTCCCGGCACTACGACCCGGACGGCGTATTCACCTTCGCCCAATCGGTGTCGAAGATCTGAGCACCGGTCGGGCACGGCCGACATCCGAGCGTCAACTCCACGGAATCGACCTGGGATCGGTTCATAGTGGACAAATGGGAAACGAGGCATCTGTCGCCGACGCGTTCCGGCCGCTCCTGCGCGCCGCGCTCGGTCCTGCACCCGCCATCGCCTTCGAGTTCTGGGACGGCAGCTCCATCAAGCCCGACGGTGATTATCCGGGCACCATGCGACTGCGGTCGAAGGAGGCGCTGGGCCATCTGGTCTGGGCGCCAGGGGAACTCGGCCTGGGCCGGGCGTTCGTGTCCGGCACTGTGGATCTGGACGGCAATATCTTCCAGATGTTGCGCGCACTGCAATCGACCGCGCCGCGCGATGCCCGCCTCGGGGTAGGCGCGGCGTGGCACGCCCTGGGCGCGGCCAGGCAGCTGGGTGCGCTCGGTCGCCGCCCCGAGCTCCCGCCCGAAGAGGCACGGCCGCAACGACAATTGCACACCCGGCGCACCGACGCCGCCGCGATCAGCCACCACTACGACGTCGGCAACGATTTCTATCGCCTCGTGCTCGGCCCGAGCATGACCTACTCCTGCGCCCGATTCGTCGCGCCCGAGGATAGGGGCGGCGCCCCGAACCCGAGCCTCACCCTGCAGGACGCGCAACGCGAGAAGCACGACCTGATCTGCCGCAAACTCGGGCTGGCGCAGCAGCCGGGCATGCGGCTGCTGGACGTCGGGTGCGGATGGGGCTCGATGGCACTGCATGCGGCATCGACCTACGGTGCACAGGTGGTCGGGGTGACCATCAGCCGGGAGCAGGCCGAACTGGCCCGGCAGCGGGTGGCCGCGGCCGGAATGTCCGGCCAGGTCGAGATCCGGCTGTCGGATTACCGGGATCTGCGCGGGGAGCGGTTCGACGCCATCTCCTCGATCGGCATGTTCGAGCACGTCGGCACCAAGCGGGCCGCCGAGTATTTCCGGACGCTGCGCGCGCTGCTGCGGCCCGAGGGGCGACTGCTCAATCACGCGATCTCCTCGGTCGGCGGATCCACGATGACCTCACGCGGCTTCGTGGGCCGCTACGTGTTCCCGGACGGAGAACTCGTCGACGTGGGTGAGGTCCTGCTGGCCATGGAGCGCGCGGGATTCGAAGTGCGCGATGTGGAGGCGCTGCGCGAGCACTACGCGCTCACCCTGCGGCAGTGGGTCGCCAATCTCGAGGACGGGTGGGAGCAGGCGGTCGCGCTGGTCGGGGAAGGGCGGGCTCGGATCTGGCGCATCTACATGGCGGCGTCCGCGCTCGGATTCGAGGACGGCGGACTGGGATTGCATCAGGTGCTGGGAGTGGTTCCCGACCCGGAGGGCGCCACCGGCATGCCCGCGAATCGGCGCCTGTGGGGCTGAGGATCCCACGACGGGACCGTGTCACACCCCGGGAGTACCGTCGCCTGCATGACCACGTGGACGGAGTTCGTGCAAGGGGCGCCGCACATCGCCGAGATCTTCCTCCGGCGACACGCGGCCACCGGCAACCTGTGCATGCTCGGCACGCTGAGGTCCGACGGCTTCCCGCGGATCAGTCCGATCGAGCCGCGCATCTTCGACGGTGAGCTGGTGGTGGCCGGGATGCCCGGCACCACCAAGTTCAACGACCTGGCCCGCGATCCGCGGTTCTGCCTGCACACCGCCACGGTCGACACGAACGTCGGGGACGGGGACGTCAAGCTCTTCGGCGAGGTGCGCGACCTACAGGACCCGGCGCTGCATCAGCGATTCGCCGACGCGCTGTTCGCCGAGACCGGGCTCGATCTGCGCGGGCGGGAGTTCCGGCCGTTCTATGTGGCGGACCTGTCCAGCGCGTCGTCGGTGGAGGTCATCGACGGGCATATGGACGTCACCATCTGGAAGCCCGGCGAGGCGGAACGTGTGGTGCGCAAGCACTGATGGCCGCGATGACGACCGGGCGGACCGTGCAATCGTGCAGCGAGTGCACTGATGCAATGCCTGCGAACAGCGCTCCGCCACAGGGATATCGGGAGCGGCCCGCCCTGGTGAGCGGCGCGGTGCTGTGGACCCGCACGATGGCCGGCGACTCCGATACCCCTGTGCTGCCGGACGGTTCGATGGATCTGCTCTGGATCGACGGTGAACTGTTCGTCGCCGGACCCGACACCACGGCGCACCATCCGAGCGCCGCGCCGCACGCGCGGATCGCGGGCATTCGCTTCTACCCCGGCAGCGCTCCGGCGCTGCTCGGTTTCCCGGCGCACGAAATCCGCGACCGCCGCGTGGAACTCGCCGATATGTGGTCCGCGGCCGATACCCGCCGCGCCGCCGAGATCGTCGCGACCGCGTCGAGTCCGGCGATCGGGCTCGAACAGGTCGCCCGATGGCGAAGTGCCGTCACCGATCCCGGTGACCCGATCCTGCGCCGTATCGTGACGGAACTGCGCGCGGGTTCCGCGGTGTCCGCGCTCGCCGACTCCCTCGAACTGGGTCCGCGCCGATTGCACCGAATGTCGCTCTCGGCGTTCGGGTACGGACCCAAGACGCTCGCGCGGGTCCTGCGCATGCAGCGCGCGCTCGCCCTGGCGCGGGCGGGTGTCCCGTTCGCGGACACCGCCGCTCGCACCGGCTACTCCGATCAAGCGCATCTGGCCCGGGACATCCGCGATCTGAGCGGCATGCCCCTGAGCCGATTGCTGCGTGCCTGAGGCGATCAGCTCAGCGCGGCATACAGATCCACGCCGTTCCCGTCCGGATCCTGCACGGCCGCGTATCGCTGGCCCCAGAACGCGTCGAACGGCTTCAGCTCGCCGTGGTGGCCCGCGGTGGTCAGGGCCTCGAACGCGGCATCGACGGCGGCGGGCGACTCGCATTCGACCGCCAGACCGATCCGGCCCGCACCCGCCACCGCCGTCCACTCCGGGTGGAACGAGCGAATGGTCTCCTCGGTGTCGAGCGTCAAGCGCACTCCGCCCCCGAGCGCCGCCTCCGCATGCCGCTCCTGCTCGGCCCCGGGTGCGAACTCGACCCCGAGCAGTCGGTAGAACGCGACGGACGCGGCCATATCGGCCACGATCAGGCCCACAACATTCAATCGAAAAGTCATACATCGACCGTAGGCCGCGCCGGGCTCCACGGTCTTGAAGAAATCGGACAGCGCGCTCGTTTCGGCGGAACACCCGAGTCCCTACCGAGTGCGCGGTAGCGACCACAGACCGGTCTTCCAGCGATTCGGCCGTTCCGTGGGGCGGGCGGGTGAACCGAATCAGGAGACCGGCGAGGCAACGAAGCCGATCGTTCACCTCTCCCGCACGAAGCGACCGCCGAGCGAGCCACTGACATCCGCGTCAGCGGGCGTGTACCGCGGCCAATCTGGCGGCGCGGATCGCGTTCCACAGCGGGCGCAGCAGGGATTCCTGTGCGGCGGCCGCGGTGGCGGAGCTGGGAGCGGAGGCGGGTTCGCGCTCGGCGACGGTGAGGATGGCCGCGACCTGATCGGCGGTATCGAGGATTCGGCGGGCGCGCAGGGGCATCGAATCGGGGTACTGATGTCGGGAATGGGCTTCGAGTTCGTCCTCGACCAGATCGCGCGGGGAAGGGCCGCCGGAGTCCAGTCGGGTGGTGTGCAGTTGTTGCAGCGCGTCCGCGGCTTCGCGCACGGCCTCGCGCATGGTGAACTCGGCCTCGCCCAGTGGCATATCGGGTTCGGTGCCGAAGGGGACCGCAGTCGAGTAGACGCGCCACTGCAGGCTCTCGTCATCGGTCCAGATCGGGACGAGTCCGACACCGGTTCGCCCTGGACTTCCGACCAGCAGGCCCTCGCTCGCTTCGGTTGCGGCAGCGGCGAATTCGGTGCCCACCGGCAGTCCCCGGACATCGCCCGAGACCGGCAACACCAGTCGCAACTGCGCGTCGGGACCCTCCAGGGTCTCCCGGATCAGCTTGAGCAGCACCATGATTCCCGCGCCGCGCGTGATGTCGGCGGTCTCGTCGTCCGCCCACGGCAACCCGGTGTGACCACCGGTCACCGGGTCTCCGGCCGCCACGGTCTGCTGCGGAGCCCAGGTGCGCAGGGCATCCAGCACATCATCGGGGGCGCTGCGGCCGGCCAGCCAAGAGCCGGCCCACACCGTCAGCGTGGCACTGGGGGAACTCATGATTAGAGAATAACTGGCCGACTACTGTGGTTCGGTGACGAAGTCGATCAGGCGCTCCACCGCACCGATGAGGGGGGTTTCCAGATCGCGGTAGGACTCGACGGCGTTGTAGACCCGGCGCCAGCCCTCTTGCGGTGTGCCCCAGCGCAAACGGCGGCAGATTCCGCTCTTCCAGTCCTCGCCGCGTGGTACCTCGGGCCATGCGGCGATACCGACCGCGGACGGTCGCACCGCCTGCCAGACATCGATGTACGGATGCCCGGTGACCAGCACATGCTCACCGAGTCCGGTGGTGAGGCTGGTCTCCTTGGACCCGGTGACCAGGTGATCGACCAGCACGCCGACGCGGCGGCCGGGACCGGGCCGGAATTCACCGAGGCGGACCGCGAGATGGTCGAGGCCCTCGAGCTGTTCGACCACGACGCCTTCGACGCGCAGATCGTGCCCCCACACGCGTTCCACGAGAGCGGCGTCGTGCACGCCTTCGACCCAGATCCGGCTGGCCTTGGCGACCTGCGCTCTGAGGCCCCCGACACGCGTCGAACCGGAGGCGGAGCGCACGGGTTCGCGCGGTGGCGCGGCCGCGGTGGGCCGGACCAGGGTGACCGGCTGACCGTCGATGAGAAACGCGGCTTCGCGCAGTGCGAAGAGGCGCACACGCCCCTTGCCGTCTTCGAGTTTCACGAATTCGCCGTCGTAACTTCGGTCGAAACCGACTACGGCGCCGCAGAATCCGGTGGCCGCGTCCTCGGCGACCAGATCGCGTTCGGCGACCACGCGGGGCACCTGTCTCGGCTGTTTTCTGGCGTGCCCGGAGAAGATGTCGCCGTACCCTTGGTGCCCACTCACGGCCTCGAGGGTACCGGCGTCACCGGCGAAACTCTCTCGCGCCGCGCGGCAACATGATCACGACCGGCCGCTTCGGGGCCTCGATACGACTAGTGTTGTGGCGTGGCCGCAATCATTTGGCTGGTCGCGGGATTGCTCCTCGCGGCGGCAGAGATGCTCACCGGTGATCTGACGCTGCTCATGCTCGGTTCCGCGGCGGTCATCACCGCGGGGGTGAGCGGTCTGGCCGGTACCTCGCCGGTCATCGACGCCGTCGTCTTCGCCATCACCGCTATTTCGCTCATGCTGCTCGTGCGCCCATTCCTGTTGCGGCGCTACGCTGTTCCGCCGGCGCATCAAACCGGGGTGGAGGCTTTGCCCGGTAAGACGGCGCGCGTGCTCGAGACGGTGGACGAGCACGGCGGGCAGGTGAAGCTGGACGGCGAAGTCTGGAGCGCACGTCCCTTCGATCCGGCGGAGTCCTATGCCACCGGCTCGACCGTCTACATCATGAAGATCGACGGCGCCCACGCCGTCGTCTGGAAAGGGCCGTGATGGCTGTACTCATCGTCGCCATCGTTCTCGTGCTGCTGGTGGTCGTGGTGGTCTTCAAGTCGGTGGCCCTGGTGCCGCAGGCCGAAGCCGCCGTCATCGAGCGGCTGGGACGATACTCCCGCACCGTGTCCGGGCAGTTGACGTTCCTGGTTCCCTTCGCGGATCGCATACGCGCCAAGGTGGATCTGCGCGAGCGGGTGGTGTCGTTCCCGCCGCAGCCGGTGATCACCCAGGACAACCTGACGGTGCAGATCGACTCGGTGGTCTACTTCCAGGTCACCAGTCCGCAGGCCGCGGTGTACGAGATCAGCAATTACATTGCGGCAGTAGAACAGTTGACCATCACCACGCTGCGCAACGTGGTCGGCGGCATGACGCTGGAGGAGACGCTGACCTCCCGCGATCAGATCAACCATCAGCTGCGCGGGGTGCTGGACGAGGCCACCGGGCGCTGGGGTCTGCGGGTCTCGCGCGTGGAGCTCAAGGCCATCGATCCGCCCGCCTCGATTCAGGAATCGATGGAGAAGCAGATGAAGGCGGATCGCGAGAAGCGCGCCATCATCCTCACCGCCGAGGGTCAGCGCGAGGCCGCGATCAAGACCGCCGAAGGTCAGAAGCAGGCCCAGATCCTCTCGGCCGAAGGTTCCAAGCAGGCCTCGATCCTGTCCGCCGAGGGTGAGCGGCAGTCGCGCATCCTGCGGGCGCAGGGTGAACGTGCCGCCGCGTATCTGCAGGCACAGGGCCAGGCCAAGGCCATCGAGAAGGTGTTCGCCGCGATCAAGAGCGGGAAGCCGACTCCGGAACTGCTTGCCTACCAGTATCTTCAGACCCTGCCCGAGGTCGCCAAGGGCGACGCCAACAAGGTGTGGCTGGTGCCCAGCGATTTCGGCAAGGCGCTGGAAGGGTTCGCCCGCAACTTCGCCAGCAAGGGCGAGGACGGCACCTTCCGCTACGAGCCCACACCCGACAGTGAGGCCGCCGAGCGCCCCGAGGACGACTCCGACGAGGTCGCCGACTGGTTCGACACGGCCACCGACCCCGCCGCCGAACGCGCGGTCCGCGCCGCCGAAGCCGACGCCCGCACCCCGGTCGAACCCACCGGCCTGCCCCCGAGTGCCCGTTCCCGGCAGGACTCGCTCCCGCCCGTCCAGGAGCATCAGGCCCCGCTCACGAAGCAGTCGCAGCCCCCGCAGCAGTCGCAGCCGCCGCGCCAGGACCCGCCCGGCACCGACCCACGCTGGCAACAACCCCCGCAACCCCCACGCCCCCTGGGGCGTTGATCCCGAGGCGCCGGCAACGATCGTTGCCGGCGCCTTCTCGTATCCACCTCGATCGCAGTCGGCGGATCACCCGAAGCGAGCGCCCTCGATCGGACGTGACAGTGGAATCCGCGCGCCTGTCACGGTCACGCCGGGGGCTGGAAGCCGCCGATCTTCTGTTCCAGGAGTTCGGCCAGCCGCAGTGGGGTTCGGTCCTCGAACATCGGGCCGATGAGCTGCACTCCCACCGGCAGGCCCTCCGGGGACAAGCCCGTCGGGATCGCGGTGGCGGGCAGGCCGGGCAGGGTCGCCACCCCGGCCCAGACGAGTTGGTCGAAGTACGGGTAGTCGACGCCGTCGATGTCGATGTGCCGGTTCTCGAGCCCTCCGTCGTGATTGTGCGGGAAGGCGGGGGTGGGCGTGATGGGGCAGACCACGGCGTCGAATTCGGCGAAGAGGTGTCGCCAGTCCCGGCGGTGGAGTTCGCGGCGGTTGTTCGTCTCGACCCACTCGCGGTGGCTGAGCACCATGGCGCGCAGTCGGGTGGCATCGAGACTTCTATCGTCCGCGCTCAGGTCGGCGGCGCGGGCGCGCAGCTGTTCGTATACGTCCAGGGGAAGGTTCGCCGCGGCGTTGGAGAGCATCAGCAGCATGTAGAGCGTCGCGGCCTCGGTGAGATCCGGCAGCAGCGGACTGTGCCGTGCGACGCTCGCGCCCTCGTCGACGAGCGCCTGTGCGACCCGGTTCACCCCCGCGCGCACCGCCGATCCGGTCGCGATGAGCGGATGGTCCTCGATGATCAGGACGCGGAAGTCCGAGAGTCGCTCGTGGCGCGCGGGCGGCAGTGCGAGTTCGTAGGCACGGCCGTGGGTGAGCGGGTCCGGTCCGGCCATGATGTCCAGCAGCAGGGTGAGGTCGCGGGCGGTGCGTGCCATCGGGCCGACGACGGCGAGGTCGAGGTCGATCGGCAGGGCCGGGGCGGGCGGCGCGACCATGCCGCGGGTCGGAGCCAGCCCGAGTGTCGGCTTGTGCGCGTAGATGCCGCAGAAATGCGCGGGGGTGCGCAGCGAACCGGCCAGATCCGAGCCGATGGACAGCGCACCGAATCCTGATGCCAGCGCGGCCGCCGAACCGCCCGACGACCCGCCCGAAGTGCGCGCGTGATCCCATGGATTGTTGGTGGTGCCGTAGATCTCGTTGAAGCTCTGGATATCTCGCAGCGTCATCGGCACATTGGTCTTACCGAGTATCACCGCGCCCGCCGCCTTCAACCGTGACACCTGCAGCGCGTCGTGCTCGGGTACGTAGTTGGCGTACTGCGGCATGCCCCAGGTCGTGGGCAGCCCGGCCATGTCGTAGGACTCCTTGACGGTGACCGGAATGCCGAGCAGCGGCCCGTCCTCACCGCGGGCGCGCGCCGCGTCCGCACGGCGCGCATCGTCCCGTGCCCGGTCGAAGTCCGGCACACAGACTGCGTTGATCGTCTTGTCTTCGAGTTCGATTCGTGTGATCGCCTGGTCGGTCAGTTCCACCGAGGTCACCTCACCGGCACGCAATGCGGAGGCGAGTTCTTCGGCCGAGTGAAAAGTCCATTCCATGAATGCGACGCTAACCACGTGCCGTGGAAGCCATCAAAAGTTGTTTTCCGCAACGGGTGAATTCGAATCAGCCACCTCCACCGGCGAACGTGCGCGCGAATTCCACCATCGAGGCTGGATCAGCCCAGGTCACAGTGTCGGTGGTGGTCCACATCCCGCGGCGTGAGCCATGAAATGCCGCGCCGCGCAACGGGATGGATGTCTCAGATCCGAGCGCGTACGGCAGCTCCATATCGCCTGTCGGAACCCGACGCCGGAAATGCGGACGGCGTCCGCACGCGAGCGACGGCGGGTACGGCACTGCCGATCTGTGGCCCGTGGCCGTCCGGCGTGGCAGCATGCGGGGTATGGCGATCGCTGCAACATCTTTCGATCATGTCCGGCTGACGGTGTCGGATATCGAGAGGTCTCGGAAGTTCTACGACCTGGTTTTCGGGTGGCCGGTGTATCTGGAGGTGCCCGCCGGGGCCGACGAGGCGACCCGGGAGAAGCTGTGGTTCCTGTTCGGGGGAGTGCTGTACCGCGTGAGCGATACACAGTTGCTGGGATTGCGACCCGTCGCCGAGGACGGATTTCACGAAGACCGTTGCGGGCTCGATCATCTGGCGTTCACGCTGCCCGATCGTGCTGCCCTAGACGCGGCCGTCGCGCTGCTCGACGAGCACGGGATCGAGCACGAACCGATCAAGGATCTCGGGGTGATGGCGATTCTGGAGTTCCGCGATCCGGACAATATCGCGCTGGAACTGGTCGTTCACGCCTGATCGCACGGGTATGAACCTCCCGCCGTCCGGGGTGCGGAACTCGGCGGGCGGAGCCGGTACGAAAGAAGGCCCGCGAGGGACTCGCGGGCCTTCTTTCCTACAGCGGGTGTCAGTCGCGGGAGCCGGTGAAGCGCTCGCCGCTGATCGAGGTGGACTCCTGGCCGTCCACGCCGACCGGCACATCACCTTCGAGGGTGGTGCGGTAGAGCACCCGCGTCACGTCGAGATGATCGAGATCGCTGGGGGCCAGGTGAGCGGTCGCCCGGTTGTCCCAGAACGCGAGACTGCCCTTCTCCCAGCGGAATCGGACCGTGTACGCCGGGTCGGCGAGCTCGGCGTAGAGCAGTGCCAGCAGCGCGTCGCTCTGGCGCGGGCTCAGGCCGACGATGCGGGTGGTGAAGCCCGGGTTCACGAAAAGGATGCGCTCACCGGTCACCGGATGCACCCGCACCACCGGATGCTCGGTGACCAGGGGAGCGGCCGCGACCTTCTTGGCGTAGTCGCTGTTCTCGTTCCACTGCGGCTGCTTGCCGCCGAAGCGGTGCTCGGCACGCAGGCCGTCCAGGAACGACTTGAGCGAATCCGGCAGCCCCTGGTACGCCGCGGCGAGATTGGTCCAGTGGGTGTCCCCACCGCGCTCGGGCGCGATCTCGGCCCGCAGCAGCGAGGCCGCCGGGGGATTGATCAGCGGCGAGACATCGGTGTGCCAGTGATTGGTGTAGCTGAACTTCCGCTTGCCGAAACGCTTTTCGTACAGCCGACTGTCCACCGCGAGGATTTCCGGGAACTCGGTGGGCGCGTCGTCGTCATAAGGATGTGATTTGGTGACCGCACCGAACCGCCGCGAGAACGCGATCTGCTCCGCGTGCCCGATGTCCTGTCCCCGGAAGAACAACACTTTGTACTCGTGCAGCGCGGCGGTCAATTCGGTGACCTGCTCATCGGTGAGTTCGGTGCGCAGATCGATATCGGAGATCTCGGCGCCGATATGCCCGGCGACCGGAGTGATTCGGACGGTGGAAGTGCGGTTTTCGGCTACAGCGGTCATGATTTCTTCCTTATCTTTCTCGATTACCTCGAAAGCGTTCAGGCGGTGGCCTGGATCTCGACCGGCGCGAACTGGCTCTCGACCGGGTCCAGGCCGTAGTGCCCGCGCAGCGTGGTGGCGGTGTAGTCCTCGCGGAACAGCCCGCGCTCCTGCAGGATCGGCACCACGCGGTCCACGAAGTCCTCGAGTCCGCCCGGCAGGTACGGCGGCATGATGTTGAAGCCGTCGGCCGCGCCCGCCTCGAACCAGGTCTGCAGCTCATCGGCGATCTGCACCGGCGTGCCCGCGAAGCTGCGGTGCCCGCGGCCGCCGCCGAGCTTGCCGATCAGCTGGCGCACGGTCAGCTGCTCCTTCTCGGCGAGTTCCTTCACCAGCGTGAAGCGGCTCTTGCCGCCCTGGATCTCGCTCTCGGCGGGCAGCGGCGGCAGCGGCGCGTCGAGAGCGTGTTCGGTCAGATCCACACCCAGCAGCGAAGAGAGTTGCCGCAGTGCGTAATCCGGGGAGATGAGGTCGGTGAACTCCTGCTCGAGCGCTTTGGCCTCCGCCTCGGTGTCGGCGATGAACGGCACCAGGCCCGGCAGCACCTTGAGTTCGTCGGCGGAACGGCCGTACTTGGGCAGGCGCGACTTGAGATCGCGGTAGAACGCCTGACCTTCCTCGAGCGTGCGCTGCGCGGTGAAGACCGCCTCGGCGTAGTGCGCCGCGAATTCCTTACCGCTCTCGGAGGATCCGGCCTGCACCAGCAGCGGCCGCCCCTGCGGGGTGCGCGGGGAGTTCAGCGGTCCGCGCACCCGGAAGCGCTCGCCGTCGTAATCGATGGTGTGCACCTTGTCCGGATCGGCGAACACACCCTCCTCGGGATCCAGGACGATCGCGCCCGATTCCCAGCTGTCCCACAGCCGCACCGCGACATCCACGAACTCCTCGGCCCGCTCGTAGCGCCGGGCGTGCTCGGGGATCGCGTCGTACCCGAAGTTGAACGCCTCGTCCTCGTTACCCGAGGTGACGATGTTCCAGCCCGCGCGCCCGCCGCTGATGTGATCGAGCGAGGCGAACTTGCGCGCCAGGTTGAACGGCTCGTTGTAAGTGGTGGACGCGGTGGCGATCAGGCCCACGTGCTGGGTCGCGGTGGCGATGGCGGCCAGCAGCGTGACCGGTTCGAACACCGCGAGGGTATTGCGCTTGATGCGCGGTCCGACCGCGAGCCCGTCGGCGAAGAACACCGAGTCCAGCTTGCCGCGCTCGGCGATCCGGCCGAGTTCCTGGAAGTGCCCGACGTCCAGCACCCGGTGTTCCTGGGTGCGCGGGTGCCGCCAGGCGGCCTCGTGGTGACCGACGCCCATCAGGAAGGCATTGAGGTGAAAAGTCTTGCGCGAGTTCGACATGAAGAGCGGGGCCTTTCGGGGGAGCTAGTGCGTGGACTGGGTGCGCCACCGGGACAGGCGGCGTTCGACGGCGACCAGGATGCTGTTGAACAGCAGCCCGACCAGCGAGATGGCGATGATTCCCGCGTACATGTCCGGGATGGCGAAGTTCTGCTGCGCGGCGGTGATCAGATAGCCGAGACCCGCACGGGCGCCGAACATCTCGGCCGCGATCAGGACCAGGATCGAGGCGGAGGCGGCCATGCGCAGGCCGGTGAAGATGGACGGGATGGCCGCCGGAAGCACGACCTTGCGGAACAGTTGCAGTGGCGAGAAGCCGAGTGAGACAGCCGATTTGATCAGCAGGGGATCCACGGTGCGGACACCGGTGATGGTGTTGAGCAGGATCGGGAAGAACCCGGCGTACACCACCAGGGCGATCTTGGAGGTCTCGCCGATGCCGAGGATCAGGATGAACACCGGCAGCAGGGCCAGCGCGGCGGTGTTGCGGAACAGCTCCAGGATCGGATTCAGGAAATCCGCGACCGGTCGATACCAGGCGATGGCGACGCCGACCGGTACCGCGAGCACCAGGGCCAGGGAGAACCCGACCAGGGAGCGGGTGAGGCTGGCCGAGACGTTGTCCCACAGCTGACCGTTGCGGATCAATTCGATCGTCGCATCGACCACGGTGGAGAACGGCGGCAGGAAGATCTCGTCGACCAGGCCCAGGCGCGGCGCGGATTCCCACAGCAGCAGGAACAGCGCGATCACCAAGGTGGGCTTGAAGAGTCGCCAGGCGACGCGGCCGGCGGCACGGGCCACGCGCAGCGCGAGGCTCGGTTCGGAGGTGACCCGGGCGGGCTCGGTGGACGGCGTGGTCGATGCGCCGGGTTCGGCGGGCGTGCTGCCGGATTCCTCCGGGGCGCGGGTATCCGTCACGGCCGACACCTCGGGGGCCGACACCGCCCCGGAGACCGTGGCATCGGCGGCTGCCCGGCCGGTCTCGGCCGGGGTTGTCGCGGTATCGGACTCGAGCAACTTCGGCGTGCCCGCGACCTGCAATGCACTAGACATGGGTGGACCTCCTGTCGGCGGAGAGAGCGGCCTGTTCCAGGCCCTGGGCGCGTGCCACCTCGTCGTGCAGCAGCGTCCAGATGTGGTGTCGCAGTTCGCGGAAGCGCTCACTCGAGCGCACGTCCGGATCGCCCTCGCGATCGAGGTCGATATCGACCACGGCCTTGACCCGGCCCGGTCGTGAGGTCAGCACCGCGACGCGCTGTCCCAGGTACACGGCCTCGTCGATGCCGTGGGTGATGAACAGGATGGTCTTGCCGGTCGCCTTCCAGATGCGCAGCAGTTCGTCCTGCAGCGATTCACGAGTCTGGGCGTCCAGGGCCGCGAACGGCTCGTCCATCAGCAGTACTTCGGGATCGAAGGCGAGGCTGCGCGCGATGGCGACCCGCTGCTTCATTCCGCCGGACAGTTCGTGCGGATAGCGATCGCCGAATCCGCTCAGCCCGACGAGATCGAGGTATTCGTCCGCGATCCGGCGTCGTTCGCGGCGGCGAATTCCCTTGGCTTCCAAGCCGAATTCGATATTCGTGCGCGCGGTGCGCCACGGCAACAGCGCGTACTGCTGAAAGACCACGCCGCGATCGAGTCCGGGTCCGGCCACCGGGGAGCCGTCCAGGAGAATCTGCCCGGAGGTGGGCTTGTCCAGACCGCCGAGCAGATCCAGCAGAGTGGATTTGCCGGAACCGCTGGGGCCGACCAGGACCAGGAATTCCCCGGCCCGCACATCCACGGTGATGTCGTCGAGTGCCGTGAACGCTTCGCGCTCACCGCGTACCCGGAATTCCTTGCGTACGCCGCTGAGGGCGAGTTTCACCGGTGCGCTCATTTCGCGACCGCCTCTCCGCTCGGCCCGCTGGTCGCGGGGTAGGTGCCGTTCGAGTACGGGTTGTCCTTGTTGGTGAACAGGTCGGTGGCCTTCAACTTGCCCTCGGGCAGATCGCCGTTGCGCACCAGCCAGTCGATCCAGATCTGCAATTCGCGCTCGGCGACCACGCCGCCCGGCACCGGAATTCCCGAACTCTTGTAGTACTGCAGGAGATTGGTGTTCTCGTTGCGTCCGCGCTTGTTGATGATCTCGGCGAACTTGGCCACCACCTCGTCGCGCGGGGTCACCTGCAGCCAGCGGGTGGCGCGAGCGGTGCCCTTCACGAAGTCGGCGACCGCGTCGGAATGCTGCTTGATGTAGTCGTTGCGGAAAACGTATGTGCCGTAGTCGAATTGACCGAAAAGATCCTTGTCGGTGTACAGCGTGTGCAGTCCGCCGCGCTGTATCGCGGTGTCGCGGAAGACCGAGCCGAGAGCCGCCACGTCGATCTGCCCGTTGCGCAGCGCCTCCTCGGTATTGGCCGGCGGCAGCACGACCAACTGGACCTGCTTGATCTCCGCTTCGCTCAGACCCTGCTGATGCAGCCATTCCCGGGTGATGAACTCGTGGTGCGCGCCGAGCGTGTTCACCCCGACCTTCTTGCCGATCAGATCCCGCGCGGATTTGATCGCGGAATCGTCGCGAACGAAATAGCCGGTGTAATTGAGTTCGTCCGCGCCGTACGAACTCAGCACCGAAGTGACCTGTGCGCCACCGGCGATCAGTTTCACCACCGCGCCGTTGAACGCGCTGCCGAATTCGATCTGCTTGGTCGCGGCGGCCTGCACGTTCGCCGGGCCGCTGGTGGTGTCACCCTCCCAGTGCAGCTGGATCTTGTCGAAGTAGCCGAGTTCGGCGGCGAGTTCGTACGGCGTGACCAGGCCGGTCTGGCCCTGGTAGCGCACGACGGTCTTCCCGTCGGAGGTGGTGCCGGCATCGGTCTTGCTGCAGCCGCTGACGACCACGAGTGCGGTGGAGAGGGCGAGCGCGGTGGCGATCGCACGCCGCCATCGGCGCGGTCGGGTGGAATTGAACATGCCTAGTCCTTCGATGAATATGTCCGTCGCACTGCGGGATACGAGAATCCGGGCAGTGGAAGGGAATCGTGATGCGAGCACGGGTCGACTACAGGCGAGCCGACGAAGCTCCCTGCCGCGGGGCGTGACACCGCGTGTGCGGTGGCGAGATCAGGCTCGACAGATGCCGGGCGGGACGCGCATCAGGTCGAGCGCGCGCCGTCGCGTGAGGACGGTGAAGGGGCTCATGGGAAGACCTTTGCGGGACGTGCCGAAACGGCGGTGATCTGGTTCTTTGTCCATCGTGCTGGGATCAGGGGCTGCGGGCAACCGCCATTTCACGATGTGGAAATCAGCGTGATTGCAACTCTCAGACAGCGGAATCCATTGGCCCGGAGGCAGTTTGGAATAGGGGTGCGATACGCCCGGCGGCGGTGCGCATGGCCGGGAGAATGCGCCGGACCAATTCGTCGTCGAGTCGAGCCGAGCGAGCCTGTACGGCCAGCGCGCCGCGCACCTGACGATTGGGTCCGACGATGGGGACCGCGACCGAACGGATCGGATCATCGGTCGGGATCAGCTCGCTGGCGAAGCCGCTGCGGCGCACCCGATCGAGGTGGCTGTGCAGGCCGCCGGGACGCACCGGCCGGGGATCGCGCTGGTCGGCGTGTTCCTCGACGATGGTCGAGGTGGGGGAGAAGGCCAGCAGGGCATGTCCCACGGCGCTGGCGCGCAGTGGCTGCCGGGCCCGGGGCACCTGATTCGGGCAGAACCACTCCGGGGGCCGGGCCTGGAAGACGGTGAGGGCGTCGCGCTGTTCGACCACGCCCACGCTGACCGTGATCCGGATCCCGGCGGCCAGCGCGTACAGATGGGGCGCGGCCGAATCGAGGCCGAGCCGGGTGAGCGCGGGCCGGGCCAGCGAGGCGAGCCCGTGCCCGATGCGGTAGCGGTCGTTCGAGGAGTCCTGCTCGAGCAGTCTGCCGCGCACGAGGGCCTGGGCCAGCCGGTGCGTGGTGCTGACGGGCAGACCGGCCATGTGCGCGAGCTCGCTGAGCGAGAGCTCCGGATCGTCACCGTCGAAGCAGTTGAGTACCTCGATCGCGCGATCGACGGCGCGTGCACCGGAACGCGGTTCGTCTGTCATGAGTCCTCCTGCGGGAATCGACGTTGCCGGAACTATCGCGATCCCGGGGGCGTCCGGCAATGATTCGGCGCAGCGCGATCCGATTCGCCCGGTCAACGGCGCATTTCGACGGAATTTCGCACGAGTTTGTCGTCTATTCTCGGTGATCGGCGCATTTCGGCTGCTGATCGCTTTGTCCGACCTTTGTATTACGCGATCCGGATCACTAAATTCGAGTGACCTCCGTCACAAAATGTTTGGGTAATTCCGCATTTGTAATTAAGGCGACATCGGATGTCAGCTGCGAAAACGGAAAGAGTGCGGCCGAGACCGTTTTGTCAACCCACCGTGATCTCCGCGTGATTACTCGTGATTGTTCCGTTACCGTCGCTCTCGGCTCGGATCAGACCGAGTCCCAACTCGAATCGTCGAACACCCGCAATCCCGTCCCGCGGTTCGAGAGCAATCGACATCCCTGGGGACGGGGACCCGGAGACGACACCCCGGGCCGGCAGGGCGCAGGCAGGGAATCCCATATGCATCGCAATCGCAAGTTCAGCACCCGCATGATCGTCGCCACCGCCGCTTTCGGCGCTGTCGCCTCCGTCCCGTTCGCGCTGTCCACCGCGACCGCCTCGGCGGCCGGGAACTGGGACGCCGTCGCGCAGTGCGAGAGCGGTGGTAACTGGAGCATCAACACCGGCAACGGCTACTACGGTGGCCTCCAGTTCACCCCGAGCACCTGGGCCGCCAACGGCGGTACCGGCAGCCCGGCCAACGCGAGCCGCGAAGAGCAGATCCGCGTCGCCGAGAACGTCCTGGCCACCCAGGGCCCCGGCGCCTGGCCGGTCTGCGGCGCCAACCTCTGAGGCTGAACACCTCCACGAGGCGCAGCACCACGAACACGTAACGATGGCCCTGTCCCGCAATGACGCGGGACAGGGCCATCGTCGTGCGCGGGGACGCCCGGTGCTGGCGGTCGAGGACAGTCCGCATCTGCCTGGCGTGGTCACCAGCTTGTCAGATGGTGCCCTTCACGCCGCACCAGGCGGCGAAGCCGCGGACGCTTTCGCTGGAGCGGGCGTCTTCGCGGGCCAGGACACGGACGGTCTCGTGGACCATCGGGTGGTAGCGCGTCAGGGATGGCGCGATGGCCTTCGCGGTCTGGAGGGAGTCGAGGACGCGGGCTCGGTTGCCATGCAGGAGCCATGCTCTGGCCAGGTCGATGTGGTGGTGGCCCGAGCGTGAGCGGGGAGTCCCGGGTGGGATGACGAAGGAATCGGCGCGGCTGAGCGCTTCGGTGCCGTTCATCATCTCCACGGCCAGCGCCACGGACCAGATGCCGACGTTCGTCGGGCCGAAGACCAGCACCGGATCGCGATCGTGGCCGACGCGCGCTGCGGTCTCGGCCGCTGCGGCGAGGTGTGTATCGGCCGAATCGCGGTCGCCGGAGCGCGCCGCCGCCAGGCCGGATTGCAGGTGCAGGCCGCCCCAGGCGATGAGATCGTGCTCGGCTCCCACTCCGAGCCGGACTTCGAGTTCGGTCCGGCAGCGTTCGAGGAAGGCCAGCGCGGACTTCCAGTCACCGCCGCTGGACAGCAGGGTCGCACGATGGAACTGTCCCGCTGCGATCCAGAGTGGATCGCCGGATTCGTCTGCGGCCCAAGCCATCCGGTCCACGGCCAGCGCGGCCAGATCGAGATAGCCGAGTTTGTGCGCCAGACTTCGTGCGTTGTAGTACATCTCGCACAGCAGCGAACTCGCGAGTTCGCGTTCACGGCCGGTGGCGCGGTGGACGAGGGCGCGGGTCTCGGTCAGCAGCGGCGGGACCGTGGCTGCGAGCTTCGGGGCAGAGGCGTCACGGCGGAAACGCCGGATCTCGAGGACTCGCCCGGTGACTTCCGCGATGGAGCGAACTTTCAGGTCCGGGGCATCGAGATCGTAGGCGGCCAGCTCGTTTCGAATGAGTGCGATAGCCGCGTGGACCTCACGGTCCACACTCGTCGTCTGCGGAAACGGTTGCCCCAGTAGCTCGGTCACCCCGACCCGCAACGCCTTCGCGCACGCGGCGACGAACGCGGGAGATGCCGCCCGTCTGCCCTGCTCGACAGCCCGCACCAGCGACGGGGATTGGTTGGCTTCCATGGCGAGACGAGCTTGCGTCCACCCGATCAGCTTGCGCGCCTGGGCGACTCTCGTGCCGACGCCGGCGGGTTCTCCAGCCACCATGTCCCCATTCCACTTCGTCTCGCGTATCGGGGCTGCCACAAATTGTAGTAGTTCACGTGCGCGCCGGACGTCACTCTGACCTCTACGTTCAGCGCTCAGGCGGGCTTCGGCTCACCTCGTTCGAGGCACTGGCCGTTCGAATGGCAGCGGAAAACCGGGAGGTTGCGAGATGGAAGTCCTCTTTTTCGTACTGGTGCTGGGCATCGTGCCGCTAGCTGCGAGGGAATTGGGCAGAACCGGTGTGGCGCGACATCGCCGCGGCATGTCGGTGGCCGACATACGGCATCGGCCGGCAGGCGAAACGTGTCGGGTGGCGGCGCCGATGAGCGGGTGGTGACGATGCTCGAGATTCCGACGGCTATCGGGTTTTTGCAGAGCGACATATCGGGAGTTCGGCAGCAGTGGGATGAGATCCAGATCCGCAGTCTCGCTAAGCGACTCGGATACGACTTGCGTAAGACGGTGGTGTTCAACGCAACTACGGACCGGCCGGTTCAAAGACTGCGGGTGCTGGTGGACAGACTCGGCGTGGATGCCGTGATCGTGCCGAGTGCAGCGCATTTCGACGGCGCGGAGGTGCCGACGGACCTGGTGGCGGTGGCCGATGTGGTCACCGTGGACCCGCAGGACACCTTCGCTCGCTGGGGCTGATTTCCCGCCCCTGGCAAGACGGGTCGGCCTCGAGCCGATAAGCTGGCCCGCCTGGGCCACTCCGGTACCGACTCCGGACTTCGGCCTCAGGAGGTGGTGACGATGCTCGAGCTTCCCGCAGCCTTGGGGTTCCTGCGTAGCGATGTGTCCGGCACACACCAGCAGTGGGACGAGATCCAGATCCGCAGCCTGGCCAAGCGTCTGGGCTACGACCTTCGAAAAACGGTGGTGTTCAACGCGACTACGGACCGGCCGGTCCAACGCCTGTGCACGCTGCTCGTCGCACTCGGCGTGGATGCCCTGATCGTCCCGAGCGCAGCGCATTTCGAGGGCGAGGAGGTCCCGGCCGACCTGGTCACCGTCGCGAACATCTGCACGGTCAAACCGGAGAGCACCTTCCCGAGGCGGGGGGATCCGCCCGATCCCCCTCGCTCCGATGCCCAACAGCGTCTTTGATCGACCACCCGGACACCGCCGGGAATTTCCGAGGTCGAAGCCGAGACCAGTACGCGGCCACAGCCCCTATCTCACCGGTGTGCGTCGTAGATAGCCTGTGCCAGTTCGGATTTGATCAGCTGGAACTCCGGAGTCGCGGTGACGGCGAGGTCCCGGACGCCGTCGTCGGCGTCCCCGGGCAACTCGATCCGCCGATCCACGATGACCCGGCCGGGCCGCGCGCTCATCACCAGCACCCGGGTGGACAGGAACACCGCCTCCTCCACCGAATGCGTCACGAAGACGACGGTCTTGCCGGCCTGCCGCCACAACCGTGACAGCTCGACCTGCAAACGCTCACGAGTGAGCTGATCCAGCGCCCCGAACGGCTCGTCCATGAGCACGATGCGCGGATCGTTGACCAGCACCCGCGCGATCTGCGCACGCTGCTGCATACCGCCGGACAACTCGTACGGTCGCTGGTCCCCGACATCGCCGAGACCGACGAGCCGCAGCAGCCGATCGGCCTCCGCGCGGCGCGTCTTGCGATCCACGCCACGGCATTTGGGGCCGAACTCGATATTGCCGCGCACCGTGAGCCACGGATACAGGGTGGGGGCCTGGAACACCACACCGCGTTCGGGACTCGGCCCGTCGATCCGATCGGGCCCGACCAGCAGCGCGCCGGTGGTCGGGGTCAGAAAACCGGCGAGCAATTGCAGCAGCGTGGTCTTGCCGCAGCCCGAGGGCCCGACGATGCTCACGAATTCGCCGGGCTCGATCACCAGATCGGTCGGAGAGAGTGCGACGGTGGGCCCGGCCGCGCTCTGGTAGGTCATCGAGACATCGCTCAGCACGACCCGATCGCGCAGGTCGAGTGCCGAACTCACTTGGCGCTCACGGTGCTCGCCGCATCGGCGTAGACGGCTCCGGCGTACTTCTCCGGCGCCGCCAGACCCTGAATCTCACCCTGGCTGAGCAGGAATTGCGCCGAGCCCTGCAGATCGGTCCCGAGCTGCTTGCCCAGATACGGCTGCCCCGCCTGGGTGGCGGCGTCGAGGTAGACGTACCCTGCCAGCTGCTTGCGCACCTCCTCGACGGCGATCCCCAACTGCGCGGCGATCCGCGTGGCCGCACCCTGCGGATCGGCGCTGATCTGCTGGACCGCCCAGTTCTGCACGGCGGTCCACACCGCGAGGACCTTCGGATTGGCGGCCACGAATTCCGCGCGCGCACCCTCGAGATCGAAGGTCGGCTTGCCCGCCTTCGCGGTCTCGGCGGCGGTGGTCACCGTATGCCCGTTCTTCAGCAGCTCCGACAGCGTCGGATCCCAGACGAACGCGGCATCCACACCACTGTCGCGCCACGCGCCGAGGATGGCGTCGGGCTGCAGATTCACCAGTGTCACATCACGTTCGATGCCGGCCGCGGTGAGCGCGGCGAGCAGGCTGTAGTGCGAGGTGCTGGCGAACGGCACCGCGATCTTCTTGCCCTTCAATCCCGCCACCGAGGTGATCGCGGGGTCCTTCACCGCCAGCGATTCGGCCGAGCCGATGACGTCATGGATCCAGACCGTCTTGACATCGAGGTTCAGCGGAGCCGAAATCGCCCGCGCCACAGCGGCACTGCCGAGCAGGCCGAGATCGATGGAATTGGCGCCGAACGCCTGGATCACCGTGGCGCCCGAGGCGAACTTGGACCAGGTGATCGTGGCCTTGGGTAGGCAGGTCTGCAACAGCCCGCTGTCCTTCACGATCAGATCGCCGTTGGGAATGTCCTGATAGCCGAGCCGAACTGTGCCGGTGAAGGATTCGTCGACCGCGACCGGGCAGGCGATCTTCGCCTCGTCGCCGCGCGAGGAGTCGGTTCGGTTCGACTCCACGCAGCCGGTCAGCGTCACGGTGAGCGCGCCGGCCAGTGCCAGCGCCGCGAGGGTGCGGTTCATGTGGTGTGCGGCGCGGTGCGCGGGGTGCGCACGCGCCGTCCTCCGTTCTTCGTCGATTGGTGCGAATGGTGCGAATGGTGGAAATCCTGGCGCGGAATCCCGTGCGCTCGAACAGGAGAGCGTTACGCCTTGCCTTTCCAGGGAACGGCCACCGCGGCTGTCTGCTTGATGAGCGCGTCCAGCGTCAGGGCGGTGAGTCCGATGACGATGATGCAGGCGACGGTGAGCGGAGTGTTGAGCTGCTGACCGGCCAGATAGGCGAGTCCGCCGATCCCGGGAATGCCGTTGTTCAGCTCGGCCGCGACCACCGTGGTCCAGGCGAAACCGATCGCCACCCGAATGCCGCCGATCACTTCGGGCAGGGTGGCGGGAAGCAGTACGCGGGTGATCACCTGCCGCCGGTTCGCGCCCAGGGAGCGGGCGGCGTTGACGCGATCGGCCGACACGCCCTGCACCCCGGCGATGGTGGCGATCACGATGGGCGGGAACGCGGCCAGGAACAGCAGCCAGTCCTTGGAGGTGTCACCGATGCCGAACCACACGATCAGCAGGCCGATGTAGCCCAGCGGCGGGAGCATGCGCAGGAAGTTCAGATACGGCTCCACGATCGCGCTCACCACCTTCGAAGTGCCGAGCACGAAACCGACCGGCGGACCGAGCACCACGGCCGCGCCCGCGCCGATCGCGATGCGCTGCAGGCTGGCCACGAGATGCTCCCAGAGGAAGTAGTTCTGCTCCCCGCGCACCTCCCGGGGCACACCCGGGGCGAGTTCGTGCCAGCTGTTGGCGCGGACGAACGCCTCCCACACCGCCTGCGGCGCCGGAAGGAACTGCTTGTCCACGAGTCCGGCCGCGCTGACGGCCCACCAGAGCGCCACGAAACCGGCCAGCGATGCCGACCGCACGGCGAGTCCGCGCAATCGTGCGCGCGCGTCCGGTCGCAGTCCGGTGGCGAGGCGCGGCGTCGTGGGTCTGCTGTCGGTCGCGGCCACCGTCGATGCTCGTGTCACCAGCCGTCCTGTCCGTCTCGGGAACTCTTCCGGTCCCGAGCCGGGACCTTCCGTGTGGATCCTGACCGCTCTCGCGGTGCTGCGACAGGTTCGCGATCACCGTGATTCCAATACCGCGACCAGGTACCGGGGTCACCGGACGTGCCGCGCGCGGGCGCGCCTGCCACCGTGGGCGTGCGAGCCGGATCGACGCCGCCCGCCTACTACCGCGCGCTCGGCACGCGCGGTTCGGGGCGGGCCCGGATCGTCGAGGTCCGACGCGTAATGCGGTGTGACCGAATCGGATTCCGGCCTGATCGGCGCTCACCGTCGGTAATGTGACCGGTACGGATCCCGATAGGACGGCATGGTCACATCGTGGGGAGGGGCGCGTTGGCTACCCGAAGAACGGTGCTGCGCGCGGGACTGCTGCTACCTCTGGCCGCGGCCTGCACGCCCGAAGTGTTCGGTGCGCCGGCGGATCGAGTCCGGATCGCGGTGCCGTGGGGCAGCTCGGAACTGACCGCGTTCCAATCGGTGCTGAAGACCGCCGGAATCGATCGCTCGACCGACGTGATCCCGCTCGGGGACGACGTCGGCACGGTACTGGGCGCGGGGCGCTCGGCACCCGACATCGTGATGCTCCCGCAGGCGGGTCAGGTGCGGCGACTCGCGGAATCGCAGCGGCTGCGACCGCTCGCGGACACACTGTGGTCCGACGGGAAGGTGACCAACTACGCCGACGGCTGGCGGCCACTGTTGCACGCCGGCGCGCGCGGCCGGTTGTACGGCGTGCCGTTCAAGGCGGCCTGCAAATCGCTGCTCTGGTACGACAAACGGCGGTTCGGGGAACTCGGGCTCCCACCGCCCGAGGCGTGGACCTTTCGTGACTTCACCACGCGCATGGACGAATTGGTGCGATCCGGCAGTTCCACTCGATTGCTGGCGCTGGGGGCGGCCGACGGCTGGATGCTCACGGACTTCTTCGAGAACATGCTGCTGGCGGGATGGCCGGACACGTACGCGGGCGTGGCCGATCCCGATATCTGGCGTCAGAACTCCGCGCGCGGGCGGCGCGATCTGGCCGAGGCATTCACCGCCGTCGCGGAGGTCTGGAGCCACCCGCACGCCTTCCCCGGCGGTATCGGCAAGACTCTCACCCGGCAGTTCCCCGATGCCGTTCGCGATGTGTTCCAACGCCATTCGGCGCTCATGGTGGCGGCGCCCGACTTCGCCGAGCCGATCGTGCGCAGCTGCTTCCCCGGCGACGAGCGGGTGATCGCCGGGCGGGTCGGGGTGGCGCTGTTCCCCGGCGCATCCGGGCGGCCCGGTCCGGTCATCGGCGGGGGAGACGTCATGGTGCTCACCAGGTCCGCGAAAGAGCGCGCGGTGCAGCTGGTTTCACGACTCGCGCAACCGGACGCGCCGGCGCCGTGGATCGCCGGGGCGGGCGGGTTCCTGGCCGCGAATCTGGGGACCACGCCCGGACATTCGACGCTGCTGGCCCCGGTCGCCGAACGGTGTGCCGAGTGGACCGCATTCGATCTGGCCGACCGGATCGGCCTGCCCGGCGGACACAACGAACTCTGGCAGGTGCTGACCACATTCCTGATCGAACTCGACACCGACGGGCGTGATGCCGCGGTGCGCAATGCCGTCGAGGCGGTCGATCGTTTGCAGCAGCGCAGGGGAGAGTGAACGGAGTGGACTCTCCCCGAGTGGAATTCGAGCTCGCGGTGCGGCGACTGTCCGGTCCGCTGGTGCCGGGCAGGCACCCTCGGTTCTCGATCGTCGTCGCGAGTCAGGCTCCGGCATTCCTGCTGATCGTGCCGCTGCTGATAGTCCCGACCGGGTACACCCTGTGGCTGGGAGCCGACGCGCGGCCCTGGCTGGCCGCGGGCTGTGCACTGCTGCTGATCGCGGCGGTGGCGGCGCCCCGGGCGATCCGATCCGCGCGCGGGTCCGCGCTCGGCGTGCACGGAACCTATTGGGGGCTGGCGCGTTCGGCGACGTGGGCGATCATGCCGGTGTTGTCGGTCTCGGCGCTCGCGGCGCTGGGATCGGCTCTGATCGCCGTGGATCTGCCGCCGGAGGGTCGCTCGGCGTATGTGGGCACCGGCGTCTCGGTGCTCGTGGCCGCGGCGCTGGTGGTGATCGCGCTGTGGTTCGCCTGGCGCACGCGGTATCTGCGATGGCCGTGGCGAATGCTGGTCGTGCCGTTCGGAATGTCGGCCCTCACCTCCGGGGTGGCCTTTCGCCTGATCTTCGTGCGGCTCACCGAGAATCGGGATCTCGGCAGCGTCGCGACGTATCGATGGGCCTTCGTGGTGACCCTCGTGCTGTCGTTCGCGTGGACCTGGTTCGGGTTGCTGGTGGGCCTGTTCCGGGCCGCGATCCTGGCGATCGAGGACGATTCGGTGCGCGCGGGCGAGCTCTACGACGAGACGGGTCCGCGGCTCGCGTGGCGACTGCTGCGACTGTTGCGGCCGATGCGGCTGATCGCCTTCCTCGTCGTCGGGGTGGCGGCGGCACGGATCTTCGACGCGGTCCTGGTGACGGTTCCCCGCTCGATGCAGTACGGAATCGACACCGCGACCGTGTTCTGGTGGCGGTCGCTGGTCACCTGCGATCCGAATTGCGGTGACGCGGCGGCATATACGCTGCCGCTCGCGGTCGTCATCGGCGTGGCGGCGCTGTGGGCGCAGTCGGGTATTCGTGCCCACCAGACGAGTTGGTCGGGACCGGGGGTCGCGCCGCCGGACACCGGCAGGGAGACGTTCGGCGTGCGGGGATTCGTCTGGCTGGTGCTGCCGTTCGTCTTCACGGTCGGGCCGATCGCGATGCTGGTGTGGGTCGCGCTGACCGACTCGCACCGCTCGGTCGCCGATCGATTCGCCGCCATCGTGCGCGACTCGGCGCTGTGGCACGCGCTCGGCACCACCGCCTGCGTCGCGGGTCTCGCGACCGCGCTGGTCGTGGGGGTGTCGGTGCCGGTCGCGCATCGGCTCGCCGCCCTGCGCACCGAATCGGCGGGGTGGATCGTGGTGCCGACCCTGGTGATTTTGACCGTGATGCCCGCGCAGATGTACCTGGGTCCGCTGCACGACGTCATCAATCACTTCGGCTGGTCCGGGACGCGGATACCGCTGATTCTCACCCATGCGGCCGCCGGTCTGCCCATCTCGATACTGATCCTGCGCGGCGCACTGCTCGCGCCCGCCTACACCCCGGCCGCCGACGCCCTGTACGGCCTCGCACCGCGCGGCACGATCATGACGCGGGTGTTCACCGCGGTGCGGCCCGCGCTCGGTGCGGTGGCGGTCCTCGAGTTCGTGCAGGTGTGGAACGACTTCTTCATCGGACTGCTGATCGGCGGGCCCGGGGCCAGTCCGTGGTCGCTGCTGATCTGGGGGTACGCACGCCAATTCGACGAGAACACCGCACAACTCGCCTCCGGAGCCCTGGTGTCGGCGGTGGTGCCGGTGATTCTGCTGCTCGCGTGCTGGCGGCGCTGGCTGGTGCCCGGGCTGGCGGGAGGGGCGCTGCGATGACCGCCGGGGGAACGGGCGAGTCGACACCGGCTGCGGCCGATGTGGAGTCGACGCTGATGGCCACACCCAAATCCCTTGCGGTGCAGCGGCTCCTGGGTCAGCCGATGGTCTTCACCTACGGTCTCATGGGTGCGATGGCGACGATCCTGGTCGCTGATCCCTTCAAGGAGAATCCGGTGGTGCGCTGGATATCCGGCGGGCTGACCTGGGTGGGTTTCACGGTCTTCGTGGTGGTGGGGATCGTGTGGGTGTATCGGGTGACGAGAGAGGGGATGGCCGTGATGCGCACGCCGCCTCCGGATCTCGGCGAGCCCGGTGGTCCCTGGCCGGAGATCGCACCGCCCGCGACGAATCACGCGCTCGACGGGCGGCTGATCGCGGCGGTGCTGCGGGAATTTCCGCTGCGGGCGCTCGAGGTGAGTGTGCTGCTGGATGTGCTCGCCGCCATGACCACCGCCACCGCGCGGCTGTCTCGGCCTGCCGCCGGGGTGCGGGAAACGCGCAGTGCCACAGTAGTACTGAACGAGCTCGTCGACAGCGGTGTACTCGCATCGCTCGGACCGGGCCGATACCGGCTCGCGTCGGTGCCGCGGGTCCCACTGCGCCCGGACGTTCTGGGCGAGGCGGCCTGGCGGGCCGGACTCGCGGAACTGCTGCGCGGTCAGGCTCGGCGCGCGACTCGGTGGGCGGCGGCGCTGGCGGATCCCCGTCACGCGGCCGACGCGCGCCGATGGTTCCGGGCCGAGGAGCCCCGACTACGGGAGGTGCTGAGCTGGTGCGCGGATCTACCGGAACTCGCGCGTATCGCAGCGGTGATACCCGACCTCGCCGAAATCGGTGATGCGCTGGACGCGTGGTACGCACGAATCGGTCAGGGCGAGAACGACTCCGGTACGGCGCTGGCCATGGTCGCCATCGCCGCGCACGGGCGGTCACCGCTGGCAACCGAGCTCGCGAAGATTCGTGTCCGGCCGCCTCCGGCCCGGGTGCGGCGCATCCGTCCGCACACACTCGATTCGAGTCTGCGGGCCCGGGCTGCCCACCGCCATGCGCTGGCCGAATTGAGCACCGCGCGACCGGATCTCGGCAGAACCGCGAATCTGCTCGAGGACGCCTGGTGGCTGTTGCCTCGCGAGGACGTCTCCGGCGAGGTCTGCGCCCTGGTCAATCTGGCCACCGTGCACCTGCGTCAAGGTCGTCTCGACGCCGCCCGGGACCGCCTCGACCTCGCCGAATCCCTCGCCTCCCACGGCCGCGACCCGGCCGGTCTCGCCCACGTGCACGAGACCGCGGGCATCCTCGCCTGGACGCTCGGCGAACCGCACCGCGCGCTGTACCAGTGGCGATACGCCCTGACCGAATGGCGTTCCCTCGACGACGATCTCGGCACGGCCCGCTGCCTGCAACACCTGGGCACGGTGGCGGTGGTCGACCAGTCCTTGGCCGCAACACTTCTGGAGCCGTCGGCCGAGGAATCACCCGCCGAGGTCCTGCGCCAGGCGACGGGCTGGCTCGCCCACGCGCTGAACCTGAAACCGGGTTCCCGGCACGCCGTCGACTACCGGCGGCAAGCCATCACGAAGCTCCGAACCACCCCGGTCGCACCGGGCAGCCTCTCCCACCTCCTCCCGCTCTCCGCCATCGACCGTTGGCCCGCACCCGTGTCCACCGAGTAGACGACAGCCGACATTCCGCCCGCAGGAGGGCACACCTGGACGGCGGCCCCTCGCGAGGGTCTGCCGATCCCGGGATGCTCTATGGTTCCCGGGTGAATGGTTTCGGGGGAACAGTGCCGTCGCAGCATTCGTACGGACCCGGGGGCGGTCCGGCCTGGCAGCCGGGTGGGCCGACCGCACCGGATAGATCGAGCGCGCGTGGTGCGGACATGACTGCTGGTGGGCTGCTGCTCGTGCTCGCGGCGCTGTCGGTCGGCGGGTCGTTCCTGAATCTGGCCGAATTTCGGTCCGAGGGTGATTTCGGACAGGGTATCCTTCCGTACCAGAGTGCTTGGGGCGCATGGACTTCCGGCGATCCGACCAGTTCGGCGCCAGGTACCCAGCAGCTCCTCGGGATCGGCATGATCGTGATGGCGGTTGTCGCCGTTCTCGGTGGAGTGCTCCTGCTGGCCGGGCTCGGGGCGGGCCGCCGGGCGGTGCGCGCGGTCGAGGTGACCAGCGCGGCAATGGCATTCGGAGGAGCGGCGGCGATGGTCGGTGACGTGGGGTCGGCGGCGATGACCGCCGACGACTCGGTCACCACGACCTTGGGGCCCGGTTTCTGGGTCATGGTCGTGGCCACACCGGTGGCTGCGGTGGGGCTGGGGCTCGTGCTGTCCGGTAGCGCCGCCGGTACCGCCTACGCGCCCCGCGACGGGTATGGCAGGCCGCTCGCACCGCGTGCCGGCGGGCTCGAGATCGCGGTCGGCGTGCTGTCGCTGTTGTTGGCGGGGCTGATGATCGCGGCCATGTTCTTCTCCCAACTCGACAATTTCGGCCCCTCGATCTCGCTGTGGTGGGTGGACGACAAGACGCAACTCGTGGGCGTGCCGTTCGCCGTCGGCGTTCTCGTGCTCGTGGTCGCCGCCGTCATGTCGTTCACCGGCCGCGGCCGAATGCTCAGCACCGGCGCTGCCTCGTTCCTTTTGGGGGCCGGGTTGTTGATCGTGCTCGACACCGTGAGTCAAGAGCTGTTCGGTCCGGTGCGGCTCGACGATTTCGGGATCGGATTCTGGGTGCTGCTCGCGGCTACCGTGCTCGCGCTGCTGGTCACGGGGCTCGCGTTCGCGGCGACTGCCTCCGAGCCCCGCTATCGGACGCCGTATTCGCCTGTCGCTCCGCATAATCCGCAGTGGAATGCACCGAACCCCGCAGCTCCCGGCATGCCGCAGTACGGGTACCCGCAGGCGGGATTCCCGCAGACCGGCCCGGTGCAGGGCGGATTCACGCCAGGCCCGCCGCCGCAGGGCTGGACACCGTCCGAGCCGTACCGCCACCAGTAGTGCGGGGTCGGTCGTCGTTCCTGACGTGGGGGATCGCGGTGAGCTTTTTGCCGTAAAGCGGGCTCACGATCGGAGCGAGTCGGTCGTGAATCGGTGAGATTGCTCGCTGGCAAGATCGTGCTATGCGGCGAAACGGCTTGGTGCACTTATGGTTCCACCAAGCAGTTGCTCGGTGCTCATCGGTATTCGGAATATCGCCGGGTGTGACGTCTTTTCCGGCGGCTGCGGATTTCTCCGTTCGACAGGGAAGCGCGCTTCTCGGTCGGACTATGCGCGAAAAGGAATCATTCGATGACGAGAAGATTTGCCTCCATCATTGCGGCGCTGGCTTTCGCACTGGGCATGATCGCGGTGACGGATGCCCCGCAGGCCGCGGCAGACAGCATGCAGGGGTGTCCATACCCGTATGTCTGCTTCTATATGACCAAGAGCCAGTACAACAATCACCAGCCCACGGCCATGTTCAAGGACAAGGGCTACTGGCAGACCCTCGGGCCGAACAGCCGTGGCGCCTACGCGGTGGTCAACACCAGGAACGACGATGCCGCCCTGCTGAAGGACACCACCAACTACCAATCCTGCGCGGGCCCGAACGGCTCCATCAGCGGTTACGGGGGAGACCCCTTCACCCAATTGAAGATCGTCGACACGCCCCACTGCTGATTCGATCAGCTGAATGCCCGAAAGTTCTTCCGGCCGTCGATCGCTGAACAGCTGATCCCCACCTGCAGTCCCAGTGACAACGATCTCCGGTCGGCGCGCGCCGACCGGAGATCGCCTCGCGAATCATCGATTCCGTGCCATGCGATCGGAAATCCAGACGGGGTTCTCGGCATCGCGTTCGCCCGAGGCCACATAATTCCTGAACATCCACCGCGCCCGGTATCCGGCGCTTTCGGCGGCTCGTTCCAACTCGGCGAGGTCCTGCCAGCGATGCGCCCGATCGAGCAGTTCCGCGGCGACCAACGCCAGCACCGGCAGCGGACCGGCTGTGGCAGTGGCGATCAGCGCCTCTGATCCGGCGATTCCGTGCCACGCGGCCCGCAGTTGATCGGCGTCACACCGCTCGACGAATTCCAGCACACTCCGGGGCCGGGTTTCGGGCGGGCTGTGCATGATCAATCGAATCGCTACCGAGCGCTGGCGATGCGCCAGATAGTCCGCGACCGTCACCGCAGGCGGAATGGAGTCCGCGACAGGACTGTTCCGCTCACCCTCGGCCACGCGCCCGGGACCGGCAGGTGCGCTGTACTCGAGCATCGCCTGCAACTCCGAGCCACTGAGCGTGAAGACCCATTCGGGCAGTCGGGGGCAGACCTTTCGGGACGGTGTGTTCAGCGGAGGAGGAACACACTCGTCCCGGAGATCCCCCTCGAACTCCGGCAGTGGCAGGCTGGTGGCCGTCGCACCCTCCGGCTGTCCGAGGACAGGCCCAGCCGTCCGCTGATCGGTGTGGCCCGGAGTATCGCCCCTCAAACGGCGCAGCAACTGTCGCGGCCGAAACCTGCGAGAAGTGTTGTCGGACATATCGAGTTCCCCTCTCGATGCAGTCGGTGACTGCGGACCCTCCACGATAGTGAGAGAACAGCACCCTGCCCACTCCGTTGACGGGCATCCGTCAGCGGGCGCGGCGAGCCGCGCCGTCGCTAGGATGAGGTGGTGACACATCGACTCCGGACCGCCCACATGGGTCTGCTCATCGCGGTATCCGCGCTCGCCGTCGTCGTCTGCTCCGGTGACCAGCCGCGCGAAACTCGGATCGGTACGGATCTGACCACTGCCGTGTGTGCGGTTACCTGCAGTTGGACCGCCGTTCCGGGGTGAGCCGGTCGCGAGGTGGGGGAGGATCCGGCCTGAGCCTCCACCAGGCAGGCAGAGTTGGTGGTTTCCCGCCGATTTCGTACCGAAAGTGGAGTCTGAGGCCGGTCTCATTCGCCGAACAAGACTCTCGAATCAGAACTTGCCCGTGTGGTGTGCGATTCGATGCCCCAGCCGCCGGCCGAACTCGGCGATGAAATCCTCGGTGAGAGGTGGCCAGCCCCAGAAGTCGACGGCAAGGGTGCCCAGGGCGAAGTCGTCTGCCCAGCCCCAGGCGGTGATGGGACTCGCGATGGTGCAGGCGGGGCAGGTCGCGGCGCCGGCGCCGGTGTGCTTCCAGGCCTCGATCGCGTCCGAGAACGGTTGCCATACAGCGGGATCGGCTTCCCACCGCTGTGGGTAGTCGATGATGACGGTGCCGGCCTGGCAGTGTGGGCAGATCGCGGCGGCCGGTTCGATCTCGCCCTGGCCGGAGTAGTGCGCGTGGCGACCGACGATGACAGCGACGGGGGCGGGAATCCAATCCTCGCCCCACTCCTGGGTGATCTCGGACCACTGGGGGCCGGGCAGATACCCCTCGTCGACGCCGAGGCTGTACATCGCCTCACTCGAAGTCTCCCGAAGGATCCACCGCCGCTGCACCATCCACTCCACCATGTGCTCGGCCAGCGCACCCGCCTCGGCCGAGGTCACGTCGAGGTCGATGATTCGTTCGAAATAGTCACCCACGCCTGCATCCTGCCATCAGCCCGACCGGTCGACCACGAGACGCCGGGCTCGGGGCGGAAAGAGCTGAGAGGCAATCGTATTCGTCGTCGCAGCCACCACTGCCGTGGCGGACCGGACCCCACCGGAGTTCGGCGACAACCGTGCTGGCTCGGAGACGGACAACGGATCCGCGGTGCTCACATCGCAAACTCGCGAATGAGCATGAGTACCGCCGCGTCGTCCACGCTGATGGTCGAGCCCGGCTCCACCGGACTGCCGTCATAGACGATTCCGCGCCCGTCCGGTACGTACCCTCGCCGGACGTAGAGACGCTGGGCGGGGCCGTAATCCGAGTACAGACCGACGCCCAGACCCACCCGATTCCCGCGCTGTCGCGCCGTCGCCTCGACCGCGTCCAGGAGCGCGGTGCCGATCCCGAGGTTTCGGTACCGCGGCAGTACGTTCAGATCCTGAATCTCGGGAATTCCGTTGCTGCGGAACGGTTCGTAGGCCGCCGTCCAGAGCAGAGTGCAGTACCCGGCGAAGGTCCCGTCCTGCTCGGCTACCAGGCATACGCGCGTGCCCGCGGACTGCTCGGTGAGGTAGTCGTGGAATTGCGCGACGGGTTTGGAGGTCCAGCCCAACGCGGTGAACGCCGCGGCGATCGGTTCGGGATCATGAGCCGCCAATGATCTGAGGGTCACCGAGCCACTCACGAGGAAATCCTCGACTGATCGGTGGTGGTCAGCGGGGCTGAGCGATTCACCGATTCCGGTGTGATGTCCGTTGCGACGGGCATCCGGGCGTCGATGATCAATCCGAGCACACCCACGGCGAGGCAGACCCCGGTCACGATCAGTTGTGCGGGGGAGGTGTGGTTGGTGAGGGCGTCGCCCAGCAGGACGGTGCCCACGGTTCCGGGGAGGATGCCGAGGAAGGTGGCGATGAGATATGGGGTCATGCGGACTTTGGAGAGGCCGGCGCAGTAGTTGACGATCGCGAAGGGGGCGAAGGCGATCAGGCGCAGGGAGCCGACGGCGAGCCAGCCGCGGCGGGCCAGGCGTTCGTCGACGGCGCGGACGGCGGGGTGGGTGAGCTTGGCCGATACGCGGTCTCGGTCCAGGGCGCGGACAATCAGAAGCGCGAGCACCGCGCTGAGCGTCGTGGCTCCGAGGGCCAGGGACAATCCGAGTGCCGGTCCGAAGAGCATGCCCGCGCTCAGGGTGAACACGGTGCGGGGGAACGGCGCGATGCACACGACGGTGTGCAGCGCGAAGAAGACCAGGGGCAGCAGCGGTCCCACCGAATCGGCCCACGCCCGGATCTGTTGCGGCCCGGGATGCGGCGCGAACACGGCTAGCGCGAACAGTGCCACGCACACGATCAGCACCGCGAGAACTCGTGGTTGACGGAGGCGGCTGAGCTGCCCGGAGAGGCGCTCGAGCGGGGCGCGCACTGTTGTTGGCACGGCGCCAGGTTACCGGCTGGTAGTGAGACTCAGGGAACTGCGATCACACCCGTGCCGCTAGCATCAGGTGAAAGACGATGAATGGTCGTTAACCGAAATGGCTGTTGAGCTGTGCGTTTGCTAAGCAAAACGGTCATTCGGCCAGTGAGTGGGAGAAGGAAACAGCAGCTATGCCGATTGCTTCCGACGCGGATAGCGGGCCCGTGCCCGAGTATGCCGCATGGCGCAAGGGAGTCGCCGGTGTGCTGGCAAAGGCCCGCAGGGTGGACGCCTCCGAACTGCCGGACGAGCCGGAGACGCTGCTCGCGGTCTCGACCTATGACGGCCTGACCGTCAATCCTCTCTACACGCTCCGCGACGAGCTGCCCGAGCAGCCGCTGCCGGGTGGGTTCCCGTTCGTCCGCGGTGGCGACGCCACCCGCGACGTGCATCGCGGCTGGTTCGTGAGCCAGCGCTTCGGCGGCCCGGACGGCAAGGCCGTGAACGAGGACATCCTGGCCGCGCTGGAGAACGGCGTGAGCGCGATCTGGCTGGGCGTCGCCGAGCGCGGCGTCCCGGTCGCGGAGCTGCCCGCCGCGGTGAAGGGTCTGCTCTTCGAGCTGGCCCCGCTGACCCTCGACGCCGGCCCGGCCGCGCCCGAGGCCGCCGCGCAGCTGTTCTCGGTGCTGGACGGCTACACCGTCCCGGACCGCACCGGCATCCGAGTCTCGCTCGGCGCCACCCCGCTGACGAGCCTGTTCGCCGGATCCTCCGCACTGGACCTGGACGGCGCCGTCGCGCTCGCCCAGCAGGCCGTGGCCCGCCCCGAGACCATCCGCGCGATCACCGTGTGCGGCGTGGCCTTTCACAACGCGGGCGCGTCCGACGCGCAGGAACTGGGTGCGGCCGTCGCCGCGGGCCTCGAGTACCTGCGCTCGCTGACCGGCGCGGGCGCCGACATCGCCGATGCGCTGGGTCAGCTGGAATTCCGGTTCGCCGCCACCGACGATCAGTTCGAGACCATCGCGAAATTCCGTGCCGCACGGCGACTCTGGTCGCGCGTGGCACAGGTGTGCGGCGCCGCCGAATTCGGCAACGCGCCCCAGCAGGCCATCACCTCACCGGCCATGATGACCCAGCGTGATCCGTGGGTGAACATGCTGCGCACCACCCTCGCCGCGTTCGGCGCGGGCGTCGGCGGCGCGGACATCGTCACCGTGCTGCCGTTCGACGACGCCCTCCCCGCCGGGGAACTCGGTGTCTCCAAGGGCTTCACCGAGCGCATGGCCCGCAACACCCAGCTGCTGCTGCTCGAGGAGTCGCACCTGGGTCACGTGCAGGACCCGAGCGCGGGTTCCTGGTTCGTCGAATCGCTCACCGACGCCCTCGCCGCCAAGGCGTGGGAGTTCATGCAGGAGATCGAGGCGGCGGGCGGCTACCTCGAAGCGCTGCAGGCGGGTCTGCTCGCCGAGCGCATCGCCGAGACCCGCGCGAAGCGCGATTCCGATGTTGCGCACCGCAAGACGGCCGTCACCGGCGTCAACGAATTCCCGAATCTGGGCGAGGAGCCGCTCTCCGACGCGGCCCGCGTGCCCGCGCCGATCGCCCGCTACGGCGCGGCCTTCGAGGCGCTGCGCAACCGCTCCGACGTGTTCCTGAACGCCAACGGCGCACGACCCAAGGCCCTGCTGGTTCCGCTGGGTCCGGTGTCGGAGAACAATATTCGAGTGACCTTCACCGCGAACCTGCTCGCCTCCGGCGGCATCGAGTCGATCCACCCGGGCGCCCTGGCGCTCGACGCGATAGGCGCGGCGGCAACGGAATCCGGCGTCAGCGTCGCGGTGCTGTGTGGCGCGGACAAGCGCTACGGCGCCGAAGCCGGTGCGGCCGTGGACGCCCTGCGCGCGGCCGGTGTCACCACCGTGCTGCTCGCCGGACCCGAGAAGGCGGTCGCGGACCTGACGGGTGCACAGCGCCCCGACGGATTCCTGGCCGCTCGGATGGATGCGGTGACTGGTCTGTCCGGCCTGCTGGAAAAGCTGGGAGCGTAACGATGAGCGATATCAAGCATCTGATCGGCAATTTCGCCGAGGTTCCGCTGGCCGACGACGCCGCGGTCACCGCGCCCGTCGAGGCCGCGCAGGTCGACGCCTTCGTCAAGGAGGCCGCCGCCGCGAATCACTATGCGCCCGAACAGCTCACCTGGTCCACGCCCGAGGGCATCGACGTGCCGCCGGTGTTCACCAAGGCCGACCGCGACGCCATCGTGGCCGAGGGCTACCCCCTCGACAGCGTGCCCGGCCTGGCCCCGTTCCTGCGCGGTCCGTACCCGACCATGTACGTGAACCAGCCGTGGACCATTCGCCAGTACGCGGGCTTCTCCACCGCCGCGGACTCGAACGCCTTCTACCGCCGCAATCTGCAGGCCGGTCAGAAGGGTCTGTCGGTCGCGTTCGACCTGGCCACGCACCGTGGCTACGACTCCGATCACCCGCGCGTCACCGGTGACGTCGGCATGGCCGGTGTCGCCATCGACTCGATCCTGGACATGCGGGAGCTGTTCGATCAGATTCCGCTGGATCAGGTGTCGGTGTCGATGACCATGAACGGTGCGGTGCTGCCGATCCTGGCGCTGTACGTCGTGGCCGCCGAGGAGCAGGGCGTCAAGCCCGAGCAGCTGGCCGGAACCATTCAGAACGACATTCTGAAGGAGTTCATGGTCCGCAACACCTACATCTACCCGCCGAAGCCGTCGATGCGGATCATCTCCGACATCTTCGCCTTCACCTCCTCGAACATGCCGAAGTTCAACTCGATCTCCATCTCCGGTTACCACATTCAGGAAGCGGGAGCCACCGCCGACCTGGAGCTGGCGTACACCCTCGCCGACGGCGTGGAGTACATCAAGGCCGGTATCGAGGCGGGCATGGAGGTCGACAAGTTCGCACCGCGCCTGTCCTTCTTCTGGGCGATCGGCATGAACTTCTTCATGGAGGTCGCCAAACTCCGTGCGGGACGGCTGCTCTGGAGCGAGCTGGTCGCCAAGTTCGAGCCCAAGAGCGCGAAATCGCTGTCCCTGCGCACGCATTCGCAGACCTCGGGCTGGTCCCTGACCGCGCAGGACGTGTTCAACAATGTCTCGCGCACCTGTGTCGAGGCCATGGCCGCGACCCAGGGGCACACCCAGTCGCTGCACACCAACGCGCTGGACGAGGCGCTCGCTCTGCCGACGGACTTCTCCGCTCGCATCGCGCGCAACACCCAGCTGCTGATTCAGCAGGAGTCCAACACGACTCGGCCGATCGACCCGTGGGGCGGCTCGTACTACGTCGAATGGCTCACCCACCAGCTCGCCGAACGGGCCCGCGCCCACATCGCCGAGGTGGAGGCGCACGGCGGTATGGCGCAGGCGATCTCGGAAGGCATCCCGAAGCTGCGCATCGAGGAGGCCGCCGCCCGCACTCAGGCGCGCATCGACACCGGCCAGCAGGCCGTCATCGGCGTCAACAAGTATCAGGCCGAAGAGGATCAGCCCATCGAGGTCCTCAAGGTCGAGAACTCCCGGGTGCGCGCCGAGCAGAACGCCAAGCTCGAACGTCTTCGCGCCGAGCGTGATTCGGCCGCCGTGGAACAGGCACTGGCCGAATTGACCCGTGCCGCGGCCTCGTCCGAGGGCGGTATGGAGAACAACCTGATGGCGCTGGCCATCAACGCCGCCCGGCACAAGGCCACCGTCGGTGAGATCTCCGACGCGCTGGAGAAGGTCTACGGCCGTCACCAGGCCGAAATCCGCACGCTCTCGGGCGTGTACCGCGAGGAGGCCGGCAAGGTGTCCAACATCAGCAGGGCCATCGCGCTGGTCGAGGAGTTCGCCGAGGCCGAAGGCCGCCGTCCCCGCATCCTGATCGCCAAGATGGGTCAGGACGGGCACGACCGCGGCCAGAAGGTGATCGCCACCGCGTTCGCCGACCTGGGCATGGACGTCGATGTGGGCCCGCTGTTCCAGACCCCCGAAGAGGTGGCCCAGCAGGCGGCGGACAACGACGTGCACGTGGTCGGTGTGTCCTCGCTCGCGGCCGGTCACCTCACGCTGGTGCCCGCGCTGCGCCAGGCGCTGGCCGAGGTCGGTCGTCCCGACATCATGGTCACCGTCGGCGGTGTCATCCCGCCCGGCGACTACGACGAGTTGTACGCGGCAGGCGCCGCGGGCATCTTCGGTCCGGGCACCGTGATCGCCGACGCCGCCATCGATCTGATCCAGAAGCTGGCGGTCGAACTCGGGTACGAGATCGGCGGCACGGACAACGCCGAATGACCCCTACCAAGCGGGTCATCGACGTCGACGCGCTCGCGACGGCGGTCCGCAACAACGAGCGGGCCGCCCTCGGGCGCGCGATCACCCTGGTCGAATCCACGCGCGCCGACCATCGGGAACAGGCTCAGCAGTTGCTGCTGAAACTGACTCCCGAGGCGGAACAGGCGGTGTCGAACCGGGTGGGCATCACCGGCGTTCCCGGCGTGGGCAAGTCGACCTTCATCGACGCGCTCGGCATGGATCTGATCCGGCAGGGGCATCGGGTCGCGGTGCTGGCGGTGGATCCGTCCTCCACGCGGACCGGTGGGTCCATTCTCGGAGACAAGACGCGGATGGCTCGGCTCTCGGTGGAACGGGACGCCTACATCCGGCCGTCCCCGACGGCCGGAACCCTCGGCGGCGTCGCCAAGGCGACGCGGGAGACCATCGTGCTGATGGAGGCCGCGGGCTACGACGTGATCCTGGTGGAGACGGTCGGCGTCGGGCAGTCGGAGGTCACCGTCGCCAATATGGTCGACGTGTTCTGCTTCCTCACGCTCGCTCGCACCGGAGATCAGTTGCAGGGCATCAAGAAGGGCGTGCTGGAGCTGGCCGACCTGGTCGCGGTGAACAAGGCCGACGGCAGGCACGAGCTCGAGGCCAAAGCCGCGGCGCGGGAGCTGTCGGGGGCGATGCGGCTGATCCATCCGCGCGATTCGCTCTGGCACCCACCGGTTCTCACCATGAGCGGGCTCAACGGCCAAGGGCTGGACAAGTTCTGGGATACGGTGCTGACCCACCGACAGGTGCTCACCGATGCGGGTGAGTTCGCGGAGAAGCGCCGCCGGCAGCAGGTCGACTGGACCTGGACGATGGTGCACGACAGTCTGCTGCGCCGGTTGACCGACAATCCGTCGGTGAAATCGGTGCGCGCGCAGATCGAGAAGCAGGTGCGCGACGGTTCGCTCACTCCGGCCCTGGCGGCCGAGGAGATTCTGACCGCGTTCGATACGCACTGATCGGCATCGCCCGGTACGGCGTGGACCCCTCGGAACCACGCCGTACCGGCATCCGGGCGTTCGTCCAGCCCTGAACTGTCGGCCCCATCACTGTCCGCGCAGGCCAGAGTGCAAGGCGATGATCGAAGGGGCGCGGCGTAACTCGTGAGGCGGGTGGGCTGACCCGTGCCTCGTCTACTCGGGCGGTTCGGCCGCGGCGCGCACCTGGTAGGTCCAGATTCCGTCATCGGCGTCCGCCCACAGTGGCACGTCGTTCTCGCCACGTAGCGACTGCCACGCCAGCGGGCAGCCCGCGTCGGTGGCGGCTGCGGCCTCGGCTGCTTCGACCGACGCGTGCTCGTCGCCGAGTGGCTGCTGCTCGCCGTCGCAGAACTCGCAGGCGTGCACTTTCCAGATCTGGTACCGAGCCACGCTCCACCTCCCGTGTGCTGCCAGTATCCTCGCCCGTGCGCACGCCCGTCTCAGCGGGTGAGTGCGGCCTCGGCGGCGGCAAGCACCTTCGTGAAGGAGTACCTCACAACGGGTTTCACCAGCAGCCGGGTCAGCGGACCTGCCAGAATCGGCACGGCCATCTCGGCGCGGGTGGTCCACACGACCCGGGTGCCGCCCGCGACTCCCGTGAACGTGAGCCCTCCGCCCTCGTGGCGTGAGGGCGGGATGCTGCGCTCCACCACATAGGTGAACTCGTGTGGCGCGTCGTATCCGGTGATCCGCTCCCGGAACCAGCCGATCACCCACGTCAAAACGCGGACCGCGCCGACCCCGTAGTCGGCGCCTTCCCCCGTGCGAGCCAACCTCGAACGCAGGACCACGGACGACCGCGTGTAGTTGCTCGAGTCGGCGAGCCACTCGAACACCTCCGACGCCGGTGCGGCGATGACCCTCTCGACGACGATCGTTTCCATTCCGAACTCCCCTCGGATGTCGACCCGGCATCCACCCCGAATCGCCTACTACACGTCATAGTAGACCTTGTCCTCGATCGTGAACAGCGAAGTGGCGCAACACCTGCGCGGTGGTTCGGACTCGGCGAACGTGGCACGATTCGTCGCTAGCTCGGCACGCCGGCGGTTCGGGTCCGGATGATCTTCGGGGTAGCGTGACGATCTCCTGGGGAAGGGGAGAACATGAACGACGGGGTGGCCGAGGGGTTTCCGCACCAACCGATGATGATGTCCGGCGCGCATACCGGACCTGCGCCGATCATGCCGGATCCGATTCTCGTCGCTGTCGGCGATATCGCCTGCACTCCCACCGATGTGCTCATCCCGACCGGCAGATACCCGATGATCGGCTCCACCTGGATCTGCACCAACCAGACCACCACGATCCAGCGAATTCCCGCCTACGCCATCATCTTCGCGATCCTGTTCTTCCCGGTGTGCTTTCTGGGCCTACTGTTCCTGCTGATCAAGGAGCAGACGACCCAGGGCTTCATGCAGGTGAGCGTCCAAGGTCCGAATTTCTACCATGCCACTCAACTCCCGATCAGCAATCCATCGCAGATAATCGACACCGAACAACGCGTGCACTACATCCGCGGGCTGGTGGCGACGCTGCGGCTCAACTGAGCCCGGAGGTCGCCGTGGTCAAGAACCGGTCCAGCCGGTCGGCGAAACCCGGTGCGGCCGCGACGAAATGGCCCGCGCCGGGTGCGATGAGGCGTTCGGCGGCGAGGGATTCGGCGAGTAGGTCGGAGATCTTCTCGAGGGCGGGGGAGTGTCCACCGGAGGCGATGAGGGTGGGGGTCGCGCGCAACGGGGCGAGGTCGGGGTGGGCTTCGCCGGGGAGGCGGCCGTGCCAGGCTCTGCGGACGGCGGCGTCGGAGGCGGAGTCGTGGCCCGCGTTGGGGGCGCCTGAGAGGGTGAGGAATTCGCGGAGGATGGCCGGGTCGGTGTCGGGGCCGTGGGTGAGTACGGCGTCTCCGACGCGTTCGAGCCGGGCGATGTCGCGGTCGTCGGGTGCGAGGAAGTAGAGGGGCGGCTCGATGAGGGTCAGGGAGCGGACCGTGTCGGGAGCGCTCGCGGCGGCGAAAAGGGTGCCGAGAACGCCATAGGAGTGGGCGACCACATGGGGGTGGTGAGCCTGGAAGATTCGACTGAGATCCTCGGCGTCGACCTGGAAGTCCTGGCCCCGGCCGATTGTCGCCGGGCTCGTGCCGAATCCCCGCCGGTACACGAACATCAGTCGCCAGCGTTCGGACAGGGCGTTCAGTCCCGTCCACGTCGACTTCGGACCCGCCCCGCCGTGGACGAACACCACCGGTGTGCCCGTGCCTTCCTCGCGAATCGTGAGAGGCCGCATGTCACGTGTGTGCTCCACTCGATCGAAAATACTCGGTGACAACGGGTTCCGGTGGCAATGGGGGTGATGGGCGATGTCGAAGCCATCGCGGTCGCGCTCGGTTTGCGCGCCGCGGCAGTCGGTTCCAGCACGGGCGTCGTGAATCAGGCGCTGCGGACATTCGCCGAGTTCCAGCAACTCCGGCCATCACGATCGGCGTCGCGTCGACGCCTTTACGCACTCCGTGCCGGTCGAACGCGGTTCAGTGAGGCCACACGACATTTCCCCGTACCGGTGATCCTTCGCGCCACCGCCGCACACATGCGCTGACTCCAGTCGACAAAAGAGAAGCCGGACACAAGCTCGAACCCGGCTCTGGCAACCCATTGTTACTTGCTCTGCGTCGGGGCATGGTCGACGCCGATTTCGAGAGCGCGGACTTGCTCGCGCTGGTCACCGCCACGCACCCTCGCACCAGCCGCGCGACCGCGTCCGACCAGGCATCGAGTCGATCCGGGGTATTGGTTTTCCCGCGAAAAATAAATACCTGTTGGTATTCAAATCCCGTGATACCCGATAGCGCCGAAAAGCGCTAGGGCCCAGGGTAATCAGCGGAATCCGGACACCACAGCAACTATCCGGAATTCTCCCGCATTCGCTTCACACCGCCCGTTGCCCGTGTGTAGCGTCGGGATCGCTGAACTCCTGAAATGACGTCGGATGCGGTAACTCTCGAATGTTGAATGTCTCGAACGCTGTAACTCTCGGAAGACAAGCGGTGGCGCGGTGCTCGGTATCGACGGATGTCTCGAACGGATCATGGAAATACCCGGCGCACGCAGCGTGACCCTGGTCGACGGGGCCAGCGGTCTGGCGATAGCCGGAGCCGGCCAACACGATCTGGTCGATGAACACGAGGACGCGGCGACCACGACCGACGTCCTGCGCGCGGTCCTGGCCTGTCCCGCACTCTCCACCGGCCGCGACGGCGACGACATCACCGAGATCATCGTCGGCAGCACGCGCGGCTTTCACCTGCTGAATCTGGTGGACGGCGACTTCGACGGCCGTCTTTTCGTGCACGTCCTGTTCGACGACGACAGCGGCAATCTGGCGATGGCGCGCTTCCAATTGCGCGGAATTCTCGCCGAATTCGCTGAGGACGGCCATGAGCGGTGAACTCGAAGCCGAACTACAGCGCCTGGAGTCCGAACGGCTCACCGGAGTGCTCCGGGCGGGAGACGGCGCATTCCACCTCACGGAGGGAACGATCACCTCGGCCGACTGCCGCCGCACCATCGCGCTGGACCGGCTCGCCGTCGAAGCCGGTGTGCTCACCGCCGAGGACTGGCGCAAGGCCGAAACCGGTGACGCCGGTGCGCTTTTGACGCGTCCGAGGCTGGAGACCCTCGCGGTGCTCTCGGTGTACGACGCCGCCTACTTCCTGCTGTCCTCCTCCTCGAAGCTCGAGTTCCGGCCCGCGCCGCCGCACTGGCTGGCACCGGTCTGTCATATCCCGCCGCACGCCCTGGTTCGGGAGTTCGCCCGCCGAGGTGATCCGCAGTCCGGGCCCTGGCCCGCGGAACTTGTCGACCGCGCCCCCGTCGTTCCGGTCCGGCGAATCCGCCGAAAGCGGTTGGCGCTCACCGGCGGTCAGACCGAGGTGCTCGCCGCCGCCGACGGCCGCCGCAACGTCGCGACCATCGCCCGCGATCTGGGCCGCACCACCTACGGCTGCCTGGTGGCGGTCCGGGATCTGACCGCCGCCGGGCTCATCGAGCCGCCGTCTCCGATGTCGATCGCGGCGGGCGATCCGGTCGTCGAGTCGGTGGCCTCGGTGGCCACCGGACCCACTCCGCCCCTGCGCCGTCGCCAACGCCCGGTCCTGTCGGTCCCGGCCGCGGATCGCTGGCAGCCGGTCGACCCCGATGTACTCGTCCGAGTGCGAGCAGCCCTGGAGGGGCTTGCGTGACCGCACGGAAGAAAGGGCTCCGCGAACTGATGGGAAGGTTGACCAAGGTGCCGATGTCCGGACCAGATCCGAACGTACTGGTGCTGGCGGAACTGAAGGCGTTGCGCGCCCGGGTGCCCCAGTTGACCGGTGCGCTGGTCGCATCCACCGACGGGCTGCTGATCGCGAACGATCTGCCCTCACATATCGAACCAACCGGCATGGCCGCGATCACGGCCTCGCACCTGTCCCTGTCGCACCGCCTCGCGATCACCGCACACGAGGGCGGCTTCCACGAGGTGGTGGTGCGCGGCAGCGGCGGCCACGTGGTGATCTACGCCGCGGGCTGGACCGCCTCGCTCACAGTCCTGGCCGGCCCGGAGGCGAATGTCGGCCGGCTGCACCTGGAATCGCGTCCGGTGGCGCGGGCCATCGCGGACCATCTGACCGCGGCGGTCAACAGCCTTCGGAACGACCAAGCCCGGAAGTCCGAATGAGGAAATCACGATGAAAGGATCGACATGTCGAATATGGATGTGGCACTGAAGGACATGATGGTGGTCGACGGCGCGGTCGGCGCCGCGGTCGTGGACTTCAACAGCGGTATGGCACTGGGACACCTCGGCAGCTCCAAGGCCCTGGATCTGACGGTCGCCGCCGCGGGCAACACCGAGGTGGTGCGCGCGAAGATGCGCACCATGGAGCAACTCGGGCTCAAGGACGAGATCGAGGACATCCTGATCACCCTGTCGGGCCAGTACCACATCATCCGGCCGATGACCGGCCGGAAGTCCAAGGGGCTATTCCTCTATCTGGCGCTGGACCGGGGCCGTGCCAATCTCGCCCTGGCGCGGCACCGGCTCAAGAGCATCGAGGAGGATCTGGAGGTGTGATCCGCGTATCCGCGGACTCCGACACGGAGCCGGGTCCGGACAGACGTCGTTCCCGGCCCCGTCTCCTGCTCATCGGTCACGCGGCGGCGTCGGGCTGATCGAGAGCGAAGACCCGTACCGCGTTGTGGTGCAAGACATTGCGAAGCCAGTCGTCGCCCAGCTCCAGTCGTTCCAGCGCGTGTACGGCATGGCCGTACGAGTAGGGGATATTGGGGAAATCGCTGCCGAAGAGGATCCGATCGCCGAGGTCGCGCACGCGACCCAGTTCGGCGGTGGGGAAGGGATCCTCGGCCTCGAAGAAGTCGGTGAAGTTCATGGTGGTGTCCAGCAGGACACTCTCATGGGCGTCGGCGATGTCCAGGAATTCCCGGTACTCGGGCGCGCCCATGTGCGCGACGATGACGCGCAGTCGCGGAAACCGTCGCAGCAGTGCCTCGATCGGCTCGGGGCCGGTGAACCGGTTGCCCTTCGGACTCGAACCGCAGTGCACCAGCGCCGGAATCCCCGCGTCCTGCAACTGCCCCCACACCGGGGTGAGCAGCGGGTCGCCGGGATCGAACTGCCCGACTTGCACGTGCACCTTGAAGATCCGTGCGCCGGACTCCAGCGCCGTCGCGACGTACTCGCCCGCGCTCGGCTCGGGGAAGAAGGTCGCGGTGTGCAGGCAGTCGGGGGTGCGGGCGGCGAATTGCGCTGTCCAGGTGTTGAGCCAGGCCGCCATCTCCGGCTTGTGCGGATACACCAGTGAGGTGAAGGCGCGAACCCCGAACTCGCGCAGCGTCTTCAGTCGTACCTGTTCCTCGTCGCGGTAGGAGATCGGCCAGGCCCGGCCGATCAGCGGACCGGCCGAGTCGAAGTAGTCCCACACCTTGCGCATCACCGCCTCGGGCATGAAATGCGTGTGGATGTCGATGATTCCGGGCAGGCCCAGCCGCTCCCGGAACTCCGCGACGTAGCTGTCGGGCTCGCCGGTCACCGGGACCGCCCCGGAGATTCCGGGTACACCGCACGCGCGAAGTCGCCGACTCGGCTGATCATCCGCTCGAAGAACTCCTGCGGATCGGTCCCGATCACGATGTCCGCGTTGGGTTCCCGGCCCCACATGCCCGCCCAGTCCGCGACCGTGGTGGCCCGGGTGATGGTCCCGGCCAGCTCCACGTCCACCGTCGCGGGCTTGGTGATCGCCAGCCCCGGATCCAGGGCGATCGCCGCCGCGAACGGATCGTGCATGTGCGCGAGATAGCCCTGGTCGTACTGCAGGTGGAAGTCGAAGTAGAAGCGCACCGCGTCGGTGAAGTACCGGATGATCGGATTGCTTGCCGCCGAACGCATCTCGGGGCCGTCGGCGGCGGACACCAGTTCGATCGGCGTGCTCCCGGCCCGCTCGGCCAGCAGCGCCACGTGCTCGGGCCGCATCTCGATGGTCTCGGTGATGTCGAGCGCGCACACCAGCGGCCGCCGATCCGCGGGCGCGGCGGAGAACGCGTCGAAGACCTCCTTGGCGGCCTCCGGATCGACGTGCACGTTCCACTCGTTGGTGGGCGTGGTGTTGCCCGGATGGTTGAACGCCCCGCCCATGATCACCAGTCGCCCCAGCAGCTGCGGCAGCCGCGGCTCGATCCGAAGCGCCAGTGCGAGATTGGTGAGCGGTCCGGTGCACAGTCCGACGATCTCGCCCGGATGCTCGCGGACCAGATCGACCCACAGCCGCGCGGCGGATCGCTCGGACAGGCGGCGTGCGGACGGCGGCAGCTCCGCGTATCCGACGCCCTGGGGGCCGTGGGTGTCCTCGGTGGTCCGCAGCGGGATCGCGAGCGGCTCCGCCGCCCCGAGCGCCACCTCGATCTGCGGCGCTCGGCACACGTCCAGCCAGGCCAGGTTGTTCGCCGCCACCTGGGCCGCGGGCACATTGCCCGCGGTGGCGGCGATCCCGGCGATCTCGGCCTCGGGGGAGGCGAGCAGATAGAGCAGGGCCAGGGAATCGTCGATGCCGGTATCGACGTCCATGATGATCATCTGCGGCACCGATCGAGAGTAACCGGGTGTCATGCCCGGTAGGTCGGCAGGACGTAGTCCGAGGTCTGCTCGAGCATCTTCATCATGATCGGGCGGAAGGGCTTGAGAGTCATCATCTTGCCCATGGTGAGGGCGGCCTTGAGGCCGAACTCGGTGGTGGGCAGCATCATCTTGAGGCCACCGCCCGGCAGCTCCTTGGCCTTGTCCAGGAACGGCACGATCGCGGCCTCGTAGCGCGCCAGCGCGGCGGTGAGATCATCCGGGCTGGAAGCGATCTCGCCGGCCAGGATGTACGCGCCGACCAGCGCCATCGCGGTGCCCATACCGGTCATGGGGGAGCCGCAGAAGCCGGCGTCGCCCAGCAGCGTGACCCGGCCCGCGTTCAGCGTCGGCATATCGACGCGCTCGAGCTCGTCGAAGTAGAAGTCCGGGGTGGTGGCCATCGCCTCGAGGACGTAGTCCGCGTGCCAGCCGGCCTTGGCGAGCATGTCGGAGATCAGCTGCTTCTGCGCGGCCACATCGCGGCGCAGCGCCGGATCCTTGTCGCAGCGCAGCGTGATGATCGCCTTGGAGGTGACCGGATCGCCGTCGGGCCGGATGCCGACCGAGGCGCGCGGAACCGGGTGCATGGTCATCCAGCCGGGGGTGATGCCGTCCTTCGGGGTGGGGATGGTGAAGAAGGACATGTAGCCGCCGAGGTAGGTGCCGAACTCCTCCTCCGGACCGAAGGCCATGCGGCGGGTTGCCGAGTGCACGCCGTCCGCGCCGATGACCAGATCGAAGCGCTCGGTGCCGCCGGAGGCGAAGGTGACCGCCACGCCGGACTCGTCCTGGGTCAAGTCGGTGATCCACTCGCCGTAGCGGTAGTCGAGCCGCTCGGAGACCGACACGATCTCGGTGAGCAGCACCTCGTTCAAATCGCCTCGGGTGATCTCGATTTCGGCGACCGGACCCTTGCCCTCGAACATGTCGGCGGGCATCCGGTAGACGTCCTTGCCCTTGCGGTCGACCAGATTGAGGCCCTCCTCGTGGAGCTGGAACTTTGCGATGCCCTCCATCAGGCCCATGCGCTCGGCGACCTCGCGGCTGGCGCTGCGCAGGTCGACCGCCTGTCCGCCCGGCCGGGGAGCGTCGGCCCGCTCGACGACGGTGGTGGCGACGCCGGCCCGAAGCAGCTGCAGCGCAACGGCGTTACCGGCGATGCCGCCGCCGGCGACCAGGATGCGGAGGGTGGAGGTGGTGCTCATGGTAACTCCCTGTTTGGTGAAGTACGTCCGTCTAAGACAAATGTCTAACACATGGGTCGCACCCCTGTCTAGTACAAATGTCTAAGACGCTGGTACGGTGCGTTTATGGGAAACCGAGAAGACTTGTTGACCGGTGCGCGGCAGGCGATCCTGGAACGCGGTTTGGCCAAGGTGACCGCACGCGACATCGCGAACGCGGCGGGTGTCAGCCTCGCGGCCATCGGCTATCACTTCGGGTCCAAGGACCTACTGGTGATGGAGGCGCTCACCGAAGGCGTGGGCACCGAGATCGGCGACCACATGGACAGAGCCATCAAGGACGCGGGGGAGGGGCGCTCCCTGTGGGAGTCGATCGCCGCGACCTGGAACGGCATGGCCGACATCGTGCAGCAGAACCGGGAGGCACTGCTGCTGAGTGCGGAGAACGGAGTGAACGTCGCGCGCAACCCCGAGGCTCAGCTCTTCATGGGCGAGGCGACGGGGCGCGCGTACGACGACATCGGGACCACCGTGCGGCAGGTGCATCCGGACCTGACCAGCGAGCAGGCGCACGCGGTGGCGAAGCTGATCTTCGTGATGTTCCAGGGACTGGCTATGCAGTCGCTCATCGGACCGACCGCGGAACTGCTCGACGGCGACGACCTGGCTATCGCGATACAGGCCATCCGCGGCATGTGAGCGCCGCCGGATGGCCCGGATGGCTCAGTGCGGCGGGTGGTTCGGCGAGCCGACCGGCTGGGTGAGTCCCGCCGGGATGTGCCGTAGTCGCAGCACCGCGAGCAGCGCCAGCAGGAGCGCGGCGCCGGCCGCGATGGCCGAGGTCAGGTGCATACCGGTGAGGAACGCGTGCTTGGCCGCAGCGGCGAGGGACTGCCCGAGAGTTCCCTGTAGGTTGTCCGCGACTTCGATTGCCGCGCCCAGGGTGTCGCGCGCACTGTGTGCGTCCTGCTCGCCGAGCCCGGCGGGAAGGTCAGCCAGCTGATTGCGATAGATGGCGATGCTGATGCTGCCCAGAATCGAGATTCCTAGCGCGCCACCGAATTCCGCGCCGGTCTCGGACAGGCCCGAGGCCGCCCCGGTCTGCTCCTGCGGTGCCGTGCCCACGATGAGTTCGGTGGTGATCCCGAAGACCGGCGCGAGTCCGAACGACACCAGCAGCGAGGCGGCGACGGTCAGCCCGACCCCGCCCTCCGCGGAAATCTGGGTGAGCAGCAGCAGTCCGGCCGAGGCCATCGCCATGCCCGCCCCGATCAGATAGGCCGGACGCACCAGCTTCACGATCCGCGGACCCAGCTGAGAACCGATCATGAACCCCAAACCCGCGGGGATGGTGGCGATTCCGGCCCGCAGCGGCGACATGCCCAGCACCAGCTGGAAATACTGGCCGACGAACAGGAAGTATCCGAACGACACGAAGATGGCGATCATATTGATGCCGAGCGCGGTGCGAAAACTGCCGAGCCGGAACAGACGCAGATCCAGCATCGGTTCCTGGGCGGTGAGCTGCCGCCGGACGAACAACCCGCCGATGGCCAAGCCGGTCGCCAGCGCCGAGAGGGCCAGCACACCCGGGCCGTCCTGGGCGACCTTCTTCATGCCGAAGACCACCAGAAGCACTGCGCCGGTGCACATCGCGGCGCTGATCAGATCCAGCCGGCCCGCGTCCGGGTCGCGGAACTCGGGCAGCACCCGGGGCGCGAGGATCAACAGCAGCACCATGACCGGCACGGCGAGCAGGAACACCGACCCCCACCAGAAGTGCTCGAGCATCAGACCGCCCGCCAGCGGGCCGACCGAACCACCGACGGAGTAGGAGCCGACCCACACTCCGACGGCGATCGAGCGCTGTGCGGGGTCGCGAAACATGGTGAATATCAACGACAGCGTGGAGGGTGCGAGGGTTGCACCGGCGATGCCGAGCAATGCTCGGCACCCGATCAGGACCGGGGCGGAGGGCGCGAACGCGGCGATGATCGAGACCGCCGCGAAGGCCGCCGCGCCGGTCATCAATAGTCGTCGGCGCCCGATCCGGTCGCCGATCGTGCCCATGGTGAGCAGCAGCCCGGCCACCAGGAAGCCGTAGACGTCGATGATCCACAGCAATTGGGAACTGGTGGGGCGAAGTTCGGCGCTGATCTGCGGGACAGCGAGGTGCAAGACGGTCAGGTCCATCGAGTACACCAGACACGCGAGTGCCAGGACAGCTAAACCCGTCCACTCCCGCCGTCCCACCGAAACAGCGCCGCCACCTCGGGCAGCGGAAAGCAGGGGGGTTGGTGAGTCCACGATGAAGTCCTCCATCTGCATGCCGGCAGAAGTGTTGGCAATAATGATGTCGGTTTCAGGATCTCATCTATTAACGGCTCGAATACCGTTTGTACGAACGTAATTCGCGATATTCGCCAAAGTGGTTGCGAGTGTGTGTCGGTGTACTTACGGGTGTGCGTGCATTTCTACACACAGCTAACTGTCGACTCCCGGGCGGGGCGTCCAGAGCGGCTCACCGGAGCCGTACGGCGGTGCGGGCCACGGATGGTCGGGGTACTCGGTGAGCGCGGGGGCGGCAGTTGTGACACCATCGTGAGTCACGGTGAAAGCCAGGTCGGGTAGCGTGGACGTGGGATGATCCGGTGTACGACCCGCGGCTCCGAGCAGCCAGGATCCGGTGCGAGCCAGAGCGACCCGCACATCTCGCCCGATGCCGTCGGACTCGGTCGCGGTGAGCGCGTCCATGACGCCGGCGGCGAGCAGATAGCCGCTACCGTGATCCAGGGCCTGTGCGGGGAGCGCTCCGGCGGAGGGTTCACCCGTGGAATTGTGCTGCGCGCCTTCGATCAGTGATATTCCGGATGCGGCCTGTACGATGCTGTCGAAACCTCGGCGATCACCCCATGGGCCGTGCTCGCCCCAGGCAGAAACTCGACCGTGAACAATTCCCGGGTTGATTATTTCGGGGTGCACACCGAGCCGTTCCAAAACGCCCGGTCGGTAACCTGTGATGAGTATGTCTGCGCCGCTGATCAATTCATGAAAAACAGCGAGTCGGGTACGTAAATCGAGTAGGGCCGACCGCTTCCCCTGACAGGTGTCGAGAAACTGCCAGCTGATCTCGGGCAACTGGGGCGGATCGATCCGCAGCACATCGGCGCCGAGCAGCGCGAGCGCCCGGGTCGCGACCGGACCGGCGATCACTCGCGTCATATCCAGTACGCGTACCCCGCGCAAGGGCAACATCTGGGTGGCCAGGGCCGCCGCCTCCGATATTGCGGCAGTAGGGGATCGGCGCGTCGCGGCATCCCTCGGCGTGATCTCGACGAGTGGGCCGGAGGCCGCGGCGCGACCCGCGGGACCGGCCGCCCACTCCTGCTCGGTGCGCACCCGCACCGCAATCGCGCCGTGGGCCTGAGCTCGCCGCTCGATCTCGTCTCCGGGCAATTCCGCGATGCGGGCGATAGCGGTGTCCCGGGTCGCGTCGGCGGGCAGTTCCAGCGCCGCCAGCAACCGCGCACGATGGTGCGAATAGTTCGCATGCGTCCGCATCCATGCGTCCGCACTGCGAAAGAATCCGGACAGTTCTGCGAAGGCTTCCGGCTTGTCGTGGCCGATTCGAAACAATCGCTCACTGGAGAACGACGCGGTCACGCGGGCCGGGTCCACGACGCTTTCCAGCGGAGACAAACCGTGTGCGACGCGGCGGCGGTCCGCCGCGGCCGCGAACGCCGCCACGGAACCGCCCGCGAGGGCCCAGACCGGAAGCGTCGCGGCCAGATTCGCCCCCGGATCGACGGCGGGCATACTCGATCGGGTGACCCCGACCCCGGACTCGTAGTCGCCGACCAGTGTTGCGTACGTATCCACGACCACGACCCTAATATTCGAAGGAGGCCGCCTCGTGGTGGCAAATCTCACCGGCACGGCCTGGCTGCGCGAACTGCGCGCCGACCCCGCACCGCAGCGCGTGCTGGTGTGCTTCCCGCCCGGTGGCGGCTCGGTCACCAACTACCGCGCACTGGCGCAGCGGTTCGGTTCCGGCACAGCGGTTTTCGGTGTGCAGTATCCGGCGCGGCAGGATCGCCTCGGTGATCCCGCCGTCACCGAGCTGACCGAGCTCGCCGAACACGTCGCGGCCGACCTGCGGGGCTGGCCCCAGAAGGTCCGGCTTGCGCTGTTCGGTCACAGCATGGGCGCCACCGTCGCCTACGAAACCGCTCGGCGGCTCGAAGACTCGGGTCGTCCGCTCGAGCACCTCTTCGTCTCCGCCCGCCCCGCACCGTCTTTCGAGGAACCGGGGCGGCTGCACACCGGATCGGACGAGGGGCTGATCGCGGACCTGGAGCGCCTGGCGAACGATCCCGCGCCCATCGGCATCCTCCGGACCGAACCCGGTCTGGCGGAACTGGTCCTGCCCGCCGTCCGTGCGGACTATCAAGCGGTGGAGACGTACCGGCACCTTCCCGGAGCGCCCCTCGAGACACCGATCAGCGTCCTGGCCGCCACGGCCGACCCCACGATGAGCGTCGATCAAGCGTCCGAGTGGAGCGCCTACACCGCTGCCGAGTTCGCCACCGCGACCTTCCCCGGCGGGCACTTCTACATCGACGAGCCCGAGAACATCGCGGCCGTGGGCAATTTGGTGATCAGCACGCTGGCCTAGTTGGTGATCCGCACACTGGCCTGGTCGATCGGGGCGGCCGTCGCACTCTGCCGGGCCGCCCCGCTGGCCGTGGAAATCAGCTCGCGGCAGCGGTTTTCGCGTCTCGGCGATGTGACAGCTAGGTTCCGCGTGCGACTTCTGGCGTGATCCGGCGATATTCGCGCCGCGCCTCGGTCAAGGTCCGAAGAATATGGGGGCGTTCGGACATGAAACGCGTCTGACAGGTTTGTTGCCCGGTCAGTCCCTCGCGGCCTTCAGGATGCCGTTCTGTTCTGTTCTGTCCGTGATCCTGGACGCCCGATGCGAAGCGGTCGCGGGATGGCACGAAGGACTTCCGATGCGAAGAACGCGCATTCCGACATCAGGCAGATGTATCTGAACACGCGCGGTTGCCTATATTTCGCCATGCTGGTGGACTCCTGACGCGTCGCGGTCATGTACCGCGCGGTACCGCAAGCCCGGTGCCTGCGCGACGCATGAACGGTTTCGGTGTAGCGGTCATGGGCCCTGCATTGCTCTCGGGGTCGCCACAGCCAGCGGAAGGCCGAGGAGTTCGGTCGATAGGCGTTGGAGGACGCCCGTCCTCGGTCTCCGAGCGGATGTCGATAGCGTGCAGGACCGAGGGCTAGCTGCCGACTATCGCGTTCATGATGGTTCCGGCGCTGGTCGCGGTGACTCCGCCGATCATGGCTCCGGCGACCATCTGCGGTGATTCGACACGGCCTCCGCTCCACTTCTCCCACGCGAACCGCCCGCCGCCGTAGGTGATGGCGGTGACGCCGGACAGCATGGTGAACCAGGTGAAGTAGCGGCCCACCTTCATCACTTTGTCGGCGGCGGGCGGAGCCTCCGGGGCCGGGTTGCCGATCTGCGCGACCACATGCGAATACGTGTCGTGTAGGGCGAGAAGCATGCTCACGAGCGGTTCCTCTCATGTGCTGAGTGGCGGAACTTCTGGCACAACGCTCACTAGTGATAGCGATTACACATTACTGAAAGGGTCAAATCGCCCGGCATCCACCCCACCAATCGCAGTCGCAAGCCCCACCGCTGACAGAAGTTCAACCGGCCATCTCGGGCAGCGGCCGCCGGAACGCACCATCATGCTGATGACAGCACCGGCCCAAAGAATCGGCTACGGGGCCAGTGGCTGCCCGACGATCCACCCGTCGAGGTCGCCGCCCTGGCACTGCCTGTAGTGATTGCCAGTTTCTTGGTTGTACCGCTCGACGATCTGGCCACCGGTGGCTACGCAGTATTCGATGAGGCTTTGCGCGTTTGCCGAGCCGCTGACCACGCCGGCTGCTCCCACGAGCGTGAGTCCGGCCATCAAGGCACTGGCGATTGCTGTTTTCATCGTGCTCCCCCTTGCGAAATTTCCGACAAGACCAGCGTGCCGGGAGATCGTTAACGATCCCTTGGACTCTGCTTACGGTCCCGGTGCCCGGGTCGGTGTCGATGACGGTTCCCAGTGAAGCCGCCGGCACCCGCACCGACTCCAGTGCATTCTGCGGATACAGCACGCGCGTGAGGTGACCAAGCCGGCGCAGCGTACGCCGTATCGGTGGGACCTCGACGGCCTTCGCGGTTTCGCCATCATCCTGGTCGTGAACTTCCATGTCTGGTTCGGCAGGGTGTCCGGTGGCGGGGATGTGTTCCTGGTGCTCTCCGGGTTCTTCACCGGCTCCTTGCTCAGGCGCGCGGAGCGGACCGGATCACCGGGTGCGGTACACCATGTGGCGCACAGTATTACGTCTGCTGCCCACATTGCTGGTCGTGCTTGCGGGAGTAGCTCTCGCCACGATTCTGTTATTACCGGGATACCAGCTGTACACCGAGTTCGGGCTCAGCTGGGCTCGCGAGCGGATGTCGGCCATCGTGGTGGCGTGCACCGCGTTCGGCGAAGCAGTCGACCGCCGCGTCGAGGATGCGCCGGTGGCGCTGTGGTTGTGGCTGAACACCGATGAAAAACATTCAGTAGGGGCTGTCCTTCTCAATACGTGACGGCGTCGATGCGTCGAGCGGTGCTCGTGCTGGAAGGAGAATGCTCGCTGGTGATCAATGTGTCTATCCCCCAACAGATCAGGCGGACGCCTCGCAGGAATTTCTCCTCGAGTGGTGCTGAGTGTCTCGAGCCGAGAAGCGAGATTCACCGACCCGGATTGACGTAGCTGGCGCAGCTTCCAGCCGCTGCCGGGTCCTTCGGGTGCGGTCGCCGCGTCGAGGAGGTGGCTGGCGCGGTCATATGACAGCCGTGCCTGGCCGGTGTCGGGACAGATATCGCGCGCCTTCGAGAGCTTGCGGCCGCCGACACGTCGGTGCGAGAGAAATACGGGACCTCGGACTCGATCTCGAATCAACCGGGGGAGTAGCTCGGCGGTGAACGGGCCCCGATGTGCGATGCCCGGGTGTTCACGGAAATCAATTGTTGGGGAACGTATTTCGCACCTGTCGGCTGGGATATCGAGATCGCCGATGTCCAATTGCAGCAGCTCTCTGGGGCGTGCGCGGGTCTCGTAGAGCATCGACCAGAGAGTCTGCTCTCCGAGGTGGATGTCTGCACGGGTCAGAAGGTGAACTATCGCCGTGTGCGCGAGCGCCGTAGGCGGTACGTGCGGGGACTCTCGCGCCGCAGACCCGAGGGAAAAGTGGTGCCTCCAGTCTTGCGCGCGGCACCAGGTCAGCCAGCGCGGGTCGGCGCGGCTGGCCTTCGGCGCACATGTTGTACGCGCTGGCCCACAGTCTCGGTGTCACCCCGGAGCATTTCATTCCAGGTATGCGGTATCGGGTCAGTTGCGGGCCGCCGAAGCTCTGGCGGCGGCCGCCGCGCCGGCGATGCGCGCGTTCCTGGACCGGCATACCGTGCGCTGCAACCGAGTTAAGCATGGCAGCGGCGTTCGACAGCGACCGGCTGTGGCTCAGCGCCGACAATTCGGGAACGATCGGACTCGATGGACGATAGGTGTTCGTGATGTCGATGGATTCGTCCCTGCCGCGCAGGAATGCGGCAACCGAGTCGGTACAGCAGTCGCACAGGAAGATTCGGAGCCGGCTCCGGCGGCTGAGGCCACAGCTCGACCGGCGTCGCGCACCCTTGTCCCCGGGGCTCGAGCTGCCGGAATGGGCGATCGACAGTGTTGTCGCGGTGCTGGTGACTGTGGCCACGGTCGGGCCGCAGGTGCTCGACAAGCGCGCATGGTGGGTGATCGGACTGGCGTTGATGGCCTCGGTGCCGCTCCTCTGGCGCAGGCGGGCGCCACTGCCGACGCTGGGGGTGGTCGGGGTGGGGATCATCGCGCTGGCGTGCGTGCATGCGCTGCCCGTGTTGCCGTACGGAACCGTGGTGTGCGCGTACACGATCGCCGCTTACGCCGGAACCGTGGTGCGCGCGGTCGCAATCGTCATCGGAGTGCTGGGGATTCTCGTGTCCCTGGTGCTCCCGAGTGAGCCGATCGAGGCATACGGGTACGCGGCATTGTCGTTCGTCACCGCCTGGGCACTGGGCACGGGGGTCCGGGCACGTCATACCCAGATCGAGTTGCTGCGGGAGCGAACGCGTCGAGTCGAGGAGGAACGGATCGCGGCGGTGGCCCGTGAACGGGTCCGCATGGCGCGGGACGTGCACGACATCGTGACGCACGCACTAGGTGTGATGATCGTGCAGGCCGAGACCGGTCCGCTGGTCACACACACCGATCCGGCGCGGGCGGATGCCACCTTCGCCGGCATCGCCGACACCGGTCGCGCGGCGGTGAACGAACTGCGGCTCAGCCTTGCCACCTCGAGGGACGGCCGGGAATCCGCGCGACATCAGCCGAACCTCGCGGCCATCCCCGATCTGGTGGAGCTGAGCCGGCGTGGCGGTCTTCGGGCGACCTTCCACGAGAAGGGCGAGCGCCGAACGGTTTCCGGTGAGGTCGCCGTCACCGCGTATCGGGTGGTGCAGCAGGCTCTGGCCAATACGCTCGAGCACTCCCGCGCCGGGTGTGCGGAGGTTGTGCTGCACTGGTCCGAGTCCTGCCTCACCGTCGGCATCAGCGACGACGGCGCGGGCGAGCCCGCCGCCGACTCGGCGACCGCCGGCTCGGGGTCGGGTTTGTTCGGTCTACGCGAGCGAGTCGAATCCTGCGGTGGTGTGCTGTCCAGCGGCGGTTCCGGGACCGGGTTCACTGTCGTAGCGGAACTGCCGCTGGAACGGGAGCCATGAGCATGCGGATACTCGTGGTCGACGATCAGGATCTGTTCCGCGGCGGTTTCTCGATGATCCTGTCGGCCGAATCGGACATGACAGTTGTCGGGGAGGCCGCCGACGGGCTCGACGCCGTCGAGCAGGCCGAGGCCCTGGCCCCCGACGTGGTGGTGATGGACATCCGTATGCCGCGCCTGGACGGCGTGGCCGCCACCGCCCGGATCTGCGCCGCCACTACGGCAAAGGTCTTGGTACTGACCATGTTCGACGCCGACGAGTACCTCTACCCCGCCCTGCGCGCCGGTGCGAGCGGGTTCGTGCTCAAGGACGCCCGACGGCAGGAATTGGTCGCGGCGGTGCGGGTGGTCGCTGCCGGTGAGGCCCTGCTCGCTCCCGCGGTCACCCGCCGCCTGATCGCCCGGCTCGCACACCAGGGCTTCCCGCGCCCGGACCTTGCGCGCCGGCTGGACGAACTCACCGAGCGTGAACGCGACACCCTGCGCGAACTGGCGCGCGGCCAGTCCAACGCCGAGATATCCCGCGCCCTGACCGTCAGCGAGCACACCGTGAAAACCCATGTCAGCACCGTGCTTTCGAAGCTGGCGCTGCGAGATCGGTTGCAAGCGGTGGTTTTCGCGTACGAGGCCGGACTGGTGATCCCGGGCCGGGATAGCCCGTAGGGACGAGTCTCGGTTCACTCCTGTCGGCGATGTGCGTGCGAGATGGGCGAACCAGCATCGATGGGGTGAAAACATATCTGTCGGTGCCGATGGCGGTCGTCGTTTCGGCGGTGCTGTGGCTGTTCGGCACTGGCCTGCACCCGTATCCCGGACTTGTCGTACTGGCTCCGGTTCCGGTGCTGCTGATCGCCTCGCGCGTGCCGGGCCGGATCGCGTTCGCCGCCGCACTGGTTTCCTGGCTCGGCGGCGCTGTCCCCTTTGTCCTCTATTTCTCCGGCACGCTCGAGCAACCTTGGCTGCCGACGATCCTGTTGTTGGGCATTACCGCCACGACGTACGCCAGTCTGATCCTGCTGACAGGTACGCTGATTCGCCACGGACGGCCCGGCGCGGCCGTGCTGGCGCTGCCTGCGGGCTGGGTGCTGATGGAATTCCTGCTAGCCGCCATCGGTCCGTTCGGTGCCTGGTGGAGTCTGGCGTACACCCAGGCCGAAGTGCTGCCGTTGATCCAGATCGCGGCGGTGACCGGGCGTCTGGGCATCGTGTTCGTGATCCTGCTGGTTCCGGCCGCGATCGCGGTGCTGATCGACCCCCACGTGCCCCGGCGGATGCGGATCCGCTGCGCGTCCGGTACATGTGCGGTGATGGTCGCGGTCGTGGGCTACGGACTGTGGCAGTTGTCCGCTCCCGCCGAACGCGGCTCGGTGGCAGTGGCTCTTGTCGCGGTGTCTCAACCCGAAGATTTCGTGCCGGTGGACACCGTGGAGGGGCGCGACATGGTCGTGCGCGTGGTGGCGGAGGTGGAACGGCTCACCGACCGTGGTGCGCGAGTCGTGGTGCTCCCGGAAAAAGCCTGGCGGGCAGAGGAATCCACGCTGTCGGATCTGGCGGTCCCCCTCACCGAGGTCGCTCGGAGGCGTGGTGTGAACATCATCGCCGGACTGGTGCTCACCCGGGGCGAGACCAGCGTGAGCGCCGCGATCGACTTCCCATCGGGCCTGGTCTATGCCAAGAACCATTTGGTCGCGGGATGGGAGGACGAACTCACCGAAGGTACCGAGCGGGCCGTCCTGCCCGGCACCGGCTGGGCGATGGCTGTGTGCTTCGACCTGGATTTCCCGGACCTGGTCCGCGCCAACAGAAATCAGGGTGCCTCGCTGCTGTTGGTCCCTGCCCTGGATTTTCGCGTGGACCGTTGGCTGCACAGTCGTATGGCAGTGTTGCGCGGCGTCGAATCCGGTGTGAGCGTTGCCCGTTCACCGCAGATGGGCGATCTCGTTCTCAGCGACGACTGGGGTCGGATTCTCGCCACCGCCTCTGCCGACGTCACCCGAACCGTGTCCGTGCTCGCGATTGTGCCCGAGCCGACTCACCCGACCGTGTATGCCCGGTTCGGTGAGTGGTTCGTGGCCGTGGCCATACTGCTACTCGCCCATGTGGTCCTCAGCGCTGTGCGGAGCCGAGCAGGGCTACGAGCGTCGGCCGGAAGGAGGCGCGCGCAGCCCGGCATCAGAACTGGCGGTATGACGCACATCATAGATAGAGGTTGTCGAAAGGTGTCGGGAATCGGTGTCCAATGAGAAAACCGACGCCATCGGTGCGCTGCTCGCCTCCGGACGGTTCTCGATGCTGGAATGACCACGCGCACAGGTGGATTGGTCCCAGAATCGGCTGCCGGTGTAGCGCTGTTCTAGTCGGTGCTCCACTGCACGAGTTCGCGGGCCTGCCTGACGCCGTGCAGTAGGCCTCCGCCCTGCCCGCGCTCGTGATCACCCGATTCGATCACCCGCTACTGACCTTGCACGAGCACCCGACCGGTGAGCGCGCTCGGACCCCCTTGGCGCCGGGGTCAGGATTCGGCGATGACCGTCGTCATCAGGCAGCGCAATGGTGTGAGCTGAACAACATCAATACTTCTGCGGAATATGTTGGGGTAGTAGCTTTTCGGGGTATCGCGCGCGTATCGAGCCGCAGCGTGGCGGAGGACCTTCCTGGTCGAAGGAGCGCCTGTGTCGATTCTTGTGACAGTGCTGTTCGGTGTGTTCGTGTCGCTGGTGGCGATCGTGACCGCGTACGTGATGGTCGCGGCGACGTATTGGTGGGAGGCCCGCAGCATTCCCACCCCCAGGACACGAGCGATCGACCCCGCGCCCGAGCTCGGGCTGGTGCATGAGCGGATCCGCTGGCCGTGAGCCGGTGCCGATTTCGGTGCCGGCCCTGCGTATGCCCTGCTACCACAGGGGCTTCGGCGTCAGGTCCGTCGAGGAAGACGTACGAGGCGCGCGAAGAATTCGTCGATCTGCCTGATGGCCTCGGTGAAGTCGTCGAGTTCGACCGGCTTGGTGACATACGCGTTGGCGAAGAGTCGGTAGCTGGTGGTCACGTCGTCTTCGGTGGAGGAGGTGCTCAGGATGACCACCGGTATATCGGCCAGGTCGGCATCGGCCCGGATCTTGGTCAGGATCTGGCGCCCGTTGTAGATGGGCAGGTTCAGATCCAGCAGGACCAGGTCCGGGCGTGGCGCGTTGACGTGCTCGCCTCGTCGGAACAGGAAATCCAGTGCCTGCTGACCATCGCGCGCCACATGCAGGGTGCTGGGCAGGTTGTGTTCCTCGAACGCCTCGCGGGTCATGAGTTCATCGCCCGGGTCGTCTTCCACCAGCAGCACGTCGAAAGGGCGAGTGGACAGCATCATCACGGTGAAACTCCTTCGGCGGCCACGGCGGCCGGTTCCAGCAGCGTATCGGGAATACTCGCCGGCACCGGCAGGGTGAATCGGACGCGGGTGCCCTCGGTATGAGCGGTGTCGATCCAGATCGTGCCGCCGTGGAACTCGACGATCTTGCGGCACACCGCCAACCCGATCCCGGTGCCGGTGTACTCCTCACGAGTGTGCAGGCGCTGGAAGATGGTGAACACCTGTTCGGCGAATTCGGCCGCGATACCGATTCCGTTGTCGCTCACCGACAGCTGCCACATCTGGTGCTCGGAATCGAGTGCGCACTCGACGTTCACGATCGGGGACAGTTCGGGGCTGCGGAACTTGAGGGCGTTGGAGATCAGGTTCTGCCACAGCATCGTCAGCAGTGTCGGATCGCCCAGCACCTGAGGCAACTGCGTGGGCACCTGCACTCGTGCGTGGCTGTCCTCGATCACCGCGGACAGATCGCTCACGGCGGTCTGCAGGGGAGTGCGCAGATCGAGCTCGATCATGGGGGTCGATGCGCGCCCGACGCGGGAGAAGGTGAGCAGGTCCTTGATCAGAATCTGCATGCGCTTGGCGCCGTCGACCGCGAACTCGATGTACTGTTTGCCGCGCTCGTCGAGCTGGTCACCGTAGCGTTTCTCGAGCAGCTGGCAGAACGACGCGACCTTGCGCAACGGCTCCTGCAGATCGTGCGAGGCGACATAGGCGAACTGTTCGAGTTCGGCGTTGGAGCGGCGCAGATCCTCCGCCTGCAAGTCGAGCACGTGCTTCTGACCCGACAGAATCTCCTCGTGAGCGCGCGAGGACGCCAGCTCCGAGACCACGCGCCGGCGCATGATTTCCACCGAGTTCGCCACAGTCCTGACATCGGCGGGGCCGGTGATGTCGATGCGGTGCTCGAAGTCGCCGTCCGCGACCCGCAGCGACGCGGTGGTCAGCGCCGAGAGCGGACGCGCGACCAGCCGGTGCACCAGCATCGTGAGCACCGCCCCGGTCACCAACGCCAGCACCACTATCGACGCCAGAACCCAGTTGCGCAGTGCGCGAGCGTATTCGAGCCCGCGGCGATCCGCGGCGATCGCCGCGGACAACCCGGCATTCTGGTCCTCGAACCGGTTCCGCAACTCATCGAACAACGCTTTACCCTGCACCGAGGTGGCTGCCAAGCTCGCGGGAGAAGCCTCGGTGTCGTGCGCGTAGTCCACGCGCCACCGCTGCGCAGCGGCCTGCACGGCGTCCAGGTTCGCGAGCAGCTCGGAAGACTCGCCTGTCAACACCCGGATTCGGTCTGCGGCGCGCGTTTGCGCGGCCATTCCTTCGGTGTAGGGCTCGAGGAACTGCCGGTCACCGGTGATCGCGTAGCCCCGGACCCCGGTTTCCTGATTGATCAAGGCGTTCTGCAGGCGGGTGGCCTGGACCAGGGCGGGCTGGGTGTGATCCACGAGCCGGTCGGTCGCGGCGTTGGTGTTCGCGATCACCTGCGCCCCCGCCCCCGCGCCCAGGATGATCACGATCCCGATGGCCCCCAGTACCAGCTGGAACCAGGTACGCACGGTGAATCGTTCCACACCCCGCCCGGCATGCGGCGGCTGCGGGTTGTGAGCGGTATCGGGCAGGCGCGATACCGCGCGTGCTGCGAGCACGGCGATCCTCCGTTTCCAGACACAGCGCACCACAGTGGGTACGCGTCAATGAACTCGACAGCCGTGTGCTGGACCGCGAAGTACGCAAATCCTAACCAGACCCACTCGCTCGCGTTCATGGTCACCACCCGTTGGCAGTCCGGCTCGCAACCTCGCCGGTGCCCGCGACATCCACCAACGCCACAGTCGACCACATCGATCGAGGCCCGCCGGCCGCATCGTTATTCGGTGAATTCGACCTTGGTTCCGGCCACCCATTCCGGGAGTTTGCCGGCGACGAATTCGGAGATGTCACCGCCCTCGGCGATGGTCTGGTCGATATCGGCGAGGTAGGTGGCCATCGCGTGCTGGGCCGACGGTGTCGACGCGGCGGTCAGAAACTGTGCCTGTTCGATACGCAGCCCCTTGTCCAGGGGACCCGAACCACCTTCGTACACAGCGTGTTTGATGGCCGCGACCGCGGTCGGGGAGCGCTTGGCCAGCCGGGCCGCGGTGACACGCGCCTCCTGAAGCAGTTCTCCGGCGGCGACCAGCCGGTGCACGAGTCCGATGTCGCACGCTTGTCGCGGGGTGATCGGTGAGCCCTCGAGGCACAGTTCCAGCGCACGGGCGGTGCCCACCACTCGGGTCAGCATCTGGGTTCCACCGCCGCCGGGGATGATGCCCACGAGGATCTCCGGCTGGCCGATCTCGAAGGGCCCGTCGGCCATCAGCCGAATATCGCACGCCAGCGCCAGCTCGCAGCCACCGCCGAGCGCACGCCCGTTGATCGCCGCCACGAATACCGTGCTGGACCCGCGCATGAGAGCACACACCTTGTGATACCGACGTAGATTCGCCACACCCCCGGCGCCTGCCTTGGCGAGGCCCGCGCTCGCCCCGGGTACCCGATCGGCGAGCCGGTCGGCCAGCAGCGCCGCGGCCGCGGTGCGCGGTGTGAGAGCAATCGGCGCGGCCTGTACACCCGCCAAGATCTCCGCGACCGAGTAGTGGCTGACGAACACGCCGTCGACCGCGCTGGTCAGTACGACCGCGCGTACCTGCGGATCAGCGTCGGCCGCGCACAGCACGTCCAGGAGTTCACTCATCACCTCCTCGGTGAGGAAGTTGTAGGGCGGGTTGTCGAGCCAGACAGTCTGGACCGCGTCGTGGTGTTCGGTTCGAAGAAACCGCATGAGGGCCTTTCTGTTCGCGGATCACGGGCCGCATCGGGCGGTGGGAGCCATCCTCGTTCAACACCGATCGCCACGGAGAGAATCGGACCGGCCCGCGATGGGATGTCGGGACGTCGGCGGTGTCGAGCGCTATCGCGCGTATGCCTGCTCCAGTTCGGTCAACGCCTCACCGCAGTAAGGTGCCAGCCGCTGGACGTGGGGGAGCGTGTCGGCGCAAGCGGTCACGCACAGGTTCAGTCGTCCCGCATAGGACATGAGCGTGATGTTGAGCGCTTGCCCGTCGAGCGGGAACGACACCGCGTGCCACTGCTCGAGCGTCATTCCGTTGTAGTGCAGCGCGGTCGGCGGACCGGCGAGATTGGAGACGACGACGTTGAACATCGGCGCGAACCGGCTGCCCACACCCAGCACCAGGCCCGCACCGAAGGGCGCCATCAGCATCGCGGTGTAGGCCATCACACCCGCCCCGGACATCCGGCTCATATGCTGCTTGGCCCGCGCCGTGGAAGTCACGATCGCCGAGCACCGTTCCCGCACGTCGGCGATATCGGTGGCCAGACTCACCAGAGCCATCGTGGTCGCGTTGCCCTCGGCGTCGTCCCCGTCCTTCGGACGGAACGACATCGGCATTCCCGCGACCAGAGCGGTGTCGGGCAACTCGCCGATCTCGGTGAGGTAGCGGCGCAGCCCTCCGGCGCAGATCGCCAGCACGACGTCGTTGATGGTCCCACCGCATCGAGTTGCCAGCTCGCCGATCCGAGCGAGGTCGAAGGACTGCGTCGCGATCCGTCGCTCCCCGGTGATCGGGCCGTTCAGGATCGAGCGGGGCGCGGTGTACGGGACGACCAGATCATCCACGACCGCGGACGCGCCGGGTACGAGCCGGCGAGCGGCGTTCTCGATCGTGCCCGCGTACATGCGCGCCACCGCTGTGACACCCGAGAGCTGATCGGTCACCGCGTGCGCAGCCGCCCGAAGCCGCACGCCGACGGTGCCGACATCCGCTGCGGCAGAATACTTCTCGGCCGCAGACGTTCGCCGTCGCGGCTGTTCGCGGTAGGCCCAGATCGCAGGCCGGCCGCGCTCGTCGGGATCATCCGACATCACCTTGCGGGCGAGTCGCACAGTGGCGATGCCGTCGAGCAGCGCGTGATGTCCCTTGACATAGAGCGCGACACGCCCGTCGTCGAGACCCTCGATGACGTGCAGTTGCCACAGCGGATGAGTGCGATCCATTCGGATCCCGTGCAGCTGCGAAACCAGAATGCCCAGCTCGCGTTCGCCACCGGGTGCCGGCAGTACATGCCGCTGCACGTGGTAATCGAGATCGGGGGAATCGACCCGGCTCCAGCGCGGCACTATCCGCCCGATCAGGCTCGCATCGATCCGGCGGTCGAAAGGCGCGGTGGCAGTGGTGTAGGTGCGCAGATCATCGATCAACTCCGTGAGGAAACCGGGGCCCGCGGTCGGCGGCAGCGCGAAGATGTCCAGATGCGCGATGTTCATCAGGTTGGCATCGGATTCGCCCCACAGGAAGGCGATATCGAGCGGGTTGAGCGCGACAGTGCTCACTGCGCGGCACCAGCCTTGTCGCGCTCGGCGGCCGAAACGCCCCGCAGCGCGGCGGCTGTGACCGGCTGACCCGCGACACCCCAATTGCCTTCGGGCACTTCGTGAATCAACGTCCACACATGCATCGCCCGTGCGCTGTGTGGGTCCAAACCGGCCGCGACGACGACAGCGGTGTGCACGTCGGCGAGCAGCCCGGCCTTGCGGCGCTGGGACAACGCCCCCTCCGGGACGGTGATCTCGACCCGGAACCGCGGCGCGCCACCGGCGCGACCGCCCACCGCGAGCTGGTCCGCGGCGATCTCGTTGAGATACACCCAGGTCACCTCGCGGAAGAACTCCGTGTCCGGAGCACCTTCCCAGCGCAACAAGATCGTTGCGAGATCCTCGAGCAACGGCCGGGTCTTCGACGGCAGTAGCGAGCCCGCCACCGCAGTCACCTCGATCATCGGCATCCCAACCACCCCTGTCCAAATTATGCTGAGCAATATAACTTACCGAAGAGTAGTATCCGCCTTTTGGTGATGTCAATGCCCCAAGTGGCGACGTCGACACCATGGGTGCGACAGGAAATCTGGCAGAAAGCTATGCTTGGCGACATATTTGTGACTGAGCGGTCGAGCAGGAGGAACGATGGCACCACGCGGCGAATCCAGGGACCGTATGTTGACCGGAGCCACCCTGCTGTTCCGCGAACGCGGCATCGCCGGCACCGCGCTCACCGACATCATGGAGCGCACCGGTGCCCCCCGCGGATCGCTCTACCACTACTTCCCCGGCGGCAAAGCTCAATTGGCCGAAGAGTCCATCGACCTGGCGGGACGGACGATGGGCCGCATGATCAGCACGCTGCTGACCACCCAAGGCCCCGCCGCCGCGATCACCGCGTTCGTCGACTATTTCCGCCGCCAACTCCTCGACAGCGACTACACCGCCGGATGCCCCGTAGCCGCCGGCGGCCTCTCGGGCCCGGACACCCCCGGCGCCCGCGAACGCGCGGGCGAGACGTTCACCGAATGGGAATCCACTCTCACTTCGGCTCTGTGGCAGCACGGCCTCGCCCTCGACACCGCCCAGAACCTGGCCACCACAGCGATCGCGGCCATCGAAGGGGCACTGGTCATGGCCCGCGCCCAGCGCAGCACCAGGCCACTGGATCGAATCGAGAATTTCATGCTCGGCCAGATTCGCGATCTCGACCAGCGCGGACCGATTCACTGACACGTCCGGCGCCGCGACCTTGCTGGCTGGAATCTACGATCTGCCCGCCGACACGGCGACTACCACCGGGCGAGGTGTCTCGGGCCAGGATCTCCGCGAGCAGCCGTAACGCTCCGCCGGACCTAGGTGCTGGGTGGGCTGCTCATCGGTCACTCCACGATTCATCAGGGATGTTGCTGGGCCAGAACACGACTCGGCGCTGAGGTTGGAACCCGCACCTGGTGGTCACGCGACGAGGTGTCGCGTGTCCTGGATGCCCCGCGCCGCTGCCAGGAACGGTGTCGTACCACGCTCGGTCCCGACCTCGAAGTCCTCGGAGCAGCCGCATCGGTGCGTGATTCTCACGGGCGAGCGCGGTGCCGAATTCTCGGCCTGCGGCGGTAATCGCGAAACTTAGGATCAGTGCCCATCCGGGGCTGGCGCCCACAACCTGAATCGGACCGAATGATGCCACCTACTGTGTGAACGGGTACACCGTGAGCGCCTACTTGATGGCCCGACCGTATCGGCGTTGCGAGGCTTGGAACCAGAAGCCGATCCAGCTCGTCACCACACAGACCGCCACCAGCACCTGCACCAACTCCAGCGCACTCTGCGGGTACAGCACGCCGGTGATGTAGTGATCGATGAACCCGGACGACGGCAGGCTCGCATCGCCGGCCCGATGCCGAGACCAGTTCTCCAGGTTGGTCAGTGGACATTCGAAGCCGAACAGAATCGTGCTGAACCCCCAGGCGAACGCCGCCACGTGCAACCAGATGGTCCAGGGCCATCGCCAGGCGATGAACCCGCCCACCACGACGTAGGCGACGAACAAGAAATGCACGCCCGCGGTCAGATCGGCCAGTAGCCGGTAGATCATCCCTCCAGGATAGGAGGGTGTGCCCGGCCGGTGTGGTTGTCGGGGGAGGGCATTCCATACCTACACGTCTATATGCGCATCTATGCATGAAAGTTGAACGCGTGTCGCACCTCAACTCAGGGGGGTGGGCTGACAGAGGGCGCACGTGAAGTGCCCGGCGAGAGTCGAACTGTTTGTGTCGAACCCTGAAGGTGGAGAGGCGAATTCAGCCTTCGAGAGTTGATTGTTGGATATTACATACCTATACGTCAATATGCGCATCTACGCATGTCTTGACCCAAGAGGCGCGCCGCTGAAACGAGCACCAAAAGACCTAAAAACAGCAAAGAGGAGAGGGCCTGGGTCGGGCTGCGGTCGCAGCCCTTCACCAGGGGTTTCGCCGAGTGGAGATCACCAGTTGGAGGGCTCGTAGTCCTTGAGGAAGCAGCCGAAGAGGTCGTCGCCGTCTTCGCCGCGCACGATCGGGTCGTACACGCGGGCCGCGCCGTCGACCAGGTCGAGGGGAGCGTGGAAGCCCTCCTCGGCGAGGCGCATCTTGGTGTAGTGCGGGCGCTCGTCGGTGATCCAGCCGGTGTCGACGGCGGTCATGAGGATCCGATCGGTTTCGAACATCTCGCGAGCGCTGGTGCGGGTGAGCATGTTCAGCGCGGCCTTGGCCATATTGGTGTGCGGGTGGCCGGGGCCCTTGTAGCCGCGGGCGAACACCCCTTCCATGGCGGAGACGTTGACGACGTACTTGCGGTTCGCCGCGGCGGAGGACATCGAGCCGCGCAGACGGGAGATCAGGATGAAGGGTGCGACGGAGTTGCACAGCTGCACTTCGAGCAGTTCGGTGGCGTCGACCTCGCCGACGCCCTGCACCCAGCTGTTGGTGTGTGCGAGGTCGGGGACGAGTCCGCCCGCGTCGATGGCCACTCCTGCCGAAATGCGTTCGGGGGTGGCCGATCCCGCGACGAGTGCGAGGTCGGTGATGTCGGCCGCGGTCAGGGTGGGCGCGAGGGACGCGGTGAGCGCGGTCGGGTGCGCCTGCATGGTCTTGCCGAAGGTGATGACGTCGGGCAGTGCGCCTGCGGGCAGTGGACCGTTCTCGGCCTCGACGAGTGCGCTGTACGCGCCGTTCGAGCGGCGCACGGTCTGCGCGGCGTTGTTGATCAGGATGTCCAGTGGCCCCTGGGCGGCGATGTCGTCGGCGAGGGCGACGACCTGGGCGGGGTCGCGCAGGTCGATGCCGACGATGCGCAGCCGGTGCAGCCAGTCGCCGCTGTCGGGCTGGGCGGCGAAGCGGCGGATGGCGTCGTTGGGGAAGCGCGTGGTGATGGTGGTGTGCGCGCCGTCACGCAGCAGTCGCAGCGCGATGTACATGCCGATCTTGGCGCGGCCGCCGGTGAGCAGCGCGCGGCGTCCGGTCAGGTCGGTGCGGGCGTCGCGCTTGGAGTGGCTGCGTGCCGCGCATTCGGGGCACAGCTGGTGGTAGAAGGCGTCGACGCGAGTGTATTTCTGCTTGCAGATGTAGCAGGGGCGCGGCTTGAGCAGGGTTCCGGCGGTGCCCGCTTCGGTGGCGGAGCTGATCGGGATGCCGGCGGTTTCGTCGTCGATCCGCTGGGGTGAGCCGGTGGCCGTGTTGGCGACGACGGCTTTGTCCGCGTTCGCCACCGCGTCTCGGGCTTCGGTGCGCCGGCGCAGTTTGAACTTCTTGAACATGTGGCTGACGGCTCGCTGCACGGCCACGGAATCAGGGTGTTCCTTGTCCAACTGTCCGGCCTGTTCGAGGACGCGCAGGCATACCGCGAGGTCGTCGGGGTCGATGGCCTGGAGGTCAGCGAGGTCTACCGGTGCGGTGTTGGCGGCCATCGGGAAGCGGATCGATCCTTCGTGCGGGGAAAGTTGACCACCCATTCTCGCATCCGCCGTGCTGTGGGCCGCATCGCGTGGGTCGGGCGGGGTTCTCAGGGGTGGAACGAGGTGGTGGACAGGACGTGCAGGGACCACCAGAGCAGGGCGGCGTGGGCGAGGATGAAGGTGGTGATCATGAGTATTTCGCCGGGGTCGCGGGTGCGGGCGCGCAGTCGCAGGGTGATGGATTCGAGCAGGTGGGTCAGCACGATGATGGTGGTGATGCCGATGGCGGCCCAGATGGCGTGTGGTTGGTAGGTGAGGTAGCTCAGGGGCCAGCCCAGTACGAGCAGGGGCGCCAGGACGGTCATCATCCATATGAAGGCGTTGACGGCGAGGTCGTGGCCGTGTGCGGCGCGGTCGGTTTCGGGTGTGCCGTCGATGAGTTCGCTTGTGACGCTGCGGGTTCGGCTGGTCTGGATGAGGAAGTGGGCGAGGGCGGCGACGGCACAGCCGATGAGCAGTGTGGTGTAGGCGTGGGCGATGTCGCGGGAGGTGTGCAGGGTGGCGTGGCGTGCCCAGATGGCGGGGATCCAGCCGGCGACGTACGTGAGCAGGAGCGCGAGGATGGCGATGGGCCGGGCGGTGAGGCGCCGGCGCAGGTAGCCGCGCGGGAGGGTGCGGCGGCGGTATCCGATGAGCCAGCCGACCAGGATCGGGGCGAGGAAGTGGAGTGCGGACATCGGCGATTTCCATTGTGCCGGTGTGAGAAACAGGGTGCTCAGGCTCAGTAGCAGGAGGGCGGCCCAGAGTCCGGTGGCGGGTCGTGCGACGGCTTTCCAGAGTCGGTCGGCGAGTGCGCGGCGTGGGTCCGGTGCCGGGTCGGGTTGTGGCCCTGGGGTTTCCGGGTCGGTCCAGTCGGTGTCGGGTGCTTCCCACTCGCCCTGGTGGCCCGATCCGGGGCAGTGCACGGGGCTGGTGTCGTGGTGGTAGTCGTAGGCGGGGTCGAGTTCGCCGTAGCGTCGCATCTGGCGCATGCGCTGGGTGATGGCCAGGCCGTGCCAGGATTCACCGCAGTGCGGGTTGGGGCAGGTGGGGTAGCCGGGGTCGTCGTAGTCGTATCCGGTGAGCGGTTCCCCGTCGCGCAGGCTTTCCTCGACCAGTGCGTCGATCTCGTCGAGGACTCGGCGCACCGGATCCGCACCCGATCTGTCCCCACCCTGTGCGTTCACCTGCCGATCGTAGGTCAGGCCGCTCGTGTGCCCGCGGTGATGACGGAAGTATGACGTGTGCCCGGGTGCGGGACTTTCCGGCTCGGGCCGTCCGTTGTGCGTAGGGCCGAGACGAGGAGGTTCATGTGGCCGAGCAATACAACCGGAATCCGGAGGCGGTGGCGGCGCTGTCGCCCGAGCAGTATCACGTCACTCAGGAGAACGGGACCGAGCGGGCGTTCACGGGTGAGTACTGGGACAACCACGAGCCGGGTATCTATGTGGACGTGGTCTCGGGTGAGCCGTTGTTCGCCTCGCTGGACAAGTTCGACAGCGGCAGTGGCTGGCCGAGTTTCACCAAGCCGCTGGTCGCGGAGAATGTGGCCGAGAAGCGGGACCTGAGTCATCTGATGGTGCGTACCGAGGTGCGTTCGGTGCATGGGAACAGTCATCTCGGGCATGTGTTCACCGACGGCCCGCGCGCGCAGGGCGGCCTACGCTATTGCATGAACTCGGCGGCACTGCGCTTCGTGCATCTGGACGAGCTGGAGGCGCAGGGGTACGGGCAGTACAGGGCTCTCTTCACGAAGGAGGACGCGTGAGCGACACGCAGAAGGCGATTCTGGCCGGCGGTTGTTTCTGGGGCATGGAGGATCTGATTCGCAGGCAGCCGGGTGTGCTGTCCACGCGGGTCGGGTACACCGGCGGCAGCAACGACAATCCGACGTACCGCAATCATCCGGGGCATGCGGAGGCGGTGGAGATCGAGTACGACCCGGCTGTGACCGATTATCGGGCGTTGCTGGAGTTCCTGTTCCAGATTCACGATCCGACCACGAAGGATCGTCAGGGCAACGATATCGGTAGCAGCTATCGCTCGGCGATCTTCTATCTCGACGAGGATCAGAAGCGGGTGGCGTTGGACACAATCGCCGATGTGGACGCGTCGGGCTTGTGGCCGGGCAAGGTGGTCACCGAGGTGACTCCGGCGAGCACGTTCTGGCTTGCCGAGGCTGAGCATCAGGATTATCTGCTGCGGTATCCGCAGGGCTATACGTGTCACTTCCCGCGTCCGGGCTGGAAATTGCCTCGGCGTGAGAACGCCGCGCAGTAGTCGAGGGTGTAGGAGTAGGTGCGTGACACGGCCGCGCCGTCCGGTTTCGGGCGGCGCGGCCGTGTCGTATGCGGCCGGGTGTCGTAGTGGGTCCGTATCGTCGCGGTCATGACCGATTTCGCTCCCTTGGCCGCGTCCGCTCGGGCGAGTTTCGGCGATCCCGGTGTGCATGCGATCGTGCGCAACGGGCGTACGGTGCACGCGGTGAGTCTGGGGCGCTGGTTCGGGTCCGAGGATGTGCCGGAGTTGTTGTGTCACACCGGTGTCGCGGGGTGGTCGCCGTCGGCGTTGCAGCCGACGCGTGCGGATGTGTCGTGTGTGCGGTGTCTGCGCTCGCTCAATGCGGACGGGGATGCGTTGTCGTCGCAGTTGTCGCTGTTCGGGCGTGATTGGCTGTCCGATACGCCCTGATCACCACAGGTGGGTGTGGTGGCGCACGGCGTCAGTGAGCAGGGCGATGCCGAAGAGCGCGAGCAGGATTCGCACCGAGGTGGGTCCGAATCGCCGGAACGCGCGCACGAGTGCGCCGTACCAGCGGGGGGTGCGGATGGTGGAGGCGATGAGGATCAGCAGGGGTGGTAGCAGGGCGATGAGGCAGTACGCGACGATGATGAGCGGCCACAGGGCCGGGATCGGGTGGCGGGCGGAGAGCATGGTCAGGGCCGCGAGGTAGGGGACCGCGGTGGGGGCCTGGGCCAGGCCGATGGCCATGCCGACTCCGGCCAGCAGCCAGGGTCGCTGGCGTGCGTTCCAGGCCCACGGGGGGATGGTGGTTCTCGTGCCGCCGGCGGTGCGGATGCCCGCGAGTATCAGCAGGACGAGTCCGGCCGCGAGTTCGGTGCGGTAGCGGATGGCGGGGGTGAGGTCGATATCGACGAGGTCGGTGAGGTAGCCCAGGCCCAGGACAGTGCACAGGCCGAAGGTCGTGGTGATGGCGAAGACGCCGGTCAGGAAGCTGAGTGCGCCGGGGATCGGGGAGCGGCGGCTGAGGCGGCTGTCGTAGATCACCGCGGTGGTCACGCCGACGAGCAGTACATCGAGCGAGTCGAGGAACGCGAAGCCCGCGAGCGCCAGCAGGAAGATCACCATGACGCTGTCGAAGATACGGGAGCGGGTCGGGCCTCGGTGCGTGGGTGTGGTGGTGTCGTGGGGATCGGGTCTGGTCGGGGCCGCAGGAACTTGTCATGGCGTCAGTGGCGGATTCGCGGGCACGCTGACCTGGTGTAATGGTGGGTTCTTCATTCCGTAAATGAAACATGTTCTAATTCAGTGGATCCTGCGGTGGATCGTGAAAACGGAGGGCAGACACAGTGGTCGCAATGTTCGACGCGGTCGAGGGCCGGTATCACGCGACCGAACTGTCGGTCAGCGCGTGGGCGCGCAATCAGGTGGCCGGACCCGGGGTGTGCGGGCTGCTGGCCCGCGAACTGGAAACCCACGCTCCCGAGCACGGATTCGTGCCCGCGCGATTCACCGTCGACCTGTTCCGGCCGGTGCTGACCGAGCCGATCACCCTGCACAGTCAGGTGATTCGCGACGGCAATCGGGTGCGGGTGGTGGACGCTTCGCTCGTGCAGGGCGATCAGGTGCGTGCCCGCGCGTCGGTCATGTACCTCGCCGCGTCCGAACAACCGCCCGGACAGGTGTGGCAGGCCGAGCACACCGCGCCGGTGCCCGCGAACGTGCTCGACGGTCCCGAAGGGGATCCGCCGCTGTTCAAATCCGGTGACATGGACTGGACCGGGGACTTCGGCTCCGGTCAGAACAGTGAACGTAAATCGGTGTGGCACAACGTGCCCGCCATCGTGCAGGGCGAACCCGTCACCCCGTTCCAGCGCACCGCGTTCGTCGGCGACGCCACCAGCCTGGTGTGCAACTGGGGCACCGAAGGCGTCGGCTACATCAACAGCGATGTGACCGTCACCCTCTCGCGCCTGCCCCACGGCCACGAAGTCGGACTGCACGCGGTGAACCACGTCGCCTCCGCCGGCATCGTCGTGGCCACGGCCACCATGTACGACCGCCTCGGCCCACTCGGCACCACGGTCGTCACCGGCGTCTCCAACGCCCGCCGCCAGGTCGACCTCGCCGCCTTCGCCAGCGAACGCTCCTTCTCCGCCCCCAGTCTGAGCTGAGGCGATCGCCTCTACCCCGGAGTGCGATTCGAGTTCCCGTCGCCGGGTTCTCGTGCGCAAATCCTTTGGTGGTACGTACATATCATCTATCTGATACGTTCATATCATCATCACGGAAGGGGAGAACATGGCGAAGGTGGGGCGGTTCACCCGCGACGCGGACAAGTCGGCGTATCTGCGGGCCTATGACGAGATGGCGCGGCAGTGGCCGGTGCCGGTCCAGGACATCGACGTGGAGACCACGTTCGGGACCACGCGGGTGCGCAGATCCGGGAACGGGCCTGGGGCGCCACTGGTGCTGCTGCCCGGATTCGGGGGGAACAGCCTGTTCTGGACTCCGTTCATCGAGGAATTGGCGCGCGAGCGCACCGTGTACGCGCTCGACGTGATCGGGTGGGCCGGGCGCAGCGAACAGCGCGCGCCGATGCGCGATGCGGGCGACCTCGCGGCGTGGGTGGGTGAGGTGATCGAGGGGCTCGCCCTGGACCGGGTACATCTGGCGGGATACTCGCTGGGGGCGTGGATCGCGATGGTGGCGGCGGCATTTCGGCCCGAACTGTGCGTGAGCGTGAGCGTGCTCGAGCCCGCGCCGGTGACCTTCGGACGGCCCACGTGGCGGGTGCTGATCAAATTCATGACCGCGGGCGCGCGGCCCACCCGGGCCAGGATGGAGAAATTCAACGCGTGGCTCTCACCCGGACTCGAGTTGCCCGAGACCGCATGGGCGATGGTGCTGGCGGGCTTGAAGTTCCGGATCGCGCCGCCGTGGCCGCGCACGCTCACGAACGAGCAGTTCGCCGCCGCCACCGCACCGATGCTGGTGCTGTTCGGGGCCGAGACGGTGTTGCATGATCCGGGCGTGGTGGCCGAGCGGGTGCGCGGGCTCTTTCCGGCGGCTGATATCGAGATCTATCCGGGCGTGGGGCACGAGATGCTGTGGAAGATCTCCGATGCGGTCATCGCGCGGGTGCTGGGATTCGTGGGCGCTCACGATGCGGTGCGGGCGTGAGTGGTGCGGCCGCGCCGATCATGGTGTCGTGCTCATGGGTTCGGTGATCCGGTCATAGGTGTGGGGGTGCGGCGCGTAGCTGGGCCATGGTCTCGGCGTCGGGGTGGAATTCGACGCGGTAGCGCGGGGGGTAGAAGCCCTCGGCGGGGCGCAGGTCCAGTGCCGCGGCGAGCGATTTCCAGGTGACTCCGACGGTGTCGGAGGTCGTGGTGTCGGTGAGGGTGACCACGTGTGCGCGCGGCAGCAGGGTGGGCACCCCGTCGGTCCATCGGGTCGAGGTGTATTCCACACCGTTCACCGAACGACTGTGCAGCAGTTTGGCCGGATGCGCGCCCAGCAGACCGGCCTTGCGATCGCGCTCGAGATAATCGTGCTGCCATTCGTACACCTGCACCGCCAATGCCGCTGTCGCGGAACGGATCCCCGCCCACGCCGGATGTTCGCGCGGCACCCGGAAGGGAATCAGGCGCCCGGTGTCGTCCACGGTGTACGGCACCGGGGACACCGGGCGTTCGGCGGTGTCGAACAATTGCCGCGCCCGGGTCACCAGTCGCTGCACATGCTGGGGCGAGAATTCCGCGCCCAGCAACAGTCCCGCGCTGCGCGCGACGAAAACTATCGGCCGCGCACCGGCTTTCGCGCCGATTCCGGTGAGCCAGCCGTCCATCACCGGCAGCGAGCCCATGTACAGGTTGCCGTCCTCGTCCGGGATATCGAGAATGCCGTCGTCCTTGCCCGGATCGTAGTCCGCGACCATATCCAGGGCGGTTCCGGCCAAATTGGCGTGCGCGGTCGCGAACACGGTGTCCGCGTCCACACCCCAGGCGGTGAAGAAATCCGGGGAAATACTGCCCATCACGGTCGGTTGGTCGACGATGACCTTTTCGATCAGGCCCGGCAGGATCGGCCGCCACATCGTGTGATCGGCCGCGCGCGTATCGTCCATGCGCAGGTCCAGGAAGCCCGCCTGGCGGATCAGCGGTCGCAGCCGCGGCGCGGTCAACGCCCAGGTTTCGGGCTGGTAGGTGCCGCTGGGCACGGCATTGGCCTTGAAGAAATACACGCCCGGCTGGTAGATGTCCTCCCGAAAGGGCGTCTCGGCCACGAAATGACTGGCGGGCAGATACGGTCCGCCCAGTGACGGTGTGGCGGCGATGAATTCGGCGAGCATGCGCTCGGTGGTGGCCGCGGAGGCGGTATAGGAACGCAGGAAAACGGCGGTGAGATCGATCCGCCCGCGTTCACCGGTCGTGGTGGAGAAAACGATCGCGAAACCCCCGGCATCGAATTCCGCTGTGGCCACGGCGTCTTTCTCGCGCACCATTCGCAATGCCCGCTGCCCGAACCGTTCCCGATTCGAACCGGAACCCCCACCCTCGAAACCCATGCGCCAGAATCTAGTTGATCGGACACCTCCCGCGCATGCCCGAACCTGTGAGCTGGAGAATTCGGCCGAAAAGGTGAGGAAAGGCCCCGGACGGCGGTGTCCGGCCGGGGCTTTCGGGACGCGTCCGCGCTATTCGCCGGCGACGCCGAGAGGTTCGAGCGCCGCGGCGGTCTCGGGTCGCTCGAGTTCACGTGCGCGGGTGGCCAGCAGCGAGAGCAGCGCGGGCGGGATCTCGGGCCGGACCTCGATCAGCGCGTTCCAGACCAGGTCGGGAGTGTCGGGGGTCAGGGCCGAGAGGAACTCGTGCACATCGGGCATCGAGTCGATGATCTCGAGCACGCGCGCGCGGCCCTGCCGATCCTGAGCCAGCGCCACATCCACGAGGGTGGCCAGGGTGTCGCTGCGCGCGGCGGTCAGCACCGCGGTCAGCAGCTGCTCGCGGGTGAGCTCGCCGATGCACGAGGCCAGGATGGGTGTGGTGGCCCGGGGGAGCGCGTGCACCAGAACCAGCGCCTGGGACCACAATTCGTGTTCGGCGGTGCTGGTGATGACCGCCCGCAACACCGCCGGTTCGGCCATGACCGGCAGAGCGGCCATGCGCTGACGATCGGTGTCGCTCATGGCCAGCGCCACCGGGATCATCGCGTCCCACAATCGCGCGGTGTCGGCCTCGCGCACCAGCTCGCCCAGGCGCTCGTCGCTTTCCCCGGCCACCCGCGCCGCGATCACCGCGAGCGGTTCGGCCGGCAGATGCGCGGCCAACGGCAGCAGCTCGAGCCAGTGCCCGCCGTCCAGCGCGGTGTCCATGACCGCGGTGAGCACGTGCTGCTCGTGCACCGCGGGGCGTTCGGCGAACAGGCGCAGGCTCTCGTGGCTCATGGCGCTGGTGATCGGCAGCAGCGTGGACCAGGCCTCGAGCTCGTGGACCGCGCCGATCAGGGCATCGAGCACCTCACCGCCCAGGCCCGCGGTGATGTCGCCGATCCAGGCGCGATTGTGCGGTGCGATGGAATCGAGCAGATCGATGCCCTCGGACCACATGCTCTGCTCGTGCGCCGCGCGGATGACACCGGCCACCCGGTCCGCGACGATGTGCAGCACATCGTCGATCGCGGATTTGTCCTCGAGCAGGAATCCGATGCGCAGCAGATCCCGATCGCTCATCACCGGCGCGGCCGCGCGCAAGGCCGGCTCGGGCACCACGTGCACGAATCGGCCCATCGTGATGTGATCGCCGCGGCGCAGCAGCTCGCGCGCCACCTCGGTGACCATGCGCGGGGGCACCGCGGCGATGATGTCCGCGGTGCGGCGCGGATCCAGCTGCACCGCGCATTCGGCCAGGAACCCCGAGGGCAGTGCCTTGGCGATGTCCACCGCGCGTGCGGGATCGACCGCGGAGGCGACCGCCGCGCACAACACCGGGCCGAACGCGCGCTCGGCGACCTTGGCGCTGATCGTGGTCGGGATCAGCTTGCTGGCCTGCGCGACGCCCCGGAGGCGCTTGGTGTCCCGGTCGAACAGCAGATCGGTGGCGCGTTCGCGGAATTCGCGGATCGCGCCGGGCGGCAGATCGACCAGGAAGTCCAGCTCGGTCGGATCCGAAATGTCCAGCAGGCGAGCCAGTTTGGTGATTTCGGCGACGGCGACGAGATGTTCGCTCACAGGCCCAGCGCTTTCTTGACGGCCGGGCGCATCAGGCGCGGCACGAAGTCCAGGGACGATCCGATCGCGGCATCGAGATTCTCGGCGCGACGGGTCATGGCGGATCGCAGGAGGCGATCCAGTTCGGTGTGCTCGGCGTCCGAGAGCCGGGCGAAGGCTTCGGGCAGGGGCGCGCCCAGGGTGGTGCTGAGCTGGCGTGCGGCGTCTGACATCGGGATCTTTCCGGTTCATCGTCACGAGCGAGGGTGGGGAGCGGGTGGTGTCCGGGCGCTGCCCCCGTGCCGGGGCGTTCGGTCCGCGCACCGGTGCGTACCGGCAGTACGTGTTTCGATACTGGCAGTACGCTTTGCCGGAAATCAATCCCGGAGATCACACCGAGGCTGTGGCTTGCATCACGTGACCGGCCGATAACCTGGTGTTTCTTGGGCGGTCCGCCGAACGCTCTGGACCGTACCGGCGGTACGTGTACGCTGCCGATGTGGCTCGTAGCAATGCCGGATCGACTCCGCGCACCGACTCGCCCGCGCGAGGCGCTGGGCCGCGGACGGTGACGCGCGACGACATCGTGGACGCGGCCATCCGGGTGATCGACCGGGACGGCCCGCGCCCGAGCATGGACGACATCGCCCGCGAGGCGAACATCACCAAACCGCGGCTGTACCGCCAATTCGCGGACAAGGGCGACCTTTTCACCGAGATCGCCGCACGCATGTCCGCGCGCGCGTTCGCCGCGACCGGCAGCGATATGACGCTGATGCTGCAACCCCCGCGCGCGGCGCTGCGGCGGGTGTTCACCGAATACGCGCACGGAATCCTGGAGCACCCCAACGTGTTCCGCTATCTCGGGCAGGCTCCGGCGCTGGCGCGTTCGGATTCGGGTGTGCTGCAACTGGATCTGGGCCGTGAGGCCGCGACCCGCCTGACGAAGATCGCGCGCTCGGTCGCGGAGGCGGTGCCGCTCGAGACCTCCGGGCTCGACTACCTGGCGCGCGCGTTGATCGGGGCGGTGGTCGCGATCACCGATCTGTGGCTCTCGGATTCCGATCGTCCCGGCGCCGAGCAGACCGAGGAGTTCATCGGTCAGGCCACCGAGCTGGTGTGGGGGCTCATCGACGGGTATCTGCGCCGCCAAGGCATCGACGCCGATCCGGACACGCCGATCTTCGCCACCTTCGCCGAGGTGAACCAGGCGCGTTCCACCTCCGACTGAGGCTTTGTTGACACGCCGCCAATAGCCGTGCACGCTGAGGGGCCAGGCGCCGTGGCGCACGGTCGAGCAACGCGAAGGAACGACGATGGCACGCCCCGCATGGAGCGACGACGAGGTCGAGGCAGTCCGGGATCTGGCGAACACCTTCTTCGAGAAGGAGGTGGTACCCCACGAGGAGAAATTCATCGCCCAGGGGCACCCCGACCGCCACCTGTACCGCCGAGCCGGTGAACTGGGACTGCTGTGCACGGCCATCCCCGCCGAATACGGCGGCGGCGGAGGCACTTTCGCGCACGAGGCCGCCATCATCGAATCGCAGTGCCACCTGGGCGACGGCGCGATGGGCATGCCCGTGCACTCCTCGATCATCGCCCCCTACATCCACGAGTTCGGCACCGAGGAACTCAAGCGCTCGGTGCTGCCGCGCGCGGCCAGCGGTGAGATGGTGCTCTCGATCGGCATGACCGAACCCGGCACCGGCTCGGACCTGCAGAACATCAAGACCCGCGCGATCCGCGAGGGCGACGAGTACGTCATCACCGGCTCGAAGATCTTCATCTCCAACGGCTGGCTGTGCGACGGCATCATCATCGCCGCCAAGACCGACCCCACCCAGGGCGCGGCCGGGGTCTCGCTCATCTTCGCCGAGGTCGGGGACGACACCCCCGGCTTCACCCGCGGACGCATCCTGTCCAAGATCGGCGGCAAGGGCCAGGACACCGCCGAGCTGTTCTTCGACGGACTGCGCGTGCCGGCGACGAACCTGCTCGGCACCGCCGAAGGCCAGGGCTTCTATCAGATGATGCAGATGCTGGCCCAGGAACGCCTGGTCACCGCGATCATGGCCGTCGCGATGACCGAGAAGGCCGTCCAGCTGACCGTCGACTACACCAAGGGCCGCGAAGCGTTCGGCAAACCGCTGTTCGCGATGCAGAACACCCGCTTCGAACTCGCCGAATGCGCCACCATCGCCAAGGTGAGCCGGGTCTTCCTGGACGACTGCATCAGCAAACACCTGGTCGGGGAACTCGACATCCCCACCGCGGCCATGTCGAAGTACTGGTTGACCGATCAACTGGGTAATGTGGTGGATCGCTGCCTGCAGTTCTTCGGCGGCTACGGGTACATGACCGAATACCCGATTGCCCAGTTGTACACCGGCGCCCGGGTCCTGCGGATCCTCGCAGGCGCCAACGAGGTGATGAAGGATCTCATTGCCCGCTCACTCTGACACCACGACAGAGCCCACGCCGACCGACGACCCCCGGTCGCGGCGACGACGGCTCGAACCGGACGAACGCCGCGCGCAGATCCTGTCCTGCGCCATCGACATGTTCGGCGAACGTCCCTACGCCGCCGTGTCCACCGCCGAGCTCGCCCAGCGCGCCGGGGTGGCACGCGGGCTGATCAACCACTACTTCGGCAACAAACGCGACCTGTACCTCGCGGTCGTGCGCCGAATGGTCACCCTGCCACGGCCGGACAACATGCTCGTGCCCGCCGGACCGCTGCCGGACCGCGTGGACGCGAGCGTGCGATGGCTGCTGGACACCATCGGCGAACACGGCACCACCTGGGTCAAGGTCACCGGCCTCGAAGGCATCGGCGACGACCCGGACGTGCAACGCATCCTGGACGAAGCCGACAATGCCGCCGCGGACCGCGTCGTGCAGATGATGGGACTGTCCGATTCGTTGCACAGCGAGCAACTACGCGCCCTGGTGCGCTGCTACGGCGGACTGGTCAAAGCCGCCGGGCGCGAATGGATCGTGCGCGGCAGCCTCGATCGCGCCCAGGTGCACGAACTGCTCTCGGACACCCTGCTGACGCTCATCACGCAGTCGTTCCCGAAGGTCAACGGCACCAACTGAATCGGTCTGCGCTCCGGTCGCCCAGGACCGGAGCCTCACCCGGAGACGATCCGACGCCCGGCCCGTGGCACCGACCACGGGCCGGGCGTCCTCACCTCGGTGAGAGTTCGGCAGAGGGTGCCCGGTCGCGCGTACTGCCCTTCCTCGCCCCGCACTCCCGGACCCGAGTCCGCCCACCGACCTCGCGAGGCGAGCATCTGGCCCCCGTGAGGTCGCCATCGCCGCCACGGCCGGGGCGGTCGAGCCGCCATCGCCGCGGCGGCAACAAACCCGGAGCGGCCGGACCCGAGGTCGAACCCTGAGCCGCCGGCCATCGATCCTCGCACCGGCGCACTCGCGAATCTGGCAAGCTCGGGGCTCGTACCGTGGTGACGGTTCCGCAGACCTTCGGGAGTTGCTCATGCCCTACAGTTCTCAGCCCGGCGACCCGGTGTGGGCCGATCTGCTCACCTCCGATCCCGAGGGCGCGATCGTGTTCTACCGCGAGCTGTTCGGCTGGCAGGCCGAGATCTCGCGCGAGTACGGGGGCTACATCACCTTCTCCAAGAACGGGAAAGCCGTGGCCGGGGCGATGACCAACGACGGCGGTTCGGGTGCGCCCGATGCGTGGACCGTCCATCTCGCCGCGACCGATGCCGAGGCCACCGCGCACAAGGCCGCGGCACACGGTGGTTCGGTGCTGGTTCCGGCGACGGCGGTCGGTGAACTCGGTGCGTTCGCCGTGCTGGGGGATTCGGCCGGCGTGCGGGTCGGGGTGTGGGAGAGCGGCACCATGCCCGGATTCGGGGCGCGGGGACAGGTCTCGGACGGGGCGTGGAGCGAGCACGACGGTGTGCCGTCCTGGTTCGCCCTGCACACCCGAGAATACGAGAATTCGCTCGTTTTCTACCGCGACGTGTTCGACTGCAAGGACCTGTTCACCCTCAGTGACGCCCCCGAATACCGGTACACCACACTGCATTCCACCAGTCCCATGCTCGGCGGCATCATGGACGCGAGCGCCCACCTGCCCGAGGGCGTGCCCGGCTACTGGACCGTCTACTTCGGCGCCGAGAACGTCGACGCCTCCGTCCAGCAGGTCCTGGACCTGGGCGGATCGATCGTCTCCCCGGCCATCGACGCCGGGTACGGGCGCATGGCCGCGGTCGCGGACCCCACTGGCGCGCGCTTCAGCCTCGGCGGCAACCCCACCCGATGACCACGAAACCGCTCCCGCACACCGGGAATGCACATTGATCCACCCGTGTTGGCCGCAGATATGACCAATCATGGCGTGGGCACCATCGGGGTGTGGCAACACTATTCGGAACCGACCGCCGACTCGGTGCGCGAGCTCGAACAACTCGGATACGGCGCGCTGTGGCTGGGAGGATCCACCCCCGCGGACTGGCCTGGCTTCGACACCCTGCTCTCGGCCTCGGACTCGATCACCGTGGCCACCAGCATCCTGAACCTGTGGGTCTCCCCGGCCAAGGACGCCGCGCGCACCTACCACCGCCTCGAGGAACGCTTCCCGGGCCGTTTCCTGCTCGGCGTCGGCGTGGGACACCGCGAACAGGACGGGGTCTACGCCAAACCCTACGATGCGATGGTCGCCTACCTGGACGAACTCGACGAGGCCGGGGTCCCCGCCGAACGCCGCGCACTCGCGGCCCTGGGCCCGCGCGTGGCGACACTGGCGCGCGAGCGCACCGCCGGCGCGCTGCCGTATCTCACCGTCCCGGAACACATCGCGAGCCTGCGCGCACTGCTGGGCCCGGACGCGCTCATCGCCACCGAACACAAGGTGGTCCTGGACGCGGACCCCGAGCGCGCGCGAGAGACCGCGCGCGGCACCGTCAACTTCTACCTGGGCCTGAGCAACTACGTGAACAACCTGCGCCGCTTCGGTTTCGGCGAGGACGAGCTCACCGCACCCGCCGGTGACCGCCTCGTCGACGCGGTCGTGGCCCACGGCACCCCCGAACAGGTCGCCGACCGGCTCACCGCCTTCCTGCACGCGGGCGCCGACCACGTCGGCATCCAGGTCCTGGGCGGCGATTCGCTGCCCGCGCTGCGCACCCTCGCGCCCCTGCTGGCCGAACGCAGTCGCTGACACCGTGCACGCCGTGCACATCGGCCGCGAGTGCACGGCGTGCGCATCGGCGTAGACATCACCCGACGAGTGTGAGTACGAACGCCCGCACGATAGTTCGCGCGGCGGGCGGCGACAGCGGTGAGGAACCCGACAGCTGCTCGCTCGCGGACCGCGAACCCTCTTCTCCGATGGCGGCTTTCATCATTGCTCGGCAGAGCCCGGGTGCGCGTGCCCTGCCGTGGTGGTCGGCTCGGGAACACTCGGGTGTGGGGAGCGGATCGGGGTGCTCGCGCACCATGGCGGGTCGCCCGGCTGTTCCCTACCCGGGATCGGGGGCGGTGTCCGGGTGGTAGAACGGCGCGGCCAGACTCGGATCGAGGCCGCCCTCACCACCCCCGCTCGCGCGGCCCGCTGCGCGAGCGTCCGGTTCGTTGTCGGTGGTCAAACGAAAGATCACGCGCTCGATCGCCGGCAGGATCTCGGTGATCGCGAGCGTGCCCTCGGCGAAACGCCCGATCAGCGTGTACGTGACATTGGTCAGGATCAGCGCCACATCCGCCAGATACACCGGATCCGCCCCCGCCAGCACGTCGCGGGCGATCGGGAAGACCGCGGTGACGCCCTGGGTGTCGAGCCGATGCCCGCCCGGCCCCGACCGCGCCCGATGGTAGGCCTCGAGCATCCTCGGATGTCGCTCCCACGGCTCGAACACCGTGCGGCACAACCCCATCAGGCTCTCGCGCAGCGTGCCACCCGGCGGCGGGGGAGTCAGATCGGCGTAGGTATTGCTCGCCATCCACTGCTCGACCGCGGTGACGATCAGCTCGTCTCGGGTCGGAAAAAGCTTGTAGACCGTCGCGAGTGAGACGTGGGCGCGTCGCGCGACCTCACGCAACTGCACCTCGTCGTAGCCGTGTGCGGTGAGCAGCTCGAGCACCGCGTCGATCACCTGTGTGGAGGGATCGGTTCCCTTCTGTCTCGGCACGTTGTTACAGTAACGCGGTTACCGAGTAACCGTGTTACTCGTCACGCCCACCCCGGCGAGGTGACACACGACATTCGCGCACCGAGGCACGAATGCGACCGCGCAGAAAGACCACCCATGCATCGACCGCACCACACCTTCCCGCCCACACCCCCGCGCGCCACGCGCCTGCGCAGGGCGGCGGTGATCGGGGTCGCGCTGTGCACCGCCATGGCCGCGAGCTGGTTCGGAGCGAGCGACTCCGGCGCCGCGCCGGCGCCGGACTTCTACACCCCGCCCGCGCAGTTCGACACCACCCCCGGCGCGATCATCAGGACCGCCGACATGCCCGTACTGCTCGCACCACCCAGCGCGGCGGTCGAATGGCCCGTGCCCGCACAGCGCGTCCTGTACACCTCACGGCTGCAGGATGATTCACCCGTCGCGGTGAGCGGCACCTACATCGACTCCACTCGGCCGTGGCAGGGTGCGGGGGATCGACCCACCATCGTGATCGCCCCGGGAACCGTCGGACAGGGCACCCAGTGCGCGCCCTCGCTCGCGTTCTCCACCGGCCTCTACGCCGACCTCGGCCGGCTGAGCGTCTCGGCGAACCAGGAGGCGATCTCCGCGGTCGCCTGGAACCTGCTGGGCGCACGCGTGTTCGTGACCGACTACATCGGCCTGGGCACCCCCGGCGTGCACACCTACGCCAACCGCCTCGAAGAAGCACACGCGGTCCTGGACGCCGCGCGCGCCGCGCACAACCTCTCCGGCAGCGGACCCGGCACCCCGCTGGCGCTGTGGGGATACTCCCAGGGCGGTGGCGCCACCGCCGCGGCCGCGGAACTGGCACCGCTGTACGCACCGGAACTGAACCTCAAAGGCACCTGGTCCGGTGCGCCGCCCTCGGACCTGACCGCGGTCGTGCGCCAGATCGACGGCAACCTGATCGGCGCGGCGATCGGCTTCGCCATCAACGGCTTCCTCGCGCGCTACCCCGAACTGGCCCAGGACATCGACAAGGTGATCACCCCGGCCGGGCGCACCCTGCTCGACACCGTCAAGACCGAATGCGTCGCGGACATCATCGCCAAACAGCCCTTCACCAAGACCAGCGATCTCACCGTCGACGGCCGTCCGCTGATCGAGCACCTGCAAGATCTGCCCAACGCGGTCAAGGTGATTCGCGATCAGCGCATCGGCACCCTCACCCCGGCCGGCCCCGTGCTGATGACCAGCGGCATCAACGACGACACCATCCCCTACGCACAGGTCCGCCAGCTCGCCCTCGACTGGTGCGACAAGGGCGCCACGGTCACCTTCCGCACCAACAACCTGCCGCCCATCGCACCGGGCACCACGTTCGCCAATCACTTCGGACCCGAACTGATCGACGGCTTCGGCACCAACAACGCCATCAGCTATCTACTCGATCGTCTGGCGGGCAAACCCCTGCAGGGCTGCACGTTCGACTGAAAACCGGTATCGCCCAGGAGGTTCCATGTCCCAGCCCGCCACGTCGTCCCAGCCCGCCACGTCCACACCCGCGTCCCCGTACGGCCCCGCCGTTCACCGGGTCGTGCAGTGGACCACCGGCAATGTCGGCAAGAGTTCGGTGCGCGCGATCGCCTCGAACCCCGGCCTCGAACTCGTCGGCTGCTACGCCTGGTCCCCGGACAAGGTCGGGCGCGACGCCGGGGAACTGGCCGGCATCGAACCCCTGGGCGTCACCGCCACCGACGACATCGACGCGCTGCTGGCGCTGAAACCCGATGTCGTCGTCTACAACCCGATGTGGATCGACGTCGAGGAACTCGCACGCATCCTGTCCGCGGGCATCGATGTCGTGGCCACCGCCTCCTTCATCACCGGGCACAATCAGGGCGCGGGCCGCGAGACACTCCTGAACGCCTGCGCCCGTGGCGGTTCCACCCTGTTCGGATCCGGAATCAGCCCCGGGTTCATCAACCTGATGGCGATCGTGTCCGCCGGAATCTGCGATCGCGTCGACAAGATCACCGTGTCCGAAGCCGCCGACACCACCTTCTACGACTCACCCGAGACCGAGAAGCCCGTCGGATTCGGCCGCCGCATCGACGATCCGGAACTGCCCGCCCTCACCGCCGCGGGAACCGGAGTGTTCGGCGAGGCCGTGCGACTGATCGGCGACGCCCTGGGCATCGAACTCGACGAGGTGCGCTGCGCGGCCGACTACGCCCGGACCACCGCCGATCTGGACCTGGGATCCTGGACCATCGCGGCCGGCTGCGTCGCCGGTGTGCACGCGAGCTGGACGGGGTCGGTCGGCGGGCGCACCCTCGTGCAGATCGATGTGCGCTGGCGCAAAGGCCAGACCCTGCAACCGGATTGGAAGATCGACCAGGACGGCTGGGTGCTGCGAGTCGACGGCCGCCCGACCGTCACGAACGTCATCAGCTTCCTGCCGCCTCCGGATTTCCAGGCCGAGACCATCGCCGACTACATGAGTCTGGGCCACGTCATGACCGCCATGCCGGTCCTCAACGCCATTCCCGCGGTCGTCGCGGCGGCACCGGGCATCCTCACCTACAACGACCTGCCGCTGATCCTGCCGCGCGGGCTGGTCCCGCACGAGTGAACACACACCGACAAGGGCGAAATCCCTCCACGCCCCTGTCGGGTAGCGTATTCACCGCGGTGATGCGTGGCCCGCAGGTGTCGCTGCGGCGAAGAAGATTCCGGTGGCACGATCGAGGAGTTCGTCACGGGACGCGCGACTGCGGTCGGCCAGCCACCAGGTGATCAGTTCGATGTACCCGCCGCTGAGAATGACGGACGTCACCCGGAACGCGGCGGGCTCGATATCGTCGGGAAAAATGGCAACAGCCTGCGCGGTGATGGCGTCGGCGTAATCGAGCAACATGCGCTCGCGGCGTTCGCGCAGCACGGGTTCGATAGCGGTGCCGAAAAGCAAAGGCGCCAAGCGGGGATCGCTGTCCAGGGCGTGAAGCACGGCATCGAGCGACGCGCGCACCCGGGCCGCCTGGTCCCCGCGGTCCGTGCTCAGGACATCCAGCGCAACACGCAGCACCTGGGCGGCGGCCTTGTCGTAGAGCGCCACCAACAGCGCGTCGCGGTCGGCGAAACTCTCCCGAAAATAGCGAGGCGCGATTCCGGCCTTGGCGCTGACCGGGCGCACACCGACACCGGGCAGGCCCTGTTCACTGAAACAGTCCAGTGCCGCATCGAGAAACTGCTCATACCGGAGCTGTCTGCGTTCCTGCGCGGAACTGCCGCCGTATCGGCGTCCTGCTTCGTCCTGCGGGGGAATGGCCACGCGCCTCATCCTGCCAAAACCATTCCGGCGGTGCTGCCACGTGTCATGACTCCGGCTCACTGTGGCCGGATCCTGAGCACGGTTCGATCGCCGAGGTCGACTTGCACCCGTGCGACACCATCGGGCCCGGCACACACGGTGTCCTCGCAGCCGCCCTCGACCAGATACCAGGTTCGCGGCCGTAGCCGGTCCACCTCGATGGTCGTTCGCCGCCGGCCGGCACCGTGACGCAGTACCAGATCGAGGGCCACGCCGTCGGTCTCGGCCCGAGCCACCAGGACATCGGGATATGCGACCGCCGCCAGCCGCGGACCTGTTCTCCATTCCTCGGGCACGCCGTGCCGGGCCAGGTCGTGGAACGCGTTGTGGTGCGTGAACGCGGCCATCACATGCACCTGATTGGACCAGGGGGACAGGCCCTCGTACCGCAGGACCCCCTCGTGCTCGATCAGGCTCTCCTGCTCCTGGATGGCGTGGCGCAGGATCGCGGCCGTCTCGCCGTCGCCCATTTCGTTCGCCGCCAGAAGCGCTCCCGCCCAAGCGAACACACCGCGACCGAAGCGATAGTTCCCGGGGTCGATGCGGTCCCAGGGTTGTAAACGCAATCGCGTGGTCGCGCGGCTGGTGTCGATAACATTCTTCCGGGTCATCCACCAGGTGCGTTCGGCAAGCTCGGGCAATCCCGCATGCAGCCAGAATGTCGCGCCGGCCTCGCCCGAGATCGACGTCGGCAACAGTGTGGGGCCGAGTTTGTTCTTGATGAACATGATTCGACCGTCCGGGCGCATGAACTCACCACTGTCATAACTGTGCTGCACCCGTTCGATCACCGCCTCGGCCAGCGAGGTGCCGTAGACGGTGTCGTACATCAGCAGCGTGTTCACCCCATAGGTGTTGCAGTACGGGTAGATCCAGAACGGTTCGCACGGAAACTGCCCCAGTGGTTCGGCCAGGAAGTTCCGGCGTATCGCGTGCGCGAGAGTGGGGAAATCGCAGTCGTAGACGGTCTTTTCGTCGCGTCGCAGCGACAGTGATCCGGCGCGGGCGTAGTACGAGCCGTTGAGCAGTTCGTACATCCCGATCATCGTGCCCCAGTAGCCGGTGAACATGATGTTGTCCCGGGGAATCGGATCGGGGTCCCAGGACAGGTTGCCCCAGAGATTCTCGATCGCCCAGTAGTTCCAGACGCGGCGATCACGCATCTTGTCGATGGCATTGCGCTGCGCCTCGGCGAGATATCCGGAAAAGGCGGGAGTGCGGGTGTACTGCGCCATCGACAGGGCATAGCCGATGGCGTTGAGCTGGTAGCGGGTCGCAGCCTCACGGAATTGGTCGATCTTGACGAAACCGTCGAAGTTTTCCAGCGGCTGCAACGCGAGATCCAGGGGGTAACGCAGCATCGCGAGCTCGTCGATCGTCGCTTCGGCCACCGGCGGCAGCGCTGAACGAACGGGCACCGACACCGACACCGACACCCGTGCCAGCTCATCGTTGATCGCTCGGCCCCGACCCACCGCGGCTCGGAACGACAGCACACGCGCGAGGGCCCCCGTGCCGAGGGCGGCCGCGGCCGCGGCGGGCACAACCCATTCGGACCACGCCCACACCGCACCATCGGCGCACAGCGCCGCCAGCGCGGCGCTGCCGAACCAGACCATCGGGGGCGCCACGATCGGACCGGTCGTCACCCATACGAACATCGCCAGGACGAACAACAGCAGTGATACGACGAACCACCCGATACCGCCGGAGTGGAGAAATCCCGCGCCCGGCACGAACAATCCGAGCCCCGCCGCTTTGCACCGATCGGATGCGTCGATCACCAACGGGATCGCACCGATCGACCACAGCAGCATCAGGGCCAGGAACATCCGGCGAACCCGGATCCGGGTCACAGGGCCGTGCACGTGAGCCATTTCCGGAATCGGCTGGAATCGCTGTGTCGTGGTACGGGATTCGGTACTCACCACACACCTGCGGCATACGTTGCGCGGACAGTGATCACCATGCCGAGCACCGCCACGATCGGACCGGACACGACCACGAGCAGATGCTGCTGATGCGCGCCATGACCACCAGCCATACCGAAGACGTGTGGATCGAGGGCGACCAGCAGCAGCCAGACCAACCCGCCGACGACCACGACGGGCCCGAGCCGGGACGAGTGCGGACCCGATCGAGCGGATCGCGGTTCGGCGGTGAGGATCGGAACCGTCCCCGGGGCCGCGCGCCGTGCCGGTGGCGGAAACGGAGTATCGCTGCCCGAGCGGTGCCGCAGGGTCACCGCTCGCCATACCATCCGGAACACCCCGAAGATCGTCAATGCAACTGCACAGCAAAGCATTTCGTTACTCCCCCTGCCCGACGTGCGGAACCCGGGCGGCGCCGCGGTCGCGCTGTTGCCCGATTCGGGCGAAGTCCGGATACGCGGTGGTGTGGCCGAACAGCTCTACCCACGATCGATCGCTCGGATCGGGCAGCACCCGTGTGCCGATCAGGTACCCCCGCATCGCCAGCACCGCGACGGCTCCCTGATATCGCGACGGCCGCGACAACCGGTGCACATCGAGCAACTCGTCATCGCAGAGCGTCAACAGCAGGATGCGGGCCGCGCGCCGCAGAGGCAGCGGGAATCGGGCCGCGAAGTCGGCGATCATCACATCGGCCACCGCGCGACCGCCGGCGGTGTATTCCGCGTTCTGTCTTTCGTAGTGCCGGGTCCACCGCATGAACTCCGCGCTCGACCCGGGCACATCGGTGATACCCATGCGACGGCCCACGCCTCGCCAGAAGTAGTACAACGCGTCGAGTTCGCGATCCGACAGCACCGGCGTACCGACCGACTCGGCGATACGGTGCCCTTCCAGGGTCAGCGAGGCCAGCGTGTACAGGTTCTGGTCGTTGGAGATTCGGTAACGGGAGTGGATCTCGTTCAGTCGATCGATCACCGCGCCCCCGCGCCCCGAGGTGTAATCGCATCGCATGATCTCCCCGAAGAACACCAGCGTGTCGTCATTGCGCTGCCGCGTCGCCCGCATGATGTCGCCCGTCCCACCACGATGCACGGTGCGGGCGATGGACGGTATGGACATCTGCCGCAGAAACGCCAGCGTGTAGGCGGCCGCGACGAACACCGAGTTTCCGTACCGGACTTCGAGTAGTAGATGAGTCATGCGCTCGTTGTCGTGCTCGGGATCGAGCCGGGCCAGTTCGTCGCGGATCCGCCGAGGGTGTAGCGCCATTGCCACAGTATCTGTCCACATGCGTGCAAAGATAACAATCTGTCTACGGCCGTGTAAAGATCGCCTGTGCGGCCGGTACCGGCGTGTCCTGCCACGCGGCGCGCGGTTTTCCCTCGTCTATCCCCGGTCGCGGCACCGCTAGGGGCCAGGGACCACCGCGGGCTCGTCCGGCACGGAGGATTCGATGGCGCGCCCGGGCGCCCACGCGCCCAGCACTATCGCGGCCACCAGGGTGAGAATGCCCAGAACCAGGGACGCTTGGCGGATGCCGTGGATGAACGCCGCCTCCGCCGCCTCGGCCAGTGGGTTCGCCTGCGGACCCAGCCGCGCGCTCACCTGCAGCGCGGAGGCGAGGGAATCGGAGACCGGCGCGCGCAGCGGCTCGGGCAGCGCCTCGATCACCGGGGCGATGCGGCGAGAGTACGCCGCGGCCAGAATGCTTCCCGCCAAGGCGATTCCGATGGCGGCGCCGACCTCGCGCGCCGCGTCGTTCACCGCCGCGGCCACACCGTGGTTGCCCGCCGGCACCCCGGACACGATGGCCGTCGTGGCCGCGGCCGCGGACACCCCGAGACCGGCGCTGGTGATCACCAGCGGAAGCACCAGATCCAGATAACCGCCACCCGAGGACACCCGCGCCACCGACACCAGGCCGATCCCGAGAATGCCCAGCCCCACCGCGGTGGGCATCCGCAATCCGAATCGTTCTGCGAGCCAAGGGGATACCGGTGACAGCGCCATCATCGGCCCGGCCATCGGGGCCATCGCCACCGCGGACAGCAGCGGGCGATAATCCAGGATCAACTGCAGATACTGCACGATGAGCAGGAACAACCCGAACGAGACCAGGAACTGGATCGACACCGTGACCGTGCCGCTGCCGAACCCCCGCTGAGTGAAGAGCCGAACGTCCAGCAGCGGGTGGGTCACCCGTAATTCCACGAGCACGAACGCCACCCCCGCCACCAGCGCACCGGCGCCCGCGATCCACACGATCGGCTCGGACCATCCACGTGCCGGGGCCTCGATCGTGACCAGCACCAGCAGCCCGACCGCCGCGGCCGACAGGGCCGCACCCCACAGATCGAACGGCGGATGCGCGGGATCGCGCGACTCGGGCAGCGTGCACGCCGCCACCGCCAGCAGTGCGCCGATCACACTCATGGCCAGCGGAATCGATTGCCACGACCACTGTTCCAGCAGCAGACCCGATCCGATGATCCCCACCACCGCGCCCGTGCCCGCCATCCCGGCCCAGATGCCGATCGCCACACCCCGGCGCGCGGGCGGGAACCCCGCGGTGAGCAGCGAGAGCGTGGAGGGCATCACCAGCGCGGCTCCCACTCCCGCGATCGCGCGCGAGCCGATCAGCCACCCCGAGCCGTGCACCACGAGCGGAACCGCCGAGGCCAGCGCGAAGATCGCCAACCCGACGATCAGCGCGTTGCGCCGCCCGTACCGGTCACCCAGCGCGCCGCCCGGCAACACCAGGCACGCCAGCGCCAGGGTGTAGGCGTCCACGATCCAGGTCAGATGCTGCTGGGTCGCACCGGTGGAGGCGGCGATGCTGGGCAGGGCGGTGTACAGCGCCGCCATCGAGGCGATCACCAGAACGATTGCCAGACAGGTGATCACGAGGGTCCAGCGTTGGGTGCGGGACATGCGGGTCGTGGCGGAGTCCATCGAATCCCTCTATGAAACTAAGAGTAGCGTTACGCTACTATCAGTAGCATAAGTGGGCAGGTCTTCGATAGCCGTCGCGGGGAAGGAATGCTGGAGCCATGAGCGGCCCATCCGAACAACCCGCGCACGACGACGTCGACCCCCGCAAGGCGCGCTCGCGGGCCCGGCTGGTCGACGCCGCGACCGCCCTGCTGAAAACCGGTGGGGTGGAAGCGATCACGATCGAAGCCGTCACCCGGGTCTCGAAAGTCGCCCGCACCACCCTCTATCGGCACTTCGACAACGCCGCCCACCTGCGCGCCGCGGCCCTCGAGCACCTGCTGCCCCCGGTGGTGCGAGCCCCGGAGGCCGGATCACTGCGAGATCGACTGGTGGAACTGGTATCCCGCCAGGCCGCCCTGATCAACGGCGCCCCCGTGCACGTGACCACCCTGGCCTGGCTGGCCACCGCCGATCACACCGACTACGGCACCGCCCCGGCCTTCACCTCGCTGCGCCACCGCATCATCGAACAACACCGCAAGCCCTTCGACGACCTGCTCGGCAGCCCCGAGGCCCGGGCCGCGCTCACCGACGGCACCTGCGAGCTGGCCCTGGCCCAGCTCATCGGCCCCATCGTCTTCCTGCGCCTGATCGGCAGCGCCCCGGCCACCCCCGCCGACTGCGCCCGCATCGTCGATGATTTCCTGGCCGTGCGCACCCGCGACTGAGGCACACGCGCCGATCGCGTTCGACGCGACCGCACCGCGGTGGCGATCGCGCGCACCGCGGCCCATGTCACGCCCGGCATCAGCGCAGGGCGATGGTGACGACCATCGTGGCCTCGGTGGGGCCGTAGCCGCTGACCATCACGCGGCCCGGAGCCCTGCGCGCCACCGATTCCGGCCCGCACGGTGGTGTGCGGCTTATCCGAACACGGTGCCGCACAAGCACATCGATCGTGCGGTGGACCCGAGTCGCTACGCGGCCGCTTCGGCCATCGCACACGAGCGATGGTCGCCGCTCAGTCCTCGGAAGGCTTGCGGGCCTTGCTGGGTTGCACCCGCGAGGGCTCGTTGGGCATCTTCGGATACTGCGGCGGCCACGGCGCGTCCATCAGGCCCGCGGCCATATCCTTCTCCGACATCTCCAGCAGGGGAGCCAACGACTGAGGCGTGCGATCCGCCCACGGGTCACCCAACTGCGCCACCCGCGCCGGGACCGTGGCGATGGTCAACTCGTCGGGCACGACATCGGCCAGATCGTGCCAGGCGATCGGCGTCGAGACCTGCGCACCGACCTTCGGGCGCACACACCAGGCGCCGAACACCGTCTTGTGCGGGGCGTTCTGGTTGTAGTCGACGAACACGCGCGCACCGCGTTCCTCTTTCCACCAGTGCGCGGTGATCTCCTCGGGGTGGCGGCGCTCGAGCTCCCGGGCCAGGGCGACCGCGGCCGCGCGCACTTGATAACCGTCCCACCGGGGTTCGAGTTGTGCGTACAGGTGCAGGCCGCGCGAACCCGAGGTCTTCACCCGCACATCGATACCCAGCTCGGTGCACAGCGCGCGGGTCTGCACCGCCGCGCGGCGCAGGTCCTCGAACCCGATCCCGGGCGAGGGATCCAGGTCGATGCGCAACTCGTCGGTCACCCCGGTCGGGGGCAGCTCGGCTCCGGCGGCGTCGAACACCGGCGGCGCGGTACTGTCGCGATCGGCTCCGGCATGGGTGGCCCAGACGTGAAAACCCAAGCAGCCCAGGTTGACCGCCCACACGATGTGCGCCATGTCCGCCGCGACCAGCGCGTCGCTGGTGGTGCCGTTGGGGGTGATCACCTCGGTGGTCTGCAACCAGTCCGGCACCGAGGCCGGCACCCGCTTCTGGAACCAGGACTTGCCCGAGGCCCCGTCGGGATACCGCTCGAGCAGCACCGGGCGATCCCCGATGGTGCGCATGATCGGATCGGCAACCGCGAGATAGTAATTCACCAGATCGAGCTTGGTGTCCCCGCGCTTGCTGAAATAGACCTTGTCCGGGTTGGAGACGCTCACCGTGCGCCCGGCCACCTCGAGTTCGATCTTGGCGCTCATCGTCGGGCCTCGTCGAAGATCGTGCCCAACTCCGCGGGCGCGACCTCCTCGAGCTGTGCGTAGGTACACGATTCGGGGGTGCGGTCGTCCCGGAAGCGCACCAGGCGCCCGCCGTGCCGCAGTCGTCCGGACATGAGGTGTTCATACCGCACCTCGGCGACAAGTTCCGGGCGCAGCGGCTCCCACGACAGATCCTTGCCGCCGCTCCAGCGGCTCACCCCACCGGGCATCTTGCCCTCGGCCGCGGCCTGCGCGGCCGCGTCGGCCCAGCTGCGCCACGGATGGTTCGCCAGCGCGTTCTCCCGCAGCGGCGCCAGTTCGGTCACCAGTTCCCTGCGGCGCTTGGCGGTGAAGGAACTGGCCACGCCCACATGATTGAGGGTGCCGTCCTCGTCGAACAACCCCAGCAACAGCGAACCCACCCCTTCGCCGTCCTTGTGCCAGCGAAAACCCGCGATCACACAGTCCGCGGTGCGCTCGTGCTTGATCTTGAGCATCACCCGCTTGTCCTGCAGATACGGCAGATCCGCGCCCTTGGCCATCACCCCGTCGAAGCCCGCGCCCTCGAACCGGGTGAACCAGTCCACCGCGGTATCGGGATCCTCGGTCACCGGCGTGAGATGAATGCGCAGCACATCGCTGTCCGAACCGGGCGCGTCAGCGGTCTCGAGCACGGTCTCGAGGAGCCTGCGGCGTTCGGAGAACGGCTCACCGGTCAGATCCCGCTCGCCCAGCGCCAGCAGATCGAACGCCACGAAACTGGCCGGAGTCTCCACCGCGAGCTTGTTCACCCGCGAGGCCGCCGGATGCAGTCGCTGCTGCAGCGTGTCGAAATCCAGGCCGTCGTGCGTGACCAGCACGATCTCACCGTCGATCACACACTTGTCCGGCAGCACCTTGCCCAGTAGCTCCACCAGTTCGGGGAAGTACCGGGTCAAGGGCTTGTCGTTGCGTGATCCGAGCTCGATATCGGGCCCGTCACGGAACACGATGCAGCGGAATCCGTCCCATTTGGGTTCGAACAGCAGACCTGGTTCGCGTGGCACGGCCGCTACCGACTTCGCGAGCATCGGCTTGACCGGCGGCATGACGGGCAGATCCACTGGACCTCCTCGGTTCGATGCTGATCCGAGAACGATCGTAATCCGAACCGGTCAGTTTTCGATCCATCCGTGCTGATCCGCGAACGCGGTCAGCCGGTCCCGAATGGTCAATATCTCCCCGGCCGTCAACGCCGGAGAGGCATCGAGCAGCAGTTCGGTGATGAGCCGACGATGTTCGGTCGCGCTGAGCTGCCCGGCGCCCACCCGCTCACGATCCTTGCTCTTGTGCGCGCGCACCGGCGGCGCCTGCCCGGCGACCAGCGCCAGATTGATCGCCTTGGGACCGCGATCCCCTTCGGTCACATCGAATTCGAACACCCGCCCCTGCCGCAACTCGTCTTCATCCAGCCCTATGTCGTTGACATGCACGAACACATCCGGCCCACCGTCTTCTGGACGAATGAACCCGAAACCCCGAGAGCTGTCGAACGACACCAATTTCCCGATGGACACCTAAACACCCGCTCCTCGTCGCCGCGTCCCTCTGGCGGCCACTTTAGCCCGCAGCTTGATCATTGTTGGAAGAAAGTGCCTTTTGCAACGAATTGAAGACGGTCAGGCCCTGACCGACCATGCCGTTGAGCATCTCGCTGACGCCCTCGGGCCCGTTGAGCACCGTGAGATTCGCACCGGACAGACCCATCGAGGCACTCTTCACGATTTCCGGAAGTTGTTCGATGAGCAACTGATCGAGTGCGATCCGATTGTTCGAGGCCGCGGCCTCGGCTTGGATCCGCATGCGGTCGGCCTCGGCCTCGGCCAGGATCCGTACTCGTTCCGCTTCCGCCAGAGCGGGTTTGACCACCTCCGTCTGCAATTGCTGCTCACGCAGCTCGGCTTGTTTGCGTGCCTGCTCGGCCTGGGCCTGCAGCACCGCCTGCAATGCCAGCGCCTGGGCGAGCGGACCCGCCTGCGCGGCTTCGGCATTGGCCTTGTCGATATCGCGCTGGTATTCCGCGCGCAGCACCGCGGTCTGGCGCTGATACTCCGCCTGCTTGCGCTGGGATTCCTGTTCGGCCTCGGCCGCGGCCTGCGAGGCGGCGGCCTGGGCGATCTGCGCGTCGCGCTTGACCGCGGCGTTGTGCGGAGCCGCCAGCGCCGCGATGTAGCCGAGATTGCCGTCGTCGATGGACTGGATCTGCAGCGAGTCCACCCACAGCCCGATATTGCCCATCTCCACCTTCGAGGCCACCAGCACCTCGTCCGCGAGCTTCTGGCGCTCGCGGATGATCTCCTCGACCGTCATCGACCCCACGATCGAGCGCAGATGCCCGGAGAAGATCCGTCCGGTCAACACCGACATCTCGCGTTCCTGTTCGGACAGGAACCGTTGTGCCGCATTGACGATGGACTGCGTGTCGTTGGCGACCTTGAACGCGATCACCGCGCGCACGTCGAGCTGGATGGCCTGCTTGGTGACACAGCGCTCCTGGATCTCGGCCTCGAACATGGCCAGGGACAGATAGCTCACCTTGCGAAACAGCGGCATCACCCAGGTGCCGTGCCCGATCACCACGCGGAACGGGGCGTCGTCCTTGCTGCCGCCACCGCTGACGAGCATGGCCTCGTCCGGGTCCGGAACGTGATATCCCAGCATCGATGTGTCTCCCTCGATGAATTGATGAATTGTCGAAAGTCAATCGCCGGGAAGCGGTATCCACGCAACAACGTCGACGATTCGGCCCGGATGCACGGCCACGACCAGCACGCTGGTGCCCCCGGCGAGTGCCTCCTCGGCGCGCGCGATGTACAGCTCTGTTCCCCCTCGAATAGCGACCAGCACCTCCCCGAGTGCTCCCGCCCGTCGGATCGGCGTGGTCAGCGTACCCGTCAAGCCCACTACCGGGTCGGTCATCGCCGAGACTCCTTGCCCTCTTGTTCCCAGCGTACGACCGTTTACGGAGTGCTCGAATTTAGCCGAATAATTGCTACTGGTCGGTATGATTACTCGGTCCGCAGGCACCGCTGGTTTCCGAAAGGAACTCCTGATGGGTAAATGCACCGCGCCGGAAGAATATTGCTGGTTCTCGAGCGATCGACCTGGCAGGCTGAAGCGGTGACCACCCCTCCGGATATAGCGGCCGGCTCGGCCGACGACAAACTGGACGCCGGCGTACTCAAGATCGCCGGCGTCGTGGTGCTCGGCGCGATCATGTCGATCCTCGACATCACCGTCGTGACCGTGGCGATTCCGCGGTTCCAGGAAGAATTCCACACCACCTACGCCATTGCCGCCTGGTCCATGACCGGCTACACCCTGGCACTGGCCACCGTGATCCCGCTGACCGGCTGGGCCGCTGATCGTTTCGGCACCAAACGCCTCTACATGGCCGCGCTGATCTTCTTCGTACTCGGCTCGGTGCTGTGCTCCACCGCGTGGAACATCAACTCGCTCATCGCGTTCCGAGTGATCCAGGGCCTGGGCGGCGGCATGCTCATGCCGCTGGGCATGACGATCATGACTCACGCCGCCGGGCCCGCCCGCATCGGGCGCGTCATGGCCGTGCTGGGCGTGCCGATGCTGTTGGGCCCCATCATGGGACCGATCCTGGGCGGCTGGCTGATCGACAGCTACAGCTGGCACTGGATCTTCCTGATCAACCTGCCCATCGGCATCGTGGCGCTGATCCTGGCCGCGATCATCTTCCCCAAGGACAACCCGCAACCGTCCGAGAGCTTCGACTTCGTCGGAATGCTGCTGGCCTCACCGGGTTTGGCGGCGTTCCTGTACGGAGTGTCCTCGATCCCCGGTGAGGGCACCGTGGCCTCGGCCAAGGTGCTCATCCCCGCCGGCATCGGCCTGGCACTGCTGGTGGCGTTCGTGTTCCACGCCCTGCGCACCGAACACCCGCTGATCGATCTGCATCTGTTCCAGAACAAATCGCTGCGCTACGCGGTACTGACGATGACCCTGTTCGCGATGGCGTTCTTCGGCTCGGGCCTGCTGCTGCCGAGCTATCTGCAGCAGGTGCGCGGGGAATCCACCCTGATGGCCGGTCTGCTGATCGCCCCGCAGGGCCTGGGCGCGATGCTGACCATGCCCATCGCCGGCCGGCTGGTCGACAAGATCGGGCCCGGAAAGATCGTGCTCACCGGTATCTCGGTGCTGTCCATCGGTATGGCGTTCCTGACCCAGGTCAAGGCCGACACCCCCTATCCGATGCTGATCGGGGCACTGTTCGTGATGGGCCTGGGCATGGGCTGCACCATGATGCCGACCATGACCGCCGCCATCCAGACGCTCACCCACGCACAGGTCGCACGCGGTTCCACGCTGATGAACATCATCAACCAGACCGCCGGATCCATCGGCACCGCAACGATTTCGGTGGTATTGACCTCGCTGCTGAACAAGCACGCACTCGCCGGTGCGGCCATCGCCTCGCACTACAACCCGAAGGTGGGCCAGGACCTGCCCCCGGGCGCACTGGACGAGGGCTTCGATCTGGCGGCGCAGGCGTTCGCGCACACCTTCATCGTCGCGCTCGTGCTCCTGCTGCTGACCCTGATCCCGGCGTTCTTCCTGCCGCGGGTCAAACCCAAGAGTCCCGAGGGGATCGGCGCGACGACCGTCGTCGCGCACTAGCCGGTACCCCGAGCACCTCGACTACCCGAGCACATCGACGCGGATCGCCCGCCCCGGCAGCAGTCGGGGCGGGCGATCGTTTTTCGCGCGGTGCGCGAATGTAGCTGTGCGCCTTGCGCGGAGGTAGCTGCGCGCAAGGCGCGACAGGAACCCGCTACAGATCCGAGGACAACGGATTGCCCGGGGCGATCGCACCACAGCTGGATCCGGCCGGTTGCCCGGCGAAACGCGCGTCGATCCACGCGAGCGCGCCGGTGGACCACACCGCCAGGGTGGGAATGTGGCTCAGGCCGTCGTACTGGTGGTACTCCACGAGCGCGTTGCCGCTCTCGCAGTATCGGCGCGCCAGTGCACGCACGTCACCGGCCACCATCACCCCGTCCCCGGGGCCCACGCTCGGATTGCCACCGCTGGTGCCCTCGGCCTCGCCGCCCGCACCCTGGGCGATGTACAGCGGGATCGTCGGAGTCGGCGCGGTGGCCAGATTCACCTTGTCCACCGAATCCACCAGCGGGACAACACTGTTGGGGTCGGCGTACTCGGGCTTGACCATCTGCGCCCAGGTCAGTCCGGGATGCTGGAACAGCACGTTGCCGATCGAGGCGTGCTCGACCGCGGCGACGATCTGCGCACCGTACGGGCTCAGATACGGGGTGAAATCGATGCCGTAGGAGCGCGCGACACCGATGATCGCCATCGCCGCCACCCCGGACCAGCCCAGACTGCCGCTGACATAGCGCAGGTTGTGCGCGGGGTTGACCAGCAGTCCGCCCTCGGTCGCGCCGACGATCCGCGCATCGACCTCCGGAGCGTAGGTGGGCGCCAGTGCCGCGGCCCAGCCGGTGGCGATCGCGCCGCCGGAGTAACCCATCAACCCGATCCGGGTCTCGGGGGTCAGGCTCGTGTCCGCGCTGTGGGTCGCGGCCCGGATCGAATCGAGGGTGGTCATCCCGTACTCGGGCCCGGCGGCGAAATCGGCCTGCGGCCCTTCGGTATCGGCGATGATCACCGTGTATCCGCCCGCCAGGATTCCCGAGATCAGCGTCGCCTCCGAGGCCACCACCATCCCGCCGAAACTCAGATCGCCCGCGATCGAACGCGAGGGGCCGTGCTCGGGATCGAGCGAATCGTAGAACGACTGGTAGGCAACGGCTCTGGCCGGATCCGCCCCGCCCGGCGGGATCAGCACCGAGGTGACTCCGGCGCTGGGGCGGTACTGCGCGTCGGTGGTGCGATAGAGCAGCTGGATCGCGGTGACGGGCGTGGCGATACCGGCGATGTGATAGCTCAGCGTCCGGGTGTCCAGCACGGTCCCGGGCTCGATGTCCGAGAGCGGGACATCGCCGTGATAGGTGTAGAACGAATCCGATGCCGCGAACGCCGGGGGCGCGCAGACCGTCGTCGTGGCCGTGGCCACCGACAATGCCGCGATCGCCGACAACATCGGGGCGATCGTGCGTACTTTCCTCATGAATCCCCTCGAGAAGCTACGGCCTGATCGAGGGACGAATCATGCTGCGGCACAACGAGGGCAACAGGATTTCGGTGACGATTCCCGATCAGGGCTCCAACCGGTAACCGGACAGTAATGTCCGGTTACCGGTTGGTAGTTTGTCGCGCTCACCGGTTTCCGTCAAGACCTGCCCGACGGGAACCGGTGAGCGCGGCCGACTCTCACGCCCGCACGCCGACTCTCACGCCCGTACCGGGCGCGGTGCGCTCAATTCCCGCAACGCGGACAAGAACAGCTCGTCCATCCTCGGGCTCAGCTCGCCCAGCGTCGCGGCCCCGGCGTGGGACGCCGATCCGAAGACGCGCTCGAGCTCCTCGGTGCCGGTGGTGGCGCCGATCGAGAGGCACAGGCACGCCACCCCGTCGGCGCGCAGTTCCTCGAGTGCCTTGTACGCGTCGGCTTCGGCGTAGCGCCCCTCGTACCCGTCGTCGTACGGGACCCCGTCCGAGAGCACCAGCAGCAGCCGGTTCTGGGTCCCGGCCTCGTTCGCGAGAATCGCTCCCGCGCCGCGGATCCCGGCTCCCAGACGGGTGTAGTTCGCCGGCTCGAGCTGATTGAGCCGGGCTCGCCCGAGCGCGCCGAACCGCTGATCGAAGGTCTTGATCGCCGGCAGATGCACCGCGTGCCGCCCCTGGGAGCGGAACGCGTAGACCGCGACGCGATCCCCGAGTTCCTCGAGCGTCAACGCCAGCGTGGCCGCGGCGCGCCGCTGATGATCGTGCACCGCCAAGCCTTCCGGATCGGTGTCGGTGGCCGAACCCGAGGCATCGAGCAGGATGAGCACGCCGAGATTGCGTGCGAGTTTGCGGTGCTCGAGGTAGACGTTCTCCGCGCGCGAATGGCCCGAGCGCAGATCGACGAACAGATCGATCAGCGCCTCGATGTCGAGATCGTCGCCATCGGGTCGCGCGCGTAAGACCTTCGGGCCCAGCCCGACCCGGGCCAGCCGCCGCCGCAGCACGTCATCGGCCGAGATTCCGGCCGCGGAGATGTCCGCGGCGACCGTGAGCGGAAAGTCCAGGACCCGGCACCATTCGGGCCGATACCGCTGCTTGTGCACATCCCATTCCGGATGCAGCGCCCCGCCCACTCCCACCGCGGCGCCCGGCTTGTCCGCATCGGTGAAGCGGATTTGCGTGGGCAGCGGCCGGGCCTCGGGCCCGACCACGCGCGCTCGCCGCACGGCGCGCACTTTCGCCTCGGCTCCGGCGGCACCGTCGGAGGACGACCGCGAACTGCCCAGCCGCTTGCGGATCTGATCCATCAGCGATTGCGAACTGAAGAGCGGGTTCTCGAACAATGTGAGAATTTTGCTCCCGCCGGACTGTTCCTCGTCACCGTCGTCCTCGGTCTCGGGGACATCGAGCGGATCGAATTGCAGGTGCAACTCCTGCGTGCCGGCCCGCGCGCCCGGACCGGCGACCGGTTCGAGCAGCCGGGAGGGCTTCAGGACCCCGAACCACTCCGGAGGATCGGGGAGTTTCGCTCGGCCCCGTGCGGTGTCGAGCGAGTCGCCCGTGCTCGCGGTGAACGCCGGGCCCTCGGGTGCCAGCGCCGCGGCGAGGGGGAGTCGGTGCCCGAGCTCGGCGAGCACCCGGCGACCCTCCACCGCCAGATAGCGGCGAGCGATCACCGGGCGGCCACGCAGGGCCTTGACCCACCGCGGGTCCAGACTCCCCGCACCCAGCAGAGCGCTCTGCAGCAGCACCTCGCGCCGCTGCTGTTCGAGCGCCCGCCCCGCCGAGACGAACACGACCCGGCCGTTGGTGTGTGCCCGCTCGCCCGGTCCGGCCTCCGCGACCGTCACGGCCCGGCCGGCCACGAACGTGGCCAGCAGGCGAAACCGCTCGGACGGACTCGGATCCGAGCGACCGCGCACCGTTCCGTTCGTATCCGTTCCGTTCGTATCCGCGTCGTCGATATCCGTGCCGTAGGTATCGACGTCGTAGGTATCCACGTCGTTCACGACCGTGGCAGTACGGCATCGACCAGTTCGCCGAGCGCGCGCACCACATCGCGGTCGTCCGAGAGCGTCTGCACCACCGCGGACTGGACCGCAGCGCGCAGATCCAGCCCACCGGCCACCAGACTTCCCGCGAGAATCAGCATGCGGGTGGAGGACACCTCGCGCAGTGGTGAGCCGTCCAGGTTCCGAATGGCGTTGCCGAGCGAGACCAGCGCGCGGGCGGTCTCCGCATCGACCCCGGCCTCGTGCGCCACCACCTCGATTTCGGTTGCGGCAGAAGGATAATCGAGGTCGATGGCGATGAAGCGCTGGCGCGTGGATTCCTTGAGGTTCTTGAGCACGCTCTGATAGCCGGGGTTGTAGGAGATCACCAGCTGGAACCCCGGCGCCGCCCGCAACGTGGTGCCGAGCCGATCCACGGGAAGCTCACGCCGATGATCGGCGAGCGGATGAATGACCACCGTGGTGTCCTGCCGCGCCTCCACCACCTCGTCGAGGTAGAAGAGCGCGCCCTCGCGCACGGCCCGGGTCAACGGGCCGTCCACCCAGACGGTCTCTCCGCCCTTGAGCAGGAAACGCCCGACCAGGTCCGCGGAGGTCATATCCTCATGGCCCGCCACGGTGATCAGCTCCCGGCCGAGCTCGTTCGCCATCGCCTCCACGAAACGCGTCTTGCCACATCCGGTGGGGCCCTTGAGAAGAACCGGCAGGCCGCCGCGCGCCGCCGCGCGGAAAACCTCCGCCTCGTTGCCGACCGCCCGGTAGAACGGTGCGGTCTCCCACCCGGGGGGAATCGTGGACTCGGCATCGGCCGGGCCGGAATCGGTTGCGACAGTGCTCGATCGGCTGCTCGACATCTCAATTTCCTCGATCGTAGGGAACGACTTTCGGGAGCTCTTTGCCCTCGGGCAGCACGAGCTTTCCGTCCGGATCGATATAGCCGGTGTCCTTGCCGGGGATCGGCAGCACCGGATCGGGGCACAGGCGCCCGGTGCCCTCGCCGCAGATGCCCATATCGAAATACGAGCGCTTCTGGATATCGGCCGGCCACGGGTCGGTGTGCATCGCGAACCATTGCGCGGGAATGTTGTAGCAGACGAAGAAGAAGATGCTGCACGCGGCGAAGATCGCCAGGAAGCGGGTGCCCTGCTGGCGCACGAAACCGCCCTGGACGCGGTCCAGTCCGCGTTCGACGAAGGTGCGGCCGCGATCATCGGTGAAGTAGCGCAGCGAGCACAGCCCCGCCTGCACACCGCCCCACATCAGCCCCTCGTACAACGGCCACTGATAGTAGGTGCCGGCATTGATCGACAGCGATTGGATCGCACCCGGATAGGTGAAAAGGCCCATCGGCATCAGGAACAAACCCTCGATGACGAAATCGAAGAAGAACGTCCAGACCAGCAGCACGCCGATCAATCCCGTATTGCTGATGTTCGGCCATTTCGCTTTGGCCCTGCGCATGATCCAGCAGCCGAGAATGGTGCACATCAGAATGCCGTACGAATATCCCGGCGCGTTCATGAGAATCGGCTCGGCCATCATGTGGCCCGGTTCGCCGAACGAGCGCCACCCCGGAACATCCAGCACCCAGGATCCGCGATTGAACATCCACGTGTTGTAGGTGCTCCACGTATTGAAGTAATTGAGCAGTGGATCCTGGAAGAACAGCAGGCCGCACGCCACCAGCAGCATGCCGTCGGTGGTGATCCGGCGTTCGCGCCGCCAGGGGCGGACGATGAAGAAATAGATGCCGACCGGCAGGCCGATCAGGATCACGGTCGTCCAGACGATGAGGATCGTCTTCATCAATGTCGGTGGATCGCTGGGGCCGGTGGGCACCCGCTCGAAATTGGGTCCGGTGATCCACCGAATCCAGACATACAACTGGAAGGCGAGAATCACGCCGCCGATAACGGCCCAGATCCGGACCGGTTTGCTTTTCGCTTGTACCTGGGAACCGAGCGAGGCGGTGTCGCCGAGCGGCTCGCTGACATGGGGAGCAGATTTCTTGCTCGACAGTTCCGTCATGAAACTGCCTCCTTCTGGATCGATGCACCACATCGCTCGCTCGACCGCTCGGACACGGGAGGCGGATCTGCGATGAGTACGCCGCCAATATACCAGTGGGTATCTGAGAATCCAATGGGGTTCCTAGATCCTCTGTTAGACTCGCCGACATGGTTGAGCGGTGGACTACCGAGCGGCGGCTGGCGCACACCCGATCGCTCCTACTCGATGCCGCGGAGGCGGTGTTCGCCGAAAAAGGCTTCACCGCAGCCACTCTCGATGACATCGCGCATACCGCGGGATACACCAAGGGCGCCATCTACAAGCACTTCAGCACGAAGGAAGATCTCTTCCTGGCGGTGAGCGACCGGTACTGGCGCGGCTATTTCGACACCTTCGCCGAGCTGCTGTCCGCGGTGAGCGAGGTCGGAGCGCGCGAACTGGACGACATCGCCCAGCGGTGGCGTCAACTCGGCACCGACCGGGGTGCGGAACAGGCCGCGCTGGGCCACGAGTTCACGCTGTACCTGCTGCGCAATCCCGAAGTGCGCGAACGGGTCGCGGCCAAGCGGCTCGAGGTGGTGCAGGCGCTGGGGGAGTTCATCGTCGAGGGTCTGCACCGCATCGGCGGCACCCTGCTGATCCCGCCGTTGACCTTCGCGCACGTGCTGATCGCCACCTGCGATTCGGTGGTGCTGGGCAGTCAGCTCAACGACATCGACCTGTACCGGCCCACACTCGAGATGTACCTGTCGGTCATCAAACTGCCCGAGGCGCATCCCGTCCCCGGCGTGAGCTGATCCGCCGCACGCCGGGACCGGCTACACCGGGTCGAAGGCCGAGATCAGCCAGGACGCATGCACTTTGGTGAGCGAGACCCGCACGCTGCTGGCCGTCATGGCCGGATCGGGCTTCTCGGAACTGGTCGTGGTCTGGTTGATGAACACCAGCACCGTCGCGGAGTCCGCACGCAGATCGGCCACCGCCGCACGCACCACCACCGCACTGGTCTTGACCGATTTCGCCTTGGCCGCCGGGGTGACGATCTGATCGGTGAACTGGTTGTAGTAGGTCAGGAAGTCGCCGGTGAGATGGGCTTTGGCCGTGGAGAAATCCCGGTCGAGGGTGTCGGGGGCGTAGGACAGCAGCGCCACGGTCCCCTCCTTCGCGGCCGCGAGCGCCGACTGTGAGGAGTCCTGCCCGACCCGGCGGTCCGGGAGATACTGCGACCCGATCAGGGTCGCGGCCGCGACCACGGCCGCGACCGTGAGGACGCTCAGCGCGGCCACACCCGGTGCGGCGCGCAGGGAACGAAGGGCGCGGGCGAGCCACGCGCGTGCGGTACCGATCACGGAACGAACTCGACTTTCGATATCTTGAGCTGGCCGCCGACCCGCGACACGGTCACGCTGAGCCGCCACACTCGCGGTTCCTGCTGCGCGCCTGCGGAATTGGTGATCTGTGAGGTGGCCGCGACCAGGATCACCGCCGAGTCCTCGGTCATCGACTCCACCGCGCTGGCATTGACCTTGCCCGCCGTGGTGACCTGGGACTGCTGCACGACCTTGGTGAAATCCTCCGAACGACCCTGGAAGTCGTCGTGGAACGCACCCGCGGAATTGTCCAGCACCCGCTGCACGTCATCTTTCGCGTGGTTGAAATCCAGCGAGGTCAGCGCGATCACCCCCTGGCGGGCGGCAGCGGTGAATTCCGCTGCGCGCCTGTCTTTCTCGGAGAGCTGATGGTGATGCCAGAGCGAGTATCCGCTCGTCCCCGCCGAGGCGATGATCACCACCAGGGCCGCGGCGGTCAGTGCGATACGGCGCGGTGTGCCGCGCGGTGCTCGCGCGCGCAGCCGGCGCAACCGGGACGGAGGTGCGGTCTCGGGGTTCTCGTGCGAATCCTTCGTGAGCCGAACCACGAACTCCTCGGGCGCGGAGTCGCCTTCTCCGGCATCGTTGTTCGCGGCAGCCTCCTGCTCGGGAACGGTCTCGTCCACGGCATCGGCATCGGGGTTCCGGGCCTCGTCTCGCGCCGGGGCCGCGCTGTCGTGCGCCGAGGACTCCGCGTCCTCGGCGCGCTGGCGCGCGAGGGTGGCCAGTGCCCGGGCGCGGGCAGCGAGCGCCACCGCCTTGGCCTCCTGTGCGGCGGCCTCGGCTTCGTCCGCGGCGACCTGCGCCTGCTCCGCGGCATATCGCAGGGCGCGCGCACCGGTGCCGACGCGGACCTGCGGGGCCGGGTCGAGGTCGGTATCTGGATCCGCGAGATCCTCCATTGCACTTCCACATCCGTCGCGTCCGTCGTTGGCGAGAACGACGTTATCACTCAAATCTGGAACCTGATCCCGAAAACGGCACAGTCGTGGCACCATTGCCGTCATGTGCTGCGGAAATAAAGTTTCCGTACTTCAGCGCGGGGGGAAGTCGACTGGCAGGCAGCCGGATTCGAGACAGGAAAGCGGAACTCTTCTTCCTGATCAGGGGTGTGCGGTGGCGCGCCGAGAGTTGTGGGCCCGGCGCGGGCACCGCATGTGACTTACTGGCGTTTTACCCTCCGGGGTGGGTTGTGGCGGAGTGATCCCACGACTGGAGGAGTATTGCGTTGTCATTTCTCGCATGTAAGCTTCGTCATAGATGAGAATCACATTTCCGTCAGTGAGTGGAAGACCGGTGGATACATGGCGGCCAGAGTTCGGCGCTGGTCTCCGGGGCTGTCCCGGCGCAGCTCAGGAGTCCTGCAAACGGTCGGCGGGCTGTTCGCGATGTCGGCGGACGCGGTGCGTTTCGCGTTCCGCCGCCCGTTCCAGACCCGCGAATTCCTCGAGCAGTCCTGGTTCATCGTCCGGGTCTCGATGATCCCGACCCTGCTGGTGGCCATCCCGTTCACCGTGCTGGTCAGCTTCACCCTCAACATCCTGCTGCGCGAGCTCGGCGCCGCCGACCTCAGCGGCGCGGGAGCGGCGTTCGGCGCGGTGACCCAGGTCGGGCCGATGGTGACCGTGCTGATCGTGGCAGGCTCCGGAGCCACCGCCATGTGCGCGGACCTGGGCTCGCGCACCATCCGCGAAGAGATCGACGCCATGCAGGTGCTGGGCATCGATCCCATTCAGCGCCTCGTCACTCCACGCATGCTCGCCTCCGGCCTGGTGGCATTCCTGCTGAACAATCTGGTCTGCATCATCGGCATCCTGGGCGGATACGTGTTCTCCGTCTTCGTCCAGGACGTCAACCCCGGCGCCTTCGCCGCCGGAATCACCCTGCTCACCGGAGTGAACGAAGTGATCATCTCCTCGGTCAAGGCGCTGCTGTTCGGTGTCGTCGCGGGATTGGTCGCCTGCTACCGGGGCTTGATCGTCACCGGCGGCGCCAAATCGGTGGGCAACGCGGTCAACGAAACCGTCGTGTACGCGTTCATGTCGCTGTTCGTCATCAATGTCGTGGTCACGGCCATCGGCATCCAGATGACGGCCCGGTGAGGAGCACACGATGACCATCGCAGCCAGATATCCGGGCGCACTGCGCCGCCTGCGCCGGCCCGTCGCGAGCATGGGCCGCATCGGCGATCACACGATCTTCTACGTCAAAGCCCTCACCCGCGCACCGTTCGCGGCCATCCACTACCGCCGCGAGACGATCCGCCTGATCGCCGAGATCAGCATGGGCGCAGGAGCTTTGGCGGTGTTCGGCGGCACGGTGGTGATCGTCGGATTCCTCACCCTGGCCACCGGCGGGACACTCGCGGTGCAGGGCTACAGCTCGCTGGGCAATATCGGCATCGAGGCGCTCACCGGATTCCTGTCCGCGTTCATCAACGTCCGCATCTCCGCACCGGTGGTCGCGGGCATCGGCCTGGCGGCCACCTTCGGCGCCGGAGCCACCGCGCAATTGGGCGCCATGCGGATCAACGAGGAGATCGACGCGCTCGAATCGCTGGCCATCGAACCGATCGCGTATCTGGTCGGCACCCGGATCGTGGCGGGCATGATCGCGATCACGCCGCTGTACGCGCTGGCTGTCATCGCCTCGTTCATCGCCAGCCGGTTCACCACCGTCGTGCTGCTCGGCCAGTCCGCCGGACTCTACGACCACTACTTCTCGACCTTTCTCAATCCGATCGACCTGGTGTGGTCCTTCGCCCAGGCGATGCTCATGGCGCTGGCAATCCTGTTGATACACACCTACTTCGGCTTCTTCGCCAGCGGCGGCCCGTCCGGAGTGGGCATCGCGGTCGGCAACGCGGTGCGCACCTCGCTCATCGCGGTCGTATCGGTGACGCTGCTGGTCTCGCTGTCGGTGTACGGCGCCAACGGCAACTTCAATCTGTCCGGCTAGGGGAGTCCGTGCTATCGAATGTATTGCGCCCCGCGGTGGGCGTGCTGTCCGTCGGAGTGATCGCGGGGTTCGTCGCGGGCGCGGCGATCCTGTTCCAGGGCGGTCTCGAGGACACCGTCGCGGTGACCGTGCTCTCGCCGCGCGCGGGGCTGGTGATGTACCCCGACGCCAAGGTCGAGATGCGCGGCATCACGGTCGGCAGGGTGAGCGCCATCGACGAGCGGCCCGACGGGACCGCCGCGCTGAAACTGGCCATCGATTCGTCTCAGCTGCGGATGATTCCGGCCAATGTCTCGGTCGACATCTCCTCCACGACCGTCTTCGGCGCGAAGTACGTCCAACTGATCCCACCGGAGCATCCCGCCTCCGCCTCCCTCACCGCCGGACAGGTCTTCGACGCCGGACACGTCACCGTCGAGATCAACACGGTGTTCCAGCAGCTCACCCAGGTGCTCGGGCGGATCGAACCGGAGAAACTCAACGAGACCCTCGGGGCGATCGCGGCCGCCACCAAGGGGCGCGGGGACCAGACCGGACGCATGCTCACCGACCTGGAATCGTTTCTGGCACAGGTGGAACCGGCACTGCCCGCCCTGACGAACGATCTGACCCTCGCCCCGGCGGTGGTCGACGCCTACGCCGACTCCGCGCCCGCGCTGCTGGAACTGGCCGGCAATGCCGCCTCGATCAGCGAGACCGTGGTCCAGGAACAGCACAACCTCGACGCCCTGCTGACCGGACTGATCGGCCTGTCCGACACCGGAACCCAGGTCCTGGGCGACAATCGCTCCGCCCTCGCCACGACCCTGCGCCTGCTGGTGCCCACCACCGAACTCACCGACGAGTACAACGCGGCCATCGACTGCTCGGTGACCGGCCTGGCCACCCTGCACGATCTGCCCCCGGCGCGGTACGAGGGCGTGGCCATCTCCGCGAACTTCCTGTTCGGCACCTATCCGTACCGCTATCCCGCGGACCTGCCCAAGGTGGCCGCGACCGGCGGACCGCAGTGCTCGGTCATTCCCGTGCCCTACCAGGGCCGCCCCAAGTTCGTGGTCGCCGACGTCGGCGCCAATCCGTTCGAGAGGGGCGATCAGAACGTGACGCTCAATGTCGAGTCGCTGCAACAGGTCCTGTTCGGCATCCCCCCGAGCGGCGGGCACCGATGAGCACGCGCAACGGCCCGCTGCTCAAATTCGGGATCTTCGCCGCGGTGATGCTGGTGCTGTCCGGGGTGCTGCTGGTGGTGTTCAGCAACTACCGCTCCGGCGCCTCGGACGCCTACTCCGCGGACTTCACCGACTCCTCCGGACTGCGCACCGGGGACACCGTGCGCATCGCCGGCGTGCGGGTCGGCACGGTCCGCGGTGTGTCATTGCGCGCGGACCACCACGTGAGTGTCGCCTTCGAGGCCGATCGCGGCATCGCCCTCACCACGGGCACCCGGGTCGCGATCCGCTATCTCAATCTGGTGGGGGACCGGTACCTTGAACTGACCGAAGGGCCCGGCTCGACCGAGATCCTGCGCCCCGGCGCCCGGATCCCGGTCGAGAAGACCACGCCCGCACTGGATCTGGACCTGCTGCTGGGCGGACTCGAACCGGTGATCCAGGGGCTGAACGCACGGGATGTGAACACCTTCACCTGGTCGCTGCTCGAGATCATGCAGGGCAAGGAGGGAACGATGGACTCGCTGCTGTCCAAGACCGCCTCCTTCACCACGACGCTCGCCGACAACGGCGCGGTGGTGCAGCAACTCATCGACAACCTGAACACGACGATGAAGACCCTGTCCCAGGACGGGGCCCAGTTCTCCGGCACCATCGACAAACTCGAACAACTGGTTACCCAGCTCTCCCAGGATCGCGACCCGATCGGCGCGGCCATCACCGCCCTGGACACCGGCACCGCCTCGATCGCCGACCTGCTCACCCAGGCCCGGCCCCCGCTGGCGGGCACGATCGATCAACTCGCCCGCCTCGCACCGGCATTGGACGCGGACCAGGGCACCCTCGAACAAGCCCTGCAGAAGGCCCCCGAGAACTTCCGCAAGATGGCGCGCACCGGCACCTACGGCAATTTCATCCAGTACTACCTGTGCTCGCTCACCGTCCGGGTGAACGACGCCTCCGGCCAGGTCGTGGTCCTGCCCGCGGTCGCCCAGGACACGGGAAGGTGTGCGCCCTAGCCATGCTCGAATATCGCGGTAGTCATCTCGTCCGCCAGGGACTGGTCGGCATCGTGCTGATCGTGTGCATGATCCTGATCGGCCTGCAGTCCCAGCGATTCATGGAGTGGGGCACCACCGTCCGGTACGAGGCGATGTTCACCGAAGCCGGTGGCCTGCGCGTCGGCGACGAGGTGATCGTGTCGGGCGTCAAAGTCGGGCGGGTCGCGAAGGTGTCCCTGCGTGACGGCGACGCGCAGGTCGTGTTCACGCTCGATTCGAAGGTCCGGCTCGGAGACAAGACCTCCGCGCACATCAAAACCGGCTCACTGCTGGGCAAACGGGTGCTGACCCTGATCTCCGAGGGCCCCGGCACCCTGCGCTCCACACAGACGATCCCGATCGCGCGCACCACCTCGCCGTACTCGCTCACCGACGCGGTCGGGGACCTCACCACCAACGTCTCGGACATCGACACCAAGGCGCTGAACGATTCGCTCAACCTGCTGTCCTCGATGCTCGATCGCGTCGCACCACAGCTGGGTCCGGCCTTCGACGGACTCAGCGCGCTGTCCCGCACGCTCAACGACCGCAATGCCTCGCTGCGGGATCTGCTGGGCGCCACCGCCGACGTCAGCGGAATTCTGGCCCAGCGCAGCGACCAGCTCAATGCCCTGCTGCTGAACGGCAATTCGCTGCTGGGCGTGCTCACCGAACGACGCCAGGCGATCGTGGACCTGCTGGCCAACACCGCCGCTGTCGCCCGGCAGCTCTCGGGCCTGGTCGCGGACAACGAAGCCGAACTCGGGCCCACCCTGGACCATCTGAACTCGGTGACCGCCATGCTCGAGAAGAATCGCGACAGCATCGGCGCGGCACTGCCCGGACTGGTGAAGGTGACCCTGACCCAGGGCGAGATCGTCTCGAGCGGGCCCTTCTACAACGCCTATGTCGCGAACCTCATTCCGGCAGAAGTGATCCAACCGTTCATCGACCAGGCTTTCGGATCGATTCCACTGCCGAACGCGGAGGCGCCCCGATGAGAAGTCCCCGAGTCCGGCGCTTCGCGGCGGCGATACTGGCCGCGGTCGTGCTCATCGCGGGCATCGTGGTGGTGCAGCGACTCATGTTCGCGCCCCGCACGATTCGCGCCGTGTTCAGCTCGGCCACCGCCATCTACCAGGGTGACGAGGTGCGCGTCGCGGGCGTCGAGGTCGGGCGCATCGCCTCCATCGAACCGCACGGCACCACCACCGAACTGGTGCTCGACATCGACCGCGATGTGCGGATCCCCGCCGAGGCCAAGGCGATCATCGTGGCGCAGAGCCTGATCGCGGCCCGCTACGTCCAGCTCACCCCGTCCTATCGAGGCAACGGCGCGGTGCTGAGCGAGGGCGCGGTCATTCCGCTCGAGCGCACCGCCGCCCCGGTCGAATGGGACGAGATCAAGTCCCAATTGACCAGACTGGCAACCGATCTGGGACCCGATACGCTCTCGGGCAGTTCCACCGGCCGGTTCATCGACAGCGCCGCGAACGCATTGGCCGGCAACGGCGAGAAACTGCGCCGCACCCTCACCCAATTATCCGGCGTCGGAAGGGTTCTCGCGGACGGCAGCGGCGACATCGTCGCCATCATCGAGAACCTGCAGCAGTTCGTGACCACCCTGCGCGACTCCAACGTGCAGATCGTGCAATTCCAGAACCGGCTCGCGAGCCTCTCGAGCCTGCTCGATGACAGCCGCTCGGACCTGGACGCCGCCCTGTCGAGCCTGTCGGTCGCGGTCGGGGACATCCAGCGATTCGTGAACGCCAACCGGGACAAGGCGAGCGAGCAGGTGCAGCGGCTCGCGAACGTCACACAAAACCTGGTCGATCACCGCAAGGATCTCGAAGAGCTGCTGCACCTGTTCCCGACCAGCCTCGCGAACTTCTACAACATCTACAACCCCGATACCGCCACCGAAGCGGGCGTCTTCGCGCTCAACAACTTCACCAACCCGATCCAGTTCATCTGCGGCGGCATCGCCAGTCTCGAGAACCTCACCGCCGCCGACTCCGCGACGCGCTGCCGCGACTACCTCGGGCCGTTCCTGAAACTGCTCGAGTTCAATTACCTTCCGGTGGCGGTGAATCCGGTCCTGGGCCCGACCGCGAATCCGAACAACATCATCTACACCCAGCCCGAGCTCATTCCCCAGGTGGTCGACACCAAGACGCAGGCGCCCACCCTGCCCAGCCTGCTCGACATTCTCTTCCCCGGCGGAGGGCACTGACCATGACCACGACACCGCCGCCCCGCGGGCGATACGGAAAACTCCTGACCGTCGGGGCCTGCGCGCTCCTCGGCGCCACCGGCTGCGGCTGGCACGGGGTCAATTCGCTGCCGCTGCCCGGCGCGACCGGTCACGAACCCGGCTCCACCACCATCCACGTGGAAATGGCGAATGTCGGCACCCTGGTGTCGAATTCGCCGGTCCTGATCGACGATGTGGTGGTCGGCAGCGTCGGAGCCATCACACTGAAGGGCTGGCACGCGGACGTCGAGGTCACCATCCGCCCCGCCACCGTCGTGCCGGCCAACGCGGTCGCCTCGATCGGGCAGACCAGCCTGCTGGGCTCGAGCCATCTGGCGCTGGGCACCCCGCCCGGCGTCGCACCCGCGGGCGCGCTGCCCGCCGGGGCGACGATCCCGCTGAGCGACTCCTCCACCTACCCCTCCACCGAGCAGACCCTCGCCTCGGTATCGGTGGTCGTCAACGGCGGCGGGCTGGGTCAGATCGGCGACATCATCCACGGCCTGAACGAGGCGTTCACCGGCCGCCAGGACAAGATCGGCGCCCTGCTGACCCGCCTCGACACCCTGATGAGCACCCTGGACAGCCAACGCGACAATATCGTCGCCACCATCAGCGGCCTGGAACGGTTGTCGGGAACCTTTGCCGCACAACGCGATGTCCTCACCGACACCCTGCAGAAACTGCCCCCAGCGCTGGACGCGCTGCTGGCGGTGCGCCCGGATCTGGTGACCGCCCTGGACAAACTGAAGACCTTCAGCACCGTCGCCACGGGCGTGGTTTCCGACGTGCAGGGCGATCTGGTCACCGATCTCGAACACCTCGAACCGACCCTGAACGCGCTCGCCGACGTCGGCACCAAGATCGGGTCCGCCGTCGCCTTCGCCACCACCTACCCCTACGGCCAGTACGGCATCGACCACGCGCTCAAGGGCGACTACGTCAACCTGATGGCCACCGTGGACCTGACCATCCCACGCCTGCGGCGAGAGCTGCTGCTGGGCACGCCCTGGGGCGATCCGACAGCCGTGATCCAGGCCGCCATGGGCGATCCCGGTTACGCCACCCAGACCAGGAACCCGCTCACCGTCGCGATCGAGCCCCCCGCACCGCAGAGCCCCGGAGGCCGTTGATGTTGCTGACGCGTTTCGTCAAGGCGCAGCTGATCATTTTCTCGATCCTGTCGGTCATCGGACTGGCGGTGATGGGGACCGTCTACATGCGACTGCCTACCCTGGCCGGCATCGGCAGTTACGAGGTCACCGTCGAACTGCCCGCGGCCGGGGGGCTCTACCGGTTCGGCAACGTCACCTATCGCGGCGTCGAGATCGGCAAGGTCACCCGCGTCGAACTGACCGGGGACGGAGTGCGGGCCACCCTCACGATCAGCGGATCGCAGAAGATCCCCGCCGATCTGGACGCGCAGGTGCGCAGCGTCTCGGCGGTGGGGGAGCAGTACGTGGACCTGCGACCGCGCACCGATTCCCCACCGTATCTGCACGAAGGATCGGTGATCGCCAAGCGCGACACCACGATTCCGCAGCCGGTCGGCCCGATGCTGGACCGCCTCAGCGCACTGGTGGGCACCATCCCCCAGGACAAACTGCACGATCTGCTGGGCGAGCTGTTCCAGGGCGTGAACGGCGCGGGCCACGATCTGGACTCGCTACTGACCTCCGCCGGGACGCTGTCCGCCGACCTCAACGGAGTCGGCGGCACCACCCGCACCCTGGTGGAAGACACCGCGCCCCTGCTGGATTCGCAGGCCCGCACCGCCGACGCGATCCGGATCTGGACCCGCAGCCTCTCCGGTGTCACCGCCCAGCTGGTGGCCGAGGACCCCCACATTCGCACCCTGTTGCAGACCGGTCCGGGCGCCGTGCGCGATGTGACCCAGCTGCTGGACTCGGTGAAACTGACCCTGCCGGTGCTGCTGGCCAACCTCTCCAGCGTCGGGCAGCTCGCGGTCACGTATCACGCTGCGCTGGAACAGGTCCTGGTGCTGCTGCCCCCGGCCATCTCGATGATCGAGGCGGTGCACCCGACCAACAACGCCTCCGGCTGGGGTGTGGGCGACTTCCGGCTCAGCGGCACCTCCGACCCGCCCGCGTGCACCGTCGGGTTCCTGCCGCCGTCCTCGTGGCGGCTGCCCTCGGACATCACCACCCTCGACACCCCCGACGGCATGTACTGCAAACTCCCGCAGGATTCGGAGGTCGCGGTGCGCGGTGCGCGCAATTTCCCCTGCCTCGGGCATCCGGGCAAACGCGCCCCGACCGCCGAGCTGTGCAACAGCGACCAGGAGTATCAGCCGGTGGCCGACTCACAGCCCGTGCTGGGCCCCTACCCACGCGATCCCGGTCTCGAAAGCCAGGGCATCCCACCGGATTCGCGCTACGGGCCCGGTGAGGGCGCCCCCTCGGGAGCCGAGAACCTGGTGTCCCCGTCGATCGGCATCGCGCGGTACGACCCGCAGACCGGCAAATACGTCGGACCCGACGGCCGCCTCTATCAGCAGACCGATCTGTCCCGCCCCGGCACCGCCGTGTGGAAGGACCTGCTGCCGCACTGAGGCGGCACCGAACCCGTCGGGGCGGCCCTGCCCGCCCCGGCGTTTCACCGGCCGCCCCCGCCTTTCCCCATCGACGGCGAGGGGCGGCCGGTTCATCGTGGCTCGAGCCGGCGCTCGCCTTCCAGGTCCCGCAGGTAGGTCTCGATCAGTTCGATGGTCTCGGCGTGGCAGGTGTCGATGCCGAAGGCCTCCTCCATGCGCAGCAAGCGCGAGATGCTGGACATGAGCAGCACCAGCGCCCCGGGGGTGTAAGGGCGTTGCTGCGCACCGTATCTCGCGAGGATCTCCGACACCGCGGCCAGCTGTAGTGCGCGAAATCGCTTGGAGGACTCCGTGATTTCGGCGCGGATGGCCTTGCGATGATTGGCCAGCGCGACGAACTCCATGGTCAGCGCGGTCTGGGATTGATCGTGAATGGAGTCCCACAGCGCCCACAGCGGCTGCGGGGACTCGAGCGCGTCGAGCTGATGCCGATAGCTGCGATCCGCGCCGCGCCGGAACAATTCGACGAACAGATTGTCCATGTTGCCGAAGTAGTAATACACCAGTGCGGAATTGGCCTCCGCCAGTGCGGCGATGCGGCGGGTGCTGACCGCGGCGTAGCCCTCCTCGAGCATGATCTGCTGCGCCGCGTCCAGCAGTGCGGCTCGCGTGGTCACGCTGTCCGCGGTCGCGCCGCGCTCGGACTTCATGTGTGGGGCCTCCTGGGTGCTGTGCCGACTCAGCTTACGGACGGGCCGGCGTGCGGTCGCCGCGCCGATCCCGCGAGGGGCGTACCCGATGGTGTCTTGACAGCGGCGAATCCGCTGCCGTATATGTTAATCACTCGCTTAATTAATCACTCGATTAAGGCCCTGGAGCGGGGCATTTCCCCGATCCGCCGCCGTGACGGCCCGGTGCCGCGCGGTCGATCGAAGAATGTGGTGTTGCCTGTGACGACTTCGGAGAAGCCCCCTTCCGCACCGCGCCGCGCCGGCCTCGCGCGGGTCGCGGTGGTGACCGGCGGCGCATCGGGGATGGGACTGTCCATCTGCCGGTCCTTCGCCGAGAACGGTGACCGCGTCGCGGTCCTGGACATCGACGCCGCCGCGGCCCAGCGCGCGGCCGAGCAATTGCGCGCCGAGGGCGGCCAGGCGATGGCGTGCGAGGTCGACGTGACCGATCGCGCCGCGGTGCGCGAGGCGCTGCGCAAGGTCCGCGCGGAGTTCGGCGCCATCGAAATCCTGGTCACCAGTGCGGGTCTGGTGGGGTTCGCCCCCTTCACCGAGATCTCCCCGGAGTCCTGGCAGCGCGTGGTCGAGGTGAACCTCACCGGCGTCTTCCACTGCGTGCAGGCCGCGATCCCGGACATGCTCGCGGCCGGATGGGGCCGGATCGTGACGATCTCGTCCTCGAGCGCGCAGCGCGGATCGCCGGGCATGATCCACTACACCGCGGCCAAGGGCGCGGTCGTCGCCATGACCAAGGGTCTCGCCCGCGAATACGCGCCGAACGGCATCACCGTCAACACGATTCCGCCCTCGGGCATCGACACGCCGATGTCCAGGCAATCCCAAGCGGCCGGAAATCTCCCCGACAACGCGACCATGGCCCGCGCCATTCCGGTCGGGCATCTGGGCACGGGCGAGGACATCGCCGCGGCGTGCGTGTTCCTGTGCTCGGAACAGGCCGGATACATCACCGGTCAGGTTCTCGGAGTGAACGGCGGCTCGGTGATATGAGGACACGACCGGAAACACAGGAGCGATCGACCGTGAAACAACCGACCGCGAGGCAGTGGCCCCGGCCCGCCGAGGGCACCTGGACGCAGCACTACCCCGAACTGGGCACCGGGATGATGTCGTTCGAGGATTCGGTCTCCCCGGAATTCTTCGAACTCGAACGCGAAGCGATCTTCAAGCGCGCCTGGCTCAATGTCGGACGCGTGGAACAACTTCCGCGCACCGGCAGCTATTTCACCAAGGAACTCGACGTGGCCCGCACGTCGCTGATCCTCGTGCGCGATCGCGACGGCGGTGTCAACGCCTTCCACAACATCTGCCGCCATCGCGGAAACAAGCTGGTGTGGAACGAGTTTCCCCGCGAGGAGACCTCCGGAACATGCCGGCAGTTCACCTGCAAATACCACGGCTGGCGCTACGGCCTGGACGGATCACTGGCCTTCGTGCAGCAGGAAGAGGAATTCTTCGACCTCGATGCGCAGGAACTGGGACTCGCGTCGGTGCACTGCGAGGTGTGGGCGGGATTCATCTTCGTGAACCTCGCACCCGAACCCCCGCAGACCCTGCGCGAATTCCTCGGCCCGATGATCACCGATCTGGACGGCTATCCGTTCGACAAGATGACCGAGTGGTACGAGTTCACGGCCGACAATCAGAGCAATTGGAAACTGTTCGCCGACGCCTTCCAGGAGTACTACCACGTGCCGGGACTGCATTCGCAGCAGATTCCCACCGCGGTGCGCACCCCCGGCAAGGGTTTCGAATGCGCGCACTTCCAGCTCGACGGCCCGCATCGCATGGTCTCCACCGGTGGCGCGCGCCGCTGGACCCTGCCGGCGGAATTCATGTACCCGATCGAGCGGATCACCCGCAGCGGTCTGGTCGGGCCGTGGGAATCACCCGATATCGGTGATCCGCCCAAGGGCCTGAACCCCGGCCGGGTCGAACCGTGGGGGATCGACAACTTCCAGATCTTCCCCAATATCGAAATCCTCATCTACCGCGGCTGGTACCTGCTCTACCGCTATTGGCCGACCTCGTACAACACCCACCGTTTCGAAGGCATGCTGTGCTTCCAGCCCGCGCGCACGGTGCGCGAGCGGGTGGAGCACGAGGTCGCCTCGGTGGTGTTCAAGGAGTTCGCCCTGCAGGACGCGGGCATGCTCACCGGAACCCAGACCGCGCTCGAATCCGCCTATCGCACCGCGGGATTGACCAGTTTCCCGGTCAACGATCAGGAAATCCTGGTCAAGCATTTCCACAAGGCCGTCGCCGACCGGGTCGAGGCGTACCTGCGCGAGCGGGAGGCCTGAGATGAGCGCTCCCGTCCTGCCGCCCGCCTTCGCCGATCTCGAGGGGTTCGCGCGAACGTGGTGCCTGGCAACCGAAACCGAGCGCTGGAACCAGCGCCTGAGCAGTTCCATGCCGGAGCTGATCACCTTCTACGACGCCTTCTTCCCGCGCCTGGAGGAAGCCATCGCCTACTGCGACAAATTCCCGCTCGACGATCTGCCCGAGGACGCCCTGGCCCTGCTGCGGCTGGTCTATTCGCTGGTCATGGTCGCCATGGCGGTCGAAATCTTCCAGCAACCCACACCCGTCGACAGCGCCGACGCGGAACTCGAACGGATCAAGGAGCCGCACCCGTGAGCATCACCATCGACACACTCGGACACGAGGTGGGCGCGGAAATCACCGGCCTCGACCCCGCCCGCCTGCTGACGGACGACTCGATTCCCGGCGTCCTCATGGAGGCGCTCGAGCAACACGGCGTGCTGGTGTTCCGCGATCTGCACCTGGATCCGGAAACCCAGGTCGCCTTCTGCCGCAAGCTCGGTCAGGTCGACACCTCACCCGGTCATCATCCGGTCGAGGGCATCTACCGGGTCAGCCTCGACACCTCCAAGAACTCCTCGGCACGCTATCTGCGCGCGACGTTCGACTGGCACATCGACGGCTGCACCCCCGAGGACGACGCCTACCCGCAGATGGCCACCATGCTCACCGCCAAGGCGGTCGCCTCGAGCGGCGGCGAGACCGAATTCGCCAGCACCTACAAGGCGTACGAGAGCCTCACCGCGCAGGAAAAGCTCTCGCTGGCCCCGCTGCGCGTGGTGCACTCGCTCGAGGCCTCACAGCGCCTGGTCACCAAGGAGCCCACGCCCGAGCAACTCGCGGCCTGGCACACGCGCCCGAGCAAGGAGCATCCGCTGATCTGGACGCACAAGTCCGGACGGCGCTCGCTGGTGCTGGGCGCCTCGACCGATCACGTGGTCGGGATGGCGGGTGATCGGAGCCGGGCACTCCTGGACGGGCTGCTGGCGCGATGCACCGCCGCCGCGCGCGTCTACACGCACGAATGGTCCGTCGGGGACACCGTCATCTGGGACAACCGCGGCGTCATCCATCGCGCCGCACCCTATCCGGCCGATTCGCCCCGGGAAATGTTGCGCACCACCGTGCTCGGCGAGGAACCGATCCGGTAACGCGCCCTCGCCACCCCTCTACACCCAGGAGTACGCCATGGCTCGTTGGCCCAAGCCCGCCGAGGGCAGCTGGACGCAGCACTATCCCGAACTCGGCACCGAGCCGATGTCCTACGAGGACTCGATCGCGCCGGAATTCTATGCCCTGGAACAGGACGCCATCTTCAAACGCGCCTGGCTCAATGTCGGGCGCATCGAGCAATTGCCCCGCACCGGAAGCTATTTCACCAAGGAGATCCGCGCCGCGCACACCTCGGTCATCATCGCGCGGGATCGGGACGGCGGCATCAACGCCTTCCACAACATCTGCCGCCATCGCGGAAACAAGCTGGTGTGGAACGAGTTTCCCCGGGAAGAGACCTCCGGAACATGCCGGCAGTTCACCTGCAAATACCACGGCTGGCGCTACGGCCTGGACGGCTCACTGGCCTTCGTGCAGCAGGAGGAGGAATTCTTCGACCTGGACAAGAGCGCCCTCGGACTCGCGAAGGTGCACTGCGAAGTGTGGGCGGGATTCATCTTCGTCAACCTCGCGGCGCGACCGCGGCAAACGCTGCGAGAATTCCTGGGCCCCATGGTCACCGCGCTCGAGGGTTATCCGTTCGACAGGCTGACCGAACGCTACTGCTACAAGTCCGAGGTCGGGGCCAACTGGAAGCTCTACATGGACGCCTTCCAGGAGTTCTATCACGCACCGATTCTGCACGGGAAACAGACGCCCGACAATTTCTCGATCGCCGCGCAGCAGGCCGGATTCGAAGCGCCGCACTACCAGCTCGACGGCCCGCACCGCCTGGTCAGCACCTCGGGCGTGGTCACCTGGGAACTGGATCCCTCGATGCGCAAACCGATGGAGGACATCACCCGCGGCGGGCTGTTCGGGCCTTGGGACACACCGGATCTGGGCACGATGCCCGCGGGGCTCAACCCGGCAGGCTGCGATCCGTGGGGGCTGGACTCGTTCCAGCTGTGGCCGAACTTCGTGATCCTCATCTGGTCCGGCGGCTGGTACCTGACCTATCAATACTGGCCGACCTCGCACAACACCCACACCTTCGAAGGCAATCTCTACTTCGTCCCGGCCCGCACCCCCCGCGACCGGATCGCGCACGAGATGACCGCGCTGACGTTCAAGGAATACGGCCTCCAGGACGCCTCCACCCTCGAGGCGACCCAGATGATGCTCGAATCGCGCGCGGTGCGCACCTTCCACCTCAACGATCAGGAAATTCTGCTGCGGCACCTGCACAAGGTCGCCGCCGACTGGGTCGGTGACTACCAGCGCGAACGCGCGGAGGCCCGGCAGTGAGCGAAACAACCATGAGCACAACGCTTTTGCCCGCCGAATTCGCCGATCTGGAACAGTTCGCCGCGGTGTGGTGCCTGGCCGCGGAATCGGAGCGGTACGACCGCCGCCTGGCCAGTTCCATGGCCGATATGCAGCGCTTCTACGACGCGATCACCCCGCGCGCGCAGGACGCGATCGCCTACTGCGACAAGTTCCCGCTCGAGGACCTGCCCGAGGACGCCAAAAACCTGATGTACCTCATCTATTCGATGATCATGGTGTCCTTCCCGGTCGAGGTGTGGCGCCAGCCGAAGATTCCCGACTCGGGGAACTCCACCCTGAACTGCGTGATCGAGCCGATCCTGTGAGCGAACATGTCACCGTCCTGCGCGCCGCACGTCGGCTCGACATCGACACCGGGCACCTGCACAGCCCGGGCGTCATCGTGGTGGAGGGCAACCGGATCAGCGAGATCGATCCCGCGATCCTGCCCACCGACGCCGAGGTCCTCGACCTGGGTGAGGTGACATTGCTGCCCGGCCTGATGGACATGGAGATCAATCTGCTCATCGGCGGGCCCGACACCCCCACCGGCCTGCCCAATCCCATGCACGGCGTGCAGGACGATCCGGTCTACCGGACCCTGCGCGCGACCATGAACGCGCGCACCACCCTGCACGCCGGATTCACCACGGTGCGCAATCTCGGATTGATGGTCAAGACCGGGGGCTACCTGCTCGATGTGGATCTGGGCCGGGCGATCGAGCAGGGGTGGGTCGAGGGGCCGCGCATAGTCGGTGCGGGACATGCCATCACACCCACCGGCGGTCACCTCGACCCCACCATGTTCCAGCGCCTCGCACCGCACATCATGCCGCTGAGCGTGGAGGAGGGGCGCGCCAACGGAGTGCCGCAGGTGCGCGAATCGGTGCGCTACCAGATCAAGTACGGCGCGGGCGTCATCAAGATCTCCGCCTCGGGCGGGGTGATGTCGCACGGCACCGTCGCGGGCGCACAACAGTATTCCGACGAGGAACTCGTGGCGATCGTCGACGAGGCACACCGCGCCGGGGTACGGGTCGCCGCGCACGCGCACGGTGACGCCGGTATCCGCGCCTGCATCGCCGCGGGCGTGGACTGCATCGAACACGGCTCGCTGGCCAGTGACGACACCATCGCCATGATGGTCGAGCACGGCACCTTCCTGGTGCCCACCAGCTACCTGTCCGAGGGACTCGATGTCTCCAAAGCCGCTCCCGCGCTCCAGAAGAAGGCCGCCGAGGTGTTCCCGCGAGCCCGCGAGACCCTGCGCAAGGCGATCCGTGCCGGGGTCAGGATCGCCTGCGGCACAGACGCTCCCGCGGTCCCGCACGGCGACAACGCCAAGGAGCTGTGGGCGCTGGTGGACCGCGGCATGACGCCGCTGCAAGCCCTGCGGGCCGCGACCGTCACCGCCGCGGAACTGCTCGACGTGGATGACCGGGGCCGGCTCGCACCCGGGCTGCTCGCCGACATCATCGCGGTGCCCGGCGATCCCACCCTCGACATCACCACCGTGCAGGACGTCCGCTTCGTCATGAAGGACGGCCGCATCCACAAGAACACCACGTCCGGTCCGAGGTAACGCATGCGCGGCACAGAGCAGCTATTCATCGGGAACCAGTGGGTCGCACCCAGCACCACCGCCACCATCGAGGTGATCTCACCGCACACCGAACAACCGATCGCGCGGGTCCCCGCGCCGGGCCCGCCGGATGTCGACCGCGCCGTCGCGGCGGCCCGCGCGGCCTTCGACACCGGACCGTGGCCGCGGCTCGATCCGGCCGAACGCCTTGCGGTCGTGCGTCGGCTCGCCGAGCTCTACACCGCCCGGGTGGACGAGATCGCCGAGCTCATCACCGCCGAAATGGGTGCGCCGCTGACATTCTCGCGTTCGGCCCACGCCCGGCTGCCCGGTGCGATGATCCGCGCCTTCGCCGATATCGCCGCGGACTTCGAGTGGACCGAGACCAGGGCGGGCTTTCTGGGCTCGGACATCCTGGTGTGCAAACGGCCCGTCGGCGTGGTCGGCGCGATCATCCCCTGGAACATGCCGATGTTCCTGACGGTCGCGAAACTGATTCCGGCACTGCTGGCCGGATGCACCATCGTGCTCAAACCGTCCCCGGAGACTCCGCTGGACGCGAACCTCATGGCCGAGCTGATCGAACAGGTCGGGCTGCCGCCGGGGGTGGTCAGCGTCCTGCCCGGTGACCGTGAGGTCGGCCGGTACCTGGTGGCGCATCCGGGCGTGGACAAGGTGTCCTTCACCGGATCCACCGCGGCCGGACGACAGGTCGCACAGGTCTGCGGATCCGCGCTGCGCAAAGTCGGACTCGAACTCGGCGGCAAATCCGCCGCGGTGGTCCTGGACGACGCCGACCCGCAGGACTTCGCCACCGGCATGATGGTCGCCGGGCTGATGAACAGCGGCCAGGCCTGCGTCGCGCAGACCCGGATCCTACTGCCGCGCAGCCGATATCAGGAGTACGTCGACGCACTGGCCGACATGGTCGACAAGCTCGTCGTGGGAGACCCTTTCGACACCGCCACCCAGGTCGGACCCATGGTCTCGCAGCGACAGCAGCAGCGGGTGCGTGGATACATCGAGCAGGGACAGCGGGACGGCGCACGGCTGCTGGTCGGCGGCCCGGACCTGCCCGAGGGCCTCGAGCGCGGCTGGTACGTGCGCCCGACGATCTTCGTCGATGTGGACAACGCCATGACCATCGCGCAGGAGGAGATCTTCGGGCCCGTGCTGAGCGTGGTGCCCTACGACAACGACGAGCACGCCGTCCGGCTCGCCGACGCCACCGAATACGGGCTTTCCGGCTCGGTGTGGACCCCCGATCTGGACCGGGGACTGGCGGTGGCGGGGCGGATCCGCACCGGGACCCTCGGTATCAACCAGCCCTACAGCATGGACCCGTTCGCCCCCTTCGGCGGTGTGAAGAGCAGCGGCATCGGCCGTGAATTCGGCCGCGAAGGGCTCGACGGTTTCCTCGACACCACCTCGATCTCGGTGCGCGTCACACCGTGAATGCGCCATGTGCGCTCGCGAATGCGCTGTCGTGCAACTGAATCCGCTCTGTATCGCGCGCTGACACCGCACCCGGCGCTGCTGCGCGGAACCAGATGAGCCGGAACCATGAGATACGCCCCGCACCTGTCAGGTGCGGGGCGTAGTCGCTGTCGCGGCACTCGATTCAGCGTCGCGGTCCTCGGCCCGCCACGCGGCGGCCGGTCAGAATCAGGGCCAGCACCAGCAGGATCGCGGCTGCGGCCAAGACGACCCGCCGGGGTCCACCCGCCCCGGCGGCCCGGAGCAGATCTATCGGCTCGGCGGCAGGGCGCGGCACCGAGCGAAGCTCGGAGCGGGTTCCGGTCTCGGCGGCGGGCTCCGAATCCTCTGCGGGAGCGGATGTCTCGGCCGCGACCTGCGCCGTGCTGGTGATCTCGGTGGCCAGGTTGGTGGCGAACTGGCCGATCAGAGTTCCCGCCACATCCGCCAGCGCGCCGCGCCCGAACTGTGCGGGCTTCCCGGTGATCGCGAGATCGGTCTCGACGAGAACATCCGTGCCACCGCCGGATTCGACCAGGCGGCACACGATCGTCGCCTTCGCCGTGCCGTTGCCCCGGGTTTCGCGACCCCGGCCCTCCAGCACGGCGATGCGGGCCTGCGGATCCTGCGAGACGACCTTGATGACGCCGTTGTAGGTGAGCCCGACGGGCCCCAGCTTGACCTTGATCTTGCCGTGGAAGTCGTCCCCGTCGCGGGAAGTCAGGGTCGCGCCGGGAACGCACGGCGCGATCCGCTCCAGGTCCAGCAGCACCGGCCAGGCATCGTGCGCGGGAACCGGAATACGGAAGGTGTTCTCGAGTTTCATGACAGGTCCTTCGATTCGGCGGTCGTGGCGGCCGCGGCCCGGACAGCGCACACGATGCCCTGATACCCGGTGCAGCGACACAGATTTCCGGACAGACCCTCACGGATCTCACTGTCGGTGGGGTCGGGATTCTCGCGCAGGAACGCGGTCGCCGACAGCACGAAACCCGGTGTGCAGAAACCGCACTGGAGCCCGTGATGGTCGCGGAAGGCCTGCTGCATCGGAGACAGCGTCCCATCGGGTGCGGCGATGCCCTCGATGGTCGTGAGCTCCGCACCGTCCGCCTGCACCGCGAACACCAGGCACGCGCGCACGGCCTCGCCGTCAAGCAGGATCGTGCAGGCCCCGCAGACGCCGTGCTCGCAGCCCAGATGGGTGCCGGTGAGACCGCATCTCTCCCGCAGATAGTCGGCCAGGGTGAGCCGCGCGGGCACCCGGTCGCGGCGGCTGGCTCCGTTGATGCGCAGCTGGATGTCCCGATCAGTCATTGCGTGCCTCCCGCACGGCGCGCAGCCATGCCCGTGTGGTCATCACCGAGCCGACGCGGCGCCGGTATTCGGCGGACCCGTGTAGATCCGCCGGGATCGATTCCAGATCCGCGGTGGCGCTGCGCCCGACTTCCTCGGCATCGACCTCGCTCACCGCGCAACCCAGCAGTTCGGCCTCGGTCGCGGTGGCGCGCACCGGTGTTGGCCCCAGCCCGAACACCACGATGGCGCAGCGGTCGATTCGGGAATCCGCGTCGAGCCGCACCGCGATCACCGCGCCCGCGAGCGCGAAATCGCCACTGCGACGGGCGAATTCCTCGATGGCGAACCCCGATCTCCCCGGCCACCCCGGAAAGACGATGCCGGTGAGCAGCTCGTCGGCCGCCAGCGCGGTGCTCCACATACCGGTGAAGAAATCCGTCGCCGCGATGACGCGTCGCCCGCGCGGGGACAGCGCCTCGAGGTCGGCATCCAGCGCCAGCGCCACGGCCGGGTACTCGCCCGCCGCGTCGGCGTGCGCGATCGCGCCGCCGATGGTGCCGCGATTGCGGATCTGGAAATGCCCGATGAGCGGAGTCGCGCGCGCCAGCAACGGAATTCGGCGGCGGACCTCCTCGGATCGACCGACCTGTGCGTGGGTCGTGGACGCGCCGATCCACACCGCGTCCCCGCGCACCTCGATCCCGCGCAGGCCGGTGACCGCGCGCAGATCGATCAGATGCTCGAAGACGGCGAGCCGCAGCGCCAGCATCGGCACGAGGCTCTGGCCACCGGCGATGAACTTGGCCTCCTCGCCGAGCTCGGCGAGCAGGTTCACCGCCGCCTCGGCGGTCTCGGGAACGTGATAGTCGAACGCGGCGGGCTTCATTCGGTCACCCCCGTCGCAGTGGTGGCGCGGGCCGCGGCCACCAGATCCAGGATGGTGGCGGGGGAGAGCGGCAGCTGCGAGATCTCCACGCCCAGCGGCGCGAGCGCGTCGGCCACCGCGTTGAGCACCGCCGGAGTCGATCCGATCGCTCCGCCCTCCCCGACGCCCTTGTACCCGCCCGGTCCCGGGCTGGGCGTCTGGACGTGACCGACCTCGATGACCGGAACCTCCGCCGCGGTCGGCATGAGATAGTCCAGGAAGGTCGTGGCGATCGGGTTGCCGTCCTCGTCGTAGGCCAGATGCTCGTACAGCGCACCGCCGATCCCCTGTACGGTGCCGCCGTATATCTGGCCCTCCACCACAGCGGGATTGATCATCGGCCCACAGTCCTCACTGACGATGTAGCGCAGCAGCCGCACCCCGCCGGTCTCGATATCGACCTCGCAGGTGCACACATGGGTGGCATTGGCCCAGATCATCAACTGGCCCACGCGATGGCGGCCGCTGGCCTCGAGCCCCGCGGGCACACCGGGCGGCAGCGCATCGGGCGCGAAGTACGCGATGGCGGCCAACTCGGCCAGCGTCACCACGATGTCCGGATTCGCACGGGCGAAGGCCCGGCTGCCGGTGAATTCCACCTCCTCGACAGGTGCGCCGAGCTTGTGCGCGGCGATGGCCAGCAGCCGCTCCCGCAGTCCCGCGGCGGTTTCGGCGATGGCCCCGGCGGTCATGGATCCCGAGCGACTGCCGCCGGTCCCGCCGCCGAAGGGCGTGACCGCGGTATCGCCCTGCACGGTCCGCACATCGGCGATATCGACCCCCAGGGCGTCGGCGGTCAACTGCACCACCGTCGTCTCGAGACTGTTGCCGGCCGATCCGCCCGCGACGTAGACGTTCACCTTGCCCGACGGCTCGATCCGGATGGTCGCGCCCTCGGTGGCGTGGAACGGCGTATTGCCCGTGGTGGGCTCGACATAGGTGCAGGTACCGACACCGAGGTAGCGGCCCTGCGCGCGGGCGCTGCGCTGTTCGGCGCGGAATCGGTCGTAATCGAGCATCCCCAGCGCCTGCTCGAAGGTCTCCAGCGGCGTGATGTCGCTGTACGGCATGCCGTTGGCGTTCGCGTACGGAAGATCCTCCCGCCGCAGCATATTGCGGTGCCGCAGCGCGATCGGGTCCATGCCGATCTGCCGGGCGGCGGCGTCCAGCAGCACCTCGCGGGCCACCGATTCGAACTGCCACGGACCCCGATAGGCCACGCGCCCAACGGTATTGGTGTAGACGAACTTGGCGCTGAAGCCCGCCTGCGGAATCCGATAGGGCCCCGGAAGCAGCAATCCGACCACCATGCCCGCGGTGACCGGTGAGGGAATCGGGTACGCCCCGACGTTCTGCACATGGTCGATGGTGGCGGCCAGGATCGTGCCCTCGGCGTCGAAAGCCATTCGGATGTCGCCGTATTCGTGCCGGGCCATGCCGGCCGACATGAGGTTCTCCTGCCGGTCCTCGATCCACTTCACGGCGGTGCCGAGCCGGCGCGCGGCCAGCATGACGCACACGTCCTCACGCTGGGGCGCGACCTTCTGCCCGAACCCGCCGCCGGTATCACGGACGATGACCCGGACCCGGTGCTCATCGATACCGAGCAGCCGGGCGCAGAATCCGCGCACCTCGTGCGGTGACTGCGACGAGGTCCAGATGGTCATTTCGGCAGTGGCGCCGGACCATTCGGCGACGATGCCGCGGGTCTCCATCGGCACCGGCGCATACGCCTGCTGATGCAGGCGCCGGCGCACCACGTGGGCGGCGGCGTCGAAGACCGGATCCAGATCCGCGGGCGGGCGCCCGCCCATGGCGCCGGCCGAATTCTCGGGGAAGGCGGCGTGTACCAGCTCGGGGGACTCGGACGCGGTGCGGAAGTCGACCACCGGCGGCAGCGGGTCATAGTCGATGACCACGAGTTCCGCGGCGTCCTCGGCGATATAGCGGTCGATCGCGACCACGACCGCGACCGGATCCCCGACGAACCGGGCCTCGTCATCGGCCAGCGGCGGGCGCGGCACGGGCGGGAGCCCGACCATGTCCAGCGCGTAGGAGATCTCGTGCACATCGGGATTCAGGTCGGCGGCTGTGTAGACGGCCAGCACGCCGTCCAGGGCCAACGCCTCGGTGATGTCCACGCCGGTGATCCGGGCCCGCGCGAGCGGACTGCGCACGAAGCACGCGTGGCCCATGGCGGGCCGGGTGACGTCGTCGACGAAGGTGCCGGCTCCGGTGAGCAGGCGCAGATCCTCGAGCCGCGGCACCCGGGTACCGACGACTCCGGCGGTTTCGGTGTCCGTGCGGGTCATCGGGGGATCCGGGAGTGCGGGTGGGCCGGATCTGGAGACCGGTCGATTCGAGTACGCGACAGGCAGTGTCGAGTCATGGGGCGTGCTCCTCGGTTCACGGAGACGATGCGGGCATACCGCTGCCGACCACCTGTCTAGCAGCGGTGTTCGCACAGTGTCAATATCCACTATGCCGTAAACGTAAATGTACTATCACGGATTAGGAGAATCACATTTACGCCTGTGGCCGAGGTATCCCGGACGATGGTTCCGACGCCGGTGGCGTGCGGAAAGGGCAGTCATGCGGGATCTCGCCGTACACCTGCGGCGCTGGCAGGCGGAGAACGCCGACTACGCCCTGGCCACCTTGACCGGGACCAGCGGCAGCGCTCCCCGGCCGATCGGCACGACCATGGCGGTCGACTCGGCCGGGGCGGTGTACGGCAGTCTGTCCGGCGGCTGCGTCGAGTCCGCGGTGTACGAACTGTGCCTCGAGGTGCTGGCCACCGGCGTTCCGATGCGAAAGAGCTTCGGCTACAGCGACCCCGACGCCTTCGCGGTCGGCTTGACCTGCGGCGGCGAGGTCGAGGTCTTCGTGCACCGGGTGACGGCGACCGAACACGCGGTGGTCGAGGCCGCGCTGGACGTGCATGCGCCGGTGGCGTGGGTGCGCGACCTGGTGTCCGGCGCGGTGCTCGCGGTGAGCGACGTCGGAGCGGTAGGTGTGGGATTCGACGGCGCCGACCTGGCCGTCGTGCGGCAGGCGCGGGCGATGCTCGAGGCGGGCTCGAGTGCGGTGCGGGTGATCGGCTGCGCCGAGCGGGAGCGGGTGGTCTTCGTCCAGTCCTTCGCGCCGCCGCCGCGCATGATCGTGTTCGGCACCACCGATTTCGCCACCTCGCTGTGCACCGTCGGCCGATTGCTCGGCTATCGCGTGACCGTCTGCGACGCGCGCGGCACATTCCTCGATCGTGCGCGGTTCACCGACGCGCACGAGGTGGTGGTGGAGTGGCCGCACCGATACCTCGGCACGACCGCCGTCGACAGCCGGACGGTGATCTGCGTGCTGACCCACGATCCGAAGTTCGATATCCCGGTGCTCACCCAGGCGCTGGCCCTGCCCGTGGCCTACGTCGGCGCGCTGGGCTCGCGTCGCGCCGACGGGCAGCGGCGGTCCGAGCTGCGCGCCGCGGGAGTCACGGAAACCCAACTGCGGCAACTGCGTTCGCCGATCGGCCTGGAGCTCGGCGGGCGAACCCCGCAGGAGACCGCGATCGCCGTTGGCGCGGAGATCATCGCTCTGCGCCGGGGTGGCAGCGCGGTGCCGTTATCGGTGACCGAGCGGCCGATTCACCCCCGGGGAGGCGACGTTTAGCCAGGCCCTGCCATGACGCTTTCCCCTGTTGACCTTCCGTCGAACGCGGTGTTAAGTAAATCACGCTATAGCCCAGCGCGCGGTCTGATATCCGGTCCAGGAGATTCCCATTTCCATCGATATCGGCCCCACTCATCGATGAGATGGAGACTCACATGGCGACTCGATTGGTGAACTCCTTTGCGCCGCAAGAAGACGTCATGGCGTCAGTGGATGCGACGCTCGAACATGTCCAGGCCCGCGAACTGCGCTATCGCCTCGCGATCCTCGGCCCGAATCCGCTGGCGGTGGTTCGCTACGCGGGCGGATGGATCTTCGACCGGGTATTGGCGGGCTGGGAGGTGTGGGTGGCGGTGGCCGAATGCGACGATCCCCGCCCGGTCCGGATCCTGGGCGCGGAGGTGCTGGATCTGGAGTCCTGCCTGAACTCGAATCCCGACGCCCGGCCGCAGACGCTCGCGGTGGACACCGCCCTGTTCGGCTCTTATTCGCGGATCAGGAACGGACTGCTCGACAGCCTGGATACCGCGGAGTTCGAAGTGGCCCTGTGGGGCGAGAACTGGCCGGCCGAGCTGGACTGCCGGGTCGGCAGTCCGGTGCAGTACCGGATGAGTTCCGCCGCGCGCGCTTTCAAGGAGCGCGCGTACTCCGCCGCACTGACCTCCGATCCGGTCGACGCCGTGGAGACCTTCCGCGTCGGATCCCCTTCTCTGGCAGCTGATCTGCTTCCCTCGGGCTGAGTGCGTGGCCCCCGGCGTTGACGCGCGGCCGACCGTGTGAAACTCTCGTGCTCGAATATGAGAGTGTGATTCTCACACACGGGAGGCCGTTCGGCCGGTGAGGCCGCGGGGCGGCGTGAAGGAGGGTATTCGATGAAGGTCAGCATCGATACGGATCGTTGCCGTGGCTTCGGCGTCTGCGTCTCGCTGTGTCCGGAGGTGTTCACCCTCACCGACTACGGCTACTCGGAGGTGTCGGTGGACGAGGTGCCGGCCGACCTGGAGGGCGCGGTATCGGAGGCGATCGCGGCGTGTCCGGAGCATGCGATCGAAACCCTGTGACGCACTGAGGCTTGTGACACGCTGAGGGTGCGTGAGTGCTGAGGGTCCAGACCCTCATCCGGCCGGGACGGCCTGCCGTCCCGGCCGTTTTCGTGTGCCGACCGACGGGTCGATAACGGCAGGTCCCATCCCTTTTCTGAATCCGGCGCCCTGTCGCACGGGCAATGGAGAACGCTATTCTCAAATGCGAAGATCAGCGTTACCATCAAAATGAATCTCCCTTACCGATGGCAGGAGCTGTCCAGGATGACTGATTTCGACACAGTCGACTACTTCACGGATCAGGCGCTGGTACCCGATCCCCATCCGTATTACGACCACCTGCGCGCGCAGTGCCCCGTGACCGCCCTGCCGCATCGCGGGGTCTATGCGGTGACGGGGTACGAGGAGACCGCCGAGGTGACGAAGGACGCGGACACGTTCTCCTCGATCATCGCCGTCGGCGGACCGTTCCCGCCCCTGCCGTTCGAGGTCGAGGGTGACGATCTCGGTGAGCTGATCGACCGCAACCGGTCCAAGATGCCCATGTTCGAGCACATGGTGACCATGGATCCGCCGCAGCACACCTACGCGCGGTCCGTGCTGAACCGGCTGCTCACCCCGGCGCGACTGAAGGAGAACGAGGAGTTCATGTGGCGGCTGGCCGACCAGCAGCTGGACGAATTCCTCGCCGACGGCCGGTGCGAATTCGGCACCGCGTACGCCAAACCCTTCTCGCTGCTGGTGGTCGCCGACGTGCTCGGGGTGCCGGAGGAGGATCACCAGAAGTTCCGGGTGGTGCTCGGCGCGGAACGCCCCGGCTCGCGGGTCGGAGCACTCGATGACGATGCCCTCTCCAGCAATCCACTGGCCTGGCTGGACGACAAGTTCTCCGCCTACATCGAGGATCGCCGCGCCGAGCCGCGCGACGATGTGCTCACCCAGTTGGCGCTGGCGAAGTACCCGGACGGTTCCACGCCCGAGGTCATCGACGTGGTGCGCTCGGCGACATTCCTCTTCGCGGCCGGACAGGAGACCACGGCGAAACTGCTGACCTCCGGACTCCGGTTCCTGGCCGACAACCCGGACATTCAGCAGCAGTTGCGCGAGGACCGCGGCAAGATTCCGCTCTTCGTCGAGGAGACGCTGCGGATGGAGGCTCCGGTCAAGAGCATGTTCCGCCTGGCCAAGCAGAACGCTCAGGTGGGTGGGGTGGATGTGCCGATCGGAACCACGGTCATGATCTGCCCCGGCGCGGCCAACCGCGACCCGCGGCGTTTCGAGGAACCGCACGAATTCCGCCTCGATCGCCCGAATGCCCGGGAGCACATCGCCTTCGGGCGCGGTGCGCACACCTGCCCCGGCGGTCCGCTGGCCCGGGTGGAGGGTCGCGTGTCCTTCACGCGTCTGCTCGATCGCATGCTCGACATCCGCATCGACGAGGGGCGGCACGGTCCCGCCGACGCGCGGCGCTACGACTACGAACCCACCTACATCCTGCGCGGCCTGCAGGCACTCCATGTCGAGTACACGCCCAAGTCCTGAGTTTCACACTCCGGCAAGCCAATTCGGCGAACAACGAATAGAGGAAGCAATGACCGGACGGGTCGAAGGAAAGGTCGCATTCATCACGGGTGCGGCGCGCGGTCAAGGCCGCAGCCATGCGGTGCGATTGGCCCAGGAGGGCGCCGACATCATCGCCGTCGACGTGTGCAAGCAGCTCGACAATGTGCCGTTCGCCATGTCCACCCCCGAGGATCTGGCCACCACGGCGGAACTGGTGAAAGCCGAGGGCCGGCGCGTCGTCACCGCCGAGGTCGACGTGCGTGATTACACGGCGCTGAAGGCCGCGGTGGACAGTGGTGTCGAGCAGCTCGGACGGCTCGATGTGGTGGTCGCCAATGCCGGAATCGGCAATGAGGGCGGTCAATTGAGCGAACTCGACGAGACGCTCTGGCAGGACATGATCGACGTCAACCTCGGCGGTGTCTGGAAGAGCGTCAAAGCGGCCATCCCGCACCTGATCGCGGGCGAGCGCGGTGGCTCCATCGTCCTCACCAGCTCGGTCGGCGGCCTCAAGGCCTACCCGAACGTCGGACACTACATCGCCGCCAAGCACGGCGTGGTCGGGCTGATGCGCACCTTCGCGGTCGAACTGGGGCACCACTCGATTCGCGTCAACTCGGTGCATCCGACGCACGTGAACACCCCGATGGTCATGAACGAGGGCACCTACAAGCTCTTCCGGCCGGACCTCGAGAACCCGGGCCCGGCCGACCTCGAGCCCATCTGCCGCATGTTCCACACCCTGCCGGTGCCGTGGGTGGAGTCGGTCGACGTCAGCAACGCGGTGCTGTTCCTGGCCTCGGACGAGTCTCGCTACGTGACCGGTGTTCCGCTGCCGATCGATGCGGGCAGCATGCTCAAATAATCTGTGCGCCTGCGCATCACGCACACTGCCGCCGCCCCTTCCGGGACGGCGGCAGCGCTGTGTGGCGAGGTCAGAGGGACAGGATCGAGGCGGCGGCGGTGCCCGGCGCACCGTAGACCTGGGCGTAGCCGACCTTCGGCTTGCCCGGCACCTGATGGTCGCCGGCCTGGCCGCGCAATTGCAGCACCAGCTCGTAGACCTGCCGGATCCCGGACGCGCCGATCGGTTCGCCGTTGGCGATGAGACCGCCGTCTGTATTGACCGGCAGGCGCCCGCCGATCTCGGTGGCGCCCTCGGCGATCAGCTTCTCCTGGTCGCCGTCCGCGCAGAAGCCGTTCTCCGCCATATGGATCACCTCGGCCCCGGCGTCGGTGTCCTGCAGCTGGATGACGTCCACGTCCTCGGGGCCGATGCCGGCCGCGGCATAGGCGTCCGCGGAGGCGTAGACCGTCGGGGAGACGTCCTCGTCGATCGCGGCCCAGGTGCTGTGGACCTCGTAGGCGCCGTAGCGGCGCGTCCGGATCGCGGAGGACCGCAGGTACACCGGGGTGGAGGTGTATCGCTTGGCGATATCCGCGCGGCACATGATCACCGCCGCGGCGCCCTCGTCGGGCGTGCAGAACATGTAGTGCGTCAGCGGATAGTTCAGCATCGGCGAGCCCAGGATCTCGTCCTCGCCGATCGGCTTGCGCCGGAACGCATTCGGATTGAGCACGCCGTTGCGGTAGTTCTTGGCCGCGACCTTCGCCAGCGTCCGCTGGGAGATGCCGTGGTCCTGCAGGTACCGGTTCGCTTTGATGCCGAAGAACTTCGTGGTGACGAACTGCCCGTTCTCGGCGTACCACCCGGGCAGCCCGAGCTTGGCCGGGTCATCGGTGAAGGCACCGCGTGGATGCTTGTCCATGCCGACCGCGATACCGACGTCGTAACGCCCGGAACGGATCGCCTCGGCGGTCTGCTCGATCGAGCTGGCGGCCGTGGCGCAGGCATTGAACACATTGGTGAACGGGATCCCGGTCAGACCGACCAGGCGGGTGACCGCATCGGGGTTGCTCACCTCGTAACTGCCGCCGAACCCGAATTGGATGTCTTTCCATTGGATTCCGGCATCGGCCAGGGCGGCCTGGATGGCCTCGGCCCCCATCTCCATCGCCGTCTTGGGAAAACGGCCGAACGGATGGATACCGATGCCGATGATGGCAACGTCGTTCATATCGATACTCCTCTACTCATCCGAATCCGCGATCACACCGGCGCGAAGGCCACGGTCACGACCTCCGTCCCGTCGGCTTCGGAGTACAGCGGTACGAATGCCAGCTCCACCGCCATGCCCGCGCGCAACCGATCCGGATCGGCCTCGGTGAGCCGGGTTTCCACGCGCACCTCCTCGCCGAGCTGCACCAGTCCGATGCCGAACGGCTCGAACGATTCGCCCGTCTCGCGCCCCGCGTAGGGCAGCTTGGGCACGAATCCCTGTGTGGTCCAAGCGATCAGCGTTCCCCGGCGCGGCAACAGCCGATCGGTCATGTCCGGTCCGCTGCATCGGGGGCAGCGCTGCTGGCGAGGCCAGGTCACCGCCCCGCAAGCGCCGCAGCCACTGCCGATGAGCTGCGGATCGTCGTCGGGCCACGTGGAGACCTCGGGTGCGAGTGCCTTGGCCATGTGCCGTCCTCCATTTTCTCTGTCGAACTTCGAATGCTCTGAAACGTCAAGAGGTTTCGCTGGGCGGCTACTCGTACCGAACCGTCGTCTCGGGACCGTCCGGCACGGCCTGGCAGGTGAGCACGTAGCCCTCCTGGACCTCGTCCTCGGTCAGCGCGTCGTTCACCGCCATGGTCGCCGTGCCTTCGGTGAGCCGCCCCATGCACGTGGCGCAATTGCCCTGCTCGCACGAGAACGGCGGCGTCAGCCCCGCCCGTCGCGCCGCTTGCAGCAGCGTCTCGCCCGCCCGCCGCGGCACCGACACCTTCTTGCGGTCGAGAAGGATCGTCACCGTCCCGCCCTCGGCGGATAGGGTGACGGCGTCCGGTGTGCTCACGACGGAGCCGGGCCGGGATGTCGAGTCCGCGAGATCCGCGACCGCGGGGGCCGAGGGGATGACGGGGGCGGGTGCGCCGAAGCGTTCGCTGAAGATGAGACCCGGCCCGGGCAGGGCGTTCTCGATCATCTCCATGAAGGCTTCCGGGCCGCAGATGTACGCGTCGCCGTGCGCGTCCGCGTTCACGAAGGCGCGCACCAGGTCCGGGGTCAGGAAACCGCGGTCGGAGTCGAGGTGCCGCACGACCTCCAGGCGTCCCGGATAACGCTCGGCCAGGGTGAGTAGCGTCGCCTCGAAGATCATCGAGGGCTGGTCGCGGTCCGCGCACAGCAGCCGCACTCGGCGATCGGTGGTGGCCAGCGCGCTCTTGGTCAGCGACAGCACCGGGGTGATGCCGGAGCCGCCGCTGAAGCCGAGTATCGGAACCTCCGACGGGCGCAGGCAGAATCGCCCCGCCGCCCTGCTCATGTCGAGCTCATCGCCCTCGGATACGTTGTCGTGCAACCAGTTCGAGACCTGACCGCCCGGAACCCGCTTCACGGTCGTCATGAGTTCGCCGTCGGTCTCCGGCGCGCTGGACATGGAATAGGACCGGTAGAGGTTCTTGCCGTCCACCGCCACCCGGAACGTGCAGAACTGACCCGCCCGATACTCGAGCGGTTCATCGTGTGGTTCCAGGACGAAAGTGCGGGAGTCCGCGCTCTCCTTGATGATCCGGGTCACGGTCGCCCGCTGGAACGAGGGGGGTCGGGCCATGAGAACCAATTCCTCCGCTGTCGATGGTCGGATTAGAGCTGTGCCAGTCGAGGGGCCGCGCCCTCGGTGCGAATCAGAACCCCGGCCTCACGGACGAGTTCTCTCGTGCTGCCGAGCAATCCGTCCAGCACGAGCGTGCGCCGCACGTGCCGGTGCAGATCGTGTTCCGCGGTGAACCCGATCCCGCCCAGCACCTGCTGGCAGTGGCGCGCGGTGATCTGCGCGGCCCGCCCGGCCGCGGCCTTGGCCAGCAGCGCCCCGAGATCGTCGCCCGCGACGGTGAGCGTCGCTTCGGCCCCTTCGATCGCGATCAGCGCCTCGGCGAGCCGGTGCCGCACCGCCTGGAACGCCGCGACCGGGCGCCCGAACTGCTCACGCTCCAGCGCATGTCGCCGAGCGAGCCCCAGCATCGCCCGACTGCTGCCCACGAGCCACCAGGCCAATGCCCGCCGCCCCGCCGCCAACGCCTCATGACGGGCGGATCGATGAGCGTCGGTGCCGTGGCCGTTCGCGAGGGGACCGGGCGTCACCTCTCGAGCATCGAGCGGATCTGTCGTCGCGAAGCCGTGAAGGGCGTCCGGCGAGGGGCCGCCGGCACGATCGGTCCCGGTCGAGGCGGGCCCGATGAGCCGCACCGGGTGCAGGGGGAGTTGTTCGTCGACGGTGGTCCCGGCGCGGTCGGTGCGTTCCCACTCGAGCCATGCGCCACCGGTGAAGGGCAAGGGCGTGGTGCCCAGTGGGTCCGCCCCCGCAGTGTGGAGGATGACGTCGTTGAGAAGCGGTGCGTGCGAACCGGTTTCGCCGAGCAGGCGGAAGACCAGCGGAATCGCGAGATTCGGAATGTCGGTGAGCATGTCGGTCCAGCCCAGTTCGGCGAGGGCACGGTCGAGTTCGGCGCCGGCGGCGACGGTGAGCATGGTCTTGCGCACGGTCTGCTCGAGGAGGTCGAGCTCGTCCGGGGCGGTGTCGAAATCGGCCACGGCTCAGTCCTTTCCGAGATCGAGCAGGCGGCGCGCGATGATATTGCGCTGGATCTCGGCGGTGCCGCCGTAGATCGTCGCGGCACGCGAATACAGGTATTCGGTCCGCCATTCCGGATCGGAGAGTTCCAGCACGCCCGGCAGCAGATCGCGCGCGGTGTCGAACAACCGCTGTTCGGCGGTGGCCAGGAGCACCTTGTCGATCGAGGTCTCCGGGCCCAGGCGCGCCCCGTTCGCCAGGCGCCGCTGAGTGGCGCGCGAGCGGCAGCGCACGGTGTGCAGCGCCAGGAACGCCTCGCCGAGCTCGGTGTCATCGGGTATCGCGGTGTGCGCCACGATGCGATCGAGGCGGGTGAACAGGTAGGTGATCCGATGCCAGAAGCAGGCGGAGCGCTCGTGCGGGAGCAGATCCATCGCGACCCGCCACCCGTCGCCGGGCCTGCCCAGCATCCGGTCGGCGGGCACCACGACATCGTCGAAATACACCTCGGCGAACTCGTCGACGCCGTGCATGGTGCGCAGCGGTCGCACGGTGATGCCGGGGGAGTCCATATCGACGAAGAAAGCGGTGATGCCCTCGTGCGCGGGCGCGGTCATGCCTTCGCGCCCAGGCGCGGTCATGCCTTCGCGCCCAGGCGCGGTGCGCGTGAGCAGCACACAGCGCGTGGAGTACTGTGCCAGGCTGGTCCACACCTTCTGTCCGTTGATCACCCAATCCGACCCGCGGGGAACGGCTTTGGTGGTGATCGAGGCCAGATCGCTGCCGGATCCCGGCTCGGAGAACCCCTGGCACCACTGCTCCCGGCCCGACAGCAGCCGCGGCACCATCTCCGCCGCCAGCTCCGGGCGGGCGTAGGAGATCATGGTCGGCGCGAGCACCTCGATCATCGAGTAGATGCCCGGCTCGGCCAGATCGCGCGAGGCGACCTCCTCACCGAGCACCGCCCGCAAAACCGCCGGTCCGCCGAGGCCGCCCGCCTCGGCGGGCCAGCCGTAGCGCATCCAGCCCGCGTCGTAGAGCGCACCGCGGACGCGGGCCAGCTGCGCGACCTGTCCGTCGAGCGAATGGTCGGGCCCGGGGGTCAGGTCGTTCTCCTCGAGCCAGGTCCGCAGCCCGGTTCGAAATTCGTCGATCGTCATGGGATTCGAACCGCTCATGTCCTCGAACGCTCGAAGGCGTGCGGAATGCCGGAATCGTGGACGCCGCTGCGCCGGATGAAGGTCATCCGGCGGGTCCGGATCCGCCACCCGTCCTCGGTGCGCACGAGCGCGTCGGTGTAGTACCCGATCCGCATGTCATGGGTGCTCTGGTCGACGAAGCACAGCGGCTGCGTGCCCTCGGCGGTGTCGCCGTCGATGTCGAGCACCGGTAATCCGGTGAGGAACAACCCCTTCGGGGCGGCCGCCACCAACTCCGGGAACAGATCGAGGGTGTAGGTGTCCCCGAACGCGCTGTAGGACCCGTCCGGCGTGAACACCGCCAGCAGCCCCGCGATATCGCCCTTGGTGATGGTCACCGCGTACCGGGCCAGCACCTGCTGGATCTCGAGCAGATCCTCAACTCTGGACATGGACCTTGCCGCCTTTCATGACGAACTGCACGCGCTGGGTGACGGTGATGTCCTGCAACGGATCTCCCGGTACCCCGATCACATCCGCCAGCAGCCCCTCGGCCAGCCGGCCCCGATCGGTGACGCCGATCAACTCGGCCGCGCGCACGGTTGCCGCACGGACCACATCGAGGGGAGGGAGCCCTCGCTCGACCAGGGCCACGAGCTCATCGGCATTGCGGCCGTGCGGGATCGCGGGCGCGTCGGTGCCCACCGCGATCTTCACCCCCGCCTGGTAGGCCGCCAGTACCGATGTGCGCGCCTTCGGGAACATCTCGGCGGCCTTGGCCTGTAGCGCCGGAGCCGCCTTGGACACATCCATGGCGTCGGCGAGCCGGGTGGTGGGCACCAGCCAGGTACCGGCGGCCACCATCGCCTTGATGGCTTTGTCGTCGATCAGGAAACCGTGCTCGATGCAGTCGATTCCGGCCTCGACGGCGTGCTCGACCGCCTCCGCGCCGTGGGTGTGCGCGGCCACCTTCAACCCGCGGCGGTGTGCCTCGTCGACGATCGCGCGCAGTTCCTCATCCGAATAGTGCTGTGCACCAGGCGCTCCGGTGAGCGACATGACACCGCCGGAGACACAGATCTTGATCAGCTGGGCGCCGTGCTTGATCTGGTACCGCACCGCCTTGCGCACCTCGTCGACGCCGTTGGCGATACCCTCCTCGAGCGTCAGCTTCAGCACGTCGGGAGCGAAGGCGGAGAACATGGTCGGATCCAGATGCCCGCCGGTGGGGGTGATGGCATGCCCGGCAGGCACGATCCTCGGCCCCTCGATCCAGCCGCCGTCGATGGCCCGCCCGAGCGCGACGTCCAGGAGATAGCCGCCGGTTTTCACGAACAGTCCGAGATTGCGCACGGTGGTGAATCCCGCGCGCAGCGTGCGCCGCGCATTGCCCACCGCGCGCAGCATGCGCAGTGGCGGATCGTCCTGCACGCTCGAGGCCAGGCCGGTTTCACCGCGCCCGCCCATCAGGAGGTTGACCTCCATGTCCATCAGTCCGGGCAGCAGGATCAGCTCGCCGAGATCGAGGATTTCTCCCTCGGGCTCGCCGCCCACGCCGGCGATGCGCTCACCGTCGATGCGCAGAATGCCGGGCCGGACGATTTCACCGGTGTCGACATCGAGCAGTCCCGCTGCCCGCACCGTGATCATGCTTGCGACGCTTCGCGTTTCGGCGCTTCGAAGCCGGCGACGATCACGACGTTGGTCTCGGCCGCCGCCTGACGCAGTTTCGCCGCGCGCTGATACTCCGGCGACTCGTACCACGTGCGCGCCGCCTCGACCGATTCGAATTCGAGGATGACGGTCTGATTGCCGTGCCATTCACCCTCGAGCACGCCGGGTGCGGAATCGACCGCGAGGGGACGCATCCCGCCGCTGGGCGGCACCGTCGCCGCCGCGCGGCCGTACTCGACCATCGCGTCCGGGTCCTTGATGGCCTCGGTGAAAATCACATAGCCCTTGGGCATTTCGTTCTCCTTCTGCTCGCCGGCGACCGGCTCAGACCACCGGCTCGTTGATCAGCACGGCCCAGGCCGCGCCGCTGTCGGGCACGCGCGGCTGCTTCCACACCTCGATCGGGAACGAGGCCATCACCAGCGACTGCATGAGATGGAACAGCGCACGCGCGTCCTCGGGCAGGTCCGGCCACTCGTACTTGTCGCAGTAGTCCAGCGCGGCTTCCAGGCGAGGGAACGCCGTGTCGTAGAACTCCTGCATCTGCGGCATGGTGGAGGCCAGTCGCTTGGCGTAGCGCTCCGCCTCGGTGGCCAGGCACCAGTCCGCGAACGGCTCCAGGTCGGCGAATTCAGCTGGCAGCTGCGGCATCTCGGTACTCCTTGACTTTGTTCTGTGCGATGACGTGCAGATGACGCAGGAGAATCTCCTGATCGTTGAGCGGGAATTCCGAGACCGTGCGGGTCTCGAGCATCGTCTGCGTGGCTTCCAGGGTGTTGGCGTCCTGCAGCGCGTATTCCTTGAAGGTCACCGCGGCCAGTTCCTGGGCCATGCGGTCGCGCGCGTTCTTCGGCGGTGCGAAATACAGGTTCGCCTCGAAGATGTGCTTGTTCACCGCGGTCGGCCAATAGTGATAGGTGAGGTACCAGCCCGGCGCCCAGAACAGCAGCGAGAAGTTCGGGAAGATCTCGAATTCGTCCACGCCCCAGGCTTTGTGCTGGGCGGGATTGAGTCCGGCCGGCAATTCGTCGAGACCGTCGATATCGGGGCGGTCCCACGGGCCGAACAATCCGCTGCGCAGGACCCGCTCGATCGGCTTGACCATGTTCAGGTCCTTGGGCGGGGCCATGCCACCCCAGGACGAGATCATCGAATGCGGCGAGGACAGTTCGTAATGCAGTGCCTCGTAGCCGTATCCGGCGAGCTTGTCGGCCTCGTCCTTGGTCGCCTGCTTCATGTGCAGGATCGGCGCGTGGTAGAACTCGGCGAACGCGTCGATGAACAGCTTCCAGTTGCTGCCGATCTCGGCCTTGTAGGTGTAGACCTCGGTCATCTCGTGGAACGGATAACCCTGCACGCCCTCGAGCATGGGTCCGAGGAATTCGGTGAGCGGCGCGGCGTCGGGATCGAGGTTGACGAAGATGAAGCCCTCCCAGACTTCACAGCGCACATCCTTGAGCCCGTAGTCCTTCTTGTCCAGGTCGAAGAATTCCTTCTCCTGCTGCACGAAGGTGAGCTCGCCCTCGAGGCTGTAGCGCCAGGCGTGGTATTTGCAGGTGAACTGCCGGCACGAGCCCGCGGTCTCCTCGTTCGGGAAATCGCTCCACACCAGCTTGTTCCCGCGGTGGCGGCAGATGTTGTGATATGCCCGGATTTCCTTGTCGGAGCCCCGCGCGATGATGAGAGAGGTGCCTACGCAGGACAATTCGCGGGTGAAGTAGCTGCCCACACGCGGCAGCCGTTCGACGCGGCCGACATTGAGCCAGCTCTTCTTGAAGATGGCGTTGCGCTCGTCCTCGTAGAAGGCGGGATCGATCGAGTCGGTGTAGTCGACAGGGCCGGTGCCGAGCTGTGGATACTGCTCGGTCCAGCTACCCGCTTCGGGCTTGGTGAAATGGGCCACCGGGTTACCTTTCGTTTTCGGGCGTGACGCCGAAGGTGTTGAATGCCATGGCGAGCAGGCTGTACCCGCCCACGGTGAAGACGAGATCCATGCGCTGTCGGTCGCTGAGTTCCTCGCTCAGCGCCGTCCAGGTCTGGTCGGACAGCGTGGACTTCTCGAGCAGCTCATCCGCCGCATTGATGACGACACGGTCGAATTCCGCTGCGGCGGTGCCGTTCTGGACCGCCGCGATATCCGTTTCGGACAATCCCGCTGTCTCCGCGAAGCGCGCGTGGTGTTTCCACTCGTAGGCGCAGTTGGTTCGGTGCGCGACGCGCAGGATCGCCAGTTCGCGGATCCGCGGCGGCAGCGTCGACTGGAACAGCAGGTACACGCTGAAACCCAGGAACGCCTCGGTCAGATCCGGATGGTTGGCCAGCACCGACATCGCGGGGCCCGCGCCCTCGGGATTGCGCCGGGCGACGGGCAGCAGCTGCCCGAACGCGGAGCGGGTGCGGTCGTCCCAACGTTCGGCGGGCAAGGGCGGCAGGCGCATTCGTATCCTCCTCTCATGAGAATGGGATTCTCCTAAACTGGATAACAGGTTTCCATGCCGGTCGGAATTAGTCAACGCGCAGCGGGTTCAGTCCAGGAACATGTCCGGGATCGGGTGGTCCCCACCGCCATAGCCCGACAGATCGGTCACGCCGGACTCGATGAGCAGCGGGGCGTCGACGTAGCAGTTGCCGGTGCTGTGACGCGCTGGGCGCGAGAGGATCTCGGCCGCGGCGTCGCCCATGATCCGCGGATCGCGCGAGGAGGCGAGCAACGCCTGCCCGTCGGGCATATTGGCCACCGCCGACGTCGCGATATAGGTCTGCGGCCACAGACAGTTCACCGCGATGCCCTCCGGGGCGAATTCGGCCGCCCAGCCCAGCGACAGCAGGGTCATGCCGTACTTGGACTGGGTGTAGGCGGGGTGTGCGCCCAGCCACCGCGGACTCGGGTTCAATGGCGGGGCCACGGTCAGCACGTGCGGGTTCGGGGCCCGTCGCAGATGCGGCAGGCAGGCTCGGGTCAGCAGGAACGTGCCGCGAATATTGATCTCCTGCATGAGATCGAACCGCTTGGCGGTCAGCTCGGCGGTGGGTGCGGTGGCGATGGCGCTGGCGTTGTTGACGCAGTAATCGATGCCCCCGAACCGCTCGACGCCGGTCTCGACCGCGCGCCGCACGTCCTCTTCGTTGCGCACATCGCCCACCACCGCGACCGCTTTGCCGCCGGCGGCCTCGAGTGCGGCCACCGCCGTGTGCACAGTGCCAGGCAGTCGCGGATGGGGATCGGCGGTCTTGGCCAGCACCACCACATTGGCGCCCTGCCGTGCGACCGCGTGTGCGATGGCCAGTCCGATGCCCCGGCTGCCGCCGGAGATGACCATGGTGCGGTCCGTGAAAAGTTGCTGCTGACTAGTCATTATTCTCCTCGGGCAGGTCCGTTTGCGCTTGATGGTATTGGCATTCTCTATTTCTGCAAGTACGGTATTCAACAATGAACGACCATGTCACCACCGCATCCGGCATCCCGTTGCGGCCGGTCTACGGACCGGACGATCGGCGCGCCGACCCGCCCGCGCCGGGCGCGTTTCCCTTCACCCGAGGCAACTTCTCCTCCGGCTATCGAGGCCGGCTGTGGACGTTCCGCCAGTACTCCGGTTTCGGCACCGCCGAGGAGTCCAACCGCCGCTACCGGTATCTGCTCGAACAGGGCGGCACCGGATTGTCCGTGGCACTGGACCTGCCGACCCAATGTGGTTACGACTCGGACGATCCCGAGGTGGGGGAGGAGGTGGGCCGGGTCGGCGTCGCGGTGGACACCCTGGCCGACGCCGAGGTGCTCTTCGCGGACATCCCGCTGGAGAAGATCAGCACCAGCTTCACCATCAACGGCACGGCCGCGATCCTGCTGGCGATGTACGTGGCCGCCGCCGAGAAGAAGGGCGTGCCGCGCGAAAAGCTCACCGGCACAATCCAGAACGACATCCTCAAGGAGTACGCCTCGCGCGGCACCTGGATCTGGCCGCCCGAGCCCTCGCTGCGCCTGATCGCGGACACCATCGAGTTCTGCGCGGCGGAGGTGCCGCGCTTCAACGCGATCTCGGTGGCGGGCGCGCACTTTCGCGACGCGGGCGCGAACGCGGTGCAGGAGATGGCGTTCACCCTCGCGGACGGCGTGACCTACTGCGATACCGTGGTCGAACGCGGGCGCATGAGCATCGACCAGTTCGCGCCGCAGATCTCGTTCTTCTTCTACACCCATGGCGACTTCTTCGAGGAGATCGCCAAATACCGTGCGGGACGCCGTCGTTGGGCCACCATCGTGCGTGAGCGCTACGGTGCGCAGGCCGACAAGGCCTCCATGTTCCGGTTCGGCTGTGTGGCCGGGGGCGCATCGTTGTACGCGCCGCAGGCCCAGAACAATCAGGTGCGCGTGGCGTACGAGGCCATGGCCGCGGTCCTGGGCGGTGTGCAATCGATGTTCACCGCCGCGTGGGACGAGCCGTTCGCGCTCCCCAGCGAGGAATCGGCCACCATGGCGCTGCGCACCCAGCAGATCCTCGCCTACGAAACCGGCGTCACCCGGGTCGCGGACCCACTGGGCGGTTCCTACTTCGTCGAGGCGCTCACCGACGCCACCGAGGAACGCATCATCGAGATCATGACCGACCTGGAAAACCATGGCGGCATGGTCCGTTCGATCGAGGACGGCTACCTGCAGGGGATGATCGCCGACGAGGCGTACCAACTGCACCGCGAAGTCGAACGCGGCGAGCGCCCGGTCGTCGGGGTGAACCGCTTCGTCTCGGAGGAACCCGCACCGGAGATCTCCACCTACGAATTGGACGCCGAGGGTCGCGATCTGCAATTGAAGCGGCTGGCGCGAGTGAAAGCCGAACGCGATCCCGGCGCCGTGCGCACCACCCTGGCCGCGTTGTCGCGCGCCGCGGAAGGAACCGAGAACCTCATGCATCCGCTCATCGACTGCGTCAACGCCTACTGCACGGTCGGGGAGATGACCACCGCGCTCAAGGACGTCTGGGGCGAATTCCAGCAGCCGGTGGTGTTCTGATGACCGCGCGCGTACTGGTCGCCAAGCCCGGTCTGGACGGACACGACCGCGGCGCGAAGATCGTCGCCCGCACCCTGCGCGATGCCGGATTCGAGGTGATCTACACCGGAATCCGCCAGCGCATCGAGGACATCGTGTCCATCGCGCTGCAGGAGGACGTCGCGGTCGTGGGCCTCAGCATTCTGTCCGGCGCGCACGTCGCGCTCACCACGCGGGTGGTGAACGCGCTGCGCGAGGCCGGCGCCGGTGACATCGCCGTGGTGGTCGGCGGCACCATCCCGGGCAGCGATGTCCCCAAATTGCTGGAAGCCGGTGCGGCGGCGGTCTTTCCGACCGGGACCGCCCTGGACGTACTCGTCACCGACATACGGGCACTGACCGGGACCACCGAGCCCGGACTTGAACAGGCAGTGGAGGAATCGTGCGCATCGGAGTAATGATCGGACCGGAGAAGGGCGACTCCGCACGCAAACTCTCCCGCATGCTGGCCGATATCGAATGGGCCGAATCAGCGGGGATGGACACCGCCTGGATACCCCAGATCCCCACCGACTTCGACGCCTTGATCACGGTCGCGCTCATGGGATCACGGACCAGCCGGATCGAACTGGGTACCGCCGTGGTGCCGTTGCAGGCCCAGCATCCGGTAGCGCTGGCTCGACAGGCGCTCTCCGCGCACGCCGCGGCGGGCGGACGGCTCGCGCTCGGGGTCGGGCCCTCGCATCACTGGATCGTGCGAGACATGCTCGGTCTGCCGTACGACCGGCCCGCCGCGTACACCCGCGACTACCTCGAGGTCCTGAACGCGGGCCTGAGCGGACCGGGGCAGGTGGACGTGGAGAACGACTCGTTCACCGTCCACAATCCGCAGGATCTGGGACCGGTCGCGCCACTGCCGGTGCTGGTCGCCGCGCTCGGCCCGGTCATGCTGCGCATCGCGGGCGAACAGGCCGACGGCACCATTCTGTGGATGGCCGATGAGCGCGCCATCTCCGACCACGTGGTCCCCAAGATCACCAAGGCCGCCGCCGACGCCGGGCGGCCCGCACCGCGCATCGTCGCCGGACTGCCCGTATGCCTGTGCCGCCCAGCCGAAGTCGACGAGGCCCGCGCTCGCGCCAACCGCATTCTGGGCGAGGCCGAGGTGTCGCCGAACTATCAGCGACTGCTCGAGCAGGGTTCCGCCGCCGATATCGGCGACCTGTGCATCGCGGGCGACGAGGAGTCCATCGCGGCCGGACTGCGCCGCTACGCCGAGGCCGGTGCGACCGATCTCTCGGTGCGGCTGCTGCCGCTCGGAAACGACCGCGACGAGCTGGTGGCCTCCAAGCGCCGCACTCGCGACATGATCGCCACGCTGGCAAAGGAATTGCGGTGACCGGCCCCCTGGCCGGTATCCGCGTGCTCGAGGTCGGCACCATGCTGGCCGGACCGTACGCCACCCTCATGCTGGCCGATCTGGGCGCGGAGGTCATCAAGATCGAACCGGCCTCGGGCGACATCTCCCGGCAGGTCGGCGACACCTATTTCGCCAGTCTCAATCGGGGCAAGCGCAGCGTGCGCGTGGATCTGAACACACCGGCGGGTCAGCAGAGGCTCGGCGCCCTGGCGGCGGAATCGCATGCGCTGCTGGTGAATCTGAAGCCCTCGGCGATCCACCGGCTCGGGCTCACCTACGCGGCGCTGCGAGAGTGGAACGAACGCCTGGTCTGCGTCGCGATCACCGGCTTCGGTCTGGAGGCGGGCGATCATCCCGCCTTCGACTACGTCATCCAGGCGGCCACCGGCGTCGCCGCGCTGACCGGCGATCCGGCGGGACCGCCTACGCTGCCGGGCTATTCGGCGGCCGACAACTCCACCGGGCTGACCGCGGCGCTCGGCCTGCTGGCCCAGATCGTGTCCGGCCGGGGCGGTCAGGTCGAGGTGTCACTGCGAGACGTCATGCTCTCGCAGCTGAACTATCACGCCTCCGCCTACCTGAACACCGGGACCGAGCCGCAGCGCAGGCCGTTCGGCGCGCACTCGTACTACGTTCCCGCGCAACTGTTCCCGACAGCGGACGGCTACCTGGCCCTGTTCATCACGCACGACGGCTTCTGGAAGTCCTTCTCCGGCGAAGCCGGAATCGACGGGTTCACGACCATGAGCGAACGCGTCGCCTCGCGCGCGCAGGTCCTCGACGTCGTCACCACGGCGCTGGCGGGCGACACCGCCGACAGCTGGGAGAAAAGGCTTCGGCCGCTGGGCGTTCCGGCCGCGGCGGTCCGTACGCTCCCCGAGGCGCTGAAGAGCGCGCCCGATGCCGTGGTGACGGCGGGCGACTACCGGCTGATCGGCAGCCCCATTCGAGTCGGCGGTCACAGCCCCGTGTACGGACCGCCGCCGCCCCTGGGCGAGTACGGCGATGCGCTCGCCGAGTAGGGCCGGAACATGAAGGATTCGGTGGCGCTCGCCTTCGAGGAGCGCGAATACACACTGCCCGAACTCGAGGCACTCGCCGGTGGACTCGCCGCGACCCTGCGGGCCCGGGGCGCGCGGCGCGGTGACCGCATCGCACTGATGTCCTCGAATCGGCCGGAATTCGTGATCGCCGTGCGGGCCGTCTGGCGGATCGGCGCGGCGGTCGTGCTGCTGAGCCCGGCCTGGAAGCGCACCGAGGTGGAACACGCGCTGGAGATCACCCGGCCCGCGCACGCGGTGGGCGATCACCCCGTTCTGGCCGACCTGATGCCGATGCTGTCGCTGGATGATCCCATCGTCCCGGCCCGCGGGGTGTACTCGGCGCCCGGTCCCGGAACCGACGCGGTGCTGGTGTTCAGTTCCGGCACAACCGGTTTGCCGAAGGCCGTGCGGCACACCCATGCCTCGCTCGCCGCGGCCGTCGAACAGTGGCGGGAGGCCCTGCGATTCACGGTGCGGGACCGCATTCAGGTGCTCACCCCGCCGTCGCACATTCTGGGACTCCTCAACATCCTGCTGGCGCTGCGGACCGGGGCGTGGATGCGCCTGCATCGCCGGTTCGATCTGGAGCGGATGCTGCGCCACATCGAGAAGGACCGCATCACGGTGGAAATGGCGGTGGCGCCGATCGCGATGGCCCTGGCCGCGCACGACGACCTCGAGTCCTACGACCTGTCGTCACTGCGCTACATCATGTGGGGCGCGACCCCGGTCACCGCGAGCATCGCCGAAACCGTCACGCTGCGAACGGGAGTCGGCTGGTTGCCCGCCTACGGGACCAGCGAACTGCCGGTCATCGCCTGCAATCCGATCGACCGTTCGCGCCTGGACAGCGTGGGTCGCCCGGTGCCGGGCGTGCGGGTGCGCGTGGTGTCCCCGGAGTCCGGACAGGTGCTGGGAACGGACGAGGTCGGTGAGATCCAGGCCCGCTCGGCGGCACTGATGGCGGGGTATCTGCCCGACTCCGCGACCGCGTCGGCCACCAGCGACGGGTGGTATCGCACCGGCGATATCGGCACGGTCGATGCCGGCGGGTGGCTGCGGCTGACCGACCGCCTCAAGGAAATGATCAAGGTGCGCGGTTTCCAGGTCGCACCCGCCGAGGTGGAAACCGTGCTACATGCGCATCCCGCCGTCGCCGACTGCGCGGTGTTCGGAATACCCGATTCCGCCGACGGCGAGTCGATCGTCGCGGCGGTCACGGTGTCGGCGCCGATCGACCCCGGCGAACTCGTCGCCTTCGTCGGCGCACGACTCGCCTCCTACAAACGGCCGCGCCATGTGGTGTTCGTGCCCGAGATTCCCCGTCTTCCCTCCGGCAAGGTTCTGCGCCGGGTTCTGAAGGAGCGCCATGGACGTACGTCTGACGAGTGAGCAGCGACAGCTGCGCGACGCCGCCGCGAAACTGGCCGATGATCTCGGCCCCGGATCCGTTTCGGAGCTCGAGGATCGCGCCCGGATCGCTCGGCTGGAGAAGGCCGTCGACACCGCGGGCTGGCGGGCCCTGCGCTCGGACGGAGCGTCGGGAGTCGAAATCGCGCTGGTGGCAGAGGAATTCGGCCGCCGCCTGGTCGATGTGCCGTTCCTGGGCCCGGTGCTGGCGGACGATCTGCGCGGGCACGGACTCGAGGACGACCGCCGCTGGACGATTTCGGCCGGTGATCGGGCCGTGGACGCTCGCGACTGCCACAGCGCGCTGGTCTTCGACGAACGGCATCTGCTGGCCGGTGAGGTGGGTTCGGCGCTCGAGGGAGCGGACCTCACCCGCGCGGATGCCGAGATCCGCATGCCGTTGCGCCCCATCGGTGAACTCTCCGCGGACCAGCTCGCGCAGTGGCACGCCCTGGCGCTGGTCGCCACCACCGCCGATCTGCTCGGCACCGCGCGCGGTGCGCACACGCTGGCCACCGAGTACGCGAAAGTCCGTGAGCAGTACGGCAGCACGATCGGCTCGTATCAGGCCGTCGCGCATCTGCTCGCGGAGGGGCTCGCCCTGATCGAGGGATCGATCAGCGTGCTGCGTCATGCCGCGTGGGCCGTGGACGAGCTCACCCCGTCCGAGGCGGTGCGTGCGGCGCGCATCGCCAAGCTCTACTGCGCCCGTGCCGCGCGCACGGTCTGCGAGACCGCGATCCAGGTACACGGCGGCATCGGCAATACCTGGGAATGCCTGGCGCACGTCTACCTGCGCCGGGCACTGGTCTCCACCGAACTGTTCCCCGTCCGACTGGAGGAAATCGACTGTGGACTTTCGTGATTCACCGCAGGAGGCGGCGTTCCGGTCCCGGCTGCGGGACTGGCTCGGGGAGGTGGCGGGACGATTCCCCACCTCCGGTGACGAGTACTGGGCCAGGCAGGGCGAGTGGCATCGCGCCCTGTACGAGGCCGGATTCTTCGGTCTGTCGTGGCCGAAACACCTAGGCGGACACGAACTTCCGCCGGTGTACGACGTCATTCTCGACGAGGAACTGGCCGCCGCCGGAGCTCCGCCGCGTCCCAGCCTCGGCTACCTGGTCAGTGGATTGGGTAGGCACGGCAGCGCCGAGATCCAGCAGCGGTTCCTGCCCGGCATGATCAACGGCAGTGAGCGCTGGTGTCAGGGATTCAGCGAGCCCGGCGCCGGTTCGGACCTGGCCTCGCTGCGCACGACGGCCACCCGCGAGGGCGACGAGTACGTCATCCACGGGCACAAGATCTGGACCAGCTACTCCGATATCGCGGACTGGTGCCTGCTGCTGGCCCGCACCGATCCGCACGCGCCTCGGCACAAGGGCATTTCGGCGTTCGTCATCTCGATGAAGCAGCCGGGTGTGCGACAGCGGCCGCTGCGCATGATCAGCGGAATCACCACCGAGTTCGGGCAGGTCGAGTTCGACGGAGCGCGGGTTGCGGCCGATCAGATGGTCGGCGCACCCGGTGAAGGCTGGAAACTGGCCATGACCGTGGTCGGTCACGAACGCGAGCCCGCGACCCTGGGCTATGCCGCGCGCTACGGAAAACTGGTGCGCCAGATGGCATCCCGGGTCGAGGGCGCGGCACCGGCCGAACTCGCCTGGGCGAGTGTGGAAACCGAGATGCTGCGCCTGCACGTGCGCCGGCGACTCTCGGAACAGCTGGACGGCGTCTCGCACGGCCCCGAGGGGTCGCTGGACAAGTTGCTCATGACCTGGGTCGAACAGTCGGTCGGCCATGCCGCGCTGGCCGTCACCGGCACCCGGGACCCCGAGTTGCTCGGCGCGTATCTGTACAGCCGCGCGCAGTCCGTCATGGGCGGCACCTCACAGATTCAGAAGAACATCATCGCCTCGCGCATTCTCGGATTGGAAGTGTGATCGTGTACGACCTGCCTGAAGAAATCACCGTCGACGCCGACGGACCGCTCCGCATCATCACGCTGAACCGGCCGGACGCGCTCAATGCCGTGAACGACGCGCTGCACACCGGGCTGGCGAAACTGTGGCCGCAGCTGTCCGATGATCGCGACGCCCGCGCGGCCGTGCTCACCGGCAGTGGGACCGCGTTCTCCGCCGGTGGCGATTTCACGTATCTCGCTGAGCTGGCCCGTGATTCGCGGCTGCGGTCCAAGACGATCGCGCACGGCCGGGACATCGTGCTGGGTATGGCGCGCTGCCGGGTGCCGATCGTGACGGCGGTCAACGGCCCGGCCGTCGGCCTGGGGTGCAGCCTGGTGGCGTTGAGCGACATCGTCTACATCGCCGAGACCGCGTACCTGAAGGATCCGCACGTGCAGGTGGGACTGGTCGCGGCCGACGGCGGTCCGGTCACCTGGCCGCTGCACACCAGCCTGCTGCTGGCGAAGGAGTACGCGCTCACCGGTGCGCGGATTCCCGCCGAGCGGGCGCGTGAGATGGGTCTGGTCAATCATGTGGTGGCCGACCCGATGTCGGAGGCGCTCGCGTGTGCCAAACGCATTCTGGGACTGCCGCAACAGGCGGTCGAGAGCACCAAGCGGCTGCTGAACCTGCATCTGGAGCGTGCGGTGCTGGCGACGCTGGACTACGCCACCACCGCGGAGGAGATCTCGTTCCAGCATCCGGATTTCCACGCCATCATCGAGCAGCTCAACGCCAAGAAGGGCTGAGCCGCCGCGCGACACAGCTGTCGGATACCTGTGGCCCCGGGATGGATTCCCGGGGCCACAGGCCGTTGTGACGGGTACCGGCCAGGAGAGGGGGCGGTACCCGTCACGCTTGTCGCGGCCAGGGCCGCGGTGGTGTGGAACCGCAGTGTTACTTCGGCGGGAACCGCAGTGCGCCGTCGAGCCGAATCACCTCTCCGTTGAGGTAGTCGTTCTCGACGATCGACTGCACCAGCTGTGCGTACTCGGGTGAGCGGCCCATGCGATGCGGATGCGGAACCTGCTTGCTCCAATAGGCTTCGAGCTGATCGGCCGCCTTGCCGTAGGCGGGAGTGTTGAACGTGCCCGGCGCGATGGTGACCACGCGCACGCCCAGCGGCGACAGATCCCGCGCGGCGACGAGGGTCATGCTCACCACACCGCCCTTGGCGGCGGCATACGGCAGCTGCCCGATCTGCCCCTCGTACGCGGCGATCGATGCGGTATTGATGATGACACCGCGCGAACCCTCCTCCAGCGCATCGGTTCCGGCGATCGCCGCCGCGGAGAGCCGCATGACGTTGAAGACCGCCGTCAGATAGAACTCGACGGTCGTGCGGAAGCCCTCGAGCGGCAGCGGCGAGCCGTCCTTGCCGACCAGGCGGCCACCGGTAGCGGGGCCACCGTGGGTGTCCACCGAAATCCGCAGCGGCGCCAGGGATTCCGCGAGCGCGATGGCGGCCAGTACCGATTCCTCGCTGGTCGCGTCGGTATGGATGTAGTGGATGCCGAGCTCCGCCTCGAGCTCTTTGCCCTTGTCGTCGGCGACATCGGCGACCACCACCTCGGCCCCGGCGGCGTGCAGGCGGCGCACGGTGGCCTCACCCAGACCGCCCGTGCCGCCGACCACCAGCGCCGAGTTTCCTTTGATCTGCATCTCGCGTCCTCTCTTGCAATTAACGCTCTCTGTCGGCGAGAATAGCATTCTCATGAACATCAACATGATTCTCGATATGGCGTCCTCGGGCGGTGACCGCACCGTGGTCACCGCCGCCGGCCGATCCCTGACCGCCACCGAACTGCACAGGCTGGCCCGGCGCGCCGCGGGCCGCTTCCGGGGCCATCCGGCGGTGCTCTACCTGGGCGTGAACCATCTCGCCTATCCGGTGGCGCTGTTCGGATCGGTGCTGGCCGGGGTGCCGTTCGTGCCGCTCAACTACCGGCTCGGCGCGGACCAGCTGGGTGCGCTGGTGGACCGTCATCCCGGTGCGCTGGTGCTGCGGTCCGAGGACCTGGACGCACTGGTCGACGCCCATGGGGGACAGGGCGATTCGGAGGGCGGCGACCTCGACTGGGACGGGGAGAGCGTCGCGGTGATCATCTACACCAGCGGCACCACCTCCGCGCCCAAGGCCGCGCTACTGCGCCACCGGCACCTGATGGCGTACGTGCTGAACACCCTCGAATTCGGTTCCGCCGCGGAGTCGGACGCGACGCTGGTGTCGGTGCCGCCGTATCACATCGCGGGTCTGACGAATCTGCTCTCGAACCTCTACACGGGTCGGCGCATCGTGTATCTCACGGCGTTCGAGGCCACACAGTGGCTCGAGACCGTTCGGGCCGAGCGCGTCACGCACGCCATGCTGGTTCCGACCATGCTCGCGCGGATCGTCGCCGCGGTGGACGGGCCCGATGCGGGCACCCCGAGTCTGCTGAGCCTGGCGTACGGCGGGTCACGCACTCCCCGGCCTGTGCTGGAGCGGGCGCTGCGAGTCTTCCCCGAGACCGGTTTCGTCAATGCGTACGGACTCACCGAGACGGCCTCGTCCATCGCCGTGCTCGGCCCGGAGGATCACCGCACCGCCTTCGCGTCCCAGGATCCGGCGGTGCGGGACCGGCTCGGTTCGGTGGGCCGCACCCTGCCCGGTATCGAGATCCAGATCCGCACGGAGACCGATGAACTCGCCGAGGTGGGCGAGACCGGCCTGGTGTTCGCGCGCGGCGCGCAGATCTCCGGCGAATACGGCGGGCGCAGTGCGCTCGATGCCGAAGGCTGGTTTCCCACAAGGGATCTGGGTCGTCTCGATGCCGAGGGCTACCTGTTCATCGAGGGCCGCGCCGACGACACCATCATCCGGGGCGGGGAGAACATCGCGCCCGCCGAGATCGAGGACGTACTGCTCGACTACCCGGGCATCACCGAGGCCGCCGTCATCGGCGTGCCCGATCCGGAATGGGGTCAGCGACTCGTCGCGGTCCTGGTCGGCGCCGGTGACCCGGAGGCGATCACGGCGTGGGTGAAGGCGCGGCTGCGCTCCTCCAAGACTCCCGACGCCATCGTGTTCCGCCCCGAACTGCCCAAGACAGAGACCGGAAAACTGTTGCGCCGCAACCTGGTCGCAGAAGTGGAGAGCACCAATGCCTGAAGCCGTTATCGTATCCGCGCTGCGCACCCCCATCGGCACCGCCCGCCGGGGAACACTCCGCGACACCAACGCCTTCGACCTCGCCCACCACGTCGTCGCGGCGGCCGCTGCCCACACCGGCGGGCACCCGATCGACGATGTGATCCTGGGCGAAGGCCGCTACGGCGGTGGCGTCCTGGCGCGTCACGCGGCAGTCACCGCGGGGCTCGACACCGTTCCCGGATTGGCCCACAACCGGCACTGTGCCGCGGGCATGGCCGCGGTGCAGAGCGCCGCGGCCTCGATCCGCGCGGGCATGGACGAGGTGATCATCGCCGGCGGCGTCAATTCCGACTCCACCGCACCCAAATCGCGATTCCGGACCGGCGAGGACGAATGGGCCGACCCCTGGGTCTCGCCCTCCCACCCCGACCGGCCCGACGCCCCGAACCTCGACATGTCGATCACGGTCGGCTGGAACACGGCCGTCAAGTACGGCCTGACCCGAGAAGAGATGGACGCCTGGGCATTGCGGTCGCACCGTAACGCGATCACGGCCATCGACGAGGGTCGCTTCGACGCCGAGATCGTGCCCATCGACACCCCGCACGGGCGATTCACCACCGACGAGCACCCGCGTCGCGCCACCAGCGCCGAGAAGCTCGCCTCTCTCAAACCGCTGCATCCGGAGATCGAGGGCTTCAGCATCACCGCCGGCAACGCCTCCGGAGCCAACGACGCCGCGGTCGCCCTGGTGATCGCCGGCGATTCGGTGGGCCTGCCCGCCCTGGCCACCATCCGCTCGTGGGCCTCTGCCGGTATCGATCCGGCCCTGACCGGCCTGGCCCCCATCGCCGCCATCCGCAAAACCCTTGCCCGCGCGGGAGTATCGATCGGCGAAATCGACCTGTTCGAAATCAACGAGGCCTTCACCTCGGTGCCGGTCGCCATGATCAAGGAATTCGGCCTCGACCCCGACCGGGTCAACGTGAACGGCAGCGGTTGCTCGCTCGGGCACCCCGTCGCCGCGACCGGCGCCCGCATGATCGTCACCATGGTGCACGAATTGCGGCGTCGCGGTGGGGGACTGGGCATCACCGCCCTGTGTGCGGGTGGCGGGATGGGCTCGGCAACTCTGATCGAGGTCCCCGCCCGGTGATCCACACGATCCGATGAACATCCCCGAACTGATGGCCGCCGCGCGGGCGGGCTCGATCCGTGCGGCGGGCCGACTGCTCACCCTGGTCGAAAGCCCGCGCCGCGCAGAGGTTCTGGCAGAAATCGCGCACACCCCTGTGCGCGTCGTCGGCGTCACCGGCCCACCCGGTGCGGGCAAGTCCACCACCATCGCGTCCCTGGTCGGTGTCTACCGCCGGCAGGGCCTGCGGGTGGCGGTGCTGGCCGTGGACCCCTCCTCTCCCTACAGCGGCGGCGCTCTGCTGGGCGACCGAATCCGCATGGCCGCCCACATCAACGACCCCGACGTCCTGATTCGCTCCGTGGCCACCCGGGGTCACCTCGGCGGCCTGGCCGAAGCGGTCCCCGCCGCCATCCGCCTGCTGGCAGCCCTGTCCTATGACCTGATCCTGCTCGAGACGGTCGGCGTCGGCCAGTCCGAAATCGAGATCGCCGCCCTCGCGGACCCCACCCTGGTCATTTTGAATCCCGGTGCGGGCGACGCCATTCAAGCCGCCAAGGCGGGCCTGCTGGAAGTAGCGGACCTGATCGTGGTCAACAAGGCCGACCGCGAAGGCGCCGACCAGACGGTCCGCGACCTGCACGCCGAAACCGACGCCCCCGTCCTCACCCTCAGCGCCGTCCGAGGCGACGGTCTCTCCGCCGTGGTGCAAGCCATAGAGGCGCACCACCGCACCGACACCCCCACCCGCCGAACCGCCCGAGCCCGCTCCCAAATCCTCTCGCTGGCGCACACCCGCCTTCGTATCCACCCCGACCTGGACGCCCTCGCCGCCTCGGTGGCCGCAGGCCACATCGACCCCTACACCGCCGCGGAACGACTGCTCCCAACCTCCAACGGTGCGACCCCGGCCCCCTGAATTCCGAATCCTGCCCGCTCAGTCCCAGCCCGCGCCACTGACGATGTGCGCCGCCGCTCCCCAGGGCGACAACCCGTTCCGCTCCATGCCCTGTGTCAGCCCGTCCATGACCGCCAACAGAATCCAGCGCAGGCGCAGCAGCGAGGGATCGAGCAGCCGGAATATTCGCAGGCACTCGACGATATCCTCATCGCTCGTCAGCACGCCGCTGATACCCCGCCGAATTGCCTGTTCCCCTACCTCCCAGCTCTTTTCGTCCTCGCTGGACAGGTCGCGCCACGGCCCGCGATAGGACATGGCCGGCATGAATTGCTCGACCGTTATCCCAATCCTGGCCGCGCACAACGATCCCCACGTCGCGGTCAGCCACAGCAGCCCGTACAGCACCCGGTCCGGATTCCCGGCCGCCAGTCGATCGAAGTCTTGCTCCGCACTTTCCTGGGAGGCGATACCGAACCAGGACCGCACCGACTGCTCGAGCTCGATCAGCTCGGTCGATGCCAGGTACCGCGCCAGCGGACGCGGCACCTCCGCGAAATTCCCGGTCTGTCGGTCCTCGACTCGCACTGTTTCCACGCCGCCCGACTATATCGGCCACGACCGGCGTCGACCGTTCGATTCTCCGGGGATCGGTTACCGCGGGTCCGAACTCAGGGCCGGAAGCGCAGCAGCGCCTCCTGGGCGAAGGAGGCCACGAGGGTGCCGTCGGCGGTGAGGACGTCTCCGCGTCCGAAGCAGCGGCCGTGCGCCAGGATCGGGCTGTGGTGGCGCATGAGGAGCCAGTCGTCCGCGCGGAAGGGCCGGTGGAACCAGATGGTGTGTGAGGTGGTGGCGGAGGTGAAGGCGGTGCCGTTGCCGCGCTGCCCGAACCCTTCCATCGGGCGCAGGGCGGTGCCGATGAGGTTGAGGTCGGTGGCGTAGGCGATCAGGGCTTGGCCGTGTTCGGCGCCGACTTGCGGGGTGCGCATCCACAGGTCGTAGTCGGGCGCGTGCGCGTCGAGCGAGTCCAGGTTCCCAGTGGAGCGAGTCTCCCACGGGATGAGGTCCAGGCGCACTCCGTGTTCGGGAGCCAGGATCGGTGGAACCGCTTCGGCGGTCTGGTGTTCGGGCCCGTCCTCCGCGGCGTGCATGGACACCGTCGCGGTGGCGACGACCTCACCCTTTTGCCGGGCGATGATCGTCAGAGTCGCGAAAGACCTGCCGCGGTGCTGGATTTGGACCACGTAGCGCACCGGCGCGTCGCTCTTGCCCTCGCGCGCGAAGAGCACGTGCATGGACTTGACCGCCTTGTCGGGGCAGGCGATATCGGCCGCGCGCAGGAACTGCGCGAGCAGCTGTCCACCGAACAGGCGGTGATATTCGAGCTGCTGATTGGGCCCCTCGAACGTGGCGAGCGTGCTGTGGCGATCCGCGCCTCGGGCATGCGGATCGCCTTCGCGCGTCGCGGCGGAACTCGGCCGCAGTTCGAGGCAGGCGAGCAGATCGGTCCAGAGGTCGGGCATGAACCGATGTAATCATAATTCGCAATGAATGAGAATAGGATTCTCTTCAGCCGCGTGCGGAGAAGCCTGTCGAGCAGAATTCCCACACCTCACCGGCCGTGATGGGATGCACCGTCTCCTCGTCGGTGCTGCCGCTCGACTGCGCGGTGAACATGACCGTCTGCATGACGATCGCCGCCATGCGCCGCGGCTCGATGCTCTTGCGCAACTTGCCGGCAGCCTCGGCCTCGGTCATCAATTCGGTGAACAGCGCGAGTAGCGGCGCGTGCGCGACCTTGACGTGCGCCGGATGTGAAACCAGCAGGCGCGGCGCGAAATCGGTGAACAGCGGCCGCTGCGCGGTCGGGTCGGGACGGCACAGTTCGAAAAGCAACTCGACCGCCACCTGAAGCCGGTCGAGCGGATCCTTCTTGCCCGCCGCGGCGGCCCGGATCTGGTCGGCGGCCCGGACCAGGGCGTCCTCGAACAGCGCCAGCAGCAATTCGTGTTTGCCGTCGAATTGCAGGTAGAAGCTGCGCAGCGACTGCCGCGAGCGCTCGACGACCTCCTGGACGGTGAAGTCGGTGGTGCCCTTCTCCGTGATGATCGCCTGCGCGGCATCGAGGAAGCGCTGAACCCGCTCTTCGGCCCGCAGTTTCGCACTGCGCAGCGAACGCTCCACGGCGCGCTGCTTCCACGCCGGCTCGTCATTGGGAAGGGTCACGGCGCGACCGGTCCTCTGTCATGTGTGGAGAACATGATTGCACCTTACCGGAAACGCGACTTGTTCCTACTCCTAGGGTGCGTGTCGCGTTCCCGCGCTGAGACGCTTACTTTCCTGAAACGAGAATGCTATTCTCACCCTCAATGTGCGACGAGGCATGGTGAGGAGGCCTGGATGATCTTCGAGTTCGACTCGGATCAGCGGCTGTGGCAGGAGACGGTCCGCGACATCGTCGCGAAACGGTGCCCGCCGACGGTGATCCGCGAGATCGTCGACAAGGGCGCGGATCCTGATCCGGTATGGCGGGCGTACGTCGAGCAGGGCTGGACCGAGCTCACGGATCCGGAGAACGCCGTCGAGTTGGCGATCGTGCTCGAAGAACTGGGGCGCGCCACCGATCCCACGCCGTATCTGGCGACCCTGACCCAATTCGCCCCCCTCGCACCGGACTTCGTGCGTCCCGGCGAGACCGGAGCAGCCGTGTTCGACGGCGTGCTGGCGCGACGCGAGGGCACCGGCTGGCGCTTGGACGGGACGGCCCGGCATGTCCTGGACGGCGATCGCGCCGAGCGCCACGCCGTGGTGACCGCCGCCGGAGTCTTCGTGGTGCCCGCGTCGGCCGTCACCGTCTCCCGCACCGAGATATTCGACCCCGTGGCGCATCTGGCCGAGGTGTCCTTCGACAACGTGCGGGTCGGCGACGCGGACCGAAGCGTCGTGCGGATGCGCGAGGCACGCGGTCTCGCGCTGACCGGGCTGGCTCTGACCACCGTGGGCGCCTGCCAGCGGATCCTGGACCTGGTGCTCGAGCAGGTGCGCACCCGGCAGCAGTTCGGTGTGCCCATCGGCTCGTTCCAGGCGGTCAAGCACAAGGCCGCCGATATGCACGTGGCCGTCGAAAGAGCCCGTGCGCTGGCCTATTACGCCGCTCTGACGATCGCCGAGCGCGATCCCGGCCGCGGACTCGCCGCGTCCATGGCCAAGGCGGCGGCCGGTGAATGCCAGTCGCTGGTGTTCCGTCACGGCGTGCAGCTCTTCGGCGCCATGGGGTTCACCTGGGAAAACGATGTGCAGTTCGCGCTCAAGCGGGCCAAGTTCGGCGAGCTGCTGCTCGGCGGCGCGGCCACCCATCGGGCACTGATCGCCGAGGAGTACCGTGCAGCTCACCTTTGATGCCGAGGTCGAGGCCTTCCGCGCCGAATTCGTCGACTTCCTGACCGAGCACCTGCCCGGTGCCGACGAGGTCGCGCAGCGATCCCGCTCCAGCGCCGACGTTCCCGAGTGGGCCCGCCGCTGGCAGCGCCTGCTTTTCGACAGCGGCTGGCTGCTCCCGGCCAACCCGCCCGAATTCGGCGGCCGGGACGCGACGCTGCTGCAGCAGTACGTCCACCTTCAGGAACTCTCGAAGCGCCGGATCTACCACAGCTTCAATCCGCAGGGCCTCGGCATCATCGCGGCCTCACTGCTGACCTTCGGCACGCCCGAGCAGAAGAAGCGCTGGGCCGCACCGATTCTCCGCGCCGAGATCACCGCCGCTCTCGGTATGAGCGAACCGGGAGCCGGGTCGGATCTGGCCTCGCTGCGCACCCGCGCGGTCCTGGACGGCGAGCACTTCGTCGTGAACGGGCAGAAGGTGTGGACCTCGGGCGCGCACAACGCCGATGTACTGCTCACCTTCGTCCGCACCGATCCGGACGCGCCCAAGCACAAGGGGATCAGCGTCCTGCTGATTCCCACCGACACCCCGGGCGTGACCCGGCGTCCGTTCGCATCCGCCTGCGCCCCGGACGATCTCGATTTCAACGAGGTCTTCTTCGAGGACGTGCGGGTGCCCGCGGCGAACCTGATCGGTGAATTGCACGGTGGCTGGAAGGTGGCCAACGGGTCACTCGGGCACGAGCGCACCCTGCTGTGGCTCAGTTTCGCCGACCGGCTCGAGGACCTGGTCGCGGACTCGCGGCCGCGTACCGAGCTGGACCGGGACCGCTACGCCACGCTCGTCATGGATTTACAGGCGCTGCGACTGCTCGGGTCCGCGGCTCTGGCCCGCGAAGCCCGCGGGCAGCAAGACGTTCCGGCGCTGTCGGTACTCAAACTCCTGGGCTCCGAGGCGGTGCAGTCCGCCTCGGAGGCGGCGCTGAACGCGGCGGGACAGGACGGCCTGCATCATCCCGCGATGACCGGGCCGTACACCCCGATGAGTATCGAGCACTTCACGAGCAGCTGGTTCGAGCGTTATCTGCGCAGTTTCGCCGGAACGATCGCCGGCGGCACCTCCGAGATTCAACGCAACATCATCGCCGAGCGCGTGCTCGGCCTTCCACGAAGCTGAAAAGGGTTCCACCATGCGCACTTCCCTCCGCCACGCCGTTGTCGCGTGCTGTCTCGTGACCCTCACCGCCACGGCGGTCGTCGGCTGCGGCAGCGACGACGACTCCACGGCCGCGACGACCTCCGCGGTCAAGACCTCCGCGAGTTCCGCTGCGGCGAGCGGTGGTTCGACGGCATCGGCCGCCGACACCAAGGCCGTCACCGACGCCTACGTGACGTTCTTCAACGGCCAGACCCCCGCCGCCACCCGCGCCGGACTCGTCGAGAAGGGCGCGGCCTTCCAGCCGGCGCTCGAGGGTATGGCCGTCAACCCGCAGGCCACCGGCACCAGCGTCACGGTCGCCGAGGTGAAGCTCAGCGACGCCACGCACGCCGACGTGAAATACACGCTGCTGCTCAACGGAACTCCGGCCCTGCCGGACCAGTCCGGCCAGGCCGTGAAGGACGCCGGCACCTGGAAGGTCGCGGCCGCCACCTTCTGCGCCCTGCTGTCCATCCAGAGTGGTGGTCAGACCACCGCCTGCTGAGCACCTGCGGCGGGCCGCACTGTGATGACCGCGGCGGGCCGCGGCGTGATGACCGCGGCGGGCCGCGGCGTGATGACCGCGGCGGGCCGCGGCGTGATGACTGCGGCCCGCCGCGTCTACCGATCCCGGAAATCGATTGTGAGAGTGAAGGAACCAGCGTGAAAGCGCAGCGAATACTCGTCGGCCTGGTGGTGGTGCTGCTGCTGGTCACCGGATGTGGCGGCCGCACCGGCCCCGGCACCGAGGAAACGGCGGTGGCCCAGACCGCCACCTCGGGCGACTTCGGCGATCTGAAGGGTGTGTGCGGTACGGGCAAGCCCTCCGGCACGCCCGCGCAGGGCGTCACCGCCACGGAGATCAAGGTCGGCGTCTTCACCGATATGGGGTTCACCAAGAACTCCGAATTCGTCGACGCGGCAAAGGTGTTCACCTCGTGGTGCAACGCGGCGGGCGGTATCAACGGCCGCAAGATCGTCACCGACACCCGCGATGCCAAACTGATGGAAGTCCGCCAGCGCATGCTCGACTCCTGCCGGGAGGATTTCGCGCTAGTGGGCGGCGGTGCGGCATTGGACGGGCTGGGCACGAAGGAACGTCTCTCATGCCTGCTACCCGACTTCCCCGGGCAGATCTCACAGCAGCAGAACGTGCAGTCGGATCTTCAGTACAACGCCTCGGCCAGCGCGTACGTGAACTATTTCCAGTACACCGGCTACTACCACTGGTTGCTGAAGGAGGCGTATCCGGGATCGGCGGGCGCGGTCGGCATGATCAACGGCGATTCCCCCGTCACCAAGGTCCTGGGGGACAAGTTCTCCGAGGCGATGATCGCCGGCGGTGCGAACTTCGTCTACAACGATCTGTACCCGGCCAGCGGCGTCGCGGACTGGACGCCGTACGCCCAGGCGATCAAGAGCAAAGGCGTCAAAGGCCTGATGTTCCTGGGGGACTGGCGGCAGCTGACGAAGCTCGAGGACGTCCTCACCGGCATGGACTACAAGCTGGACTGGATCGACGCGAACAACAACGCCTACAACCGATCCTTCCTCGACACCGCGGGCAAATCGCTCAGCTTCCAGAACAATCTCGCCGACCTCGGCGGCACCGTCCCGGCCGAGAGCCCGACCTCGTCGCCGGCGACGCAGCAATTGCTGGACCTGTACAAGAAGTACGCGCCGCAGGCGGATATCACCATGCCCACCCTGCGCGCCTTCTCCGCCTGGCTGCTGTTCGCGAAATCCGCGGCGAGCTGCGGTGATCAGCTCACCCGCGCCTGCCTCATCGCGGCCGCGGGCAAGGAGACCGCATGGACCGGCGGCGGGCTGAACGCGCCCAATGTCGTCGCCGATCGCGAGGTACCGCCCAAGTGCTTCAACGTGGTTCAGGCATCGGCGCAGGGCTGGAAGCCCGCCGATTTCAAGCCGAACCAGGGTGAGTTCCGTTGCGACGTACCGGCCTTCCGCTACACCGGTAGCTACGACCGCCCGCTCACCCTCGCCGATGTCGGCAAGAGCCTGAGCGACGTCAAGTAATGGAACAGTTCATCACCTTCGGGCTCGTGGGCCTGAGCACCGCGGCCATCTACGCCGTGATCGGCAGTGGTCTGGTGCTCACCTACACCACGACCGGCGTCTTCAATTTCGCGCACGGCGCGGCCGGGATGATGGCGGCCTTCACGTACTGGCAGTTGAGCATCGGCTGGGGCGTTCCGGTCGTGATCGCGCTGCCGCTCGTATTGCTGGTGCTCGCACCGCTTTCCGGGCTGGCGGTGGAGCGGGCGATGCGCTCGGTGCAACGCCTGGGTGAGGCCGAACGCCTGGTGATGACGGTGGCCCTGCTGAGCGGGTTGATCGCCGCGGCACGATGGATCTGGGATCCGAACAAGGCACGCACCCTGCCCGCCTTCTTCGCCGAGGTGACACCGCTGCATCTCGGCTCGGCCACCATCACCTGGCATCAGGCCCTGACCATGGCGGTCGCCGTCGCGGTCGCGATCGGACTGCGGCTCCTGCTGTTTCGCACCCGCACCGGCGCGGAGATGCGCGCCGGCGTGGACGACCGGGCGCTGGTCGGATTGACCGGCGCCGACCCGGTGCGCGCGAATCGGGTGGCCTGGATCCTGGGCATCGAGCTGGCCGCCATCGGTGGAATCCTCATCGCGCCGATGGTGAACCTGGATGCGGCGCAGCTGTCCCTGCTCATCGTGAGTGCCTATACCGCAGCGGTTTTCGGCCGATTGCACAGCTTGCCGATGACCTTCCTCGGTGCGATCGTGGTGGGCTGTCTGGAGAGCTACCTCGCCGGATACCTGCCGCAGAACGCGTATCTGCCCGGTCTGCGGCTGGCCGCGCCCGCGCTGCTGCTGTTCCTCGCGCTGCTGGTGTTCCCACACGGGCGCTTGCGCGGACGGGACCGGCAGCTGAGCCAGGTGCCGACGCCGACCGTGCGCGGCACCCTGCTGTTCGGCGCGGTGACGGTGACGTTCGGCCTCGTCCTGGCCACCGTGCTGGGGGAATCCGATCTGATTTCCTACGGACGGATCTTCGCCTTCGGTGTGATCGCGCTGTCGTTCGTGCCGCTGGCGGGATACGCCGGGCAGCTGTCGCTGTGCCAGTTGAGCATGGCCGGCATCGGGGCCATCGCCTACGCGCATCTCGGCCCGCACGGCCAAGCCTGGGCGCTCCCGGCGGCCGTGCTGATCGCGGCGGCGGCCGGAGCGGTAATAGCCCTTCCGGCACTGCGACTTTCGGGTGTGTACCTGGCGCTCGGCACGGCCGCGTTCGCGGTGGTGCTGGATCGCTGGATCTTCACGCTGCCGTCGTTCGAACTCCTCGGCGTCCGGATCGCACTGTTCGATCAGGGGTCGATCGAGTTGACCGGGCCGGGGATCTTCGGATTTCAGTTGGACACCACCGCGGAGATCACCGTGTTCGCGGCGATCTGCCTGGCGCTGGCCGGACTCGGCGTCGCTCTGCTGCGGCGCGGACGCTTCGGCCGCCGCCTGATCGCGCTGCGCGACAGCGAGGCCGCCTACGCCACACTGGGCGGAAACCCGTTGCTGGCCAAGGTGTCGGTGTTCGCGCTGTCCGCGGGTATCGCCGGACTCGGGGGCGCGCTGTACGGCATGCAACTGCGATCGGTCACCGCCGATCAGTTCAATTTCGTTGCGGGCCTGCCGATCTTCCTGGTCGCTGTCTTCGCCGGGCTGGGCGCGATCGGAACCGGGCTCTTCGTCGGCGTGGCGCTGTTCGGGCCGCTCACGGCGGTGCCGGTGCTGTGGCCCTCGACCCAGAACATCATCGAGGTGGTTCCCGCCCTGGCCGGCATCGCGTTCGGCGGCGGCGTGGTTCGCGCCGGCGCGGTGGCACGCATTCGTGAGGGCTGGAATCCGGCACTGCGCCACCGGCTGTCACTGGGACTGCTGCTGGGCGTACCCGTACTGCTGTGGCTGCTGCGCCTGGCCGAGGTCATCGACGGCTGGATGCTGTTCTTCGGCTCGCTGATCGCCGCGCTGGTCGTTCGCGGCTGGGCGCGCTCGCGGGAGCGACCCGCCGCGGAACCCGATGTGCCCGTGGAGTGGTGGGGTGTGCGCCGTCCGTGGCGCGCACAGGATCGGGAGGTGCTCGACCATGCCGTCACTACTGGAAGTTGAGGGCGTGCGCGTCACCTTCGGTGGCCGTCACGCCCTGGACGGCGCCGGGCTGATCGCCGAGCGTGGCCGCATCACCGGCTTGATCGGACCGAACGGCGCGGGCAAGAGCACGCTGTTCGACGTCGTCTGCGGTCTGCGCCGGCCGTCCGCGGGCACGGTCCGGCTCGACGGCCGGGACATCACCCGGATGGGTCCCACCCGGCGCGCACGTCACGGGCTGGCGCGCACCTTCCAGCGGCTGGAACTGTTCGGCCGTCTGACGGTGCGCGACAATCTGCTCGTCGCAGCCGAATTGGGGCCGAATCGCAGGCAGGCGACGGCCACCGTGACCGGCATCATCGAGCGGCTCGGACTCACCGGCGTCGCGGACACCTGCGCCGATGACCTGCCCACCGGGTCCGCTCGCCTGGTCGAGGTCGGGCGAGCCATGGCCGCGCGGCCCAGCCTGCTGCTGCTCGACGAGCCGGCCGCGGGCCAGGACGGCGCGGAGACCGAGCGTTTCGCGACCCTGCTGCGCGCGCTCGCCGCGGACGGCACCGCGGTCGTGCTCGTGGAGCACGACATGGGATTGGTCATGAGCGTCTGTGACGAGGTGTACGTGCTGGATCTGGGCAAGGTCATCTCCTCGGGCCCGCCCGAGGTGATCCGCCGCGACGACACCGTCCTGGCCGCGTATCTGGGGGACGTATGAGCGCCCTGCTCGAATTACGCGGCGTCCGTGCCGCTTACGACGCGATCACCGTCCTGCACGGTGTCGATCTGAGCGTTGAACCGGGACAGGTGGTGGCGCTGCTCGGCCCCAACGGCGCGGGCAAGACCACCACGTTGCAGGTCGCCGCGGGCGTGCATCCAGTGGCGTCGGGCCACCTGCTGCTGGGCGGGCGCGAGGTCACCGGTGCGAGCCCCCGTGACCTGGCGCGCGCCGGCGTCTGCCTGATACCGGAGGGCCGGGGCGTGTTCCCGAACCTCTCGGTGCGGGACAACCTGCTGATGATGACCTTCACCGGTCACCCGCTCGAGCGGATCGAGGAGATCGCGTACGCGCGGTTCCCGATCCTCGCGCAGCGGGCGAATCAGATCGCGGGCACCATGTCCGGCGGCGAGCAGCAGATGCTCGCGCTGGCCCGTGGTCTGGCCACCGAACCGGCGGTGCTGCTGCTGGACGAATTGTCCATGGGCCTGGCCCCGCTCGTGATCGGGCAGCTCTACGACCAGGTCGCCGAGATCGCGCAGACGGGTGTCGCGGTGCTGATCGTCGAACAGTTCGCGGCCGCCGTTCTCGATATCGCCGACCACGCCGCGGTTCTGGTGCGCGGGCAGATCGAACACCAGGGCAGTCCGGGCGACGGACTGCGCGAGGAATTGGCCGCTCTCTACCTAGGAAGTTCCGTATGACCGAGACACGCGCGGACCGCTTCGTCCGCGAGATAGCCGAACTGAAGATCCCGGATCCGGCCGCCGGCCGCAACGGCCTCTGGTTGCGACTGGGCGTCACTCTGCTGGTGGGTGGGCCGGTACTGGCGCTGCTGGCGTACCTGATGTCGCACAACACCTCCGATCCGCTGGTGCAGCGGGACGCGATCACCATCGCCCTGGCGGGTGTCGCGGTGAGCGTGGTGGGCGCCGCGGTGTTCCTGCGCTATTCGCTGACCGGCGTGCTGCGTTTCTGGATGGCCCGGCAGTCCTTCGATCTGGCCCAGCTCGCGGATCGGTTGCCCGGGAAGGAGATCGAGCATGACGACATCGCCACTGCGGCCCGGTGAGCAGCTCGCCAGCACCGTCTGCGGTACCAGGGTGGTCACCGTGCGGGTGCCCGCCGCCGCGGCTCCCACGCTGACCTGCGGTGGCGCCCCGATGGTTGCGGCCAACGGCGCGCCCAAGGTCCCGGATTCGGACCCGGCGGTGACCCTCATCGGCAAGCGGTATGTCAACGCCGACGAGTCGGTCGAAGTGCTGTGCACCGCACCCGGATCGGGTGCGCTGAGCTGCGACGGCGAACCGATGACCATCAAGGCCGCCAAAGCCCTGCCCGCATCGGACTGATGGCGCGATCGCGAGAATGAAGGAGCCGATATGTCCGGGGGCATGAGTTTCGAGCTGACCGAGGATCAGCAATTGATCCGGAAATCCGTCGGCGAACTGCTCAAGAAGTTCGACGACCACTACTGGTCGGAAAAGGATCGGGCACACGAATTCCCGACCGAGTTCTACGAGACGGTCGCACGCGGCGGCTGGCTCGGCATCACCATTCCCGAGGAGTACGGCGGCCACGGTCTCGGCATCACCGAGGCGTCGCTGCTGGCGGAGGAGGTGTCACGCTCCGGCGGCGGAATGAATGCCGCGAGCTCCATCCATATGTCGATCTTCGGCATGCAGCCGGTGGTGGTGCACGGGTCACCCGAGCTCAAGCAGCGCACGCTGCCTCGCATCGCGCGCGGTGAACTGCATGTGTGTTTCGGAGTGACGGAACCCGGCGCGGGTCTGGATACCACCCGCATCACCACCTTCGCGCGCCGCGACGGCGATCACTATGTGGTGAACGGTCGCAAGGTGTGGATCTCGAAGGCGCTGGAGTCGGAGAAGATCCTGCTGCTGACCCGCACACAGCACTATGACGACGTGGCCAAGAAGACGGACGGCATGACGCTGTTCCTCACCGATCTGAACCGCGACCATATCGATATCCGGCCGATCGCGAAGATGGGCCGCAATGCCGTCAGCTCGAACGAGCTGTTCATCGACGATCTGCGAATTCCGGTGGAGGACAGAATCGGCGAAGAGGGCCGGGGCTTCGAGTACATCCTCGACGGCCTGAATCCGGAGCGCATGCTCATCGCCGCCGAGGCGCTGGGCCTGGGCCGGGTCGCGCTCGACCGCGCCGTGAAATACGCGAACGAGCGCGAGGTCTTCGGCCGGCCCATCGGCATGAACCAGGGCATTCAATTCCCGCTGGCCGATTCGCTGGCCCATCTGGACGCCGCGGAACTCGTACTGCGCAAGGCGACCTGGCTCTACGACAATGGAAAGCCCTGCGGGCGTGAGGCGAACACCGCCAAATACCTCTGCGCCGAAGCCGGATTCACCGCGACAGATCGCGCACTGCAAACACACGGTGGCATGGGCTACGCCGAGGAATACCACGTGGCCCGCTATTTCCGTGAGGCGCGCGTCATGAGAATCGCGCCGATCAGCCAGGAAATGATCCTGAACTACCTGGGATCGCACACTTTGGGAATGCCGAGGAGTTACTGAATGCCAAGCAGGAATGGACTTTTCGATCTGACCGGCCGCGCCGCGCTGGTGACCGGCGCGGCCGGCGGTATCGGCTCGGCCGTCGCGGCGGCGCTGGCGCACGCCGGGGCCGCGGTCCTGGTGACCGATATGAACGGTGCCGGGGCGGCGTCCGTCGCGGAGAAGATCGTCGCGAACGGCGGTGTGGCACAGAGCTTCGCGCTCGATGTGTCCGACCGTGCGGCCGCGGACGCGGCGGCCGCACAGGCCGCCGCCCTGGCCGACGGCACCCTGCACATCGTGGTCAACAACGCGGGCGTGACCGATCCGGCCATGTTCGCCGCCACCACAGCGGATTCGGTGCGGCGGCTACTGGAGATCCACGCGATCGGCACGTTCACCTGTTCGCAGGCCGCCCTGCCCTTCCTGCCGACCGACGGCACCGGTCGCATCATCAATGTGACCTCGTCGGCGGGCATCGTCGGCACGCTGGGTCAGATCAACTATTCCGCGGCCAAGGCCGCCATCATCGGCATCACCAAATCGCTGGCGCGAGAACTGGCGCGCAAGCAGATCCTGGTGAACGCGCTCGCGCCGTTGGCCGCGACTCCGATGACCACCACCATCCGCACCGACGAGAAGTTCGCGGCCCAGATGCTGAATCGAATCCCGTTGCGGCGCTGGGCGGAACCCGAAGAGGTCGCGGGCGCGTTTGTCTTCCTGGCCTCCGATGCCGCGTCCTTCATCACCGGCCAGGTGCTGCCGGTGGACGGCGGCATGGTGATGTGATGGGTGAACCCGACCCCTCGGCCGGGCTTCGGTCACCGCGTTCGGATGCGCGCGGACCACTGGCGGGCGTCACCGTGATCGCCCTGGAGCAGGCGGTGTCCGCGCCGATGTGCACGCGCACCCTCGCCGACTTCGGCGCGCGGGTGATCAAGATCGAGAACCCCGAGGGCGGTGATTTCGCCCGCCACTACGACGACGTGGTGCACGGGCAGGCCGCGCATTTCGTCTGGGTCAACCGTGGCAAGGAATCGGTGACGCTGGATCTGAAATCGACTGCGGGCGTGGATATCCTGCACCGTATGCTGGCGAGTGCGGACGTGCTCGTCTCGAATCTCGCGCCGGGCGCGACAGGTCGTCTGGGCATCGCGCCCGACGAACTGTCCGTGCGGCATCCGCATCTGATCGCCGTCGAGATCGACGGCTTCGGCGCGGGCGGCCCGCTGTCGCACAAGCGCGCCTACGACCTGCTGGTGCAGGCCGAGGCGGGCGTCTGCGCGGTGACGGGTTCCCCGGGCGCTCCCGCCAAACCGGGACCGCCCATCGCGGACGTCACGACGGGACTGTATGCGGCACTGACGATTCTGGCTCAATTGTGCGAGCGCATGCGATCGGGTCCCGGGGTGGGCACGCGCATCGCGGTCAGCCTGTTCGACACCATGGCCGAGGTGATGGGCTATCACCTCACCTATGCCCGGCATACCGGGGTGGATCAGCAGCCGCTCGGCATGAGCTCACCCGCGGTGGCGCCCTACGGCTCCTACGCCACCGCCGACGGGCAGACCGTGGTGCTCGGCACGACGAACGATCGCGAGTGGCAGCGGCTGGCCCGGGAGATCCTGCGCCGTCCCGACCTGGCCGAGGACGACCGCTTCGGGACCAACTCCGGCCGGGTGCGGCACCGCGCCGAACTCGACGCCGCCATCGGCGCATGGTGCGCCCGGCACGATCTGGCCCGGATCCAGAAGGTCGCCGACGCCGCGGGCATCGGCAATTCCCGCTACAACCTGCCCAGCGAAGTCCTCGACCACCCCCAGTTGGTGGAACGAGATCGCTGGCGCACCGTCGACACACCCGGCGGACCGATTCCCTCCCTGCTGCCGCCCGCCATTGTGGAGGGCTTCGCCCCGCCCATGGGCGCGGTGCCCGGGCTCGGCCAGCACACCGACGCCGTCCTGGCCGAATGCGGTTTCGGCAGTGCGGAAATCGAGCAGCTGCGCGCGCAGGGCGCGATCGGCCGCGCTTATCGCTGACGCCGGCGCTCTTCTTCGGGAGGGCGCCACGACGTCACGCGCCGACATCGAGAGTGCGAGAGAAGATCATGACCGATGAACCCGATCTGCTGGTCGGTGACCATGACGGCGTGCGGACCCTGACTCTGAACCGTCCACGCCGCAAGAACGCCGTCACCTGGGACATGTGGGCACGACTGCGGGATGCCCTGATCGCCGCGGGCGATGATCGTGAGGTCCGCGCGCTGGTGATCACCGGAGCGGGTGGCGCGTTCTGCTCCGGAGCGGATGTCTCGGTGCTGACCGCCGGGCACCCGGCGCGAAAGATGCGGTTGCTGACCCAGGTCGCACTGCAACTGCACGAGTTGCCGATGCCCTCGATCGCGAAGGTGAACGGCGTCGCCGTCGGGGCGGGCTGGAACCTCGCGCTGGGATGCGATTTCGTCGTGGCCACACCGGAGTCCACCTTCGCGCAGATCTTCGCGCGCCGCGGTTTGTCGCTGGACCTGGGCGGCTCCTGGCTGCTGCCGCGGCTCGTCGGCCTGCAACAGGCCAAACGTCTTGCACTGCTGGCCGAGACGATCGACGCGAACCAGGCACGCGAGCTGAACCTCGTCACCCGGGTGGTGCCGGGCGCGGAGATCGACAATTACGTCACCGAACTGGCCACCCGTCTGGCCTCTGGCCCACCCGTGGCGCTGGCACAGACCAAGGCCCTGCTGAACGAAGGCGCGTCGGGCAGTCTGCGTGACGCACTCGCCGCCGAGGCCAGAGCCCAGGGCGTCAATTTCGCGACAGTCGATGCGCCGGAGGCGTTTTCGGCCTTCACGCAGAAGCGGGAGCCACGCTTCACCGGCGGCTGGGCTCTGGACGACCTCGCGAGCACCACACAGATTCCGGAACAGGAGAGCACACATGCGTGAAGTAGTCATCGCCGAGGCGGTCCGCACCCCCGTGGGCAAACGCAATGGGGGACTGTCCGCCACGCACGCGGCGGACCTGTCCGCGGTCGTGCTCGGCGCCCTGATCGAACGGACCGGCCTCGACCCGGCAGTGATCGACGACGTGGTGTGGGGCTGCGTCTCGCAGATCGGGGATCAATCCAGCAATATCGGCCGCTACGCGGTGCTGGCCGCCGGTTGGCCCGAGAGCATTCCGGGCACGACCGTGAACCGCGCGTGCGGATCCAGCCAGCAGGCTCTGGATTTCGCGGCGCAGGCGGTCATGTCCGGGCAGCAGGACGTGGTGGTCGCCGGCGGTGTCGAGGTGATGAGCCGGGTGCCACTGGGCGCGGCCAAGGCGGGTGGCAGCCCGTACGGTCCGAAAGCCCTTGCACGGTATGAGGACTTCTCGTTCAACCAGGGCCTGTCCGCCGAACTCATCGTCCGCAAATGGGGATTCACCCGGACACAACTGGACGAGTTCGCGGCCGTGTCGCACGAACGCGCCGCCGCCGCGCAGGACCGGGGCGCGTTCGAGTCCCAGATCGTTCCCGTCACCACCGAGACCGGAACCGTGACGGTGGACGAGGGCATTCGCCGCGGCACCACGGCGGAGAAACTGGCCACACTGAAGCCCGCGTTCGACGACGACGGAACCATCCACGCGGGCAACTCGTCCCAGATCTCGGACGGTGCCGCCGCACTCCTGGTGACCACGCCCGAACGCGCCCGGGAACTCGGCCTGCGACCCCTGGTGCGATATCGCGCGGGCGCCGTGGCGGGCTCGGATCCGGTGCTCATGCTCACCGGGCCGATTCCGGCGACCGAGAAGGTGCTGGCCAAGGCCGGGCTCGCGCTGGGCGAGATCGGCGTCTTCGAAGTCAACGAGGCGTTCGCTCCGGTTCCCCTGGCCTGGCTCGCCGAGACCGGCGCCGACCCGGCCAGATGCAATCCGCTCGGCGGTGCGATCGCGCTCGGGCACCCGCTCGGCGGATCCGGGGCGGTACTCATGACCCGCATGGTCAATCACATGCGCGACAACGGTATTCGCTACGGCTTGCAGACCATGTGCGAGGGCGGCGGCACCGCCAACGCCACCGTCGTCGAGCTCGTGTCCTGAAGGAGACCCCATGCGCAGGGATATCTACACTCCCGATCACGAGGCGTTCCGGCGGCTCGCCCGGGATTTCATCGACAAAGAAGTGGTGCCGAACTATCCGGCGTGGGAGAAGGCGGGGCAGATGCCACGCGAAATCTTCGAACGACTCGGTGCGCTGGGTCTGCTCGGCACCGCGATTCCGGAGGAGTTCGGGGGAGCCGGGCTGCCCGACTACCGCTACAACGCGGTGCTGCAGGAGGAAGCCCAGCGCGCCCTGGTCACCCTCGGCACCGTGCGCACCCAGATCGACGTGATCCTGCCGTACTTCCTCGAGTACGCGAACGCCGAACAGCGGCAACGCTGGTTCCCCGGTCTGGCCACCGGACAACTGCTCACGGCCGTGGCGATGACCGAGCCCGGCACCGGCTCCGATCTGGCGGGGATGCGCAGCACCGCCGTCCGCGACGGGGACGAGTACATCCTCAACGGCGCGAAGACCTTCATCACCGGCGGCCTGCTGGCCGATCTGGTGGTGGTGGTCGCCCGCAGCTCCACCGATCCGGACAACCGTCGCGCCGGACTCACCCTGCTGGTGGTCGAGGACGGCATGCCCGGCTTCGACAAGGGCCGGGTCCTGGAGAAGATGGGCTGCAAGGTGCAGGACACCGTCGAGCTGTCGTTCGACAATGTTCGTGTGCCGGTGGCCAATCGACTGGGCGAGGAGGGCGCGGCCTTCGGCTATCTGGGACACAATCTGCCCCAGGAACGGATGACGGTCGCGGTCGGATCGGTGGCCCAGGCTCGTGCGGCACTCACCGCCACCATCGAATACGTCAAGGAGCGCAAGGCTTTCGGCACGCCGGTGGCCTCGTTCCAGAACACCAAGTTCGAGCTGGCCGCCATGTCCACCGAGATCGAGGCCGCCCAGGCGATGGCCGACAACGCGGTTCTGGAACTGGTCGACGGCCGGCTCTCGGGTCCCGACGCCGCGCGGGTGAAACTCTTCGCGACCGAGGTCCAGGCCCGCACCGTCGACCGCTGCCTGCAACTGTTCGGCGGCTACGGCTACATGATGGAATACCCCATCGCCCGCCTGTACACCGACGCCCGTGTGGCCCGAATCTACGCCGGGACAAGCGAAGTCATGAAGGTCATCATCGCCAAGTCGCTGGGCGTCTGACGCGTGCGAGTGTCCGTGGCTTTCGTGGCCCGGACACCACAGCGCGGCACCTGACTGCGTCTGCCACACACAGGTTCCGTTCCGTGGCGATCCCTCCGCGGACGACGGTCGCCGGAATCGCAGGCGGCGGACCGTACCTCGCAACCGATCTGGGGTTGGTTCACCAGGAGGGCGACGGTCGGCCGTCGGTGTCGATCCGATGTGCGGGCCGCTCGAGTGCGCAGGCGTCGATGAGCGGGTCGAGTGCGCCGAGATCTCCGCCGAGCCGGGCCATGGCGGCGCGCACCTCGGCGACATCCTTGGTGAGGAAATCGGCGACCGCCGAGACGAATTCACCGATCGAGCCGCGCGCGGCAGCGCCGGCGAGGGCGCGACCGCCGGCGCTGCCGTGGGGGAGCGCGCGCAGTACGGTGGCCTCCTCGAGGCCGAGCCGGTCCGCGAGACGTGCGATTTCGGCGACCACGCCGAGTTGCGCCGCGAAGGCGGCGTTGTTGAGCAGTTTCACGCGCTGGCCCGCACCGAGCGGGCCGACATGCAGGATCGGATCGGCGTAGCAGGCCAGCAGCGGCCGGACCCTGCGCACCACGTCCTCGGCGCCGCCCGCGAACACGGTCAGCGTGCCCGCCTCGATATCGTGTGGCCCGCCGCTCACCGGAGCGTCCACGACATCGACGCCGTGATCTGCCGCGCGTTCGGCCACCGCCGTCATCGTGTGCGGTCCGGCAGTCGTGTGCACGATGAGCGTGGAGCCCGGCGGCATGGCCGAGAGCAGATTACCGTCGAGGCATACCGCCCGCACCTGTTCGTCGGTGAACACGCACAGGACGACGGCGTCGGCTCCCGATCCGGTCTCGGACGCCCGAGACACCACCGTCGCTCCCGACTCTGCCAGTGCCGCATGCTTTTCGGGGGTGCGACCGAGCGCCTGAACCGCGTGCCCCGCGGCGATCAGGCGCCGGATCATGGGAACACCCATGCGCCCGGCCCCGACGAATCCGATTCGCGTCACGGCGTCCTTCACTTGCCGAGCAGCCGATCCATGACGGCCAGGGTGTCGTGTGCGGCATCGAATACGATGCCGTCCTTCGTCCCGGCTCGTGCGGCGAGATCGGCGGCCAGGCCGACGTCCTTGCGCAGCAATCCGGACGCATGCGCGGCGATGCTACCCAGTCCGCTGCCCGCGATCACCCGGCCCAGCGCGAAGCTGTTCGCCGTGCCGTGAGAGATCAACTCTCCCAACCGCTTCGGATCGAGACCGAGGCTCTCCCCGAGTTCCAGGGTGCTCACCGCCGTGGCGAGATTGGCGGTGAAGAGCAGATTATTGATGATCTTGGTGACCTGTCCCGCCCCGACCTCGCCGAGACGGACCACCAGCCGCGCATAACTGTCGAACACCGGGCGGCACCGCTCGACGACCGCGTCCTCGCCGCCAACCATGACCAGCAGCGTGCCCTCGGCGGCGGCCGGACCGCCGCCGCTGACCGGGGCGTCGATCAGCGAAACACCGTGGGAGCGGGCAGTTTCGGCGAGTTCCGCGCAGGTGTCCGGATGGATGGTGCTGTGCACGGCGATCACCCCGCCGGGCGCCAGTCCGGCGAGAATGCCGTCGGGCCGGGTGACGATGTCGCGGACATCGTCGTCGGAGACCACGCACAGGCACACCAGATCGCTGGCGGCCGCGAGCTCGGCGGGCGAGCTCGCGAACCCGGCCCCGCTGTCGCGGAACGGCTCCAGCGCCTCCGGCCGGCGTGCCCACAGGGTGGTGGGATGTCCCGCCTCGGCGATCCGGCGCGCCATCGGCCCGCCCTGGATGCCGAGCCCGATGAATCCGACCCGCATCAGTGTTCCTCCGTGATCGACTCGATGTGTGGTGCAACGGATTCGGTGGGGTGCTCGCCCTCGGGCGCGTCCGTCTCGGGCCGCCAGCACACGGCCAGCAGCCCCGCCGTCGCCGCGACGCCGATTCCCAGCGCGAGGGCTCCGCCGCTCCATCCGGTGACCTCGATATCGGCGAGCCGGTCCACGGAGAACCGACCAGGACCCAGCACCGCGATGGCCAGCGCCGCGGTCCCGAGCACCAGCACGTACTCGTATCCCTCACGGAAGACGAAGAATCCGTTGGCCCGGTGCGCGAGCAGTCCCGCGACCAGCATCACCGAGATCACGGCCGCGCACGCCAGGGGAGTCAGCAGCCCGAGCGCCAGCAGTGCGCCCGCGCCGATCTCGGTTATCACGCTGAACCACGCCTGGGCGATCGGGTAGCGCAGCCCGAGTCCGCCGAACCACCTCGCGGTGCCGACGATCCGGCCACCTCCGAGCCAGTGATTGACCCCGTGAGCGGCCATCGTGCCGCCCACCACCAGTCGAACCAGCAGCAGCGCGAGATCCGCCGCCATGGGCTCACCTCCACTCACGCTAGGTATTCCGGCCGCCGTTGACGCCGAGGATCTGCCCGGTGATGTACCCGGCCTCCTCCGAGATGAGGAAGGCGCACGCGGCGGCGATGTCTTCGGGTTGACCGACCCGGCGCACCGGTGTCCGTTTGATGTGGTCCTCGACGCTCCCGCCGAGCAGCCGCTTCTGTTCCGCCCCACGCAACATCGGGGTATCGATGAAGCCCGGCGGTACGGCGTTGACGGTGATGCCGGCCGGGCCGAGCTCCAGAGCGAGCGCTTTGGTCAGTCCGTTCACCGCCGATTTGGCCGAGACGTAGTGCGCCATGAACGGCTGCCCCGAATGTGCGCTGGAGGACGAGATATTGACGATTCGGCCCCAGCCCGCGTCCAGCATATCGGGCAGCACGGACTGGACGCAGTGAAAGACGCCGTGCAGGTTCACATCGATGACGCGCTGCCACTCCTGGAAGGACAGGTCGGCGAACCGCTTGAACCCGTCCAGCCCCGCCGCGTTCACCAGAACCGTGACCGGGCCGAGCTTTTCGCGGACGGCGGCGTGCGCGGCGAGCACCGCGGTGGCGTCGGTGACGTCGGCGGTGAAGGCCAGGTCGTCGTCGTGGACCGGGCGCAGATCCAGTGTGGCGACCGAATAGCCGTCGGCGCGAAGCCGTTTGGCGATGGCCTGGCCGATGCCCGAGCCGCCGCCGGTGACGATCGCGGTCTTGGTCGGAGCCGTCACGCCCAGGCCTCCTCGCCCGCGATGGTGGTGCGGTGCATCGTGCGCTGCGAAGCCGGATCGTAGGGCAGCGCGCGATGCAGCATGCCGGTGTTGTCCCAGACCACCACGTCGTCGACGGCCCATTCGTGGGTGTAGCGGAACCGCTCCTGCGAGGTCCATTCCAGCAATTCGTCCAGCACGGAACGGCTCTCGGCCGCATCCATGCCGACGATGTGATCGGCGGTCGCGCCGATCACGAGCGAGCGGCGGCCGTCACGGCGCTGCCAGACCAGGGAGGTCTCGTGGCTGCGCAGTTGCCGCCACGCCGCCAGCTCCTTCTCCGACGGGTCCGGATGCGTGAGCCGTTGCGCCGCTTCGAAACTGTGCACCACCCGCAGCTGCTCGTAGCGCTTCTGTTCCTGTTCGGGCAGTGCCTCGAACGCGGCATAGGTGCTGGCGAACTCGGTACCGCCCCCGACCATGGCCACGTGCCGGGCGGTGAGCATGGTCGCCTTGGCGGGGACCTCGTTGGTGGTGTCGTCGATGTGCCAGTGGAACGTGCTCTTGAGGTATTCGGCCGAGGGCTGCACGGCCGGGTCGAGCGAGATCTTGAAGATCTCCCGGCCCGCCGGCGCCAGGACCGCGCCGAGTCGCCGGCTGAAGGCCAGTTGCGACTCGTCGTCGAGGTGCAGGCCCCGGATCAACAGGACGCCTCGCCAGGTCAGGGCCTCCAGGCAGCGGCTGATCACGGCTTCGTCGAGCAGGTCCTCGACGCCGGTGACCTCCACGCCCAGAGCTGGGCTGAGCGCTCTCGTCTGAATCACAAGAATCTCCCTTCCATCATAGGAGAACGGTACTCTCGCAAATTGCTCGACGGCAAGTCCCGTCTGGTCCGCTGCGTACCGGCCGGTTGCGAGGGTGGGCGGTGATCGCTCTCGACTGTGATGGGGGTTACGGAAAGTGGGTTCGCTGGCTAGAGTTCCCGAAAGTGATTGTCTGATTCTCCAGCTATGAGAATCTAGTTTTCAGAGATCCAGGAGGCGGGATGCACACGCAGGACCAGGCGCCGTCGGGCACCGGACAGACGGACGACCAGGCGCGGGGTCTGGGGCGGAGACTGCTCATCGACGGGCAGCTCGTGGAAGCGGAGCGCACCTTCGCCTCCCTCAACCCCGCCACCGGTGCGGTCCTCGGCCACGCTCCCGACGCCACCGTGACCGACGCGCGGACCGCCATCGCCGCGGCCCGCCGGGCCTTCGACACCACCGACTGGGCCACGAACACCGAACTGCGCGTGCGCTGCCTGGAACAGCTGCACCGAGCGCTGCTCGATCATCGGGAAGAGTTGCGCGAGTTGACGATCGCGGAGGTCGGCGCGACCCGCACACTCACGCTCGGCAATCAGCTCGACATTCCGATCGGCCTGGTGAGCTACTACGCCGATCTGCTGAAGAACCATGCGCTGACCGAGGAACTCCCCGAGATCGAGGCCCGCGGACAGCGGCACCGGCGCTGGGTCGAGAAGGAGGCGGCCGGCGTCGTCTCGGCGATCGTGGCCTACAACTACCCGAATCAGCTGGCGCTGGCGAAGCTCGCCCCCGCGCTGGCCGCGGGCTGCACCGTCGTACTCAAGGGTGCGCCCGACACCCCGCTGATCACCCAGGCGCTGGGCGAGCTGATCGCCCGCTACACCGAGATTCCCGCGGGCGTGGTGAATGTCCTGTCCTCCTCGGAGGTTTCGGTCGGCGAGGTGATGACCACCCATCCGGACGTGGACATGGTGACCTTCACCGGTTCCACCGTGGTGGGCCGCCGCATCATGGCCGCGGCCGGCGACAGCCTCAAGAAGGTATTCCTCGAACTGGGCGGCAAGTCCGCCATGATCGTGCTCGACGACGCCGACTTCGACACCACCGCGATGTTCGCGGCCTTCAGCGTCGCCACCCACGCCGGGCAGGGCTGCGCGCTCACCACCCGCCTGCTGGTGCCGCGCGAGCGCCACGACGAGATGGTCGCGAAGGTCGCGGCGATGTTCGGCAACGTCCGCTACGGCGATCCCAGCGATTCGAAAACCTATATGGGACCGCTCATCAGCGCGCGTCAGCGCGACAAGGTCGACGGCATGGTGCAGCGCGCCGTCACCACGGGCGCGACCCTGGTGACCGGCGGAACCAAGGTCGACCCGGGCTTCTTCTACACCCCGACCCTGCTGGCCGGTGTGGATCCGGACAGCGAGATCGCGCAGGAGGAGGTCTTCGGACCGGTGCTCGTGGTGATCCCGTTCGAGGACGACGAGGAGGCGGTGCGCATCGCCAACAACTCCATCTACGGACTCTCCGGTGGTGTGTTCAGCGCCAGTGACGAGCGCGCGCTCGCCGTCGCCCGCCGGATCCGCACCGGCACGATGAGCATCAACGGCGGCAACTACTTCGCCGCCGACGCGCCCTTCGGCGGATACAAGCAGTCGGGCATCGGTCGCGAGTCCGGCGTGGCGGGGCTCGAAGAGTTCTTGGAGCGCAAGACTTTCGCGGCGGTGATCCGATGAAGCCGCTGGAGGGTTTCCGGATACTCGAGGTCGCGATGTACGGATTCGTTCCCTCGGCGGGCGCGGTGCTCGCCGAATGGGGCGCGGAGGTGATCAAGATCGAGCACGCGGTGACCGGCGATCCGCAGCGCGGATTGCGGCGCACCGGAGCGTTCGAGGTGCGGGGCGATCCGAATCCCAACTGGGAGCACGCCAATCGAGGCAAACGCAGCGTCGGGCTCGACATGTCCGCACCCGAAGGGCGCGAAGTCCTCTATGAGCTGGTCCGTCGGTCGGATGTCTTCCTGACCAGCTTCCTGCCCGAGCATCGGCGCAAGTTCGGCATCGACGTGGACGATATCCGTGCGGTGAACCCGAACATCGTCTACGCGCGCGGCAGTGCGCTCGGCCCGCGCGGTGCGGAATCGGGCCGCGGCGGGTACGACATGACCGCGTTCTGGGCGCGTGGCGGCATCGCCGCCAGCCTCACGCCCGCCGGGGTGGAGGGCATGGTGCCGCCGCCCGGTCCGGCCTTCGGCGACACCATTTCCGGGACGAATCTCGCCGGGGGCATCACCGCGGCGCTGCTGAAGCGCGAGCGCACCGGCGAACCGTCGATCGTCGATGTGTCCCTGCTGGGCAGTGGCGTGTGGTCGATGGGCCACGGGGTCGCGCTCTCGGTGCATCTGGACAAGCCGATGGTGCCGCCCCCGCTGGGTGCGCACGGATCGCCGACCAATCCGCTGTCGGGGCTGTATGCCACCGCGGACCGGCGCTACCTCTCGTTCGTCATGATGCAGCCCGGCAAGTTCTGGGCCGACGTGTGCAAACACATCGACCGCCCGGAGTTGGCGCAGGATCCGCGCTTCGCGACCGGTGAGCAGTTGGCCGCCAATACCGCCGCGGCCGTGCAGATCCTGCACGAGGTGATCGCCACGCGCACCCTCGCCGAATGGTCCGAGCGCTTCGCCACCCTGGCCGGACCGTGGGCGCCGGTGCAGGATTCGCGGCAGGTGGCCGACGACGCGCAGGTGCGGGCGAACGAATACCTGGTGCGGGCAGGCGAATTGGAGCTGGTCGCCAACCCCGTGCAGTTCGACGTCACCGCCCCGGTCATCGGCCCGGCCCCGGAGTTCGCGGCCCAGACCGAGGAAGTGCTGATCGAGCTCGGTCTGGATTGGGACCGCATCATCGCGTTGAAGACCGCCGGCGCGGTCACCTAGCCGTGCCGGCGCAGTAGGAGAGTGGAGTAGCCCGATGCCGTACATCGCCGCGATGGGAACATATCTGCCGTGCTGGGGGACCGCCGGGCACCGGGTGCCCGGCGACGACGAGGACGCGGTGACGCTGGCCGTGGAGGCCGGGCGGGCCGTCCTCGACGCCGGGGCGGGCGCGGCGCACGTGGTGGTGCTGGTGAGCCGGGACCTGCCACTGCTGGAGGGCGGCAACGCCGCAGCGCTGCTCGCGGGGCTCGGGCTCGATCCCGAATTGGAGGTCGTGGAGCGCCTCGGCGGCGCGCCCGCCGCGCTGGACGCGGTGAGCTCGGCGCGGCCGCGCACACTCGTCATCGGCGTGGATCTGGAACCGGCCGGTGCGGTGGCGGTGCTGACCGCCGATCGCGGCCTGGAAGTGCGTACGGCAGCGCGTATCTCGCGCAGTCTGCCGGTGCGCACCCGCAGCGCCGCCGGTGATGTGCACGACTACGGCGATCCGCGGCTGCTGCACGCGCGGGGGCTGCTGGCCTCGTTCGAGGCGGCCTGGCTGGACGTGCCCGTCGCGGTGGCGGGCGTCGAGCACGAGCGCGCGGTCGCGCTCTGCGCCGGAGATCCGGTGCCGCTGCCCACTTTCGGCGCGAGCGCGGGTCTTTTCGCACTCGCGGCCTTGGCGGAGGCGGGCACGACCGGGCCGCTGGTCGGCGTGGAGCAGGGGAGTCTGTCCGGCGTCGCGGTAGCGGGCGGCACCGCGGTCGTGCACCGCCGTGAACCGGCCGCCCGGCCCAAACCCGAGAGCGTGCAGCGCCCCGGGGCCGAGCTGCTCATCTCCCTGGCGGCCTACGAGCGGGCCTTCGAGGCCAAGGTGCGCTGGGTCGCCGGAAAGCACCAGGACAGTGCGGAATTGGATTTCCCGCCGCGCTATCGCGTGGGGGAGGACGGCGCCCTGAGCACCCATTACACCCTCGAACCGCTGCCCCGCACCGGCACCGTCTACACCGAGGTGACCGTCCACGTCCCGGTCCCCGGCCTCAAGACCCCCTACTCCCTGGTCATCGTCGAACTCGACGAGGTCGGGGTGCGCGCCCTGGCCAAGGTGACGGGCACCGAGCCGGGCACCGTCGATATCGGCGACCGCGGCCGCATGGTGCTGCGCCGGGTGGCGGTGCGCTCGGGTGTTCCGGACTACGGCTACGCCTTCGAACCGGATCAGCGGGTTCCGGCATGACGAGCGCGGGGTGGAACCGCGGGAACACGAGTGGTCGGTGCGCTGGGCGGCGGCAGCGCACCTGTGGCGGAAAGGACACGGTATGAAGAAGGTCGCGATCGTGGGCGCGGGTATGACCGCGTTCGCGGAGCATTTCGCACTGGGAATCAAGGATCTGTTGCCGATGGCGTTCGCCGAGTGCGCAGCCACGGTCGACAAGGGTTTGGCCAAGGCCGACATCCAGGCCGCCTGGTTCGGCGAATGCGGTACCGCGGACGGCTTCCCATCCGGGATTCTGGCCGACACGCTGGGACTGCCGCACATTCCGGTCACGCGCATCGAGAACGCCTGTGCGACCGGGCATGACGCACTGCGGAACGCGCTGTTCGGAATCGCCTCCGGCGCATGTGATGTGGCGCTGGTGCTGGGTGCGGACAAGCTGCGCGAGTCGGCCTCGAAGGACATGCTCTGGGGCTGGGAGGCGATGTCGCGCGACAACGCCTGGGACTACCCGCTGGGGCTGGTGTCGCCCGCCGAATTCGCGCTGCACGTCACCCGGTACCTGCACGAGTCGCCCGCGACCCGGGAGCACCTCGCCATGGTGGCGGTGAAGAACCACCGCTTCGGGGCTCGTAATCGCAAGGCGCGCTTGCAGTTCGAGATCACCATGGAGCAGGCGCTCGCCGCGCCGACGGTGGTGACCCCGTTCGGGCTGTACGACTGCGCGCCCCAGAGCGACGGCGCCGCCGCGCTGGTACTGGCCTCGCAGGACGTGGTGGATCGCTATACGGATCGGCCGGTGTGGGTGCGCGGCGTGGGCTTGGGGCTGGATTCGGTGATGCACCAGCACAAGCGGGACATGACGACGTTCCCGGCCAGTGTGCGGGCCGCCCGGCACGCCTTCGGCATGGCCGGTCTGACTCCCTCGGACGTGGATGTGGCGGAGGTGCACGACTTCTTCACCGGGGTCGAGCTGATGAGCTATGAGGACCTCGGTTTCGCCGAACGGTTCGAGGCGTACAAGCTCGTCGAGTCCGGCGCGACCGGGCCCGGCGGCTCACTCCCCGTGAACACGAGCGGCGGTCTCAAATCCAAGGGACATCCGCCGGGGGCCACCGGCGTCGCACAGTGCGTCGAGCTCTTCGAGCAGCTGCGCGGCACCGCCCGCAACCAGGTGGACGGAGCGCGAATCGGTCTGGCTCACAACGTCGGCGGGCCGACCGCCGTGGCCGCTGTGACCCTGCTCGAGGGACCGGGGCGGTAGCCGTGGGTGAGGTGGTCGCTCTGGTCCGCGGCGGCACGGGCCGGCGGCGTGCGGTACTTCAGCAGGCCGGACGGCACGCCGGTCCCGACGGGTCGGTGCACGTGGTCTGCGACGGCTCGCTGACGGTGAAACTGTCCGGCGCGTTCGCGCTCAGCGGCCTCGTGATCGATGCCGAACACTTGGAGTGCGCGAACTTCGTGCAGACCGCGGACACGCTCGCGCCGTACGGGTGCGGATGGACCTGGTCACATGTGGTGCTGGGAGCGCGGGCCGAAGCGTTCGCGCTGGCGGCGCGGCTCTCCGCGCCGCTGGTGCTGCCCGGTCGATACGGCCTCCGACCCTGGATGCCGAAAGCCTTGTCCGCGAGGCTCGTCGGCTGAGTCCGTGCGCGAGGCTCAGCCACCGATCGCGTCGTCGGCGAAGCCGGATTCGAGGGCTCGCAGGGCCGATTCCAGATAGGTCGTCAGCGGAATCTCGTACTGTTGAATCCAGCATTCGTACGCGGCGCGGCAGGCCGCGAGCGTGGCCCGGCCGACCGTGAGCGGATGAATCGAATCCGCCGGTTGTCCCGTGCGCGCCGCGACGAAGTCGCTGATGGCCCGTTCCCAGGTGTCATAGCGCAGGGCGGCGCTCGCGATCAGGTCCGGAGTGGAGGTCAGCAGCCGAATGCGCTGGCGCAGTTCGGGTTCGTCCTGGGTGCGCGTGTGATTGACCGCCATGACCGCTCTTCGGATGGAGGTCATGATTCCCGCCTCGGGAGTCGTCTGTGCCAGGGCCGCGCGAATGGCCGCGACCTCCCGTTCGAAACCGTGCCAGAGCACATCCGGCTTGGAGTCGAAGTAGCGGAAGAAGGTGCGCCGGCTCACCCCGACCGCCGCGGCGATCTGGTCCACGGTCGTGTGCTCGAACCCCTGCTCGCTGAACAGTCCCAGGGCCACGAGTTCGAGGCGGCGGCCGCTCGTGCCGGGCGGGCGGCCCCTGCGAATAGTGCTTGTCACATCGTAAGAATCACATTATCTTGAGTGAGAACGCAATTATCGTCACGGGGTGCCACAACGCGAACCGTGACAGAACCCGCAGGGAGTTGCCATGAGCAGGAATGTGTCCGACAGCAGCGGCGAGGACTCCGTGCTGGCCGATGAGGTTCTCGTGGAAGAGGTGTCGATCGACGGAATGTGCGGTGTCTACTGACCCGCGGCGGACCTTCGAGCTGGACGTCGCCTGGGGGCTGTCGGAGCAGGTCTCGGTGCGGCCGGAGCGGTTCGGCGCACTGCTGTACCACTTCGGCACCCGGCGACTGTCGTTTCTGAAGAGCCCCATGCTGTTTCAGGTGGTCCGGACGCTGGCCGACTCCGCGTCCGCGCGGCAGGCGTGCGTGCTCGCCGGGGTCACCGAGGCCGAACTTCCCGCCTATCGCAACGCCCTGGCCGGACTGGCCGCCACCGATATGATCCGGAAGAGGGATGCCGCATGACCGCCGCACCACTGCCTCTGGTCGAGCAATTCCAATCCGGCCTCGACGCGCCGATCTGCCTGACCTGGGAACTCACCTACGCCTGCAATCTGTCCTGCGTGCACTGCCTGTCGAGCTCGGGGCGACGAGATCCCCGGGAATTGACCACGGCCGAATGTCTCTCGCTCATAGACGAATTCGAGCGGATGCAGGTGTTCTACGTGAACATCGGCGGCGGCGAGCCGACGGTGCGGCCCGATTTCTGGGAGATCGTCGACTACGCCACCGACCACCACGTCGGGGTGAAGTTCTCCACCAACGGGGTGCGGATCAACCCGGCCGCGGCCGCGCGCGTCGCCACCAACAGCTATGTGGACGTGCAGATCTCGCTGGACGGCGCCACCGAGGCGGTGAACGACGCGGTGCGCGGCACGGGCTCCTACGCCACCGCGATCCGGGCCTTGGAACTGCTCGCCTCCGCGGGCGCGCAGGGTGTCAAGCTCTCGGTCGTGATGACCCGGCACAATGTCGGCCAGCTGGACGGCTTCCTGGCCATCGCCGACCTGTTCGACGCGCAGTTGCGGCTGACTCGTCTGCGGCCCTCGGGGCGGGGCGCGGACAGCTGGGACGATCTGCATCTGCGGCCCGAACAGCAACGCACACTGTACGACTGGCTGCTCGAGCACGGTGATCGAGTCCTCACCGGTGACTCGTTCTTCCACCTCGCCGCCTATGGTGAAGCCCTGCCGGGCCTGAACCTGTGCGGCGCCGGTCGAGTGGTGTGCCTGGTCGATCCGATCGGCGATGTGTACGCCTGCCCGTTCGCCATCCACGACGAGTTCAAGGCCGGGAACATCCGCACCCCGGGCGGTTTCACCCGGATCTGGCGTGAATCGGAGCGATTCGCCGATCTGCGCCGTCCGCAGACAGGTGGCGCGTGCACCTCCTGCTCGGCGTTCGACAGTTGCCGGGGCGGCTGCATGGCCGCGAAGTTCTTCACCGGCCTGCCGCTGGACGGACCCGATCCGGAATGCGTTCGCGGACACGGGGAATCGGCGCTGCTGGCGGCGGACCGCGCCCGCGCCCCGCGCCCGTCGCAGGATCACTCCCGCAAGGGCCGCTCGGTGGCGATCGGCATGCCCGGCCTGCTCGGCAGACCCACGATACCGGCGCGCGCGTGTGACGAGAGCCCGCTGGCCGGGTTGCGCATCCCCGGACGTCCATCGTGACCGCGGTACGGCGACTCGCCGACCTGGCGTGGCCCGAGGTTCACGAGCTGGCCGCGAACGGCGCCCTGCTCGCGATTCCGCTGGGCGCCACCGAGCAACACGGCCCGCACCTGCCGCTGTCCACCGATACCGAGGTGGCGATCGCCCTGTGCGAGGCGCTCGCGCACTCGCGAGACGATGTGGTCATCGCACCTGCCGTACCGTACGGATCGAGCGGCGAGCACATCGGATTCGCGGGCACACTGTCCATCGGCCAGGATGCCACCGAGCTGGTAATCACCGAATTGGGCCGCTCGGCGTGCGAAACCTTCGCCCACGTGCTGTTCGTCTCCGCGCACGGCGGCAACGCCGGACCCCTGACCCGCGCGGTCGCACGCCTGCGCGTCGAATCCCGCGACGTGCGCGCCTACACCCCGGCCTGGGACGGCGACCCGCACGCCGGTCACATCGAGACGGCCATCATGCTGACCCTTCGCCCGACCACCGTTCGCATGGACCGTGCGGAGACCGGCAACACCAGACCGCTGCGGGAACTCATGCCACAGCTGCGCGAGCACGGTCTGCGAGCGGTCACCGAGAACGGAATCCTCGGCGACCCCCTTGGCGCGACCGCGTTCCACGGTGATCTTCTCCTGGGCCGCCTGGCCGCCGCCCTGTCGAGGGAAGTATCGGCTTGGCGTGCAACGGAACCCGCATGACCGGCCGCGTCGCGATCGTCACCGGTGCGGGCCGCGGCATCGGTGCGGCCACCGTCCACCAGCTCGCCGACGCGGGCTGGTCCGTCCTGGCCGTCGACCGGGGAACCCCGGACCCCGACCTGCCATATGAACTCGGTAGCGGCACGGACCTCGAAGCCGTTGTAGCGGAGGCGAACCGGCGGGCGAGTGCGGCGCACGCGGGTGCTGCGGGACGCTCGCGCACCGAGCGGGGCGAACGCGCTGCCGATCGGTTGTCTCCGGCGGGACACCCGGTGCGGGCATGGTTCGCGGATGTCCGCGATCCGAACGCACTGGTCGAGGCCGTGGCCGCCGCGGAATCCGAATGGGGCGGTGTGGACGCCGCCTTCGCGGTGGCCGGGGTGATCGCCGGCGGGGTGCCGTTGTGGGACATGCCGATCGAGCAGGAACGCGCCGTGCTGGACGTCTGCCTCGGCGGGGTGATCAACCTGGCTCGGGCCGCTGTTCCGGCGCTGCTGCGTCGTCCGGAGCCGCGCTCGGGCCGGTTTCTGGCCGTCGCGTCCGCCGCGGCGACCAAGGGGTTGCCGATGCTGGCTGTGTACTGCGCCGCGAAAGCCGGTGTGGCCGGGCTGGTCCGGTCCCTGGGCGCGGAACTGGGCGGCACGGGGATCACCGCGAACGCGGTGAGTCCGGGTTCCACCGACACCGCGCTGCTGACCGAGACCGCCCGGCTGTACGGGCTGCCGACCGCGAAGGGGTTCGCCATGCAGCAGCCGATCGGCCGACTGCTCGAGCCCGGTGAGATCGCCTCGGTGCTGACCTTTCTGGCCGGAGCCGGTGCCGATGCCGTGACGGGTGCGACGGTGGCCGTGGACGGGGGACTGGCGCTGTGACGACCCCACTGCCCGAGGGCTTCCGGATCATCCTCGATGCCGACGTGCGGACGCTCGGCGATCGGCTCTGGTGGGGTGGATCGCCGAGTCGGCTGCTGCGGTTCACCGAGGCGGGATACGGCGCGTGGCAGGAACTTCGGGCCGGAGCGGTACTGACCCCGGCGATGGGAAGGCTGGCACGGCAGCTCACCGACGCGGGCCTGGCGCATCCGCGCCCACCGCGCAGGGCGGCACCGGCCGATATCACCGTGGTGATTCCGGTGCGGGATCGCCCGGAAATGCTCGGCCGCTGCCTGGACGCGCTGGGTGACCGCTATCCGGTCGTGGTGGTCGACGACTGCTCCGCCGATGCCTCGGCGGTGGCGAGGGTCGCGGCCCGGCCGGGTGTGACGCTGCTGCGGCACGAGATCAACCAGGGCCCGGCAGTCGCCCGAAATACCGCTTTGCACAGGGTGCGGACCGATCTGGTGGCGTTCCTCGACAGTGATTGCGTACCGGGCCCGGAGTGGCTCGAACGGCTCGCCGAGCATTTCGCGGATCCGATGGTAGGGGCCGTCGCCCCGCGCGTGACCGCCCTGCACCCAGACGAACGATGCGCACTCGATCGTGGTGTCCGCGCGGCGCGGGTGCTGCCGAACGCGCGCGTGTCCTTCGTTCCCGCCGCGGCCTTGCTGGTCCGCCGAGGCGCACTGTACGACATCTCCACACCCGACGGTGTCTTCGACCCGGATCTGCGCTATGGCGAGGACGTCGATCTGGTGTGGCGACTGCACGCGGCCGACTGGCGGGTGCGCTACGACCCGAGTGTGCGAGTGGCGCACGAGGAACCGATGGGATCGCGGCGATTGCTCGCACGCCGATTCCGCTACGGCGGCTCGGCCGCGCCACTGGCATCGCGACACCCCACCGCGCTCTCGCCGCTGATCGTCTACGGGTGGTCGGCAGCGACGGTGCTCGCGCTGCTGCATGGGCGGCCGGTCGCGGCCCTGGCGCTGTTCGGCGGATGCCTGGCCGGTACCGGCTCGACCCTGCGCCGAGCGGGCGTGCCGACCGGGCACGCGCTGCGACTGACAGCGGGCGACGTGTTCCGCACCTGGACCGGAATCGCCCGGTACAGCACACAATTCACTCTCCCGCTGCTGCTGATCGCCGTCCCCGCACGCGGCCGCCGAGCGCTGTTCTGGTGGTCGATGGGCGCTCTGCTGCTCGGGCGCATCGCGGGCGAACCCACCGCGGGCAACCCGTTGCGGACCACCCCGGCCGTCCTGGCCGACGACCTCGCCTACGGCCTGGGCGTCGTCGCCGGATGCGTACGCGAGAAGACCACGATCCCGCTGCGGCCCACAGTGATTCACCGCTGGCGTCGTACCGAACAACGAACCGTACCGAGGAGTTCCCGATGACCGACAGCTGGATCGAATCCGTCGAGGAGGCGCGGCGCCGCGCCCGCAAACGCCTGCCACCCTCGGTGTACAGCGCCCTGTGGGCCGGATCGGAGAAGGGCGTCACGCTGCGTGACAATGTCGAGGCGTTCGCGGAGATCGGGTACGCCCCGCGCACGGCCGGACTGTCGGACAAGCGTGATCTGGCGACAACCGTGCTGGGCCAGGATATTTCGCTTCCGGTCCTGATCTCACCGACCGGGGTGCAGGCCGTCCATCCCGAGGGGGAGGTCGCCGTCGCGCGCGCCGCCGCCGCCCGGGGCACGGCCCTGGGATTGAGCTCGTTCGCGAGCAAGCCGGTGGAGCAGGTCCTCGAGGCCAACCCCAAGACCTTCTTCCAGATCTACTGGATCGGCACCCGCGACGACATGCTGCGCCGCCTCGAGCGCGTCCGCACCGCCGGTGTCGCCGGAGTGATCCTCACCCTGGACTGGTCCTTCGCGCACAGCCGGGATTGGGGGAGTCCGCACATTCCGGAGAAGGTCACCGTTCGCGAGGCGCTGCGTTTCGCGCCCGAGGCGCTGCGCCGCCCGCGCTGGCTGGCCACCTACGCCCGCAGCGGCGGCGTGCCGGACCTGACCGTCCCGAACATGGCCGACGAGAACGGCACGGTGCCCACGTTCTTCGGCGCGTACGGGCAGTGGATGGGTTCACCACGCCCGACCTGGGAGGACGTGGCCTGGCTCCGTGCGCAGTGGGCGGGGCCCTTCCTGCTCAAGGGCGTCATCCGGGTCGACGAGGCGCGCCGGGCCGTCGATGCCGGAGTCACCGCCATCTCCGTGTCCAACCACGGTGGCAACAATCTCGACGGAACTCCCGCCGCGATCCGCGCACTGCCCGCCATCGCGGAGGCCGTGGGCGATCAGATCGAAGTGCTGCTGGACGGTGGCATCCGGCGAGGCAGCGACGTCGTGAAAGCGGTCGCGCTGGGTGCGCGCGCGGTCATGATCGGCCGGGCCTACCTGTGGGGCCTCGCCGCGAACGGCCAAGCGGGCGTCGAGAACGTGCTCGACATCCTGCACGCCGGAATCGACTCGACGCTACTGGCGCTGGGGCACAGCTCGATTCACGATCTCGGTCGCGACGACGTGCTCCTGCCTCCGGGCTTCGAGCGCGTACTCGGGGCGGAGGCCCGGGGTCGATAGCCCTCCCGCGTCCCTCACCCGCCACGTCGATCACGGCATCGGCTCCTCGACCATCGAGAGGCCGATGCCGTTCGTCGTCGGCGGGGACCTGCTCACCGTGCCGCGAGATACACCGGCCGCCCGCCGACGATGGTGGCGGCGACCAGTTCGGCGCCGGAGGCGGGGTGCGCGGTGATGTCCTGTGGCGACGCGGACAGCAGGGTGAGATCGGCCACCACGCCCGGCGTCAGGGTCCGGGGCACCGCGGGCCGGTCCGGACGTCCGAAGAACATCTGGAGGGCGCGCAGCAGCGGAACTGCCTCTCCGGCACCGGAATTCACTTGGCGTGTGGTCGCGGCCGCCAGGATGCGCCACGGGTCGGGTGCGCCGAACGGTGCGTCGCTGCCGGCGGCTATCGCGACACCGTGCTTCACGAGCGAGCCCAGCCGCCACAGATCCGGCCGGTCCTCCTCGGGAACGTCGCGGGCGTACTGCACGGCTCGCTCGATCGGAAAGTGCGGCTGTGTCACCACCGTCAACGCATGGGCGCGCAGATGATCCACCACCGAATCCGGCACTATCGCACCGTGTTCGATGCGGTCGCCCGGTCGTGAACCCACCGTGTCGAGCGCCGCGAGGGTGAGCACGAGCTGTATTCGCGTCACGCAGTGCACGGCCACCGGGCGGCCCGACTCGTGTGCGTCGCGGATGGTGCCGGCCAGATCGTCGAGCGCAGGGAGGGTCGTGTCGTCCAGCAGAATCTTGGTGGGCCCCAGCGTGAAGCGCTCGACCCGTGGGTCGGCGGTCGCCGGGGGAGCCATGCAGTGCAGGCGCTGCACGATCCTTCCGTCGTGCACCGCCGCCGCCAATCCCGTCACCTCGTGCTGCGCGAGACCTGGTGTGGCATCGGTGAATCCGGTGATTCCGTACCGCGCGGCCCGGTCGCTGACGGCCGCGAGATCCAGGGGCAGCGAGGGGATCCGCTCACCCAGCCAGGAATCCATCCGCCAGAGTCGACCCGTGAGCCGCCCCGCCGCGTCGCGTTCGACGCCGGGGACCTCGCACCCGTCGAGATCGATCTGCGCGCACGCGGCCGAGTTCAGTATCCACAGCGCCCCGCTGCGATGCTGGATCCGGACCGGACGACCCGGCAGGGCGCGATCGAGCACCCGCCGATTCAGCGACCCGGCCACCGATTCGTGATAGCCGATTCCCCGAATCCATTGCCCCGCGGGCAATTGCGCGTCCACCCGGTGCAGCTCGGCGATCAGACCGCCCAGATCCACGATCCGTTCCGGTCCCAGCGGCACCGAATCCTGGAGCGCGGCCAGTGCGCGCAGATGAATGTGATGATCGTGCAGCCCCGGCAGCAGCCAGCCGCCGCGTGCGTCGATATCGTCCTCGCCGGGAAGCGGCCGCAATGACGTCCCGCACTCGACGATGTGTCCGCCCGTGCACCGGACGTCGGTATGGCCGCCACCGAAGACCTGAGCGCGGCGTATCAGCATCGAATGCTGTGTGGCCGAACGAGATACGGTCATGATGCGGTCGGAGGCCGTGGCGGCAGCACGGGCTGATCGCGTTCGAGGAAAGCGCATTCCACGATCCATCCATCGCCCTGCGGCAATACCCGGTGCGGCCCGTGATCGATCGGCGCGGCGGTCGCGAATGCCGCCGAGGTATCGCACATCGACAGATCGATCAGCACCCCGCCGCCCGCTCGCACCGCGGTCGACACGGCCAGCGCCGCACTCATTCCGGTCAGCGGATCGGCGATCGCGTCACCACAGAACACGGGCTCCTCACCACACCACCCGACCAGCCCGCCCGCCGCCGCGGCGTCATCACCGAACGCGACCCGCATCGGGTTGTCCCGCCCATATCCGGTGAGACTCAACCACACCCGCCCGGGCCGATGCGCGAGCTCCTGCGGAGCGAGCCCGAGTTGCGCCAGCGCGCGCGGCCGAGACGCCTCGATCACCACATCCGCCGCCTCGATCAGCCCCGCCAACTCGCTCCGGCCGGCGGCGGACCGGAAGTCGACAGAGCGGAACTCGTGTCCCTCGTGCAGGTAGCCGAACAACTCCGGGCTTCCCGCCCGCGCGCCGTCGGGCCGATGCGTACTCTCCACCTTCACGACCCGGGCTCCCGCCGCCCCGAGCAGCCGCGCACACAGCGGTCCCGCCCACAGCGACGACAGATCGACCACCAGGCAGTCCCGCAGCGTCGCCGCCGGATCCACTTCGGCGATGCGGGACGACCTCCACGGCAGAGTATTTCGCTCCCCGAACGGCGAATCCGCACCTGGCCTCGACGGCACGGCGAACCGTCGCCGGGAGGCGAACTCGATACCGGCGAGTGGTGGCACCACCACTCGCCGGTGTGCCGGGGGTTCTCCGGCAGGGGTCTGCCTCGGCGACGTGGTTCGAGAGTCGGTCGACGGCGATGTCGGGGAAGTGAGTATTCGTGACCTCGGCGGTACGGCGGCCGCGGGCACACCGAGCAACTGGGCACGCTCGGCGAGGGCCTGCGCCGGCCAACGCCGTGCCTCGGACATCAGCGATGCCCACGCGTCCGCTCGCGCAGCGGTGCCGAGCATCGCCGGAACCGCGTCGAAATCCTCCGGCCGGGACAGCGTCATCGCACACCAGCCGTCCTTGGTCCGGAGCAACCTGCTCGCCCCGCCCGGCGAGCGCCTGCCGTCTCTGACGTTCCCAGACCACCCGGCCCGCCCGAATACCGTCGTCGCCGGGTCGATCACCACGGGCGCTCCGACGTCTCCGGTCACACCGGCGATACCGCGCGCGACCGCGCGGATCATCTCGTAGGCCGATGCCGGCGACATCAGCGGCACGCCGTCCCGGTGCCCGGTGAGCGCCATGCCCCCCGAAGCCGCCCAGCTCAGGACCGGACATCCGTGATCGTCGCCCCGGTGCGGAATCGAGTTGACGGACGACGTCGCCGCCGATTCGAACGGGTGCACCGAGTCCACCGTCCGGGCTGTCCGCTGAGCATCGAACCCGTTGCGGGGCAGGGGAGCTTCGATCGTTCGGTCTGCCTCGCTGCTCACATCACGCATCGCGTTCGTGAGTCTGGCACGGGCATCGGTGTGGCGGAGGCGGTGCGGTGCAGTGTGTTTCGCATCATTCACTCCGTGGAGTCCGAGACGTCGTCGACAAGCCCCCACCGAAGTGCTTCGCCCACGGACAGCGGCGTTCCGGTCAGCATGAGCCACGCGGCGCGCCACCGGCCGATTCGGCGCGGAACGCTGACAGTTCCGCCCGCGCCGGGAATCAGTCCCATGGCGACTTCCGGGAATCGGAACCAGCTGTCCGGCGAGGCGCAGACACGACCGCCGAACGCGGCCATCTCGACTCCCGCGCCGATACACGCTCCGTGCACCCGCACGGTCGACCGGTCGGCAATCCGATCCAGCACCCGCCATGGTGCACGATCCAGCCGCACCAGGTACGCGGCGACAGGGTCGACGGCAGCGCCGAATTCCCTCAGATCGCCACCACTGCAGAAAGCCGGCCCCGCACCACGGAGTTCGACCGACTCGATATCCGCATCCGCCTCGGCCACGGTCAGCGCAGCGAGCAACTCTTCACGCATTCGAATACTCAGCGCATTTCGCCGCGCGGGATTATTCAGCACGATCGAGAGGTGCGAACCCGCACGCCGTACCCCAACCATGTGGCCTTCCGGCGCCATTTCGCTTACTGGAATGGCGCTACCGGCCGCTGGTTCGCTGTCGACCAGTGGGTCGGTGCCGGTGGTGACGACGCTGTGCGGGAGCGGGCCGCGAACTGGAACGATATCGCCGCCCACGATCAGCTTTCCGCCCGCGGCAACACGTTGCCCGGCTGAATCTCGCTCGATCAGCCAGCGTTCGAATTCGTTGCCGCCCAGCAACATCGAGTAGGCCGCGGCCTCGGCGGCGAGCGCCGAGGTGATGCTCGCGCCGCCGCCGGTGCGACGCAGCAGGTGTCCGCAGGTCAGCGCGGTCTGAGGCGAACGAGCGACCGCGGCGGCAAGCTGAACGAGGGCCGCGTCGATATCGGGCACCGGCACAAGATGGCGTGGTGGATTCTCCGCGTGGAAGCCGGTGGGCGCCGGTGTTCGGGTGTCGGTGAGCGTCAGAGTGAGCGCGTCCAGCAAAAGGGAGAGGTCCGCAGTGGCCGTGTGCCGGAGCACACCCACGGTGAGCGGAAGGCATTCGTGCAGAACCGCGGCCGCGCGCGCGATGGTTGCGGGGTCGGACGCTGCCAGGTGATCGAGTTCGATTATCAGCAGCGGCGATTCGGGAACACCGGCGGAGGAGAGTTCCAAACCCGCGTGCAGCAACTGTGCGCGGATCGCTTCGACCTGGTCGGATCCCGTCGCGTGCGTGAACATCGGCGGGACCTCCTCTGACCGCTGGGCCGGTTGTCGATTCACGGTGAGAATTATGTTTGCTGATTGGGAGAGCTATGTTATCGCGACGCTGTTCCACTGGGAAGGGGTAGTCATTCGCGCTGTGAAACCCCACGCGAGCACAGATTCCACACCTCGTCCGCGGAGATCGCGTGCGGCCCGTTGCGGTCGGGATTGCCGGGGGACTGGGCGGTGAACATGACCGTTTGCATGACCAGGGCCGCCATGCGACGCGGTGTGATGTCCGGGCGCACATCGCCGGTGGCTTGGGCCTGGGTCATGAGATCGGTGAACAGTGCCAGCAATCCGGCATGTGCGATCTTGACCTGCGCGGGATGGGTGGCCAGCAGCTGTGGTGCGAAGTCGGTGAACAGGGGACGCCGGGTTTCGGGATCCGGTCGGCAGCGCTCGAACAGCAGCTCGACGGCGATTCGCAGGCGGTCCAAAGGTTCCGCCGTGTCCGCGGTGTCGGCTCGGATCTGCTCCGCGGACTGATTGAGGGCGTCTTCGAAGAGTGCCAGCAGCAATTCGTGTTTGCCGTCGAACTGGAGGTAGAAGCTGCGCAGAGACTGGCGGGAACGGTCGACGACCTCCTGGACGGTGAGGTCGGTGGTGCCCTTTTCGTTGATTATCGCGCGGGCGGCATCGAGGAAGCGTTGAACACGTACCTCGGCGCGCAGTTTGGCGGTGCGCAGCGAGCGCTCGACGGCCCGCTGTTTCCAGGCCGGCTCGTCGGTTGGACTGGTGGTCACGGTCGCTTCGCTCCTCCACCTATGAGATCCTAGATTTCGTAATGAGAGAATCTAATTCTCCGATTGTTGCACACGGCCACGGTCCCGGACCGGCCTATGAGGAGCTCCCGATGAATATTCGCTACGAGGTCGCGGACAAGGTAGCGACGATTACGCTCGATCGCCCCGAGGTGGCCAATGCCCAGAATGCGGCACTGCTGGACGAGCTCGATGCCGCCTGGCAGCGCGCCGCGTACGACGACGACGTCGCCGTCATTCTGCTGCGCGCCGAGGGCAAGCACTTCTCCTCCGGTCACGATATGAAGGGCGACAGCTCCGCGCCCCGGCCGGACAAGATCACCCTGGATCTGCTCTACAACATCGAATCCCGCCGCTACCTGGAGTATTCGCTGCGCTGGCGGAATGTGCCCAAGCCCTCCATCGCCGCGGTGCAGGGCCGGTGCATCGCGGGCGGGCTGCTGCTGTGCTGGCCGTGCGATCTGATCATCGCCGCCGACGACGCGCAGTTCTCCGACCCGGTGGTGCTCATGGGCATCGGCGGTGTCGAATACCACGGGCACACCTGGGAACTCGGGCCGCGCAAGGCAAAGGAGATGCTGTTCACGGGTCGGTCCGTGAGCGGCGCCGAGGCCGAGCGGTTCGGGATGGTGAACAAGGTGGTGCCGCGCGCGGAACTCGATGCCGAGGCGCTCGCGCTGGCACACGAGATCGCGAGGATGCCCACCTTCGGACTGCGCCAGGCCAAGCGCGCGGTGAATCAGACGCTCGATGTCCAGGGCTTCTACGCCGCGATCCAGTCGGTGTTCGACATCCACCAGACCGGACACGGAAACGCGTTGAGCGTCAACGGCTTTCCGATCCTGGTTGATCTGGAGCGGATGAAGGAATCCAACCGCTGAGGGGCCCGCGGTCCGGGTCGCCGAGACCCGGACCGGTCAGCGTCCGCGTTTGACCTGCGTGAACGGCACGTCCCGGTCGGCGGCGAACTCGCGCGGCATGCCCAGCAGGCGTTCGCTGATGATGTTGCGGGACATTTCTGTACTGCCGCCGGCCAGGCTCCACGCGGCGCGGAACAGGTAGTCCAGGCCGATACGATGCTCCGGATCGTGCGCACCCGCGGTGGCGGCCGCGGCTCCGGCGATCTTGACCGCCGTATCCGCCTGCAGCGACGCGTTCTCGGCGCTGAACACCCGCACGAGCGAACCGGCTGTCGGGGGCATCTCGCCCGTCGCTATCGCCTGCGAGACATGGGCGATGAGCTGATCGCGGACGATGCTGCGGGCTCGTGCCGCCCCGATGTCCTCGCGCACCCGGGGATCCTGGAGCCCGCCCACCGCGCGCGCCAGCTCGACGAGCGCCGTGACGTCGCCGCCCAGATGCGGCCGCGCGCCGCTGGTGTAGGGCGAGGTGCCCCCGACCGCGGCACGCTCGTGATTCAGCAGTCGCTGGGTGGCGGCCCACCCGCCGTCCACGGTGCCCAGCACCGCATCGGCGGGGAGCCGCACGTCGTCGAAGAACTCTTGGCAGAACTCGGTGGACCCGGTGACCTGTTTGATCCGCTGGATCGTCACGCCGGGCGCGTGGCACGGCACCAGGAACAGCGTCAGCCCATTGTGTTTGGGGACATCCCAATTCGTGCGCGCCAGACACAGGCCGTAGTCGGAGCCGTACGCGCCGGAACTCCAGATTTTGGAGCCGTTGAGCAGCCATTCCTCCCCGTCGCGGTCCGCGCGGGTGGTGAGACCGGCCAGATCCGAGCCGCCGCGCGGTTCGGAGAGGAACTGCGAGAGGATCTCCCGCCCGCGCAGGACCGCCGGCAGGTGGGCCAGTTTCTGCTCCTCGGTGCCCAGATCCAGGATGGTGGCCGCGCAGATCGCCAGCGTCGGCACATTGAGCACCAGCGGCATCTCGTAGCCGAGCGACTCCTCGGTGAAGGCACGCTGATGGGCGGGCGTGAGCCCTTGCCCACCATAGGCTTTCGGGAAACAGATCCCCGCGAAGCCGCCGTCGTACAGCAGCCCCTGGATCTCGCGAGCGCGCTCCCAGATCGCGTCGTCGTCCGCGCCGGTATAGGCCTTGGTCGTGGGCGCGAGAGTGTCCTTCAGCCAGCGCCGCGCCCGCTCACGGAACCCCTCGACGGATTCGATGACAGCATTCGGACCCTCACTCTCGGAGCCCCCGGCGGTGGGTCCTCCGCTGCCGCTTGCCGGACTCCCGATCTCCGGGGTCCGATCGTCCGTGGTGCCCATTGCGTCCGTGGTGTCCGTGGTCTCGTTGTCGATGGCGCTCATGCGGCGGTCTGCTCCAGGAATTCGGTGATGCGGCGGTACTGCTCCTCGGGCGTTCCGTACAGCGACCGTCCGAGGGTGACGCGCCGCAGGTACAGGTGCAGGTCGTGTTCCCAGGTGACCCCGATCCCGCCGTGCAGCTGCACACAGTCCTGCACGATGGCCGGGGTGCGTTCTCCGACATAGGCTTTCGCGACGGCGGCGCATTCCGGTGCGGAATCCGCGCCTTCGTCCCATGCCGCGGCCGCGGCCCACGCGGTCGCGCGGCAGGCCTCGAGCCAGGTCTTGTTGTCGGCCATCCGATGCTTGAGCGCCTGATAGGACGCCAGCGGCCGGCCGAAGGTGTACCGGTCGAACATCCACGCCACGGTGGCGTCGAAGGCACGATCGGTCGCGCCGACCATCTCGGCGGCGGTCAGGGTCGAGGCGACCTGCAGCTGCGCTCGGGCGGTCGCGGCGGCCTCCGGACCCCGCTGCACCACGGCGGCCGAACCGACGGACACATCGACGAATTCGACACTCGCCGTGGTTCGCACGAGATCGAGGGTCCAGGTCTCGGTGACGCTCACCCCCGGTGCGCTCGCGGGAATCAACAGCTGCACCGGTCCGTCCGGATCGTGCGCGGTGACCAGGAACAGATCGGCGTCGCGGCCGTACTCGACACGATCCTTGATCCCGTTCAGCCGGAAGCCTTCTCCGTCAGGGACGGCCACACACCCGGGAGCATTCAGATCGAGGCCGTGCCCCGGCTCGTAAACAGCCCAGGTGGCGATGGAGGCACCCGCCACGATGCCCGCGATCGCCTCGGCGAACCGCTCGCCGGCGCGCGCCAACCCGGCGAGCACGGCGCTGGTCGAGGCGAACGGACCGGGCGCACACGCCCTGCCGAATTCGCCGGAGAGTCCGGCGAGTTCGGACAGCGGCCGACCGGAAACACTCCCGCCGCCGAGGCTTTCGGGCACCAGCGGAGCGGTCCACCCGAGTTCGGCCCCGCGCCGCCACCATTCGCGATCGAGGCCGTGCGTGCTCTCGCCGAGCGCCCGCACGGTACCGAGTGGAACGGTGTCCGCGAGGAAATCCCGGGTGGTCTCCTGGAAGAGCCGCTGATCGGGGGTGAGTACGAGGTTCATGGATGCGGTGTCCTCCGAAAGCGCTGAGCGACTGGTCGATTCGGCTGGGTGGTCAGGCGGCGGACCAGGCGGCATCGACCGGGACTATCGCGCCGTTCACGAACGACGCGGCGTCCGAGGCGAGAAAGACCGCAACCTCGGCCATCTGCTCGGGCAGTGCCAGCGCCTGGGGGATCGCGATGATCGGCTGGTAGCGCTGCACGCCGACCGGGTCGAGTTTCGAGACGGCCTCGGCCAGACCGGTGAGAGTGGGACCGGGGAGAATGGCATTGCAGCGAATTCCCTTGTCGGCGTACGACCATGCGACATTGCGCGTGACTCCGACCACGCCGTGCTTGGAGGCGGTGTACGCGACCCCGGAGGCTCCGCCGCGGATTCCGGCCTCGGACGCGGTATTGACGATGGCCCCGCGTCCCCGCTCGAGCATGTGCGGGAGCACCGCCCGGGTCACCAGGAAGGTGCCGGTCAGATTCACCCGGATCACCCGATCCCACTCGGCCACGGACATCTCGGCGGGCAGCGCCATGGTGTCGATGATGCCCGCGTTGTTGCACAGCACGTCGATACGATCGAAGGCCGCTACGCCTCGGGCCACCAGCTGTTCCACGGAGTCCGCGTCGGCGATGTCCACTCGCACCGCGAGCGCGGCCGCACCGATGCTCGCCGCGGTCTTCTCCGCGCCGTCCGTATCCAGATCCGCCACCACCACCCGCGCGCCCTCGCGGGCGAAGGCGACCGCCATGGCCCGCCCGATCCCGGATCCGGCACCGGTGACGATGACGACTCGATTCTCGAAACTGGTGTGCACGAGAGTTTCCTTTCCGACGGTGTCAGGTTCCGCTGCGGAGCAGGATCGCGCCGCCCGGGGTGAGCCCACCGCTGGAGACCACACCGACCCGCGCGCCAGGGACCTGACGATCCCCGGCTTCGCCGCGCAATTGGGTGATCGCCTCGTGCAGCAGTCCCATACCGTGGGTGCGGCCGTGCGAGAGCTGACCGCCATGAGTGTTCAACGGCAGCAAGCCGTCTCGCGCGATGTTCTTGCCGCCCTCGAGGAAGTCCCCGGCTTCGCCGATTCCGCAGAAGCCCAGCGCCTCGATCCAGGAGAGGCAGTTGAAGCTGAAGCCGTCGTAGAGCTCGGCGACGTCGACATCACTGGGACGCAGCGTGGTTCGCGTCCACAGGTGCGCCGCCGGGCCGAGCACCTGTGGCTCATGGGTGAGCGTGCTCTGATCCCATTCGATCCGTTCGATGATCTGCGTGCCCACGGCCTCCACGAGCACCGGTGGTTTGGGCAGATCCCGCGCGGCGTCGACCGCCGAGACGATCACCGCCACCGCGCCGTCGCACGGCACATCACAGTCGTAGAGTCCGAACGGCGTGGTGATGGTGCGCGCGGCGAGGTAGTCGTCCATGGTCATCGGATCCCGGTACACCGCGGTGGGATTGAGCTCGGCATTGGCGCGCTGATTCAGCGCGATCCAGCCCAGGCTCTCCCTGGTGGTCCCGTAGCGATGGAAATGCCGCTGGGCGTTCTGCGCCAGCGTGTGCGCGGCGGAGGTGGCTCCGAACGGCGCCATCCACCCGGTGCTGCGCCCACCGGACGGCGTGATGCGCCCGCTGCGCACGAGTTCGTTGAACGTGGCCTCCCACACGGTGCGGAAGCACAGCACGTGCCGCGCCAGCCCGCCCGCGACCGCCAGCATGGCCGCGATGACCGACCCGCCGGGACCGAAGGTCTCGATACCGCCGTTGTGCCAGGTGGGCCGAATCCCCAGCGCGGCTTCCAGAGCCGTGACGCCGCCCTCCCCGAACCCGCCCATGTTCCCGCCGCCGGGATAGGACGAGATGCCGTCGATGTCCCGCATCGTCAATCCGGCATCGGCGACCGCGTGTTCACACGCTGTCACGGTCAGCTGGAGCGGGGGCACCATGAGCCGCCGGCCGATCTCCGACATGCCCACCCCGGTCAGCGCGACCTCGTCCTCGAACTTGCGCTGTCCGATCATCGGGCGCACGTGCCGCCGGATCTCCTGCGGCGCAATCTCGTCCACCGGAAGCGGTGCGGGCTCGGGCTGATCCTCGACGGGCCGGAACAGCGGCAGCCAGACGTCGCCGTCGGCGTGGAACTTCACCCGCATCCGCAGCCCGAGAACGAGATCGGCCGGATCGCAGTCGATCACGTTGGTGGTCAGCCGAACTCGCGGATCATCCTCGAGCGCCACCTGCGCCACCACATAGGGCGCGGGCATACCGGGCACGCCGAACCGCTCGTTGACGGTGAACCCGGCCAGCGTCCCGAACCCGGACACCACCCGCACCCCCAACTCGTGACCCCGGCAATACCGGCACACCGGCTGCGGCGGATGGATCAGCGCCGCGCAGGACAGGCACTCCTGAATGCGCAAACGCCCGTCTTCGCCGGAAGTCCAGAAGAACTCGTTGTCCAGCGTGAGCAGCGGCAGCGGTCGCCCCGAAGCCTCGGCCACATTTCCTCCTCGCATTGTTCTCGGCGCACACGGCTACCGTCCGACCACGCACTGTGCCGATGCACCACGGACCGGGTCGCGCCGAGCGGCGTGCGCACGGGCCGAATCCAGGTCCCGGCGCCACACGCACGACCGGGTCCTCAGATCTGGGCGGCGTCCCTGTGGACCGTCACCGGTTCGGCGAGCCGCTGCTCGTCGCAGATCTGCTGCAGTTTCTCGAGGGTCTCGTCGAGTCCGGGGCCGAGTCGCGGGCCGGGGGTGAACGTGGCCGGGAGATGCCGCATGCCCTGAATGACCGCGATGGTGTCGTAGTGCACGGTGGTCTCGGGATCGCAGCGGAAGTCGGGCATCCGATCGAACACCGCGATCAGCATTCGCTTGAACACCGTGCGCGCGACATTGGAGCCGATGCATCGGTGCACGCCGAGGCCGAAGCTGTAGTGCCGATTGCCTTTTCGATCGAGAATCAGCTGTTCCGGATCCTCGAACACCTGCGGATCGCGATTGGCCATCGCCCAGGACAGCCAGACGCGGTCGCCCTCCAGGAACTGCTTGCCGGCGACCTCGCAGTCCTCGGCGATGGTGCGGCCGTCGCCGGGGGCGGGCGTGTAGTAGCGCAGGAACTCCTCGGTGGCCGCGTCGAGCAGCACATCGCGTTCCTTGCTGAGGGTTTCGCGCTCGCCCGGATTCTGGGAGAGCCACTCCAGCGAGTGCGCGGTGAGCGCCGTGGTGGTGTCGAAACCGCCGCCGATGAGCAATGCGAGCATGCCCAGGGCTTCGATATCGGGCAGTGGTTCGCCGTTCAGCGTGGCCTGGGTGAGGGCATGGATCAGTCCGGGGCGTGGCGTCTCCCGGATCTCGATCATGTTCGTCAACAGATCCAGGCCCATGGTCCGATGCATCTCGGCCACTCGCGGATAGTCCTCGGACATCGGCGGCGTGTAGACGGCGGCGTGCACGGGCTCGTTGTAGACGGTCCACTTGTGCAGCGGGACGCCGAGCATGCCCAGCGTCAGCACGGCGGGCACGATATTGGCCAGATCATCGACGAAATCGATGCGCCCGCTCTCGATCTTCTCGTCGATCGACGCGCGCACCACCTCGTCGATGAACGGGATCCAGCGCTTGACGGCCGCCGGTGACAGGTACGGGTTCAGTACCGAGCGCAGTTCACGATGCTCGGGCTCGTCCATCTCCAGAATGCCGCCGCGAATACCCCGCGCTCGCGGTGACGGTGGGATGCTGATGCCCCGGTATCCACGCCGAACCCCTTGCGGGTCATGGTCATTGGAGGTGTACGGGCAGCGGGAGAGTTCGAAGACCTCCCGATTGCCCGCGGCCACCCAGTGGCCCTCGTGGGTGTCGGTCCAGGCGATGGGGCACTCGTCGTGCATCTCCTCGGTGATGGCCTGGAAATTGTCGCGATAGTCCGGCGCGAACCGGTCGAAATGAAAATTGGGCTGCTTGCGCTCGGTCAGCTGGTCGGTGTGCTCTGCGGTCATGATCTGCCCTCTATTCGCTGATGGAGATCGCGCGTTCGGGGCACGAATGCACGGCCTCGCGCACCTCGGCCTCCTGGTCGGCGGGGACGTCTTCGCTGACAGGAGAGGAGTGGCCGTCGATTTCGCTGAGCTCGAAGGCTTTCGGGGCGATCATGGCGCACAGCGTGTGACCCTGGCAGCGGTCCGGATCGACTCGGACTTTCACGATGTCTTTCCCTTCAGATGTGGTAGTCGTACCACTTCAGGTAGCCGCCGGCGTCGACGCGGATCTGCGAACCGGTGATGAAGCGGGATTCGTCGGAGGCCAGGAACAGCACCGTGTCGGAGATGTCCGAGGGCTCGACATAGGGGACCGGCATCGCCTGCTGGACATGGAATGCGGGCTCGGCGTCGGCGCGGGTCGGGTTTTCCAGATCGGGCCGGAACGACCGGTACATCGGCTCGCTCTGCAACATGGGGGTATTGCAGTTCGTCGGATGCACGACATTGGCGCGAATCCGCTTGGGCGCGAGGTGCGTCGCGATCTCGTGGACGTACTGCGACAGCAGTCGCTTGGCGACCATGTACGCGACGCCGCCGGGGTCCTTACCCGGCTGATCCACCTTGCTCACGTCCATTAGCGCTGCCACCGAACCGGTCGCGATGATCGAGGAGCCGTCCGCGAGATGCGGCAGCGCGGCCTGTACCGCGTTGATCACGCCGACCAGGTTGGTGTCGATGACGTCGGACCAGGCCTGCCACTGCGGCTGCCCCTTCATTCCGGCGATACCCGCTTGCGCGACCACGATGTCGAGCCGGCCGAACTCGGCCACACCGCGCTCGAGTACGGCGCGCAGAGCGGCGGCATCGCGCACATCGGCCTGCTCGGCGATGATCCGGCGACCGGTCTTCTCCACCAGCTGGACCGTTTCCTGCAGATCCTCCGGGGTGGACAGCGAGTAGCCGATGCTGTCGATATCCCGGCAGATATCGACGGCGATGATGTCCGCGCCCTCTTCGGCCAGCCGCACGGCGTGGCTGCGGCCCTGGCCGCGGGCTGCCCCGGTGATGAAGGCAACCTTGCCCTCGACTCTTCCCACGGGACTTTCCTTTCGATCGGTGAAGTGTGTGTCTCGGCGCGCGTGTCTCAGTGCGCGCGCTGGGCGTACAGCTCGGCGTATTCCTTGCGCGAGCGGGTCGAGATGTCGACGTCCTTCGCCAGGGCCCGCAGCGCGCCGACGGTGGCCTGCTCGCGCGGAGTCTCGGCGAAGGGGTCGATGCCGAAGAAGCGGCAGGCGTTCTGCCAGGTGATCTTGTCGATATCGGTGTCGTCAGCCCCCGCGCCCTGGAGTTCGTTCAGCACGAATTCGGGAGCGTTGGGCCACAGCGAATCCGAATGCGGGTAGTCGCATTCCCAGGCGATGTTGTCGATGCCGATGTCGTGGCGCAGCTTGAGCGAGGTCTTGTCGGTGACGTAGCAGGCCAGTACGTGCTCGCGGAACACCTCGCTGGGCATCTTGCCGCCGAAGTCGCGGCGCAGCCAGCGCTGATTGGTGTAGTGCCGGTCGGAGCGGTCCAGGAAGAACGGAATCCAGCCGATGCCACCCTCGGACAGCGCCACCTTCAGCTTGGGGAAGCTGCGGAAGGCGGGACCCCACAGCAGGTCCTGGGCCGCGAGCTGGGAAATGCTGGGCGCCAGCACCATCAGCGCGTCGATGGGGGAGTTGGGGGCGAGCTTGAGCGCGCCGAAGCCCTGCCCGATATGCAGGTTCATCACCGTGTCGTTGTCGGACAGCGCGGTGAATACCGGCCCCCAGTAATCGATGTCGTGATAGCTGGGCAGTCCGTCGATGTGCGGCAGCTCGGCCATCGTCACCGAATGGCAGCCGCGGGCCGCGAGGCGCTCGATCTCGGCGACGGCGAGCGCCGGATCCCACAGCGGCAGAATGGCATTGGGGATGAACCGGTCGGGATACGCCCCGACCCAGTCCTCGATATGCCAGTCGTTGTAAGCCTGGATCATGGCCACGGTGATCTCGTCCTTGAAGTGGCTGAGATGTCCCGCGCTGAATCCGGCAAAGGTGGGGAAGCACATCGAGATGTGAATACCGTTGGCGTTCATATCCTTGATGCGATCGTGGATGTCGTAGACCGCCGGGCGCATCTCGGCGTAACCGGCGGGGTCGCGGCCCCACTCCTCCGGCGGCCAGGACACCACGGCGTTGAGGCCGGCGACGCCGGTGGGCCGTCCTCGGTACATCCAGCGGTCGACCCCCTTCTCGTCGACCACGACGCGGGGAGTCTCCTCGGCCCATTTGCTCGGGACCCGGCCGTCGAACATGTTGTGCGGCTCGACGACGTGGTCGTCGATGCTCACCAGAATCATGTCGTCGATGTTCATGTGATTCCTCGCTGCTGTGACTGGGTCGGCGGGGTGTACGCACCGGTCCCGTATGGGTGAGATTGTAAATCTCACATATGGAGAATGTCACTCTCCAATGACAATAACAGTGCAGTCGGCACTGTGCGAGAGCCGAATCGGCGCGAGGCCGATCCGGCGCTATCGCAGTCGGTCCTTCTGCACTTTTCCGGTCGCGTTGAGCGGCAGTTCGTCCAGGAACCGCACCGATCGGGGCACCTTGTACCCGGCCATGTGGTCGCGGGCCCACTCGATCAGGTCCGGTTCCGACACGGCGCTCGTCGTCACGACGAACGCACGGCCGACCTGCCCGAGGCGTTCGTCGGGGACGCCGATCACCGCGACCTGGGACACGGCCGGATGTTCGAGGAGCGTGCCTTCGATCTCGGCCGGGTAGGCGTTGAAACCGCCGACGATGAACATGTCCTTCTTGCGGCCCGCGATCCGGAGCCGCCCGTCGGGATCGAGGCTGCCCAGATCGCCGGTGTGCAGCCAGCCCTCGGGGTCGACGGCCTCGGCCGTGGCCACCGGATCGTCGAGATAGCCCTGCATGACGGAGTACCCGCGCACGAGGATCTCGCCGTCCTGGGCGATGCGCACTTCGACTCCGTCGCACGGAGTTCCGACCGTGGTGGCGATCTGTTCGAAGGTGTCGTCCGGTCGCGACGCGGTGGCCGTGCCCGCCTCGGTGAGCCCGTACCCGGTCATGATCGACCGGAACGGCAGTTCCGTTCGGATCCGCCGGATCAACTCGACCGGAATGTCCGCGGCTCCGGTCACCGTGGTGCGCAAGGAGGACAGGTCGTGCGAGCCGCGCGCCTGCAGCAGCGAGGAGAGCACGGTGGGCGGCCCGGGCAGCATGGTCACGCGTTCGCGTTCCACCAACTCCATTACCCGCTGAACGTCGAAGACCGGCACCGGCAGGATCGTCGCGCCCCGGATCAGCGCGGCGATCACACCGGCCTTGTAGCCGAAGGTATGAAAGAAGGGGTTCACGATCAGGTAGCGATCGCCCGCACGCAGATCGGCCAGCGCGCACCATTCGGAATACAGGCGCAGGGTCTGGACGTGATTCATCATCACGCCCTTGGGTTTTCCGGTGGTCCCGGAGGTGTAGACGATGTCGGCGATGTCGGTGCCGCTCACCTCGCGCTCGAAAGGCGCTCCGCTGCCGAGGAACTCCGATTTCAGGTCGATCACCGGGACGTCGTCCGGTGCGGTGTGTTCCACGCCGAGGAAACCCTGTTGGACCAGAACGAGTTTCGCGCCGCTGCGCCGGATGATGTCGGCGGCTTCGGCGGTCTTGAACCTCGTATTGACCGGCACCAGCACGCCGCCCGCGGTCAGCAGGCCGAAGGCGGCGATGATCCATTCGGCCGAATTGGGCGCCCAGATCGCGACCCGATCGCCCTTGCCGATCCCCGCGCCGGCGAACGCGCCGGCCGCGCGTCGCACGCGGTCGGCGAGATCGACGAAGCTCAGCCGCAGCGGCCCGTCGACGACCGCTTCGGCATCGCCGAAGCGGTCGGCCGCACTCAACACCAGCTGTGGGATGGTCTCCCAGGTGGCGCTGCGTCTCGTTGTGCGAGAACCGGATTCGTTCATACGCCCAGCAGTCGCGCGAGATTTCCGCCCATGATCTTGGCCTGATCCTCGACCGGCAGGTGGGTGAGCATATCGGCGAAGTGGGTGGGCTCGGCCAGACCCTCCGGATGCGGGTAGTCCGAGCCGAACAGCACCTTGTCCACCCCGACCAGATCGATCAGTTCGGTGACGCCCTCCTCGTAGAACGGGCTGACGTGGATGCTCTTCTTGATGGCCGCGACCGGATCCTGCATGCCGAACCCCTCCGGCGCCTTCTTGTAGACGTCGGCGAGGGTCTCGAGCAGCGGCTTGAGCCAGGCCGAACCACTCTCGATGACAGCGAGTTTGAGCTCGGGGAAGCGGAACAGCGCGCCGTGGCACACCCAGGAGGCGACGGTGTCCTGCACCGGCCGCCACTCGTTGACCATGCGGAAGGCGTTGGTCTGGAACGGCAGCATCTCGGTCTTGCTGCCCTCCCATTCGGCGTCGAAGCGGGAGTAACCGCTGTCGGAGGAGTGCATCGCCACGAGAATGTCGTGCTCGACGACCCGCTTCCAGAACGGGTCGAACTCCGGCAGTGCGAACGAGCGCGGGCCCTGGAATCCGGGGACCGGCGCGGGGCGCACGAGGATGGCCTTCGCGCCGTTGGCGACGACCCAGTCCAGTTCCTCGATGGCCTTGTCCAGGATCGGCAGGGTGATCACCGGGGTGGTGAAGATCCGGTCCTTGTAGTTGAACTGCCAAGTCTCGAGCAGCCATTCGTTGAGCGCGTGCACGACGGCGTGGATCAGTTCCGGATCATCACGCATGCGCTCCTCGACCAGGCTGGCGAGGGTCGGGAACATGAGACTGCGATCCACGCTCAACTCGTCCATGAGCGCCAGGCGGGCGGCGGGTTCGCGGAAGGCAGGCACTGCTTTCATGGACTTGCCGAAGATCTCGCGCTTGCTCTTGCCCTCGGGATTGCCGTTCTTGAAGTAGTCCTCCATCGCGCCCGGTCGCGCCACCACCTCGAAGGTGGGGTTGGGAATGTATTCGCTGATGTGGCCGCGCACAGCGATCTTGGTGCGGCCGTTCACCTGCACGTACTGGATCGCCTTCTTGTACCTCTCGGGCAGGTACTTGGTGAGCGAGTCCTCGGTCTCGTAGAGGTGATTGTCAGCGTCGAACAGCGGGTACGGCAGGGTCTTCGCCGTCATGGAATCCTCCTTCGCGGTTTGCGAGAATCATATTCTCGCTCGGCAGGTGTGGCAATGCCCGGTTGTCGATGCGGTTGTCGCCCGGGACTGCGGACCGTGCGGTTAGGTTATTCTCCGTTGAGGAGAATCAAGATTTCGGATTGGAGTGCCAGACATGGTCGACCTGGAGCTGGACGCGGGCGTAGCGATCATCACGATCGATCGCCCGCACGCCCGCAATGCCATCGCCCCGGCCACGATGGATCAGCTGGAGAAGGCCATCGGCGCGGCGGAGGGCGCGCGGGCCCTGGTCATCCGGGGTGCGGGTGACAAGGCATTCGTCTCCGGCGGAGATCTCAAGGAGCTCAGCGCCTTACGCACCGAGGCCGACGCCGAGGCGATGGCCTGGCGGATGCGCGGAATCTGCGACCAGCTGGCGGAATTCCCGGCCCCGGTGATCGCCGTGCTGAACGGTCACGCGTTCGGCGGCGGCGCGGAAGTCGCGGTGGCCGCGGACATTCGAGTGGCGGCCGATGACATCAAGATCGGCTTCAACCAGGTGACGCTCGAGATCATGCCCGCCTGGGGTGGGGCCGAGCGACTCGCCACGCTGGTGGGCCGCAGCCGGGCGCTGCTGCTGGCGGGATCCGGTGTGCCGCTCGACGCCTTCGAGGCCGAACGGGTGGGTCTGATCCAGAAGGTGTTCCCGCGAGCGGATTTCGAGGGCGGATGGCGTGCCCTGGCCCGCTCGCTGGCCAATCGGCCGGCGGGGGAGATCAAGCGTGTCCTGGCCGGGGTCTCGGCGCAGGAGGCCGTGACGGCGTTCGCGCGGCTCTGGGTGCAGGACGAGCACTGGGCCGCCGCGGACCGGGTCATGAATCGAAGCAGATAGTGCGAGAAGGGCGGAAAGCCATGACACTCAGCGAATTCGATCTGCGTGAGGTGGGCGACGATCAGCCGCATCCGGTGATCACGCGGATCGATGGCATCGCGATATCGGGTCTGCTGGCGCAGGCCCGTGAGCCGCGTGCGGTGCTGGTGGCGCTGCACGGAGGTCAGACCACCTCCGTGTATTTCGACTGCCCGGGCCACCCGCGACTGTCGCTGCTGCGGACGGCTGCGCGTCTGGGATACACCACGCTCGCGCTGGACCGACCCGGATACGGCGCCGGCGCGAAGCATTCGCGGGGCATGGCGGATCCGCGGCGGCGCGTCGATCTGATGTACGCCGCGACGGACGCGATGCTGGGATCGCTGCCGCGCGGGAAAGGCGTTTTCCTGCTCGCGCATTCGGCCGGGTGTGAACTCGCGGTGCGGATGGCCGCCGATGCGCGCGGCGCACACCTGCTCGGCATGGAGCTCGGCGGCTCGGGCGCGGAGCCGAATCTGGGGTCGCCGGTCCCGCCGGGGCAGACTCCGAATGTGCGGCATCTGGTCTGGCATCCGGAGGACGCCTATCCGCCGGAGCTGGTCGGCGGCAGCGTGATCGGCGCACCCCGCCCGGAACACGAGAGCATTGCCGCGCACCTGCGCTCCCGGGAGGAGTTTCCCGATCTGGCTGCGCGCGTACGCATTCCGCTACACATCACGATCGGTGAGCACGAGCGGGTGTGGCGCACCGACGAGCAGGCTTTGAACGCCTACGCCGGGATGTTCACCGCCGCGCCCCGCCGGATACTGGAGATGCAGCGCGGCGCGGGGCACAATCTGAGTCTCGGCCACACCGCGACGGCCTACCACCTGAAGGCGCTGGCCTTCGCGGAGGAATGCGTGACCGGGGTCGCCGGCGGTTCGGGCCGGAATGTCACCGGCGATGCGGGGGACCGCTGATCGCCGGTGTCGCCACTCCCACCTCGACGGAGACCCGGTCCTGGTAGAAGCCGACGTGCCCGCGCAGCAGAGCCACCTCCGGGTAGGGGTCGTGGTACTCCCAGGCCACCGGATCGGGGCTCGTCACCGGCCGCCAGTATCGGGCAACGCCCTTGAACGGGCAGCGTGAGGTGTGCTCGTCCGCGACGAGCAGATCGAAATTCACCTCGTCCTCGGGCAGGTAGAACACGATGCCGTGATCCTGTTCGGCCACCAGCAGGCCCGAACTCGACTCCGCGAGCGTCACCCCCGCATGCGTCACCGTGATCGAATTGCGCACGCGCTGGACGGTGACGCGGTAGTCCGGCCACTGCGTGAAACCCGATTGTTCCATCGGCTGTTCCTCTCTAGAGAACGGAGCCGGATGCCTTACCGCCCTTCACTTTCGAGCGGTCGAATCCGCGCACCATGGCATGCACGGCATACGAGGCGACCAGGCCGCCGTCTTCGGTGTAGACCCGGCCCTCGCTCTGGGCGTGGCCGCGTCCGGCATAGGTGACCCGAGTGGCGTACAGCAGCCACTGCGTCACATCGGCCTCATCGTGGAATGTGATGGTGGCCATGGTGATTCCACTCGATATCGAGTGATGCGCCATCGACTGGCTCAGGTTCGCGTGCGGGCGCAGCGCCGCGGCGACCGTCCAGTGGGTGGTGGACTGGGTCAGGAGCGCGGCGTGCAGGTACTGATGTGCCGGCTTGTCCTGAAATCTGGTCCACACGAACAGTTCCGGCGGACCGACCCGGGCGGCGTCATCGGTGTAGGCGTCATCGACCACGCGGATCTCCCGGCCCGCGACGACGGCACCCGCAAGCTCGTGTGGCCGTAGCCGTTCGGGCCGGTCCACCTCCGGCATGGGCGCTACGGAGCGAATGAGATCGGGCGCCTCGGCATCCAGCAGCACGAGGCCGGCGCTGCGCATGGAGCGCCCCTGATCCACTCGCACCTGCGCGGTGCTGAAGCTGCGTCCCCCGCGCAGCACATCCACGTGGACCGACAGCGGGGCCTCGTGCTCGGCCGCCCGCGAGAAGATCATCGACGCCGAGACCACCCGCTGCTGCGGCACTTCCTTGGCGGCCGCCACGACCGCACCGCCCAGCAATTGCCCCGCCTCCACGACATTGCGCTCCGTCGGCCCGTGGGCGGGCGCGTGATATCGCCCCGCCCCCTGCGGCCGGACATCCATCAGTCGCAGCAGTTCGGCCTGACTCCACATGTCGTCTCGTGTCCTTGTCTCAGGCGTGCTGGGTGATCGGGTTACCGATGGGCCGGCAGATGGGGGATGAGGCCTGGTTCGGGCTCCACCTCGAACGAGCGCAGCGCCATGGCCACCAGCGCGTAGGTGCCGACCGTGAACACGATGTCCATCAGCTGGCGCTCCTGGAACTCCGAGGCCAGCGACGTCCAGGTCGGGTCGGTGATCGTGCCGTCGGCGAGCAGTTCGTCGGTGGCGCGCAGCAGCATTCGTTCGATGGGCCCCCAGCCGGGAGCATCGGGGCCGTCGGCCACCCTGGCGATGTCCTGCGGGGTGTGGCCGGCGGCGGCGGCCATCACCGCGTGCTGTGCCCATTCATAGTCGCTGCCGCGCAGATGCGCCACTCGAAGGATCAACAGTTCACGATGTGGGATCGAGAGCGAATTGCCTTGAAGCAGATGGCGATTGAACATGAGGAACGGTTTGGCGAGGGCGGGATAGCGGGCGAGGGTGCCCAACAGGTTGGCCCCGCTCTGGCGGCCCGTCCGGGGCTTGCCCGCGCGGGCGGCCCCGCGGAACTCCTCGATGAAGGTGGTCATGTCCTGCGACCAGTCCGGTTCGGGTGTGGGCGGGATACGGGGCATCGCGACTCTCTCGGTGCGTAATCGGGTGAGGGGCTGTCCGGGTCAGGTATTGCGGCCGCCGTTGACCCCGATGATCTGGCCGGTGATGTAGGCCGCCTCCTCGCTCACCAGGAATGCGCAGGTGGCGGCGATGTCCTCCGGCCTGCCCACGCGGCCCACCGGGGTCCTGGACACCTGCAGGTCCATATCGAACACGCCCTTGCGCAGGCTCTCGCGCATCATCGGCGTCTCGATGAAGCCGGGCGGAATCGTATTGACGGTGATGCCTCGACGGCCGAACTCGAGCGCGAGCACCTTGGTCAGGCCGACCATGCCCGCTTTCGAGGACACATAGGCCGCCATCCCGGGCACACCGCTGTGCATGCTGGAGGACGAGATGTTCACGATGCGGCCCCAGCCCCGCTCGATCATGTCCGGCAGCACCGCCTGACAGCACTCGAAAGTCCCGGTGAGGTTGACCGCCAGGACCCGATTCCAGGTCTCGGCGGTGAGTTCGAGAAACGGCCCGGCGACGGTGATTCCGGCGCTGTTCACGAGAATCGCCGAGGCGCCGAGGGTCGCGCGCACCTCGGCGACGGCACTGTCGATGGCGAGTCGGTCGGTGACGTCGACGCCCAGGCCGAGGGCTTTGCCGCCCTCGGCCTCGAGGGCCGCTGCCGCGTCCCGTGCGGCCTCGGCGTCGAGATCCATGAGCGCGACCGATGCGCCGTCGGCGGCCAGCCGCCTGCCGATCGCCAACCCGATGCCGGACGCTCCACCGGTGACAATCGCTGTGCGGGAGCTCATTTGATCGACTCCTCACCCACGACGGTCGAGCGGTGCATGCGCCGCGGCTGCGAGCGGTCGAATTCGCAGGCCCGGTGCACCAGCCCGGTGTTGTCCCACAGCACCAGATCACCGACCGACCAGGCATGGGTCAGTACGCGGTCCGGCGTGGTGGCCCGCTGCTCCAGATCATCGAGCAGCGCCCGGCTCTCTCGCGGGTCCAGTCCGACGATATGGGAGGCGCTGGCCCCGAAAACCAGTGATTTGCGCCCGGATTCATGGGTCCAGACCAGCGGATGGACCCGATCGGTCCAGCGCGACCAGTCCGCGAGTTGCTCGGGGGTGGGGTCGGGGTAGCTCAGGCGCTGGATCCGCTCCATCCGATGCACGACCCGCAGCCCGGCGAAGCGCTCCTTCTCCGTTCCGGACAGCTCGTCGTAGGCGGCGTAGGTGCTGGCGAAGGCGGTTTCGCCGCCCTCGTCGGTGATGACGTGCGCACTCAGGACGGATGTCTTGGCCGGAACCTCGTCCATCGACCCGTCGATATGCCAATAGTCGTTGCTGGGAAAGTATTTCGCGTTGGGGTTGTCCGGATCGAAGCTGATCTCCATCACGTTCGGATTCGCGTACTTCCCGAACTGCACCAGCTCACCGAGCTTTCGCGAGAACGCGACCTGCGCCTCGTCGCCCGCGTGCAGCTGCCGGAAGAGCACGACGCCGTGCTCCTCGAGCAGCTCCGCACAGCTCGCGGCGACCTCGTCGTCGTTCAGCAGTCGCTCGACATCGACGTCGAGCACTTCCACCCCGACCCGGGTGGTCAGTTCCTTCGTGGTGATGGCGGACATGCGCCGCTCCCGTCCGTATCCGGTCACGCATCCTCGGGCGCGTACCCGAGAATGCCCTTGGTCTCCAGGTATTCCTCGAAGCCGAATTCGCCCCACTCCCGGCCGTTTCCGCTCTTCTTGTAGCCGCCGAACGGACTGGCGAAGTCGAATCCGTCATTGATCGACACGTACCCGGCCCGGATTCTGCGGGCGACGGCACGCGCCTGATCGAGGTCGGCCCCGGCCACATTGGCGGCGAGCCCGTACTCGGTGTCGTTGGCGATCGACACCGCCTGGTCGAGGTCGTCGTACCCGAGGATGCTGAGCACCGGCCCGAAGATCTCCTCGCGCGCGATGGTCATGTCATTGGTGACATCGGCGAATACCGTCGGCTTGACGTAGAAGCCGCGCATGAGACCCTCCGGCCGGCCCACACCGCCGGTCACCAGTGTCGCGCCCTCGTCGATGCCTGTCTGGATGAGCGATTGGATCCGCTCGAACTGCGAGCCGGACACCACGGGACCGAGTCCGGCATCACCGGTCGGATCGCCGACGGTGACCTGTTCGGCCGCGGCGCGCGAGACCTGGGCGGCCTCGGCCATCCGGGAGCGGGGGACCAGCATTCGCGTGGTGGCACTGCATGTCTGACCGGAGTTGAGCGTCACCGCGGCCACGCCCTTGCCGACGTTGACGGCGAAGTCCGCGTCGTCCAGCAGGATGTTGGGGCTCTTGCCGCCCAGCTCCTGGGTCACCCGCTTCACCGTGGGCGCGGCATCGCGCGCGATCTCGATACCCGCGCGGGTGGATCCGGTGAAGGAGATCATGTCCACCTGCGGATGCGCCGACAACGGCGCGCCGGCCCCTGGCCCGTCGCCCTGCACCAGATTGAACACGCCGGCGGGAACGCCTGCGGCTTCGAGGATTTCGGTGAATATCCGACCGGTGAACGGCGAGCGCTCGGACGGTTTCAGCACCATCGTGCACCCGGTGGCCAGCGCCGGGAACACCTTGACCGCGATCAGGCTCAGGGGCCAGTTCCACGGTGTGATGAGGCCGCAGACCCCGATCGGCTCCTTCACGACGAGGGTCCCGCCGCGCTGCTCACTGAAGACGTAGTTCTCGAGCACCTCGATCGCCTTCGCCAGATGACCTGCCGCCAGATCCAATTGGAATCCGTGCGCGAGCGCGGTGGGCGCACCCATCTCCTCGGTGAGCGCCGTGCCCAGGTCGTCCCGGCGCTTGTGATACGCGTCCGCGATGGCGCGCAGCACCTCGCTTCGCTCGGCGACGGTGGTCGAGGACCAGGCCGGAAACGCCGTACGGGCCGCGGTGACGGCGCGATCGATATCGGCTGCCGTACCCGCGGCGACGATCCCGGCGACCTCCTCGGTGGCCGGGTTGATCACCTCGAAGGTGCCCGGTTCCGCCGGATCCACCCATGCACCACCGATATAGAACGTCGAGTAGTCGCGCATCACTGCATTCCTTCCGCGTACCAGGTACGGAATTCGTCGTAGCTGGGCATCTCCTCCGAATTGGCTTTCGGATCCACCGCCACATGGATGACGCCGGGCTTGCCGCTGGCGTACGCGCGTTTGATGGCGGGCGCGATGTCCTCGTCCCGCTCGACGTACTCCCCGTAGCAGCCGAAGCCCTCCGCGACCTGGTCCAGCCGGGTCGCGGTGCTCCAGTGCACGCCGGTCTCGAGCGAGCCCTGACCGAAGGTGCGTTTGTAGACGCCGACTTCCAGGCCCCAGGCGTAGTCGACCGCGACCACGCACACCAGCGGCAGGTTCAGGCGTGCTGCCGTCTCGAGCTCCGCGATATGGAACTGGAAGGACGAGTCGCCGGTGACCAGCATGACCGGCCGGGTGCCGCCCTGGGCGACGGAAGCGCCCACGGCATAGGGGAGTCCGGTGCCCAGATGGCCGAAGTTCTGATTCCAGATCACGTCGTGCGGCTTGGCCTGGGAGTAGGTCCAGCCGAAGATCGTGGTGGCTCCGCCGTCGCGGACCATGATGCCGTCGGGCGGAAACGCCTGTGTCGCTTCGACGATCAGGCGCGCGGGATGCACCGGCGACGTGCCCGAGGGCGCGGAGACCGCCAGTTCCGCGAGCCGGGCCGCGTCCTGTTCGATCCAGCCCGCGAGTTCGGCGGTGGGCGTGCGCGGCGAATCCTTCAGCGCGGCGGTCAGTTGCGGCACGATCGCGCGCAGATCACCGACCAGGGGCACATCGATCGGACGGTTCACGCCGATGGCGGTCGGGTCCTGCTCGATCATGATCCACCTGCGCGCGTCCTCGCCCTGGACCCAGTGCCGGCCACGGCCGTAATGCACCGGTTCCCCGAGTTCGGTGCCGATCGCCAGGCACAGATCCGAGGTCACCACCGCCTCCACCGCGGAGGGCGAGAATCCGTACGGGAAGGTGCGATCCTCCAGACCCTCGATATACGAAGTGCCGCCGGAGGTTTGGATGACCGGGCAGGCCATGACCTCGGCGAGCGCGCGCACCGCCTGCCCCGCGCGCGAGGTGTGAATCCCGTGTCCGGCCAGCAGGATGGGCTGCTTCGCGGCGCGGATGAGAGCCACCGCCTCGGCCACCAGGTCCGGTCCGGCGGTCTGTCCGATCAGGCGATACCTGTTGGGCGGCAGTGCCGCGGGGACGTCGAGCTCCTCCTGGATGACGTGCGACGGGTACTCGATGTACACCGGCCCGGGCGTCCCCGAGAGCGCCTTGCGCAGACCCTCGCGGATGATCTCGTCGGTTTGGTCGGCGTATTCGATGCTCGCTGCGTATTTCACCGAGGGCTCGAACAAGCCCGACTGCTTCACGAACTGGATGCGGCCGCGCCGCACCCGCTGCTCGGTGATTCTGGAGCGCTGTCCGCCCAGAAAGATGACCGGCGAATTCTCGACCTTCGCGCACATCATCGCGCCCGCCAGGTTCGCGACGCCGGGGCCGAGCGTTCCGATGCACACGGCGGCCTTGCCGGTCATGCGTGAGACGGCCTCGGCCATGAATCCGGCCGATTCCTCGTGATGCGGTGCGACCACAGTCCAGCCGCGCTCCTGCGCGAGATGGAACAGATGCACGAAATTCGGGTCCGGAATGCCGAAGAGGGTGGTGATTCCCTCGGCTTCGAACAGGTCCAGAATGCGTTCGTAGACTTTGACTCCCATAGTCACTGCCCTTCCTCGGCCAAGGCGAAGCTCTTGACGATGTGGTCGATGTGTGCGGACGGGACGACAGGCAGAATCCAGTCGTCCCGGGAGGTGTCGCGAATGTCGCCCAGGCGCGTGGCGATCTGCTCGATGGTCCAGGACGGCTGGTACACCCCGGGCGTCTCGGCGATATAGGCGCGAGCCACACGACCGGCGATGGCGATCAGCATTTCGCCGGTGACGGAACAGGATTCGTGCGCGAGCCAGCCGACCGCGGGCGCGACCAGTTCCGGTTGCATCGGTGGATAGGCGGACGTGTCGATGCCCTCGGCCATCCGGGTCAGCGCGGCCGGCACGATGACATTGGAGGTGACGCCCACCGCCGCGCCTTCGAGCGCGATCACATTGGACAGTCCGATCATCGCAGATTTGGCGACCGCGTAATTGGCGACATTCCGATTGCCGTAGAGCCCGCCGATGGAGGAGGTGAGCACGACTCGCCCGTATCCGGCCTGGCTCATCGCGGGGAAGGCGGCGCGCACGAGATGAAACGCGCCTCGGAGATGGACATCGATGACGGCTTCGAAGTCCTCGAAGCTCAATTCCGTGAGCGACCCCGGGCGAACGGTGCCCGCATTGTGGATGAGAATGTCGATGCGGCCGTACGTGTTCAGCGCCGTATCGATGATCGCCTGTCCGCCGGTCGGCGTGGCGACGGACTCGGTGGAGGCGACCGCGTCGCCACCGGAATCTCGGATCGCGCGCACCACCTGTGCCGCGACATCGGCCTCCAGCACGTCTCCGCGCATCGTGCCGCCGGAATCGTTGACGACCACGCGCGCACCCCGGGCGGCCAGCAGCTCGGCGTAGGCGCGTCCCAGTCCCCGTCCCGCTCCGGTGATCACGGCGACACGATCGTCGAATCTGAGTTGGCTCATAGGACGGATCCCTACGTGCCGAGCGTGAGGCCGGGCAGTTCACCGGTCGCGCGCCAGGCCTCGAGCAGATCCTCGAACGCGTGGAAGCCGGGCCAGTAGGGATCGCCGAGATGCGATCTGATCTGCTGCTCGCCCTCGTTGTTGTAGTAGCCGGGCGTGCATTCGCGCTGGAAATTGGAATTGTCGACAGCGGTCTCGCGCACCGTGGTGCACCACTGGTCGACCGCTTCGGCGGTCGGTTCGACCATCGTTGCCCCGGTTTCGAACGCGTGAGCCACGATGTACGCGATATGGCCCGCCTGCTGGTCGAACATATCGGTGGTGCTGGCGGTGACGCCACCCTGAATGAAGCCGGTGAAGAAGGCGTTCGGGAAGCCACGCGTGGTGAGTCCGTGCAGGGTCCGGTATCCGCTCGCCCAGTGCTCGTAGAGCGAGAGTCCGTCACGGCCGGTGAACGGTGCTATGCCCAGGCGACGGTCCAGATCGGTGGTGATCTCGAAGCCGCTGGCGAAGATGATGCAGTCCACCTCGTGCTCGACGCCGTGCGCGACGATCCCCTCGGCGGTGATGCGCTCGACGCCCTTGGTCGCGGAGACATCGACGAGGGTGACGTTCTCGCGATTGAACGTCGGCAGGTATTCGTCGCTGAAACACGGTCGCTTGCACAGGAATCGGTAATAGGGCTTGAGCGCGGCCGCGGTCGCCGGATCGCTCACGACCTCGTCGACGCGAGCGCGGACCCGCTCCATCGCCTTGTAGTCCTCGATTTCGCGCAGCTCCATGAACTTCTCGGGAGTCAGCGTCGCCCAGCCGCCGGTGGCGCTCAGATGCGCCTCCAGATTGCGGCTGACCTCGGTCCAGCCGTCGCAGATGAGATCGGGCTGACCGGGTGCGAAGGCCTCGAAGGCGGCGGTGTGGAAATTGCGCTTGCGCTCGCGGGTCCAGCCCGGCCGCAGCGAGGCGGCCCATTCCGGATCGGTGGGCACATTGCCGCGGTCGTAGATATAGGAGGGTGTGCGCTGGAAGACGAAAAGCTGCTCGGCGGACCGCGCGATATGCGGAATCACCTGGATGCCACTGGCTCCGGTGCCGATCACCGCGACCCGTTTGCCGGCCAGCCTGTCCAGCCCGCCCTTGACGGTGCCTCCGGTGTAGTCGTAATCCCAGCGCGCGCTGTGGAACGTATGCCCCCGGAATTCGTCGATGCCCTCGATTCCGGGCAGTTTGGGCTTGTTGAACGGACCCTGCGCCATGATGACGAACCGCGCGCGAATATCGTCGCCGCGATTGGTGCCGATCCGCCAGCGGTTGATCTCCTCGTCCCACTCCAGCGATTTCACCAGCGTGCTGAAGACCGCCCGTTCGTAGAGATTGAAATGTTTGCCGATCCGCTGGGCGTGCTCGAAGCATTCGTCACCGTGAGAATACTTTTCGGACGGGATGTAGCCGGTCTCCTCGAGGAGTGGGAGATAGCTGTAGCTGTCGGTGTCGACCTGGATGCCGGGATATCTGTTCCAGTACCAGGCGCCGCCGAAATCACCGCCGAGTTCGATGATCCGGAAATCGGTGACGCCGGCCTGCTCGAGCCGCGCCGCGGCGATCAGGCCCGCCCATCCGCCGCCGAGAATCGCCACGCCGATCTCGGCGCTGATCGGCTCGCGCGGGAGGACCGCGGTGTACGGATCGGATTCGTAGAACTCGGTGAAGCCGTCCTCGGTGACCAGATATTGACCCTGACCCTCGTCGCGCAGGCGCTTGTCGCGTTCGGCGAGGTATCGATCCCGGAGTGCGGTCAGATCGATCTCGGGAGTCTGGGTGGGCGCACACTCGTGCATTCGAACGTCCTTGCTGGGGTGGGTGATTCAGGCCAGATCGCGGGGCTCGCCGGTGCCCATGTACGCGGCGAGATTGTGGTGCAGGTTCACGACGCTGCGTTCGCGATAGGGATTGGGTTTCGGGCCGGAGAAGCCGCGACTCTTCATGCCCCGCTGGACCGCGGCCATATTGTCGAAGTCCTGCGGCAGGACCGAACGCCAATTCGGATCGCCGACCGGGGTGTATTCCCATTCGGTGTACGGTTCCTCGCCGAGCGGGAAGAGCTCGAACACGGCGGCCTCGAAAATGCACTTGTCGGGATCCTGGCCGTAGGGCCGGAATCGGTAGCAGAGCATGTTGTTGAGCGCGTGGCCGATCTGGAAATTGGGGAAGATCTGCCAGGCCGTGCCCGCCTGAGCGACGATGGACGGCTCGATCTTGGGCCAGACCACGCCGCGCGCCTCGTCCTCGGCCCGGGCGGTGTCGAGCCAGTACCGCAGCACCTCGGGAGCCGGTGTGCCCTCGGGCAATTCGTCCACCAGGCGGTTCGCGACATCGACCAGCGTGCGCGTGGTGTTGGTATTGGCGTTCTCCCAGGTGAAGTTCTGCAGCGTGGCGGTGGAGACGCGGGCGTCGGGGCCGCTGCCCAGGCGCACCTTGGCCTGGTTCTCCTCCATGCCCTTGGGTGCGTCGTAGCCGATATTGCTGTGTATGCCCTGCACCCGCGCCCAGCCCAGGAATTGGCCGAAATTCATGAATTCCGGATGTGTGTAGGGCACGTGGTAGGTCTCCATGAATGCCTCGAAGGCGACCTTCCAATTGCAGTCGAAACTCAGCCAGCGGCGCCAGCGGTATCGCATGTTCTCGAGCTCGAAATGTTCCAGGAGGCTCGCGGCCGGTTCCAGGAATTCGCGCAGGGGTCGGCATTCGGGGTCCATATTGATCCAGACCCAGCCGCCCCAGGTGTCGAGCTGAACGGGAGTCAAGCCGTCATTGCGCGCGGTCAGTCCACACGGCCAGTCCTCGCGCTCGGCCGCGAAGGTGTTGCGGCCCTCCAGGTCGTACCGCCAACCGTGGAAACCACAGACGAACTGCTTGCGGCCGCCCCGGGCGTCGTGCGCACCCGCGGGGGTGTCGATCAGCCTGCGGCCACGGTGGGCACACACATTGTGGTGGGCGCGAATGGTGTCCGGTGCGGTGCGCACCACGATGATCGAGTCGTTCACGATCTCGTAGGTGAGGAAGTCGCCCACCTTCGGGATCTCCTCCACCCGGCAGACCTGCTGCCACACCCTGGCCCACAGCTTGTCGCCCTCGGCGCGGGCGTACTCGGGAGAGATGTAGGCCTCGACGCCGATCGTCTTCGGTGTGGAGAGCGGTTCTGTTGCCACGGAGGCGGTTTCAGCGGCGTTGTCGACGGTTTCGGTCATGACATCCTCCTGGTGGAAACCGTGGTGTCAGTGGGTGATGGCGGCGCGGAAGCCGTCGTCCTCGAGGAACAGGGACGTGTGGTCCGCGCCGAGGTGGGTCCACTTGAGATTCAGACCGCCGTCCACGAGCAGGGTCTGCCCGGTGATGTAGCCGGCCAGCTCGGACAGCAGGAACAGCACCGCGCCCGCCTGCTCCTGCGGACGGCCGCGCCTGCCCATGGCGATGGCGCGGCGATCGCGCTCGGCATCCTCGCCGACGTACGCCCGGGACGCGGGGGTTTCGGTGACGCCCGGCGCGATCGCGTTGACGCGAATGTTGTTCTGCGCCAACTCGACCGCGAGGGTGCGGGTCGCGGCGACCAGGGCCGCCTTGGCGGTGCCGTAGCCGATGTGGAACGGCGCGGTGTTCAGGCCGCTGATCGAGGAGATCGACACGATCGACCCGGGCAGGCCGTGCGACGACAACTCCGCCGCCACCGCCTGGCTCATGAAGAACATGGTTTCGAGGTTCTGGGTGAACAGGGCGCGCCAGTCCTGGCGGGTGACCCGGGTGGCGGGCATCCAGGTCGCGGGCGCCGCGCCGCCCGCCACATTGACCAGGCCGTACAGCCGGCCTTCGGCACTGCGCGCGTGCGTGAGCACCGTTGCGATGCCCTCGTCGGTGGACGCGTCTGCCGCCACCGGAATCACCGGAAGTCCCTCGGCGGCGAGCGGTTCGATGTGAGTGCCGAGATTCTCCTTCGACCGGCTCACCGCGATGACCGTCGCGCCCGCCTCGGCGACCATGCGCGTCACCGCCGTGCCTATTCCGCCGCCGCCCGCACCCGAGACGATGACGATCCGTCCGTCCAGACCGGGAAATCCACTGTGCGCCATGGCTTCCCCTACTCCGCGAAGCGCAGCGCCAAGACGCTGCCCTCGGCGTCCGCGGAGAGGTAGACGGTGCCGTCCGGTCCGGCGGCGATCCCCGCGAACGGACCCATCGGACCGGAGAACGGGGGAGTGCCGCGCAGGGGTTTGGCCTCGACTCCGGGCGGTGCGCCGACGGGGAGATTCTCCGCCAGACTCTGGCGCGCCCCGGTCTCGAGATCGACCCCGACGAGCGCCTTCACACCGACATCGACGATCAGCAATCGATTGCCGCGCACCAGGATTCCCTGTGGCGTATGCAATCCGTCCACCACGGTCTCGACGCCGCTGCCGCTGATCGAGACGATCCGGCCGCCCCCCGATTCGGAGACCAGGACGGTGCCGTCCGGACCGAACGCGACGCCCATCGGGGCGTCGAGACCAGAAGCCAGCACCGAGACCTGACCCGATCGAATCGAGAGGACTCGACCGGTGCCGAGTTCGGCGGCGACGATCACGCGGCCGGCGGTGGCCGCCACGCCGTAGAGCTGATCGAACCCCTGGGCCACGACCTCGGTTTCCGCGTCGGGGCCGGGACGATAGTAGGAGACCTCGCCGGTGGAGGTGGTGCACAGCAACTCGCCGGGGCCGACGGCGGTGACGCCGCGGACGTAACCGGGCGTGCCGGGGCTGAAAAGCGAAGCGATCTGCCGCAATTCACCATCGCGCAGCACGTACAGGTAGGTGCCGTCCGCGAGGTAGAGAGCGCCATCGTGCCCGACGGTCATATCGAGGGGCCACATCAGGCCGCCCTCGAGAATCTCGCGGGTCTCACCGCCGGTGAGGATCTCGGTGATCTCCCCGGTGAAGGTGGAGACGAACAGCCGATTGCCGACGAAGGTGCAGTTGTCCAGGCCGGGAGCCATGCGCGCGAGCACCTGCCGATCACCCGTGCGCGGGTCGATGCGCAGCACCTCGCCGGTCTGCACCTGGGTGGAGACGATGAACCCCTCGGCGTCGAACTTGACCGAGTCGGGCACGCCCAGATCGCCCGCGACCCGTTCCGGCGCACCGCCTTCGGGGTCGATGCGCCAGATGTCGTTGGTGCCCATGACCGGGTAGTACAGGAGGCCGTCGGGACCGACCTCCATGGCATTGGGCATCGGCAGGTTGTCCTGGAGAATGCGCGGCGCGCTGCCGTCCAGGGGCAGCTCCATGAGCCGGCCGCCGATGCGGCACTCGTTGACGAACAACCGGCCGCGGTGCACGGTGATGCCGTTCGCGCCCGGGACGTCGTCGCGGATGACTCGGGTGCGACCGTCCTTGCCGCGCATGCTGACTCGCGCGTCCATGTACTCGGTGGCGATGAGGTTGCCGTCGTTGTCGAAGGCGATGTCGTCCGGGGCGATGATGTCGCTGCCCTTGGCGCTGATGGTTTCCAGATCGCCGGTGGTGACGTCGAGGGCGCTGATCTGGCTGCCGGCCACCTGCGCGACGTAGATGCGATTGTCGGCCCCGGTGCGCAGGCCGTTCGCGCCGAACAATCGGCTCGGTGGGGTGAGTCGTTCGATGCGTACCCCCTCGGCGAGGGTGATGGCTGTGGTGCTGCTGTAGCGCGCGCCCTGACTCAAGGCGGCCTCCCTGAACGGTGAGAACGTCGATGTGCGTGGCGATCTGCGCGACGGCCGGATCGGTCCGTTTCGTGATGCAGGCCACTGGCTTGTCGGGCCACAGTACGACAATCCTCATAAGGATAGCAATACTTGACATTTAGATTGCCGGGCACGAAAAAGCCTGGCTCGCGAAAGGATTCGCGGGCCAGGCCGGGGAGTTGCTGTGGGAGAGGACGTTCGCGGGGCTAGATGCTCATGCCCCGGCTCGACTGCATGGCCTGACGGACCACATCGGCGGAGGCGTTGACGACCCCGTTGTCGAAACGGTCGAGCACCAGGGTTTGGGTGGCCGCGAGGTGGACGCGATACAGACGTTCGGCCTCCACGTCGTCACCGGCCGCGATCGCCTCGGTGATGCGGACGTGGGTGCGCACGGCCTCGGTGGAGTCGGTCGGCGACGGGTATTCACCGCGCTTGGTGAGCACTTCGGCCCACGCCTCCTCCTGTGCCGACCAGAGCGCGACCAGGCTGCTCACGACGTAGCGCACCGTGGCGTTGGGGGTGAACGACACGACCAGGTCGTGGAATTCGCGTGCGGTGTGGGTGAATTCGATGCCCTCGCCGATCAACGCCTCACATGCCGCGATATTGGCCTGCAGGGCGGGCACCACGGCCTCGGCGCGGTCCTCGCGGCGTGCGCATTCCGCGGCGCACATCGGTTCGAGGGTGCGCAGTCCCGAGGCCAGATCGCCGAGTGTGACGCGCGCGCCCTGAAGCGCCAGCCCCAGGTGATACGCCGCGGAGGATTCGTTCGGGCGGTGCACCTCCGCGCCGCCGACGTTCCCGCGCCGGACGGTGACCAGACCCTCGGTCTCGAGGATGCGCAGGGCCTCCCGGATCGAGGGATAGCTGACCCCGAAGTCCTGAACGAGCTGGTCCTGGGTGGGGAGCCGGTAGTCGTCCTCGCCGGTCAGGATGCGGGTGCGCAGTTCCGCGGCAACGGTTTCCGCGATGCGGCGTTGCGGGATCCGGCCACGCCGGGGGTTGGTCACGCAGACCCCTTTCCTTGCGTTCTCACGCAGTGCCGCTGTTGTCGATCTCGCGAGTTTACCCACAGCCCACTGACCATTCAAACATTGCTATCCTTATGAGGATTGAAGTACGGTTCGCCGCATGGACTTCGACATGGGCGAAGCGGCGGCGCGCCTGCGCAGGGAACTGCGTGAGCTGGTGGCGGCGCAGGTGCCCGCGGACTTCCTCGGGGCGTTCACCGACGATCCGGCCGATCTGGCTGTGGCACAGCGCTTCTGCGGAGAGCTTGCCGAGCGGGGATTGCTGTGTGCGGCGTGGCCGCAAGAGTTCGGGGGGCGGGCGGCCTCGGTCTGGGAGCAGACGGTGGTACGCGAGGAGATGTGGGCGCATCACGAGCCGCGGGGCGCGCAGTACATGGGTGTGAACTGGGTGGGACCGGCGCTCATGCGGCACGGGAGCGCCGAGCAGCAGCGCGCGCACCTGCCGTCGATAGCGCGCGGGGAAGTGATCTGGTGTCAGGGCTTCAGTGAGCCCGACGCCGGATCCGATCTGGCGTCGCTGCGCACGTCCGCGCGGCAGGACGGCGACGGATGGTCGATCTCCGGACAGAAGATCTGGACCTCCTACGCGGGGATGGCGCAGTGGTGCTTCCTGCTCGCGCGCACCTCGCGGGAGGACCGAAAGCAGCAGGGCCTCACCGTCTTCCTGTTGCCGATGTCGAGCCCCGGCATCGAGGTGCGGCCGATTCGGTCCATGCTCGGACCGCATCACCTCAACGAGGTCTTCCTCGACGGCGTCCGGGCGACCGAGGCGGATGTCCTGGGTCGAGCCGGGGACGGCTGGCAGGTCGTGCGCGAAGTGCTGGCTTTCGAACGCGTGGGTATCGCCCGGTACGCCCGTTGCGAGCGGCTGTTGCACGCCGCCCCCGAGATCCTCGGGGCGCGCCGCTGGGACGAGTTGGTACCGCAGCTGCGCGGCAGGTGGGCGCGCATGCTGACCCACTGCCGGCGTGCGCGGCTGCTTGCCTATCAGGTCTTGGCGGTACAGGCCGAGGGCCGGATAGCGCCGAGCGATGCCGCCGCCTACCGCATCGCGGTCACCCGACTCGATCAGGACAGCGCGGCCGTGCTCGCGGAGATCGCCGCCGCGGCACCGGACGACGACTCCGGCCGCCGCTATCGGCGCGCCGTGGCGGATCACTGGCGATACGCCCAAGCCTCGACGGTGGCCTCGGGCAGCATCGAGATGCAGCGAATCCTCTTGGCGCGGAACCTCTTGGAGGCAGCCTGATGGACGTACAGCTTTCTCCCGAAGCGCTCGAATTCGGCCGCCAAGCCCGCCGCGCGTGGGAACTCGCCGGCGGCGACACCCTCGTACAGCACGCCGAACAGAATCCGCATCTGCGGCAGGGGCTGATCGAACCGATTCTCGAGAGTCTCGGCGCATGGGACCTGTCTCCACGCCGGGACGCGGACGAACTGGACGCGGCCGCGGCACTGTGCCGAAGCGCGGGCTACTGGGCCGTTCCGTATCCGGTGGCAGAGCGCCTCGCCCGCCCCGACCGCGCGGGGTCGGACGGACTCGTCGCGGACGGACTCCTCGTCGTCTCCGCGCACGATCCACGCGGTCCGGTGGCGGGACTCGACTTCCACTGGGCAGCAGTGACACTGGACGGTACGCCAGGCAACGTCACAGTGACGCACGATGATTCGCCTCCCCGGCAGACCGCGTTCACCGCGCCACTGCACTGGCGACCGGCCGGACACGCCACCGTCGCGGGTGTTCGTGCCGGGACCGAGCATGCGGCCGTCGGTGGGGAACTGGTCGCGGCTGGTCGCGGACGAGCCACCGACGGCCGGGCGAATGGCGCTGGAACCGAAGCCCCTGCGAGTGTGGAGGATACCGCGCGGGATCTGGCGCTCGGGTTGGTGCTGCCGTGCTGGACATTGCTCGGAATGCTCGACCGGGCGATGGATCTGGCTCGGTCGCACGTGCTGGTGCGGGAGCAGTTCGGGCGGCCGCTGGCGGAGTTTCAGGCGGTGCAGTTTCAGCTGACCGAGGCCGAGGTGGAGCGGCGCGGGGTGGACATGCTGGCGCGATACGCGCTGTGCGGGATCGCCTCCGGTGATTCCGGAGCGGTGGACGACGGGCTGGCCCTGCGGCTCGCCGCGCTCGAGGCGGCGGAGGTCGTGTTCCGGGTGGCCCATCAGCTGCACGGTGCGCTCGGGTTCTGTGACGAGTCGCCGCTGTCGTGGCTCTCGCGCTACAGCCTGCCGCTGCGCAGACTGCCGCTCGGCAGCGCTGCCACGGAGGAACTACTGGCACGGCGCATCGGACGCCGAGGCCTGACCGGACTGTTCTCGGCACCAGGAAACGCGAAGGGGGCGTAGGGGTATGGAATACGAACTGCCGGACGTGGTGAAGATCCGGGTCGACGGGGCGATTCGGGTGGTCGTACTGGACCGGCCCGATGAGCTCAATGCAGTCGATGAAGACATGCACTGGGCGCTGGCCAATGTCTGGCGGCAACTGGCCGCGGACCATGAGGCGCGAGTGGTCATTCTGACCGGGGCGGGGCGTGCCTTCAGCGCCGGCGGTGACCTGGAGTGGATCACCTCGTTTCTCGAGGACCCGGTGGCTCGGGACGAAAGCATCAGGGAGGGTGCGCAGATCATCGAGGAGATGCTGCGCTTCCCGCTGCCGGTGATCGCCGCGGTGAACGGCGCGGCGGTGGGACTGGGTGCGAGCCTGGCGATCCTGAGCGATATCGCCCTGATCTCCGAGCGCGCGTATCTGGCCGATCCGCATGTCGCGGTGGGGTTGGTCGCCGGGGACGGCGGTGCGGCGTTCTGGCCGCTGCTCACTCCGATTCTGCGGTCTCGCGAGTACCTGTTCACTGGCGACCGCATCGACGCCCCGACCGCGGTGCAGCTGGGATTGGCCAGCCGGGTTGTGCCCCGGGAGGAGCTGCTGCCCGCCGCGCACCGGCTCGCCGAGCGCCTGGCCGCGCAACCGGCCGAGGCGCTGCGCAGCACCAAACGAGTGGTCAACATGCATCTTTCGCAAGCGCTGGCGGGTCCGCTACAGGCGGGATTCGCCGCCGAGGTGGTCACGATGCAGTCGGCCGAACACCGCGAACGGCTGATGGCGCTGCACCAGCGGGCGACCAGCCGATGACCGCTGTCGCCGCTCACGAGGACCTGATCGCGTTCCGGGCCGAAGTGCGGGACTGGTGTCGTGCGCACATCCCACCCGACTGGCGTGCGACGCAGACCGGGGCATCGAGCGCGGAGTTCGCCGCCTTCCAGCGAGACTGGTTCCAGGCCCTGCGCGGCGCGGGCTACGCGGTGCCGCACTGGCCCCGGGAATGGGGCGGCGGCTTGTCCGTTCCCCGGCAGGTCGTGCTGTATCAGGAGCTCGCCGCCCACGACGCACCCCGACTGGTCCTGGCCTTCGTGGCCATCCACCATGCGGCCGCGACCCTGCTCGCCGCCGGGACCGACGCCCAGCGCAATCGTCACCTGCCCGCGATCCTCGACGGCGAGATCTGGGTGCAGGGCTTCTCCGAACCCGAAGCGGGATCGGACCTGGCAGCGCTGTCCACCATCGCCCACCGGGACGGCGACGAGTATGTGGTGAGCGGGCAGAAGGTGTGGGCCAGCGGAGCCCAGTACGCGGACTGGTGCCTGCTCCTGGCCCGGACGGACCCGAATGCGCCCAAACGCAAGGGCATTTCGTATTTCCTGATGGACATGCGCACCCCGGGCATCGACGTTCGCCCGATCCGCCAGGCCACCGGCGAATCGCACTTCTGCGAGATCTTCCTCGATGAGGTCCCGATCCCCGCCGCGAACCTGATCGGTGCAGAGCATGCCGGGTGGCAGGTCGCGCAGCGAACCCTGGGAGCCGAACGCGGCCTGACCATGCTGGAACTGTCCGAGCGCCTGGGCAATGCCGGATTTCGCCGGCTGCTCGAATCGTGCGCACGATCGAATCGGCAGGGCAGACGGCCGATCGATGATCCTGCGGTGGCCGATCGGCTGGCCGTCTTCGACACCGAGATCACCGGCCTGCGCGCACTGTGCCTGGATCTGGTGCAACGCCACGACCGCGATGCCGTCGGTCCGGCCGATGCGTCGATCGTCAAGCTGTACTACAGCGAATTACTCCAGCGGATGACCGATTTCGGCGCCGAGATCGGGGGAGTGGCCGCCCATGGTGTGCTGCGCAAGCCGATGTCGGGAGGCTGGGAGTCGGGGGCCTGGGTACTGGACTTCATCGGGTCCTGGGAGTGGACCATCCCCGGGGGCGCCAGCGAGATCCAGCGCACCATCATCGGCGAACGCGGCCTGGGCCTGCCACGGGAACCCGTCTTCGGATCATGAGCGAGACAACTGACCCGGAATTGATCGAGCAGGGGAACGGTGTGGGTCGATGACCGAAACAGAGTGTCCTGATGTCGAATTCGCCGCACTGCACGCAGAGTTGCGTGGAGTGACTCGCAGTCTGCTCGCGCGAATCGGCGTGCATGAGCGGGTAGAGCGGGAGGTCGCGGCCCGCCAGGGTTGGCTCGGTTTGGAGGTGCCCGAGGAATTCGACGGCGCCGGAGCCACATTCGCCGAAACCGCTGTCGTCGCACAGGAATGGGGACGGGCCGTGGCAGCGGGCTCGCAGGCCAGTGCCGCACTCGCTGTCGGAGTCTGCCTGCTGCTCGCTTCCGGGCCTACCCGGGATGGCCTGCTACGTGCCATCGCCGCCGGTCAGTCCACTGTCGCGGTGGCCTTCGCCTCCGATGCCGACGCCTGCCACCCCGCCGGGTTGCCGTTCCACCTCCACGGTTCCGGAGCGCACCGGATGCTCTCGGGCAGCGCCGAATTCGTGCTCGATGCGCCGGCAGCGGAGCAGCTGCTGCTCTTCGCCGCCGACGAGGGAGGTGTTCCGGTCGTAGTGTCGGTGCCGACGCACGCAGTCGGTATCGCTCGGACCACGCAGCCGGTACTGGACCGAAGCCGCGCATTCGGTCGGGTCGTGGCCGAGGAACTCACGGTGCCGGCGAATTCGATCCACCGCTTCACTGATGACCCGGGCACCGCTGTTCGCCGGATACGCGACCGAGCCGCAGTCCTCATCGCCTGCGACAGTATCGGTCTCGGTGAAGCGATGCTCGCCGCGACCGTCTCCTATGCGGGAACGCGCAGCCAGTTCGGTCGCCCGATCGGGTCTTTTCAAGCGGTGAAACACGCTTGCGCCGACATGCTCGTGCAACTCACGGTCACTCGTCATCTGGTGGATGCCGCGGTGCGTGGGGTGGTGGCGAACGGCCCGGAATCCGAAGTCGCCGTCGCCATGGCGAAATCCCATGCCTGCGCCACGGCGGTCGACATCGCCGGTAAGGCAATGCAATTGCACGGCGGATACGGATATACCTGGGAGAGCGGTATTCACCGCTATTTGGAGCGCGCCACTCTCAACCGCGCGCTTTACGGCTCACCTCGCGACTACCGTCGCCGGATCGCCGACCGCTACAGCCGTTCGTGAGGTCGCGGTGGTTCTTTCCGGCGCAAAGGTTTTGGCGGGCTGTGGATAAGTAGGGGCAATGCGAACAGGCATATATTCTGAATAACCGCAGATCAGATACTGTTTTCGGTTCCATTTCGTGATCGTTCGCGATAGAATTAGCACATGCATTCGAACGAGATGGACACGGTGAGCGACACCGCTGGAGCCACACTGGCTGCCGCGGTCGATGCGCTCCTGTGCACCACCTTGTCCGAACTTCCCGAAGCCTCGATCGTGGAAATGATGCGGGAAATCGAGACCAGTGAACGACGCCTCGCGGTCATGTGGAACCGGTTGATCGTGCAGGTCGAAGAACGCTGCATGCCCCAGCACGCTGGTGTCCGGAGTGCGGTGCGGTTCCTGGAAGAGACGTTGCGGATTTCGCATATCGAAGCGTTCTCCCGGTTCAAAGCCGC
>NZ_BDBU01000019.1 GCF_001613145.1 Nocardia jejuensis NBRC 103114
GCAGGTGGCGGAGGCGGCGGAGCCGAACGAGCACCCGTGCCCGCCCCGCCACGACCGCCACCAGATCCTCCGCCCGCAGCGCCGCCACCGCCAGTGCGGCCGCCCGAGCGTGAGACATTGCCTGCCGGAGTCGATTTCGCGCCCGAGGCACCCCGGCCCATCGAGGTCGCCGCCCCCAGCATCGCCGTCGCGGCCGACGCACCCGAGATCCCACCGCCCAGCGAGGTCAACGGCGTGATCAGCCGCATCAGCGCCGGAAGCACGAGGGCCGCACTGCACAGCAGCACGATCCCCACCAGCATCTGCTGGCCTTGCTCGGTCGAGGGGGTTTGCCCGTCGGACAGGGATTGGGTGATCGATTGCGCGCTCGGCCCCGAGGTGGTGAACGCGATCATGTAAATCAGTGCCGCACACGGCTTGTAGAGCACGAACGCGATCGACCACGCCAAGAGCCGGTCATGGAATTGGCGGCCCATGTGCGTACCCGAGCTCGCGGCCGCCAACGGCAGCACCCCGACCACGACCACCAGCAGTGCTTGGCGCACGACCGCGAAGATCGCCTGCATCAGCGCGCCGATCATGCCGATCAACACGATGATGAACACCAGACCCGGACTCAACGCGGTCAAGGCCTGGGTTTGCATCATCGCCTCCGCCACACCCTTGGCGTTGCCGTCGGTGGAGGTGTCGATCACCCAGTCCGCGAAGGAATCCGAGGCTTGCGTGCCCAGGGTCAGCATCGTGGCGAACATCGCCGAGGCGAAGATCGCCCGCGCCAGCACCCGGAAGGACTCGGTGGCTTGTTCGGCGGCCGCGCTGCGGTGCGCGAACGCGAGCCGGATCGCGCACATGATCAGCGACGCGGCCAGCACGAGGATCTGCAGCTGGAAGGTGTAGGAGTTGATCGTGGAGAACAGTCCCGTGTTCGAGACCGTGGTGGAGGTCGGAAGCTTCGTCCACCACGTCAACGACAAGATCAAGCCCTCGCCCAAGCCTTCGAGCAGCGAGTTCACCGCCTTGCCGAAGGTCGTGTCCCACGCCTTGTTCGCCACGGCCTCCACCGCGTCGCCAGGGTGGGTAACTACGTTGCCGAGCTTGCAGACGCCTCCTCCGAGGTCACCGAAGCTGGGCAGGCCGGGGAGCGAAGGGAGTTCGTCGAGGTTGTCCTGAATCTGCTCGCACGTGTCGTTGAAACCATAGGTCCCACCGCCGCTGCCGTCCGGATCAGCGAACGCTGTTGCAGCAGGCGCGAATACGGCCAGGACGACCACAGATATAGCGAACAGGACACGACGGGCGGTGTTTCGAGAGTGGGTCACCATGTCGTCCACCCCGTTAGGGAATTGATCGTGGCCTTCGGGATTGCGCCGTCCTTGGCCAGTCGAAGCCGCCAGTTCCCGTCCCACACCATGACCAGCTGGGAGGACAGCCATTGTGGCGATCCCTTGACATCGGGCTCCTTTTTCGTCGCGACTCGGAGGACACACAAATCGCCGCTTGCAGACCAGGATTCGATCTGGAAGGCATCGGGGGCTACTAGCCATTTGGTTGCCGCTGCCGGAGCCAAGTCGGGGACTTTGCCGGTGGCCTTCATCCGATCGAACTCGTCGTGATCGCTGTCGCTCAAGACCTGCATGTGCTCACGCACGGACCAATCTCCCGGGCGTGCCACTGCTTGCCACGACGCGTACACCGCCGCCAACGCCGCCCCCTGCGGGGTGTGGGAGTAGCCGGTCGGGATGTTGTCCACCAGCGCGGTCGGGCCGTCGGAGGTCGAGAACGGCACCGAAACGTTGAAAACGCGCTGCCAGCCGCCCTGTTCGGGCAGGACCGGCGCAGCGGTCAGCCAGTTCGGATCCGCCGCCGTCAGCGGCCCCCGCGTCTGCGCGAGGGGCTGCCCGTACTTGTTGTTCGGGATATCGACACGACGCCCGAGCGCATCCACGTCCGGAGCGGCGAACCCGGTCGGGGCCGGGCCACCCGCGGCCGGGGAACCCACCTCGGACGACGCGGGAGTATTCGCGGTATCGGAATCCGCATCGCGGTTCATCAACCAGACACCGAGCGATCCGACGAGGATCAGCACCAGCACGCCGACGGCCAGGACCAGAGTCAGCGAGCTCCGCCCGCCGTCGCCGGTGTTCTTCTGAGGTTCGGGAGTAGTGCTCATCGCGGCGCCGCCATCGCGACCATGTCCGCCGGAGTCGCGGAGATCTCTTCCACCGGCGCAGTCGGCGAATCCGGGTCCGGGAGTTGAAGTTTCCAATCCCCGGCGAGCCAGTCCACCTCGTGGTGCAGGGCGGCCTCGGACGAATCGGGGTAGCGGGTGAACACCGTCAGCGTGGTGTGATCGAGGTTCCAGTCCTCGATCCGGTAACCCAGGATCGACGGGCGTGCCTTCGGATCGGCGGGCCCGCTGATCGACACCTGCGCGCGGGCCAGCACGTACGCGTCCTTGCCCGGGCCCGAGACCAACGATTTCGCTGCCACCGCTGCCCAGAAGCCGTCCGGGGACAAGCTGGTGCGGATCGAGTGCTGGATCGCCGCCAACGCCGCACCCTGCGGGGTACGGGAGAACCCCGCCGCCGCACCGGCCACCAACTTCGGGCCGTCGATGGTGCTGTAGGGCAAGGCAACTCCCTGCCAGGGCTCCCACCGCACCTGCGCGGGAGCGCGCCCCGGATCGGCCGGCGCGGGCCCGGCAGGGGCGGGGGTGTCGTGGTGGGGTGTGCTGGTGCACGCTGCGGTCGCCGTGAGCACGGCCGCGGTGAGCGCGAGTAGGACTGGGGTGCGCATCGCGATTCCTCTCTATAAAGGGGGTGTGCTCTATTCGGTCCCGAGCGCGAAAAAGGGCGGTCAGACGCTGTGGTCAGACTTGGGTCAGGACCGTGGCCGCGACCGTCATCGACACCGTGGCCAGCACGGCGGCGATCAGCGTGCGGCCGATGCCGTTGTGGGCTTCGGCGTAGGTTTCGACCGTGGAGTGCTTGAGCGCGAAATACCGGCACGCTCCGACGATCAGCCAGATCAGGCAGAGGAAATCAGCCATCCACAGCAGGTAGCCCAGCAGCGTCATCAGCGGCTCGCTCACCTCGCTCGGGAGGGTTTTCACCTCCCCGGCCACGTCCATCTCAGGATCCCGCCGCGGTGATGACCGCTTCCAGCAGCGGGGTCGCGACCGCGATCACCGCGCCACCGACCAGGCAGGCGGCGATGATCTTCGGGGACTCGACCGAGCCGCCGTTCCATTTCTCGACCGCGAAACGGCCTCCGCCGTACACGATTCCGACCAGAGCAGCGAAGTAGGCGAGGTATTTGATGTAGCTGCCGATCGTGCGCAACGCACCCGATCCCGGCGGCGCCACAGGGTCGAGGTTTTCCACGGCGAGGACGACGGTCGAAAAGTGTTCGGTGATCATGAGTGCGCTCCTGACGGATTCGCGGATTCGGTGCCGCCCAGCAGGGCGGTGATCGTGGCGAGCAACTCCTCGCCGAGCTCACGCACCCCGGCAAGGGGGTCGCGGCCCTTGGCCGGGCGTTCGCTGCCCGGCGTCCACACAGGCAGGTCCTCGAGGGGGCTCAAGGGCCACCCGCGCTGCCACTGCACCCGCCACAGCGCGCCGGGGGGCACCAGATCGGCGACCACGTTGCGGTAGCGGCGAATCGCCGCCGGCATCGTCCCGGGCTGAAATGCCACGGTCACCAAACCCAGCAGGATCACGCGGCCGGGTCCGGCTTGGCCGCAGTGGTATTGGCGCAACAGGTCATGCGCGCGGGTCAAGCCTTGGATGCTTTCGCGGGCGACCAGGACCACGAACGGGGACTCGTCGCCGAGCACGGCGGGCCATTCGCGCTCGCAGTCCGCTGCGGGGGCGATCTGGCGCGCCAGCGATGACACCCCGGCACCGCCGTGCGCGCCCAACAGCCACAGCAACGGCGGCCGCGTGCCTTCGAAGGTGACCGGCTTGCACCAGACCCCGGCCCGGCGGCCCTCTGCCGGAGGCAGCGCGGAGAAGTCGAGGCTGCGGGTGCGGGCCTTCGCCAATCGCGCGGTCTTGCCGCCCGGTGTCACCGCAGCGAGTGAGGTGTCGAGGGTGGCGGTCATGACCAGACCTCGGTGCGCGGGTTGTTGTGAGCCACCATCGGGTCCACCTCCCCTTTCGGGCAGTCGAAGGAATAGAACGAGGGTTCAGTTCGCGCCAGGAGCGGGTTCGCCACTGGCGGCAGGGATTTCGGGTTGTCCCGGTGTGAAGGTGCTCGGTGCGGGGGCCGCAGCGGCGGGGACTCCGGCGATGTCGGCGGCCGCGGCCGCGAACCAGTCCGCCACCCACCGCACCGCGGATTTGCCGTCGGCGCTGATCGCATCGACCTGATACGAGCCGTGCCGGGCCAGCACATCGGAGTACTTGGTCCAGGTGGAGGCGTTGAGCAGGTCGCGGTTGTCCTGGATGTTGTTCACGACCTCGGTGAACGCGGACTGGATCCACGAGGACGCGGTCGCCGGTGGGATCAACTGCGGGATCGCGCTGACGAGCTTCGTGCCGAACAACGCCAGCCCGGCAATCGGATTCGCGAGCCCGGCGGTGGCGATCTCGGCGATGTTGGCCGGGGTGAACACGGTCTTGACCACGGTGGAGATCGCGTTGATCGCGATGGTGCCGACCTTCAACAGGGCCTTGAGCGAGGCGTTGATATCGAGCTCGGTCCGCGGATCCGACGCCTCGGCAAGGGTTTTGGAGATGCTCTTGCCCGAGTTCAGGCTCAGGTTGGCCAGGGACGTGCCTTGGAGGTTGTCGTTCACCAGCCCGGTCGCGGCCTTGATCCCGGTCAGCGCGAGGGCTTGGGTGATCGAGGAGATCGCCTTGATCGGATCCCCGCCGATCTCGACTTGACCCGCCACGTTCGCGACCGTGCGCAGCAGCGCCGCGTTGTCGGGAGCATCGCAGCTCAGGTCACCCGAGGAGCAGAACGACGCGACACGGCCGGTCAGGGAGCCGTAGCTGGTCGCGATATCGCGCTCGGGAGCGATCCCGCTGCCCGAGGCGGTCGCGACGGTGGCGGCTTCGACGCCGGACACCGCGTGCCCGGAGGTGCCGGGCACCGGATCCGGAGCCGATTTACTCGACCCGGGGAACAGGTTCGCCGATTGGCCGCGGGTCGGATCGCCGAACAACGCGACCCCCGCCACACGATCCGCGGGAATCGAGGTGGAACCGGCGCCGATCTTCTGCGCGAGCATCGAGACCACATGCGCGCCTTGCGAATAACCGGCCAGCGCCAACCGCGTGCTGGAGCACGAGGAGATGACCTGTTCGGCCTTGCTGGTGAGCGAGGCCAGACCATCGGTGATCGACTTGGTGTAGGCGGTGGTGTCGGTGCTGGAGCCCATGCCGCCGAAGGACGCTTCGTACGGGATGTATTCGCGCGCGACCGGCACTTTCGCGGCCTGGGCGTCGGCCAGGAACGGGGTGAACAACTGCGACAGCATGCCGGTGTCGCTGGTCGGGGCCGCGTCCGGAGACGATTCACCCGTGCCCTGCACCCCGAGCGCGTACACGGCCGGGCAGCTGCCGGCATCGGGTTCGGCGTGTGCGAGGACCACGGTGCCCAGCGAGGTGGTCACGACGGCGGCCGCGCCGAGGGCGAGCGCGCGCAGGTGGGTGTGTGTCATTGCAGTTCTCCCATGGCGAGGCGATAAGCGGTGCGGGTCGCGCGCTCGAAGCGCTCCCAGATCAGCGGCCCCCCGGCCGCGAGTGCGCGGTCGTACGGGATCTCCACCACGGCGCGGACCCACCGCGCCAGATGCGTGCGCACATGCGCCACAGCCGCGGCGGAACCACCCGGGAACTGGTGGTTCACGACCACCACGACACGGTTGATCAGCCATTCGCCGTACTGGTTCAACAGCCACGACAGCGAGTGATTGAGGCTGTTGAGCGAGGCCGGGGACGCGGAGACAACCAGGGCCAGGCCCAGGCGCGGATCCTCGATCAGCGGCGCGATCAAACGGTTCGCGACGTGGCCGCCGCCGTCGTAGACCGCGACCGAACCCGATTCCTCGAGGAGGCGAGCAACCGACACGAACGAATGCCCTTGCGGCAGTGGCTCACTCGCGCGCGCGAGGATCCGCACCCCGGTCGAGGAGCGGCCGGTGCACGCCGCGACCGCCGAGGGCAGTCCCGGCTGCGGAGTCCCCAGCCACGCCTGCAAGGTCGAGACCGTGACCGCGCTGTCCGCGCCGCGCCGCGCCAGGTCCCCGCCCCACGCGGTGGCATCGACCGCGACCGCTTCACGGTCGGTGTCGGGGTGGGTCCCGATCGCGGCCGCCACACCCAACACGGTGGTCGTGACGCCGACTCCCCCACCCGAGCCGAGCACGACCGTGGCCGGGACACCGGTGCGCAGAAGGTTCTTCACCCCGTGCGCAACCGGGACCATGTCCGTCGGCGCACCGGGGGTAGCGGGCGTGGCCAGCAGCGGCGGCACCTCGGCACCAGCGGCAAGTGGGGACAAGTCGATTTTCATGCCGCACCCCCGGCGGTGATGGAGGTGATCACGGTGCGCCCGTCCTGCACCGCAGTAGTGACGGTCTGCTGCCAATGCGCGCTCGTGCCGTCCCCGTGCTTCTCATCGATCTGCACGTCGAACTTCTCCGGCGCGAGGGCGGTGATCGTGACGCAATGCTTCGTCCCGGCCGGGACCGCCGCGACCGCGGCGCGCGCGAGCTCCGGATCGGCGGCTTGGGCATCAGCGGCCAGGACCGCGCGGGAGGCATCGGCGTTGCGCGCGACGTACCACTGCCACTGCTGGTTCAGGATCAGATCCGGGCCCGTGACTCCAGGGCCCGGGGTGCGGCCTTTGCCGTTGCCGACAACGACTGCGGCCGAACGAGATTCAGCACACCACACGGGGGCGGCCGTGGCAGGTGTCGTGGCCGCCGACGCGGGGGCCGCAGCATGGGAGTCACCGTTCTGTATCGAGGTCAGCCCTATCGCCGCGCCCGCGATCAGCGCCGCCACCGCTGCGATCGCGCCACCGGTGCGCAGGAACTTCTTGCGCGAGGCGCCGGTACGGGCGCGGTCTCGCACCGCGAGCTTGATCTCCAGAAGCGGGTCGTCGTCGATGAACGGTTCGTGCTCGGCGATCGTCGCGGCACTGTCCGCGATATCGGTGTCCGGGAGCCAGTTACGCCAGGAATCAGTCATCACGTCACCTCGAGTACGGGTTGCGAAGCTCAGTTGCCGACCGCGGCCTGCACAGCGGCCAGGCGTCGTTGATCGGATCGGCCCACGCCCCGAACTGCTCCGGAGCCACAGGCGGGATATCGGCGACCGCGTTCGTGAACGAATCCACGACGCCGGCCAGGCCGGGATCAGCGGCCGCGACATCCTCGACGAAGGTCACGACCTGCTCGGTCACCTCGGCGGCGACCGGGATAATCGGTGCCGCGATCTCCTCGATGGGCATCGGATCCGCCACCGGGGCAGCGACTTCCACGATCGGCGCCAGATCCGCTACCTCCACAGCCGGGGCTTCGTAGGCCGGTGCCTGCGCAGCAGGGGCGTCCACGAGCGGGGGGACATCCGCGGGCAGGGCGACCTCGCGGTCCGCGCCGCCGATCACCGCACCGGTGCCCGCGCCGGCCAGACTGCCCGCGACACCACCGGCGGCGGCCGCGCCGAGCCCGCCTCCGACACCACCGACACCACACCCGACCGCGGCACCGATCAACGCACCGGGCACGGCCATCGCACCGGCGGTAGGGATTCCGCCGATCAGGCCACCGGCGATCGCGCCGACCACCGCGCCCGCACCGCAACCACCGACCGCGCCCACCGGGGCGGCCAGCGCCGCACCGGCCGGAGCGCCGATCACCGCGCCCCCGATCGCACCGGCGGCCAGGCGGTCACTCTCGTTGCTGGGCAGCCCGATTCCGTCTCCGGCGGCCGCGAGGTTCCATTCGGCCAGATCGATGTACGACTGGGCCTTGTCGCGGGTACGCACGTCCACCTCGCCCGGCAGCGCCATCGTGCCGTTGCCCACGCGCAGGGTGTGCGGACCGACCGGCACCACGACCGGCGCCTCCTCGATCACGGTCTCAGGCTCTTCTTCCTGGATCTGCGGAGCCACGTACTGCTGCTGCGGTTTCGGGGCCACATACTGCTGCTGTTGTGGTTTGGGCGCGACGTACTGCTGTTGCTGCGGTGCGACGTATTGCTGCTGTGGCTGGGTCTGCTGCTGCGGGCGCGGCCGCGACGGCACGGGCAACACCTGTTCGGGCTCGGGTACCCAGTCCGCGAGCTGCGCACCCGGTGAGGACTGCGGCGCCACCGGAGCGACCGGAGCCACGGGAGCTGCTGGGGCCACACTCGCGCCGGGTTGGCCCGTGCCCGGAGCGACCACACCCGGCTGTCCGGGAGCCGCTGTAGCGACACCGGCGGCGACCGCCAGCAGCGCGGGCCACGCCCCCACCATCAGGACCACTTTGCGGCTGAAGATCTTGCTGCTCATCGGATTTCCCTTTCCACCAGAGCCGGGGGCGCGGACCGCCGCCTCGGCTGGACCGAATCGAGTTCGGAAAGCTCAGCGAGCTCGCGGTACGCGGCGTACCAGCGCAATGCAGCGATGACCCATGCGTCCTCGGCCGCCAGGGCAGCCAGCACGCGCGCACTCACCGCGCACCCCCGAGGTGAGGGGTGTGCGCTGGTGGCGCAGTACATTTCGCCGCCGCCCACAACACGACCGGGGCGGTAGCGAGGGTGAGCCATACCCGCAGCCCCGCGTACAGGTCCGTGATCATCAAGGCCAGGACCCGGGCGGCGATCCGGCGCGAGTCGTGCATCGGGATACGGGTGGCGACCCGCACCGCAGCGGCCGAGGTGTGCGCTGCGGTGCGGGTCTGTCCACGCCTCCGGACCCGCGATGCGGGCCGGGTGACCAGGACATCCCACGCGTGCGGGCGAACCGAGACAGGCGCGAGATGCGCCGGGAGTTCGGTTCCAGCCGCGTCGAGCCCATGAGGGAGCGTGGCGTCCTGGACGATCGGGTGCTGCGCACGCGGGAGCGCGAACCGCTCCAGACACGCAGCGCTGGTGAGGCATTCGCGGCGCGCATCGAACACGTACATCGCCTCGCGGTCCAGGCAGTCGTCCAATTGCTGTGTCAGCGTGGCGATCTGCCCGGTGAGCTCCGCGATATCGCGTTCACGGGACAGGAGTTGTTCGCGTAGCCGGGCCACATCGAATCGGCGGGAACCAACTTGTGGCCCGGCATCAGCGACTCCCACGGCGAAGGCCCCGCGAGAGCGATCAGGAATACGCATTCCTCTGTGCGCCAACACTGTTGAGGAGTTGTGTGCCCGAGTGGTCCCGCCGACGCGCTGCCTCGAGGTTGGCAGACTCAGGCGGGACCACCGGGCTACCCGTGCCTGCTGGCGGACAGGCCGGGTGACCATGGAGTTGCTGGCAAGGGTTGGCGCAGAAGAAGTCATGACAGGGACCCCCTTTTGGGGCGAGGGTGGCGGCGATCCCCGCACACACACCGACAAGACCCGGTGGAGGGGATCTGATGAAGGAATGAGAGCTGGAAGCGATTTCTCGCACCACCGCCGAAGCGGATCCAGCTACACCTTCAGGGCTGCCAACACAGTCCCTGGACTGCTCGTGCTGAGGGCTTATCCGATTCGCTGAATCGTTGCCTCGTTTCGAGTGAGATCAGACTAAACCCAAAATTACGCCCACACAACAGGGCAAACCGTGACGTATTTTCTTCGGGCCGGTCAACGCCAGGAAATCCGCGCACGCCCGCACGGCACGCCGGGCACCTACAGCCAGAAAATCGGCCTGTCCCGAAACTTTGCCACCGACACCGGATTTCGGGACCGCGCGGGTGCGGATCAGTCGATCCTCGACATCCGGCGCGGGTGCGCGTGATGCTGAAACGTGTTGACCGAGGTCTGTCCTTGTGAGGGACCAAACCAGAGTGTGATCCGGCGCAGCGTGGCCGCGCTCAAGGACTATCCCGTCCAGATCGCGGCCGACACCGCCCGACGAGGCCGCCCACTTCGGCCGAACCGCCGCGACCGAGGGGCAAGGTGGCTCTCTCCATTTCTGAGCAGTCCTGAAGGCGGCGTCGTGATATTTCGCCGGATTTCGGCACCGTTGCATCGGCTGCCGCGTTCTACGGGCCGCGGGCGGGCGGCAGAAGCACTGACGACGATCAGCGTATGGAAAGCATGGAAGCCGTGTAGGCGAGTGCAACACCTAGCAGGAGCGAAGCTGGGCCGATCCACGTTTTCCAACGGTTCGGAACCCGTATTTCGGACAGCAGATAGGTGATGATCTGCTGCGTCACCAGCTCGACTTTCCGTGCACGTAGGTCAATTTCAACCGCCGGGCGAATCATCGTGGCCCACGCCTCGTCATCGCCTTGGGTGCGCTCCCGGGCAACTTGCATCGAATCGTCCTGTAGGTCCTGATGGGCCTTCTCGATGAGGTTCATTCTCTTTGTGAACCGACGGGCAGTGCCGTGCGCTCGCATCAAGTCTCGTACCACTAGCACGACGCCGACGAGCTGGAAGACCAGTCCCAGAGTGGCTGTGGTGAAGATTCCCATGTTGGACTTGAGGAAGTCGATCACTTCCTTATCCAAGCACTGATCGCGCGCACCACGACACGGGCGCGGCGCGGTGTCGAGGTTCTCGACCACATTGTCTCTAAAACGATCGGCACGAGGATTGATTTCGTCGTCCGCTGGCGCTGCGCCGTGGCTAGCCTTGTGACAGGCGGGATTCGGTGTCCGCGTGAGGGAGGAACACAGTGGCTTCGACAGGAGCGGTGCTGACAAAGGTCGCGATGCCAACAGCAGTGGTGGCAGTAGTGTCCACTGGGACCGCGGTGGCGGTGAATATGGCCACCGGCGGCGACGCGCGATGGTGGTGGTGGCTGGTCGTGGCTGGGTTGACCGCAGTCGGGTTCGCCTGCTCACTGTGGCAGTTCCTGCGCCAATCCAGTACCAACCCGCACCGCACGATCGATGCGTCAGGGCGTGGCACTGTGGCCGCGACCGGCACTGTCACCGGCCCGATCCGAGGCGGGAACATCGCCAGCCCGACGCCAGGCCCGGCACCGACCGCGCCGCCGGTGAACCCTGCACCGGGTTCGGTGACCGCGTCCGGGGACGGGTCCGTGGCGTTCGAGGGCACTGCTGAAAGCATTTCCGCCGGCGATATCTCCTGAAACCAGGCCGATGACGTGAGCTGGTTCGGTCGCCGTCGTCGCGAGAGTGAGAAGCAGCGCGAGTTCACCCTCCGGCCGACGACGCACGCAGAGGGAGCGCAGTCGGTCGCGATCGGCCCGGAGTCGGTGGTCGGTGCTGTGCTCGTCGGTGACAACGCTCAGGCCATTGTCCTGCCGCCAGATGCCTTCAGACCGATCGCCGAGGTCGACGCTGTACCCGGTATCAGCAACCTGCCGGCGGATTCGGGGCATTTCGTGGGCCGCGAACACGAACTCGCACGCCTGGACACCGCGCTGGCGGTCACCGGGCCGGTCTTGGTGCAGGCGGTGCATGGGTTGGGCGGGATCGGGAAAACCACCCTGGTGACCCGATGGGCGCACACTCGTGCGCACGGGCTCACCCCAATGTGGTGGATCACCGCCGAGGATCCCGCTCGAGTGCAGCAGGGTCTGGCGAAACTCGCGGCGGCACTGCAGCCGGCAGTGGCGCGGGTACTGACCGAGGAGCAGCTAACCGACCGCGCGCTGCAATGGTTGGCGACCCATTCGGGGTGGTTGTTGGTGCTGGACAACGTCGAGGACCCCACCCACATCGAGGAGGTCCTGGCCCGTGCACGCAGCGGACGGATCGTGCTCACCAGCCGCTTAGGAACAGGGTGGGCGCGCACCGGAGCTACTGTTGTGCATCTCGGTGTACTGGACCCCGTGGAATCGCGCGCCCTACTGCACGACATAGTCACCGGCGGAGGGACCAAGGAACGCACGCTCAAGGGTGCAGTCGAGTTGTGCCACGAACTTGGGTATCTGCCCCTGGCGATCGAGCAAGTCGGCGCGTACTTGGAACAGAACACGCTCACCCCGGTCGCCTATCTCGCATTGCTCGCGCGGTATCCGGCCCAGATGTACCAGCACGGGGGCGAGCACACCAAGTCCGAACGCACGATCGCCCGGATCTGGCGGGTGACTATGGATCGAATCATCATCAAATACCCAGCGGCCGCGGAAGTTCTGCGCGCCGTGGCATGGTACGCACCCGAGGCCATCCCATTCACACTGCTCGACGGTTTGGCCGAGCCTCCCGCTCTGCATACGGCATTGGGTGCTCTCGCCGCCTACAGCATGATCACGCTCGACCCCACGATGGCGACCGTGTCGGTCCACCGGCTGGTGCAGGCGGTCGCACGAACTCCCGACCCTCAAGACCCGCAGCGCACACCAGCACTGATCGAGCGATCCCACGATCGAGCGAGCACGACGCTGCGCGACGTGCTGTCAGAGCCCGAAACCCTCGTCGACTGGCCCGCTGTGCGAATCCTGTTGCCGCACATCGCTGCTCTGATCGCCCACACCACCGAAGACACCATCATCACTACGAACATTCTCGTGGTCGCAGTCCAGCTCCTCAGCGGCCAAGGTGCGACCGCGCGCGCCATCGAATACGCGGAACGCGCCCTCGCCAGCTGTGAGCGGATCTTCGGGCCGGAGCAGCCCAGAACCTTGACTGCCCGCAACGACCTCGCGCATACATACCAGGCAGCGGGTCGTCTCGACGAGGCGACCATCTTGCTCGAGCAGAACCTCGCCGACCGCGAACGGATCCTGGGCGTCGAGCACCCCCACACTCTCACTTCCCGCAACAACCTCGCCTATACGTACGGGGCGGCGGGTCGTCTCGACGAAGCAATCACCCTGTTCGAGCAGACGGTCACTGACCGCGAACGGATTCTGGGCGTCGAGCACCCCCACACTCTCACTGCCCGCAACAGCCTCGCATCCACGTACGCGGCGGCAGGCCGTCTCGACGAAGCAATCACCTTGTCCGAGCAGAACCTCACCGACTGTGAACGGCTCCTGGGCGTCGAGCACCCCAACACTCTGACCTCGCGCAACGACCTCGCGCACACGTACCAGGCAGCGCGTCGTCTCGACGAAGCGACCATCTTGCTCGAGCAGAACCTCGCCGACCGCGAACGGATCCTGGGCGTCGAGCACCCCCACACCTTGACCTCCCGCAACAGCCTCGCCTACATGTACGGGGCGGCGGGTCGTCTCAACGAAGCAATCACCCTGTTCGAGCGGAACCTCACCGACTGTGAACGGATCCTGGGCATCGAGCACCCCGGCACCCTCACTTCCCGCAACAACCTCGCCTACATGTACAGGGCGGCGGGTCGTCTCGACGAAGCAATCACCCTGTTCGAGCAGACGGTCACTGACCGCGAACGGCTGCTGGGCGTCGAGCACCCCGACACCCTGACCTCCCGCAAGATCCTTACCCAACTGCGCAGTCAGAGTCTGTAACCTTCGTTCTCTGAAGGACCGCTTCCAAGATCCGTTGCACGGCAGCGCGATTCGCTGGATGAATCGGCCTCGGAACCGGTCTTGATATCATCGTGCTGGTCGCTAGGTAGGCGGCGCCGCCACTTCCGGGACCTTAGACCGTCAGAGAAAACCAGGGCGCGTCGGGACAAGGTGCGAGCACAATCGAGCGATACTCGTGTGGGTGCGCAAGCGCAACAAGGCAATTGGTCGCTTCATCGGACGGATCGGCGCTGCCGTCGGTCGTACTGGCGCTGTTCGGCGGCTTGGCCGTCGCGGTCCTCGCGTTCAAGGTGCTGCGTGCGATCACCACAGTGGATCCAGCCAAGACCGTCGGCGGTATCGATGTCACCCGGATCGCGTTGACAGTCGCGGCCGGTGGCGGTGGTGTGGTCGCGTTGGTGATCGCGTACCGCCGCCAGCGCGACACCGCCGGGTTCGAGTCCGCGACCTTCTCCGACACCGTCTGGTTCGGCAACGTCACCTTTTCTGCCACCACCAGTGTTTGTTAGGGAAAATTTTGGGACCCAGCCCATCTCGTTCAACCATCCAAGGGGATATCGGAAGCGACCGCCACCGACTCACGGCCGGGACGACTGTTCGTCCCGGCCGCCGTGGTAGTCACTCGGTTTTGCTGATCCGCACCACATGCAGGTTCGCACCCACCTCACCCGGATACCGGCGCGAGCACATCTGCACCGGCTGCCACCCGGACTCGGTGAACCCACGAACCCGGCAGGTGAGGGTGTGTTCCTGTTCGCCTTCCAGGGTTGTAAAAGTTTCGCGGATCCGCGCCCAATCCTGCGGATGGAACATCACGGTGTCGCCGGTCTCACGCTCCCAATCGATCCACTTCGGCGCCGGACCGATCCACTGCGTGATCACCGGCCGATCGATCGACTCGGTGGACGCCAGCAACGCCGCGGCTGGACCATCACTGCCCGGGCGTTCGGTATTGAGGCCCAATGCCTCGAGCGGGCTGATCGGCGGGGCCTGGAAATCGGTGATGTCCAGATTCAGCCCGCGCATTCCGGTGTGCTGCTCGTCCGCGCGCCCACGCGCGGCGGCCTGCCACAACATCAAATGCCCGTCGTTGTGCAGCACCGTGAAGGTGGCGTCGTGGATCGCGGCCGGATCCGGCCCTATCCCGAGTGCGATCACCTCCGGCAGCGCGTCATAACGCACCACACGGCGGAACATCTCCGCCGGCGACAGGGTGGTCGCGTGGTACCCGGCATCCTCGGGCAGATTCGACATCGCCCACGATTCCTCGGTGAGCTGCGCTTGGAGGGTGTCCAGGTGAAAACACATGCCGGCGGCCGGACGGTGCGGGGTCGGCTCGTCCTCGAGGCCCCCGATCCACACGTGCATCCCGTACACGTCCCCCTCGGGCCCCAGGACAGGCACGACCCGGATCAGGCGGTCGGTGCCGTCGCGCCCGCGCACGACCTGCTGCACCGCCTCGCCGCTGCGCGAGTTGCGGACCTGTTCCAGCAGCTCGTCCAGGTCCACCGCTTCGTGTCGGTGCAGAGACCGTAGCGAGATCCATTCCCGAGGCGCGCCGTTCTTGTTGATGATCGTCATCGGCTCCGAGGCGCGCGCCAGAGACTCGACGAAATACCAGGTCAAGAATTTTCCTTCCGCTCGCAGGAACTCAACGGCGGGTCGCGAGGAGCGCATACGGCTCCGGTCGCAAACTCCCCCGCTCATACAGTCCCAGCGCCGGGGTGACCTCGCGTGCCTGGACACCGACAACGTGTGCCAGATCATAGCTGTCAGTCAGACGCGCCAGCAGAAGCGTCGCCTCATGCAGGGCGAATGCCATCCCGATGCACGCTCGAGGCCCTGATCCGAACGGTTTGAACCACCGATCCGGAAACAATCGCTGATTATTAGCTATAAAACGTTCGGGATCGAAGACTTCCGCGTCCGGCCCCCACACCTCCGGGTCGCGTTGCGCCGCGAGGGACAGCACGAACACCGCTCGGCCCTTCGGGATCCGGTAGTCCCCGAGCATGCAGTCCGCGCGCGCGACCCGGAACAGACCCGGCACCGGCGGGTGCAGGCGCAGGGTTTCGTTCAGGACGTTGCGGACTCCGCGCATGCCCGCGACCGCGTCGTAGTCCCAGCCCCCGCGCGCGGTGATCTGCTCTCGCAGGCCCGACTGGAGTCCCGGGTCGGCAGCGAGGTAGTGCAGCGACGCCTCCAGCAGAGCTGCGGTCGTCTCGTGCCCGGCCACCAGGAAGGTCAACAGTTGGTCGCTGATGTTGCTGTCCGGCAACGGCTTTCCCGTCTCGGGATCGGTCGCGGTCACCATCAACCCGAGCAGATCCGAAGTGCTGGTGTCACCGCTCGCGCGGCGCTCGCGCACCAGCTCGTCGACGAACCCGCGCGCCGCGGTGATGTCCCGACGGATACGGGCCGCTTGCAAACGGGTGCGCACCGCCCCCACCACCGGCAGATCGTTGGTCTGATCCGAGGCCCACCGCAGGATCCGAGCCAGCGCCTGGACGAACCACCGCGCATCCGTGCCGGTCTCGGGCGGATCCCCGAGCAGCCCAAAGGGTTTGCCGAATGCCGCGCGCGCGATCACTTCCAGGGTCACGGCGGTCATCGAGGCGTGCACGTCGATCCGCCCGCCCGCGGCCGTGGCCCAGTCCGCGATCAGGTCGTCGGCCACGCCGCTCATGGCCTCGTGATAGGTACGCATCGCGCCCTGGCTGAAACCGGGGGTGAGGATGCGATGCGCCATGCCCCACAACGGATCCCGCGACCGCGCCGTGAACAACCCGCTCGGCACGATCTCGCGCAGCACCTCCCCCGGCCCCGCCAGACACCGCGCCCACGAACTCTCCTCACACGCCTGCGCGGCCAGCCGCGCCCCGGCCACCACGATCACGCGCGAGTTCAGGAGTTTGCGTTCGAAGATCGGGCCGAGGGTGCGTGAGAGCTCGAGTTCGTGCTGGGTGGGCCGGCGCCGGTCCACGCTGGCGATATCGCCCAGGATCGGGATCCGGCTCCGCGCGTGCGGGAGCTGATCGAGCGACAACCCCTCGATGATGCTGGACATTCGCTGAACCTCGCTTATCGACGCCGAAAAACGAATCATTGCTGTTCACACAGTCGCTTTTTATGTAGCTGAGGTGATTGACGCCACAACCTGACGGTGCTGTACTGATCGTGCGCTGGGCGGTTTCCCCTGGTGGCGTCGCTAACTACATCCAGATCACCCCCACATACCGGCCAACCGCGCCGAGTACACGTCGCTGATCGGATTTCCGACACCACCCAACCGAGGGAACCGCCTATGTTGATCTACGCCTCCGCTGCCAGTGCCAGCACATGGAACCCGAACCCTGGGCAATCTTGAAACCGTAGAGGAAAGCGCGCCATGCGACCGTCCAACAACACCAACACCACCTCACCCGTCGCGGGCCCGGCTGCCAAAAGCCTCACGCCCGAGCCACCCACCACTGCCTGGCAATGGATCGTGATCGACACCATGGACGGGCCGGCCAACGCTTCGCTGATCCTGGATGGGTCCAACCCTCGAAGGTTCTCGCGGCTTGCACGCTCGAGTATTGCCCGCAACGGCTCCGCCGCGCACTGCATCGAACCTCTGGTCAACGAGGTCACCACCGACGGAGCCACACACGACAAGTACTTCCACGACCGCACCGACCACGTGCACCATATGATCGCTGTACCTGTGCTGGGCCCGTTCGGCGCCGTCCACGCGGTCGCGATGTGGGTTGGCAAGATCAACGAGCCCTTGCCGAGGATACCGATCATCGGCGCGGTCGAATGGGACGCGTCCGGACTCGTCTCGGCCTCCCCCGCCGCCCAATTCCTCCTGCGCACCCGCCATGGAGATGCCCTCACAGGGCACACCATCACCGAAATGCTCGCCGCCCTGGACCATCTCGAGGACCGCTCGGGGTTCTTGGCATTGTTCAACATGACCAATCTCGCTACACCGACCGATCAATGGTCTGGCATCGCAACCACCACCGACGAGACCGGGCAGAAACACGATATCTTCCTCGCCGCCCGCCCCACCGTGGTCAACGGGGAACGCCGCGTGCGCGCGGTTGTCGCGGACATCACCGGCACCGCGAACCCCGGCCGTCCGGACCTGACCCTGGCCGCGATCCGTCACATGCCTGTCCCACCAGGCCATGTCCTGGCCCTCGCGGACCTGATCACGGGGTTCATCCACGAGTTCATGTGCGCCCCGAATTCCCCCCTGGTCGCGTGGCGCCACCACAATCCGATCTTCACCGACGACGATCACATCGAAGTCGCGAACGCGTGCTTCTCTCTGGCAGCCGGCGTCGTGGACACCGTCACCTCCCGCGTCAACGTCCGGTTCAGCCCCGACGGCGAACCTATTCTGCTGGACGCGCGTTGGACCCGGGTCCTGGACGGAGAACGTCCACAAGCCTTGATCGACATCACTCCGATCTCCCAGATCCCGTCTCCCGTCGTCCCCGGATGCCGCGCGTGTGAGGAAATCGCCGCCAACCAACCCTGAAACCGCCTGACTGCCTTCAACAGCCGAGCACAACACGGTCAGGCTCAACTGCTCAGCGACTCCAGAATCTCCTCAGGACAATCCACGAACGCCAGATGACCTACACCCGGCACGATATGCAAATCGCTGCGACCCAGCCCGCCCGCAAGACGGCGCGCTTCGCACGGAGAGACGTTCGTATCGTCCGCACCGTGCCAGATCTGCACACACTGACGCACCTGAGAGAGCGAAAACCCCCAGTCCCAGGTAAACAGCAACCGCATATCGATCGTGAACCCAGCCGGACCGCGAGCGAACGCCTCCTGGATATTGGCGGTTAACTTGGTGTGCAACTCCATGTCGCCAGCCACCCGCACCCGATCCGGTGCCGCCATCCGCCCGACCAGGGCATCCACCCCCTCCTGCGACGCAGTCACCTTCCCCAACCGGGCGGCCATCGGCCCGAGCAGGAACGGCAACCTGCGCAGCATCACCAGCCCACGCCGCTTCTTACGCCCGACCGCGTCGAGGTCGTCGAGGCACTCATCCAGCGGGGCCGGCGAACTCACCACCGCAGCAGCGTTCACCCGATCACCCAACGCCACAGCACATCCCAGCGCGAACGGGCCACCACCCGAGACACCCAGGACCGCGAAATCCTCAAGTCCCAACGCGTCCATAGTCTCGGCGACGATCGGCGCCCAGTCCAACACTCTGCCCTTCGGCGAGAGAGCTCTCTGCCCAAGACCGGGCCGGTCGATCGCGATGATCCGCACACCAGCCGCGAGCGCCGCGTCCTTGAAGACCTCCGCTTCGCGCCACGCTCCGGGACTGCCGTGGAAATACACCACAGGCTTGCCATACGGGCTGCCGTACTCCGCGATCCGGACCGCACATCCAGGCAAATCGATAGAACGAGCCACCGACGATGTCATGTCGGCAGAGTAGACGCGTTACGCCTCTCACCCGTGTCATCATCGGACGGCACGTCGCGAAACTTCCTGAGATGCCGGAATTTTCGGCGCGGGACGACCCTGCACGGCACAATGCGTCACCCCGCAATCGACCAGGTTGGCCCGTTTGGAGCGATGACCCTGCACACGGCGGAACTCCCGGGCAAAGCCGTCACGGGTTCGACACCACAGCCCCTCGCGGTCGAGGAATTTCCCGATGGTTGTGGTCGAGGTATAGCACCTGATGAATGTGGAACGGAGATCGCTGGCGCGCAACAGTGCGATCACGGCGGGAAGAAACGCCGACAATGACCGATCGATTGATTACAGCGCTTAGGCAGCCCCGAGAACCCGCTCGCGCCAAACGATTCGACCATCTGAGTGATACGAGGTAAGAGCCCCGACATCGAGACACGATCATCTCCCGGCTGACCGAGTCGCTGCATCTCCACCAGGAGGGCCACCTGAGTACCACGAACTCGCGACGTCCTCCCCCCGTCTCCGACGCCACGCGGCGCAAACACTGACGCCGGCAACATCTTCCGCGGGTGAAGGAACCGTGCGCGAGATCCTGCCCGTGTACGAAGGCGCCATCGACGCACTCAGACCTACGCCGGGTCTGAGGCAACGAGCACACGCTGTCATCGACGCGAACGCCTTCGAGGCGCTTCAAGTTCTACTTCACAGCCGCTCCTCGCAACAGGACCGAGCACCACGGGGCGCTCTCGTACGTCAAATACCGAGGATCCCAGTGAACTCGCCTTGTGCATCTACCTGGTCACCCGCCGCGCACTCCCCGCCACAAACCAACCAGACCACCGATATTTAGACCAATGGGACGCTTATTCGACCGATCGGTTGATAAAATCAACACGGGGTCGGTAGCGTCATTCGGACAACCACCACACGAAAGGAGCTTCCCGTGGATCTCACACACAAGGTCGCAGTGGTTACAGGTGCAGCCTCCGGTATCGGACGTGCCATCGCGATCGGTCTCGCAGAAGCAGGCGCGAGGGTTGCTGCAGTCGATATCAACGGCGATGGCCTCATAGACACAGCGCCGATACTCGGCCCAGGCGCTACCACCCACAAGGTCGATCTATGCGACCAACAAGCGATCTCGGCCTTACGAGACGAGGTCATCACTGTGCACGGGCTACCTCATGTGATCGTCAACGCCGCAGGATTCGACCAGGTCGAACCGTTCATGCAGAACAGCGACGCGCTCTGGGAATCACTGGTCGCGGTGAACTTCCTCGGCCCGATCCGCCTCACCCGCGCGTTCCTCGAACCGATCCTCGCCCAGCATCACAGAGCCAAGATCGTCAACATTGCCAGCGACGCCGGCAGAGTCGGTTCGCTCGGTGAAACGGTCTACTCCGGCACCAAGGGCGGGCTCATTGCCTTTACCAAATCACTCGCTCGCGAGCTCGCTCCGCACCAGATCAACGTCAACTGCGTGTGTCCCGGCCCGACCGACACACCATTGTTCGCGACACTGCCACCTAAAGTCCGTTCTGGACTGATTCGAGCAATCCCGTTCCGCAGGCTCGGCACACCCGCCGAGGTCGCGGACGCCGTGCTGTTCTTCGCCTCGGACTATTCGGACTTCGTCACCGGTCAAGTACTCAGTGTCAGCGGAGGCCTGACGATGGTCGGCTGACCAGCTCCTACCTTGGAAGGGGAACCGACTTCGGACCGCCGCGGCCCGAGCTGTGCGAAGAACCGCTCCGAGATCGGCACACGAATCATTTCGCCGCGAGTACAAGTGCACACCACGTGCCCTTCGTCTCGCCGTACTCGTATTGTCTCACCGCCACAACACACCAGGCTCAGTTCGCTGTGCAACCGCGGGCGCCCATCATCAGAGAAGCGGTGTCAACTAACTGTTCACGCAAGGTCGCTTTCGACTCACGGTCCATTGACACGCGGATCCACAGCGATGACTGATTGAGTGCACCGTGCAGACACTGCAAGGCGACATCGGGGTAAGGGCAGTCGAACTCACCCGCATCGATACCCCCCTCTACCACACTCCGGAAGATTGCGTCGTGCCGACGTCGACTGTCCTTGATAGCCCCGCTCAAGGATTCGGGCCACGACTTCGGCCACGAAAACACAGCCGCCACCTCGGGAGCGGTTTCGGTCAAGATCCGCACCTGTTCTCGAATCAACGCGCGCAACTGTTCGAGATAACTGAGTCCGATCACCTCGTTCAATGCCGTTTCGAGCCGCATGACTACATCCATGGTCAGGCTCTCGAGAACAGCCCGAACCAACTCGTCCTTCCCGGAAAAGTAGTGGTACAGAGTCGCTTTAGCAATATCAGTGCGCTCCGCAACGTCTTCAAGGCTCATCCCCTGATACCCCTGCGCTGACAACAACTCTGTCGCCGTGCGTACGATTTCGGCCTTGCGCCGGTCTCGTCGACGCGCGACCCTGCTCGACGGCCTCGCCTCGGCAGATGCCTCCACAGCACGAGCGGAACTATCGGTCGCCGGTGACTCGGCCAAGGCTTACCACTTCCGTAAAGGCACCGCGCTCGGCAGCACCGACCATCACGAGTTCGAAACGAGTATAAAGAAGACGAATAACCGGCCAATCAGTCTCTATTTCGGCCAACTCCACCGAAGATCGACCTGACGGTTCATCGGCAGAAAGCAGCCACACAACGCCCAGGTGTGCGATGGCCCGACTTCGGGCAGCGTGATCGGCACCGTCTAACCACTCGAGCAGTCCCGTCCCGATACGGACAAAACAAGCCAGCTGCGGGTATCCAGACCAGCCTTGTAGCAGGTCGACTCTGCCCGTGATCACCGATCTGTTCCTCGCGCCGCCGATGCAACCGACGCGAGTCTCGCGTCACTTGCGGCACTCCGCGTCAGACCAGCTACGCAATATCACTGGGAACCAACTCACCTCGTCTCCGCCGACGAGCGTTCATAGACAGGTTTCTCCCGAAGCTACGTACCGTCGCCCAGAAGTGTCCCGGGGCTCTGGAGTTCGAGATCCCCACGACGAACCGCCCGCTGCTCCCGCGTCGCCCGCACAAGTCCCAACCCGGCGTCAGAGTAGCCCCAGCACAACTGTTCGAGTGCTAGACCACCATCCGGACGAAACCAATGCGACACCGACGTGCACATCGACAAAAGCCCGCTGGCGATCGTGTTGGGGTGCCCGACATCGAACACACCTTCGTCCACTCCCTGCTGAACCGCATTGCGCCACACCTGCTCGTAGGAATCACGCAGGCTCAGAACCCGTTCACGCCGCTTCCCCTCGAGAGCGCGGATCTCGGTATCACTGACCACCTTGGCCAGCCGATCCGAAGCGTGAGCCCACACATGCTGCTCTATCAGCGCGCTGAGCAGATACTCAGGTCGATCGTAGAGGTCAGTGAGCGCGATAGCAGCATCACGAAGTGGTTCGGTACTCGTCACCATGATGTCGACCAGAAGGTCATCTTTATTGCCGAAAAAGTGATACAGCGACGACAAGGTCGTGCCAGCGCTGGTGGCGATATCGCGGATACCCGTGCCGAAGAAGCCCTTGTCCGCGAATAGTTCCACCGCAGCATCACGAAGGCGCTGCTGCGTGGCCGCCGATTCCGCCGGGCGTGTGCGTGCCATCAAACCCTCATTCCCTGTACACCCAGCACTGGACGATAACTTCCACGATCGGGGACCAATGCCGCGAACCCGGACGCGTAGCCGCAACCCGGGGCGTCACCTCGGACTCGGCACCCACAACAACACACCGAGGCGAGGCTAGACACAGCCACCCTCATCCCGCCGGTCTTCACCACGCGCTCTCGACCTTTCCAGTCGCCGGCTGACACAACTCACACACCACTACCCCCCGAAAGCGGCAATCGAGTCAGATCTTTGACACAGGACGCCATCAGATCATCGCCAGTGGACCTTCGAACTTCAGCAGCTCAGCTCCTTCGTCGGTGCTCTCAGCAAGAACGATGACCACCCTTTCCGCTCGAACCGACACGTGCGGCCGCCGATGCCGTCGTATCGCGCGTGGCAACGGACCCCCGCCCCCCTCTGCTCATCATCACACCGCACACAAGCGACCGCTCCCGAGCACAGCAGCCCATCGGGCTGAACACCACGACACCATCATACTCTATCGATCGATCGCATCAATTGAGTTGCGGTAGTCGCCTAGCGCCGGAGCCGGAAGCAATTACGCCTCAAGGCGCAAAAACGAATCAGCGAACCCCACCGTGTTGCAGCGGACCGCGAATTCGTACAGCAACCGGGTCCTCGCTGTGCACGAACGGCACGACGCGGAACGACCGTCGCGACAACAATCCACGCTCACAAACCTCAGGCCCACAACGGTTCCCATCAGTGGGACTTTCCTACAAGCTCGATAACCACGACTGGTTCTACACTCGCCACATGGTTGGGCAGACAGACGAGACCAACACCTCCGGGCCGGGTCACCGGTCCTTTCGCCAACAACTGAGCGCTGTCCGGCACCGATACTCCACCAGCCCGCTGAGCCATACGACGATAACCCGACATCTCGGCTACTTCACCGCCGTACTCGGCTCGATTCTCACCTTCATATTGCTGTTCCAGCCGTGGGCCACCGCATCCAGCTCCAACGGAATGGCCAGCTCGAACGCCTTCGGACGCCTCAACAGCTCCACCAAATACCTGACGGTGCTGTCCCAACACCGCGCACCCGCTCCCAGTATCTCGGGAATCGGAGCGCTGCTGGCCAGCGTCACAATCCTCATCACATGCCTGTCGGCAGCGATCTACATTCGCATACGTATGGAAGCGATAGCCACTACCATCACCCTCGCCACCGTCGCGACTTCGATATTGGTGCTGATCACCCTGTTGTACCTCAACAGCAAAATACCGCAACTGCAGGCAATGACATCCCGAACCTACGACCTCGGAGGCATGATCGGCAGTCTGATGGCCTGGGCAGGAGGCAAGAGCAAACTACCCTTGCCCGGATTCAACGACCCCGCCGCTTTCTCCGGCGCCCACATGACCACCTCGGCACTGCTGGCCGGAGCAAGTTCCATCACCTCAGCAATCGCCGCAATAGTGCAATGGTCCTTCGACCACCCGCACGCCCGCCTCATTTTGCGGCGACGTTCGACGCCCACGGCCAGGTTCCACGCCACCATACAAAAACCAGAATCCTAGGCCCGCGCAGCCGCCCCAGTGCCTCCACGACATTTACGAGCAGAGCGCGTAACCAGCGCGGAGACACCGATACGAGCGAGTCCGCGCCCTGTCGGCCGCGACAGCACTCACCGTCGCCCCCTAGACCTGCCGCCGCAACGGTGCCACCGCCGCGAGAAAGCGACTACGGGAAGAGGCCTGGCCGAGTCGACCAGGCCGGGGAAACAACCACCACCGACGATCGCCGCCCGCAGCGACCAGCCTTTCCCGTTCAATGCTGTAAAAAGGTATGGAACACCCATGCATTCTCAGATGACCGTACGCGAGGTAGCAGACCGGATCGTCGAGCTCGGCCTTGTCGATACAGCAGCCGTATCAGCGCTGGATCCGCGGGATCTCGACTACGCCTTGGACGACTTCGGAGCCACAGAGTGTCTCGGGGTCCTGCTGCTACTCGACGATCTGAAGGTTCGATACAGCACAGACTACAAAACCTTCCGCCACGCGTGCGAGGACAACGCCTGGGCATACCGCACAGAACTGGCGCGGGTTGCCGCGTGCGGACGTGGGGCATTCACGTTCACCGAGGTTGAGTTGATCAACACAGCCGAAGGGAACCACCTGCTGCGATTCCGATGCAATGGACAATCACACAACTGGCCGATCATGCACGGACCGACCGAAAACACCGACGCCCAGACGATATTCTGTTGGGCTCTTGGCGAACTGATGCCACGGGACTCACCAGCCCGATGGTGCACAGTGACCCCGGCTGATCCATACGTGACCTCGGAAGCCTACTTCGGGGACCCGGCCACTCTCAACGAACTCGGCGGACCGTTCGATCTCCGATTCGAGCCAATCATGGCGAGCCCCAGCATCGCCTGTCACGAGCCCGATTCTGCTGAAACCGAGCACCTCCACAACTGGCTGCACACCCAGCAAGCACGGTTTCCTGACTGGATCGCAACCTACGGCCACCAGATCGCCTGGGATCACTCCCCCGAGTCGGTAGAAGCGTTGGGCGCCATCGTGTTACGCCGCATACCGACACTCGACGACGTGACCGATCCGGCGAATGCAGAATTCATCGACAGCGCAAGCTGGTACATCGGCGAAACATTGCGCTTGATCAAGGGCGGCCGATGGGCTTATCGCGACGGCGATCCAGAGAAGTTCCTCTATGACGGCCTTCCGTTCGTCGAGCAATACGGGGACAGTGCCCACCGAGTCGTTCCGCACCGCGCCCTACGCGTGCTGATCAAACGCGCCGATCCTCACTACCTTCGCCAACGATACGACGCTTTCGCCACGCAATAGAGGCCGTGGCTGCTGCGCGCGATGTGCCCCTCGGGCCGGGGCACCACCGCGCCGGCGAACGCCGCACCGGGAGAGACCACAGACCCGCCGGCCTCCGAGGCTATCGGGCAGGCACTCCACGCCCAACTGCGCCCCGTTCACCTGATCGCTGAGCGCCGTGCTCGTGAGACCGTAGCCGTCCCGCCGATCTATGAACAGGCTGCTAGACCCCGAAATTAGCGATCCGACCTCTACACGTGGAGACAGACTCGGCGCACATCTGTAGCAGATCGCTATTCCCAGTCTTGGGAATAGCGATCTGTGCTGCGCTGCAATGCTGGACTTCCGGTTCTGGCCACCGGCGGAGCCATCACCATCGCGGCAGGAGCCCGGATGCTGAACTCAGCAGACCGAACCGATAGAGACCAGTTCGCGTCGCGCATCGTTGAACAACTGCTCACTCGGGGAATGCGCAACCCCTCTTACAATCCGGCCAGTTTCCAGATCCGATACGACAGCAAGACTCTGGACCTCCACAACATCTTCCACGAGTTTCGCAAACTACACCCACGGGAATGGAACGAGTGGATCGAACACGTGGTCTCCACGATTCTTTCACCCCACCGCACACCACAGACATGGGAAGAAGCACGGACATTGCTGCGCCCGGTTCTGCGCCGCCGCTTGCAGCACACCCCGACAGCACTTCCACAACGAACCCCATACCCGCTCATCGACGAACTCGTAGCGATAGACCTACCCAACACAATAATGTTCCCCACCCGAACCCAACTGGAGAACTGGGGTGTCTCCACCGACGACGCATTCGACACCGCGCAACGAAACCTCTCCGCAGAGATTTCGTGGAAAGCGCTACCAGATAACACGATTACGCACATTGTGACCGAGGATCCAAGCTACCTCACCTCATGGCTCCTCGTACCCGGTTGGCTGGTAACGGTCTCCCACACATTCACTCATCCACCTGTCGCCTTCATCCCGGACGACAGCACACTGATCATCGCCCCCAACAACCGGATCATAGACGAGCCCTTCCTCCGGGCCATTAGGAATAAATACCGCACTGCCGCACGACCATTGTCTCCAACCGGCTACACCATCAACAGTTCTGGACGCGTGATTCAGATCAATCCGGTCTGCTAGCCCAAACCTCGTCACACACCAGAAGCCCTTGTATCGCGCACGCCATAAACGGGATCGGCCGACAGGGCCCCGGCCGTAGGGATGCTGGCAAGGATCGTGTCACCAGCCGCAAGCCGGTCTGAAAGACCGAGCGTAGTGCTGGTAAGACTCGTGTCATCTACCGCAATCGCATTTCGGGGCCTACGACCAGAACATATTCACCGAACACCACTCCCGCTATGGTCGCCGCAGTGCGCTGATCTACTGGAGCGTCGAGCGCAACGGATCGGTGGTCGTGCACTCCCAGCTGCTCAACTGCTCCGCCTCGGAAGTCCACGCGATGGTCGACGGGCACAATCCACCACGGGACTGAGATGGCCGTGGAATCCTCGTATGTCGATACACACGGCCAGTCCGACATCGGCTTCGGGATCACGAAATTGCTGGGATTCGACCTGCTGCCTCGGATCAAGCGGATCAATAAGGTGAAGCTGTACCGGCCGACGGTCGGGGGACTCCGGACCTGTGGCCCGACCTGAAACCAGCCATGACGCGGCCCATCAACTGGACGAAGATCGCTGAGCAGTATGACCAGATGGTGAAGTATGCGACCGCAATCCGCACCGGTACCGCATCGACCGAGGCGATCCTGCGCCGGTTCATGAAGGCCAACTCCGCGCACCCGACCTACCAAGCGGTGATCGAATTAGGACGTGCGCAAAAGACAGTGTTTCTGGCCCGCTACCTGCGATCGAGAGAGCTTCAGCGGGAGATCAACAGCGGCCTGAATGTGGTCGAAGCCTGGAACGACGCGAACCAGGTCATCTTGTATGGCAAGAACTCCGAGATCGCCTCGACGAACAGGAAATGTCGGTGTTGTGCCTGCGGATCTGCCAGGCCGCCCTGGTGTAGGTGAACGTACTGATGATTCAGGACATCCTCGACGACCCCGACAACCCGATCGAGCTGGGCGTCGAGGACGAACGCGGCCTGACGCGGCTGTTCTGGTCGCATGTACTCCCTTACGGCGAGGTCAAGGTCAACATGAACACTCGCTCGCACTCGGTACGTAGGTGACGCCCCAGGCTTGATCGAGTGACCGACTCGGTCGACTTCCCAGCCAGGGGTAGTGGCTAGTTTGTCGACATGGTTATAGATCCGCTGTGGGACGGCTTGGAATCAGTGCCATGGGCTGAGCTGCATCATGCCTACGGATCGGCTGAGGACGTGCCGGAGCAGTTGCTCCAACTCCAGTCCAGCACCGACGACGAAGCCGCGACAGCGTTGCACGAGCTGTTCGGGAGCATTTGGCATCAGGGCACGGTCTACTCCGCGACTGCGTACGCGGTACCGTTCCTGGCTCGATTGGCCGGCGCGGGTATCCAAACCTGCGGCGTCCTGGATCTCTTGGCAGCGATTGCCGCCAGCACCGATGAACGAGGAGTCGCCGAACCAGGCGCCGCTCGACACGCAGTCGCACAACAGTGGCCGCTGCTGCGCCCCTTCATGGACGACGCCGACGAGCAGACCCGACGTACCGCGCTCCACATCATGATCCGAACGCAACGCAGCGAACTGCTTCTCCCCTTGCTGCTCGAGCGGTGGGAGTTCGAGACCGAGCCATGGGTACGGACCGACATCCTCACTGCCGCACAAAAGCTCGACGACCTGCTGGCTCGTGACCTGGCGATCGCAGCGTTGGGACCGGCCGAAGCCCCGCAGACCCGCCTGCGCGCGGCCACAACCTGCATCGCGGCTGGCACGCCATGGGAGGGTGAGGTGTACGCAGCCGGAACTGCCTGGCTCGCCGATGACTTGGGGCACCACATCATTGGACAGCTGGACGACCACATCACCGACCTGGTAGACGCCCTCGTTCATCACTGTGACATTGCAACCGCCGCGGACCTGATCACCCTCGCGCTCACCAACTCGGGCCCTTCCGCTGAGTTGATCCGGCGCTGCGGCATGTCCGAGGCCGAGCGGCTTTCTGCCGAATTCCGCAGCGCCGCAAAGATATTCGTTCCTGTGCTGGCCACTGTGGCGACAAAAGGAGTGGTGGAGGAGTATGTCAGGCGCAGTGCAGTGAATCTGCTGTGCGCGTTCGGCCCCGAGTCCGCCCCGGGCTTGGCCGACAAACTGGCCACACTCGCTGGACTCCCCGAAAGCCCGGAGCTTGCCGATGCGGCGGTGGCGTGTCTGGTGCAGTGGCGAGATCCACGGGCCACCTTCTTGCTGGCCCAGGAGTTACCCACACGGCCGGAAGCCTTGTCGCAGATGGCCGAGGCATGCGCGTCGTTCGAGTTATCGGCGCCCTTGCTCGATGCGATCCGGAACCGACTCTCACAACTGGCCGAGCCCTCCTCCTCTTCCTCCTCCGACGGCCCCTTCTCCGGCATCTCTCGGCACAACGAGCTCATCGGGCTGTTCCGGATCCTGCGCACCTGGGCAGCACACGCACACATCGCCAGTCCTGAGGTAATCAACCTCCTCAACAGTGGATCGTTGAGCCGTATTCAAGCAGTGGCCGCACTCACCGCGCTCGCCGCGATGGGCATCGAACCGCAGTGGACCGTTGACATGCTCACGCAGTTTGCCACCCAAAAAACCGGCTTCAGCACCCTTGATGCGGCTACCGCATTGCACGAACTGACCGGACACACCGAGCCCTTGCTGACAGCCATCGAAAACGGCATCCAGAAAAGCCCTATCGCACGCATGGCGGCAGAGGCCAGCCTGTCACTGGCTCCCTCCGAACGGCTGGTGACCGCATTGACAAATAAGGTGGCTCCGCCACCGTCACCGGACGCCCCCGCACATGAACTCATCGAGCGTGTGCAGATCGCACGGTTATGGGTGCATCACGGCGGTGAACCGGCAGCGGTTCTCCCAGTCCTGACTCGGGTGTTGCACCGACCCCCTCGGACCGACCTCTGGACAGTGATCGACGCCGCAAACCTGGCCGCACGAATCGGTCCAGCGGCCGAAGAACTACTTCCCGCGCTGGCTTCACTGCTCGATTCCCCCCGACTCCGCCCAGCCGCAGTCCGCGCATTACTGAATATCGCCCCAGCCCAATACAACACCGAGATAGCCAGAGCCGAATTGATTGACATGATCGTGGCGGACCTACCGAAAACCGACTCCCTCTATCAGCAACAGCCCATCGAGCTGTTCGAAGAGCTGGGCCCCTCGGCCTTGACCCCTGATGTCGTGAATACGTTGCGGCAGCTCGCCGTACAAGACCGCAGGATGGTGAGGGCCCGTTCAGCCCCTGAATCGATTCAGAACGACGAGTCGTTCCGGCGGAGCATTCTCGCGATCATCGCTGACCAGACGCCGCCCAAGTCCTGATTCTCTTCACTGCCCCGAACCCCTGAAACTGTCATGAAGTGCAAGGTACGAACGGTGTTGCTGGCGTAGTGGTGGTGTTCCGTAGGCCGTCGGCCACCGGAACACAACGACGCGCAAACTCCGACCCTCGCCATGGTCGCCGAGTTCGAAGCCAGCCTGAACCACCTGCGCAGCCGCGAAGGCATGGCCAAGGCCCGCGCGAAGGGCCGACTCAAGGACAAACAGCCGAAACTGCCTCTGGCAGCACGTAAAACGTTCGACCGCCGCTAACACGACTCCGCCGACGCCGCGAGCCTTGCCGACCTCGCCGAGGAAGACAGCGTCGGCCGCTCTACCATCCACCGCATCATCAGCGGTGCCACGCCACGGACCTAATCCTCACTTGCGGCTGGTGACACGATCCTTACCGAGACCCCTGTAGCGATATGACATGGATTCGGTTCGAACAAGCCTTGGCGGCTTTGCCTCGTCCGATCATCCAGCCACCCAGGAATTCCTCGGGTGGCGACGGCATCTCCTCTGGCATGGATCCCCGCCAATCACGCTGAATCAACGTGCCCGGGCGGGATAGGAAGCCGTTAAAGACATCGCCACCGGGGTGTCTGCCGGTTGATCAGCGAAGTGCCGGGCCGCAAACCCGATCGCCGGCAAGCGGTCCCCGCGCTGACACCTCACTCCGTCCAGCATCCCGGCGAGGTGCGGCGACAGCAATTGCAGTAATTCGATCGTTCGATACAATAGCTTCATGCTTTCCGACACCGACATCGGGGCCGACACCGCCGGCCACGACCTCATCACCCTTGAGCACCGCGGACCGGTCTCGCTGGTGACCCTGAACCGCCCCGAAGTACGCAACGCCCTGTCCCAGCAGATGTTGCATGAACTGCTCCAAGCACTGACTGCGGCGAACGAACGGACGGACTCCCACGCCATCGTGCTGACCGGTGCCGGTCCAGCATTCTGCTCTGGTGACGACCTCGACGAAGCAGCACGAACCGATGCCAAAACCTTCGACCGAAGCATCGAATTACTGCAGCAAGCCACCAGACTGCTGCTCGATTCAAGCAAGCCCAGTGTCGCCGCCCTCAACGGCGCGGCCATCGGGGGCGGCCTTGAGTTGACTCTTGCCTGCGATCTACGAGTGGCCGCAGAACACACGACCATCGCGTGTCCCGAGGTTACCTGGGGACTGACCCACACCAATGGTGCATCAGTGCTACTACCTGCACTGATCGGACTCGGCCGAGCACAGGAAATGATGCTCACCGGTCGCAGCCACAACGCAACATGGGCCCTGACATCAGGTCTGATCAGCGAGGTACTACGTCAGGAACAACTCCTCGACCGCGCAATAGAACTCGCCAGCGAGCTGGCCGAGCGCGCAAACACCGTGAGATTGATTCGACAGTTGCTTCGTCAGACCAGCAGCGAGATGATCACCCGAGCACTCGAGCGAGAATCGCACACTGCAGCGCACGCCCGACGCTCCCACGCCGCAATAACAGGACTGCGCACGTTCGCCGACCGGCACGAACGGAAGGGACCACAGCAGTGATGCCTGCTCGAGCAACGACATTGGCGGACTACCTCGACACGCACGCCCGGACCCGCCCTGACCACACCGCCCTACACATCGAGAACGAGACACTCACCTATAGCCAACTGGCCCACCAGGTTCACTCGGTCGCATCCGGATTCACCGCCCACGGCATCGGACCGAACGAGACTGTAGCCCTCGTACTCCCCAATTGCATCGAGTTCGTTGTGGCATGGCTGGCATTGGGAAGAATCGGCGCTATAACAGCACCGGTCAACACCTCGTTGGGAACGGACGGGCTAGCGCACGCACTGCATCTCAGCGGCGCGACGAATGCGATCGTAGATGTCCGGTTCGCAGCAACCGTCAAGGCGGCACTACCCCGAGCCACCAACATAGACACCATCCTTCTTCGCGGCGATACCCCGGAACCAGACCTGAACACGGTCACCGTCAAAAAGTGGTCCGACCTCTACACACCTCCCACTCACGCTCGACAGAACCACGTCCACCCGGGTGACGCAAGCATTCTGCTGTTCACTTCCGGAAGCACGGGCCGCTCCAAGGCATGTGTACTACCTCATCGCTACGTCACACGCCAAGCCGAGATTTTCATCGAACAGCTCAAACTCTCACCAACCGACGTACTGTTCTGCCCATTTCCCCTGTTCCACGCCGATGCAGCAATCTTCACCGTCGCCCCAGCACTGATTCTGGGTGCAACCGCGGCACTGGTCGAACGATTCTCAGTACGCCGATTCTGGGACCAAATTCGCCACTACCACGCCACCGTGTTCGATTTCATGGGCGCCACACTGACGATGTTGCACAAACAACACCCCGCTCCGGATGACCTGGACAATCCTGCCCGCCTGGGATGGGGTGTACCGCTACCAGACTGGGCACAGAGCTTCGAGCGCAGGTTCGGCCTGGAACTGGTCGAGGTCTACGGGCTCAGCGACGCCGGCATCGTCCTGTACAACCGCCCCGGCGAACCTCGGCATCCGGGATCGTGTGGACACCCCATTGGCTCCTTCGACGTGCGAATACTCGATGAAGACGGGTTCGAAGCACCCACCGGGCAGACCGGGGAAATCTGCATTCGACCACGCGAACCACACATCATCATGACCGAATACCTCGGCATGCCCGACGCCACCGCGCAAGCATTCCGTGGTTGCTGGTTCCACACCGGCGATCGCGCCTACCAAGACGAGGACAGATACTTCTATTTCGTCGGACGCAACCAGGACGTGATCCGCCGTCGCGGTGAAAACATTTCTGCGCTAGATATCGAAGACACAATCAGTAAACATCCCGCAGTCCTCGAGGTCGCCGCATTCGGTGTGCCGAGCGAACTGACCGACGACGAGGTCATGGTCACCGTCGTCGTGCGCAGAGGCCACAGCCTCACCGCCCCCGAACTGCTGGAATACTGCGACCACCACCTACCCACACACATGGCGCCCCGATATATCGAATTCGACGACAACCTTCCCAAGACACCGACGGAAAAGGTCGAAAAACACGTTCTCCGAACACGCGGGCCTAGCGACACCACCTTCGACCGCGACACCAGAAAGCCCCGGACATCACGCTGACGAACAGCGCTGACTCACACATCATTCACTGCCACCGATAGTCCCTTTATCGCCACCGTGCCGCCTCGTGCACCCGGTGGCCCGTCATCGATGCGCTGACGATGAACCTCAAGTCACTGGACCTCGAGTTATTCCGCGGTGGCTTCCTGGCGACAAACAGCAGCAGCACTGAGGTTCCCCGCTGATCGGGAGAGCGGATAATCTGGTTCCAGACAGAACCTGTTGATGGTAACCAGCTTCGAACTCGTCGGATGATCGCCAGTCCAGCATCTTCTGGGTGCGCTGAGTTGTACCAGCCGTCGAGGTAAGCGAACGGGGCGTTCTCGGTCTCATCGCGAGTCCGCCAGGTCCGCCGGTAGACCAGTTCGGTCTCGAGCGTGGAGAAGAAGCTCTCCCATCAACCCATCGTCGTAACGTCACCGACAGAACCTATTGATTGCGCAGTATCGTCTACGAGCTCGATCGGGTGTCGGCTGTTCTGCTCGACGAACTGCATGATCACTGCCGGTCGAGCTGACCTGGAGGCGCAATACGCACTCGCAGAACGCAATACATCGTTGACCTGCTCGAGTTCGGCGACTCGATTCTTCAACGCGCGGTTCTCAGCGGCCATGTCGGTGCTCGGCCTGTCCGTCCGCTCACCGGCGTCGTCGGCCTCGGCCCGGCAGATCCGTGTTCGCAACGCCCTCGGCACGAGTGGCGATCGATGCGAGCGGGAGCTGAGGCAGGCAGCGAGGTCAGGTCTTGCCCACCTCGACCAGGACAGCACGGTGCCGGTGAGCATGTGCAATTTACCGCGGTGCCACGAAGCGAACTGTGAGGCGACGATTGTCTGCGCGGCGAGCACGACTGCTTCGGCGCCGCATCCTCCTTCCACATTGACGACCCGCGTCGGGCTCGGCTCACATACCGGTGCGGCAATGCCGCGGCTGTGCATGGAACCTGGTGGAGGTCGAAACATCGGGCGGGCCGACGCTGCGTATTGTGTAGCGGGCAATCGAGCGAGACCTGATAACCGAGGAGCGGGCAGGACTACGCACAAGAGCGACTTTGGGCCTGACCCAATTGTGCCGAACATATTCCGACAGCAGACTGCGCCTGGTGCGGGCCACCGACTACGGACGACCCGTGCGCAAAGATGACTCGATATCGGCGAGCCCGCTCGGTATCGCTGTGGCTCACGGGCTTCGCCGCACAACACAGGTCGAGGCAGCTCGCGACGGTCGAGGAGATCTCGATCAACCACAAGAGTCTGAGAGTTGGCTCGAGCCAGCATCCGAACAACAAACACGATCGACACCGGACGGGGTACCTACCGACACCAGCGGGCAGTGCGAACCCCCGCGGAGCTCATCTCGCACAGTTGGAGTCAGGCGAACCGGCTGAAGTCGGCTGCGCGCTTCTCGGTGAACGCGTGCACACCCTCGAGGCTCTCCTCGGTCTGATAGAACGCGTCCAAGCCGGCGAAAGCCAGGCTACCAATACCTCCGAGATGATCGGAATCGGCATTGAACGAACTCTTGAGGAAACGAATCGCCGTCGGAGACAGCAACGCGATGTCCTCGACCCACCGCCTGGCTTCGTCCATCAACTCATCGGCCGGCACAACAGCATTCACCAGCCCCCATTCCAATGCCTTCGTCGTGTCGTACTGACGGCACAGGAACCAAACCTCCCGTGCTCGCTTCTCCCCTATAGCTCGCGCCAAGAACCCTGTCCCGAAACCCGCATCGAAGGAACCCACTCGGGGGCCGGCCTGACCGAATCGGGCGCTTTCGCTGGCGATCGACAAATCACAGATCACATGCAGAACATGCCCTCCGCCGATAGCGACACCATTGACCGCCGCAATTACCGGCTTGGGGATATCACGTATCACCTTCTGCAGATGCTCGATCTCCCACAGGCCCGATTCACCTGTGCCGTAGTTGCCGCTGGCAGCCTTGAGCTTGATATCACCGCCACTGCAGAAGGCCTTGTCCCCAGCGCCGGTGAGGATGACCGCCCGCACTCGTTTGTCTGCCCAAGCCGCACGGAACGCACGGATCAGCTCCTCCACGGTCTTTCCCCGTAAGGCGTTGAGTCGCTCCGGGCGATTGATCGTCAGCACTCCCGCAGGGGCGTGCACTTCATAGGTGATGTCTTCGAACTCGCACGGAATGCGCGGATGTTCGTGACCAGCCGAAGATGTGCTCATGATGGCCTCCCATAACCGTGAACTGGGCCGGAGATTCCAGCAACTTCCGATTCCCCTCATCAGAACCGGAGCAATTTGCTGGAACCTCCTACCTCAGGGACGCTAGGACCAACCGCGCAAAAACTCAACCCTTCGGTCGAATTTTATCCGTATCAGTCAATTAGGCGTTGGATCGGTCGACCCAGAGGCGATAGTTCACCGTCGTGCGAGCCGAATTTCCCCGCGCAACATCGCAACCGGTCCCTCCTTGCACCGGCCGACTGCACCCGTTGACCCTCAAGCGGCCCAGCCGCCTCGACTGCCACCAGGAGAGCTGCGCACCCTGTCGCGATGCCAGCCGCGCAATAAACCAGTGCCGGACTGCCACGCCCAACACGAGGGGCACCAATGCTGGCGCTCGTCCGGAACTTAACAAACGTGGCACCTCGAACTACAAGTCGTGACGTGCCGCCGGAACTAAACCACTACTCGTCACACACTGCCCCGGCTGACAATTGAGCAAGCCAGGGATTCGTGCGTTCGAGGCCGAGGCAAACTATTCAGCCACGGGAGCCTCGACGCTACCCGCGGCCGGAAACACAGCACCCCGATCGACGACAGCCCTCGCGCGGGTGCCGCGCCAACGCCTCACGAGATGGACCGCCACGAACACGGCTGGGGCGATCAAACCCAACCCGAGTTGCTCCCGGGAATCGGGCAGGATCAGCATTGTGACGACGATTCCGACGAGCAACCCCACGGTGAGCCAACTCAGATAGGGATATCCCCACATCCGCACAGGCAGGGCCCCGCCCTCGCGCTCGATCATCTTCCTGAGTCGAATCTGCGACGCCGCGATCGCCGCGTAGATAAGCAATGCGACCCCACCTGCAGCGTTGAGCAAAAAAGTGAACACTGATTCGGGTGCGGCATAGGCGATCCCGACTGACACCCAGCCAGCCAAGGTCGCCAGCAGAATGGCCCGCACCGGTGTACCCCGTCGGGAGGTCGCGGCCAACACGCGCGGAGCTTCATGACGAGCAGCCAACGAGAACAACATGCGCGACGACACGTAGATCCCCGAGTTGAGCACCGACAGCACAGCAGTCAGCACAACCACCTGCATCGCCTGCGACGCGCCCGGCACACCTACACCGTCCAGCAACGTGACAAAGGGACTCTCACCTGTCGTGACCTGCGTGTACGGCACAAGCAGAACGATCAGCGTGACCGACCCCACATAGAAGATGATGACGCGCCACACCACGGTGACAGCTGCACGAGCGACCGCGCGGACCGGGTCGTTCGCCTCGGCGGCCGCAACCGTGACTATTTCGGCACCGAAGTACGAGAACACCACAACCACCAGCGCACTTAGCACCCCGCCGACACCAGCGGGCATGACACCATCGGCTGTCACCGCCACGGCGTGCATCCTCTGATCCGGCAACAGGTCGAAGACACCAGCAATGGCAATAGTCAGGAACGCAACGATCGCCGCGACTTTGATGGAGGCGAACCAGAATTCAGCCTCCCCGAAGCTGCGCACGGACAGCAGATTCACCGCCGTCATGGTCGCCATGATCGCCGCAGCGATGACCCACAAGGGCACACCCGGTAGAGCGCGTCCGATGATGGCAGCCCCAGCCGTTGCCTCGAACGCGACGACGACCACCCAGAAGTACCAATACGTCCAGCCGATGACGAACCCTGCTCCATTTCCAAGCGCCAGCCGCGCATAGTCGGCGAAAGACCCGGTCGACGGGAGCGCAGCAGCCATCTCCGCGAGCATCCTCATCACGAGAACCAGCACCACGCCGCCAACGGCGTAAGCCACCGGTGCCAGCGCACCCGCAGTGTGGATGACCGCGCCCGAACCCACGAACAGGCCGGCACCGATGATCCCGCCCAGGGCGATCATGGACAAGTGACGCGAGCGCAACGCTCGCCGCAAAGTTGGGCCCGGCCCGGGCTCGAAAACGGTCGGCATGGGATTCTCCTCGATCTCTTGCATGCGAGGGCGATCGCGGGGCGGGCGTTGCCACGCGGGAGGGCAGGCTGCGGGGCGGTCTCCGGTTCGCGCGTTTGAATAGTTCCCGCAAATCTAACTGATTCGATCGATCGATACAATACTTTCGAGTTCATACCTCTCGACACGCTCGATTCGCAGTGCGATCCCGGCTAGCACCCTGGCTACCGCATCGAACACGAGATTCGAAGAACCGCAACGACATCGACGATGCCGAAACACTCTCCGACCCGTCGCTGGCGCCTGCCAGTCACTTCTTCCTTACTGGCCAAAGGTTCAGATGCAGGTCAGCGTCCGTGGAACTGCGATTCGGAGATTGATAGGTCTCCAGCTCGGTCGGCAACAGCGCCAACAAATCCTTGCCTGGCCGACCACGCGCCAGACCCCCGGGGCTGCCCCGAGTGCGGGTGCGCACCGTCGGCGATGCGTCCAGCCGCTGCCAGCCGAGATGGGCAGTCGAGTCGTCGAAGTTTGGGGTTGAACCGTAACGGCATCAACGGCAATCCCGCACGGGTCGGAGCCGTCGGTCTGCGCTTTCACATGCTGATCAAAGGCCCAGACGGGTTCACACCGTATGTCGCCGCACCTACACCGAGTGCGCGCGCCTTCAGTTCTGGCCGCCGATAAGGTTCACTTATCGGCTGCCAGAACTCACCATAATGTTTCGTTTGTTTCGTGTGCCTACAACGTAACAAACGCAACGAATTATCACGGGGATCTGGGGACCGTAAAACCTGCGCCCATGAATGCCCCGCTTGGAGAGGCCATGACGTCGACAACCCGGGGACGACCCCTGCCCGACGCAACGTCACTGTGACGAACCACGGGAGTCCCACCGAGCATCCGTGCGAGTGTCTGGCATACGCGGCCGAGCTGCGACGATGTCACCTGAGGGACGTGCCTATAGTTCCCAGGAACGGAGCGGACGTTCAGCTCGCGCAAGAGACCGAGGTTGGGCTCAAGCGCCGCGCGAAGACACGGGCAGATCGGTTCATATGCCCTCACTGAGGGGCGAGACGATCGGTCCACTGTTTTTCCAGGCATGCCTGGCGGAGTTTGGTACATCTACCGACATCGGTATGCCTACCCGTCCCGCAAGCGCCCCTCAACGGATGTTCGCTCGAAGCGACAGGAGGGTGAGGCCAGCGCTGTCCTAACTCCAACTGTCTCGGAGAACTGTTCCGGATAGGGGCGCGAACTGGGGATACTGCCATCAGCGCGCCATCTGTCGGGGTGCGGCAATTGGGATTCGTCGACGCACCGAGGGGTGCTGGGAGTTGCGCCATGCCCCGGCATCTCCGAGTTGCCGCCCCTCCATCGAATTGCTGTAATACCGAGGTATTATCGTAGGTGTTGTGGAGTACGAGTGGGCACCGACAGCCAAGCAGTTCCTCCAGCGGTTCCAGGTCCAGGCCTGGGAGGTGATGGAAGTGTTGTTCTCGGCGCGCCGATGGCCACGGCCGGCCCGGACAGGCCAAAATCTGCCGGTCCTGACCGTATGGGGCCGCAGCGACGACGGGCGAGCGCTCATCGTCGTCCTGCGGCAACCGGACTCGCACTCCGCGCGCTGGCAGATCCTCATGGCCGTGCCCATGGGCGAACATCAGCAGACCGAGTACAACGCATGGGAGGCCAACCAATGAGCGATCCGCAGGACCAGGGCTACCCGAGCGCTCCCGAGGACGCCGCGGACTTCCTCAACGGCCTCGTCTTCGATGACACCGCGCCCACACCCGAACTCCCGCCGACCTCCGAGCAACTCGAAGCCGGCATGGTCACCACGTCCCTCAAGCTGCCGCCCGAACTGCGTAACCGCCTACGCGCGACCGCCGCCGAGCACTGCATTCCCATGGGCGCCCTGATCCGCCAGTTCTGCGAAATGGGTTTAGCTGCCCAACAGCCCGACCGGATGATCCCGTTGTCAGATGCCATCCGGGTGCTGTCGAGCCTGCGCGAAACCGCATGACGTCACACGGAACTCCGTCAGGGCTACCGCGCGCCGTGATCTCTGCCCACAGTTCCCTAGCCAGTGGTGAGACGGCGAGCCCGCGCAGGCGCAAGATCAGAACGTCTCCGGGGAATCTGCTGGAGATCAATCGGAATGGGGCGACCAACCACCTAACAGGTCGGTTCGCGATCGGGCTCTACGGCAGAAATGCGGCATAGTTGTCTTCAAACCCACCGCGATCGGGACCAATCCCAGCTTTGCACAAGCGAGTTCAGTGGCATGCACCATGACCTTGCGCCGGATCTCTCGACTTGATTCATGGCGTTCCTCCCACACAGCTATACCTGCGTCAGGTTCTGTATTACCTTTCCCCCAGAGGTGCTCTCTTTATCGGCGCAGCTCCATTTCCAAAGTGCCATCGCTGAGGTTCCGTTGGACTTCGACGAGGTCGCTGATCATGGATTCATGTCAGAACTGCACGCAGTCCGACCACGACCACTCTCGAAAAACGATTTGGCGTTCAAAGTTGAAGAGGGTGACTGGGCGGGCCCAGAAGGGCAGCTAGGCGCGTGAAGGAGCGCCCACGCACGTCACCCAGATCCTGACAGACTCCGTCGACTGTGCGGCAGCAGTACAAGCAACCACTTCCAGAGTGGTTCACCAGTTTGACCTGCTATTCCAGCTTGCGATGATCTCGAATGCAGAGTCCAGAAAGAGCCGCGTTCACGCCTGAGGTGCAGGAATCGATGCAGGTGTAAGGCGTGCCACGGCCCAGGCACTCAGCTTACCCGACCAAACCGTCGGAGAAACCGATCAGTTCGTATTGAACGGTGCGCATAACGATCCTGGCACCATCACCAAGACGAGGACGGCACAGCATTCGACAGGAGTCGGCGCATCAGAACACCACAACGAACAGGCCAGAATGGTCACCCAGGGGGGCCATTACGTCAACGTTGCGTATCGTTGCGTACACAATCGGACAAATGTCTCCAACTGCAATGGCGTAGGATGGACCACACCCCACGGATTGTGAAGCTGTATCCCGCTACGAGTAAGTCCGACGATCTGATACGCATGGTGCGGATAGATACCGCGAGGCGGGGTATTCAGTCTATGTAGCGCATCGGCTGTCACTACGATCGGCTTGTGGTTGTTCAACCGGTCGCGGAATTCTCGAAGAAGGGTCGATCCGTTCGTCGGCATTTGCCGGACTTCGGCAGGCTCACCGCTGAGTTGTGCAAGAAGGTTCGCATGATCCCATGCGGGTATGCCACAATCGAGTCGGTTGTAGCCGAGCGGGGGCGAGCTTGGCGAGGACGACAAATCCCCATCGTGCCGAACTGAATCGACCCATTCCTTCTTCGAAGACGCCCACTTCTTCCCCCAATCCCTGAGCTGCTCGTCGGTCCAGGCCTGGTCCTCGGCCGCGAGAGCCTTCTCAAGAAGGGAGGGCCACGCGCACGTGGGGCCACGCGCTCCGATCGGTTCGCGGCGTCGACCAGAACCAGCGTAAGGAACTTCGTCACTGATTCGAAAGATCGTCGTTCCACCGATGGGGTAAGCGACCGGATTTTCCTTCGTCGCGCGTTCGATCGAATGTAGCGTCACCTCGTAGATACCGTCGCCGCGCGAGACAATCGCGTTTTTGATGGCCTCGGGGCGATGCTCCGCGACCGCTCCAATGGTCGCGATAACACCACAGTCATGGATAATTCCTTGGTTCGCTTGGAATCTCGTAGGATACCCATCGAAGGCCGGAGCGTCGACAGGTCGAAAAGCTACCACAGGGATATGGGGGCCATAGTCGTTCGTGCACATCGGTCTTCGTACCTCGACGACACGGTCGAAATGTTTGGTCGGCGACATGTCCTGCGCGACATCATCGATCAATCGTTTGAGTTCTCGATCGACATCGTCGTATTCTCGCACCTTGCTCTGAAGCGCATGAGCAAGTTCTCGCGGGTACCTGACCAACATCTCGTCGCTGATGAGCGATATGTCCTGATTGAGCGTCGATCGAATGCGGCGCACCAACTCCACGAGTTCGCTGATCATCTCTGTGCACACATCGCAGCGAGCACCCGCGCCCTCCGGCAACCACAGAGACTCCTCAGCCGAGTGTGCGTGACCGAGTTGAGCCACGTGCTATCGATCGCCTCCAAGGACGACCGATGCGCGGATCGAGTCTCCGCAGCGTCTGCTCGATAGTCAGAACTCATTGCGAGTAGACATCCGTGCAACGGTAGAGTGTTCAGCGGCCTCGTGCAGACCCTCGTTCCGCCGCCAAGAAGGTCGCATCGGCCGTCCTAGGATCACTTCGCTCCCTATACCTTTCGTGCACCCCAAGAGCGCGGCTCTTGAACGCCCGGGGAGCGCTGCACTCGGCGGGTGTGACCAGCGCACAGTCATCCTTGTGAGCACTCTCTCGCTCGCGTCCGATAACATTCACCACGTCTGACATCGTCGATAGAAAGGCCGTTCATGGCACGCAAGGTCGTAGTGACGCTCATCGACGACTTCGATGAGAAGTCCGCTGCGGAGGAGACGGTCTCGTTCGCACTGGACGGCGCTGCCTACGAAATCGATCTATCCTCGCGTAACGCCAAGCAACTGCGTGAACTCTTCGCCGAGTGGAGCGTGCACGCGCGACGCACGGGACGCACAGCCCGTACCAAGAACACCAAGGCCCGCCCCGCCAGTGACCGCGACCGCGAACAGAGCTCCGCCATCCGAGAATGGGCACGTAACAACGGTTTCGATGTCTCGAGCCGTGGCCGCATCCAAGCCCATGTCGTCGCCGCCTACCACGTCGCCAACCCCTAGCTATAGGAGCCCTCGCCACAGCTGTCGTATTACAAGTACCTGCAATACGGCAGCACTCCCTCTATACGAGCGATCGTGCGCGCTAGAGCGCTCGTCGAATCACACCATCGCCGACGGTCCTCTCGTAGACGGTCCCCTCGTCGGGGTATCAGCAAGTGATTTCGCGAACGCCATCGCATAACCGATCCGTTCCTGTCGCGTGGTTCCTTTACTTCGCTCGTAAAACTCGTCGAAATATGCCGCACCCTCGGCCGGCGACAATGCTGCACGTTCACGGAATCCAGCGAAAGCAGCCGATTCCGAGCCATTCAGCTCATACATCATGAAGTCCACCTGCGCTCGCCAGTCGCGCACACGAGCACCCGCGAACGCCTGCAAATTATCATCGCGCCCGCCTTCCCACTGGATCAACCCGATAGCACCTTCCTGCTTGTTCTCGTTCCCCGGTTTAAGTCCAGACTCGACCTGCATGTTGCCGAGAATGGCGACAGCTTCGTTGTGCGTTAATTTGTATTTGCCTCGGAGATAGCTATAGATCTCCTGGGGATCTACCGGCTGCTCGTCGTCAATCGGTTGATTGCGCGGAAAACCGGCCTTGCCGAGCTTCTGACTGCCCGATCCACCATACAAACGATCTGAACCACCCCTCGACATTGAAGGCATTACCACCCCACCACCACTGCCTGCAGGCAGGCTCGCATCCGAACCGACCGGTGCCGAGACTTGGTCGCTGATGCCTCCTGCCCGAGTCTTCATCTCCGCGATAGCCTTGAGCACTCTGTCGTGCGTCTTGCCCACCGCGCCCGCAATTGCCGACATCAGGGACGTCTCCACGCCTGCAGGCAGATATTTGCTCGGGTAAGGATCGTCAATGCTGGGTTTGGGTCGAATAGCTGGTGGAGTGTTCTGCAGCGTCACCCTCAATTCGGTCACGTAGTGATCGATATCGGACGAGACCTCCCCGAGGAGCACCGACACTGACGCGGTGGATGTGCCGACATCGCGGTCACTCACCTGAATCTGAGTCTTCGCAGAGTCGAGTTGTTGCGCAAGGTCCTTGTAGTCGGTGACTGTCACCGCACTGGACGCGTGATCGATGGTCAAGACCTGCCGGTCACCTGCGAGTTGCGTGAGGAAATCGGGGACAGTCCCACCCGGGCCGACAATGTGGAGGTAGGCCTCGATCGCCGTAGTACCCCAGTCGATGAAACCGCTCAGAGCTGTCGATGCTCCATCTGGATGCGGTAAGGGTGGATCCACCTTGTACCGACTGCTCATCAGGCACCGCCTTTGACTGCCGTGTCGGATCTTGCTCGCACTCAGCCACACGCGCCGGCCAGCGCGCCGATGCCTCCCAGTCTTGATCATTCCCGAGGATGAGAAGAGCACCGCCGAGCCGCATACGTTGCCTGCACTGCTTGCTCTCCCGCTCAGTGACCGTGCGAGCACAGACCGCCGCCCGAGTTACAGCTCACCGGGCAAACCTTCCCAGTAGTGGGATGACCACCGCGTACCGGTCGACCAATCACGGGCGCGACCACATATCTGTGCCGATCGAAACACACACTGCCCCAACGGAACATCTCTTCCTTGCGGTTGCCACGCGATCAGGTTCACGGTCTCCGATCACCTACCCCGGATCGAAGAATCACACGGTGACTCCGTCGATGAGTCATAGCATCAGCGAGGCATCCCCCTCCCCACCATGGCAGGACAACATATGCGTGACGGAACCCGTCTGACTGACACCCGCTCCCCTCGTCCCCGACGCGGGAGCACCACAGCTGGTCGGACGCTGCCATCACTGCTAGCTGCCGCTGCCGCACACAGTCCCGACACCATCGCCGTCCTCACCGAGGGCACCACACTCAGCTATCGAGCGCTCGACGCGCACACCAACCAATGGGCTCGCAAACTGTGCGCGCTCGGCATCGGACCCGAGGACCGGGTTGCCATTGCACTACCCCGATCGGTGGATTCGATCAGCGCCACATGGGCGATCGCCAAGACCGGAGCCGCGTTCGTACCGGTAGATCCCACTGCCCCCCGTGCACGGATCGACTACCAACTCACCGACAGTGGATGCACCTATGGACTCACTCATCAGCGGTATCTGATCGATCCTCCCGCCAACATCCGCTGGCTAGCGGTCGACGACCCACACCTGCGCGAGCAACTGGCATTGGAACCGACAAGCGCGATCTCCTATCTCGATCGCCGTGCACCACTACGCATCTCGAACATCGCCTACATGATCTACACCTCCGGCTCGACCGGAAAACCCAAGGGTGTGGGTGTCACACACGCAGGGCTCGAGAGCCTCTGCGCGCATCTGCGCACCAGCCTGGCGGTCACCACCAATGCACGGGCACTGCACTGCGCCTCACTGAGTTTCGACGCCTCTATCCTCGAACTGCTCATGACGATCGGGTCCGCCGCCACATTGGTGATCGCCCCGCCCACGATCATGGGCGGGGCAGAACTCGCCGAATTCCTGCATCGGCATCGCATCACCCATGCGTTCTTGACCCCCTCGGTCTTGGCAACCATCAACCCCGACGGGCTCGATACCCTCACCACGCTCGTCGTGGGCGGAGAACCCTGCCCACCCTCACTGCTCACGCAATGGGCCAGCACCGACAGACGCTTCCATAACCTCTACGGCCCCACCGAAACCACCATCGCGGCCACCCTGAGCAGACCACTGCACTCTGACACCGCCGTGACCATCGGGGCGACGATCCCCGGCGTGGGCTACCGAGTACTGGACGTACGACTTCGACCGGCCGCCCCGGGCGCGATCGGCGAGCTGTATCTGACGGGTCCCGCTCTCGCACGCGGATACCCAGGACAAGAACAGTTGACCGCCGAACGATTCGTCGCGGACCCACTCGGCACCGCGGGTGAACGCATGTACCGCACAGGAGACCTGGTTCGCCGCCTCGACACCGGCAACCTCGAATATCACGGGCGCACCGATCACCAAGTCAAAATTCGCGGCCAACGGATCGAGCTCGGAGAGATCGAGCACGCGCTGACTCACCTGCCGGGTGTAGAGGCCGCCGTCACCGTGGCTCGCGCCACTGCAACCGGCGACACCGAACTCGTCGCCTTCGTGCGAGCACAACCGCACACCCAACCACACCCCACCGAACTCACCGACGCCCTCGCAACGCAATTGCCGACCTTCATGCTGCCGAACTCGGTGACCGTGTTGGACCAGTTCCCTCTGACACCCACCGGAAAAATCGACAGAACCGCACTGCGTGCACTATCCACACATCGGGACCCCGCCCTTGCGCGCCCCGCGGCGAACGTCGGCGAACAAGCGATCACCGACGTCTTCGCTCACGTACTGGGGCACCAAAACCTCGGCAGCGATACCGACTTCTTCACCGCCGGCGGCAACTCTCTCCTGGCGACCCAGGTAGCAGCCCGCCTGAGCGATACCTGGCAGTTACGCATCCCCACCCAACTGATCTTCGATCACCCGACCGTCGCCACCCTCACCAAAGCAATCCGTTCCCAGCATTTCGACGCACCGCGACCACGGCTACAGGCCGGCATCCGGCCCGAACGAATCCCCCTCTCCCCCAATCAACTACGGTTCTGGCTGCGCAACCAATTCGATACCGCCTCCGCCGTGGACAACATCGGGTTCGCTCTACACCTGACCGGCATCGACGAACCCTCGCTCCACGCCGCACTCAACGACGTGCTCACCCGCCACGAAGCCCTGCGCACTCGATACCCCACCGACGAAAGCGGCCCCTACCAACAGATCCTGGACCCCGCCTCGGTCACCGATCTGTTCGCCACGCGCGACATCGACACGCACGACATCTCCGCACACGTACATCGCATTCTGCGCGCGGGCTTCGATGTCACCACCCACGTCCCACTGCGGGTACGGCTACTGCGCACACCAGATGAACACATCCTGGTCTGCGCCATGCACCACATCTGTGCCGACGGCTCGTCCCTGGCACCCCTGGCCACCGACCTGACGCTGGCCTACACCTCACGCCGCACAGGAAACACACCCACCTGGACTCCGATCAGCGTGCAGTACGCCGACTACGCACTCTGGCAACAGAACCTGCTCGGCGACAGACACACCGCCGGCTCTCTCCTGGCACAACAACTGCGATACTGGCAGCAAGAGCTCGACGGCCTGCCCGAACAACTCGATCTGCCCAGCGACCGGCCCCGCCCAGCGATCGCGTCACTTCGCGGAGCCAGTCTCGACGGCACTGTCCCCTCGCAGGTCCACAGGCAACTGCTCGAGTTCGCACGCAGTCGACACGCGAGCATATTCATGGTGATGCGCACCGCGCTGGCGATCCTGCTCGCCCGCCTCTCCGACACCCGAGACATCGCGATCGGCGTGCCGATGACCAACCGCGCCGAACCTGCCCTCAACGGTGTCGTCGGCATGTTCGTCAACACCACGGTCTCACGCACACGTCTGGATCTCGCCGAAAGCTTCGTCTCGCTGCTTGCACGAACCCGCATTCAGGACCTGACCAACTTCGCCCACTCCGACGTGCCCTTCGAACACGTCGTGGACACGATCGACCCCATACGTTCTCCCGGACGTCACCCGCTCTACCAAGTCGGGTTCGCCTTCCAGAACTTCACCCAAGCCCACCTCGAAATACCCGACACCGCCACGACAATGGTCGAAGTCGACTCCGACACCGTCAAAACCGACCTGCACATCGGCGTGATCGACACCCGAAATACCGACGGCACCCCCGGACCCATCGCCATACGATTCGGCTACAGCACCGACCTGTTCGACCAATCGACAGTGCAGGCATTCCTCGACGCCTACCTGCATCTACTCTCCTCGATCCTCACCGACCCACACACCCCCGTCGGAGACCTGGCACTCACCGACGACAACCCGCCGAACCGGCTGCACGGTGCCGACCACCCCGTGCCACACGAACCCCTCGGCGCGGCTCTGATACGCCAAGCAGCTCGAGAACCGGACGCAATCGCGGTGACCTGTGGCATCGACTCGATCACTTACGCTCACCTGCACGCCCGCGTCACCCGACTGGCGCGCTGGTTGATCACCCAGAAAATCGGCCCCGAATCGATCGTCGCTGTCGCCATGCGCCGATCGATCGACCAAGTCGTGACGCTGCACGCAATCGCCGAAGCAGGCGCAGCATGGGTACCGATCGACCCCGACCATCCGCACCAACGGATCGAGCACATCCTGCAATCGGCTGGCGCCCAAATGATCCTGACAACCACCAGCGACCAGTTCACCACCGGAAACCCTCACACGATCGACACGCTCGACCTTGCCGAATTCCCCAGCGCACCGGTACACGACCGTGAACGCACCACCCCGCTACACCCCGACCACCCCGCCTACGTGATCTACACCTCCGGATCCACCGGCCGCCCCAAAGGCGTCGTGGTCACCCATCATGCGATCGTCAACCAACTCACCTGGATGCGCACTCGTTACCACGTCGAACCCCCCGACATCTATCTGCACAAAACCGCTGCCACTTTCGACGTCTCACTCTGGGGATACTTCCTGCCCCTCTCGAGCGGGGCTCGACTGGTCCTGGCCACACACGACGAACACCGCGACCCCCACGCAATCGCTCGGCTGATCGACACACACCACATCACCCTGACCGATTTCGTCCCCACCATGCTCACCCTCCTCACACGATCGGCACAGCCACATCAACTGTGTTCTCTGCGGGCGGTATTCGTCATCGGAGAGGCACTGCCGCCCGATACAGCGCGCGCGTTCACCACCCTGTGTCCCGCGCAACTGCACAACCTCTACGGACCCACCGAAGCCGCTGTCAGCATCACCGAACATCACGTCCAGGACACCGATCTGTGCACACCCACCGTGCCGATCGGCGTGCCGGCATGGAACAGCCAATGCCACATCATCGATTCACGCCTGCACCCCACCGCCGCACGCGCGGCGGGAGAACTCATGCTCGCCGGTGACCAACTCGCACGCGGCTACCATCGTGCCCCCGCACTGACCGCGGCCAGATTCGTCGCCAATCCCTTCGGCGCACCCGGCACGCGTATCTATCGCAGCGGCGATTTGGCCCGCGTGGGCTCCCACGCCACGCTGGACTACCTGGGACGTACCGACTCGCAAATCAAAATCCGCGGCCATCGCATCGAACTGGCGGAGATCGAATCGGTCCTCCTCGAGGATCCCGCGGTGGCGCAAGCCGCCGCCGCGGTACGACGCCGCAACGGCAACGACTGCTTGCTCGCATACGTGGTCCCGCGACCCGGCGCCACCGCGGATCCGAAACTGCTGCGGCGCCACCTGTCCGACACCTTGCCCAGCTACATGATTCCCTCGAATGTGACCGTGATCCCCGAACTTCCGGTCAACACCAGCGGAAAGCTCGACCGTGCAGCCCTGCCAGAACCCCCCTTCACCACGACCGAAGACACCGTCCCCACCACCGTTCTCGAACGCAACATCGCCCAGGTGTTTCGCGACGTACTCGACGTCCCGCGCATCGGTGTCACCGATGATTTCTTCGAGCTGGGCGGATCCTCGCTGCTGATATTCCTGCTGCACCAACGACTCGCACAACAACTCGGCCACGACGTTCCCATGCGCGCAATCCTGGCCGCACCCTCCGTCCGCGGTGTAGCGGCCTACCTCACCGGAAACCAATCACCGCACCCACACAGCCAGCCTGCGATCGATGCCATCCTCGAACCATCCATCATCGCGCCCGAGCCGATGCCTCGCGCCAATGAACCAGCACACCAGGTGCTACTGACCGGTGCCACCGGGTTTCTCGGCACACACCTGCTTCACGAGTTGCTCACCACCACGAACGCACACGTATGGTGTCTGGTCCGCGCAACAGACCACGAATCCGCGCGGCACCGAATCATCGAATCCCTCAAACGCTTTCAGCTACCCACCGCACTGGTCGATCAGCGTGTCTCGGCGCTGCGCGCCGACCTGGGCGCCCCACTACTGGGACTCGAACCCGCACAATTCGCACAACTCGCCGACCAAGTGGATGCGATCTACCACAACGGAGCACGAGTCAATCATCTCGACCCATACGAACGCCTACGCCAAGTCAACGTGCAAGGCACTCGATCGATACTGCAGCTGGCCACGACCCTCCGAATCAAGCCGGTGCACTTCATCTCCACTCTCGGAGCCGCGATACCAGCCAACCAGGTCCCGCGCATCGTCGCGGAAGACGACCGGCTCCATGCGCACCAAGTGCAAGACAATGGGTATCTGACCTCGAAATGGGTTGGCGAGGAATTGATTCGCCAAGCCGGAGAGCGTGGAGTGCCCACTACGATCTTCCGACCTGGCACAATCTGCGGCCACACCCGCACTGCCGTCAACAACCCCGACGACGCCTTCTGGAACATGATTCGCGCCGCCGCCATCCTCGCTGCCGCGCCACCAATGGACGATGCGCGCGTGTCACTTGTTCCGGTCGACTATGTCGCACAAGCAATCATCGCCATCACCACCCAGCCACGCCAACACAGTGTTTATCACTTGGTCAACCACACACCCGTCGCTGTCGATGAGGTCCTGCAATGCCTGCGCGAACACGGTCTACCGATCGCAGTGACCTCACTCGACGCACTCCGCCGCGAACTGGAGGAGCAGTCGAACACCCGAGCCACCAGCGGCGATGATTCCCTCACACGCGCGGCACTGCTGGCACCTACCTTCGCCGCGCTCGCCGCTCACACTCAATACTCCGACACCTACACCCGAAAAATGCTGCATGGCAAAACTATTCACTGCCCCGCCGTCGATCGGGAACTGATACACCGCTACATCGCACAGTTCTCCAGGGAAGGCTATCTGTCGGCACCCTAAGGACGAAGACTCGGCACAACGACTCACGCAGCGTAATCCTGTAAAGCCTTCTGCGCGTTGCGTGACTGGTGTGGCGTGATCACACGCACCGCCACCACGCCCACCGCAGCATCGCCGCATATGTGGTGATGCTGCGCGCGGCACATGCATGAGTTCTCGATCGATACTCTTGCCGAGCCGGCGAGCGAATGACGAGTCTCAGCCCCCATCGCACTCGGGTCGGTGCCTGGCGAGCGGTCACCGCACTGAGAAAACGAACTGCGACACGGGGATCGACCACCAGTGCATCGCAGCTCGCAGATCCACCACATGCATCGGGTTCTTCGTCGAGGCGGTCCTGTTTGATCCAGCCGTCATGTCGGTTGGGTTCGACAGACGGAAATATAGTGCATACATACGCATATATAGATAAATGTATGTAGTGTGGCGTCACTGTCGGTAGAGCACCGAATCTGGCTAATAGATACCAAATCTTGCGGCGATGGTATCGACCTTGTCCAGGAGCTCGTCGAGTTCGTTCAGCAGAGGCTGAGCACGCCAGCGTGCGGCGATACCTCGCTCGTGATAACCCTGGTCGAGATCACCAGGCAGTGCGCTCCGCGTCTTGGGCCCGAGAAGACGAGCGCTCGCGATCGTCGCGATCTGATCAGCGGAGAGCGGATCGAGCTCAGCCACGACACCCACCGCCATGCCACGCGAGTCGAAGTCGCACAACAACGGCTGGTCGCGATACTCCCCAGGCAGCGACACCAACGCGGAATCGTCACCGTCGGAATGAGGTTCGGACAGCAGAACACACAAGTGACGGTGGCCTACCGCAGAAGGAGCGTGGACCAAAATCTCGTGCCAGCGTCGAAAGATCTCGACCGGGCAAGTGTCACGCTGGTGTGTGGCCGGCAAACTCAACAGCGGTTGAGAGCCGAGCTGGACTTCGTCCTCGGTGAGAATCACATCGCGTTGCTTCAACTCCGCGACCTGACGCCAGGTGAGCCCCGACGCGGCCAGCAAAACGATGACCGCATCACGGCGGCCGATGAGCGCCTCGGGCCAACCGAACATCGGCAGGCGAGCAACGGCGAGATCCGCATACAGTCGCACCGCGTGCAAACGCTCGGCCCGACCGGGATTGAGCACACGCCGCACCGCTTCGGCCGCACCAGGAATCGGCTGTCTGGCCCGCTGATGGGCGGCATTGAGCGCAGTCAGGCGACCGCGTTGAGTTGCGAGGGTACCCGGATACTCGCTCAGATAAGCCAGCACCGTGCACGCCGAGGCCGGCAGCGCAATCAGGTCGGCGGCAGCAGCCCAGCGAACGAATTGCCGCCACTCGCGCGCATGTTCACGGCTCAGCCCCACATCATCCGTGAACGCACCGGCGATCATGGATTCCGTCCCTCGCCTCTCCGCCCCGCCCACTGCGATCAGGGTCCTCTCCTCGACTCGACCCGCTGCGTACTCCGATAACCAGCACACGTGGTTCGGGACGCTGCGTTAGCACCAAGCGCGTCGACGTCTCGATCTCCGAACCTGCCTTGTTATTCAATCGCACGCACCGGTAGTGGGTCACGCTTGTGCCTCCCTACAACCCCGTCGAAGAGGCGGCACTGCGCTGCGCACGACGGCGATCGTATCGTTGCGCGCTCGCAGGATTTCGATATCCGGCCAAGGCCATGACCTGTTCGTCCGTGGCTCCATCGTCATACATCTGAGTTGACACGCCCGCACGCAGGGAGTGCCCGCTTCGGCGGCCGATTCCGGCCTCGCGAGAGCGCGCGTTGATGATTGCGCTGACCGATCGCCCGGATAGGGCGGTCTCCGGTGCATGCGGGATTCCGCCGTGCGACAACGACCGGAATATGCTGGCAGCGGCGCGACCGACCAGCCAGGTTCCGCCACAGCAGTGCTCACGTGGGTCGCCGGTATCTCGACGTAGCAGTCGCTGCACAGCAACAGAGCGAGCGTCGCTGAGAGCCTCACCGCTTCGGCCACGGGCAGCCTCGGCCGCCGAGTCGCAGGCATACAAGACCGCGATCCATCGCGCCAGCCCACACCACGAACACATCAACCCATCGCGCGATCCACGCGGGCGATAAATAAACTGCGCACGACCATGACCAATACTGTTGCCCGGCAATCGCATACGCAATAACCGCTCATTCACGGTGTCGTCCTCGACCACTGCCAGATCACCGATCGTGAGCGCAACGGTGTCACTGCGGCGACGCGCGAAGTCGTAGCTCACAAGGATCAAAGCAATATCGCGACGGGCGGCCACCTGCGCGCGCCATGTCCGCGCATCAGCATGAGCCGTCTCGACCATGGATTGCACATCCGACAGAACGGCAACCGGTGCACGAAGCAGAGTTTCGCCAGACACGGCACGTGTCTTGCGAATTCCACGACGGGTACGACGCGCAGAGGGATCCGCGGTCGGATCGGCCAGCCCGGCCTGACCATGCATACACGCGATCGCCGCCCGCCACACCTCGAGGGTGCTCGAAGCCACCGGATTGTCAGAATCATCGGCGGCTTGGGTCATGTATCTATTGATCGTTTGCGGACTCGCGGGCAACGAAACATGCCCCGTCCGCTCACACCAGGCAGTGAACCGTTTCCACGCCCATATGTAGGTACGCACAGTATTGTTCGAGTCTGCGGATGCGGCATACGCGGCCACGCGCGCGTCAAGGTCGTCGAAGTCCATCCGGTCTGAATCCGCGATCATCTCCGGCGACCCGCACACCGCGCTGGGCCATCGAGACATTCCTTCTCAGCAGGCCAACTCATCGAGCACGCCCCAGCCGTGCGATCTGGCACACCACACCCCTGGCGCAACTCGTGATGATCGAAAACAGAGCGCATCAGATGACATTCCTTTCAACACTCGGGCACGCCCAAGGAACCAGGTCCACTCCCCCGGACGGACGAGGCACACCCCGTCATCGATCGTCAACTCTCTCATGGGATCTGGACGAGACCTATCTCCGACGGTCTGCAACGGTCAGTGCGAGCCCTGCCTGACACCTGAACAGGCGGCGAGACCACATGCAACGCGCACGATCGCGCGGAGCCGATCTCCCTGTACCGCACCCGACGCTCGGCTGGTGCGGTACTCATCCGGAGCGCCCCCCACACTTGAACAGCAGTTAACGGGCCGCTATCTAACGTCTTATAGGGATATTGCTCTTGACTAGGGTTCCCACCGGTCCTTGCGATTGGCGACGAACCGGTCGCAACTGATTGCCAGATCCGACTGTGACCAAGCATAACCCTGGAATAGACCGAGTCGGCAACATGATCTGGCTAAACAGGACAGTTATTGATACACTGACTGACGGCACAATATATAACGTATTAATTGATGTTCGCGTTCGGGTGAGTGATCCATGGGCCACCCACCCCCATGAGGTGCGGGATGACCCATGCATGTCGATTTGAGAGCCACATTCGTTCGCCCCTCCCACTGGATCGACCTCGCAGCAGAAACGTCCGACTACACCGTGTCAGTCCCCTGGCTCGACACCATGGGACCGCTCCTTCCCGGTGAACCTCGATGGCTGGTGATTTCGGTGGACGGGCATCCACAGGTCGGGCTGCATGCCCGGTGGCTGCAGTCTCCACCTGCCGATGCTCGGTTCGATATCGCAGCCGCGCTGCGCGGCGATCTCCCCTCCCCCGCGCCACGAAAACCATCAACCGCGCGATCCGATACCTCGGCACTGTATCCGTCCGTGCTTGTGACCCTCCCCGGATACTCTTGTGCGGCAGCCGGTTCCGGCGCTGCCGATCCGGCTTCACTGACAGAAACGCTGACCGCACTGGATACCTGGGCCGCGGCACAAGGGGCACGATCAGTGTCGTTTCTGTACCTGGCCGAACGACAGGAGCTGATACGTCGAGCTCTCATCCAGTTCGGCGCAGCAGCAGTCGAACTGTATCCAACATGTGTACTTCCGCTGAGATTCGAAAGCATGGACGAATACCTGAACCACCTGCCCCGTCCCCGCCGCAAGGGCATCGGACGGATCCTGCGCCGCCTCGCAGAGAAGGATATGAGCGTCGGCGAGGTCGATCTGGCCGAGGTACGCGACGACGTATTGGAACTACGCCTCGCACTGCTGCGCAAATACAACTCCCCCGCCGATCGTGAAACGCAATCCGCAGCGCTGGATCGAATGCTGACACACTACCGTCGCGAAGACATCGTAGTGACCGCGGTACAGCACGAGGGCCGGATCGTCGGCTTCACCCATGGTCTGCGTAACGGAAATACACTGCGCCAGTTATGGTGCGGGCAACTCCCCGAAGCGGACGGCGCCTACTTCGTCACCTCCTTCTACGCACAAGTCCGCGCTGCATTGCAGAGAGGCATCGAACGTATCGACTACGGCACTCTCGAATGGGGTCTCAAAACCGATCATGGCGCACGATTGGAGTCACTTGTCGGCTACACCTGGACGGTGACTGGCGATGGTCGGTAACCGGCTGTTCCTTCTCGGCCAATCGACCTCGCTGCTCGGTGACGGCTTGGCCGTTCTGTCCGTACCTCTGCTCGTATTACAACTGACCGCGAGTCCGGTCCTGTCCGCACTTGCCGCAGCCCCGCGCGTGATCGGCTATCTGATCGCTGGACTGCCCGCGGGCCCACTGGTGGATCACACCAACCCATGGCGCGTACTGCTCGCCGCAGACGCTGTACGAATGGCCGTCTTCGTACTGATGGCCATGGCACTAGTGATTGGACGATGCCCAGTCGCGGCAATCCTCGCCCTCGCCGGCGTTGCCGGTGTGGCCACAGTATTCTTCGAAACAGCACTCGCCGTCGCGATCCGGGACATATACACAGGCACACAACTGCTACGCGTCAACGGATTTCTGGAAACCTCCGGACAACTTTCACTCGTACTAGGTCCGGCTACAGTGGGTGTGCTCATAGCCGCAGCAGGCCAACAAGCGGCTCTGCTGACAAATGCGGCAACTTTCGCCATATCGGCTCTGACCGTATGGACAACATACCAACGCCTGCAGCCCCCGGAATTCACCAAAATCACCAGTATCGCGACGGAAGATCGTACGGGGACAGCACCGAACGTCCTCGGGTCCCTCGGCACAGAATTCCGGGCGGGACTGCGGTACCTCCTCACCGAGCCCTTCATCGCAGGCATCACGGCGCTGCAAGTGATGACCTCGTTCGGCCTCGCGACCGAGACACTGATCCCGTTCTTCGCCCATGAGCGCCTCGGCGCTTCCTCCGCACTGATGGGCCTCGTCCTCGCCGGAGGGGGAGTCGGCGGAGCGTTCGGTGCGCTGATCACAGCTGCAATCGGAGCGCGCTGGTCACCGATTCCCGCATGCCTGACTGCTGCGCTCATCATGGCCCTCGGGCTCACCTCAGCGGGCTTCGCCCCCGGCCTTGTATGGCTGGCTGCAGCTAACGCGCTCCTTGCCGGGGCGTCCATGGTCGTGGTCGTCGTGGTCCGCACACTGCGCCAGCAAGTCGTACCACGAGCGCTACTGGGCCGGGTTACCAGCGCAGCCCGCTCGCTCGTACTCGTAGCCGCGGCAGCGGGCACGATGCTCGCTGGAGTACTCACCCGATTCGGCGGCGACAACCCACGACCGGTCTTCATCGGCGCCGCTGTGTTCGTCGCGGGGTCCACCGCGCTGGTGTGGATGCGCATCCTCGGCCCCCTCTCACACCGCCTTCGCAAAACCGACAGGAGTGATCAGTGCGCCCCCATATCCTCGTGATTCACCGCTCCCGCGGGCCCATCGTCGCGTACCTGGACCACATCGATCACACCACCAACACCGTGACCTATGTCTGCGCCACACAAGTCCTCGACCGCATCCCACAACATGCAGCAACCGAGACTGTGATCTTCGACGACACCGAACCAGTGCACGACATCGTCCGCACACTCATCACACGACATGGCATACCCGAACGCATCGTGGCAATCAGTGAGACAGATCTGCTGACAGCCGCACAACTGCGATCAGAGTTCGGCATCGCCGGCGACACACCAGCGCACGCATTACCATTCCGGGACAAGCTGGTCATGTACGAACGGGCGACGGCAGCCGGCATCGCGGTACCCGCCTTCGCGGATGCACCAAACGCAACGGCGATCTCGACATTCGCTAGGCGATTCGGGTGGCCCGTGCTCGTCAAACCCCGACTGGGTGCCGCCAGCCGCGACATCGTCACCTTGCGCCATGCCGCCGAACTCGCGAACCTGCCCGATTTACAGGACGAACCCTTTCTCGTCCAACGGTTGTGCCCCGACGAGACCGGCTCGGTCGACGGGGTCTGGACAGGCACCGAACTCGGGCCCTGGCGCGGCTCACGCTATCTCCACAGCTGCCTGGACTTCGCCACCGGCCAAAACAGTTGGGGAACAATCGACATCGACGACCAGGCGCTCAACGTGAAAATGGCAGACTTCGCGTGCTCAGTGCTGACAGCATTGAGCGCGGGCACCCCCACCGTGTTTCACCTCGAACTGTTCTTGGGGCCAGTCAACGCCCCGCGACTGCAACTGCTGGAGATCGCTGGACGGATCCCTGGGGCCGAAGCCACTCACCTTTGGCGCGAGGTACACCATTACGACCTAGTCGGCGCAGCGCTGGACATCCAGATGGGCCGCAGCCCGACGGCACCACCGCGTGGGCCTGGACAACTCGCCGGCCAGCTACTCGTACGCCCTCCCCTACCACCACCTTGTGTGGTCACGGCCACGCGACTCGACGTCTCACCCGAATACGCGCCCTACCACTATGCGATTCCGGCTGTCGGTCAAGCCATTACCGAAACAAGCGGATATGTGGGGATCGGCGCCAGCTTCAGGTTTCGCGCCGACACCTCACGGGCCGTTGCCGACGCCATCGCACATACCGCGTCCGGATTCCGAATTGACTGTGCCACTACAGAATTCGAGAAGAAGGCGAAATACCCGCAACCACCACAACTCTCGGTCGAGTAGGTACAGCCATGAAACTATTCACCGGCGAACGACTCGCGGGACTCGCCCGACGTCGTGGATTGCCCGAAAATTATTTGCGGGACCTGCGGGTCGTATCCGCTGTGCTTCCCTTCCGAGTCAACGACTATGTCGCCGACGAGCTCATCGACTGGGCTGCAGTACCCGAGGATCCGATTTTCCGACTGACCTTCCCTCATCGGGACATGTTGCCACCCCCCATGTTCAACGCTGTGGCGGAACTGCTCGATGCGGGCGCTCCACGCGATGTACTTGCTCAGACGACGGCATCGGCTCGGCGCGCGCTTAATCCGCATCCTGGTGGACAGATCGAAGACAACGTTCCCATGCTGGGCGGACACCCGGTACTCGGCCTGCAACACAAGTACCGAGAAACGGTGCTCGTGTTCCCGTCACAGGGTCAGACATGTCAAGCCTACTGCGGATATTGCTTCCGCTGGGCGCAATTTGTCGGCACAGAAACCCGCCAAGCACTGTCCAGTCCGGATCGCCTGGTCGGATACCTGCGCGAGCATCCGGAGGTGACAGATCTGCTGTTCACCGGAGGCGACCCGATGATCATGCGGACGGAGATCCTGCGTCGCTGGGTCACGCCTTTTCTTGCAGCCGACCTAGAGCACATCGCCACCTTACGATTCGGCACCAAGGCACTCTCGTATTGGCCTGCCCGCTTCGTCGACGACCCCGATTCGGACGATCTACTCAAGTTACTGGAACAGTGCGGGGCAGCCGGCCGTCACGTGACAGTGATGGCCCATTTCTCTCACCCGCGTGAACTGCAAACCATCGCAGCACAACGAGCCATCGCGCGGGTTCGCGACACCGGCGCAGTGATCCGTACCCAAGCACCGCTGGTCGCACACGTCAACGATGACGCCGAAACATGGGCAACGCTATGGCAGCGGTCTGTGGAGGCCGGAATCATTCCGTACTACATGTTTATCGACCGTGACACAGGCGCACGCAGCTACTTCGAGGTTTCACTCGCGCGCGCTCTACACATCTACAGGGAGGCGATCTCCCGAGTTTCAGGCTTGGCATCGTGCTCGACGGCGACCCCACGATCCAAGGCGAACACGTCTTCGCGCTACGCATGCTCCAGGCGCGTAACCCCGAACAGGTCGGGCAGCAATTCTTCGCACGATACGACCACACCGCACATTGGCTCGACGACCTCCAGCCCGCGTTAGGCAGCAAGATACCCATTTGAGTAGCCGATCCATCGAACTGGCCCATGCCACCGTCAACTTGCGGTCAATCAGCAGTGTCGATTTCGGAGTCCCGTTCAGCACCGCTCGATAGCCGCCGACTGAGGGTGCTATTGGAATATGAGGTCGGCAATGCGCTGGCATACCCGCTGATCGTGCCGACCGTCCAGACCAGCACCGAATCCCGAAAGATCAGCCGGGCCACTGCATCTGGCGCGCCTCGACAACGCCCTCGCTAGCTGCGGAGGCAGGCTTTCGTGCCCCGAGAAGGCGGTTTGGTGACTGACGCATGCCGTCGCACACATAGCCACCCTGCTCCTTGAGTGCCTGCCCGGACCCGTGGTGCTCCCTCGCTCTGCTGTGCTGGTCAGTGCTTCTGATACGTGGGTCAGGATGTGAATTCATTACCCCTCCTGCGCATGATCGGCCGCCAGGAATTGCTCCACGTCCTCAATGTCATCTCCGCCAGGTTCGAGCGGGCGCTCGTTGAGTATCGGGATCGAGCTGTCGAGCCAGGCGGGGCGTTCGCCGTCGGCGGGCAGTAGTTCGTGTCGTTCGACGAATTGTTCGGCGAGGTGGCGGACCGATTCGCGGAAAGCGCCAACCACTACGCCCTCAGCCAAACCTGTCAGCTCCTGCAGCAGTGCTCGGATCTGGCCGAGTTGGTCGGTCTCGGTGCTGTCGGCTTGGATACGGGGCCACAGTGTGCGTTCAAAGATGGCGCCGAAGTCAGCTGCAATTTGATCAGTATGCTCACACAACCGGACAATCTGGCCTAGCACCTCACGCGGCGGCAAATCCAATTCGGCGACCCGGAGACCACTTGTGAGTACCCAGCGTCGCGATTGCGGACGACCGCGTCGCCACCGGATCAATCCGAGCTGAGTTGCCTTGCGCAGCAAGGTGGATCGCAGTCCTTTGGACTTGATCATAAGCCGGATATCACCCAAGCCAAGTGATACCCACTCCTCGGGCCCGCCAGGCAATGCGAGCAGATCAGCAACGGTCGCCCCCTGCTCACGCGCGGTCAGCAACTCGGCGATCGAGGCCAGCGTGAAGCCCCTGTCCTGCAGGCGCTGCACCAGTTCGAGACATTGTAGGTGTGTGCCGTCATAGCGCGCGGTACGGCCGACTCGACGCGGCGCATGCAGTAGCCCCTTCGACTGGTACATACGCACAGTGCTGGTCGGTAGACCGACTCGCGCGGCCAGCGCATCGATCGTGAACTCTGTATCTGCTGTTCGCATGAGTCGAACATTCTGCTATCCACCGAGCTAGTCAATACTCTGCTAGCAAATACTAGAATGATCGGATTGACGGAGTCTATGCACGGCGTTGACCGCCATCACGAAGCCGCGCCGCGGGGGGACAGCCAGCTCCCCGCGATACTCAGAATCGAGATCGGCATACCTTGACCTCGACATCCCTGGCCTCACACCACATTCACACTGTCGGCTGGCAGTCCGATGAAGATGCAGTCGAAGGGGACTCCGACGACGGCTCCGAGATCTGATATCCGTCACCCTTGAGTTGCCTGGGCGAACATCGGCCGGAACTCGAACCGTCGATTCGACATCCGCACCGACCGAGTGTCACCTTCGACGTATCGCCAGGTCCTTCAGAGTTCTACGAGCAGACGCCCGCCCTACAGACCATCTGCGAATCCACACCTGAGGACTACATTGGCCACGAGACGTCAGGGGCTTGACAATGGGTTTTTGGCAATTAACCTCCGCTAATACAGGTTATGGGAAGTCAACCTGATGAGGATTGAACTACCATGCTCGGAAAAGAAAAGACATCCATTGACGTCTTGTAGCAATAGGATCGGCGTATGTCCCTTCTGCTCAGCAGCCAGCAGGCCGCCGATGAGATTCGGCACCGTACCGGGTTCAAAGCACACACCCGCTGGATCCGAACACTGTGCAAAACCGGTCTGCTGCGCGACCATTCCATGACCCGACACGCACGCATCAGCGCCGCCGAACTTGAACTCCTGCTAATCCGGCATCCCCGCCGAACATTGCCTATCGACTACCTCGGAGTCTCCCTCGGCCCTCTCGTCACGAACAGCCCCGCATTCCATCGCGATCCACCCTGGAGGCTCTACCGCACACACGCCGGCTACAACCATCACAACGCCGTCAGCCTCTCCCCCACCCAGCGCGCCCGCGCAATCACCTCCCTATGGCGTATCCACGATGATCTGGCACAGGAGATCGTGGACCGCGAACTGCCCTTGATCGGCAGTGTCGGCGGGCTCGTCACCCCACAGATGATCTACTGGCCGCGCGCCGTCATCCATCTTCAGGGAGGCATCGGATTCGATGTCGATCCCGAACGATTCGGGCACCCGGCTATCTCGACCGGCGCGCTGCTTGATATCCCGCCAGGCAACGCCTGGCGCATAGTCAGCACCTAACCCTTCGGCACCACTAGATTCACCCACCCGCCCGTTTCCGAACAAGAAGCGCCAACACCGCCGGCCAGCGCCTGGATCCGGCCTAGCCGAAGACTCAACCAGGCACTCCACCCCATACGTCCAAGCCCTATGAACCTCCAGCATCATCAAATCTGCAGGTCATACACTATTTCCGCCCCAGCGGCCCACAGGCCGACTTTGAGGCGAAAAACGACCCTCAGCCCCCGAGAAGGGCCCCGAGCGCCCCATGGGGCAAATAGGGGCCCTTTTAGGTTCAGGGAAGGCGCAGGAGGCGGCTACGAACCTCGAATTCCCATATGCACCGACTTTTGAGCTAATCGTTGGCAATCATGCATAGGAGCGCAGGTAGGCGACCCAACTTCCGAATGACCGCACGTGTCCAGACTCATCAGACTCACACCTGATCGATCAGGCCGTAACAGCTAGGCCTCACCCACGCCGCCCTGGGCTGCGCCATGCATGGTGACGGGAGCGCACTTCAAATCCATACGACAACGCATGGAGTGCATAGCAGCGACACACCGCGCGAAAGACCGAAAGCTCCGCGGACGGCCGTCGCATCATCACGACCCTTCACCTCGACAGAACGACTCGACCCTCGCGGGCGTCACCGACAACAGAACCCACTGCCGCCACACGTCACGACAGAATGTCGGGTAGCGGATCGTTCTAAGCGACCACGCGCGCGAACCTCGCCCCACTGCCCTCAGGAATCTGACGCGAGCCGCACATGATGACAAGCCACGATACGTTCCTCCGATGGGCCCACAGCGATTCGAAGCCCCGCGTGGATTCATAGATCCGGCAGCCGACACCGGATTCGGACATCGCGAACCGACATCCCGGCAACCGCTGATCCCACCCCGAGCCCGAGGCACACGGCCCCGGCCCCAATCACCGCAACGGTCGTGCGCCACCAATCCCCCTTTCCCAGTAACTGCGACACCCCAATAGCCCGGCAGCACTGTCCCCTCCCAGTCGCCGACCACGCGATTCGATTGCCCCAAAGATCTCCCACGCCGCCCGTCGATATACATCACCCACGTTTCACCCAGCAGGGGAGAGTGCGCTGATAGACGTCAAGCAACTAGCCATCATCAGCAACGACCCTGCCGAGCAAGCCAGAACGATCATCTCTAAGTCCGCAGCGAACGCTTGCGAAAGTGACGGTTCGTACTGCGTTGGAGGATCTGCGCTTCGCAGCCACGCTGCGAACCACACAGCACTCGCGATCGGTCGCGTGCCCTACGCGACTCGACTTGCCCACGCAGCGCCAGCACCAGCAACCTAGATAGATGAGCCAGCCACCCCCTGTCGTTCACCGCAATCGCATGCCCAAAACTCGAACGCACCCCTTCCCCGGTTCACGGCTACCGAATACGGATGAGTGTGGCCGCATGTAACCAGCAATTGCAGATAGACTTCGAGCGGTAACACCGAGGCCAAGCTGCAGTTTTGAACATGAAAGGAGGAGGATGACTCTCGCAGCAACACCGAACCGCTCAGCAGTCGGTCGCCACGAGAGACTGCGACCAAGAGTGCGCGCGTCCCATCTGCGAACGAGCAGACGAGACGTCAGCGAGCGAACATCGCCTATGCGCGGAAGCAACTCAATATACTACTCCTACCTGCATGTTTCATGTAGTTCTCACAGTACGTTCCTCAACGCTGGCGATGAGCGTGTCGTACCTAAGGGCGTAGAGCCGCCCTTACATACGACTCTCTATACGACACACCATACGACCTTAGCGACAGTGCATGAGTGTACTGATGTAAAGATCCATAGGAGTGTGCATTATTTTGTACACTCAAAGTTGCTCATCAAGAGCTACCACATGGCTTTATCGAGTACTTTACCCAGTGCAGACAAAACACCCTTTGAATACGCACTTGCATGGTGTCTCGAAACTACATTACAGATTCCCCTGTCGTATGTGTTTGATTGCGCATTTAGATTTGTCCACAATCTTTTCTATACGCGTGCAATATGGTGTACCCGTCAAACACTATTTACCATGACGGCACATAGGGTCGTAAAATACGCCCAGATGCTGGCCTCACATGCAGCAGTTCCATATGCAGATATGAGCGCTATACCGACTGGCATGTTCAACACCGATAGACCGGAAAAGTCAGCTACGTTTTCAACGAGCTTACATCTTGCCGTACACACCGCACGTCTCACTGGCAAAAAAAAGACCGATCATTTGCCCTTATATTTTACATATCCGAACACCCATAAACCGGGCGATTTACTTGCACTTGACAACGCCCTTTACTGTGCCGAGAATTCGGCAAGTGTAAAAGTATTTGATACCAACATCATCAAGACCTACTCAAAGTCAAGATATCATCCACCTAAAAAGACCATAAAAATCACTCTTTTAAAGGGCCATTCAAAAGCTCTGTTTACTGCATTAATTACGGACATATTTATTGCTTATTGCATTACATTCTGTTCTGCTGATGTCATGGCTACATTCAAGGCAAATATCTATGGACAGGGGTCCGCAAAAGAGAATGCAATCAATTGCGCACAAGTTAAACCATTCATTTATTCACAATTATCTATGAATTCGAAGACCGTAAAATCGGGCCAGTGCAACGCATTGCCTCCGCCCATGAAAAGTGCGCGACCGGACGCCGTACCCAAGAGCGGCCCAGCAACCGTGTTCTTGCAGCTACGCACTACCGTCCCACCTGCCACTGCCACTGCATGGTGGACTGCATAAGTGATCACCCAACATCAAGTGAAAGCAACGGCATATCGCACCGCCTACCCGGTGGACATATAAAGGGTGATGAAACAGCTAGATTTACGGATCGGCAATACGATCGCGAGCACGGCGTAGGTAGTGGACCGCGCATCATCCCGACCGGTTACGCACAGAATGACCGCGACACGCCCGCCCGGGATGGTTGGTCCAGCATCCCTGCCTGGGGTACTGTCCACGATCGTGACGAGTTATCGGTTGCTGCCTGATGTCCGTGCTGTGAGACGAACGATCCTGCTGGCCAACCAAAAAGGGGGAGTGGGCAAGTCATCGATAGCCGCTGCCATCGCGGTCGCGGTTGCCCGGCGAGGCAAGCGTGTACTGGTGGTGGATGCCGACCAGCAGGGCAACTGCACCATTCGGGATCTAGGAGTACGCGATTCCGACGAGGGCCGCTCGCTGGCGATGACGCTCCAATACGGAACACCTCTGGAACCGATACGCAAAGTCCGAGACGGGCTCGACGTCGTCTGCGGTGGCAAGCACATGGCCATGGCGGGCACCGTCGTCTCGAGCGCCGAGCAGACCGGAATCAATCCACTGCAGAATCTGCACGGCGCACTCGAGAACCTCGTCACCACCGAGGGCTACGATCTCGTGCTCATCGACTCAGGACCAGGTGACCGCGCCGTACTCGATCTGCTCCTGCAGATCGTCAGCTGGCTCATCGTGCCCACCAAAGAGGACGACGGCAGCATGGACGGCGCCGAATTGCTCGCACACCGTTACCTGTGGGCACGTAAGAACGGTGCGCTGGTCGAACTCATGGGAATGGTGCTGTTCGACTGCAATCCCCGTGCGGTCCGGCGAAATGAGGGCACCCTCGGCAAGATCATGGAACTACTCGATGGCACAGGAATCGAGCCGTTCCGCAACTTCATTCGCCACGACAAGGCCGCGGCGATCGACGCTCGGGCTTTCCATCTCACTGCCGAGGAGCTGATCGGATTCTCTCCGGCGCGTCCGGAAGGAAGGTCGGACGACGAGACGAGCAAGCGGTGGTCGCGCGACACCGAACCACTGGCAACGGACTATCAGAAGCTGACCAAGGAAGTGCTGGTTCGACTGGCCGCTGGTGAGCGTGCGAAGGAGACTGCGTAATGGCCCGTAAAGGCGCATTCAACGACGACGACCTCGACGACATCGACGACCTCCTGCCGCCCTCGGTACCAGCGCCACAAGCACCCCCCTTAACGGCAGTACCCGATGCGCCCCGCCTGCCCGCCGACACCACGACGGACGCACCGGCCATCACCAAGACCAAGAAAACCCCGGTCAAGCCGCCCGCTGCTCACGCAGAACCTACGGTCAAACGCCCGCGCGCAGCCACTGCGAGGGCGAAAGTGAGTCAATCGGTACCCGAGGCGCATGTCGCCGGCGTGGTTGCCGAGGTTCTGCGTCAACTGACTCACACCGAGAAGCAGCAGCGCGGCGAGGGCCGCAGCTACGGCGCGGTCGTACTGGACGCGATCGAGACCTTCGAGACCGAATTGCAAGCCCATTTCGCCACGGTCGCGTCAGCCAAACCAGCAGGACGACTGTTCAAACGCGTAGACGCCGGACGCCCTCGCCGACGACGTCACTCAGAACCGCAGGTGAAAATCGCTCTCAGCGGAATCATCGCCGACGATATGGCCGCGATCGATGATCTCGTCGAAACATGGCAGGCCGGCAGTCGCAGCGCGCTAGTCGACCAGGCCCTCAAGCTGTACCTCGCAGATGACATCGCCAGGGTCACCGGTGCCGCTGATGACCAGGATGAGCACGCAAACGGCTGATCAGACAGGCGTCACATCGACCGCCGACAACGATCACGCCGCCCGGTGCCGCACGCCATGACATTCCCTGCTCGACCGAAACTGTCACTGTGACGAAACTGGTTGGCGGTAGGAGACGCTTACGCTCGCTCGATGCAGCGAAACCCTCAGGCTCCCAACAGTTTCGACAAGTAACCCGCTCAAGCGCCCGGGTCGATCGTGCCCTGCAGGGAAGGAAACGCGGTCGACTTTCGCTACCGGCCCAAAGGCCCCGCGGTTCTGGTTGTGCGCAACTTATGCGCACAACCAGGGGCTGACACCCACGCAAACCGCCGCCCAGACAAAGAAGTAGGCCCCTCAGCGGCGCCGACCACCGCCCGGGCACGCATAGTTTGCGCACGCAGAGCACTCACTAGCCCGATGTCGCGAGGAAAACGCCACGCATACGTTGCGCACACCGCGTCGGGCAGCGGCCAGCAATGGAGGCATCGTGTACGCATAACTTGCGCACACCGCAGGTGGTCCGAGGGGGTATTACACGCATATCGTGCGCACACTCGCGTCCGCGCCTATACAACATCCACGCATAACTTGCGCACATGGCAGGTGGCGACACCACCAAACCCGGCGAAGGGCCCCGATCCGTGCAGGTCAGGGCAACGTCTCCCACGCTGTGCGCATGACATGCGCACAGCGGCAACGGAATTCGCACGCATGATAGGCGCACACACAGCTGCTGCCTGGAAGACAGCACTCGTACCTCGCTTCAACAGCCGTTCCGCAACACCTCTGCCCGTGCGCATAGCTTGCGCACGGGCAGAGGAGGCGCAGGTGCGCATATCTTGCGCACATTCAGAAGGCGCGCAACGGTTTGGGGGCGCTCGCCCCAGTCGGTCGGTTCGGTCCCGATGCCGGAGCTCGAGCACGCCCGCGGGTTGCGCATAATCGGCGCACGCAACCGACCGGGGCACGCATAACAAGCGCACGCCTGACCTGGCGACCACGCATAACAAGCGCACGCACCCGCCCGACTGCGCATATCTTGCGCACACCGCCACGCACGCATAACTCGCGCACGCCGTATCGGGCTCGCACATCGCCGATACGAATCGGCCAACAGCCTCTTCACCTGCTAGTTCAGGTAGTCCATGCGGCACGGCAAGCCCCACGGCGCACGCATAACCAGCGCACATCGCAAAGGCAAAGTTGTCCACACATATCTTGCGCACGTTATCCACACAACCCTGTGGATAACCTGTTTTCCGACCAGTTGTCCACACATATCTTGCGCACACTCGATTCGGCATTTTCCCAGGACACCACGCATAACTTGCGCACGCATCACGCATAACTTGCGCACACAGGCCTCCTATTTCTGCAGGTGACACGCGGAAAACTTGGCCCCCCTGTAGTTGATTCCTTTTAGAAAACTCCTGTAGTAGGCTGACGTCGGCTGTGGATACGGACCCCCCACGCCAAGTCGGACACCAATGCCAGCTTCACCCTGCTCAGAGCACGTTCTGCGCGGTCTACCTCACGCTCAGTACGTGCCGGCTATCGATCGCCGCCTGTCTGTGGCATGCTCACTCCTGGCGGTCTTGAAACCGTCGGAATTAGCGAGACACGCCGATAAGTACCGGACACAGATTCACACAACCATGGAATGCTGAGCCGCATGCCGCGACCTAAACACGATCCCCTCGAAGTGGTCCGGGCAGCCTCAGAACTGTGGGATGCCGACCAAGAAGTGGGTTACCTCGCGCGCGTGTTCACGCAGACATCCCTGCCCTACCGGGATCCCGGCGACGTACCGTGGTGGGGTCGGCGCAACGGCGATCTGTCTCTCACCGTGCAACCCGGTGTCACGGTCGGGCCCGACGGGCAGACCAGGTCCATCGGATACCCGTACGGCACCATGCCTCGCCTCATCTTGACGTTCCTTTCCACCGAGGCGGTCCGTACCAAGAGCCCCGAGATCGTCCTGGGCAATTCCCTCAACGAGTTCATGGGATCGCTCGGGTTACGATCGACCGGCGGTAAGAACGGCTCGATCACCCGCATGCGCGCACAGTCCGAGCGCCTGTTCAAGGCCAGCCTCAGTATCGAGTACAAAGGCGACTCCAAGCGGCAGGTCGGCGCAAAACTCTCCGTGGCCTCCGCCTACAACCTCTGGTGGACCGAAGGTGGAATCTCCGACCCGAGTGACTCTCAGGCCTCGCTGTTCACCTCGGTGGTAATGCTCAGCGACGAGTTTTTCCGAGAGGTCACCGCCCACCCTGTACCCCTGGATATGAACGCTCTCAAGGTACTGGGCGGATCCGCTCTCCGGCTGGACATCTATGCGTGGCTCACCTACCGCATGTACTCCGTACGCAAGCAGACCACCGTGCCATGGGAGCTGTTGTGGCTCCAATTCGGCTCGACCGCCGCTGACAACCGCTTCCGCCGCCGTCAATTCCGACTCGACTTCACCAGGCAGATGGCACAGGTGCTGACCGTCTACCCACAGGCAAAGGTCGACGCTACCGAAAGTGGACTGGTCCTGTATCCCAGTCCCACACATGTACCTCCGGTCCCTATGACCCCCGAACTCCGAGCCTTAGCCAGGAGTCTCTGAGTCTTCCGCAAACGGTTGTGCGCAAGTTATGCGCACAAGACCCACTTACCGCGCGATCTCGTGGCAAGAAGTAGCTCGGACCCACGAACTCATCCGCGGGGTACTGCCTGCCCCCAGAACCATTACTGCAATCCGCGCATGGTCCACCAGAGCCTGTCACCTCGAAACGCGCGACGTGCGAGACCTTGCACACGTGTCGAAGAGCAGTGACGGGGTCTACAAGACTGAGCAGCAGGTCAAGTTACTAGGTGGATCAGTACGACAAGGTGAGACTTCTCTAACAACAGACAAAAGATCTTCGCGCTTGAAAGAATCGCATGAAACACAGAATTAGTGTAGTGCGAATTATACAATGCATAAATTCTGAATGCAGGCCAGCTTCGAATGCGTATGAATTTCTCGGCTCGGCGGCATGCATGACACATCCATGAGATTTACTAAATCCGAGCTCAGGGCTAAGATTTGAGTGAGCTCCTCACGGTCTGGAAAATTCATGAGATAGTTAAACCTTCGGCAGGCGCCAAAAACCTCGATGATACGCGTCCTGGTTGAGACTACTTGTCCACCGCCAGCAATAGATGCGTGGGGCAGTCGCAAAAATCCGTACAATACGCGCAGTTCCGTCGTACAGGCATTACCAGCTGACGACTGCGCCGAGGATCCGAAGCCCGGGACGGGAACCGGGTGCAGGTCGGCCGGGGAGTGTTCGTACTCGCAGCTAATTTAGTACCCGAAAATAACCATTTCGGACTGCTGGTCCTCGCACGTCCGCGAGATACGATCACACACCGCAACACTAGAACCACCTGCTCTTACACTACTGTTCCCATCACTGAGAAATATCACGCTACATGCAATGCTGAGCCAGTGCCACGTCCCAAACGCAGCCCACTTGATACCATTCGTGCTGCCACGGAAGTATGGGACGGCGAGCAAGAAGTCGGCTACCTGGCGCGTGTTTTCGCCCAAACTTCACTGCCCTACAGAGACCCTGGGAACGTGCCCGCGTGGGGACGACAGAACGGCGACCTGTCTCTGACAGTACAACCGGGTATGACCACAGGCAGGAATAACAAACCTGAATTGATCGGATACCCCTTCGGGACAATGCCCCGGCTCATCCTGACCTTCCTGTCAACCGAAGCTGTACGCACAGGCTCGCAGGACATCGTCCTCGGCGACAGTCTTACCGACTTCATGGCCTCGATGGGATTGGCGGCCACCGGCGGAAAGAACGGATCACTCACTCGCATGCGCAACCAGTCTCATCGGCTGTTCAACGCAACCCTGACCATAGAGTACAAAGGCGACGCGAACCGCCGCATCGGCGCAAAACTGTCAGTGGCCAGCGCCTACAACATCTGGTGCGGTAGCGAATCCGAGGACGGTCACCTTTCGTTGTTCGCCTCCACAGTCCGCCTCAGCGACGAGTTCTTCCATGAAGTGACCGCACACCCGGTACCGTTGGACATGAACGCGATCAAGGCATTGGGTGGATCGGCGCTGCGCCTCGATATCTACGCGTGGCTCACCTACCGCATGTACTCGGTGAAGCGAGAGACCACTGTGCCATGGGAATCGCTGATTATGCAGTTCGGCTCGACTGCTGCCGACAACCGCTTCCGTCGCCGTCAATTCCGACTCGACTTCACCGAAGCACTTCGACAGGTCGTGGTGGTGTACCCACAGGCAAATGTGGACACCAGCGAGCGGGGCGTGGCGTTGCGTCCGGGGCTACCGCACATCCCGATGTCGCCAGGGTTCCGAGCACGGGCACGCACTTGACGGCACATTGTGGCCCGCGATACGCCCTGACTTAGGGTGCGGGATCAGCTGTTGGTGGCACGGAATGTCGTGCCAATGCTTGATCGACCAGCTCCGCAGCCGCCCGATTGGTCATCAATCGGGCAATAGCGACATTGGTCTCGAAGTCGGTGCGGTCGTCGGGGGAGTGGTTGGACTGCGCGAACGTCTTGCCGGCGAGATGGAAGAACAGTTCCGCGGCACAGCGGTCGACGACATGGTCGATATCAGTCCTGAATTGTTCGACCAGGCCGAACGCGGTCGACGTGGGCACGCCGGCCTCCAGCAGCCTCGTGGCCAAGTCCCAGCACCGTGGATTGGTCAGCCGATAACCCTCCATGGGATCGCTGGCTGCGAGAGCGTTGCGCATGTACTCGGGCAAGACGGGGGCCGCCGCCGCGGTCTCCGTCGGCGCGGTCTCCGTACCCTCGGGCGGATCCGGGACACCGAGAATCTCGGCCAGTCCGTCACCACGGTCCCAGGCCTCGAGAAGCTCGCGGATGCCGTTGAGTTTCATTCCCCTGCTCAACAGTCGGCTGATCGTCTGCAACCGACTCAGATGATCGACACCGTAGTAGCCGATCCGACCACGCACGTCAGGGGAAGGTAGGAGCCCTCGTTCGTGGTAGACGCGCACGCTACGCACAGTAGTGTCTGCCACCCGTGCCAGCTCATCGATGGTGTATTCCAAGTTGCCGATCATCCTCAGGATCCAGATCTCGGGCGGGGTACGCGGTTCCGAATGTATTGAGCCGCCATCCCACGATGCAACACCGTTGAGCCATAGTCAATGAGCCGTCAACTGGCGGCACAAAACCTTGCGGACCAGTCACATGTCGGTTACGGTGCCTTTACGGCTATCGAAGCCGCTTCCGGGGACTGCATGATCAGCCTCGACGACCGCCCGAGTGGGACACGAGCACAGCGTGCTGTGCCCCCGCATTCTCCGGAGACGGCTATGAGCATCACCCATACCCTGAGCAGGATTTATCTCGCACCGGCCAACGCCAAAACCACTGCAGCCCCAGGTAAGTCCAATCGCCCGCCTTGTGCGGAGGACCCCAGCGCTTGGGATCTTGACGTCGGCACACCCGAATCCTGGCGGATTGCTGTAGAGATTTGCCAGCACTGCCCGCTGCTGATCCAATGCAGGGGACGAGCAGAAAACTTCATCGCCCGCGGCGATGCTCCCAGAGCAATGATCTGGGCAGGAGTCGGATACGACAATGCCGGAAAAATCGTCGAAAATCTTGACCGCCATCGCATCGCGCCTGTCGATCGTAATCGACCAATGCGGATTATCCGCACCAGTGCGGATCCGAATCGCGCCGAGCCTGCTCTACGTGCACCTCGGCGTCACCTCGTACTCGGCCAGCCGCTCCGGCCTACCGGCACGGACTAGACCGCTATTCCGCGTCGAAAACAAAAATTCTTGTGATGATGGGTAACTCGTGACTGTGCTGGCCCTGGAAATAGGCTCCTCAGGATTCGCAGCAGGCCAGGTAGCCGACAACGTCGGCGCCGACGCGATTCGCCGCATCCCTTTGCCATCCACCGAGCCTTGGAACGGATGCAGGGATTTGCTGCTCGAGGTGGCAGCCGGCACTGAGGTCACCGCTGTGGGTATTGCCTGCTCAGGACCGATCGATATGGCAGCCGGGGTCGTGGCCTGCGCTCAGATACCGCAGTGGCGAGCAGGATTTTTGCTCGTGGAGGCCGTCCAGAAGCTATTCCCCACCGCAGCAGTGAGAGTCGCTCTGGATGGAGTCTGTCTGGCGCTAGCAGAGAGGACCCTCGGCGACGCCCATGACGTGATGGACGCCCTGGCCATTTCGATCTCGGACCACATCAGCGGCGGTGTGATCCTCGGTGGCTGTGCGGTGGTGGGACGTACCGGAAATGCCGGAAGCGTCGCACACATGCTGGTGCCCGGTTTCGACGAGCGATGCGAGTGTGGCGGCCGAGGTTGTGTAGACGCGGTGGCCAGCGGGCGGGCGATCCGCTCCTGGGCACGCGACCGTGGTTGGGCCGGGGATTCCTTGGCTGCGCTCCTGACGGCAGCGCAGAGCGGGGACGAAATCACTGCCGCAGCCCTCGGTAGGGCAGGGATCGCACTGGGTAAAGCAATTTCGTCGACAGCTGCGCTGCTGGATCTCGATCTGGTAGTCATCAGCGGCAGTGTGGCCACAGTGGGTGCGCCGTTGTGGAGGCCGCTGGGCGAGGCAGTAGCGGGTCATGCCCGGCCCGGCTACCTCGCCGGACTGCGGATCATTCCCTCGAAAATAGATGGTCTGGGTGCGCTCGCTGGTGCTGGCATCCTCGCCCTGATGGGGAACAAGTAGTGATGTCAGCAGAGCGTCGGGCGATAACCACACCGCCGGACATGGCTAGTGAACGGCTACCGGCTTCGAAGAACAATGCTCGACGAATGAAGTGTTGAGTGAGCCACTATCTAACGGTACATTAAATAGGTGGCAAATCTTTCTGGAGTCTCAAGTTCTGAGCCGAGGCAGGGGCGAACAGGAGAAATCCCAAGCGACTCGGGCATTCCCTGGATAACAGCAGAGACCTTGACACCCGAGGCACTCACCGTCAGCTCCGTCGGCCATCAAGCGCGTGACTTTGCTGCGTGGCAACGGGTACTGCAGCGCCAGTTCTCCAAGACACCTGCCCTCTACGAAGGCTTCACTCCGAGCGGGATTACCGATGCTGTCCATGTTGTCCGGGAACAGGCCACCGAGTTAAAGCTCACCGTCCCGAGCCGCTCCGGCCGGCACATGCTGTGGGCGCGCCCAATTCTTGGGCCAGTTGGCGACGTCCATGGAGTACAGCTTTGGATGGGCCCGGTCGCTGATCCTGCTCCAACTCCGCCGGCAGCAGTAGGTGCAGTGTGGGACCACGAGACGCAGACTGTCTCCCTCCCAAGTGGCGTCACTGAATTGACCGGGATTTCACCTGAAGAATACGTGCCCAGGATGTCCATCTGCGAACTGTTCCATCGTATCTCCAGGTTCAACCGTCATATGGAGGTGCTGGATCTGTTGGGCGAGGCAACGGCAGGGGCCAGGCAACAATTCGACGCCTCCGTTACCGACGGCGTGGGACGTGAAGGCCGGTGGCGTTTCACTATTCGTGGTCGCGATGACGAGCACGGTCGGGGTGCGTGGTGGCTGATCGAGGACGTCACTTCCGACGCACGCTTGACCGGAGGCCCGACCATGGAGAACATCGCCCTGCGCGAAGCGCACCGTCGCGCAGGCACGCATTTGGCCATGGTCCAACTAGAGCACAGTGTTATCGCCCACTGGCTGACTGATCCAGCCCCATGGATTCGCTGGGACTACCTGTCCCGTCCTAGCGATGTCTTCCATGCCGATGATCGTGCTCAACTGGCCGAACTCGGCACACTGGTCCAGGCTGGATACTCCGCAGGAGCGACGCTGCGCACTCTCGGCTACCACGGTGGGTACGCCCCCAGTTCCCTCTTGCTGTACCCATACCCCGGGTACGCGAGCCGGCCACTGGCAATTGTTCAATTCGTCTGCGCCGCAGACCGTTTCCTCCTGGCCTCACCGCTGTACGACGCCACCGAACTGCCATCGACGAGCATGCCGACCGGCTATGACGAACAATTGCAGTTCAGGCTGAGTAGAGGAAAGAGTACGATGCTCGCCTGAATTCACTCCCACTATTGGGAAGATTATCGAGTAACGGCGTGCTGTTCGCTCTCTACCATTTAGTGGGTGAGCGTATCGAGTGGACCACGGGCAGACTCCGGTGAAGCCCTCCTGCGCCGAATGGTCGCCCGCCGACGGAGAGACAATCTGGTCATAGCCGTCCTTGCCGTCCTTGCGATATGCGGCGGCGGCCATGCGATTCTGGACGCCTTCTCTGCTCCACCACCGGGTCCGTCGGAGAACTCGGCTCTTGTTCTGATCGGTCGCTCGCACCTGGCAGAATCCTTCGCCACAGAATTCATAGTCAGCTACTTGAGTGCTACTGCAGCACAAAGGGACCGGGCGTTGGACTTCGTAGGAGACGCGCAGCGAGTGACGTTGCCAACAACCGCCCGCCAGGTTCTGGACCCGCTTGTGGTCTACGTGAGCAGGGAGCTGACCAGCGATGGGGTGGACGTTTGGGCTGTGACAGTATCGGCCCGCATCGTACGCAAAAACACTGCGTCAGTTGACGATTCACGTCAATATTACCAGGTCGCCGTTGCGGTGATCGAGGGTAGACTACGTGCGCTCGCACTTCCCGCAGCGGTCGAACCGCCAGGACGTGCCCCCGAGTTGGCATTGAACTACGGTGCGAACTGCTCCTCAGACACCCCTTTCGCTCAGGTAGCATCGGGATTTCTACAGGCACTGCTGGCCGGTTCAGGCGACATAGCCCGGTATACCACATCAGAGTCGGGCATCACTGCGCTGCGTCCAGCCCCGTTCACCTCAATCGACACCACGATGGTGAAAGCGGAAGACTCGTCCTGCGGCACGAACGGAACCACTGCGAGAGTGTTGGTCTCGGTGAACCCGAAACTCGACGGCGCAGAAACTCCAACGCTGTCCTACCCGTTGACCATGATCCGAGCGTCCGGGAAATGGCAGGTGAAAGCTGTGGATTCGATACCATCTCTGAAGTTCCCACTCTCTGCAGAAGCGCTGCGAACTCCTGGCACTACCGCTGCACCGCCGACCAGCCTAACCAAAGGCCCGACGAGTGCGGCGCAGATTCCGCACGCAACACAGAACTGAAGGGAATTTACGCATGGGCACACAACTCGGCAGTATTCTTTACGGGGTGCTGATCGTTTTTCGCTGGCTCGGCTTGGTAGCCCTGACCATCGCCAGCATGGCGATCATGATCTCCGAGGCCACCAAAAACAAACTCTCGCCTAGCAAGGTATTCGGAATCACAGGGTCGGCAGTGTTTGCCGCGGTGCTGTTCTGGGTGCTTCCGACGGTAATCAGCTACGCGCGTTTCGACTCAGGCAGTGTAATACCAGACTTCCCGATCGGTAAGTATGGCCAATGACTTCGGTGATCAAGATATTCACTCCGATCAAACGCGTTCCAACGGTGATCGGAAAGGCCCAGAACGGTCAAAAACTACCGTTCGGGCCGTATACCCTCCCGCAGATCGCTGCGGCAGTCGCCCTGCTGGCAATCACCGCATTCTTCTCGATGAACCTACCGGTCAATCCTGCGGGTACATTCGTAACCGGGCTGATAGCCACCGTTGTGACGGTATTCACGCTCGGCTTGATTCCCTATAACGGTGTCCGGTTGACCTCGAGAGCTCTTTGGATAGGCCGATTACTCACGCACCGCAAGCCAGTCTCCGCCTCCGGGATGCCGATAGACCCGGAGTCCGCACGACATACCCTGTTCATCGACGAAACCACGGTCATCATCTTGCCGGACAAGCGTGCTACCGAACTGCCGCACGCTTTCCTTGCTCAGAATATCGACGAGGTCCGCGCAGCTCGTGACCGCCGCTGGCCTGCGGTTCCAAAGGAGACCGCAGATGGCATTCGATAGAGATCTGCAACCAACTGCGGCAATTCGAGGAAATCTCCAATTTACCCATACCGGCCTGGTCACCGCGACCTATTTCATTAACCCCCTCGGATACGGCTTACGTAGAGCCAGCGACAAATTCGACGTCAAAGCGGCGCACCACGCGCTGATCAACAACCTGCCGAATGGATCGCTGCTACTGGGAATTCAGGCCAGACTTAACACTCTCGATGTTCTCAACAAAATGGTTGAAGGTGTAGAACTCAACCACTCTGAAGCCTACGCGACCGAAGTCGTTGCCTCCTACGAACGAGTTCGTGCCATCATGCCGCAGACGCGAATATTCCTGCTGTCCATGCCTGTCGGTTCCGCTAACCCGGGAATATCGTCGCTGTCGCGAATATGGCGCAGCTATAACTCGGTGGACCTTTCCGGTATCACCCGCGACGACCTCGACGTCCACGAGGCGAAAGCAGCAGAGATCCTGTCCAGAATCGGCGGGGAATTCGATCCGGCCCCAGTGCCGGCCGCGATGTTCCAATGGCTCTGGGAGCACTACCTCTCCCGGGGCGGGGTCGGGGACCCAGCAGCACCCACCCGCGTCGGCGTACTCGACGACGCAACCGCGGCAGTCTTTCGCTCAGCAGCGCTGGACGAGGGTGCGCAAGCTGACCGCAGCTACCGACTACGGCCTTCGTTCGTGCCGGTGATCAAGGTGGTACAACCCGACGAAGACAAACCTTCGTATCAGTCGATGCTGACTCCGCACTCATTTCCCTACGCAGGAATGACATTTCCCGGCGGCAGCGAATTCCTCAATGTGATCGAGGGACTCGGCGACGTCACCGTCGACTGGGGAATACGCATATCCACCCGCCCTGCCGATCAGGTGCTCAAGAGCAACGAAACCAACCTGCGTCGCCTGGGTGAACAAATGGATCAGCGCGACCAAGAGGTGTCGTTCGCACAAAACACACTGATGTCCAAAGCTCAGATGCTCGGTGAATACAATGACCACTTCGAGGTGAACTCCGCAGAGTCAGAGGTGTCATTCACTACCGTCATCGCAATCGGCGGCACAACCCGCGAAGCCACCATGGACGCGGTGAACCAACTCAAACGCCGCTACCGACGCTTCCAGATCGAACTCACGGCGCCGCTAGGCGCACAAGTCGATCTATGGTCCATGCTGATCCCGGGTAGCCCCCAGCGGCGCGCGTACGACGATTTCGCGCACATCGTCCCCTCGGACATGTGGGCCGGTTTCGTACCGTTCACCAGCAGCCAGATCGGAGACGACAGCGGCCCGGTGATTGGAGTGAACCTCATGTCAGGGCACTTCGAGCCGATCCACTTCGGCATCATGGAAGCCGCCTTACATGATCTTTCTGCCTCGTTCGCCGTGACCGGTGAGCTGGGCTCCGGAAAGTCATATCTGCTGAAACTCATTGCCGCACTTGTCAACGACATGGGCGGACAGTTCCTGGCCATCGACCGCAGCCAAGTAGGAGAGTGGGAGCACTTCGCGACCGCCATCGAGGACGCTGTCGTCATCGACCTGGCCAACCCCACCGTCTCCCTCGACCCACTCAGACTGTTCGATCCGCGTATCGCGGGAGAACGCGCACTCGATACCATCCTGCCGCTGCTGGACCTCTCACCCACCTCTGGCACCGGTGCCATCGTCAGCTCGCTACTCACCCAACGCGGTATCGCCGAACATCGAATCGGATCCCTGGTCGACCTGTTCCAGGTCGCGCTCCAGCTACGCGATACACCAGGAGCCGGCGAAGAGTACGCGGATCTGGCCGCACGACTGAGCACCATCGCCGAACGGGTCCCGGTACTGTTCGACCCCACACTTGCACCACTACGGCTGACCGCCGCAGCCACTGTAGTTCGTAGTCACCAGGTGGCCCTGCCCTCTGCAGAAGAACTCACTACACCACACTTGTACAACCGCCTCCCACTCACCAAACGACTCGGGACAGCCTTGTACGAGTTGGTGGGAGTCGCCGCACGAGAGGCATTTCTCCGTGACAACGGGCGCTTCGGACTGCTCATCGGTGACGAGGCGCACCATTTCACCCAGACTCAGGTAGGGGCCGCGGTCACCTCGGACTTCAGCCGCGACGGCCGCAAGCATCTTGCCGCCATCGGGCTGGCCTCGCACGATCCGGCTACCGACTTCCAGGGCGCGGCACACAACCTCATTCCGAACCGATTCGTCTTCCGGCAGCGTGATGAAGTTTTGGCACGCAACAGCCTCCAATGGCTGGGAGTAGATCTTGAAGAAGCCCCCTATCTGCTTCAAATCCTGCGAGAGGAGACCTCACCACCAATCGGACCCGGCCGGCAGGTACCACAGGCACGACGCGGCGAGATGTTCATGCGTGACGCCCTCAACAGAATCGGACGCGGCAAAATTCTGGGACCAGCAAGGCCCGAACGTGCCGCCGCCATCACCAGTACACCGGAAACCACCAGAACCGCGACCGCCTTTCACAACGGATAGATGATGAAAGGTATCAGCCCACGGCGTGCTCGAATCCCAGCCAGGGGACTGCGCGATATCGGGCTGGCCTGGACGGCACCTTGCTGGCAATACAGGTCGATTCTGCGAAAGTACCGCACATGGCTCCATGCGTCCCGTCGCCGCTATCGCACGGTAGTGGCCATCGGAATAACTCTGGCATTCACGATAATTCCAGGTCTATTGGGTGCCGTGGCCGCAGCTCAGACCGCCACTCCGGGACCCTCGACCAATAGCGGCGCGTTGAGTTGGATGAACATCCGCGACTCGTCCGGTGTCAACCTGTCGAACTATTCATTCGTCACCGACGAAGGAAGCATCCTGGATCCAATTACCACTGGACTTGCGATGTCCTTAAAATTGGAGTTCGGAGGGTGGATGGTCATTGTTGTCACTGGAATCTGGTTGATCGGGTTCGTTCTCAGCTTTCGGTGGATGGAACTGTTCTCCACCCCCCTGCGAGGGATGGCCAAGGCATTCACTGAGCAACTCGATATCCCGATCGTGCTTATCACAGCAGTGTCGATAGGCGCATTCGTTGTCGCCTGGTTTGTACTGCGGGGTTTTCACTCGAGAGCAGTCATACAGGTCGTCACCATGATCGGGGTTGCGATGCTCGGCCCCCTGTTCCTGGCCGATCCTCTGGGGGATGTGCTGGCCCCGGACGGATGGCTCAGTCAAGGCCGCGATCTCGGCATATCAATTGCAGCCGGTCTCAACGGCGATCGTACCCCGCAGCCCACGGCAGTGGTCGCGTCAATGCAAGAACAGCTTGCCGACAACTTCGCACGAAAACCACTCCAAGTATGGAACTTCGGACACGTGATAGATGATCGATCGGCGTGCCGCACCGCATGGTCGAACGCCATGAACGTCGGCGATGACGACCTCGTCAGAACCGCAGTCCGTTCCTGCGATCGAGAAGCCTACGCTGCGTCTGAATCACCCGACCCTACACAACTTGGCGAAGGACTACTGGTCTTGGTTACCGGAGCGGCATTATTGGCCTTTGCCGTGGCGCTTGCGATCAGTATCGTCAGCTCCGCCGCCGGATCGATTTTTCACGGCTTCCAGGCCATAGTCGGATTTGCCGCAGGCGGTTACATCTACGGACCGACTCAAACCTTTCTGGTACGCAACGTTGTGCACAGTCTGTTCGCGGCTCTGCGCATGGCCGCACAGGTGATATTCCTCGGCGTCTACGTACTGTTCTTGGGCGACATCTTCCGGCAAGCACAAGGCCAAGTGATGACGGTATTCATCATGGGTACAATTCTTGAGATCGTGGCAATCTCGCAATTGAAGAGACTGAACGCCAGCCTGGATCACGGTAGTGAGTGGGTAGCCAACAGATTCTCACAAAACCTGCAAGGGGCCACTCAACCTCCCGTCGGTCGTACAGCTCTGGGTATGGGAATGGTAGGGGCACAGCGCCATGGCCTCCACGGGCTGGGATTGCTGGCCACCGTAGGGGCAATTAACACTGTTGGGAATTCGCTTCTCCTTGAACAACTTACGCAGAGAAGAAACCCGGCACGACCTGGCTCCATGCTGGAGAATGCAGCTATAAAAGCCACATGGGAAGCTCAGACGAGGGAGGGTTATATGGGGTCGAACGGGTTTCTTGTCCAGTCATATCTCAATCGGCAGCTCTATCGCAACGTTGCTGGCTACGCTGCAACCGAGGCGGGTGGAGCCGATACGGCTGAAGCCGTCGGTTCGGCAATTCAGAATATTGTCGATGTTGGTGGCACCCCCCCTGACGCAAACGGTGCCATGCTTGGTGCGAATTATAGGGATGAAGCCCGAATAGAGCGCGGGATCAAGTCCTGGCAAATAGTCACCAATAACGTGGCCGATCGCAAACTGGGTACTGAGCACCTGGCGCGCGTTGTCGCCGCGATGGCACAGGTTGGATTCTCACTCGATAGAGGTGGCAACGCTCTTGACATCGATGCAGACCTCGCGACCTTAAAAGAGTCGGCATTTCAGCACGTCCGAGCGAGCGGTGGAGAAGTCGCACTGCGAGGCGGACCCGACGGCTTCCAACAGGGCTTCGTCCGCGACTACCTGGAATCTCGGCCTTCCCCCACCGGCGAAGATAGGTCCTATCTTCGACTTAGGGCTTTGGACTGGGTTGTGGATGAAGAGAATGAAGAGCGCGGCCTCTCTATGAAAGATATAGAGAATATACGAGCCGCTGGCCTATTCGATGAATCGAACCCCAAACACATCGCTGCCAGCGCTGATGCAGACATTACCGACAACAATGTGAAGGACTCTGCCGAAATTGCAGCCCTGCTATTGAATGACGTCACACCGGAGGAAGCGCGAAATATGTGGGCGGCAATCAATAGCGGACATGCGAAAGAAATCGACGATTCTGTAAGGGAATTTGTAAGCGATCAATCTGCTGCGAACAGAAATGCGGTCGAGCGCGCCATCGGCAGCCAGCAGGCCACCGAGCTACGCATAGCACGAGGAATGTGGACCGGCCTAGGGAAGCTTCTAGGACAGTCATGATCGCGCAGCACGAACAAGTTTCCGCGCGGCACAAGAAATGCAATCCGAGCGTGTCATTCACTCGTAAATATTCACAACAGGAAAATGAACTCGATGAAAATCCTTCTGGCAATTATTGCCGCACTTCTTGCTCTCATGAGTGCATCAATACTATTGGTAGTCGGCCAGGAAGCTGCGGTTGCTTCGGACTTTGAATACCAATGCGATGTAGCTATCCCGACCCCGTCCCCGAAAGGAAACGGCATCGAAACCCGCAGCCGGACCGCACCCGCAGTTCCACCGCCCACCGCCAACCCCTATTCACAGTTGACTTTCGCGCCCCGTGACACCTCGGTCTCGGATCGACAGCGAGCCTGTGCCACGGCTATGCAAACCGCGGCATATCAGATCGGTCCACCACTGACCGAACCCGCCACCGGCACAGCCGGGCGCTGCGCAGGTGAGATCCTTACCGCGCTCGTGAACCAAAGCTCCGGTCGCACCATCGACGAAACCACCACAACCACGCGACTGGTATCAACGGAGCCGGCCGCGGTAACGGCAGGCGTAATCTATCGGGCATCGATTGCCGCACAAACCGGTGTATGCGGCACCCCCGTCATTCCGATGCCCGAAGCATTACATGGAATGCATTTCACCAGCAATTCCGGCCGGTGCCCCCTTGCCAATTCGCGCACTATCACTGAACTCCCCGACAAGATCCTGGCACAAAGCCTGTGCGGACAGCTCGTGGCCGCCGGAGCAGAGTCGCCGGGTGATCTGGTGTTCTGGGACTACCAAAAGAATGCGCCCACCCGAATGGGCATGGTGATCGTGGCTGCTCACTCCGATAGCAAACCGGTGATCGTAGCGAGCTGGGACCCGAACTCAGGGCGGTTCGTGCAGTTGGCCTTACCGAGCAGATGGGATGTGCGAGTCAAACGCGTCCTCAGCAGCGCGCCATGACCGAAGCCGCCCAGGCAGCCACGAACCCGGACGTAGTGGCAGCCGAACAGGAATCAGCCTCAACCAAACCTTCCACTCCGTGGAGCAACCGCAAATCACCAGATGCAAACCTGCCCCTGGTCTCCGACCTGATCCGTACCGATGCACAGCCACCAGAGCTACGCGCATCGACCTCGTACACCACTGGCAGCGTCCCCGAATCCAACACACCACAGGGCGCCACGCCCGACGTGCCAACGCACGTTTCACCGCCCGCCGCAACAGACACTCGTCCCGATCAGGCCAGCAATGATCCGGAGCAATCCCATGCTCGCCCGGACTCAGCGACACCACGCGCGGATGTGGTTACTGTGCAGCACAACCCGAACCCGCACCCTCACCAGGACAAGCGTGAAGCCGGCACACGAGCGAACAACGGCACCCCGCAACTCTCGGAGACGGCAACAACTCTCATCCCCCCACTCCTCACTCTTCCAATACTCGCCTCCCTCGTCGGCTTGGGCTCGGGGAGAACCCGCGATACCGCGACGCACGGATACTCAGGCAATTCCCCACCTCAAGGTGAACCCACCTCGATTCCATCAACCCACGCACACGCCGCCGTACAGGCACTCACAAAGCTGCAGCGCACATACGGCACCAATGGCCGGTCCTCACCCACCGTAAACGGTACGAAACCGGGCCAGTTCGAGCCTTCACGCAACACGACCAACGGAACCACAGCCGCTCTTACCGCGATCCAGCGTTACCAGCGCAACGCTCGAATCGCCTTCAATAACCTGGACAACCAACTCGCGCGATACCTGACTGCACTTGCTGGCAACCACGGTATCGACCAAACCGCATTGAACTCGCTGATCAAGGAACTCGACACAGCCCTGATCGCGGTCGGACCGTCGGCGAATACTCCAGCCGGTGCACAACGTGTGCACAAAATCCTCACGGTCGCACTGCACAAAGGACTCGTACTGGCTGGTACGAGCCAGGCGGGCGTAGCCTCCACCGCCGCGGCAATCAACAGCCTGGCCGCACAGTATCGTTACAACATCGTCGGTCGCAAGGTGCCAGGCACCCAAACCTCGGGTTTGGCAACGATGGCCAAACGCGTGCTATTCGTCGCGCTGTCTCAACTGGGCAAACCGTATGTTTATGGTGCGGAAGGCCCCGACACCTTCGACTGCTCTGGCCTCATGCAATATGCCGTACGTGCGGCCGGCGCTAAGATTCCGCGCACATCAGAAGAGCAGTACCGCTTACTGCCCAAGGTGAACCCCGCCGACATCAAAGCCGGAGACTTGATATTCCCCGCCGCGCAGTACAATAACGGTAACCCATCGCATGTGATGATGTATCTAGGTAACGGGCAATGTATCGAAGCGCCACAACCTGGTGAGAATGTTCAGATCTCAAAACTCCCGGCTGAATTCGCCGCCAGCAGATGGGCCTGAAGAAACAGAAACATGCAGCCACACCCGCATTTTCTGCCAGATTGCCGCAGGCCATCATGCTCACGCGCCAGTCCGGCGATCGCGAGAAGAAACAGTGGAAAGGTGCTGCGTGGCTTCCCATAACTGGGAATCCAGGATAATGCATATAGCTATCGCCGATGTATTCGGCTGCTGGTTAATGTGTACATGGTGCAGTACTGGTCCTGCTTCGGATCGGTGAGGTGAGGAGATGAAATGACCAGTCCGAACGCACCCTCCGCAGTCAACACTGTCATGAACGTGCTCGCAGAAGGCGCGGTCCCTGCGACTGCGGTGATGGTCGCAAGCAGAATCTTCTCATGCACAATACCAGGTAGGGTTGCAGTCACATTGATCGGCGCAGGCACCGGCATGGTAAGTGCTGCAATTAACCACGCCACTACTAAACAAATCCTGATGACCGGCCTCTTTGACGGAGCGGCGGCGGCCATATCCGGTGGTGTCTTGAACGGTGCCACCACTGGAGGCTTGTTGGGCATTGGCGGAGCAGTATACGGTGCCGACCTTGCTTCTCAATGGTCTGGCGACCGACTGCACGCTCCCTCGGATCCTTCACGACCTATCGAAATTCCAGTCGAAGCTATTAATCCCCTGCCATGAGTGACGCATCAGACGCTGAGACTTCGGATATTTCAATGCGGCAAATGTACATGCCCAGCAATGCTTTGATGGATAATGATAAAATAAAGAAATATCCGAAAGAGTACCGAATTTCCCGGCAAGTGAAGGATATGTATACAGAGTTACCGGGGACGTATAAGAAGATCTTCGACAGCTTCGGATCAGGCAAAGAGACTCCGCCTCCGGTGTCGGCCGATCCGCCCGCTCTGAATTCGTTGAACAATGAATCGCTCGAGCAGCTTGGAAGTAGAGGGGTCGAGGGTTCTGTTGCAAGCTCTTACCTAGAACTCGTTTCGAGGCTAGTGGCAGCGTTTCACGATCTCAAAGCGGCCGACGCTGACATCGCACCGCTGACAAAACAAACAAAGAGTGTTTCTAGGGCGGCGAAGAAGGCTATCAACAAGATGATCGACGATATTCACAATGACGCGAAGAAGCTGCCGCCTCAGCGGGAAGATGATTGGGTGCTGACTTTCCTCTCCGACGCTGAGGAAAAAGCCACCGCTGCCATCAACGAGGCGAAAACTGCCTATGAACGGGCGGCTGGCAATGTGCCCACACCTCCGAACCCGCCCGGCGCGGACAAACCCGGACCTGGCGGCGGTGGCGACAAACCTGGACCTGGTCGCAATCCATACGATCCACCGATAATCGACCCCACTACCGGGGTCGATGGCCTTGATCCCGGGGGAGATGGATCGGGTGACACTCCCAACCCGTGGGACCCACCCATCAACAGCAACGGCACCTCCCCACCTAACCAATACCCCAACCCGACCACACCCTCCTCGATGGGAAACATGGATGGCGGGATGAGTTCGATGTGGCCGGCCATGCTGAGCGCTTTGAACCCGCTGAACAATCAGCGGCTAACCGATCCGTACTTGGACACGGGCGAATATGAGCGCGATCGCCACGATCGAGAACCGCAAGAAGCGATACCCGTTCCAGGGTCACCTGCGGTGGCGGCATCGCAGAACCCCGCCACCCCACCTCCAGCACCCTCGACGAGCACGGACAAGCCCGCGAACCAGACATCGTCAGCACCCCAGTCCGCGACGCTCACCCCAGGCGCTGACGGTGGCATCGACTATGTGTTTCCAGATGGCAAGACCCAGAGGGTGTCGATGATCGTAGCCAAGGCCCTGGACAAGGCGTTCGCCAACAAGCAGAGCACCGACGCCCAACAGGCATACGCCGACACCACCGCCAAATGGTCGGACAACAAACACATCGGCGACCGCGTCGATCCATACCAACTGATGACCGGCGACGTCGGAATCTGGGAAAACCCGGACCGGACGGCCATCGTCCGAGCCATGGGCTCCGACACCGAAGCAACACTCGACATCATCGTGAACGGTGAACTGCACCGATACCCGGACGAACAAACACCAGACGGCACAGGCGACGTCGGCACCCTCGCCGGATGGGCCCACCCACGCGGCATCGAACTGACCGAGGCCAACGCCAACAGGGCCGACACGATGGCACCCACAACGAACACAGCCCCCGCAGCCGACACCGCGACACCGCCCGTGGTGGCAAACACAGCCAACTGAACACGCGCAGGCGGAAGGAAAACCCCCGATGGCGATGAATGTCGAGCCCGCAGAACTGATCGCGGCGGCCGCCACGTTGTGGCGCCTGGTCCAGGAAGCCCACGCCGCTCTACCCACGAGCTGGGTACCGGCCGCAGGCGCAGACTTGCCCTCCACGGTCGCGTCAGCGCTGCACAGCGCGCACGCGGAATCGACGGTCAACGGTGTGATCGACATTGCCAACCGCGCCGCGGCGCATGCCCACCACATCGGTGCCGCCGCAGTCGATTACACCCTCGCAGACGATGAGGGAAGCCGAACGATCGGCGGACGTGGTGCCGCAACTGTGGCCAACCCCGTTGCCTCAGGGGAACAGTTCACACTCCGTCACGCGCCACCACCGCCGGTCGCGGGCGCAGGAACCGTCGATTCGCTCACCTTCGCACAACAATTGCACGCAGGCCCCGGTCCAGGCCCTGCGCAGGCGTACGCGGACTCGATCCAGCAATACCTCAAAGGCCCACATCGCGACGCGATGGACGGCATCGAGAACCTCATACCGATCATGAATAGCTGGACACCGATCGGAACGACAGTAGCCGGTCACCTCAGCACCTTCACCCAGCAGCTGAATGACATCGGCAGCAGCATGGGCACACTCGCCGCCAACATCACTGACTATGCCGACGCGTTCCGCACAGCCAAGACGCAACACCCAACGCCACAGGAAATCATCGCGACTCGCAAACGCCTGCTCGCCGCCAGCCGCGCGAAGGACTCGGCCGCACTCACTCGGGCGCTCACCGAATTCAACGAACAGAACGCGCTCTCAACCCAGACACACACCACCTACATCAGCGAGGTCGGCAAGAACATCACCGAATTGCCCAGCACCGGCAAGAACGCCGACGGCACAGGGAGCACCCAGAACGGCACAGGCGGTGCCCAGAACAACAACATGATAATGCAGATGCTGCCCACTCTCTTGAGTAGTCTGATGAACTCGGCAAGCTCACTGTCACAACATGATTCGACACAGAGCGATCTCGACGACGCGGACCTCGGGTACGCCTCCGATCTACCAGAATTGCCGACACTCACCGGAGGCGGCGGCGGGCCAGACGGCGGTGGGCCTGGATCCGCAGCTGTGCCCGACCTCGCTTCCTATCGTATGCCCACCGCCGGCTCACAGGCAGTCCTGGCCAACTCCGGCCTGCCCCGCACACCCGTCATCGAGGCACTGCCGAGTCGCTCCACGGGAAGTTCGCCCGCCCGCGCGGGCGGCGCACCCTATATGCCCTACATGCCGATGACCCCCGGCATGGGCCCCCAGTCCGGTGCCGGCGGTAACGATCGTGCCCGCGTGGTGGCCTGGCATCCAGACCGGCTCATGTACGTCGATGACACACCTCACACCGACGCGGTCATTGGTGAGAAGCCGACTATCGCCCCGACCGTCACACCCCCGACACCGGCCCACGCCAATCAGGCGCCGACCCATACCGGAGGCTCTGTATGACTGAGATACACCCCGATGTGCAATCTGCCCTCGACGCTGCCCGCGAACTTCGACATCGCATTGCAGACCTGCGCGAGAAGATCAACAGCATCCGCGCCCGCAGGCCCTCACCCAGCGGCGCCGTACTCCCAGAAGTGGACGCCATGGGTCGGCTGACCGATCTCTACTTCGCACCCGGCACAACCACACGGTTCGGCAATACCGAACTGGTCGCCGAAATCATGGCTGCCATTGACGAGAGCACCACCGACGCCGGCCGCCAATACAAGGCCATCATGGACGTAGAACCGTGGCCTGAGCAGGCAGCGAGCAACCCCGCCGTCACCGCCGTGGGCGAATTAGCATGAGCAAAGCCGAAGGGGTCACCGTCACCGACACCGTGCAATGGCTGCACGACGAGGGTTTGGCACGGCTCGCACTGATCAGCCGGACCGCGCCCAGCCCGATCGTGGCTTTCACCGTGGAAGTTGCCACCGGCACAGTGACAGCCTTCCCCGTTGTGGTCACAGGCCCAGGCACCGATGTATTGACCTTGCCCGCTGATGATCTACCACCGCCGTCCGACTCGCCGAAACGCCTCGTGATTATTGGTCTTACTGCCACCGATTCGGTACTGGTACTGGATTTTGCCGCGATTCCCGCTTTTGTGCTGCGTGCCGAACGCCCCGAAACCACCGCCCGAGCCTGGGTGGCGCAACTGCTCCTCGACCCCGAGGTCACCATCATCACCAACAGTCCTCATCTGGCAGTTCCGGCGGGGATCCGATGCCGGCACACGTTCATTCCTGGTGGCGGGACGCTGCTGACGGTGGACGACAAACGCCCACCCGTCACCACCATCACCCTCAATTCTGCTGACAACGCCACCGATCAACTCGACGTGGCCGAAGACGGCTCCGCGGAGCTTTACCTCGGCAACCGCTTCTGGCAACTGCGGCACGTTCTGAGTATCGACGACCCCACCTGGGCCACTCTCATCACACAAGTCGAACCATCAGAGTGACGATCGGGCCCGGGCCCGAACCACTACCGCAGGAGAACCCATGAACACGGATGACAACTTCGAGGACGACACCACACAACCGCAACCTCTGGACTGGCGCGGCATGACTCACGAGGTCTTCAACCCCGATCACACCGCAGGTGCAGCCTGCAACCGTGACGGTGAGATCATCGGCCTACACATCACCGACGAGGCCCGCGAGAACGGCGAAGTCTGGCTCGCCGCGGAAATCCTGCGAGTGGCCCGGTTAGCCCACTTCAAATCCCGGGTCGCGCTACGCGCTGAAATGGAATTCAACGGCACCCACTCGCACACAATCGACTCGTTCGACCTGCCGACAGAAGCCGCCTACCGAGCCGCTGAAGCCGCTGAATTCGGCACCGCCCTGCAATGATTCCCGACAGGATCGAATCGTGAGAGACAGACTCGACATCGACGACCCAGCCGAGATCATCTCAGCGGCCGAACAGGTCGCCGCCGCCTCCCAAGCGGTCACCGAACACGCGAGGGCCGCGACCAAAGAGCTAGTACCGCTGGGCACGGCGCGGTGCGACCTCGATCATGCCCTTCTGAGAATCCTCGGATGGTTCCGGACCGGCTACACAGCAGCACTTACCTCCTGCCACACTCGCTCCACCGCAATCAACGGCCTCATAGCGCAAACAGCACACGAACTCGCAACAGCCGATGATCTCAGTGGTGCCGCCGTCGATCGATCCACCCAGCGCGGATGAACTCTGATGCAGTCACCCTACGAGAACCCGTACTGGAGCGCCATCGTCGGCGAGAACTGGCCAGGTATCGAAGCCGCAGCTTGGAGCACCCTCGAAACGGTGGCACGCGTTGGCGCGCAAGGTATCGACATCGCCGGATTCGAGCGCGCATGCCGGGCTCTCGACGAGCATATCCGGGTCAGCACCGTACAAAGACCGCTCCACGATGCCTTGCGCGCCGAGCTGGGCCGACTCTGGGCTCTCGATGATGCACTGAACCAAGCTGCGGACCTCTTCTCGGCGATGTCCCAACTTGTACGGCGGACGTGCTCGCAAATCCACGAAATCGCCGATACAGCCGCAGCCGCAGCCGCAGCCATACCGCCCACCGCACCAGTTTCCGAAACACAGAACGGTACTCAGCGGACACAGGTGGATCAGATTATCCAACACGCGCGTGATGAAGTCGCCGCAGTAATGACCCGGGCCACACACGCAGCAGGGCCTCAGGGCTTTTCGGAAATATCAGCACTCGCCGGCCTTCTCGGCGAGGGTGAGTTCGAGATAGCGGAGTCGCCATGGACAGGGCACGGACGCTCTCAGAAACCCCCAGCACCCGCCGGACCCGCATCGCACCCAAGTCAGCCAGGATCAGTAGCTCCCCGCACTGAGTCTCCCCCAGCTCCCGCCTACCTGATGAACGTTCCGCTCAGCATCGTAAACACAGTGAACTCCCTTTCACGCGACCAGTTACCCGAGGCGAACCAGCATCCGATCGCTGGCCTTGGCACGAACCACGCGGAAGTGCTCGTGGGGCCACTCACACAGTCTCTGACGTACGGTTCGAATACCAGTGGACTCGGTGGCGCACCGAGTAACAATGCTCCGCAACACCATTCATCCCTGGGCCCAGGTCCTGGCAACGATACCGCGGTGGACTTGGCAAGCACGGTCTCCGAATCACCAGCTGGCATCGCGCACCCCACTGCTGACGCCTCGCATTCCCGATCCGAGCTTGTGGCAAACACAAACTCGGATGTGCACGCAGAACCCGAGACCAGCACGCCCGCATTCGATCAGTCAGCAGATGGGACGCCTATGACCCTGTTCTCTCGTGGGCACATACCCCGCGATCTCGAGGCGCACGCTCCTCCGTCCCCGAGCACTGCCCTCCCACTCGCCCGTCCAGTAACGTCCTTGACCCTGCACGGTTCCGGAGCACAACCGATCGCTGCTCAATCATGGGCGTTCAACGGGCCAGGCTCGGCGCCATCACCACTCAGCGGCCTTCATCGCGCGCCCACTCCCCATGCTGCACCTCCAAGCATGGTGCCCATCAACACTGACCACCCAGCTCAGACTCATCCCATCAACACCGCTGATCGCCTCGATGCACGGACCACATATCCACAGGGCACCGAGGAATTCCGTGACGTCGTCGTCACTGCGATCACCGCTGCGGCCGCGCCAGCCTTCGTCCTAGGCGGCCCGACAGACAGTGACGCCGCCCTGGCGCGCACCCTACTGCGCAGCATCCTCGCCGTTGTGGACTCCTCGCCTATCGCACCTGCCTGGTCCGTGGCGATAATGCGCCACCACAGTGGCATCAGTGCCTTCGTGACCACGAACGAAGACCGAGGCTGGCTGCCTTCGGGGCTGTATCTACCGCGCACGGTGTCCACGCCGTGGAAATGGAGAACAACTCACAACGCAGCCTGGGAGGGGGTGGCCGACCCCGCCCGGATCCTGGCCGAATTCTCTCGAGCCTGGGGCCGGACCACCGGGGCCGAACTAGTAGCCCTGGCATCGTCTCTCCCAATCGATCCTCTGCTGCGCACCGCGCTGCCTTCGGTGCACTATGACGGACACCTCAGCCCCGCAGCAGAATTGAAACTCGACCGACCAGCCCAGGACCGGGCCGATCGGCTCGGATTGACCGCATCCCAGCGACTCCTGAACCGCATCGAGGCAGTGCCAGAACCGACGATCGCACTCCGGTGCACCGAACTCGCCCGCGACGCCCACACCCGAACCGTCAACGCCATACGAGATTCTGTGCACACGACTGCGGCAACCGGCCTGCGGCACCGCATTCTCACTGCCCTACGACGTCGCACACAGCCCGCACAAGGCTGGTGGGAGCAACTGCGCGACGCCGACGACCTACTCGCCGCCAGCATGGTGTCACGCCGACTCGACACCAGTCGAATCCCACTGGGCGAGTTGACAGCCGAACACACAGGGGCACTAACGCCCCTGCAAGCCATGCAGTTACAACGCCGCTGCAATGAACTGGTACTGCTGCTCGGACGAATCCCAGACCGACAATGTCTGCGAGAAGCGGTCTATGTTCACGCTCATCTCACCGAGAACTCGACCCTCCTCGGGTCGGCACGCACCTCGACCCCTAGACCGGCCGGAATCTGATACGAATCGAGATACGTGTACCTCGGAAATTAAGAGCACAGAACTGCAGCTACCAAGACTGCCCCTGCCCGCCGAACGGACACACGGAAACCCGTCTCAATCGACGGCGAAGGATCCACATGAAGGTTCCCGTCAGCGGGAAGCCTCGACAATTATCGAATCGCCGAGGGTGGAAGGGAGCTCGATTCATCGTGGCAGGAAAAGTGCACATCGACTCTGCGGTGCTCCGAAAGCTCGCCGGCCAACACCGGCAAGTCGGCGACGACACGAGGGAATGGGCCAAACCGCCCGAAGAGTGGCTCAAAGCCTTCCCCCACACCTACGGAACCATCGCCAGCCCAGTACTCAAGGCGCTGACTACGTACTACGACGCCAGGCAACAGGCCGGCAACGCACTAGCAGAACAGCACTATCGCACCGCAGCCCAACTTGATGCCTCAGCCGATGAGTACGACCGGGCGGATCACGAAAGCGGAGCCGCCATCAGGCAAGGCGACAACGACCCCCACGGACCCGGAACACCCACACTCGTGCACCTGCCAGGCCAACTCGAGAGCACTCGCTCAGACAGTGCGAACCCCGGTGCCGGACAACCCGGCTCGCACATCACCGACATAAACACACCCAACGGGCAGAATCCTGCACCAGGAATAGCAATCAGCCACAGCCCCGACGTCGACTCCCGGGCGTCAGCCACGGCACCCGCAGCAACGACCGACCCGGTGGTGTCTAACGACACTGATAGGCGAGATGTCACGACGTCTGTCGGTGCCGGGCCGATGTCCAGCGACTCGGGAAATACGCGTCCAAACAGCGCAAACGCCGGGCTGATCGAGAGCGTGCCCCCACCCGCGCCGCCCCTATTCGCGGCGGTCGTCGCCGCCGCCAAGGATCGTCAGACCGGCCCGGGCAATGTAGTCAACGAGACGGTTAACGAGGACCTGGCGATCGCTCGCACGCTGCTCGCCGCAGTCCTTGCTGCCGTGGACGAGCCCGTCATTGGCCTCGCCTGGGCAGTCGCGGTCATGCGTGGACCAACCGGAATCAGAATATTCATCACCAGCAACGAAGGCCGCGGATGGCTACCCTCCGGTCTCTACCTGCCGCGAGAAGTATCCACACCATGGCAGTGGGACGAGGTGCTCGGACCCGACCGCAGCGCGCCATGGGAAGGGGTCGCCGATCCTGCGCGCGTACTCGCAGAGTTCGCGCTCGCATGGGGACCCGGTACAGAATCCACGCTGACCGCACTAGCGTCCTCAGGACCGGTCGACTCTAGTCTGCGCGCCCACCTGCAGGACGTGGCCTGTGAGGGACTGGTTTCTCCCGAATACGGTGTCGATCTGCGAACCCCTTCCCCGGAAACCGCTGACCGACTCGCCATTGCCGCGACTATTTCCTCCTTGGATCACATCCGAACGGTAACCGATTCGGTAATCCACCAGAATCGCACTGCGCTGGCAGAGCAAGCGCACTACCAGGTCATCCGCGCCAACGCGACCCAGTCTGAAGTGGCTGAAGCCCGCACCGTGCGTGGGAGAATCCTCACCGTGATTCGTGCCGGGGGGGAAGTGCCAGCTCACCTGTGGCAGAAACTGCGAGATGCTGACGATTTACTGGCAGCCACGACACTGTCGCGGCGGGTCGACGCCGGACGAGTACCCTTGGGCCAACTACGTGTCGAGGATACGGCAGAAGTGTTACGCACCATGATCTTCGAGCGCCGATGCAACGAACTGATCCTACTGCTCGCAAAACAGCCAACCCGCCAAAGCTTGCGTGACGTGGTATACGCCCACGAGCAGATTCTCGGGCACCCATTGTTCGGCCGTGCGCTTGTTTCTCCAGTCACCGCCACGGTAGAACAGGTCTCGGTGGACACAAAAACCGCAAAACCGACGATTACCGCTGGCCCATCCGGTGCCACCATAACGGCACCGATCGATGGACAGTGAGCAATACAGCGAACGTTGTATTCGCGATTATGAAGTATCTCCAGGTTGCGCAATCCGGACGTGCCGGAAACCAACTATGTTTCAACGGTGTCCCAAGACCGTTGACGGTCGACATGACACGACATACCGGGATCTCGTGATGTTAGTAACCTGCCCTAGAACAGGGTTCCGTCTTATTTGCAAATAATAGGACGGTTTCAGAGAAGAATCTAACGCTGACTCGGATGTGGAACGGGCGGAATATCGGGGACTTTCGAATGCTGACCAATGTCGTTCGATCATTTATTACGCAGTTGCACGAGGGAATGCTGTTACGCAGCGTGTCAGTTCAAAATCGACGCCCAGTCATTCCATGGAGTGGTGATTGTTGTAAAGATCCGCTGTGGAGATACCGTGCGCAGACACCGCAGGCGAGTTACCGGTCATCTCATGAGCTTACGGGTGATGCGGCAACCGATTGTCGACTATCGTCATTTTTGATGGGTCGAAAGAATCCCCCGAACGTTCCGAATTTGACGCGCAGCTCGGGGGGTAAGTGTTCCGCATCGAATTCAATTGGCTCGCCTTTGAATATGATCCGTGCGCCGCTCTCGGTCATTTCTACCAATGCGCTTACATTGTTACTCCACAGAACGACGTCCCCGGTACGAAGTTCACTTTCGGTGACGGGCGTCCCAGGCCAGGCCAGCCCTGGCGTGCCGCTGTACGCAGCTCGAGCATCGCAACCGTTGGGGTTGTTTCGTTCTCTTGTCAACGCTTGTTCCACTGCCGAAGGGACAATTGCATCTTTTGCTGACGAGGGCGTCTTGATATTGGGGGTTGAACCTATCGGCGCCGGTGCCGTATGCGGAGTGGAGTCCGGGAGGGCGGCGATGGGTTCGCGCCGGGGACTCGGTCTGCGTCGGTCTCTCCGATCACTGTCGTTCTGGTTCCGGTTTCCCATCATTTGCATGGCCTGTGTCAACGACGCCAACTGCGCCACTTGGCTCATGTCACCGATGTTGCTACTGGCCGGCACGTTGGTCGATCCTTGTGGATGTTGATTCACCGCCGACGAGTATCCGCCCTCTGCTGTTGGATTCATTGTGCCGGGGCCAGCAGCGTTGGTTTCGGGCGAGGTATTCGAAATAACTGGATCCGCCCCGAGTTCATCCTGAAATAGTGATGTGTAATCGATGTCCTCCGCCCCTGGGCGGAGGACATCTTGAGGAGGCACTGCTGGTTTCGTCGACTGTGGTGCCGACTGCTGTGCGGCAGAGGGGGGTGGCAGGTCGGGTGGGTGGACGTCTGCTGCTTGGGCCTGGAACTTTGAAGCCGCCTCTTTGTACGCAGCCTCCCACTGCTTTACCATTTGCATAAGTGGCTGGACGTAATACATCTGTTCGGCCTGAGGTGTCAGATAGAACTTGTCGTCGTCCCTGTCGTCTGTAGCGTCCTTCACCCTCTCGTATCGGACCTCCTGGATTTCTGATCCATCCTTTCTATCTTTGGTCGTTTTGATCAATTTTTCGCCATCACGTGTCGCGGCCAGCTTCGTGGCCAACATGGCCTGAATGTCGTTCTTCATCTGAATTAGATTCTTGAAAAGATTATCACCCGTTATCTTGGAGTCGTAAGTAGCATCGACTGCGATTTGATGTTTCGCTTGAAAATCGTCTTCATAGGACTTCAGTTGCTTCTGCATATCGGCGCCCGAGCGCACGGCGTCCGACCAGCCGGTCAAAGATGTAGCCTGCTCGTCGGCAAGTAGAACTCGCGAAAGGACCGGCAAAGCTTCTTTACCTTTGCGGAGGCCCATCGTGTCGAAATCGTACTGCATATTGAATGAGATGCCGTCGACCATCGCGCAAAGGGCTTTACTTGCGCCTTCTGGTGGAATCAGATGCACCAGCTCCGCGTGTAACGCAAGGCTCGAAAATGGGTTTCCGGTGTAGTATTTGCCGAACTCCAACTTCTCGGCACGGGCTTCTTCGTTCTGTTTTACTTTGTAATATAGATCAAAGTTTCCTAATTCGAGAGATTGAATTAGAACCGAGTATTTTTGATCATCGACGCCCTCGTGGTGGGCGTCCACAGCGAGGTCGTGTCTTATTTCGTCTGTATGCAGGGGTTGAAAATCTAGTTTCGCCCAGGCTATCTTGAACTCTTCTGAATTTAGCTCCGCAAGTTTTTGCAGTGAATCCTTAGCCTCATCGCCCTGAAACCCGCCACCGACATTGGCCCAATTCTGCCCCCATCTACCTCTGATGAAAGCTACAGCTTTGTCAACCTTGCCCTGGTCGACAGTCGGTGTCATAAGAATAATCCTCTTGCTGCGGGTGATCGAATTCGGCAGAACTTCCCGAACGTTGTTGTCCGAGGCAGATGGCCGGATGCTGTGCCTATGTAAGAGCCGGATGCTGTGCCTATGTAAGAGACTGTCGAGGCGAGGTCGTTCTAGCGTGCGAGGATAGGTAGCCGCGGGGCACCAGAACAAGAGGGCATGCTCATGTACGCCCGCCAGACGGACTGCGGTCCCCTCCATCGGTCGCATAACTGATCTGCTTCATGCCCTGCTCGTCGCTCTCTTCGAGTTCTTCTGCCGTTCTCAGTAATTGGTCGCGCATCCGCTCGTTCTTGACTGCGAGGCGCTCAGCTTGCTCATGGCGAGTGGTGTAGTACTCGACCAGTGTCCGATACATAGGGTCGGCGATCGTGCCATACGTCTTCGGAAACTCGTCGAGCCAGGCTTGAGGGATCTCGCCCCATTTCCGTATACGGGCCGCAATCAGCGTGTATTGCGCTGCAGATCCACGTAACTCACCAGTATCCAGATCCAGATATCCGGCCATGTCAACTGGCTCCTCCTACTTCCGGGATCCAAGTCATGATTTCATTTTTCCAGAACTCGTACAGACTGCCGAGGCTCGTTCTGCACGCCATTCTCGTAACACTTCCTCTAGTGGGCGGGGAAGTAGGGCAGAGTCGTTCATGGTCAAAAAGTATTGCCGCTTCGCATCGAGAGCGCTTTCGGTGATGGCCACCATGATCTCAGTGATCAGCTCGCTATTGCCGAAGCGGCTGCAGGTTCCGGGCGTGAGATACAAGGCCCGCAGCCGACCCATCACATCCACTTCAGGAATTGCCACGCCGGATGGCGATGGCCGACGTGCGACGATTTCCATGGCCCGCTCCTGCATTTCCTCGATGCGGTGGCGCAACTCGCGTTTTATCGCGAACCCCGCCAACACATCGGGATGAAGCTCTCTCATAAATCCTCACTTATCGGCAACCTGCTACTCAGAATGCGCCAGACATTGGCCGCTTCCCGCCAATGGGAAGGGATTTTTCCACAACGAGTACTGGGCCGGTTGGTGCTCGGCTGTCTGGCAGCGTCACACTCCTGCCGAGCCGATGGGCTGCGGGAGTGAAGGGGGAGCGGGCGGCGGTCCGCCAGGTGCAGGGTCGGTAGCCGCACCGGGAACAGGAGTGGGCGCGCCGCCGCGCGCGGCAGGATCCGCACTTGGCGCGGGCGTACCAGGCGGCCCAGACCCCTCTGGATGCTCCCGATCATTCTTCTCGTTCTGTCTCTCGATCAACTGCATCACCGCAGGTATCGCCGAGGCCCCCACCACCGGAATCATAATGAGCGCCTGCATGAGGCCCTGCATGAGGCCGCTACCCTCACCGCCACCAGCCCCACTCTCCGACTGACCGTTCCCACCACCGCTCGTACCGCCTGGGGTTCCGCCGGAAGCCTCACCGCCGGTGGTTCCACTGCCTGACATTCGCAGATTATCCTCGGCGACTTTTCTGACCTTCTCGTACACCGCGCTGATCGTCTTGGCGATCATGTCCATGAGGGCAGTCTCCTCAGTAGGTTGCAGCTTGGCCGCAGTCTGCCTACTCAGCGCCGATACCAACTCCGCGACCAAATGCTTGATAGCCGCCAATGTGCTGTCCTTACCTGCCGACATCACATTGGCCACGTCGAGAACCTTGTCATCCATGCTCAGCAGCGACGACCGCCTGGCATCCACCGCAGCGAGCGTCTTTTGATACAAATCGGTCGTGTCGCTCTGCCCGAGATTGGTGTACACGACCTTCGTCATCAGATCGTCGATCCGAGGCGGCGGGGCCGTCGTCCCACGACCGAGTAGATCGACTGCAGTTTGCAGCGCAGCTTCGGCCATGGCGATGAAGCTCTTCAGCGCTTTCGACGCACCCGAGGGTACCGGGAGCGGCGGAATCTTCCAGTAATGCCTCCCGACGCCGCCCGCCCCATTGATCTGGCCGAAGACAGGAGTGAGAGAAGAATCGACGTCCGTCGCGTTTACCAGGCCCGCTGTATTTGTCGCCATCCCGACCGACACCCGCCTCCTCAGTTGACCTGACCCATTGTCCGGTGTTCCCCGATGTGGGAACGCATGCCGAAGACGGTCAGGCATAGTCGACACACGCAAGTTGCCGATTCTGCAGCAGTAGCCGGAATTGGCTGGGCTACATGATGATTGGGACCAACGGACGCTAGTGGGGCGCGAAAGCAGGTGGCACGAATGACGGCGGTTCTGACCGAGGAACTAAGCGGTGTGCTGAAGTCATTGCTCGGTCTCTACGGAGCGGGTGCTCCCGACCCGGCGGTACCATTAAGAGCCGTCGTACTGGAACCCGATACCAGCGAGATCATAGGCTCAGGAGCAACCGGCTACACCGATACGCGCGGGATGCACATGTCGATCGCGAACTCACACGAGGGTAAAGACATCGTAGTCCGCCAAGCTGTCGCGGTATCGGGGGACACGACCTCCGACGGCCGCAACCGCCTCACCCATCAGATCGCCGATCTGCACTCACGCATCCAGGCGATCGCAGGAATACGCGATACCCGCTTCAGCGGCCCCGCCCTGCTCGATGCAGTCCAGACCACCATCACCCGAGCCGCGCAGCAGGTCGACCACGATACGAACGCCGCCCGCAAACTCGCGGCCAGGATCATGCCGCCCCCCGCCCCCAAAACCATAACCAACTGGTCCGAATCGCCGAAACGTCGCCGCCCGAGAATCCGCGCCCGCCGGCGCCCCCGAGTCCCCTCGAACACACACGCAGGTGACACCGCCGTCAGCGCGGCCAGCAACTGGCTCGGCACCCGCTACGTATGGGGCGGTGGCGGAGCAGGCGGACCCAGCGGTGGCGGATTCGACTGCTCAGGACTGACCCAATACGCCATCGCCCAAGCCTCACACGGCCAAGTGATCCTGCCACGCACCACCTACGAACAGATCCACAGTGGCGTACGAGTGCCGGTCCACGACGTCCAACCCGGTGATCTGGTCTTCCCTGCCGGCTCCTTCAGCGCCCGCGGCCCCGAACACGTCCAACTTGCCGCCGGAGGCGGCATGGTCATCGAGGCCCCCTACTCAGGCTCTCGGGTCAAATGGTCACGAATGTCGGACAACGCCGTCATCGTGCGCGTGCTCTGACCGGTTCAACACACAGGCATGGCCGTCGAACTGCCCCACGAGGTGGCACTGTTCCTCAATTTCGCCGGCGTACCCTACCCCGACATCAACGAAGACCAGGTACGTGAACTGGCCACCCACCTACAGCATTTCGCCGCGAACGTGCGCGACACCCACGACGTCGCGACCGCCGCGATCAACAACATGAACACGGTCTACTCCGGCTACTCCTACCAACAACTGCTCGCGGTCTGGGGCCGCATGAGCACGACCCACATGGCCGAACTCGACCACGTCTGCACCCTCGTGGCCACCGCCCTGACCATCGCCGCCGACGTGATCGCCGTGACCAAATCAGTAGTACTGATCGAACTCGCCGCCATGGCCTCCACGTACCTGATCGCACTGTCCGGAAGTTTCGCCACCGGAGGACTCTCCGCTGTAGTCGCCCAGGTGATCCCAGCGATGGCCCGCACACTGCTCTCGGTCATGGAGCAGGCACTGATCGCATACATCCTGTCCGACGTGCTCGGCAAGGCGATCGCACCACTCGAGCACGCCATCGAGCGCATGATCAACAGCGCCCTGCACTCGATGACGATCGACATCCTGGACCTTCCGACCAACAACTCGCCGAACCAGCCACTACATATCGAACCGGACGAGGTCCTGCGCTACGCGGACCTACTCGACGATTACGCCGACGACATGCTCACCCACGCGACCGACTTCGCCGACAGAGCCGGACAATTGGACTTCACCACCGCCCGCAGCCGAGACCTCGACGACACCCGAACCCCACCGGCCGACCCCCCGATATACAAAACTACAACCCTGCGGCCCTCATCAACACCCCCCGGCAACACACTCGACAAACACACACCCCCTGCAGCCACAGTCCCACCCCACTCACCCTCGCCGGCAACGCCATCCATCGGCATGCACCCTGCGGCATCAGGACCAGCAGTACCTCAAGCCCAGCCCGGCGCACAGTCGATGAAACCCGGCATCACCACCACACCGGACACGAACTCACACCCACACCGAGAAGACGCCGAGACCCGGCCCCGACCCGCTGGTCCCATCCACGACACCAATACACGAGAACACGATCCAGCCGCTCAACAACGCACCCGAAACAGCACAGCACCCGCACTCTCGAACCCGACACACAGATCCCCACCGCACCCGAACTCGATCCCCCCACTCGACACTCGGGCATACCCGGCACTGCCCGCTGCCCACGGAACCGCTGCCGACGGCGGTGCGTCGAATACGGAAAACCCCGAAACGACTCTCCAGCAAGACAATACGCACACGAGACCCACACCGGCGAATGAACTCACCAGCACCAGTCCATGGCGCAGCACCCCCACACACGACCGACGCACTGCGAACTCCGGTCCCTCGACCGGAGCGAAACCTCAACCGGCCCCACAGACGCGAACGCGTCCCGCTATCGCCACACCCTGGTCGAGAATAGGTCGCATCCCCGACACCGCAATGAACGTCCGCAGCCAGGGCGCCTCCCTGCCCGCACCGTGGATCAGCGCGAAACGACACGTGCGCGATAACCACACAGAACCACGTGGGCTCCCTGCCGACACCGAAAACCGTGCGACGAAAGAGCAAGACAGACAATGACCCGCCGCAATCGCGTCGACCCGTTCGCCGCAGATCAAAGGGCATGTGATCTCGACTGGCGACGGGCACAGACTCCACACATCGACTCGATCAGGGCGGATCCAGCAGCGCGTCTCGCCAACGTCGCAGCACACCGACACCAGCACGCCCACATGCCCAGGGCTCTCGTCCACCAGTCGGCAATAGCCTATCCCGGAACGGTCGCAACAGTGCCCGTATGAACGCAGCACCAGCGGCGCTGCTCACCAAATGGATCACTCGCCGGTGTTTCGATCCCGTCGCGATACCAATGCACAGTCGATGGACACTCCCTACCGTCGAACGACGCCAACTCGACCCCAAGCGCCGCCAGCCGGAATTGAGCCACGCGATACCACTCCCGCACTCCCCGTTCGTAAACGGAGACCACAGTCGGGATGTAGCTCCTGGATCTCACGACAGTCACCCCGTTCCTCACACACCCCTGAGGCAGTGGACCCGAGACCAGCTCGCTCTGCAGACCCACCCTCCTTCTGGTGGAGATGACGCGGATCGTGCCACTCTCCCTCTCACCCGAACTGCAGGTGAGAGCCCCTCATGCAGTCGTGGTGGCGCAAATGGGCCCGGAGGTGGCGGCTTCGGGTACCTGAAGACCGGCTGTCACGGCAATACAGTCGATGCACAGTTCACCGCCGGGTTGCCCGAAACGTCCCGCACTACACACCGGCGTGATCCAGATCGATCAGCTCGGAGATTCGATGACGCTACCCAGCACGACCCGAATTCGGCGACCCACTCCACCTGCTGATCGTCACCCAGGTCCGTCATCCACGGGAGAGCCGAAGCCATGCTGATTCACAGTAGCCGTTGCCGCACTTTCCAATACACGGTAACCGCACCCTCGGCATGCGCGGTCGGCATGACCGAGGACGAGGTCGGTAAACCCCACCGATTCACCGAATGCCTGGTGATATCGATCGCACTCGAGCACGGTGATCTGGTACTCGGCGCTGCGGCCACGAAGATCATCCGCCGGCTCGTTGCCCGCACAACGGCGTCATCGATCATCATCGACGGCTACCATCGGCCGCCGACGCCACACGAGCGCAAAACATCGCGCATCGATCTGCTTGCCGACCTGGCAGATTCGCTCGACCTGCTCGCCGAGGTAACCGAACGACTGACACACGCTGGCGAAAACGTCCACACCCTCCCCTTCGGCTGGCACACCGGAGCACACGCGCACGTGGCCGAGGGCACACACACCCAGCACAGCATCCGCCTGCACGTCAGCGATCCCGACACCGGCGGACGAGTCGTTGCAGCGCTGGATATCCCTGCGGTGCAACGGTTTCACCGGATAAGCGCCCTCTCGTTCAGCCCGACCTGCGCATGAAAAAACCGGAACGACCAGTGGTGTCCCATGCCACCGGTCGTTCCGGATCGATCAGGCTGCCGAGAGGGCAAACCGGCACACCCGATCCAAACGCGGCCATCATTCTCGTGGAGAATTCAACCGCAGGATCAACACCGCCCCGATGAGGGGAGGGGCAGTCCGACCCTTTGTGTCGCCAATCAACGGCACAACCAATAATGGCACGTGAGGTGGTTTCGGCGGCGTCCGAGAGATTCCCTCCGATGGGAAGCATCGCTCCCGGAGACTCAAAACTCTCGTCGCACGACCAGCTTGCGCAACACCCTGGATTTTGCAGTGAACTCGAACGTCAGATCGAGCCCACCCCGATACTCCACGAACGACACCGTACCCTCGGGCGGGATCCGCGGATCGATCCGAATCAGACCTCGGGAAAAAGTGAAACCACACTGCAGATCGGACTGGTAGAGCCGCGCCCCCGCGCGAGGAGTCAACATCAGCGACGGCAACTCGTCCGCATCCATGAGCGGAATACGAAGGCAGACAATGGAGAACGGGCCCGCGACGGGGCGACCCTGCAACTCGCGCACCTGCGGCGTCGCACACGCGATCTCCTGAAGATCGACCCCGCACGCCGCGCCGACCGATTCCTGCGTGAACTGTCCGCGGATGGCCATGATCGCCACCGCGATCGAACGAAAATCATCGATAAGCGCTGGTATGGCCATATTTCCGCCATTCGGAATCAAAGTGCGGGCGCCAGCCCATGAGTGTTGTGCACACGATCGCACCCAGCCCCGCACACCGGCGCGCGAGTGCTCCCAATGATGGGAAACAATGCGGCAGGGCACACCTCTACCCTTCGTGCAGACGAGATCGGCGGAAGGGAAGCCCGAGTTGTCAGCGGCCGAGGACGCGTTCTACACAGGAGTTCAAAGTCTCGGATTGATCACCGGGGGAGTGCGCAACGACCAGCATGCACTGGCAGCCTTCCACGCGGCGACCGACCTTGACCCGGATATGTGCGATGCCTGGCTCGGATTGGCCATGGCCGGAGAAGTCTCCTCCGAGGTCATCTACGGAGCCTACCGCTCCGTCCACAACCTGTATCGAGACCAACAACGCGCCGGCCTGCCCGACCGATCACTGTGGTGCCAGGTCGAAATCGGCATGTATGGCTTGCGTGTGGCCATGACCGACCGCGACCAGATCGCACTCGCGCAAGCATGTAAATACGCCGAGGGCGGTGAAATGGACGAAGCCGCAGCCATTCTCGACCAGCTGCCCAGCGACGATGTCGCCAACTTCGTGCGCCTGTCCCTGTTCTTCCGCGCTCGCCGCTGGCCCGATGTCATCGACTTTCGCACCAGCACACCAGTCCTCGAGGACAACCTGCTCGACATCGCCGCAGAACTGATGGTTGCGCAATCATTGGCACACCTCGGCCGCTTCGGCGAAGCGTTACCCCGAGCGCAGCGCATCGTCGAGGACAGTTCCTCGGGTAACCGGTCCTACCTCTGGGCCGACGCACACTTCCTGCTTGCCATGGTGCTGCGGCACACCGGCGACCACGAGCCGTCCGAACGAATCCTCAAGGGACTGCAGGGCTCAGCCCTATGGCACCAGCATCCTGACTGGCAGCGCGCGGTCGCGGACAAGAGCTACCGCCTCGAGATCACCTCCGCACAGCTCATCTCCACCCGCACCGACCCGTGGGACCCCAGTTCCGGTGACGACCCCGCCGAATTGGCCGCCTGCGCCGCACGCGACGAACGCGAATCACTGCTCACCGAAGCCTCGCAATTGCTCCAAGCGCAGATCGGCATGGACTCGGTCAAAGAACAAGTCGACCGACTCAAATCCGGGGTACTGATGGACCAGGTACGCGCCAAACGCGGACTCGCAGTGGACTCGCGCACACACCACCTGATCTTCTCCGGCCCGCCCGGGACCGGCAAAACCACCATCGCCCGCGTCATCGCCAAGATCTTCGCCGGCCTCGGCGTCGTGGAGAACGCCGAAGTCATCGAGGTCTCGCGCAACGACATGGTCGGCACCCACCTCGGACACACCGCTCCCAAGACCAACGCGCTGATCGACTCAGCCATGGGCGGAGTGCTGTTCATCGACGAGGCATACACCCTCATCCAAGAAGGACTCTCCGGCGGAGATGCCTTCGGTAAAGAAGCCGTCGACACACTGCTCGCCCGCATGGAGAACGACCGCGACAAACTCGTGGTCATCATCGCCGGATACGAAGACCAGATCGACCGATTCCTGGCCTCCAACGACGGCCTGGCTTCCCGCTTCACCAAACGCATCCGCTTCGCCAGCTACGACGCCGGCGAACTGGTACGCATCGCCGAACATATCGCCCAGCACAAGGATTCGATCCTGTCCCGTGATGCCCGCAACGCACTACACGACCGATGCGAACGCTTGTCTCTGCAAGCCCGCAACGGTCGCCGCCTGATCGACCTGGCAGGCAACGGTCGATTCGTTCGCAACGTCGTCGAAGCCGCCGAAGCCGAACGCGACTACCGGTTCACCAAGGAAAGCGCCAACGTGGCCACGATGACCGACGAAGAACTCATGACCATCTCCGAAGCCGACATCACCGCCGCTGTAGAGGGCCTGGCTCCTGCCGCCACGATCTGACCAGCACCAGGTAAGGAGACACACAGCCGTGGCCCGATTCCGGGTGGTGACCAAACACCAGATCTCCGGCTGGCGATTTCTGTTCCGGCGCATCGAACACGCACTGGTTCGCCGGGACGCCTCGATGATCGATGACCCTCAGCGCGGTCGCTCCACCGCGCTGTCTATCGGCATCGCGATGGCCTGCGTGGTCATCGCCGGATCAGCGGTTCTGGCGTTCTTCAAGCCCGCCAAGCCCGTCGGAGACGCGCACATCGTGGCAGAACGCGGTACCGGGGCACTGTATGTGCGCGTAGGCGGAAGACTCTATCCCGCACTGAATCTCACCTCCGCGCGACTGATCATCGGCGCACCCGAGAATCCGCAACAAGTATCGAAAGAAGAACTGGCCAAATACCCACGAGGCCCGATCGTCGGCATCGCAGGCGCGCCAGGCAGCATTTTCGACAGCACTACACGCGACTCGTCGTGGGCAGTGTGCGACAGCACCACCACCGGCGCGGCCGCACCTCTGGATCCCACCACCGGGTTGCCCACGACCAGTCGATCCCCGGTGCGCACCGTCGCGATCGGAAGCCGACTGACGCTCGACAGCCGCGCCATCGAGCCGCTGGGCGACAACTACGCACGGCTGCTGCGCGAAGGGGTCACCACGTGGCTGGTCTATCGCGACCACGACCACGGAATCGTACGGGCTGCAATCAATCTCGCCGACTCCCCGGTCACACTCGCCCTGGGAATCGACGCCACCGCACCGGTACTCCCGGCCTCGCCAGGCCTGCTCGAAGCCATCCCGGAAGCACCACCTTTGCGTGTACCCGTGGTCCCCGCGGCAGGGCAGATCATCACACTGTCCTCGGGTCTCACGGTCGCAGTCGGCTCGGTACTCGCGATGTCCACCGTGGACCACGGCGCGTCCTACTACGTGGTGTCTCAATCAGGCGTCGTACAGATCAATGCCCCGCTGGCGGCCATGCTGCGCAACGCCGATTCACATGGCGCAGTCTCGGCCATCGCTGTCGGCCCGGACATCATCGCCGCCAACCTGCGCCCGGGTGGTTGGCCTGGCACCAGCAGCTACCCCGCCGCCACCGTGCATATCGTCGATCCCGAACGCGACGGAGTCACCTGCTACCGCTGGTCCCGGGACGCATCCGACCTGAATGCGGCGACCGACCTGCTGGTCGGGCGCCAACTGCCGCTCGCGACCGAAGAACTCACGCGCACAGTCCCGCTCGTCACCGCAAGTGGCTCGCACGGCACCACCGCCGATGCCGCCTATCTGCCCCGCGACAGCGGAACCTTTGTGCGCGTCACAGGAATGAGTGTCTCCTCCCCCCTGCAGGAGGCACTGTTCTGGATCTCTGACAGCGGCGTGCGCTACGGCATCGATACCCGCGGTACCCCGGACGATCCCACACTGACCGCGCTCTCGCTGCGCACCCCCATCCCTGCGCCCTGGAATATCGTGTCTCTCTTCGCCGTCGGCCCGACCCTGTCACAGCGCGACGCACGCGTTCAGCACGACGGCATCGCCACCGACCGTGCCTCGGCACCACTGCCCGCAGGACAACCGTGAGCACCACCCGCCGATTCGTCCGCCCAGCCCGCATGGTGCGCGGGCCCAAAGCACCCGCCGTGGCGGAACTGCGGTTGCAGCCACCCACCGAACTGCCCAAACCCGTTCCCGCCTCCCGAGTCAAGATGATCATGCCCGTGGTCATGATGGCCGGCATGGCCGGAATGATGGTCATGATGTTCCGCGGTGGCGGAGCCATGTCACCGACCTCCTTGTTCTTCCCCCTCATGATGGTGGTCTCGATGGTCGGAACCCTCGGGGGCGGCCTCAGCGGCAACGGGGCCGGCGGCGCGGCAGCCCTCAACGAGGAACGCAAGGATTACCTGCGCAGCATCGCCGAACACCGCAAGTCGGTGCGCGCCTCCGAGACCGAACTGCAGACCTATCTGGCGCACACCCACCCGGGACCTGACAACCTTGCCCGCCTGGTCGCCAGCCAGCGCATGTGGGAGATCCAGGTCAGCAACTCCCAATTCCTGCGCATACGAGTGGGACGCGGAAGAATCGCCAACCAGGTGCGAGTCATCGTGCCCGAAGCCGCGCCGCTGGCTGACCTGGACCCGGTCGGAGTCGTCGAAGTGACACGCTTCGCCAAGGCGTACTCCACCGTCGGCGGTATGCCGATCGCAATCAATCTGCTCTCAGCACCCGAACTCGGCCTCGACGGCGATCCCACCGCCGTCGCTGCCCTGGTGCGCGCCATGCTCGCCGAAACCGTTGTGCTGCACGGACCGGACCAAGTGGCAGTCGCGGCAGTGCTCCCGGATCCGGACGCCCCGGAATGGGCATGGCTCAAATGGCTACCCCACACCCAACACACCAGCGACAAGGACGCTATCGGCTCGAGCCGCATGCTGTACCGCACGGTCGGCGAGCTCCGCGCCAAGGTCCTGGCAGGGCTCAACCGAGGACCGTTCTCCGCCAACAGCCAACCCTCTCTCGAACGCAAGCATTTCGTGTTGATCGTCGGAGTCGGAGGCACAGCGAACGAACGCGACATCTCCGGAATCGACGGGTGCACCTGGCTGCGGCTGGGCACCGCCGAACAACCCCTGCCACGCGCGCTGCGTTTCAGCGTGGACGAGGACCGCTCCCTATACGAGGTGTCCGTACGCGGCAAGCGACGTGTCGGGCGAGCCGACGCAATGTCTGTCGCAGCGAGCGCCGCCCTGGCTCGCAGCCTCGCCCCCTATCGCCTCTCCACCGTTGTCGAGGCAGTCGCCGCCGAACAAGCCGGCGGCACCTCGTGGGAGGAGATGGTCGGAATCACCGATCCAGGTGATATCCACATCGACCGGCAATGGCGCACCCTGCGTGACATCGACCGATCCCGCCTGAACATCCCCTTCGGTTACGACCCGCTCGGAGCCCTGGTGCACTTGGATATCAAGGAATCAGCCGAGGAGGGCATGGGCCCACACGGAATGTGCATCGGAGCCACTGGCTCGGGAAAGTCGGAATTCCTTCGAACGCTCGTTCTCTCAGCCGTAGCCACCCACTCACCGGACCTGCTGAATCTCCTGCTGGTCGACTTCAAAGGCGGCGCGACCTTCCTGGGCTTCGACCGGCTCTCCCACGTGACCGCTGTCGTCACCAACATGGAAGAAGAAGCCGATCTCGTCACTCGCATGGAAGACGTGATCAACGGCGAAATGGCACGAAGACAACGCATTCTGCGCGACGCGGGCAACTTCGCCAGCGTCGCGGACTACGAGCGTGCCCGCGAACAAGGCGCACAACTCGCGCCCATGCCCACCCTGCTGATCATCCTCGACGAGTTCGCCGAACTGCTCGAACAACACCCCAGCTTCTCCAAACTGTTCGTCGCCATCGGCCGACTCGGCCGTTCCCTGCGCATCCACCTGCTACTCGCGTCACAAAAAGTGCCATCCAGTCGAATAGGTGAACTCGAAGCACACCTGTCCTATCGAATCGCGCTGCGCACCAACCAAACCAGCGACTCACGCGATGCGATCGGCACCGCCGATGCCTACCACCTGCCCAAGAAGCCCGGCGCGGGATACCTGCGTGTCGGGGCAGGAGATCTACAACGCTTCCAAGCCGCCTACGTCGGCTTGCCCTACATAGCTCCTGCACACACCGCCGCCAGCAGCCGCCGCGTACGCCGCGCAAACGGCGGATACCAACCACCCCAACGGTTCACCGCCGCCGCCATCGCCCACACCGCGGTCACCGAGCCCACGCCCGAACCTGAGCCCGAACTCCACGATGTCGAACCGGTGACCATCATGGAGACCGTGCTGCAACAACTCGCCGGCCGGGGACGACCTGCACATCGCATGTGGTTGCCGCCGTTGAACATCGCACCCACCCTGGACCGCCTCACCCAGAACGCGACCCGAGGCACCCTGCAACTGCCCTGGGCAATCGTCGATCAACCACGTCTGCAACGGCAGGACGTCTGGACGGTCGATCTGTCCGGCGCCGGCGGTCACGTCGCTATCGTCGGCGGCCCACAATCGGGCAAATCGACTGCCGCGCAAACCCTCATTCTCTCCGGAGCCCTCACCCACACCCCCGAACAAATTCAGTTCTACTGCCTCGACTTCTCCGGCGGCCTGGCCGCGCTGCGCACCCTGCCACATATCGGCTCGATCGCCACGATCCGCGACGTCGACCGCGTGCGGCGCACCTTCGCACTGCTGACCAACCTCATCGCGCACCGACAGCGACTGTTCTCCGACCTCGGCATCGACTCCATGCGCGAATTTCGCCGCCGTCGCTCCCTCTCACGAGAATCCGAGCAACTCACCGCCCACGGCGATCAACACGGCGACGTCTTTCTGGTCATCGACGGATGGGACATCGGATTCTCGAGCAACGGACCGTTCTACGACGAGTACCAGCCTGTCGTGGAATCTCTTGCGCTGCAGGGCCTCAACTACGGAATACACCTGGTCCTGACCAGCTCCCGCTGGGCGGCGATCCGATCCTCCATCAAAGATATGCTCCAGACCCGCCTCGAGATGCGCCTCGGCGACCTCACCGACACCGCATTCACCACCCACCGCCACGTGGTCGCCGCCATCCCCGCCAACCGGCCTGGACGCTGCATCACGACCGACGGCCTGCACATGCACACCGCGCTACCACGCACCGACGGCAACCCTGACGTGGAATCGGCAGGGGTCGGTCTCGCCGCCGCGCTCGACGCGCTCATCGGTCAGTACCCGGGTCGTACTGCGCCAGGAGTGAAACTGCTACCCGCCCGTATCGGCTTCGATGAGATCACCACCGGGCTCACCGCTCCTACAACCACCGCTCAACGCTTGCTCGTGCCCTTCGGGCTCCGCGAATCCGACCTCACCCCCGCCGCCATCGACTTCGGAGTCTCCACCCACTTCATGATTTTGGGCTCCACAGGCTGCGGCAAATCCACGGTACTGCGCACGCTGTTGGAATCGATCCACCGCCGATTCACCCCGGAACAAGCACGCGTACTGCTGATCGACTACCGCCGCCAGCACATGGACGCTCTCCCTGAGGAACACCTGCTCGGATACCTCACCAGCGAGCGCGATCTGATCAACGGGCTCGCCGGCTTCGCCGCGCAGATGCGCGAACGCCGCGCACCCGACGACGTGACCTCGCAACAACTCAAGGAGCGCTCCTGGTGGAACGGCCCGGAAGTCTTCGTGGTGATCGACGACTACCACATGGTCGCCCAACGCGGGCAATTGAATCCCCTCGACCCACTCAAGGACCTCATCGTCGACGGTCGGGACACCGGCCTGCACCTGATCGCGGCCCGCAACATCGCCCAAGCCGATTCCGCGATGTACGACAACATTCTCGGGCAGATGAAGAACCTGAACTCTTCAGGGCTCATCATGGACGGCTCGAGATTGGACGGAATGCTCATCGGTGATGTGAAAGCCACCAAGCAACCGACGGGCCGAGGCATATTCGTCGAACCCCTGCTAGCTCGCCGCGACCTCGTTCAAGCGGCTCACACAGCCCCGTCCGAGTGAACGGTCGCACCCTAATTCACGACTGTTCCCACAAGTGGGAATGCAATAGCGTTTCTGATGTCACGCTGCATTCGAGTAGTTGTCAGGAGACGACATGTCCCTCTACATGATTACCGACGATCTCCCCGTCATCGGCGCGCAGCTCCAGGCGCTTCACGCAAACCTCTCCCAAGTCCTCGGCACATCACTGGCCCCCGCAATGCCGATCCCCGCCGGAGGTGATTGCGTGAGCAAGATGGTCGCGGAGTACTTCTGCGACCATACCGTCGATTACTTCGGAGAGACCGTGCCAGGAATCACCCACCTGCTGGCAGGCGCAGAAATGCTGTACCCGATCAGCGCCGACACCGGCCTCTGCGATGCATCCAACGGCGCAGACATCACCGTGGCGAGAATCGCCTGAAACTGGTGACTCGCAACACCTGGCCGAAGTGAGAACACAATGTTTTCCTTGCCGCTGGACTTTCTGGCACTACCGCCAGAAGAAAACTCTCGACGCCTCCTGGGCCCCGGTCCCGACCCTATGCGGGCATCAGCAACCGCATATTCGGCAATGGCGACAGGGCTTAACGCTGCCGCCCTCGGGTCCGACGGCAGTATGCAACAGATGGCGCTCAGTTGGCGCGGTCCCTCTGCCGACCAGGCAGAGCAAGCATTCCGCAACCACGCCAACTGGTTACGCACGCAGGTCGCCACCGCAGCCGCCACAGCTGCGGTCGCATCGAAGATCGCCGATGCCTACACTGCAGCCCTGATCGCTATGCCGCGCTATTGGGAGGTGATCGCGGTCAAGGCCGACCTCGCCGCAGCCATCACCACCAACGCGATGGGGCAGAACACCGTGCCGATCGCCACCCTCGAAATGATCTACCTGACTCAACGGGCGATCGCCACGGCCACCATGCTCACCTATGCCGCCGCGACCGCCACTCTGCTGGCGCAGTTGCCCCCACCTGCTCAAGCACCGCCGATCACCACCGGGCAATTCGGTCAAGCTCCCACCACCGACACGCTCGCCGACACGGGCATAGGAGCACTGGGGACAACCAGCGGACAAGACCGCCTCGTGACCTCCCCGCTCACCGGCCCAGCAGGCACCGCGGCTGGCAGTTCCATCCCCGGCGAAGCTTCCGCCGCATCCAATCCCGGCCAGGTAGTCGACCCCGGACCGTCACAGGTCGGCGCAGATCTGCCTGGTCAAGAGTCTGCGACCTCGCTTCAGCCACCGGATCCGGAGTACTCGACCCGTGCCGACAACCCTGCCGATCACCCTCTCGATCCCGCCGGCGATGGTCATCAGGCATCAGGCCCCGGGCTCCTGGGAACCTCGCCGACTTCCCCGACTCTGGCCGGACTCACCGGCGGTATGGGAAGCGTGGTGACCCTGGGCATGAGCACCGGCGGACTCGGCGCAGTATCCAGCAACGCCAGCGGCGTGCGCATGCCCGCGAGTTGGAACACCTCCACGACCAAAACATTCGGCGCGGGAACCGGACCTACCGCCACACAACCGATCCCGCAACGCCCTGCACCGCGCGGGGTCAGCGCGCCTCGCGCCCTCGAGCGCCGTCACCCACACGACGAGCGCAGAGCCGCCAAGGCGTTCGCCCCCGGCCAGGCACACGACGTCCCCCTCCCCGAAGTGCCACCCGCATACGGCGTCTTCGAATACCTGGGCGGCGAAAAACATGCAGAGTCACTGTCGGAAAAGATTTTGGTCGCAGATATTCCCGAAATTGGTGATGGTGATGAATTTGTGCACGAGCATCACGCGTCCACACGGTAACTGTGATCTGACACATCCGCGTAATCGTAGAAACATCGAAAGGGAAAATAATGACCAATCCCGGCAAGTATCAAGGCAACACCGCAGACATTCAGGCGGCTGCGACCAATGCGTATCACGGTCACCAGGAACTGGAGAATCATCTCGGAGCATTGTTCAATGTTTCCGACGAACTCGCCGTGGTCCTGAAAAGCGAAGGGGCAGGCAACGCGGCCAACATGGCCCTGGCTGATGCACTGCAAAAGGGTAAAGCGCTCGACGCCACCTTGGTTCGAATAGTCGAACAGACGAAAATTCAAGGCTATACGGTTGACGAGGCCGACCTGGAGGCTCGTGGTCGCATTTCCGAAGCGGCCCTTGGCGGTTCCGGTGGCGTGGAAGCCCCTGCTGCAGCTTCCAAAATCAGCCCTTTGTGAACCTGCTCAACCATTAACGACCGATTCTCGAAAGGCTGACACGCAATGCTTTACGATTTTGTCGCGATCAACACTCACACCACGCGCCTCGGCGCAATTCTCGATGCCATGGAGCAAAACCGCATCCATCTTATACGTATCAAACAGAACCTTCTCGACTGTGGGTTCACCGGTGCAGGAGCAACGGGATATGACTCAGTGACGACCGAGTTGAATGCCAAGCTGGACGACTACGGAGCAAGTCTGGCCAAGCTGCGTACAGCAATCGGCACCGCAGCCAGTCGAATGCAGCTCGTGGACGAGAACAACGGTAAAGGCTTCTATGGCATCTAGCCGGTCGAACGATGACCCTGTCGCTGTCGACTTGAACGTCGATGCCGCTCTTCTGCTGCAAACTATGGTCGAGATCGACACGTATCCGGCGGTGCTGGCGTTGTTGCCGACTATCGAGCGCATCGATGATCGCGACAAGGTCAACGCTGTCGTCGCCAGACAACTCACCGACGTAGGCATTATCGACGACAACGGCGTCCATCCAGTGATCGCGCACTGGCTGCGCTGTCTGGCACGGCCCGATGTGGAAATGGCCGCTCGCATCATCGACCGCAGCGACCCGAGTGGCGTACCCGGGATGCTGCGGATGTCGTTGGTGCGCAGCGGCGAAACCCATGTGCTCGCCGTACGACACGACGACCACCTCATCATCCAAACGGTACCGACCGACGGAGAAAAAACCGACGCCGTAGCAACCGCACTGCTCGCAGCCCTGGGTAGCGCACCGGCCCTGCAATTCACCCCACTGACCGCCGCCGATGAGGAGTTCGCGGCCGTTCCCGCTGACGCGCACTCCCGCCGACCGGCCCTGGTGCAGTTGGGTGCGGACCCACGCACAGCCGTTGTGCTCACCAGGGCACTGGACGAGGTGGTCCGGCGCGCGGAAGTACTCATGATCGAACATCGCGACGGCGTCATTCCCAAACCCGACTTGGGCATGAGCGTGCTGGACACCCCCTCCGGGCGAATCACGGTCGTGCCGAGCCGGGATTTGAACCAACACGTGCACTCCACCTATCAACCAGGTGACTCCGCGAGTCTGCACGCGGGCATACGAGCGCTGGCCGACCTGCTACCCGGCGGCAGTTGGTTCCGAACCAGCCGAACATGAACACCCCTCGGGGATTGTCGAGAGGATGAGGGGAAAATGAACACAGCACCGAGCAGCAAAGACGAGACACCCAGCTCCATGCGCGCTCGGGGCGGTTATGCCGCCTACTTCACCGCCACCGAGAGCGACACCGACACCGGGGCCGCATCTGCACCCGGGCGCAGCCACCCGCCACTGCCCGAGCCAACACAGTCTCCCCAGGAGCAAGACGAATCAATCGGCACCCAAACGAAATTCGCCGCGACCTCGGAACCGTATGGGGCAGAACAACGGCCACAACCCTCCCCACCGCTCGCGCCCCTTCCCACAGACGCAACGCACACCTACGCAGGGAACCCAGAACCCTACAGCCACGGATCCCGCCAGAGGGGGCCGTCCGATCCCACTCACACACCCCCGGACATCGACAGCAGCCATCCCGCCGCTATGTCACCGTCGATCACCGCGACACCTTCACCTCTCGCGTCGCAGTCCGCCGCCCCCACTTCTACCCCCGCGACTCACCCTCCCTTTCAGCCGGCCCCACCACCAGCTACCCGGACCCCAGACCGTGTGGGCTACTCCGAACCCGCCGCCTATCAAGCCCTTCCGATTTCACTGACCTCCAACGAACTGCTCGCCGACATCGCCGCGAGCCGACAAGCCCAACTTCGCTCGACCACCGGAATGCGCGGTGCGCTCAACAAAGTCGGCTTCAACATCGGCCTCTCACCGACCGAGCAACGTACCGAACACCGCCGTGCCCGCATCCGCCGTCAACTCGGTGCCGCCTACCAGGTCGCGGTGCTGAACGTGAAAGGCGGCGTCGGCAGGACCACCACAGTAGCCGCGCTCGGTGCGACCTTTGCAGCGCTGCGACCCGACCGGGTCGCAGCCATCGACGCCAACCCCGACTTCGGTGACCTCGCCGCGCGCACCAGCCACCACTCCTTCGGGCTGACACTGCGTGACCTGGCCCAGGAAAAATACATCGACGCATTCTCCGCCGTACAAGCCTTCGCCTCGATCACCACCTCGGACCTGGCCGTGGTGGCCTCACCCTGGTCGCCCGCCGCCCTGGATCCACTCTCGGGTGCTGAATACTTGGCCGCCACCACCATTCTGCGCAAGCACTACAACCTGCTCATGGTCGACTGCGGCACCGCCGTACTCGCCTCGGCCACCCGCGCTGTCCTCGAATCCAGCGACGCGGTCGTACTGGTCACCCCCGCAACCGTGCGCGGCGTGACCGGCGCGGTCGCCACCATGGAATGGCTCAACGCCCACGGACAGTACCGTCTCGCCGCCCATTCGATCATCGCGATCGTGCTGCAGCACCCCTCCAAACCCGTCGTCGAGGTCGCACGCATCGAGGAACTCTTCGCCACCGCTGGGCGCCCCACCTTCCTCATTCCCTACGACAAACACCTGGCTGAAGGCGGCGAGATCGACCTGCGCCTGCTGGACAACGACACCGCCTTGGCCTTCGAAGACCTCGCGGCCACCGTCGCGGACAGCTTCCCCGACAACATGATGACCGGATACAGCCGCACCGAACGCGCAGGACACCAGTGAGCTCCCCCTCTGCCCTAGCCGCACCACCCCCCGCCACGGCCCAACCTGCCGAGGTCGCGCGCGCACGCGTGGCAGTCATGGTCGCCGTCTACCAGATCGATGTGGTACTGCCGACCAAATTCAGTGTCGAAACATTCATGGACGACCTGCTTTCGGTGCTGAGCGCGACCATCGACGACCCCACCGTCGACTTCACCGCCCCCTCCGGGCACTGGACGCTGGCACGACCAGGCAGCGCACCGATGCCGCGCTGGAGCACACTCGCAGAGCACGACATCGCCGACGGCTCGCTGCTGATGCTCACATGCACCGACTCGACCGAGACGTTCGACCCACTGGTAGAGGACATCACCGACGCCCTCGCACGCGTCAACGAGCGAGAATTCTCCGAATTCGACCCCGGGACAGCCGCATTGACAGGGCTCACGGCATTCGGGATCAGCGCCGTCACAATCGCGGTGTCGCTCGCTTGGTCGTGGACCCGCACCGGCTCGGTGCTGTGGTGCGCCCTACCCGCACTCGTGCTGGGCGCACTGAGCGTGTTCGCCGCGATCACCACCCAGCAACGCCACCACTCACCCCGACACGGCCTCGGCCTGACTCTGGCCGCGATTCCACTGCTCGCCGCCGGTGCAGCCATGCTGGTTCCCCTGCCCTACGGCCAGCACGGCCCCTTCGACGCAGCCAACCTCGCCGCCGCAGCGGCCGTGACCACCATCATCGCGGTCATCGCACTCCGCACGACCCGTCTGGGCCTTCCCACACTGCTCGCGACCACGGTCCTGGGGACTGTGCTGACCCTCGCCGCGAGTCTGGCTACCACCCTGGACATCTCGCTCCGCCAGATATCCGCGGCAACAGCGCTGGCAGGGCTGCTGCTGTTGACCACCGCGCCGCGCCTTGCCGTGCTGATCGCACGAATCCGCCCACCCGACCTGCCCGACCCGGGTCGCGAGGTCAATCACAGCACCCTGACCGACATCTTCGACGCCGAACTCACCGGCCCCGACGAGCAACAATCGGTACCGCCGCGCGACCGAGCGAGCCTGTCGCTCGAACACCGCGCCCGCCTGGCAATCAACGGATTGCGCGGGCTGATAGCCGCAGCCTCCATCCTGCTCGCCGGCACCGCAGTGCTCCTGGCCCAGCAGAGCCCCGGCGGCATCCGCGAAATCCTCACCGGCACCGCCATCGCAGGCGTGCTGGTCATGCGTGCACGCTGGTACCCCGACCGCGTCCAAGCCCTCGCACTGCTGTCCGCGGCCGCCGCCACTGTGCTCGGTATCGGCGCCGTACTGGTGAACTCGTATGAGACCGCGCCCGCGCGAGTGATGGTCACGCTCACGATCGCCGCACTCGCGACCGCTGGATGCAGCGCAGGCGCACGTCTGCCTGCCATGCGGCTCTCACCGGTAGTACGCCGCACGATCGACCTCATCGAATACACATTCGTGCTCACCATCCCCATACTCACCTGCTGGATCATGGGCATCTACACCGCCATGCGAGGGCTCTGATGAGACTGCGTGCCGCGCACGCTCTGCTCGCCGCGCTCTTGACCGTAGCCGCAGGCATCGCGCCAGCTGCAGCGGTACAGCCACCCGCACCGGTGACCGCACCACCGCCCGACGGGGACAAACCGGGACCGGAGTACCCCACCAAACAAGACAAGGGATGCGTCGCAGTCGGTGTGCTTCCCCACAGTGACCTCGCTCAGGTACCTCCACCCGAACGCGCCCTGGACCTACGCCGAGTCCGCGCGTTGAGCTCCGGAGCGGGAATCACCGTCGCGGTCATCGACACCGGGGTCAGCCCGAACATGCGCCTGCCCACCCTCGACGGCGGCGGCGACTACGTCCAATCCGGCGGCGACGGACTGTTCGACTGCGACGCACACGGCACACTCATCGCCGGCATCATCGGCGCCGCACCCGACCCCGCCGACGGATTCACAGGCGTGGCCCCCGATGCCCGCATCCTGTCCATCCGCTACCGATCCGGAGCCTTCACCCAAGACGGAATCGCCAACTACGATCCTGCCCAACAACTCTCGACACAAATGCGGATCCTGGCACGAGCCATCACACGCGCAGCGAACCTCGACGCGAACGTGATCGCCATTGCACTACCGATCTGTGTACCCGCCACTCTCGCGGTGGACCACTCGAGCCTGTCCGCTGCGATCAACTACGCCACCCGAATCAAGGGCGCACTCATCGTGGCCGGGGCAGGAGACACCGGCAACGGCTGCGAGCAAAACCCCGGCATCGATCCCGCCCGCCCCAACGACCCCCGCAACTGGGACGGCGTCAAGACGATCTCCACACCCGGGTGGTACTCCACCGATGTACTGACCGTCGGCTACACCACCGCCACCGGGGAGACCGTCTCCGAATCACTGACCGGCCCCTGGGTCTCGGTCGCCGCACCCGGCACCGGGATCGAATCACTCGGGCCCGGCGGCGGCGACCTGATCAACGGCGTCGGAGCTCCCGACAAACTCTCCGCAGTCGGAGGCGCCTCATTCGCCGCGGCCTACACCGCCGGCGTGGCAGCCTTGCTACGCTCCCGATTCCCCAACGAAACCCCAGCCCAGATCGCGGCCCGACTGCAAGCCAGCGCACACGCACCAGCACGCGGCATCGACAATATCGTCGGCGCAGGCATGATCGATCCCCTCACAGCCCTGAGCTACCGCACCCCGCCCCCCGCCCCCGCGGGACTCTATGGCGCCACAACACTGACTATTCCGGCGCCACCACCCGCCAAGGACCCGCGACCCGCAATCACGGCGCTGTGCGTCATCATCACCGCGCTCCTGCTCGCCATCAGCTCGACTGCGGCGTACCGCACGCTCCGGAGGCGGGGTTGACCGAACCACGCATCGCAGTCGGCACAATCGGCAGAACCCCCCTGGCGGTACTGATCATCGGTGGTGGACCCGCCTTGGCCGCGATATCCACCCGCACACCATGGTGGGTCACCGCGATGCTGGCCTCGGTCGCGATCACCATGACCGCCCTGCGGGTGCGCTCACGCACACCCGCAGAATGGCTTCTGATCTGGGCCGACTACCGACTCGGGCGCAACACACCATCAACACCCCACACCCTCGCAGCGGACCTGATCGATATCGACACCGCCGCCGGCTCGTGCGGTATCCGCAGGGGTGAGACAACACTGGCCGCGATGATCCAACTCGCCCCGAACCTGGACCTGCCCACCATCATCACCGAACAGACGGTGTACACCGAAGACACCCTTCCGGTGGCCCTGCTCCTACCACTGCTGAATCAGTACGGCATCACCGTCGATATCGACATCGTGACCACCGGCCGGCGAGTCCGCCCGAACGGCGACTACAGCATGCTGTACGACCAACTGATCGGCTCGCACCCTGTCATCGGCGAACGCCGGACCTGGCTCGTGGTCCGTCTGGATCAACACCGCAACCTTGCAATGATGACCCACCGCGGACCCAGCGCCGTCGCGGGCCCACGCGCCCTGGCCGCGGCCACCCATCGCATCGCATCACGACTGCGTGAGCGCGGGATTATCGCCCAGGTCCTGCCCTCCGCCGCGGTCCGAGAGGCAACCCTGTTGCTGCACACCGGAGTTCGCGCACCCGATCTGCAGCAGCAATGGGACCACCTGAGCGTGGGCACCGCCGCACGACGCGTCACCAGCTTCACCGTCGACTGGAACCGACTCGGCGACACCGCGCTCGATGACTGCTGGAGCTGGAACCGCGGCTGGACCACCGTCGTCATTGGACTGGCCCACCACCAGGACGGGCCACGCGGCCTGGTCCGATTCGTCGGACCCGAACCCGAACACCCGCTACCTCCCTACCTTCGCCCACTGCCCGGCCGCCAACTCGACGCCTTCCTCGCCACCCTCCCAGGAGAAAAATCGGTACACCAACTACCCCGCCGCCGCGACGGGAGCAACCTCGCATCCACCACACTGCTACCTGAACTGTTCGTACCCATCGGACCCAACGGCCAGATCCTGGGCGCCATCAGCGGTCAGCCGCACCACACCCTCGCGATGCCGCTGTACGACCCGGCCCGATACCACCCCCGCCGCCGATCCATCGACATCCGAGCATCGCTACCGGTCGCCCAGCAGATCGTATTGCGCGCCATGGTCGTCGGGGCCAGCGTAGAAGTGCACTCCTCTCGCGCACACGCCTGGATACCCCTGGTGCACGCGGTCGGAGACCCGCTCTCACTGCGACTGGCGGCCAACCCCGATGAACAGCACGAGGATTCGAACACCCCACCCGCGACCCTGATGGTGTTCGACCAGATAACGCCACGTGGCTCTGGCGCCAACACCACCCTCACCATCGGGGACCCCGGCACCCGGCCACGCAAATCACCCGACCTTGCCATCGAACAGATCGACGAGGCCACCGTCGAGGTCGGCATCCCCCTGCACACGGTGCGCGTCGACCTCATCGAGCCCCGCGGCGAAACCCGATACTTCGAACAACCACCGAACCCGGTCAGCACCGACCCCGCAGCCAGCGACGCGTCACCATCGCCACACCCGCAGATCCCGATCCCCGGTCGATGAAATGAACGGGGACGGGGAAGTAGTGTCCTGGGGTGTGGTAACGGATTCGAAATCGCAGGACGGCGATGCGCGATCGCTCGGTGAAAACCTCGAGCAAACCCCGAGACAGGCTGCAGCGGCGATATTTTCACGCCGGCTCTCGGCGTTGATCTCCGAATCGATGGTCTCGACCGAAGACGGCGCGACACGATCGCTGACCCTGTACTCCCTCGCACAGCACCTGGAGTTGGCATACCCCGATGTGCCTGTCTCCCAATCGGGTCTGTACCGGCTCATCCATGGGGACGCCATACCCCGCCTCGATCTGATCATCGCGCTGGCACGCGTATTCGACGTACCACCGGAATATTTCGTCACCGGAGAAAGAGACCGCTGATCACCCCAAAAGCCTTCTCGGCAGCGGGAATAGCGTGAACTCCTACCGGCGCTGGGCTCGATACCATCCCAGCCATGCCAGACACCGACCCGGGAGATGTCTTTCTTCAACACCGGGAAGCGGTCCTGGAAGCATTGCTGTCCGACCCGTCACTGAACTGGACCGGAACCCCGGAGCCGGAACAAACCCGGCTCGACGGGGTCGACGAAGACCCATTCACCCCCGGTCTCACACCAGCATCCGGTAACGGTCCGAAGGCCAGCGAGCGGATCCTCGCTCTGTTGAACGGACAGAACGCCGATACCGACACCGAGCGGTCGGACTACGTCCCCGCCGATACCGACTACGCGCAGACCCCGGGTACCGAGGACAACACGCAATCCTCGGCCTCCTCCAGCGACTCGCGTGCCTCCCTAGCGCGACGGGGCGCACCGATCCGCGCTCTGCTCCCGCGCATACGCGAACCCAAGGTGGCATTGGCCATCGCGGCTGCGTGCACGTTGGTGGTGGCGCTGGCGATCCTGACCTCCGGCGGTGAAACCGAGCCCACGAACAACCCGGCGGTGCTCGCCACCGGCACCGGTTCGCCCGATCCGCTCACCCCGACCCAGCCCGCCACCCCGACCACCGCCGTGGGATCTCCCATCCAGATCAAATCCGCGCAATCGCACTGCCCTCCAGGCGGTACGCCGGCAATGGACGCGTTCGCCGGAACCGGTAAGGCATGGTCGTGCCCGCGCGCCTACAAAGTCGACGGTCAGATCCTGATCATCGATCTGGGCCGCTCCTATCGAGTCGACTCCATCGGTGTCGTACCAGGATGGGACGCCAGCACCCCCGACGGTGTCGACCAATGGGTGAAATACCGTACTGCCAGCCGGGTTTCGTACCGGTTCGATGACGCCAACGCCACCACCTACACCCAGCAGACCCTGGACCAGCGCGCGTTGGTCATCACGAAGGTCAGCCCGGAGATCAGCGCCACCAAGATCGTCGTGACCGTCCTCGAGTCCAAAGGTGACCCGGTCCTCAACTCGATCGCCCTGTCCTCGATGGTGGTCACCGGACATTGACCGCGCACGATCTGATCTGCGGATACTGCGCGCACCTCAGCCCGGGCGGCGCGGCACGTTGCGCACACTGCGGAGCGCCACTGGCCAAGGCAGTCGCCGACACAGCGCGTACAGGCGAGGCCTTGACCGGTCCTGTTCTCGCCGGCGCCGAAAAGGCCATCGGTCCGATAGGCAAGTCAGTCGAAGCCTCGATCACGGCGATCACCGCCACAGGGTCGCCGTTGCGGCGATGGTGCGCAACTCTCGCAGGGGCTGTCCCTCTGGTGGCCGTGGCCGTCTTTCTGCTGCGCTCGTGCGGCCCGATCCTCCCCCCGATCGGGTGGAGTACCCCGGTCAGCTGGAGCACCCCGGTCACCTCACTGCCTCAGACCTTGCGCTCGGCCGCGGTATGCCACGAGGCAGGTGTCAACGGCGACCGATGCACCATTGCTGCGGATGATCCGCTACTGGCGGCCGGTGTCGGAGGAGGCAAGGAATTGGCCTTCACCGTGCGCATCGTCACCGCCGATCAACTCGCCAACGACCTGCAACAGTGGCGGTCGGTCAAACCCACGCTGGTCTCGGACGGCACAGCATTCGTCGCGATCAGCCCCACATGGAGAATCTGGTACGCCGAAACCCGGGCAGGCCTACAACTCGAAACCAGCCCGCTGCCCAGCGCCGGCGCCGCTCGTGCCTTCTTGATGCGATCGGGACTCCTGCGCTGACCGGGACCGGGTCGTTCCCACCCGCGGAGAGCCACGACCGCAGAATTTGTTACATTAATAGATGAGCCGTTACATAACGGCACAATAAACAGGTGCTGTAGCCTCGGGTGCGGCCCGGATATCGGGAAGGTGCACAACGATGGTGCCGACCACACTACCGATGGTGTCGTGGCAGAAACTCCGCGAAGATCCCGCAACCCTCGAAGCGGTCTACTTCCGGTGGATACGTCCCGACACGAGCGCCACGACGGTGACCGATCGCGCAGGGCAGATCTTCCACCGCCACCTCGAACTCGCCGAAGCACGACGACCGGGTGTGGCGCTCACCCGCGTCTACCGGCCGGGAGACGAGAGCGGACTCGGCGCGGCCATCCAGATCGTCAACGACGACATGCCCCTGCTGGTGGATTCGATCACCTCCATGCTGCGCCGGCACGGCGTCGCCGTCAGCGAGGTCATCCACCCGGTCTTCGATGTGAGGCGCGATGACCGTGGCCGCGTATGTGCGGTCGCCTCGGCAGATGTCCGCCGCCACAGCACCGATACGATCGCCGAGTCGTGGATCCACGTGCAACTAGACCCCACCCTCGAGCACACACTGCTCGACCACATCGCACACACACTGCCCGATCTGCTCGCAGCCGTCAGAGCAGTAGCCTGCGACACCCCCGCTATGGCAGTCACGCTCTCGAAGGTGGCGAAGACTCTCGACCGTGTCCCCACCGACGACACTGATGTCGAGAACACCGAGAACGCACGGCTACTGCGCTGGCTCGGAGACGGCCACTTCAACCTGCTCGGCTACCGATACTGCAGCCCCGCAGCAGATTCCGCGACCACCACCGACCCAGGACTGCATCCCGAAGCAGGTCTCGGGATCCTGCAGCAGCACATCGGCGCAGACCTGACCATTGCGACACTGTTTCCTGATCCACCGATGCTGCGCATATCCAGCGGCTCGCTCGACGGTGTACTGCCCGGCGCGCCGGACGGCTACATCATCACCGTCGCAGACAAGCCGAACCGCGAGTCCGAACACACGGTCCATGGCGCTCACATGTTCATCGGAACCTTCACCGTGACCGGACATCACGAGAACATCCTGGACATCCCTGTGATCTCGGGGCGAGTACACCAGGTCATGGAGTGGGCCGGGGTAGCGATCAACTCGTTCGCCGGTCAAGAATTGCTCGAGATGCTGCAGAGCTTCCCGCGCGCCGAACTGTTCCTGACCGACGCACGCCGCTTGTTCGACACCGTCTCTGAAGTAATGGACTTGAGCCGACGTCGACACGTACGGCTGTTCCTTCGTCCCGATCCCCGCACGAACGCGGTGTATTGCCTGGTCTATCTGCCCCGCGACCGCTACTCGAGCGACGTTCGCCTGCGCATGCGCGACATCCTGCGCACAGAACTGGGCGGTGAACAGATCGACTACTCCGCCAGGGCGACCGAATCCGAACTCGCCGTGGTCTACTTCACCGTCCACCGCCCCACCGGAGCCTCCGCCGCGGACGTCTCGGAAAAGAACCGCGAACGGATACAAGAACTTCTGTTCGCCACCACTCGGTCGTGGTCCGATCTGCTGCTCGCCGAGGCGGCCAAGAGTTCGTCCGTACCCCCCGAACTCGCCGCCGATTATGCCGCCGCTCTGCCCGCCGCCTACCGCCAGGAATTCCCACCATCGCGCGGACTTGCCGACCTTCATCGGCTCCACGCTCTCGTCGAGGGCGGTATCGATACCCACCTGTATCGCCAACCCACCGCCAAGACAGGGGAGTGGCGGTTCGCGCTGTATGTACACGGCCACGAGGTGTCCCTGAGCAGAGTACTGCCCATCCTGCACAGCCTCGGCGTCGAAGTCATCGACGAGCGACCGTATCCGCTGACCCTCGCCGACGGATCACGACGCTGGATCTACGACTTCGGCCTGCGCGTCCCGCTGGACATCGGTGAGACGGATCCGTTGCCGGGCAACGATATCCGCCAGCGCGTCACCGACGCAGTGAGCGCCATGTGGTTCGACGCGATCGAGGTCGACGGCCTCAACGAACTGGTGCTCCGCGCCGCACTGTCATGGCGGCAGATCGCTGTCCTGCGCGCGTACGCGCGCTACCTGCAGCAGGCAGGCTTCGCTTACTCCTTCGGCAACATCACCCGCGTACTGCAAACCCACCCCACCATCACACGTGCGTTTCTCCAACTGTTCACCGCTCGCTTCGATCCCGACTCCGCAGGTGAACTCGGCACCATCCGAGCACAGAGCCTCGAGAACGAATTGAGCGCCCAGATCGACGCCGTGGTGAGCCTGGACACCGACCGAATCCTGCGTGCCCTGCTCGAACTGATCCGTGCGACCCTGCGCACCAGCTACTTTCGCGACGATCGGATCAGCAGCGACCGCGACTACCTGTCGTTCAAGCTCGATCCTCGACGCATCACCGTACTGCCCCAGCCCCGGCCGCAATTCGAGATCTTCGTCTACTCACCCCGGATCGAGGGCGTACACCTGCGCTTCGGACCCGTCGCACGGGGCGGGTTGCGGTGGTCGGACCGCCTCGAGGATTTCCGCACCGAAATTTTGGGATTGGTCAAGGCACAAGCGGTGAAGAACGCGGTCATCATACCGGTCGGCGCCAAGGGCGGTTTCGTGGTGAAACGCCCGCCCACCGCCACCGGCGACACGGTCGCAGACCGACAGGCCCTGCAGAAGGAAGGTGTGCGATGCTATCGCACCTTCATCTGCGGGCTGCTGGACCTGACCGACAACATCGACCACACGACCCGCGAAGTGATTCCCCCACCACAGGTGATACGCCGCGACGACGATGACACCTACCTTGTCGTCGCCGCGGACAAGGGCACCGCCGCATTCTCCGATATCGCCAACGACGTCGCTCAGGACTACAACTTCTGGCTGGGGGATGCGTTCGCCTCCGGTGGTTCAGTGGGCTACGACCACAAAGCGATGGGCATCACCGCGCGAGGAGCCTGGGAATCGGTCAAGCGTCACTTCGCTGAGCTCGATATCGATACCCAGACAACCGATTTCACCGTGGTGGGTATCGGTGACATGAGCGGTGACGTGTTCGGCAACGGCATGCTGCTCTCGCGGCATATCCGTCTGATCGCCGCCTTCGACCATCGGCATATCTTCCTGGACCCCAATCCGCATGCGGCGACTTCTTTCGCCGAACGAGAGCGCCTCTACGCGCTGCCACGCTCGTCATGGGCCGACTACGACCGCTCACTGATCAGCGACGGCGGCGGCGTCCATGACCGCACACTCAAAGCGATCCCGATCACAGCACCCGTACGCGCGACACTGGCCCTCGACCCGGGAATCACGACGCTGCCACCGCACGAACTGATCCGCGCCATCCTCACCGCCCCCGCGCACCTGCTCTGGAACGGTGGCATCGGCACCTACGTCAAGGCCCACAGCGAAACCAACACCGACGTGGGCGACAAATCCAACGACGCGGTACGAGTCGATGCCAACGCCCTGCGCGTCACCGTGATCGGCGAAGGCGGAAACCTCGGCATCACCGCTCTGGGACGGATAGAGTTCAGCCGCGGCGGTGGAAAGTGCAACACCGACGCAGTCGACAATTCCGCAGGCGTGGACTGCTCCGACCACGAAGTCAACATCAAAGTCCTGCTCGATAGCGTGCTCGCCGCAGGACAGCTGTCTCTGGCCGAACGCACTCTTCTGCTGACCACAATGACCGACGAGGTCACCGAACTTGTACTACGCGACAACATCTCACAGAACTTCCGACTCGGGATCTCTCGCGCGCACGCTCCGCAGATGGCCGCCGTGCATCAGCGCCTGCTGACCCATCTGGAAACGACCACCGGCCTGGACCGCGTGCTCGAGGCTTTGCCCTCCGATCAGGAAATGCGCCGCCGGATCGACGCAGGCACCGGACTGACCTCGCCGGAATTGGCGACTCTGCTGGCACACGTGAAGCTGTCACTCAAACGTGAACTGCTGGCCGGTTCACTGCCGGATCACCCGGTATTCACCGCGACCCTGCCCGCTTACTTCCCCGCACCGCTGCGCGAACGCTTCGGCACCGCTCTGCAACAACACCCGTTGCGCCGACAGATCATCACCACCACACTGGTCAACCGCGTCGTCGACTACGGCGGCACCACCTACGTCTTCCGCCTCGCCGAAGAGACAGGCGCGAGCACAGAGGACGCGGTACGCGCGTTCACCGCCGTCGCGCAGATCTTCGATCTACACGACCTGTGGCAGCGCATCCGGACCACCCCCATGCCCACCCAAACCCGCGACGAACTCGAACTCGAAACAAAACGCACACTCGACCGCTCCGCGCGCTGGATGCTGACCAACCGCCCCCAACCCCTCGCAATCAGCGCCGACATCACCCGCTACCAGCACGAGATGCGCGCGCTGAGCCCCCTGATTCCCGGACAACAGCCGGGCTGGATCGCCGACACTCTCCTGGCCCGCTCCCGAGCGGCGATCGATCGGGGCGCTCCACCGGACTTGGCCGAAGCGGTATTTCTGCTCATCCACCGATATCCGTTGCTCGATGTCATCGATATCGCCGAACTCGCCGACCGCGAGACTCGGGACGTCATGTCCCTGTACTACGCCCTCGACCAGCACTTCGACATTCAACGGCTGCTCGATGCGGTAGCGACCTTGGAGCGCAGCGATCGGTGGCGCACCCTGGCTCGACTCGCACTGCGTGATGACCTCTACGACTCGTTGCGTGCGCTGACACTCGACGTACTCAACACCACCACCATCGAGGACGGCACCGCCGACAAGATTGCACACTGGTCCTCGATCAACCGCTCTCGACTCGCTCGGGTACGAGCCGCACTCGAAGAGATCTTCGCCACCGGCGAACTGGATATCGCCGGCCTCTCAGTGGCCGCGCGGCAGGTACGCAGCTTGGCCGGGGGAGCGGACTCGGTCTTGTCCACTCGCGGGACCGCCCCCGACTGATGCTCGTACACGACACAGCCGGCCACGCGCGGATACTCGATCAGGTCGTCGACGGCCGATGAACGATGCGCGCCGTGCCGCACATGCCGCAGAACTTCGCGGTATCACGCAACTCCGCGCCACATCCGCCGCACACTGCGCGTGCGGCGAGTTCGGTGCCGCAGTCGCCACAGAACCGCGCATCCGCCCGCCTGAGACTGTGACACTGCGGGCAGAGCAGGCCACCGGCGGCGACCGGAGTCCGCGAGCTCGTCTGCTGGTGCAAGGCATTGAACCCCAACGCAGCCCCCAGGAACCCGCCATCGCCACCCCCGCGGGCCATGCCATGTCCCGCGCCCAGGGCCATTTCCCCTGCCGCGTAGCTACCGAAGTCGCCGGTCATACGGATGTAGGTGCGGTCCTTCGCGAGGCGTTTGAGCCGCTCGGTGTCCTCGGTAGCGAGCGTGATGTCGAAGTTGCCCATCCGCGGTACACGAAGACCGTACTGGTACAGCAGGATATTGGTCTCGCGCAGTACTGTCGCCTCGATCTGCGCGAAGTGACCCGACAAACCCAGCACAGGCCATTCGCCGCGCGAGATATGCTGAGTAACAGCTACTTTCATGCATTTGAGCAACAGGTCCGCACACCAACGGGGCGCTGTGCCCGGATCGACCGGGTCGGAGGTACCCACCAGCCCGGTGATCAGTTCTGTCGGATCGCGGACCGACAACGCGAATTCACCGAACGCCCGCAGTGTCACCACCTGCTCGCTGAGCGGGTCCAGAACATCGGTGAGTTGCCCACCGAACTTGATGCCTGGCAACTCGCGCGCGGAGACGAAGTACAACTCGGCGCGGTAGAAGTTGCCGCCGGTCAACGTATCCACGAGCGCGCCCAGGACCGGAAGTTCCTGGGCGTCGATCCGATGTCTGCCGGGCCCCAATGCGGCAACGACCATGCCGGATCGGACGAAAAGCGCGGTCTCGTCGGCGTTGACCAGGACGCGGCTATAACGGCGGATGTTCAGATCGGGCCATTTGTAGACGAGTCGGTTCTTGTGAGCTTCGGGGACCGTGATGAATTCGCGCTCGAACCAGGCCACGCGGTCCTCCAAGCTGATGTGACGAAAATGATGACACGATATGCAGCGGCATGCTCGGGGTGTCAACCGCAGTGTGTTCCCACCTATGGGCCGTGTGAGCATGCGATTCGGTGGGAGATCCTCGTACCGATTGGTTGAATGAGCCGCCAGTTGGCGGTACATTAATCAGCGATATATACGGGATCACCTGAGAGGTATCCACATGACTTCCGTTCATCCGCCCGATGCGCCCACGCACACCCTGGCCGACGAGGAGACGGGCTACCACAAAGCCCTTCGCCCCCGTCAGTTGCAGATGATCGCGATCGGCGGTGCGATCGGCACCGGCCTGTTCCTGGGTGCCGGCGCGCGACTCTCCCACGCTGGGCCCGCGTTGTTCCTGGTATACGCGGTCTGCGGCGTATTCGTCTTCTTCGTGTTGCGGGCACTGGGCGAACTGGTGCTGCACCGCCCGTCCTCGGGCTCGTTCGTCTCCTACGCCCGCGAGTTCTACGGCGAGAAACTGGCGTTTGTCGTCGGCTGGATGTACTTCTTCCACTGGTGCGCCACCGGCATCGTCGATATCACCGCGATCGCCACCTACGTCCACTACTGGGGCGCGCTCCAGGCGATTCCACAATGGGTCATCGCTCTCATCGCCCTGGCCATCGTGGTGAGCATCAACCTCATCTCGGTGCGCTGGTTCGGAGAACTCGAGTTCTGGGCCGCGCTGGTCAAAGTGTTTGCGCTCGTGTTGTTCCTGGTGATCGGCTCGGTATTCCTCGTGGGGCGTTTCAAGGTCGGCGGTCACTCCACCGGATTCAACGTCATCTCCGACCACGGCGGGCTCTTCCCCGCCGGGGTGATCCCACTCGTTCTGGTCACCACCGGCGTCGTGTTCGCCTACGGCGGAGTCGAGCTGGTGGGCACCGCTGCGGGTGAGGCGGAGAATCCGGAAAAGATCATGCCCCGCGCCATCAACTCGGTGATCGCCCGCATCGCCCTGTTCTATGTCGGTTCGCTCGTCCTGCTCGGCCTGCTCCTTCCTTACACCGCCTACCACGCCGGGGAAAGCCCGTTCGTCAGCTTCTTCGCAACCCTGGGTGTGCCCGCCGCCAGCTCGATCATGAACATGGTGGTTCTCACCGCCGCGTTCTCCAGCCTCAACGCGGGCCTGTACTCCACAGGCCGGATTCTGCGATCGATGTCGATGAACGGCAGCGCTCCCACGGTCGCGGCCCGCATGTCCCGCACCGGTGTTCCCTACGTCGGAATCCTCGCCACCGGAGCGATCGCACTGATCGGGGTCGCGCTCAACGCCGTAGTCCCCGATCAAGCCTTCGAGATCGTGCTGAATATGGCCGCACTGGGCACCGTGACCTGCTGGACGGCGATCATTCTGTGCCAGCTCAAGCTGTGGCGGCGATGGCGAGCAGGCCAGGTCGAACGACCCGCGTTCCGATTGATCGGCGCGCCCTACACCAGCTTCGCCACCCTGGTGTTCCTGGCCGGGGTCGTTGCTCTGATGGCCCTGAGTGATGACGCGGTCCAGCGTGGGGCCGTGCTCGGCACCGTGCTGGTCATGGCGCCCATCCTGGTCGGGGGTTGGTTCCTGGTACGCAAACGGGTCCAGCACCTGGCCGCCGAACGCCAGGGCTTCACCGGCCAGTATCCGGTAGTAGTCGAGCGCCGCCCCCGCCTGCACGACGCGCCGGCCGCGCTCACGGCGGGTGAACCGACCGACCACGAAGCATAGAAGCCCAGCCCGCTCACCCCACCGTGGCGAACCCCCTCCCACGGTGGGGAATACCCCATACACGCACTACTCCTCCTGCCCCGAGAATGGGACCCCGAATCAACGGGCGGGCGGGAGGTCTCGATGCCGGTGCCGGAACGACCCAGCACCTCCAAGCGGCACCGGCCCACCCCCTGGACCGATCGACGCATGCGGGACACCGTCGGGCCGCAACGGGCATCGAGCCCATGGGCTACCCGCCCAGCGGGAACACTGGGGTTCATGCACCCGCCTGACACGGCGGGACCATCCCCCCAGTCCAGTCAGGGACCCCCACCTCCTGCACCTGTGCCCGATCCGCCCGACCTCGACCCTGCACTCGTCGGGCACCCCGCGCACAGCACCAGATCGCGTCCCAGCGTACGGCTGCTCGGAGATGGCTTGGTGGAGCTGCCGCGGGTCACACCCCTCGATCCCCGCCACGCGGTACTCGACAACCCGGAGGTACCCGAACTCAAGCGATTCTGCTGGAAATGCGACAGCCCTGTCGGGCGACGTACCGACAGTGCTCCCGCCCACAGCGCCGGCGAATGCGCACATTGCCACTCGCCCTTCAACTTTCGCCCGATACTCTCCGCCGGGGATCTGATCGCCGGGCAGTACGAAGTGCAGGGCTGTCTGGCCCACGGCGGACTCGGCTGGATCTACCTGGCAATGGACCACAACGTCAGCGATCGATGGGTAGTTCTCAAAGGGTTGCAGAACCCACTGGACTTCGAGGCACACGTGGTCGCTCTCGCTGAACGCCAATTCCTGTCCGAAGTGACCCATCCCGCAATCGTCAAGATCTACAACTTCGTCAAACACACCGCGCGCCCGCACATGCCCGACGGCTACATCGTGATGGAGTATGTCGGTGGCCGCTCGCTCAAGACCATCCTCGACCAGTACGGTTCCGACCGGATGCCCGCAGCCGAGGCCATCGCTTATGTGATGGAAGTGCTCCCGGCACTGGACTACCTTCACTCGTTCGGACTCGCGTACAACGACCTCAAACCCGACAACGTCATGGTCACCGAGGACGAAGTCAAACTGATCGACCTCGGCGCGGTCGCCGCGATGGACTCCTTCGGCAGCCTGTACGGAACTCCCGGCTATCAGGCACCCGAGATCACCGAAACCGGCCCCACCATCGCTTCGGACGTGTATTCGGTCGGGCGCACGTTGGCGACCCTGGTGCTGGATCTGGGACGAGATCACAACGGCGACCATCTTCCCGGCATCCCCGATCCCCGCACACGCGCAGTGCTGCGTCGTTATCCAGCGCTGCATCGGCTGCTGTGCCGCGCGACCGCGATCGACCCGCACCAGCGCTTCCCTTCGGCTTACTCCATGTACAGCCAACTCGCGGGGGTGTTGCGCATGGTGCTAGCCATCGACACCGGCACCGAGTATCCGCAACGATCGGTCGAATTCGGTTCCATGCGAGGCGACTTCGGTATAGATACCTTGATCGCCCAATCGGACGGCATGGTCAACGGCACACAACACACATCCCGGGTCGACCCCGCCGATATCGCCGCGGCGCTACCGGTCCCGCTCATCGACACTCAGGATTCCTCCGCGAATCTGCTCTCCCCGCTGCTGCACAGCGAGGCTCGACACACACTCGATGCCCTGCACCGCACCCACAGCCGCATACGCACCGGCGCTATCGCCGCACCGGCAACCTATGAACTCGAAGCCGCCCTCACCGCGGTACGCGCACATCTGGACCTCGGCACGACCATGGCGGCCAATGACCTGCTCGCCGCGCTGGCGCCCCGCTACGCACAAGATTGGCGCATCGAATGGTTCAACGGGATCGCGGCACTGCTGGATCACCAGCCCGAACGCGCCCACCGACACTTCGACACCGTCGCAGGCATGCTACCCGGGGAAATCGCCCCCCTGCTCGCACTCGCCGCCAGCGCCGAACTGGCCGTGGAAACCGCGATCGGCAGCGATCCCCTCCCGGCGTGGCAGGCTGCAGCATCAGAGTCCTATCGCACATTGTGGCAGGTCAACCACGGCGTGATCACAGCAGCGGTCGGGCTGGCCCGGCGACTCGTCGCAGACGGGCGCACACTCGCCGCGGTGCAGGTGCTCGATCAGGTTCCGCACTCATCGCGGCACTACGCCGTGACCAGACTGACCGGGTGCCTGCTGTTGGTCTCTCGGCCTGCCGCGGAAATCACCGACAGCCAACTCGAGGCCGCCGCCTCCAGACTCGAGGAGTTCGCACACGAACCGCGCGCCGCACAACTGCGGGTGATCGTGCTGGGCGCGGCACTGGAATGTCTACGAGACGGCCGAACCGTGCGTAACAACTCCATGATTCTCGGCTACGAGATCAGCGAAACCGGCCTGCAACAGGGACTGGAAACTAGCCTGCGCGATCTGGCGCGAACGGTCACCGACCGATTCCATCGTTATCGGCTGGTGGATCTGGCGAACTACGTGCGCCCGCGCACCCGCTGGTAGCACCTCAGCGAGACCGCGTGAGAATCAACCCCACCACCGGAACCGCCCCCAGCAACAGCAGCCACGCCGGGTTGTCGAGCGAGAGCCAGAATTCGACCGCGAAAATCACCACCGCACCGGCCCGCACCGCCATCGCCGGCCAGTGAACTCTCGCCGAACCAGGAACGAGCACCGGCGAGGCAGGCAGATCAACGAACGTCTCCGCGAGCTGTCGGTGAGTCCCGGCAGTCCAGACACGGGTGCTACGTTCCTCGAACTCCGCAGCGGTCAACCGGCCGACGCTGAAATGCTGGGACAACTCCTGAAGTGCGTGTTCGCGCTCGTTGTCGCCCACCCGGGCATCGGGTGTTTCGCTCATCGAGACAGGATAGAGTCGGCCCGCAACCATGCCCGAGTCCGAATTGCCAACGGCGGGAAGGGCTTCCACCTCACGCAGGACTTCTTGACGAGATATGTTACGTACCCAGGAACCGGTGGTAGCTCGCCAGCGGATGGCGCATCGACCAACGCAACACCAGGCACCGGACCGAAACCGTCTCGATATGGTTTCCTGTAAGGATGACCGCAGGGCCCGAATACACGATCGACGAACTTGCACGCGCTGCGGACAGCACCGTACGCAGCGTCCGCGTGTATCACGAGAGAGGCGTTCTCCCGCCGCCGGACGTGCGCGGGAGAACCGGCTACTACGGGGCGGAACATCTCAATCGCGTCCGGACGATCAGTCGACTGCTGGACCGCGGGATCAAACTCAACGGCATCAAAGAATTGCTGGCCGCCTTCGATCGAGGAGATGATCTCGGCGACCTTCTCGGTGTGTCCGACCCGAACCAGTCCATGACACCGGCTCACACCGACGAGGCCACCATCACCGCCGCCGATTTGCAGAATCGGTTCGCCGGAGTGCCCAACGGATTCGCCCGAGTGGTCGCCACCGGCGCATTCGAGCCAGTGGACGCGACCACCTACCGAGTCGCCGACCCAGTAGTTGCCGGCTTGCTGGATCAACTCGAAAACATCGGCGTCCCCATCGCCGATGCCCTGCACGAGGCAGAACGCATGAAAGCCGACTGCGATCGCATCTCCCGACGCGTGGTCGACCTCGCGCGCGAGCATGCGTGGGAGCGATACGCGGACTCCGATCGCACACCACAGGATCTCACCGACCTCACGGCCCGGGTCGATATTCTGCGGTCGATACCGGGCCGCGCCACTGCGGATCTGGTGAGCCGTTCCATCGATCGATACCTGGCCCAGGACACCGAGCTCAGTACCGTGATCCACTCCGATTCCTGACGGTCTGCCTTCCCGGCTTCGACTGCACCACCTGCCATCATGCGCCGCTATCTATCGGTTCATTAATCGATGTCAGGGGCAGTGTCGCAGAACGCGCCAGGACTCGTCGCGCAACGGCAAACGATCACGAAGGCACCGATGCGTATCAAGTCCGACTGCACCGCCCGGGTGCGACCAGTGGCCTTGCCGCCGTGGGATCTTCGCTCGGTGTGACGACGATGCCTGCGCACGCACAGGTATCGACGGGCCCTGGTGCGGAGTACCGACGTGGCGAGACGGCCTCAACCGGGAATGAATATTCGCCTGCGGCTCGACGCCGTCGGCTCCGCTCCGCGCACTGGATTCGTGTTGACCCCGCCGGGGGACCGGCGGGCGCGCCGAATGCCGTCAGTTGCGATACCCCGAGCCCGGCAGTGCAGTGCAGTGCAGCCTCGGGGTCCGCCAACCCGGCAGCGACCGCAACGACTTCTGTGTCGATAGCCAACTCATCTCCGGCACCGAGGATGTCTTCGAGATGTTCACCGCCGGTGCTTCTTGGATATGGCCGACAGTGGCCCATCGCCGAGTGACACTTCGATTCCCCGATCACCGCCTTGCACCGACGTGGCGCTCCTCCAGCATCTGCTTCGTCGGCGCGCTGACGTTGAACGAGCCCACGATCGGGCGCAGACAGGGCGTTATATGCCCCGGCCCGCGCCCTACTACGGTGACCGTCAATGCCCCGGGGTGAACGGCAGACGCGAAGCCCGCTGTGCCTTGTCGCTGTGCCCGTTGTCCCACGGCGCGTCGCCCGAACCCGGAGGCTGATCACGATCGCTGGTCCTGCGGTTGCCGTCGATGTTCGAATCCACGATCCGGTCATCGACTCGCCGACCCTGAGTATCACCCGAATTCCTGCGCTGTCCGTCGGTACGGCGGTTATCCGCACCGACACTCGCATGAGGCCCACGACCGACACGACCCCCGCCCTCGCCACCGGGGGAGTGCCCCCCATGCGTGCCGTGATCTCCGCCCTCGCGCACGAGCCCGGCCAGCGAGTACGGCGATACGGCGTCCGCCGCACCTGCGGCGAGCGCCGGCGCCATCGCCACCGCACACGCAAACAGTGCAGTGGCGAAGAATATGGGAAGGCTGGGTACGCGCATCGCTGATTCCTTACGTGCGGTCGAGTCTCGATTCGTGCCCGCTGCGTCGACAATACCGCCAGTTGATATCAACCAACGTGCCATCAAGTAGCGTCACGTTCAATAGTGTTTCATCATTCGAGGGCTGTCATGTTCCCTCCGATGAGAACCTCCGACGACTCACGCTGCCACCAGGTGCAGCCGCCGAGACGACCCGGCCGGCACGCACCGAACACACAGGCGTAGCCAGAGAACCGCCCCTCAACGCCACATGCCGGGTCGATCGTTGTAACGATCGACCCGGCATGCAAGGACCAGAAAGGACAGAACAGCCCTAGGGCGAATATCTCCTACTGCGGCAGGCAGTCATGGGGCTCAACAACTTCCGAACGACCCACTGCAGACACGAGAAGGCGCAGGCGGACGGCCGTGGCGATAGTCCCGAGGCCCATCCCACGGAGTGGAAGGAAAGTTCTGGAACGGCAGAGCGGGAAACCCAGGGAAAATCAGGCCCGGCTGGCGACCGCTCCACCCGTCATTACCCCATCCTCCGCCACGATGATGCGGGTATTGCACCGCGATACCAGTGGCCGGATCGACGGGTTGCGCGGCGGCAGTGGTATCGACCGCGGCGATCGGCAAGACCGCTAGGGCGGCAAGCATGCACATTCGGGCAGCAGTTCTGCTGATCACGGAGGATTTGGTGTCGAACATCGGGATTCCCTTCTATCGAACCATGTTTCACAACACGTCACGCGCGGGGAGTCTATGGCTGTCGACCCACCTCCGGGACTTCCGCTGTCGCCAGGAATGGGGAGTTGAGCACCACGTCTCTGCAGAACCACACACTCCCAGACCAGCGACTTAGCGTGGCCGTGTGTCCCCCAGCACCGCCCCTTCACGCCGCGGGTCCGCGCCACCGATCCAGCCGCGGCCATCACGGGCCAACGCTGAGGCCCCACTCGACTGCGGTGCAACCGAAACCTCGTGGCCCAGTTCACGCAACCGCCGCACCAGCGCGTCGTGGACACCGTCATCGGTGGCGTCGATTGCCGGATGCTCCCCACCGACATTGGTGACCGGGGAATTGGCCGCACCGAAATCGACCATCGACACCGCCTGTTGCGGATCCAAGCCCCAATCGAGCATGGCCACCAAAGTTTTCACCACGAACTGGATGATGACCGCACCACCCGGGGACCCGGTGACAAAAGTGAGCGGACCTCGGGTGCCATCAGCGCCACGCGCGAAGACCAACGTCGGAGCCATAGAACTGCGCGGCCGCTTACCCCCCTCGATTCGATTTGCCACCGCTACACCCTCGCGGTCCACCGGCTCGGCAGCAAAGTCGGTGAGCTGGTTGTTCAGGACGAACCCGTCGACCAGATGAAACGATCCGAACGCCGACTCGACCGTCGTAGTCATACTCGCGGCATTGCCGTAGCGATCCACAATGCTGATATGGCTCGTGCCGTGCTCGACCTGCGGCGAGCCACGCCCGATGGGAACAGGCCCGAAATCTCCGGCACTCGCAGTACCCATACTGTGGGTGGGATCGATCAGCGCCGCGCGACCCATCAGATAGTCGTGATCGATCAACGTCTGCGGCGAATTACCTGGCAGCGGAACGAAATCGGGGTCCGCAACATACTTGTCGCGGTCGGCATAGGCGAGCCGCTCGGCCTCGGAGATCACATGCACCGCCGCAGCGGTGGGCTTGAAACCATCACGTGCTGACTCGATTCGCCCACCGACTCGCTCGGGTGCCATCGACGCCACATCGGTCCTCGACAAGATGCCCAGGGTCGCCGCGACGGCCGTGCCACCCGAGGACGGCGCAGGCATGCCACAGACCTCCCGCTCGCGATACAGCGCACACAGAGCGGTGCGCTTCTTCGCCTGGTATGCGGCCAAGTCTCCTGTGTTCGTGAGCCCAGAGGAGCGACCACCCGAGCGATCGGCGATCGCGGCCACGATATCGGCGGCGATACTCCCGGTGTAGAACGCGTTCGCACCCTCGGCCGCGATCGCCGACAGGGTCTTGGCCATGGCGGGATTGGTCAGCCGCGTGCCTGCGGCTTTGGCGGTGCCATCGGGATGCAGGAAATAGGCGCGCGCCGCGGGATCCTTGGCCAGACCATCGACGGAGTCCGTGATCTGGGCCGCCAGCCGGGCACTGATCGTGAAACCCTGATCCGCGAGACCTACTGCAGGATCGAACAACTCTCGCCACGACCTCCGACCATGGTCGCGGTGCGCGAGTTCGAGCATCCGCAATACCCCCGGCGTGCCGATCGACCGGCCGCTGGCTCGCGTATTCGGTTGCGGTGCAGTGTGATCGGACGCGCTGATCCACCGCAGATAGTCTGGTGTGGCCGATGCCGGCGCTGTCTCACGACCATCGTAAGCGTCCACGCTCGCTGAGGCAGCGTCGTAATAGAGCAGGAACGCACCCCCTCCGATTCCGGTGGCTTGCGGCTCGACCAGACCGAGTACGGTTTGGGCCACGACCAGGGCGTCCGCGGCGGTGCCGCCATCCCGCAATATCATGCATGCGGCTTCGGTTGCGACAGGGTTGGCTGTCGAGGCAGCGAACGTATCGGTGCGCACGGGCGTCATTCCCGAGCGGTAGCCGGTTGCGATCTCTGGCCGCAGGGACAGATCTGTCGTGAGCGGCCCTGCGGCACCGGCACCGGTGTGTGCGATCCCGTTGGGAGTGGCGATGCAAGATGCTGGACTTTGATTCGATCCAGATGTGCAGGCTGTGAGCAATCCGATCAGCAGCAGGGGGGCGATGCCTGCGGCACCCCAGACCTGCGCTCGTGTGCGCCTCATGGGTTCGGACCCTATCGGTGTCGCCACGATTGGGAAGTGGCGCAACGCAATTCAGTGCCGCCGCCACATCGTCGAAATGTGTTCACAGACAGTCGAATACGACGCCTAGCCAGCACTGCCGACACGAGAGACCCCCACCTGGGTCGCGGCAAAAACGATCCGACCCACCGATGTCCGCTCGTGCCTACCAGCGTAGGAGTTACGCCGCACCGCAACTACCGATACCGATCGGTGACGCGATCAAACCCGTGCACGCTGCTTGCGGTATGCATCGGGGGTTTGGCCTGTCCAGCGGCGAAACGCCCGGCCCAGAGCGCGGTGATCGCTATATCCCAGATGTCCGGCGATCGAGTTCACCGGTAGCTGGGTATCCACCAACATCTGTACCGCCCGTTCGTAGCGGATCGACTCGATCTCTGCTCGCCCGCTGGTCCCGTGCTCGGCAAGGCGGCGTTGAAGCGTCCGGGAACTCATCGACAACCGCTGTGCCACTTCATCCAAGACATTGCTCGAGACGTTAGCGTCTGCGAGAGTTGCGAGCAGCACGCCACGGAAGTTCTCGATCCAGGTACGAACCGGACGCGCCGAGTCCATGATCGACGCGGCGTAGAGCCGCATGATGCGACCGAGTTCTGGATCAGGAGGTTGCTCGGGTGCGGCACGGTCGGGGTCCAGGAATGTCAACGTGTCTGCCTCTTGATCGAACTGAATGTTGCTGGTCCCGAATGCCTCAGCGAGGTGGCCGTGCCGTCCCGGTGCGCGATGTGCAAATCCCACACGAACCGGAATAGCCGCGGCGCCTCTGGCCTCGCACGCACGCCGCATCAGAATCGCGAGGGCGAATTCGCTGATCTGCCCATCGACCGCCTCCGAGTAGGGGCTTCCGCGATACCCCACGGTTACAAGCGGGCCGTCCTGCGCGACGTTCATCACCAAGACGGGATCGGCAACAGTGGCCAGATATCGGGCCGCATCGGTGAACCCTTGTGCCAGCGTGGGGGCACTTGAGAGTAGGTAATCCCACACATGCAGGCGCCCCATTTCCGCCAAGGACGCCACACGAAGCCCTACTCCGGGGCCGCCGGTGCCTAGCACGAGCTCCCACAGTCGATGCTGAGCGACCGTCGGAAAGCGATTGAGGTCATCCTCCAGTGCAGCGGGGGTGAATTCGCTGATGAACGCGATCTCGTGTGGTGAAACTCCCGCATGGGCCGCGCCGTGGAGCACCAATCGCACCAGGTGCGCGGAAACCGTGTTGGTCAGCGCGTTGGGTTGTTCGGGAATCGGATGCGCTGCACTCTCAACCGGTACTGTCACGTGACGAATGTGGGTGAGATCGTCTATCGGTGTCATCCCTGTTCTTTCGGTGAACATGCACTCGCCTGTTCAGTGCTCGTGTCGAAAGGCATCGGGGGTCTGACCGGTCCACCGGTGGAAAGCTCGGCGTAAGGCACGTTGGTTGCTGTAGCCGATTCGACCGGCAATGGACTGGACCGGCAGCCGAGTCTCTCTAAGCAGGCGCGTCGCCTGCTGGCAGCGAACGATTTCCAGTTCACGCCGCCACGAGGTTCCTCGGTCGGCCAACCGACGTTGCAGGGTGCGGGCACTCAGTTCCAACCGCTGCGCGACGACTTCGATGTCGATGCACTGCTTTTCGGCCAATGTGGCACTGATCTGAGCGCGCAGAGTGTCTTCCCATGTCGGAACGGGTCGCGCAGTATCGATGATCACCTGGGCATATCGGTGCAGAATCCGCCGCATCTCCGGGTCGTAGGGCCGCTTGCTTTGCGCGCGTTCGACATTGGGTAGCGTCAACGCGGTGCGATCCTGATCGAAATGGATATTGTCGGTGCCGAACGTATCGATAAGGTAGCCGTGATGTGCAGGTGCACGATGTGCGAAATCGACTCTCAGTGGATCGGCCGCAGAGTCGGCCAGCGCGCGGGCTCGACTTACCAGGACTGCTAAGGCGAATTCACCAACGGCTGCGAAAACAGTGTTGCGGTACCGCATTCCCCGGTATTCGGCGATCACCCGGTGCTCGTTCTCTGTCACCAGGAGAGCTACTGCTGGATCGGCCATAACCGATGCGAATCGCGCCCCATCCGAGAAACCTTCTGCGACGCTCGATGCGCCGACGAGGAGGTAATCCCAAATGTGGAGTTTGCCTGGTTTCGTCATTTCGGCTGCACGCACACCTACTTCAGGGCCCCCTGCTGCGCACATCGCCTCCCACAATCCTCGAAGTGCCAGCGAGGAGACCCTGAGAAAGTCGTCACCCAACAGATCCCGGCCGAGCCCTTCGATCCGGATGATCTCGCGATCGGTAACCCCGCACTGGACAGCGGCCTCGAGCACGCATCGCGTGAGATGCGAGGATACGGTGCCTTCGAGTTCGGACAAAGCAGCTCCTGCGGTTGCTAGCCGGCCTTATGGGCCAGCGCTCGCGTATGGGCAGAATCAACGCCACGCCAACGGTCGTGCGTGGCGGTGGGTCCGGCCGATCGCGTCGACCTGGTCTGTGCGGCTGTTCGGTGCGACCAAGGAACGAATATGGCACGGCCGGGACGCTGAGACCGCAGCGTCACCGGGGCCGGCGAGATGCCTGAGCGTGAGATGACGGTGAATTCTCTGAGAACCGGCCAGAGGCGCTCTTCCCTCGATGATCTCTGGACGCCGTCGGGACCACTCCCGTAGTGCCGACTCGCACGGCGCCACATACGACTCCGCGAACCGGCAGCGAACTTCGGTGCCGGGAGCGGGTGTGCTGCGAGAGCGTCGCGGCATAACGCTGACTGGGTCGACATTGCCCCACCTGCGTGGTTCATCGAAACCATGGCCTTTCTCCAGTACTTTGGGGGGCGATCCCTGCACCGCAAGTGTATCGATCGATCGATTTGGCATGTGAGATTTGAGGAACTCGGACGGCTCGAGAAGGGATGCGCTCCTCGTCTCTGATGTGGGCGCGCCGGTGATCTCCGCGTGCCGCCGCGGGTCGAAGCCCCTCCGGGGCGTCGACGCGCGCATGCCCTCTGTCGCAGATGTCGCGAGTCTCACCCCTGCCGGGTTCGGGCAAATATCTGGTTGCAGATTGCAATCAGATGAAGGTACTCCTCTCTCTGTGGCGGTGCAACAAGCCAGCCCCTCTGCTGTAGAGCGCGGACATGCGATGCCCCAGGCGGGTGGTACATCGATCATCGGGAATGGGCTATTCCGTTCACAGGCTTCGCAGTCGAGCTCAGAGTACCTCGACATCAGCGCAAAAAGAACCTATATTCTGTTTATGGCGGCCAGTTTCACAGCACAGACGATGGCACTGCAGCGAGCGCTGGAGACGGCACGACCAGCCGAATCCCGGCTCTTCACCGACCCCTTGGCGATCGGATTCTTGACCCAGCCGCTGCGCACCGTCGCGGCAATCGCCAGGATTCCGATGATCGGGCAACTGGTGGCACGCGCCTACGATGCGGCCCTGCCAGGGCCGAGGCCTTCGGCGGTGGCACGCACTCGGCTGATCGACGACACCGTGGCCGACCTCGTCGACGCGGGAATCCACCAAGTCGTGCTACTGGGTGCCGGATTCGACGGACGAGCGTGGCGCCTCGAAAGCCTGCGCAGCGCAACAGTTATCGAGATCGACCGACCTCAGACTCAAGAGGTCAAGGAAGCGGCCGTCCGGCGAGCAGGGCTACCGTGTGATCACGTAGTCTTCGTTCCGGTGGATTTCGAATCGATGGATCTCGAAAGCTCGCTACAGTCAGTAGGCTTTACCGAGGATCCGGCCCTGTTCCTGTGGGAGGGCGTCACGAACTATCTCACCGCCGACGCGGTCGATCGCACCCTCGCAGCCATCCGTGCACTGGCCTCACCCGGAAGTTCTCTGCTGTTCACCTTCGTTCACGCAGGAGCTATCGACGGGTCGGTGGCTTTCCCCGAAGCGGCGCGCTGGTCACGCAGTGTCACGCGAGTCGGCGAACCGTGGACCTTCGGACTCCGGCCGGACGAACTGACGAAGTTTCTGGCCGAACGCGGTTACGATTTGATCTGGCAGGAGTCGACCGCCACGGCAGGCCGCCGCTACTTCGACGCACTCGGCCGCGCCGATCGGGCATCGGAGCTCTACCGGGTCGCCCTCGCATCGATCACATGCCCCGCCTGACCCCCGCCACGGCGCAGCAGCGCCGCACTCGAATCATCGACGCGGCCATGGAGTGTTTCGGAGAATTCGGTCTGCATGGAACCACCATGCAGGACATCTGCAGCCGAGCCGTCCTCAGCCCTGGCTCGGTCTACAGCTGGTTTCCGAGCAAAGAGGCGATCATCGACGCCGTAGCCCGGGAGCGGCACCAGCAAGAGCGCACACTGCTCGAACGCGCCCTGACCGCACCCGATCCACGTACCGCACTGCACACTTTCCTGAACGCCTACTTCGACTGGCTCGCCGACCCTGCCGAACGGCAGCGCAGGCGGGTGAGCGTGCAGGTATGGGCAGCGTCGCTGGTCGACGATCACCTGCGGCCGAGTGTGCAAGAAGGTATCGCTCAGCGAACCTTGGCCCTGGATGCGGTCCGCGCAGGACAAGCGGCAGGCGCGATCTCGAACGGTATCGACGCCGACGCGATCACACGACTCATTCTCGCACTCATCCAGGGCTTCATCTTGCAGCAGGCGTGGGAACCGGATGTGAACATCGAAAGTTACCGTCGCGCAGCAGGTCTCGTGATCGACGCCATCGCACCCGAAACCCCGTCTACGACAGCCTGAATAACCGCTGCAGTGCGCCGGCTCGATCTGCCACAGTCGATGAACGAAACACCAAGATCGCCTGCGGAAGCTACCCGCGCCTACCAATTCCGCTGGGGGAGAGGCCCGCTGCTGGGTGACTGTCAAGATCTTGACCGACAGTCAGTATGCCCGGACCTTCGCTGGCAGTCTACGAGGTGAAGCACACCAGCACCGCAAAGGTCCACTCGACCAAATCGTTGGCACGGTCGAAGCCCGCACCAACAGCCGAGTCGCCATTAGGCGCGCCTGCACCAGGTGACCTGCACAAGCTGCCATGCAAACTCCATCGAGGTCCGATCCAAGGGCGTAAGACCACCTCACGCGCGGGCGGTGCCGAACCGCCTACAGAGAGCGGGACACACTGTGCGAACCCATCGAGTAAGCACAGGGAAGCGACGTCATGCCGCAGGTGAGGATGACCACCGTCGTCCGACTTCGCCGCACATATCGGTGTATCCCAGCTCGAGTTCGGCAAGGCTTGTCCATACTCCGTGAGTTCGAGGATCTGCACCGCCGAGTGTCTCGAGGAGATACAGGGCATGGTCGGCGGTTGCGGCCATGTGATCGATGAGCTCCGCGAACGCTTGAGGGCTTGTCAACGTCGGATAAGCCCACGCTAACCGATGAGTTAGCTGGTTGACTATATCGCGCAACAACAATGAATGTTGGTTGGTCAGGTCGTAGATGGCGAAGGGTTCTTCTCTGCGTCGGTGATACAGTTCACGCAACGCAAATACCCGCTCGCACAGCGGCTCGGTAGCTGAACTAATACACAAAGCGCGATGCAACTCACGTGCAGTAGGTAAGAGAGGTGCCGTCTCGGGGGTGAAAGCAGGAGGAAATGTGACACAACTTCGCGGTTGAATATGAGACTTCGGTCGCCCGATGTCTCCGTCTCGGATATCCATCGAAACATCCTCGAAAAGAGGTTCAGGCACCCGCTCGACCGCAATTATTGTGGGAGTTGGCCAGACATCTCGGGATACCTGTCAAATAGCGGAAATGACGTCCAGCCAGGTTGAGCGTATCGACTTCCGACGTGGTTATCCATCACAACTTCCCACTGATGGGGAGCTTGCCCGAGGTGGCAGCTTCGTGGGCATCTCTTCGTTGTACTCAGGAGGCGCAATTGCTGCGGCGATGACTGAAGACGCTATCGGCGAAACGGCAGCAGGAAGTCGTCCCAGGTTGGTTGAATTCGATATTCCCTTCACTGCGCGAGCCTATCGCCACATCGCACACATGTAGGGTTCGGGCTCGCACCATCGCTGCTCGAGTATGTAAGGTCGCAATCCACGTGTTCTGCATCGTGGCATGAACGGAACCGATCAACTGGCTATCAAGCTCCGGCACAGTGGGAAATGCCAGAATTAAGAGCACGCCCAGCTCGCTCAGGCCGCCTCACATAACCGAACAGGGCAAACAGCCTGTTCAGGCGGGACGCACTGCTCATGCGGTCGAGGTTGGCGGCCCGGCCGATTCTCGAAAGCCGCGACTACCCGAGAGTGAAAAGTTCGCAGACGTGGACTGAGCGGTGAAGATTTGCCGCAAAAGCCGACACCTGTCGGCGATGGGGACACGTGTGACAGGACCTGCCGATCGCAGCATCACTAGCTGGCGTAATGTCAGCTGCAGTACCCTCGGACAATCGCACACATACCGTACGGTTTTACAGCATTTGGTCGCATGCCCGACTACGCTTCGCTCACGTACTTCGGATCTCATTCAGGGCAGGCGTCATGGCAAACTCAATACAGGATTCATGGCGAAGAGAGGCTATCTACGCACTCGATGCCATGATCAACCGCGACCACTCCCGAGCGCGCAACCATATCGCGCGCTTGCTGGCTTGCGGGCCCTCAATCGTCGTCGTCCAAGCATGTGCGCTATGGATCGACGAACTACTCAACGTCGTCACGCGTCCCGCCACGCTGCTGGTCGTCCCTGAGTTATCTCCCGCGGATATGCCTTCTCTTCAGGCCTCGGATCTCTGGGCGCTCCGGCTGATCGCCGCACGCGCGAACCAAGACACCGAGGCGGCCCGACAGTTGTTCCTTGAGGCACCCCACGATCCGGGCGTCTTTCTCGAGCGAACGGTCGCGGTCTTGACGTTGGTTGCGTGGAAGTTGGCGTCCTCGAGATGATTCCGCTTAAGCCTTCCGCAACCGTGGTCGTGTAGACCCGCAAGTTCCCCTGCCATAGTTCCGCAGGAGATCGGCGATCACGCGCCGTGTGCTCGGTTGGCCGCGGCGAGTGCAGCTCACGTCCAGTTGCGGCCTATTATCGGAAGAGTCCGCGCGACGACTCCGAGGCCCGGATCCGGCAAACTTTGCCGTGAAGCCGCCCCGGTTGGGTCCCGGATGTGCGCACCCGAATCGAGTGGCTCGAATTCCCTTGCCCGCCAAGGACGATGAGCGTGGTCCGCGCACGAAACAGCTTGCCGACGCGACCTGAAGCTGCCTAACGGGAGTTCATGGAAATGAGGCCCCCGAGACCTGCTTCGATACGTCACAGTGACGTATCGAAGCAGGTCTCGGGGGCCTGCGCGCCAAAGTCTTTGGAAGAACATGCCAGACTGTCTCGACCCCGCCGCAGTGACCACTGTCGGCCTCTGCCTCACCAACGAGTGAGCGCTGAACCGTGGCCCTGCCACCTTATCCGCCATGGCCACCTAGCCACGATCAACTCCGTAGCAACACCGATAATCTACCTTATGTCAATCTAATTCAGGATGCGGGTCCCTCGCGCCCACTCACCGATTCGCCCGGCGGACCGCACCGAACAGCGCAGGTTCAAATTGGAGAGTCGCGCCAAAACGGCACGGACACACGAGCTTTGCACTGTTCAGTCAGCCAGTCGGCGTACTCGACCGAGCAAACTTCTGGCCCACCCAATCGTTGAGGTCAGCCAAGTCGCCACACCTATACAGCACCGGATGCCCGAAGCTACGTGCGGCCGAAGGCAAACCCGTCCAGGTGGAGCGGGTTTGCGTGTCCGCCTGGCAGCGGATCGTCTCCTGACGATCTCTGGTCACGGGCGAAGGCCTTCGGCTACCGGGCGAGTTGCCAGCGCGGTACACCATTGATGCTCTTGCAGAACATCTTGCGCCCCTGGGCATCTCCCCAGATATCGCCCTCCCCGATACAGTAGTCACCGGCCGAGACTGAGTGGTGCGGGTCGGTCGGCAGAATCCCTTCGGCCGGCCACCATACGAAAGCATCGGTGCCGCGGACCTGATCACAGTAGACGGTCTGCCCGGTCGAGGTCTTCGCGGTCGCGCGGGTCGGCGCGTACGTCGACCCGCAGTACGCGCCGATCGTGACAGTATCCTGGGTTGGTTCCTGCTGCGCGGGTTGAACAGGCACAGCGGGTTCGCTCCCGAAGCTGCCGGTCGGCAGCGCTGCCGCATTCGAACCGCCAACGATCACGAACGCGACTGTGGTCGCGACGATCAACTGAGTGCGCATGTCTCCCCAAGATACCTACCGGAGCACCATCTGTCCTGGCATGCCTGGACAGACAGCCGCGCTGACGTCGACTACCGTACGCGCGGGCGTTAGCGCAGACCTCGACAATATTAAACAAACCAAGCAGTACGTATGACTGTCGGAGACGCACAGGCGGCAGACCGTTGTGGCGGTGGACGGTCCCCGATCCAAACACCGATGTCCTCACGCCCTATGCCAAGGTAATTCCGTATCGGTCCAGCTCATAACTGGCAACCGCTACAACCGCCAGCAGGGGAATCGACAATAGTGGCCACACCACCACGACGCGCCGAGACCGCCAACTCCACACCATCAGCACGGCCACAACGACAACGCCAACACACGTCGCGCAAGCCATCACACCTGCGCCCATACCCACGAAGGAATTGCACCCATCTCCACAGCCGCCCGACTCTCCATCAGGTGTCTGGAAAAAGCCCAACATCAACGTCGTGGACATCCCAGTGAAAAAGATGCCCAGAAGCAGCATTACCGCAGCAGCGAGATCGGCTGCGCGCCAACCGGATCGAATACCACTCTTCACGGCAACACCATAGCTTTACGGAACACCCATCCACACTTCCCTGTGTTGGGAAGTTTGCTCTTTCGTGACAATAGCTATGCCTACTCGGCTCTGCGTGCAGAACCACTGACTCGCCCGGACGGCGCCCGGGTCCGATCGTCGAAGTCACGAACCGCGGCTGGTTGGATGCCGAATCTGCACACCTACACCACATGACCGATATCAGGTAGTTCCACGCCCGGCATCGCCTTGAATCGGCCATCTCGAACTGGTTCGATCTGCACGAATCACTCGAATCAGGCCTCACTTCGTCAGGCTCCATCCGGGCGTATTCGGTTCTGCGCGGCAACTCGGGCCGGCCTCCTGAGGCCTCCGCGCCCTCCGCCGATGGTCGCGATTGCCGTCTGTCCACCTTGGTCCGGAAGACGGCAACTGAATGCTGACCACCGGAAATTTCGAATCAACACCCCATGCCCGCGAGGCATATCGCAGTCGATTCATGAATCGACAATCCTTAGCTGGAATCGCCCCCAATTATCTCGAGCCTGAGGTGAACACGGCAACTGGACAATATCCTGAGGCTTGTGGGTAGTCGAAAATTTGCGGTTGAACCCAACTCGGCGAGAAGCCTATAGAGGTCTGGCTGTGCGGGTGGTGTGTTGGTGGACGAGACGCTGAAAACGCCGAGTCGTCGGTGATGATATTACATGATCTGTTGCAGGAGAACGTATCTCGTCCTGAGTGCGGACACGCGTCAAGGGTCTTCCCACGGCTGGAAACTGCGAAGAAAACAATCAATTGACTGCGTTGCTAGTGTCGGCAACCCGTACGAGTATCCCCAGTACAAGAGGACGCGATCGGTGAACCAGGCGGTACCAGTGGCTGCTTCAGTCGCAGATGTATTCAGAATCGACCGGTTCGCTCGGGCCGATGAAGAATTACTAGATCAACTCGACGAATTCATAGCGGCGATGCGGGCGCAGAAACCCTACGTGCTCGGGTATCCGGGAAATCTCGATTTCGACTACCGCAGACTGGGCGGCTTACTGGGAATTCTTTCCAACAACGTCGGCGACCCAGGTAGCTATGAATACCCTGCGGCGGGATCCAAAGCGATGGAACGCGCCGTCGTCGAATTCATGACGCAGCTCGCGAATGGCGATCCCTACGAGACCTATGGTTACGTCGCGTCCGGAGGGACCGAAGCCAACCAGTTCGGTCTCGATCGTGGCTGCACACTGCTGCCGGCAGCGAAAATCTACTGCAGTGCCGCAGCCCACTACTCGATCCGCAAGAACGCAAGGCTGATGCGCAAGCCGTTGGTGGTCATCCCTTCCGACTACACCGGACGGATGGATGTCGATGCCCTTGCGCATCAATGCAGGCAAGAACACGGTCGAGGGGCTGTGGTGGTGGCAACGATCGGAACGACCATGACCGGCGCGATCGACGATGTCGGCGCGATCGCGGCAGCCGCAGCGCACGCCGGAGAAGTCTACATCCATGCAGACGCAGCACTGAGCGGACTCATCCTTCCTTTCACGCCCTGGCGGAACACATGGGGCTTCGGGCACCGCGATGTCGGCAGCATCGCTATCAGTGCACACAAACTACTGGGTATGCCGGTCCCGTGTGCACTGGCGCTGTGCCGGTGGGAGTTCGTCGACCCACAAGTGGAGGGCGAGTACGTCGGAGTTACCGACGCCACTCTGGGATGCTCACGCAGCGGCCTGGCCAGCGCACTCATCTGGTATTCGCTGGCACGAAAAGGCGCGACCGGGTTGGCCAGAAACGCCCACCAGGCGCTCGACACAGCCGAGTACGCCGCAGGGCGACTCGATGAAGCAGGACTCCACCCGATACTTCTTTCGGCCTCGATCACCGTGACGTTCGACCGGCCCGATGAGTGGATCTGCCACAAATACCATCTAGCCACCGAAGGCGACCGAGCACACATCGTCACCGTTCCCCACGTCACCGAGTCGGTCATCGACGAGATGTGCCTCGATATCATCGGAAGTCGTCCATAACAGCGGACCTCGCCGAACCCGATCACGATCACCAGCCCGACTGAAGGAATCTGCCGCACACGCGTCAAACCACGCACATCCCAATCCTCGTACATCAGACCGCAGGCCAGTCGTACGATCCCCCACCCACACCTCAGAAGACCCTGTGTGAGCGCCTCAAACTAGTACACGACCAAATCCCGAACACCCACAATCGGTCCTGAAGGGCCGACTACCTCGACAACCGTGAATGCACAGTCATGGTCTGACACGAGTCGCTCGCATCCGCCCGGAAAGATCGCCGGCCCAGAGCGTGCCACTGGGACACCATCCGCGAACCAGCAGAGAACCTCCTCGCACGACAGTCTCGGACGGATACCCCACAAGCTGGCCGCCATCGTCCCCAATACGACTCACCGGGGGCAAATCATGACCCGGCAGACACGCAGTACACGACGAGTCGGACAGCCGTGGGCCATGAATTCCATAGTGGCACTGGCATATTCGGTCCCGTGCCCAACTGGCGCGAATGCGGTTCCGGCCTCGCGATTCGACACCCCAAGGTCCTCGGCCCCTGAACACAGGGGGTAGAACCCGCCAACCACGCTCGAGGCCGGCACCGGAATCGCCGCTATGCTCCGCTGGTGATCGAAGGCACCATTCCGACCCGTGTCGCAGCACTGATCCGGACGACCGCCCTCAACGTCGGTGTCACGCCCGCGGAACTGGACGCGATCATTCCCACTGTGGATCCGGCGTCACTGGCCGACGACCTCGTCCGAGTTCCCACCGAATGGGCGTGGCGAGCATGGGAACTCATCGACGCCAGCGCAGGAATCGGATCAGGGCTGTTGGCAACCGACATTGCCGACCGCCGCGGACTGTATGTGTGGGACTACCCATTCATCAGCGGCCCCATCCTCGGTGACAGTGCGCGCAACGCGCTGGGCGTGCGCGGAGTGGTTGCCGATCCGAGCATCGGCTGGGTGGTGATGCAGAATGGACGGCTGCTCACTGTGCGCGACACCGTCGCGATCGATCCCGATCCGCTGCTCGCCCCCCTCGAGGAGTTCATGCTCTCGATCATGCTCCGCCGCGTTCGCGCAGCAACGCGGCGGTACCTGGTTCCTGACCGAGTCGCATTCAGCCACCGTGCCAGCAACCGCTACAACTACCTCGTCGATGAGTTCGGCACCAGCCATATCGAATTCGGTTGCCCCTGTGCCGAGATCACGTTCCTCGACGCCGGCACTCTATCCACCCAGACCACCCCGGACCTGGGTGCGATGCTGCGCCACTACGCAGAAATAGTGCTGGCCGCGTCTAACCCTGCACCGAGCTGGCGACAGAACCTACGCGCCACCATCACCATCGCCCTACGCGAAGGCGACCTCACGATCGACGAAGCGGCCCAGAGTATGGCCATGAGCGCACGCACGCTACAACGTCGGCTTCACGAGATGGGAACCAGCTGGCGTCACGAACTCGAGTCGATTCGCTACGAACAAGCATCACGGCTCATGCGCGACACCAACCTGCCCATCCAGTCGGTCGCCGCTCGCCTGGGCTATGCCGACGCTCGCACCCTGCGCCGTGCCATCAGACGCTGGACAGGCCAAGGCACGGACGAGTTTCGGCGGCGCCTCCACGACCGCAACGCGCTCGGAACCAACGCGAACGTCGCCGGCTAGAACCCCACCACGGCAACACCCCACCGAACGCGACCGCACTGCATTACCGCCAACAGCCCGCGTGAACCGCACTCGCGATGTTCACACGTTCCTCGACGCCGCACTCGACACTAGTGTTCGGCGCACCCGGCCAAGAATCGCAGGGCAAGTTCGGCGACTCGTTCCGGCGCATCCACATGTGGATGGTGACCCGAACTCTTCGCCACCACGACCGTACCGAGTCCAACGGGCATGCGTGCTGCGATCGCGAGCCCCTCGGCCTCCGGGTCTGGAAACTCCGGATCCCTCGTGCCCATGATGATCAATGTCGGCCGGATCATGTTCGGCAACTGCGCTTCGGCATCTGCGGGGGTGGACTCGATCGCCTTGAGCAGTTCAGCGAATCGTCCTGGCGCGCACAAACTCTCCGACAGCTCGGCAACGTACTCGCGATAGTCCGCAGGCTTGACCGGATACGTCACATTCAGGTACTTCAACCACTGTTTCGGGCTCTCGCAGAACCGCGCCATCGACCGTCGCACCATGGCCCGGCAGTACCGCGGATTCATGAAGAGCGCAGACAGGGACACGGTTTGCGTCCTCGCCAGAGGGTTCAGCGCGATTACCCCGCGCACGAGCCCCGGGGCCCGCGCTGCGGCGATCACGGCGGCCCCGCCGGAAAAGCCATGGCCGATGATGACAGCAGGTCCACCGAACACTCGGATAACCTCCACGAGGTCTCCCGCGATATCGGTGCGCGAGATGGCATCCCCACCATCGAACGACGTCCAATACATACTCGATTCGCCATGCCCACGCAGATCCACAGTGACCACCCGAAAACCGCTAGAGGCCAGTATCGGTGCCAGAAACCGATACACGTGCCGTAGATCGCCGATCCCCGGTGACATCACCACCAAGGGCCCCTCCCCCGCCACGTCATACGCAATCCGCCCCTCGCCGATAGTCAGAATCCGGGTCGCGCAAACACTCCTCCGATCGCGAAGGCTCCCAGGATTGTCCACAATGAGGTCCTAACTGCCACAAAACACCGCCTGGACGGCATTATTTGCTCGCGCCCCGACGCTTCCTGCGTAAGAGAAATAGTTACCGACACCGTATGCGCAGCCTCACCCGAACCCAGGTAGCCGAAAGCGCCGACAAGGGGGTTGAATACGCCATGGGTACTCGAACATCGGGAACTGCAACCCGAGCGCGCCGGCAACCGAGCCGCGCCACCGCATGACAACTACCGTGCAAGAATCGCCCGCAGTTGTTATGCCTAGGCCAGACCACACGAAGGAAGGAGACCCTCGAGCAAGCACGAACCTTACGTGGCGACAGTCGAACAGGCCCGATGCGTCTGCGGCGACTCACACAGGACGCCTTAGACCATTGCGCGAGCGATCACATCGCAGAAGTTGCGAGCTCGGCACCGCCGCTGATGCTCTCGGCCCCTGGAGCGCGCCGAACCCTGAGCCCTCACCCCGAGACCGCCTTCCTCACGCACAATGTGCGCCAGGAAATGAGCGACTCCGTGACGGGCAACCGCTGCCTCGTCCTGCAGTATCAGCGACAGGGTACGGTCTCGGCCAGTGTCCTACCTACAAAGCTTCTGAGTTGTGTGCCCCGGCACAGAGACACGACACCGAACCGTCCCCGCCGATGAAATCCTCCAAGAGTCGCACAGCTGATCCCCGAGCCGTAGACCGGCGATCCCGGTGCGAATACCAGCAAGACCGGCGATGACAGCATCATTCGAGGCACGGGCACCGACGGTGATCCGAATACCTGTCGAATAGCGCCTCACCCCGCTCCCCGCAACAGCACACTCTTGTGCAACGCGACGGATGCCAACACGATCGCACCGCGGAAGAAAGACATGATTCGCCGAACTATCGGGCACGACAGAGCCCAGCCCTCGAAGGGCCGGCGAGGGCCGATCGCGCACACCGACGATCACGTGGACCACGTTCAACGAGTTCACCCTCAATCGTGCAGCACGCAACCCGTGCTGCGACCTCGGCCGGGCCGACCGGTCGATGGCCTCTAGTTTGGTCTCGTTGTCAACATTTCTTCTGTCCCACGACGACTGCCATGCCTTTGTATCCTTTGCGTGCGGACACATTGCCTCCACGCGGGATCATGCGATACCGACACTCACCATACTCCTCGTACTTCTGACGTATTTGATCCATGGTCAGGCCCACCGCAGGGAAAAAAGTGTCCGAACCCGCAAAATACCCTCTGGAGCCGATCATATGCGCGATAACAAAGAGACCGTTCGGTTTTACAGAAGCCATCAGTGTTGTGGTGGCACGGTCGAACTCGCTCACTCTGTCAGTTATCGATTCACCGACAAAGAAAGACATAACCATGTCGTATCTATTCGGCTCCAACTCGTATATGTTTCCCTTCCGCACCGATGCCGATCGCCGCACCGTTCCGAGGTCGGCGGGGTATCCGAGACTGCGAATGTACTCTTCAAACCCTTCCCAGACAGCGCTATGGTCATTATTCTCGCCCTCGATGACCGCGCGAAGATACGCCAGATTTCGCTCCGCGATATCGATCAGTTCGATCGTGCCGTCGTGTGGTATCAATGGGCTGGCCAATAGTGCCGGATACAGATTAGGGCCTACACCGATATCTGCCACAATCTTCGTGCTGACTGGCTCGATTGTCATTTCCTGCAGCGCGGAAATGACAAATTCGATAATCTGCCTGTCTTCTGCCAGGAGGCTGCGTCCGTAATTTCGTGCGACGTACTCTTCTGCATCGAAGTCGTCCCAGTCGCTGTGAACGTCCTCCTGATGCTCGAAATATATATGCTCGATCCGTCTTGTCATCGACGAATAATCCGTCTGCGCAATAATGTTGAGCGCATCCACCTCGGAAGTGACAAAGCAATCAGGCAAAATAGTCAGAAGAGCGTCGGAATAGAGTTTATCCGACCTGCCATAAATGCACGGAATGATCGGGTTTCCGAACGCGCCGAGTCGGAGGAGATACCACGTCGCCACAAGGGCCGAACATGGGTATCTTCCTCGAGTTCTATAATAGGAAACAATTCTGCGCTTCAATTTACTGTCGGAAATCGAATCGATTACTGACCCGCAGTAATGTGCGATCTCCGATTCGAGAACCACAACATCTGGTACTGCGTCGTTCCGTTGGAGATTCAATAGGAACGCAGTCATGTCGAAACGATCGATCGAAACGCCAGTACTGTAGTCGTCGACCAGAACGACCCTGGAAGAAACGACTCCGTCAGGCAATCTGTGCAGCTCTGCGATACCGAGCCGGTGCTGTTTGGAGAATTGCTGATCAGTGTAGACGTGCGCGTACTCAATCCCCAGGATGCCATTGGATTCGAGCAGTTCCGCGGCCGATATCTCTTCGCTCATGCCTCTGTTTCGCATTCATGAAATCCCTCATGAAACCCAGATCGATCCTCGGTCAACTATTTTACGATCGAGCGCTCCTGCAGAGCGATTCGCGGCCTGGAGCTATCGTGGGAGAAGATATAGCTCTTATGGGCATGAGGCAAATCCCGTTGTTCCCACTGTTGAGGAGCGGTCATGGAGTTCGTATTTCAGAACGTCCTTCTGTATCCACGGGCGCGACCCTCGACGATTTCCTCGATGAAGAACCAGCGCAGGCGCTATGATCCGGTATTATTTCCTCGCGAAAGGCTGTTCTCTCGTGTCGTGGTATTCCACTGGTAATCCCTCCGCCGATCGGTTCGGCGGCACCGTCCAGGTGCCTCGGTGACCGTGTTCGCATGGAGTAATTATCGAGACGTACTCGCGCCCGCCGGAGCAAAGGCGCTAGCAGCGGCAGGCATCCTCTCACGCGCGAGCATTTCCACTGTAGGGCTGGGGATTCTTCAACTGGTTTCCGTCACCCGCGGAGGTTATCGCTTCGCTGGACTGATATGCGGTATGTACATGCTGTGTGCTGCGCTGGGCGCGCTTTTCTGGAGTCGAGTAACCGAATTTCGAGGCCAGAGATGGGTACTGCACCGGACAGCGGCAATTCTCACCGTCGGTACATTCGGTATCCTGTTTTTCGCAGCTACGGACTCGTCAGTCGCGGATCTCATGCTGGCGGCAGCAATAACCGGGAGTGGCATACCGCCAGTCGGTGCGATGATACGCGCGCGATGGACGGTTCTGCATGTGAACACTGCATCTCTGAATGCCGCGTATTCAATGGAATCGTCGCTGGAAGAAATATTGTTCATGACTGGACCACCGATTATGGGGTTCCTCGATATGGTCAACCCTCATATCGGATTGCCTATGGTTCTGACAATAAATTTGATCGGCATGCTTTGGCTAGCCGCGCAACCCGGCACAGAACCACCCCTCGACCTCACCGACCACCGCTATCAGAACGCGGTGCTCACGATTCGCGGTATGCCAATACTCTTCGCAACATCGTTCGGTTTCGGTGGAATGCTCGGTGCCCTCGACGTGGCAGTCATCGCCTTCGCAGTCGCCGCCGGACACGAACCACTTGGCCTTCTGGCTTTGGCACTGTGGGCGACGGCAAGCGCAATCGGCGGGATAATCTACGGCGCGATGCGCGACACCATCGCCACCGACAGACGACTCATCGTTGCGGTCACCGGACTGTGGATTGCTGTTCTCCCACTGCTCTTCGTCGAGGATCTGGGACAACTGATGGTACTGCTCGCGATCGGTGGAACATTCATGGCTCCCGCGATGGCGATCGTGACCGGACTTGCCGCGCAGCTCAGCCCGAACCACTCGCTGACCCTTGCTCTGGGGTGGATCTCGGCAGGCACTGGCTTGGGCGTTGCCGCGGGAACCGTGATCCAAGGCTGGATGGATGACATCGTCGACCACCAACCGGTGTTCATCGTCTCTGCGGCGTTCGCCTCCCTCTGTGTTCTGATCGCATGGCGAGGTGCACCCTCCTTACGCACACCGGTACTCCACAGACGGCTCCTCACGCCCTGGTCCGAAAAGCCGGGACCACCCCGACACTGAACCGGGCACGCCCACTGCGGTCGACTTTCCTCGCCAACACTCCAAAACCAGGAGTTCCGGCTACTTCCCAGCGCTGTATGCACGCATCGATCAGACGCGAAGCTACTTGTCGCGGCTGGGAATGCACGCCAACAAAGCCCACGACGTCAAATGGCATGTTGACCCGGTGAAGGCGAATGTGAAGGCGATAGCGCGCAACCCGAGCGCCCCCGCCAAGGTACTGCTACGGATTCTGGATTCGGGCTGGTCAGGCGCTGCCGCGGTAATCAGCCGGCCGCACCTTCCCGACACCGTGTACGACGCGGCGATCGCCCACCGCGACCAGGACGTCAGAACCATGCTGGCCAGCAGCGAGACTGCCCCCGCAGCGCAGCGCGCACGACTGGCCGCAGACCCCAGTACAGCCGTTCGGTTGCACGTCGCCGCAGGTCCGATTCCCGACCACACCCCGGTCGAGCCGCTACCGGACAAGACATACGCACGACTGATCACCGACCGATCCCCTGCTGTCCGCGCCGCCGCATGCTTGAACTGGCCCGATCCTCCCGTCGCAACATTGGACAGGCTGTTGAACGATCCAGATCTCGAAACCCGTACCGTCGCAGCGGCTCGTAGTTGGCGGCGACTGCCGCACCTACTGTCACTGATTGCCACCGCGGGACACGCAGCGCTCCACCTCTGGTCCGAACCGATCGCGACCGCCCCACTCACCACCGACGCACTCACCACACTGCTGTCGCACGACGAATGGATTCGCCGCCTTCTCGCGGAGAATCCGTACCTGCCGGCAGATATCATCGCCAGACTTGCCGCCGATCAGAATCCCGATGTTCGACTGGCTGTATCGATGCGCCGTGAATTCAGCGAGAACACGACCCCCGAGCTCGACATGCTGATCGGTCGCGGCGATGAGATCACCCCCGCGTTCTGGCCACGCACCACCACCGATCCAGCGCTCATGCGCCACGCGGTCGAGTCCACTCATCTCGGACTGCGCCGCAGCGTTGCGTACAACCCTCGACTGTCCCGCACACTGCTCGCGCAACTCGCAGCAGCAGATGACCCGGAAACTCGACTGATCCTGTGCGAGACGCATCCCCACGCTCCTGCGGACCTGCTCTGGGATGTGCTCCGCGAAAGCCCGACGAGTACAAGGCGAGAGCTGATCGCCCACCCGAACTTTCCGACCCATCGACTACGCACACTGTTCCACAGCGCTGATGGCTTCGAACGGTCTCTGATCGTGTACGACACAGCCGCGTCCGCTGAGCTGATCGAACAACTCAGCTACGACGCTGACCCTCGCGTACGCCGGGCCGCCGCCGGCGACCCGCGACTGAGCATGCTGCGCCTGTTCGAATTGATCGACGATCCAAGCATCTCCAATGGTGCGGCGGCCAACCCCAACCTGCCCGTCCCGATCATGGAGTTGTTCCTGGCTAGAGCCGGGATCCGCTGAACACTTGGCCGGTACTCGCCACAGTTCCGATGCCGGCGACGAACGACACCCGCAGCATCAAACCACCGAGAGTTCTGCATGCCCCATATCCGGGCGCCGCGCTCCCTGTTGCACGGCGCCCTAGGCGGATACGACTGTGACACACCCACCGCACACACGTTCATCATGAACAGCCAGCCCACAGGGACCGAGCACGGGCGAAATACCCTTTCGCGCCCCACAACAATCCCCAATGTTGGGAAGTCTCGATCGCGGTGCGATCCGCGCCGGCGGCTAAGCTCGCATCAGCACGAGATCGATTATCTGCCTAATCATCCCGCGCGCTATGGAAAACACCTCGGGCGCAGCCACGGGAATCCATACCTCCCCAATTGGATCCCCTCCCCGTTGCACCACACGCGAGAACAAGCGGATCTCGCGGCGCCCGAGGTGTTCTCTCCGAAAGACACCTATGCAACCACCAACCCACTGGCATCATCGACCGTCGTAACTCCGTGATTCCATTCAGTTACCAACCCACCTGGGCATCGGCATCGAATCATTCTTCACCATGACACGTTTCAGTGCCCGCGCACTCTGACCGACGGTACCCATCGCGTGGTGAAAATCTCGGACAGACTTCGCGGACTGCATCGTGGAAGGTACGGCGAAGATAATCCCTGTCATACGAGCAGAACAGGTTGACGACCAGTTCGCCTCGACCAGGAACAATCCTCGAGACCGTAGCGCGTCAGCATCGGTCCGATCGGCGCTGTTGATCCATGGGCGAGAGCTTGGCACACGTTCTGTCATGGAGAGGCACTGGAGTGTTTCCGAGGACCACCGCCGAGTAGATCTACGGCTCGAACGTGAGGCCGAACTGTTCACCCAACTGAGTGAGCACATCCGGGTCTCCGAAAACCGCTTCCGCGCTGAGGTCACTGCCCGAGCACTCCACGGAACAGAATTGCTCTACCGTGCCGGTGGGGATAGTGGTGAGATTCGTCGCGAAAGTCAACGTCGCCTCCTCGTCCTCATCGTCTCCAGGATGCACCGGCCAGGATTGCGGGATGCCGTTACAGTCGAACTGAAGCGTCGAATCCGGGTCACTGTCAACCAGTCGGACATTACTGATAATCAACTTTCCGCGAGTACAGGCCGCGATCATTTGCAGTTCCGCGTTGTATCGCTCCCGCCGCTCGCCGAGGCTGCACCTGCTGAGACCGCTGAACGCCTTGTGATCAAGCGTGTAGCGGAACCCCAGCGCGTCGAGAATTTCGAGAACGGCGCTCTGCTCTGTGTCCCCGTACTCGTCCAACAGATCATCGAGAGCATCGCTCAGCAACGCATTCTGTGCGGCACTGTCCAGATCGACAAGCCCCAGGTCGACAACCAGGTCGATGATTTCTCGGACCGTGCGTTCAAGACCCATCGAGGCCTCCTATGGTCAGGATCAGGCGGTAGCGAGGCGAGAGTATCGGCTCGCTACCTCTCGACCACCAGAGTCTGCTCCCACCACTGGGACGCGCTGCACACCCTGCCACACACGCGTTCGAACACGATCTGCTCGACACCCTCGTCGATCCATGCGTGCCGCGGCCGAAGCAGACATCGAACAACCTCGCAACCACCGCGCTCACATCATGACCGCGTACTAGCCGGATCAGCACAGCACTGACCAGAATCGACGCCCAGTTGATCCGAGCCGGTCCAGAAACGCGGCAGCAAAGCCCGAAGCAGCGCCCGTCACCATCAACGAGCGCCACCCCGAGCTCCTCTATAGTTCGGGAAGATCGAATTCTCCACCTTCGACACCGGATAAGAATGCAGCCCACTCACCCGGAGTGAAGATCAGCACACCCCCGAGAGGGTTCCTGGAGTCACGCACAGCCTTGCAACCGTTTTCGAGCTTCGCTACCTCGATGGCAGGCCCTGCACCACCGCCTACCGAACTTCGGAGCCATACAGCGTTCTCGAGATCGGCGTTCATTTCGTTCGGCATCGATAAGTCCCGGAGCGAGTGTGGTGTCAGTGAAACTGATTGTCTCGAGCACCGGCAAGGAAGTTCTCCCACTGATCGGGTTCGAATACCAGCATCGGACCACCGGGATCCTTCGAGTCACGCATCGCGATCCGCCGGCCCGATACATGTGCAACCTCGACGCACTGCGAATTAGCCAGACTTCTATCAGCCTTGAACCAGATCAACTGAAGCAATTCAGCGATGAGAATTTCTGTGCTGTACATGACAACCTTCCTATTGTTACCTTACAACGACAACGTCAAAGTACGGTCACCGAGAAACCATTCCGCACACAAATAATGCAATCGCTGCATCATTCTGATCGTGGCGCAGCGCCGTGAACGGGTAGTCGACACGTCGAGCTCGTCTCTTCGCGACAGACTCGCAAACAATCGGCAATAGAGATTCACCGCCTCCGCGCTGTACCGCATCGTCTCTGTCCCTCGTCGCTCCGTGGCATCTCCGCTCGCACACAGTGCCATGTCGGGTCGGAGTCGCAACGCAGACTGCCGTCCACGACAAGCAAGGAGTCGATCAGGAGTCGATCACTCGAGACGCTGAAGCAGGATTCCCTATATCGTACCAACGATGCCGTGAAAGATTCAGAATTTCATAGCGCTCGCTATTCATGGTCGGTTAGGAACCGGAGCGCGCATAACCACGATCAACAACAGACCTCACCGCCGGGTGACATGAACATGACGAGACTGCTGCGCGCATACGATATTCGATCCAAACTGCTTCCATACCCGCGCGTCGGTGCGACGGACACGATCAGCGCGCACGATACGAGCCACCAGAACTCGGCCGCACTGCCCGCGGCAGAACGCCAGCCCCGGTGAAGCCATCTGCGGGCCGTCACCGCTCCGCCCGCACACCCGCGAGCAACCCGACCGCAGACCTTTCAACGTGCCCGACCGGAAGGAACGACGCGCCCGGCCACGTCACCGAAGCCGATACGCCGCCCCCGCGCCCCTGGAGCCGTTGCCGTGATCACCACCTCGTCACCGTCCTGCACGAAGGTTCGTACCTCCTCCCCGACGATGATCGGTTCGCTACCACCCCAACTCAATTCGATGAACGCGCCACGATCGCTTCTTGCCGGACCGGATATGGTGCCGGACGCGAAGAAGTCCCCTGTTCGCGTCGATGCACCGTTGCTCGTCATGTGCGCAAGCATCTGCGCAGGCGACCAATACATCAGGCCATAGCGTGGATGTGCCACCTCGTATCCATTCCAGGAAACTGTCAACTCGACATCGAGCGCCCACGACCGCGACTCCCGCAGATACGGCAGCGGCACGGGATCCTGCCCAGGCCCCTCGACTCTGGCATTGTCGAGGGCGAGCAGTGGAACGACCCATGATGAGATCGATGTGGCAAAGCTCTTACCGAGAAACGGACCCAACGGCACGTACTCCCACGCCTGGATATCGCGAGCGGACCAATCGTTGACGAGCACGGCACCGAAGACATGCTCGGCGAACTCATCAGGTCCGATCGGTTGTCCTATCGGGGAGGGCGTTCCTACGACGAACCCCATCTCCGCTTCGATGTCCAGTTGCGCCGTCGGCCCGAACTCCGGGTACGCGCCGGCGCCAAGCCTGCGCTGACCAGTCGGTCGAACGATCGGCGTGCCCGACACCACGATTGTGCCCGACCGGCCGTGATACCCGACCGGCAGGTGTTTCCAATTCGGTAGCAGCGGCTCAGTGCCCGGACGGAACAACCTGCCCAAGTTACTCGCGTGATGTTCGGATGCATAGAAATCGACGTAGTCCGCAACCTCGAACGGCAGATGTAATGTCACGCAATCGATCCCATGCACCGACTCGGCAGGCAACGACTCGGACTCGATCAGATCGGTGAGCTGTTCACGCACCTCCACCCAACGCGCACGCCCTTGGGCCATGAACGCATTGAGCGTAGGACTGTCGAAGACCGGGTCGTCCAAAGCCGTACGCAGATCGATGACATGCTCCCCGAAACGGACACCGATCCTGCGCGCGCCCCCACCGATCGAAAAAGCGCCATACGGGAGATTGTCGATTCCGAAGACAGTGTCGTGGGAGAATTCGATTGCGGTCATCGCTCATCCTGCAGGGGAGGGTCCGTCGGTAGAACGAGGGCATCGACCAGTCCGAACCGGACCAGGTCGGTCAGCGGATCGAGGACACTGCACGTACCGAAGGAACGAAACTGGCTGCGCACGCGCACGACCCGTGCCGGCGGGATTTCGGCCACCGCTGCGGCGAGGTCGGTCTCGTCCCGGTTGGCGAGAATTGTCTCGAGGTCAGCGTCGCTGGCCCCACCATCGGCCGCGTCGACCGCCGCGATGAGGTTCAAGAAGCCGTGTTGCTCGAATCCTGTACCAGGATCGGTGTTCCGGACAGCGTGATGCAAACCTGCAGTCGCTTTGAAAACGAGACCACGACGCACGGCGAACCCGACAGCGGCTGCGAGTTCCGCTTCACCGGGATAGAGCTCGGCACGGACACCGCCGGTACGGAACTTGCCCCGGACATCGGACTCCGCCAGTGCCGCAATCACTGTGTTGCACCGCTGGTCGCGAGGTATCTCGACGAACGCGACCACATCCTCGGGTAAGTCATCTGCCATCGCGACGACGACCTCCTCGATCGACACCTCCTTCGGCAGACCCACCTCGACCGCCGCGACGCACAGTCCGGGAACCCGCGCGGCAGCAGCCAAAGAGCGTGCGACACCACCAGGCCCCTCGGGAAAGGTCAACGACACCCGAACTCGGCCAGCATCGGCGGAGCCGCTGCACAGAGCCGACAGTTCCCCGAGTCGTGCGGCAGGTATGACCAAAGGACCGGTGAACCGCGCCAGCGCGCCGTGACTATAGTGCCGATACGCTGCTACCGCTCGATCCATCGGCGAATCGCCCGGCGGGAACAATGCCGCATCATCGAACATCGCATCGAAAACCGCTGTGTGCGAGAACGTCATGACTGCGGACCCCGACCTGCCCACGACCACGCGTACGAGGAATCGTCACACTCGAGTGCGCCTTCACCGAGCTCGAGCGGATGGAACGTGTCGACCATGATGGCCAACTCGTCGAAGAACTCGACACCCACACTCGCCTCGTACGCACCGCGCTGAGGACCGTGCGAGTGCCCGCCGGGATGAACAGAGACCGATCCGGGACCGATCCCGGATCCCTTTCGGGCCGCGTAATCCCCACCGACGTAGAACATCACCTCATCGGAATCGACGTTCGAATGGTAATACGGCACCGGTACCGACAAGGGGTGATAGTCGACCTTACGAGGCACGAAATTGCAGATGACGAAAGACTGCGCCTCGAACACCTGGTGTGCCGGCGGAGGCTGATGCACCCGCCCGGTGATCGGCTCGAAATCCGAGACGTGAAACGAGTAGGGGTACAAGCACCCGTCCCACCCCACCACATCGAACGGATGATCAGCATAGACGTACCGAGTGCCCGTGATGCCGCGCGAGCTGCGATGTTTGAGCAACACCTCGATATCCGTCCCACTGCGTGTGAGGGTGTCGACCGGCCCGTGCAGGTCTCGTTCGCAGTAGGGTGCGTTCTCGAGCAGTTGGCCGAATCGGGACAGATATCGTTTCGGGGGCACGATATGACTGCTCGCCTCGATCATGTAGGCGCGCAACGGTCCATCCGGACCAGGCAACCATCGATGAGTGGTCGCGCACGGGATCAACACATAGTCGCCCTCCACCACCTCGATGGCACCGAACACCGTTTCCACCACTGCGCTGCCCGATTCCACAAATACCAGTTCGTCGCCGATCGCATTGCGGTAGAGCGGCGAATCCCGCTGCGCCACCACGTAAGAGATGCGGACATCGGCGTTGCCGAGGATGAGACGCCGGCCCGTGACCGCGTCGCTCGCGCTCGCGGTCGCCGGGGGGAACAACTCGTGCAGCCGCAGATGCCGGGGCGTGAGGGGGTGATTGGGCGTGGTCGTCTGCTCTGGCACCTCCCATGGAGTCGCATCCACGATGGCAGACGGGATTCGCTGGTGGTAGAGCAGTGACGAGTCACCCGAGAATCCTTCCTCCCCCATCAGTTCCTCGTAGTACAGCCGCCCATCGCCAGAGCGATGTTGGGTATGTCGCTTGGGAGGGATGGACCCGAGTTTCCGGTAGTGCGCCACAGTGGCTCCTCGATGGACGACAGCGCGCGGATCAGACCTACGGCCGTATAGTTCATACATTAACTAATAATCGGAGCTGGCAACAGACTTCTGATAGTGAGTCACCGGCGTTCCTTCACGTCGAAATCAGTTCGATCGGCAATGAGTTTGGTCAGCAGCATGAGCAGGACGGCCTGTTCGGCCGGCGTGAGCGCCCCGACCCAGGTGCGCTCTCTCTCACGTTGCTCCTGAAAGATCTCGAGCAACTCCTGATCGCCGCTGTGCGAGATGTGCAGCAATACCGACCGGCCGTCCTCATCGGCTGGCGTACGTGCCATGAGCCCGTCGGAAACGAGTGACTTGGACAGGTTCGACACAGCGGATCTAGTCATTCCAGCCAGCTCGGCAGCCTTCTTGGGCTCCACAGGGCCTGCCAACCACACCACGAACATGAGCCGGAACGCCGCCCAGGAACGCCCCCTCGCGCGGTGAATCGCGGACTCGAGATCATAGGTGACAACGTTCGACGCGCGATTGAGTGCCAGAAGAATCTCCGTTGCCTCCAGCTCCTCGAAGCCACGTTCACCCAACCCTTGTTTGGCAGTCTCGATGAACGACCAGAAGGTGAGCTCATCGCGCTCGGTGCTCGCCTCCATCGCATGCTCCCGCATCGGTTCGTCGATCATGAGAATCCGGCCAATCTCGCGAACACCCTCAAATTATAATTCATATACGAACTATATGCGGGCGGGTGAACCTCACGAGCACGTACGCGGTTCAGAAGTTTCCGCGGGCGTCCTGCTCTCGTTCGATGGCCTCGAACAAGGCCTTGAAATTCCCGATACCGAAGCCGAGGGAGCCGTGGCGTTCGATGAGCTCGAAGAACACGGTCGGGCGGTCCACGACCGGCTTGGTGAAGATCTGCAACAGGTAGCCATCCTCGTCGCGGTCCACCAGGATGCCCCGCTTCTGCAGCTCCTCGATAGGGACACGGACACTGCCTATCCGAGCACGTAATTCAGGATCCTCATAGTACGAGTCCGGTGTGGCGAGGAACTCGATACCTTCGGCCACGAGATGATCCACCGCGGTGAGAATATCGTTGGTCGCCAACGCCAGGTGCTGTACGCCCGGACCGCCGTAATAGTCGAGATACTCCTCGATCTGCGAACGCTTCTTCGCGATCGCAGGCTCGTTGAGCGGGAACTTCACGCGATGGTTTCCGTTGGACACGACCTTCGACATCAACGCCGAATACTCGGTCGCGATATCCTCGCCCACAAACTCAGCCATGTTCGTGAATCCCATGACACGCTGGTAGAACCCCACCCACTGGTCCATCTTGCCCAGCTCCACATTCCCTACGACATGATCGAGCGCCTGAAAGATCCTCCGGGGCGCGCCATCACGCTTGCGGTACGTCGATTCACGGCGGACATAGCCGGGCAGATACGGGCCAGCATAACGAGAACGGTCGACAAGAGTGTGCCGCGTATCGCCATAGGCTGCGATCGTGGCGAGCCTGACCGTGCCGTGCTCGTCGCTGATTTGGTGCGGTTCGACCAGGACATCGACGCCCTGGCCACGAGCGTGAGCGATGCACGTGTCGACATCCGGTACGGCCAGGGCGATATCCACCACGCCGTCTCCGTGTTTGCGATGATGCTCGATCAGTGTCGAATCCGGGTCGACGGCACCGCGAACGACGAAGCGGACCGCGCCTGACTCCAGGACGAAACTGTGCCCCTCGCGATCACCCGTAGCCGGGCCGGAGTACGCGACAAGGTCCATCCCGAATGCCGACTGGAAGAAATGCGCGGTCTGGGTCGCGTTGCCGACGACCCACACGATCGAATCCCAGCCGCTGACCGGAAACGGGTCCCCGGCAGCGTCGTACTCCACGAGCCCGACCAGTTGACGGAGCTGGTCGATATCCAATCCGGCCAGGCGCTCGTGGTTGGTCAATATCTGCTGAAAAGTCATGTCGGCCACCTCTATTGGCGAAGGAGTAGATACTCGTGCGCAACACCGAACCCACCCCTGCGCAATAAACAAGGCGCTCGTCTTCTGCTGATCGGGATGCGCTGTACGGACGTCCATGCTCACATCCCCGGCAGTCCAATTGTCCAGCTGGCCACCCGAAGTGGACGATCTGCCCGAATCTGTACATCTCCCGGACGAACAGGACTCGAAACGGTCCATTGCATGGCAATCCGTCTCACCCGGCAACCATTCGATAGACAGTCCACAGCTGAGTCTCGATACTTTCGTTACCAGCCGAAAGGTGCCGACGCGAAGGGAGGTAATGCGCATGTCGTCACGCGAACACCTGGAGCGATCGGGGTCCACACGCACTTCCCGCTCGCGTCCAGCGGACCCGGAATTGCCACACGACACCACATCGCTGTTGCACACACTTGCCAGGAAACTGCCCGCCGGAACGCTACTCACCGAGCCCGCGACGATGGCACCCTATCTCGCCGACGAAGCCCACCTGGTGTTACCGGGTGCAGCGCTCGCCGTCGTCATGCCCGCCAGCACCGACGAAGTGAGCGAAGTGCTGCGATGGGCCAGCACATATCGCGTCCCGGTGGTTCCTCGCGGAGCCGGCACCGGTCTCTCCGGTGGCGCGACCGCCGTGGACGGCTGCGTCCTGCTCAGCACCGCGAAGCTCGACCGGATCCTGCGAATCGACCAAGAAGAACTGATCGCAATCGTCCAACCCGGGGTGATCAACGCCGACCTCGGCCGCGCGGCATCTGCGGTGGGCTTGAACTACGCGCCGGACCCCTCGAGCTTCGAAAGCTGCACCATCGGAGGGAACGTGGCCACAAACGCAGGTGGACTGTGCTGTGTCAAGTACGGCCGAACCAGAGATGTGGTGTTGAGCCTCGAAGCGGTACTGGCCGATGGCCGCATCATCCGCACCGGCAGTTCGGCACGAAAAGATGTCGCCGGTTACGACTTGAGCAGTCTGTTCGTAGGGTCCGAGGGCACGCTGGGAGTCATCACGGAAGTGACGCTGAAGCTGATTCCCGCCCGTCGGGCAACCCGTTCCACCGTGGTCGGGTTCTTCTCGACGCTCGCGGGCGCCGGCCAGGCCGCCGCGGACATCATGCGATCGGACATCATCCCGAGCCTGCTCGAGTTGATCGACCAGGAGGTGCTGCGCTGCATCGAACGGTGGCAGCCACTCGGAATCGACCCCGACGCCGCCGCGATGCTCATCGTGCAATCCGACAGTGGGCACGCCGAGCACGAGACCGAGATTCTCACCGCCATCCTCACCGAAGCCGGGGCAACAGATGTAGTCCCCGCCGCCAGTCACAGCGAGAGCGAGATGCTCGTCGCTGCACGGCGCCTGGCATTTCCCGCCCTCAGTCGACTCGGCGTCTGCCTGGTCGAAGACGTGTCCGTCCCCCGCAGCCGACTTCCGGACATGCTCGCGCACATTCCACTGATCGCCGCCGAACACAACATAAGAATCGGAACGGTCGCTCACGCCGGCGACGGAAACCTACATCCGACGATCGTGTTCGACGCATCCGACTCCAGCGCCCACGATCGCGCTTACGCCGCAGCCGAGGACATCTGCCGGGTCGCGCTGCAGTTAGGCGGCACGATCACCGGTGAACACGGTATCGGAGTACTCAAACGCGATTTGCTGGCACATCAATTCGATCCGGCCACGATGAGCGTACAGCGAGCCATCAAGAACGCGATCGATCCCATGAACATACTCAATCCCGGCAAGGTATTGAGTCCGTAAAAGAGAAGGAGAAAAAATGACACAGGAAACGAAGGCCGACCCGGCGGGCCGACTGAACGCGGAGTCGGGCTCACAATCGGAGATCGAGCACATCTTCCAGGCCTGGGATCACGCCTTGGCGACCAAGGACCTGGAGGCCGCGCTCGTTCTGTACGCCGATGACGCAACCATCGAAAGCCCGCTGATTCCTTCTCTCATGGGAACCGACGAGGGGATCGTGCGCGGGAAGGCCGAACTCCGAAAGTTCATCGACATCGTCTTTCAGCGAACCCCAGCGTCGAGGAAGCACTTCCGGACCGGATATTTCACCGACGGAACCCGTCTGACCTGGGAATACCCCCGGCAATCGCCGGACGGGGAGCAGATGGACTACGTGGAAGTCATGGAGATCGTCGACGGTCTGATCCAGAATCACCGGGTCTATTGGGGCTGGTATGGCCACCGTATCCTGAAGAATGACGAATATCGTCGCTGAGCAAGCGATGGTCGTTCAAAGGAGAATGACCTATGCCCATCACGCTCAGGAGTATCAATGTCGGATACCCCAAAGGCTCTGATAAATCACTCATGATCAACCTCCCTCAGGCGAAAAACATACCGTGGACCTTCCCGGCCATAACGTATGTGATCGAGCATCCTGCAGGCAGGATTCTGTTGGACACCGGGATATCGCCGCGAAGCCCCTCGGAATGGATGCCCGAATGGCGACAATTGATCGATCTCGAACTTGTGCCACCCGACGTGTGCCTCGAGAATCGATTGAAACAGCTAGGGCTCGGTCCGGAAGATTTCAAATACGTAGTCATGAGTCACCTTCACGTGGACCACGCGGGAGGACTTCGACTCTTCGAACATGCCGATGTCACGATCGTTATTCATGAGAACGAATACCGACACGTGCGATCCATGCAGTCTTCTGCAGAAGCATTTTACGCGAAGGTCGACTTCGAATTTCTCGACCGTGCGCGAGTGCAATTGGTGTCCGATGACGTCGTAGAATTGGCCGACGGAATAAAATTGATCAGCCTCCCCGGTCACACGCCGGGAACAATGGGGATGCTGATTCGGCTACGGCAGACAGGATGGGTACTGATCGCATCGGACGCGCTGTATCTACACGATTGCTACGGTCCACCCGCAGTCGGATCAGCGATGGTTTGGGACGGGCAGGAGTGGGAACGATCGGCAGATAAGATTCGACAGCTGGCAACCGAGCACGAGGCACTCATATTTCCTGGCCACGACGAGATCGGCATACGTCAACTATCGGATCGCCTCGAATACAACCAGATAGGATTTTGGCCGAACATGACGTACGAATAGCTGGCCGCTCGGGGGCGTCGAACTCCCGGCACCATCGAGTACGGCAGTACAGGCCAGCGGCGGAAGTGCGACCACAACGGGTCGTAGTCGGTCACGGGTACGCTCACAGTGAAGGGTCGTGCGTTCCCGTGACCTGCTCGTTCGCCGGTCCTGTGAAGAGCAGGTCTGTCCATCGAACAGTCGAGGTAGTCGAGTGAAAGAGCACCCTGCTGCACCGCACGATGCTGACGCGACGGTGGACGCCGTGGACATGACTCTTCTGCGGCTACTGGCGCAAGACGCCAGGCTCTCGGTCTCGGCCCTGGCAGAGCAGGGAGCGATCTCGCGAGCATCGGCGTACGCCCGCTTGGGAAGATTGCAGAAGTCGGGCGTCATCGAGGGTTTCACTGTGCGTGTCGATCCGACGAAGACCGGTGCCGGCTTCGGTGCGATCATCCTGCTCACCGGAGGCCAACTCGCCTCCGGCGAGCTACGCACACAACTCACCGACATGCCCGAGGTCGCGTACGCGGCATTTGTTACGGGCGCCTCCGATGCCATCGTGCTCGTCCGAGTCCGCGACATGGACGCATTGCGCGATCTGATTTTTCTCAAGCTTCAAAAGCTTCCCGGAATCCGAGGCAGTCACACCCTGATTGTCATGGAAGAAGTAATACCCCCTCGCATGGTCCTTCCGTGACGTCCGGAATTCACGCATGAGATCCTGAAATGCGTGCCCGCTAAAGGCAACTTCCGCTGGACGAATCGAGTCGGCGATGTCCCGAGTGCGGCAATCCGTCCGAGATACTCGACGAGATCTGGCCGGTACTCCGCACAGTCCGACATGATTGGTTCCCGTATTACCGCGGACAATCTCGACGACTTGGAGTCGGCCAGTGCGCTATGGCGAGCTCGTCACAATCGACCAACTCGATATCGATCCTTTCCCGATTTACGCCCGTCTGCGCCGGGACGAGCCGGTGTCATGGGTACCCGTCGCACACGCACATTTCGTCACCAGATGGGCCGATGTGCAACGCGTAGCACGTGATGAAGCAGTATTCAGCGCTGCAGTCCATGACTCGCCGCTGAGCGTTGCGATCGGCCCGAACCTGCTGCACAGTGACGGCACGTACCATGCCGCGTTGCGCCGCCCGCTCACCGCAGGACTGCGCCCCTCGGTCATCCGTGCACGCGGAGAAAAGATCGTCGACCACCTGGTCACCACCCTGCTGGAGGGACTGCGAGAGCGCACACACGCCGATCTCATCGCCGACTTCGCCCAAGAACTGTCCGTCCGCACCCTGCTGGAGGTCACTGGACTACCGCCAGTGCCTACCAGCACAGTGGTTGGCTGGCTGGACGGACTCGCCGCCGGCGCCTCCAACTACGAGCGCGACCCGATCAAGACAGCGTTGGCCGAGCAAGCCAACGCCGAGGTCGACACGATCGTCGAGACCGAACTCAAACGGGGGCCCGTACCGGGCAGCTTGCTCGAGGCGTTAGCAGCCACGACCGCGAACGACACGCGTGTGATCAGCTCTGCAGAGATCAGTTCCACGGTGAAGTTGCTCATCATCGGCGGAATGCAAGAGCCACGAGACCTGTTCGGCACCGCGATGAACGCCTACCTGAGCTCCGAATCGGTGCGCAACGCCGTCCTGCACGAACCAGACGCGATCACTCGGCTCATCGAAGAGTCTCTGCGGTGGGGATCACCGGTCGGCACCGTCACCCGCAAGGTCATGGAACCGGTGACGATCAGCGGCGTGTCCCTCGAACCGGGCGCCATCGTCGCTGCGGTGCTCGCCTCGGCCAACCGCGACGAGCGCCAATGGGACCATCCCGATGAGTTCGACATCGCCCGGGCCTCCTACCAGCACCTGGCATTCAGCGCGGGCGTGCACTCCTGTGTGGGTGCGACCCTGGCCCGTACCGAAGTGCGCAAAGCACTCGAAGCACTGGTACCCGCACTGCACGGGCTCGAACTTTCCGGACCAGCAACCTTTCGCGGCTGGGAGTTCCGTGGGCCGATCACATTGCCCGTGCAATGGACCCACAGCACCACCGCGAAGCGGCCACGGGTGAACACCGACACCGCCCCTGCGGTCCGAGAACTCGAAGTGATCGATCGGCAGCAAGACACACACGACGTCGCAACGCTCACTCTCACCGATCCCCACCGCGCACCCTTGCCACCCTGGCAACCCGGAGCGCACATCGACTTGCATCTACCCACTCACACAGGCACGCTCATTCGCCAGTACTCACTGTGCGGCGATCCCACCGATCCGAGCAGGTGGCGCATCGCCGTCCAACTCGATGCGTCCGGTCGCGGCGGGTCCGAATGGATACACGAACAACTGACCTGCGGTAGCCGCGTAACGACCACCGGACCGCGAAACAACTTCCCGCTCGCCGAAGCTCCCGAGTATCTTTTGATCGCTGCTGGTATCGGGATTACACCGATGCTGCCCATGATCAGGGCGATCTCTGCGTCCGACCGACCGTGGCGGCTGCTGTACATCGGTCGTTCGCTCGATTCATTCGCGTTTCGCGACGAACTCGCCGACTACGGGGAGCACGTGCAACTCTGGTCGACCAGCGAATCCGGCCGACCCGATCTGAGCACACTGTCACTCCCCTCGGCCGGCGGTGCGGTCTACGCATGTGGACCCGAATCGCTCAACGATGCACTGATCACCCTCTCGGCCGACGGACACGGTGACTGGGCGAGAGTCAGCCTCCACATCGAACGATTCACACCACGAAAGCCGGTCCCCCGCTGCCCCGGCGAGGAACACGAATTCGATGTCGAACTTCTCAACAGCGGTGTGACGGTACAGGTGTCACGAGACCAATCGGTGTTGTCCGCACTCGAAGAGATCGGCGTATTCATCCCATCCGCGTGCCGGGAAGGGATCTGCGGCTCGTGCGAGGTGCGTGTACTCGACGGTGCCGTTGACCATCGAGACAGTCTCTCTGCCGCACGAACATCGCCGGACGAGGAACTCATGCTCGTCTGCGTTTCCCGATGTGCGGGGGAGAAATTGGTGCTCGATCTATGAACAGCCCGATCGCCTCCACGACCTCAGACCCTCGAGCACGACGGGCACAACTCTTCGCGGCAGGAGAATCCCAGTGACTGACACCCCTCGACTGCGTGAGGCGCTACACACCTTACCCGACTACAGCCGCATATCGGCACCGCCGACCGGGCCGGATACTCACGCCTTCACCCTGTCAGCCAACGAAATCCCGGGACCGCCCTTACCCGAAATACTCGAGACAGCCGTGCAGGCAGCAGCCAGTGCAAACCGCTATCCCGATATCAGCTGCGCAGACCTCACCGCGGAACTCGCACGAACCTTCGATGTGCCTGCATCGCACGTCGCCACAGGAACCGGCTCGACCGGTGTCCTTCTACAGTTGCTCCACGCCACAACGGACCCCGGCGACGAGGTGATCTACGCCTGGCGGTCATTCGAGGCATACCCCATCCTCACCAGAATCCGTGGCGCCGATCCGGTCGAGGTACCGCTCAGCGACGAGAGGCACGACCTCGACGCGATGGTCGCAGCCATCTCCCCACGGACCCGCCTGATCATCGTGTGCAACCCGAACAACCCGAGCGGCACCGCTGTTCACCGCCAGGAGTTGTGCGCCTTCCTGGATGCTGTTCCCTCTGACGTGCTGGTGGTGCTCGATGAGGCCTACCGCGAATTCGTCACCGATCCCGACGTCCCCGACGGACTCGAGTTGTATCGAAATCGCCCCAACGTCGCAGTGCTACGCACCTTTTCCAAAGCGTACGGGCTGGCCGGACTTCGCGTCGGATTCGCAGTCGCCCACGACAAGGTCGCGAAAGCGTTGCGCCAGACCGCAGTTCCCTTCGGCATCACCCGTATCGGGCAAGACGCAGCTGTTGCGGCCCTTCGCGCGGACAATGCGATGAGACTACGAGTGCAGTCCCTCGTGCGCGAGCGCGAGCGCGTGGTGGAGAAACTAACGGCGCAGGGCTGGCAATTGCCGCGGACTCAGGCGAATTTCGTGTGGCTCCGACTCGATGACCGGACATCCGAACTCACTGAAAGCTGTGTCCGACAGGGCCTTTCAGTGCGTTCTTTCGCCGGAGAAGGAGTCCGGGTGACGATCGGCGACCCCGAGGCCAACGATCTGTTCCTGAAGGTCACCGCCAACTTCCATCGATCACCGGCGCTCCGCAGACGGAGCGGACAGTAGCGACACACAACACGTCCCTACCCGATCACGCGCGCGCCCTTCTCGAAACACCAGCGCAACGTGTCGAGGTACTCCTGAAAGGGTCGATGCGGATCCCATGTCTCGTACGCAGTGCTCGCCGCGGCCACCGCGAGGTGGAAAAGAAAGGTCGTTTCGACCTGATCACCCGGGTCGGAGTGGTGCTGCCCCAGCCAGGTTCGCACATCAGCGAGAAAACTGTCGCTACTGTCACGTGCGGACTCGGCAAGCGTCGGAGAACGGGACTTGAGCACTTTCTGCAACGCCAGCCGGTCACCGACGAGGTCGGCAAAGCCGAAGAAAACAGCAGTCAAGAACTCCCACGGGGGCTCCTCGACAGATCGAGCCTCGATCAGCGCCCGCCAACGAATGGCGTCCTCGGGATCGGGATCGAACACGACCGCCTCCTTGCTGACGAAGTAATTGAAGAAGGTCGTACGCGCGACTCCGGCAGTGGCGGCGATCTGCTCCACGCTCACAGCTTCGAAGCCGTGCTCGTCGATCAGAGCTAGGGCTGCGGCGCGGATCGTTCGCCAGGTCTGCAACTTCTTACGGTCGCGCAGCGACGCGGCAACAGGAGGGGCCATGCCCAGATTCTATCAGTGAACGCAGACCAAACTTGAACTCAGTACACATATGAGATACGGTTCGGAAACCGAGAGCACAAGCCTCTGCACTGCAAGATCACCAACCATCCGAACGAAACCGGAGCTGACAATGACTGCGAACAAGAACACCGTCGAGCGTTACATCGAGGGCTTCCGCCGCGGTGACCACGAGCAGATCCTCTCGTGCGTGACCGACGACGTCCTGTGGGAAATCCACGGCCACGCCACAGTCCGAGGCAAGAGCGACTTCGCAGGTGCCATCAACAACGAGGCAACACCAGGACTCCCCACGCTCACGATCGACCGCCTGATCCAAGAGGGTGACAGCGTCGTCGCGGTAGGCAACGGCGGCGTCGACCTGGCCGCTGGTGGCCGACTGGAGTTTCTGTTCTGCGATGTATTCACCTTCAGCGGTGAACAGATCTCTCGCCTCGAGACCTACCAGGTCAATCTCAGCGGCACTGTCTAGAAATGTCACCGCCCGCGCCGCCTCCACGGGGCGGAAGTCCCCTCGACACGTAACGAGAACGTAGTGAAACAACGCAGCCTCGGCCGGCAAGGCCTGCAGACCTCCACACTCGGACTCGGCACCATGGGTATGACCATGGCCTACGGGGCCGCCGACGACACGCACAGCACCGCGACCATTCACCGCGCGCACGAACTCGGCGTGACGATGTTCGACACCGCGCAACTCTACGGTCACGGACGCGGCACGAGCGAACAACTCCTCGGCCGCGCCATCCACGACTATCGCGACGACGTCATCGTGGCCACCAAGTTCGGCTTCGACTTCGACAAAACCACCACAATCCCCGGCATGCCCGGTTTCGAGATGCCGACCCTCAGCAGCACACCAGCCAAGATCCGGGAAGTCACCGACGACAGCCTGCGTCACCTCGACACCGACTACATCGATGTCCTCTACCAACACCGGGTCGACCCGAACGTACCGATCGAAGAAGTTGCCGGCACCGTCGGAGAACTCATCAACGCAGGCAAAGTCCGTTATTTCGGGCTCAGCGAGGCGCCACCAGACGTCATACGCCGTGCGCACGCGGTGCAGCCGGTCTCAGTACTGCAGAGCGAATACTCGATCTTCCAACGATGGAACGAACACGATGTCCTGCCGGTCGTCCGGGAACTCGGTATCGGATTCGTGGCCTACTCACCATTAGGGCGCGGGTTCTTGACGTCGAGTATTCGCTCACGTACCGAGTACGACGTGGGGGATATTCGACGCACCGACCCGTTCTGGCAGGACGAGGACTATGAGGCGAACATCGCGGCGATCTTCGAACTGACAACACTCGCGGCCGCACGAGGGATCACCCTCGCCCAGTTTGCACTGGCATGGCTACTGGCCCAAGGTCCAGACATCGTGCCGATCCCGGGTACCCGCAGCCCCGCGCGCCTCGAAGAAAACCTTGCCGCAGCCGAAATCGATCTTACAGCCGACGAATTGGCTCGTGTCACCACCATCCTTCCGCGCGGCGGACACAGAAACCGCTAGTTGCGTTCCGCTACAGCACTCGCGTCGCACATGACGAACTGCCTATGGCCGCAGGCAAATTCCCGGCATGCATATCTACATTCATAAATTAATGCAGATATGCGACTGTTAGCATATTAATCGGGTGAGCCTTCACACGTCGTCCAGATATCGACCGCCGCCTCTAATCGGAGATAATTGCGAGAAAGTTTCGACGGAGCCGCTCGTCGTTGTGGATCGATTCGGGGAGCTGAATCGGCCGCCGTCCCCTGCGGTCCCTGGCGTAGTTCGCTCCTGGAAACCCTGCGATGATCATGTCGATCATTTCTATTCTGGCCGTCGGAGTGCGGTACCGCGCAGGAGGCCTTACAGGGCTGAGTCGATCGACAAACTTCCATGATGACCTACCTCGCCCGACAGGCGCGATCGGTCTCTCGGCCACCAGGTGTCCTCATTTCCCACCCACCGGCCTCCATATACCAAGCGCGGACAAAAGCACGTGGCCACAACGTCGTCCGGAGGGGCCGACCATAGGTTGCCGACAGCGCCCACAGCATCGACAGGGTCGTCACGCGATGAGTTCTCACACCACACTCGGTCTACCTTCACAGACAGGACAGAACTACCCGTTCGGATAGCGTGCACCCATCAGGAGGTGCCTACAGTGATGACAATGAGCCACCTGGTCACACCCAGCAGCTCCGACGCGCTGGTGACCATACGCGCGGTCATAGACGGACCACTGCCAGGGATCGCGCAGCGATTCTCCCGATCGATCGCACCGCTGTGCCGGCACACCGCGCTCATCATCTACACCAGGGAATGCACAGGCCGCCCACGAAAGGTTGCCGGGGCACCGCAAATCGTTACCCGCGCGACCATCACCGAACTCGAGGCCCTCAAACAGACAACCGAGCCCGGCACTCGTTTCCAGGGACGCGCGGTCGTGGGTGCGGTTCCCCGGCACGTATGGGTGTCCCACGACCCCAGCGGCATGCTCCTGGTGCTCGTGGTCGAACACGACGTCGATCCCACCTGCGCGTTCGTTGTCGAAGCGATGTTCGGGCTCGTTGCGACCTCCATCAAGCAACAGGTCACGCAGGCCAGTCCCGACTTTCTCAGCGATTCCCGTGCCGCATCCAACGAACGAGCACGTACCATCGCGGAACTGACCGCCGCCCACGAGGCGAACCTGTTGGCCGTTCTCGGGGCACTGCGTTCGGGACGCTACGACGATGCACACGCCCGCAGCGTCGCGACACAGATCACGTCCAGCGCGTTGATCGACGTGCGCGCAGCGACCGAGAACGATCGCGCGCTCGCCCAGGAGAACATCTTCACCGCGTTCGTGCGCCTGCGCCACGACCTTGCTGTCGTTCTGGGTGAACGCGATATCGACCTACAATGCATCGAACCGACTGACCGCAGCGAAACTCTCCCCGGCGAAATTGCCCACGCCGCCCGAGCGATCGTACGAACCATCGTGGTGGCACTAGCCGCGCACCCAGAACTCAGCAGACTACGTATCGCGTGGGATCGCCGCGACCACGCTCTGCTGATCGACGTACGAGACCAGCAGAGCACGCCGCTGGACAACGCGTTCCTGGCACACGAGTTGGCCGGACGGGTCGATCCCCTGGGCGGAACCCACACCATCGAGACTCTTCCGGGCTGGGGCAATCGCATAGCGGTCTCGCTGCCGCTCGAGCCGCCCCCCATACACACCGTCGGCGACACCATGACAACGCTCAGCAAGCGAGAACTACAAGTGCTGCAACATATCTCAGCAGGAAGGCGCAACAAGACCATCGCCGCGGAGCTCAATCTCAGCCAGAACACCGTGAAATTCCATGTGAGCAGAGTGCTCAGGAAGCTCGGTGCCACCTCACGCAGCGAAGCTGCGGCTATCGCCGCTCGCGCGGGGCTTGGAACAGCCTGACCACACGACACGAATTCCCGGTAGTGCCGCGCAGTGCAGGCTGTGCTGCCCCGATCAGAAACTGTCCCGACCAGCTTCCGCGATCTGTTGGTCCTGCTCGCCGGAGCCACCGCTGACTCCGAGCCCGCCGATCACCTTCCCCTCACGCCTCAAGGGAACTCCACCAGCGAAAATAGCCACACGCCCGCCATTGGTGGAATGGATACCGAAGAACTGCTGCGTAGGCTGGGAGTTCTCCCCCAGATCTTTGGTCTGGATATCGAACGCACGCGACGTCCACGCCTTGTTGATCGAGATATCGACACTGCCGATCCACGCCCCGTCTTGACGCACGTGCGCGATCAAATTACCGCCGTCATCGACGACGGCGATGTTGACCGGCTGACCGATCTCGACGGCCTTGTTCTCCGCTGCCTCGATGATGGCGCGAGCCTCAGCCAAAGTGAGAGTGGACATGAATGAATTCCTTCCATTGTTTGGATTCTGTTCGGGTAGAGATCAACTCGCAACAGCCAGGTTCAGTCGGTGAGGAGGCCACTGGGGTCGAGCACGTATTTCGTGGCGGCGCCCGCATCGAACTCCGCGTACCCGCGCGGTGCGTCACTCAACGCGATCGCCGTGGCGTTGACCGCTCGCGCGATCTGAACCCTCTCGTGCAGGATCGCCTGCATCAAAGGCCGGTTGTACTTCATGACCGGACATTGACCGGTAGTGAACGACAGTGACTTTGCCCACCCCGTCCCCAAACTCAACGACAGCGCCCCGACTTTCGCCGCATCATCCACAGCACCGGGGTCACCAGTGACGTACAAACCCGGAATACCGATCGCTCCCCCGGCCTCGGTGACGTTCATCAGGGAATTGAGCACCGCCGCAGGCGCTTCCGCCGCCTGCGCACCACCTCCGTGACTGCGCGCCTCGAATCCCACCGCATCCACAGCCGCATCCACCTCCGGAACTCCGAGCAATTGCTCGAGTTGATCTTCGACACGGCCGGCACCGACATCGACTGTCGCACAACCGAAACTTCGCGCCTGCGCCAAACGATCCTGGTTGAGGTCACCGACGATCACCACCGCTGCTCCGAGCAACTGCGCCGAAGCAGCCGCCGCCAGCCCGACCGGACCCGCACCAGCGATGTACACGGTCGAACCGACTGTGACTCCCGCGCTCACGGCCCCATGGAATCCGGTCGGGAAGATATCGGACAGCATCGCAAGGTCGAGAATCTTCTCGAGTGCCTGATCGTGGTCAGGAAAGATCAGAGCGTTCCAATCCGCGTACGGTACGAGCACATACTCCGCTTGCCCGCCCACCCAGCCACCCATGTCCACGTAGCCGTACGCGCTTCCCGGCCGGTCGGGATTGACATTCAGACACAGGCCGGTCTTGCCGGCCTTGCAATGGCGGCATCGTCCGCACGAGATGTTGAACGGCACCGACACAATGTCACCGACCGCGACGAACTCCACATCGGGACCGACCTCCACAACTTCCCCGGTGATCTCATGTCCCAATACCAGCCCCACAGGCGCGGTGGTGCGACCACGAACCATGTGCTGATCGGAGCCGCAAATATTGGTCGCCAGCGTCTTCACGATGGCCCCGTGCGGCAACTTGCGACCGACGTTCGCCGGATTCACCCCCGGACCATCCCGCAGCTCGAAACTCGGATAGTCGATCTGGACAATCTCCACTGTTCCTGGACCCTTATACGCCACAGCGTGGTTTCCGGGCATGTAGCCCTCCTCGAGATACCCGTGCGCTGCGCGTGTGCTGCGCACATGTCATGCCGTCGATCCTCATACGCGCAGCTCCGCACCGAAATCACCACTTCGGGGCGTCGACACCGCCCAAACGAATAGCTTCACCGCCCGCACGGTCCTGGACTGGACCGACAGCACATCGGTCGCCAGCGCGCACGAAGACTCACGCGATCGACCACCGCGCGAGCGGGACACAGGATTCGAATCCACCGATCAGGGGACGTTCCCACCACGAAGAAGCCCTCACCGCAGTGGTAATTTTCGGCATGAGCACATCCGAGTCACGAGAAAAGACCAGCTCAAGGCGCTACTCGATCAGTGCGCAACTCTCCCTGGCGGTATCGACGACAACCACACACTGACCGTGCGTGCCTTCAACTCCGATACCGAAACCCCAGCCAACTCGGGTCCACTCCGGGTGCTGACAACGCTGTGTCTGACCGAGATCACCAGTTGGGGCATCCTCTTCTACACCCTGCCCGTACTAGCACTGTCCATCACACAGGACACCCACTGGCCCTTGTCGATGATCACCGCCGCGTTCTCCCTCGGACAACTCGCCTGTGCCGTCGCAGCCATCCCCGTCGGCCGTGTCCTGGACCGGGGCGGGCCACGCATGGTGATGACATTCGGATCGATACTCGCAGTGCTGGCGCTGAGCACCGTCGCACTCGCACCGAACCTGGCCATCTTCTTTCTGGGCTGGACATTTTCCGGCGTGGCCATGGCCGCAGTGCTCTATCCCCCCGCCTTCGCAGCAGTGACCCGCTGGTGGGGCGAGCAGCGCCTCAAAGCCCTCATGATCCTCACCCTCGCGGGCGGACTCGCCAGCACCGTCTTCGCGCCATTGACAGCATTGATCAACGAACACACCGACTGGCGCACAACATATCTGATACTCGCCACCGGGCTGGCGCTCATCACGATCCCCGCACACTGGTTCGGTTTACGTGGCCCCTGGCCACACCCGCCCACATCCCCACCCGCCCACGCTCAGTTCACCAACCACGCCACCGTGACCCGCAGCCGCGCATTCGCAATGCTCACTCTCACTTTGTGCCTGAGCGGATTCACCACCTCCGCCGCAGTGTTCAACCTCGTTCCCCTGCTGCGAGAACAAGGTATGTCCCCCACTGTGGCAGCGCTGACGCTGGGGTTGGTGGGAGTCGGACAAGTCCTGGGCCGGATCATCTACCTTCCCTTGGCCGCGCGCAGTACCGCTGCCACACGCACTCTCACCGTCGCGGTCGCCGTCGCCTCCGCCACCATCCTCCTGGGGCTGGTTACCAGCACAGTCTTGCTGATCGCCGGTTCACTCGGTGCCGGACTCGCCCGGGGATCCTTCACCCTCATTCAAGCTACCGCGGTCACCGACCGTTGGGGCACAACCAATTACGGACGCCTCAACGGTCAACTCACAGCACCGGTCGTCATCATCATGGCTCTGGCGCCCTGGGCCGGCACCACCCTGGCCAGTTGGACCGGTAGTTACGCCCACACCTACCCCTTGCTCGGCGCAATCGCGCTGCTGGGAATCGTGACCAGTACCGCAGCGAGCCCACCGCTCACCGAAATCACCAGCCCGAGCAGTCAAATCCGCGATGCGAGAACGCGATAGCCGACACGGCATCGCTCCCCGTGCCGTGCCGAACCGCCTGACACCCGGAACACGATGTTCCGGCTCGCCATCTCCTAGGTCATAGGTCTACCGCGACCGACGGACACTCTCGGCGCCATTCTCAGCAGTGGGAATCGAGCATGATGGAACGGACCGGTTGCGACAGAGGTATCGGTACTCCTCGCAAACAAACCCTGCCTCTGGCGGCATCACCACATTCCGACGGCCACCACACGCGAGCAGCACGTACCCTGCCAGCATGTGAAAGCCTGTCGATCTCTCCCGGATCGACTGTCGGACAAGTGATTCCGTGGTCCAGCAACGGTCCAAGGTGGGTGGTGACCGACCAAATATCCGAGTGTGTTCGGCCACCACCCACCCCCAGCAGTGACGAAGTCCTGCAGGGCGAACACCCGGTACGGCTCGCGAGTCCGGTAATAGGGGCGCAAAAACAACAGAGTCGTGTTCGCTGCTCAGCGCCGCCGTTCGGCCCAGAGTCGAGGGGGCGGGTGGGGTTTGCGCATATCGTGCGGCTACCCCTTGACACAGCGATGCAAGGTTCTCGGGTATGCGGGACCGGGACTTGGCGATAGTTCGTGCAGTCCACCCAGTTCCAGCGCCGTCGATCCCAGTCTGCGAGACCTTGCCGTAGTGCATGGTGCCACAGCAACGAATGCGGGATGTCGTGCCTGTGGATCTTGCCGTACAGCAACGCCCATGAACAACCAGGTCGTCGATATCGATTTGGAGCAGGTCCTCTACGCGGGCGCAGATCTCGTTCAGCATCCTCCACACAGCGACTTTCCCGCACGTGCATGTCTCAGAAAAGGAGACGGGCCGCATCGATCGCGATCTGCGCGCGAACCGGGTGTCGAACTCAGGCTGGGGCGAGAGGCCGCCGGGTGGGAACCGCCGGCACGGCCCGCCCTGTTCGCGGCACCAGCTCAGCCGGGCCAAGGCCAACGCGGGCACCGTAGTCGCAGTGGCCGGCACAAACCCCAACCTCGGCAACACGCATAGAGCCACCGCAAGCTCGAGGCGCACCGCGGGCCCGGCCCGCGCGACGCCACCGAATCCGTCCCGAACCGCAACGCTGCTGATCAACACGCGTCAGCAGCCGAGCAGCACACATCGCGCTTCCAAATCGCGCAGCACCGGCCTGACCAGCGCCTACACGAGCTCGGTGGTCCCTACGCCGTTGCTACCCGGGCCCCCGACGCCCGATAGCCGTCGCTCCGCTGGAACTCACACGCCATTGCTTCATTACTCCGAGCGCGCGCCGCACCAGGATCGGTGATTGACCGCCACGGTCTGCACCGCGACCACCCACTGCGCCAGGACGCAGATGTTGGACGTCAGGCGCGCGGCGGTGACGTGCTGCCCAACGAACGGAGTAACTGGCCGATCGGCCCACCGCCGGTGAAGAACGCGCGATCGCGCTGCCCTCCAGCAGTGCTGGACGGGCAACGCGATCAATTCCAGACCTGCTTACGGGAGCGTGAGTGAACCACTCCCAGCGAACCCGCCCGAGGCACTGCCGGTCAAAAGGACCGGAAGGAAATCAGCCGAGCCGGTGCTGGGCTCAGGGTGGTTGATGGGCGCTGTGGTGATCTCGTCCGCCGCGGAAGCCGACGCTGCACCACCGAAAACCATTGCCAAGCCAGCCAGGCCGCTGAATCCCCATGCACCGAGGTTGTTCTTCATCAAGGTATCTCCAAGCCGTTGTTGCGTGTGACAGTCGAATCGACAGCCAAGACGGTATCCGCCGGCCACACATCGCCCTTCCCACGGCTGGAAAGCCACATAGGAAACGATCGTCGATGTCATCGGCGCCCATTGGACGAGCAACCCGCACTCGACATCTTTACTATCAATACGGACAACGCCGCGGTCGCAGACCGGCTGAAAGAATGCCCCGCTTCCGGTCGCCATGATCGGGGTCACATTCGACACCGCCTGCGCGGTGGCCATGATCGCCCAGGTGGCCCACCGCAGTCAGGTCCCCTGCTCGCGCGCCGCGGCCTCGGCCGCCCGCATTGCTCGATACTCCGCGATCGGGATAGTGACAACGTCGTAATCGGTGTAGATTTTTCCGTTCAAGTGGTCCCACTCGTGCGCCCACAATCGGGCACGCGCACCCGAGAAGGAACTCGTCTGCGGCGTCCCGTCGAGCAGGACGTGGTCGAAGTAGACCAACTCATCGCGGTCCGTCTTGCCGCGCTCATCAAAGAAGGACAAGCAGCCTTCCCAATCCAGCTTCCGGGTGCTCTCACCGGAGCGGGGGATGTCATTATTCATCTTGGGGTTGTACAACGTCGTCCACCCGGTATCCGGCATGTAGACCACCGCAACGGAATACTCGAGTGCCTCTTCGGTGGGGTGTAACTGCATGGTGTTGAGCCCAGGGCCCTCCTTGAACGGATGCACTTTGCGCGCCTCCTCTCCGACCGCGATCAGGATCTCTTCTGCTCGGCGAGCCTTGTCCGCGTCCTCGGGCAACCGAAGCGGGCGTGCGGTACGACTCAGCAGCGGATCCCCTCTTTGTACGATGCCGATGGCAGCCATCTGTTGGCTGGGCAAGAGTTCCGGATCCTGATCTGTGCGCAGGTGCTGCTCCCGAACGAAACCCACGGGTGTATCTGCCAGTGCGCGCGCCCGCAGTCCATCTCTGAGTTCGCCGGTGACCGGTGGGAGTCCTCCACGCTGTGTGCCTATGCCCGTGACAGCGGCCGTGAGGCGGTCGATGATCACCCTCATTGCCTCTGCGAACGTATGGATCAAGGGCATCCGTCTTTCTCGATCGACAACGCTCCGGGCACAATGAGTTCTTCCGATATCACCCATCCACCTCCCCGCTATCTCGACGAACGATAAAACAGGGGTGGGTGTCCTGAGAAAAATCATCGGTAGTCCCAGCGATGACAAAGTGCGCGCGGCCGGCCCGGATCATCCCGAAGTAGTGTGGGCCCGAGCATGCGGGAGCGCGTCGCCCGACGTTCGTAAGATCCGCCGTAATCCCTTGCCCGGGAGCGTATCGAGGTGTATTCACACCACTGCGGGCACCCGCCGGCGACGACCGGTCCTCGCGCCGCCGAACTCGACCTCACCGCAGCCGATCCAGGATCCACACGAGGCCGTGAAACGCACTCCACACAGGTTTCGAGTAGATCTTCCGCGCCACGTTCGTCGTGGTCCAAGCACATATGTGCACGAACTCCGGTCGAGGCTCAGCAGCATCACCGCCTCACACGGAACAGCTCACCGAGCACGTATGCTCGGTGAGCCGATATTCTGCGGTATTCCGTTGGGTCGCATCAGGGTGTGATGCAGACCCGTGAATATTAGCCCATAGGGCCGCCAGGCCCGCGACGGCCCCGGCCGTCCATGTGCAGTCCACCATCAGGAACGTTCCCCCGAGGACTCGGCTTATCGTCATCGATCGGACATTTGCCCGCACATACCAGAACGAGCCATCCACCAGGGCCGTGCCACACATGTTCTCAGCTCCCACCCGCGTCGTGGCGGAACCCACCCGATATATCCACACATGGGAACCGCGATTCCTCGTATTCCCCGTACGTTGGCCACATGTCCAACCAGGAGCGCTCTCAGATGCACGAGCTGAGACACCATGCGCCATGGGGTGGTGTGTTCGCCGCCGCCGCCGCGATCGGTCTGTGCGTGCCACTGACGATGTTGTTCGCGGACACCTGTTCCTACCGGACATGCCGAGACCCGTTGGTGCCGTTGTCCTTCGCTGTAGGCGTGACCCTCGTCGGGGTCGCATGCACTTTGATCGTATCCGCGACGATGATCCACTGCGCAGGGCGTCAGGGGCGACCGCGGTTCAAATACGCGGTGATCGCACTGGCCGGTGTGCTGGTGTCCGTCTGCAGCGGCGGAGCGCTCATGGCTGTCGATGTCGATTCCCGGCCAGATCTCTCCCTGGCCTCGAGAGACATCGAGGCCATGCTCAGCCATATCCCGGGAACCCGGAGCGTGTCGATCGAGATCGGCAACAACTTCTCGGCGGTAGTAGTGCTGAGCGAGGACGCATCGACCGAGCAGGCCAACGCAATCATCGCGGCCTTCCACCATCGCACCACGGCGTTACCGGATCTCCGCGAATGGGATACCGATATCGAAATACGCCGCAACGACCAGAAGAGCGGCTTCAAAGTGGGAAACGGAGGGTTCGCCACGGCTGCAGACCACATCGCGCAATGGCATTCCCTAAGCAGCGCCTTCCCCGATGATGAGATCGAATGGACCTATCGATGGTCCGCCCGCTCGAACTCGGACACACTCTCGTCCGGCCACCTCGGTGTCGGGGACATTTTACTCAGGCTCCCGCACGCCAATGACTTCCACGCCGTCAGCGAAACCTACCGACGCCTGATGAACCAGTTCGCTGATCTATCGAGTGCCAAATGGCAGATCGAAACAACGGCCCCTGAGCGCGGGTATCTACAGATGAACCATCGATACCCCACCGAGGTAGAGCTCTCGGTATGGGATCGGCTCAACATCGACCAGAACCCGCCTCACTCGGTGCGAATGGCGTCACAATCCGTTCTACCGTCCTCTCCGACCACGTGGCGGCCGTCCGTCATCGAGCGCTTCGATTCCCAGGACCTCAACGCCGCTAAACTGCTGGCCGAGAAGCACCTCCCCATAGTCGCCGAGCTGGGTGCATCCGCCCTCGACTACCTAGCTACCCCCAACACGCTCGACAGCCTCGGAAGCTACGATCGCGATCGGGGTCTTCGGGTCACCATCGGTGGGTGCCAGTCCACCGACTACCCGCCCACACCGACAGAACAACTGTTCGTGGATCTGTTCGGACAATGCTGATCGGCGAGAGAAGAGCACAGCCAGCGGTCGTGGGTATTCTCGCGCCCAGCCCGACCAACTGCACCAACGCAGGACGGCATGTGAGCGCGCTGATGAGAGCTGATGCTCTCATCAGCGCGCTCACCAGGTATGACACTGATCTGCTCATCACACGTAGATCCTCATGCTCGGCGGCCGGCTGCTACCGACCTCGGCACGGTCGAAGACCACAGCCGCCGTACTTCTCCCGCGCGGCTACGAGCCACGCCGCGATCACGGGCCCCTGATCGATAGCACCAGGCATCACGATCGTCATTCTCACCGCCGCCGAGACGGACACACCCTGGCATCCCGCTACACGGGCATCCGCGCCCGTGAGTCCCGAGCCGGTTGACTCTGTGCCCGATCAGCGGAGCGGCACTCACAGGGGTCTCTACCATCCATCGGCCCCGGCACATCAGCACACTCCACGCCGCGCATCGCATCGGCGCTGATGTCGGCTCACTGTCTTGGCCGCAGAGCCCGGCTTCTTCCCGAGCAGATCGTGACGCTCTTGCTCGGACATCCCACCCCAAATTCCAAAAGGCTGCTCCGTTGCCAGCGCATACGACAGGCACCGATCCACCACCTGACACGAGCGGCAAATCTGTTTCGCCCGACGCACCCGATCAACACGAGCCCGACCACGCTCCCCATCAGGATGAAAGAACATCGCCGAGTCCATTCCACGGCAGGACCCCGAATCCTGCCACCGCGTATCATCAGCGATTCCATGGTCACCTCTGACCGCTACCGACATGGCCACTCCTTGAACAGGTTGATTCCGGGTCAGAGTAGGACGTCCCCAGGCATGGAAAGCCGTGCCGCACTTCGGTGGCAGCACGACACCGCCTCGACCGTAACCGAACCGAACAAACCCCAATATCCACCGATGAGCATCCGTCCTCACCCCCAGCGAGTACGCATCGGAATTCACCCCTGCACGACATGTTCCTAGACGCGAACCGCGCGCTGGATCAGTCGGGCAAATCAGCGAAAAACGGATAGACCGTGCCAGGATTCTCCGACCAACTCTCTGCACGGGCCAACTCGGCGAACGACGCTCCGGTCGTGCGGACTTCTGATCCACTCGATCTGGCAAGGACCTCCGCGAGAGCAGCGACAGTCTCCGGGGCCTCCAACGTCCGCGTCAGCAAACCTATCGCCGTCGTGAGTTGATCCTCGAGTTCGTCCTGACTGGTATGGCGAGAGTGCACCAGCTCCCACGCCTGCCGATCACGCTCGACCGCAAGACCGACCAAATCCGAAAGCAGATCCTGCCGGCGGCGAACACGTAGCGCTACCACAAGATGCAACGACGTCGACCGCTCTGCAGCCACCACATGAAAAGTGTTCCTGGGCAGATACATGACATCGCCCGACCGCAGCGAGTGAGACCCCGATGCCTCCCCGAGTGCGGCCGGATCGAGACGAGTCACCCCGGTCTCGAGCCGTCCTGATGTAGGCCACAGTTGCCAGCACGAGGAACCCTGCAACTGGATGATGAACAAATCCACCAGATCGCACGACGGCCCACACGCCTGGGTCCCCGCTGGACGCAAGAACGCTGTGACATCCACCGGCGCGCCGAACCGCGTAGACAATCCGGCAGCGAGCATTCGAAGACTCGGCTGATCACGATCGATCAACGGCCATTCTATCGTCGCCCCGTTCCGGAAACAGTCGAGCACCTTGGAAGGAACCACATGATCGGGTACACGCTCACCACTCACCCACACGTCCGCGGTAAATTTGCTCGTCGGAACACGTTCAGAATTCTCGATGAGTTGGATGTAGGGCGGGCGCAGATACTCCGAATTCACGATCCGATCGAGATCGACGACGGTCAGCAACTCTCGGTAGGACTCTCCGAATGCACCAGCGTTGAGATAAGGTGCACGCCCGAAATAATCGGCGAAAAACGCGGACTCGTCGCCGACCAGGTCGGACAACGGTGACACAAGCATATACAGCTGCCTCTCGCAGAGCAGAAACAGTCGGTGTCGAAACAACGCAGCCCTTGCGACGATGGGTCGGATCGACACGCAAGCCGCGCACCATCATCGACAGCCCGTCATCGTCCTGAGGTATGCGCACCCCCTCGAGCTGACCAGGCATTCACCGAACGGCAGATGGAGTCTAGGTCACGCGCCGGACCCTCCTTCGACGATATTCCCACGACTGGCAGTCTCTGCAGAACACCCTCAATGCCGTTGCGCAAGAGTCGATTCAGGCGCCGCGTACAGAATCGACGACCCACCGACACCGTAGGCGCACGACGTTCACCCATCCGATGCTCTACGTCGGTCGCGCCGGGCAGCCTCGTCGGAAACTCGATGATGCGATCAGGCGTAGGTGCATCACTCGCGGGAGGTGCTCAACGCCGACGCCTGCCCGGTTGCGCCCACAGAGATCTCCGTTGCCCGGTGAACCCCAGCGCTGCAGTGGAATTCCATGACAGAATCGCGGCGGGAAACGAAAACCAGGAGGGGCGTGTGGATCTCGCTATCGAAATCGACGCCATCGAACCGATCGACCCGGCTGAAAAGCTACGGGCTCTGCGCACCGAGTTGATCGAGGACGAAGCACTACACGAGAAGATTTCCATCCTCTCAGCGCCGCCCGCCGAAGGGACGCTCGGCACCGCCACCGACATGGTCATCGTGGCCTTGGGCACCGGCGGAGCGATAACGGTCGCCGCACGAGCCACCGCAACGGTCCTGACAGCATGGTTGCATCGAGAACACACCAACCTCGACATCCACCTCACCGACACAGCCACCGGTCGCTCGGTGGACCTGAACATCGAATCAGGAAGATCCATCACCTACGACGAGCTCGCCACCTTCGTCACCCGATCGATCGAGAAACTCGTCAACGACTCCGTTGATCGACCCGGCTCCGATGCCGAATGACCCCACACCACCGCGCCTGACTCTCACCGGGTCAGGAACTCGGGTCCTGATCGTCGCGACCGAGGACTACCCCCAGGGCGAATTAGCGACGATAGGGGGCGTACTCGCGATCGCCCGGCGACTCGCGCAGGCCTTGGCCACCCGCTGCGGTGTCGACCCCGCCAACATCGAACTGCTCGAGAACCCCGCCAACCCGGACGCCATCGCGATCGCGTTCACAACCGCGGCACAGCAAGCGACCGACACTCTCGTCTTCTACTACATCGGGCACGGCGTCTTCAACGACGACCTCACATTGATGCTCGGCACCCAAATGACCACAGGCCCGAACAATCAGCGAGGCAAAGCCTGGCCCGTCACCGAGATCCAACGAATCAGCACCGACCACGGAGGACCTCGCCTCCTGGTGCTTCTGGACTGTTGCAACTCCGGCCGTGCCCAATCCTCCTCCCTGGTCAAAGACTTCGACCTGCGCGCACGCGGTCGCGGGATGTTCATCCTCGCCGCCGCGTACCGAGAAGCTCACGCAGCACCCGACAACCAGGGCACCGTATTCACCCTGGCTTTTCTGGACCTGCTGACCAAAGGCAGCACGCACGCTGCACGATGGATCCGCGTTTGCGACATACCGCACCTGATGCAACGACTGCTCGACGGGCGAGCAACCAAACGTGGTGACCCCGCGCCGATCCCGATCCAGGCAACGACCGGAAACATCGGCTACCTGATTCTCGCCTCGAACCTTCAAGGCCCGGAGCCCACCACCCGACTGGCTCACCTGACCGACCTGGCCGACATCGAATACGACGGCCCCTGTCCATGGACAGACCTCGCCCCGATCTACGCCACGACCACCGCCCAACTGTTCGGACGCGACGCATTCCTCACCTCGGCCCTCACCACCATCTCCGAACTGGCCGTGAGCTCAGGGCTGATCACCCTTGCGGGCGCCTCCGGCGTGGGCAAGACCTCAGCGGTGCACGCGGGCCTGCTACCTGCCATTGCCGCCGGCGCATTGAGCGTCCCTCGCTCGAACCTCTGGCCGCAGTTCACCATGACCCCAGGCACCAACCCCATCGAAACACTCACCACCACTCTGGCCACACACCTGTCCCCGGCCCGCGACCTCGACGACCAACTGCGCTCGTGCCCTGACCAGTTCGACTCCGCCCTCACACGAGCGATGCGCGAGCATCCCACTCCAGAGCACATCGTGTTGGTGATCGACCAGTTCGAGGAACTCTTCAGCGATCGCGTCGACAAGGACGATCGAGCGCTGTTCATACGAGCACTCATCGCTCTCGCCGACGGCCCAGCACTGGTGCTGCTGTGCTCACGCGCCGATTTCTACGGCGCCTATCTCGAAGATCCCATCCTTGGCCAGGCACTGTCGCCCCAACGCCAATTGAACCTGCCACCGATGTCGGAACCCGAACTGCGAGAGGTGATCACAGGACCCACCGACGCGGCCGGAATGGCGATCGAAGCTCGATTGGCAGATCAGATCATCAACGACCTACGCGAAGGCACACGATTGTCATCAGCCAGCCTGCCGATGCTCTCGTGCGCACTCACCCAAACCTGGCACAACCGGCTCGGATCCGTTCTGACCCACGACGGCTACACCGCCGCAGGAGGTGTCGGTGGCGCGATCGCCCAAAAAGCCGACCAGATCTATCAGGAACTGGCCGACAAACCACACGTGCTCACAGCAGCCAAACGCATACTGATCGCATTGGTCCAGTTCCGCGCTACAAGCGGCCCCGTCCGACAAGCAGTGACCATCGACAATCTCGTCGTCGGAGCCAGCGACGAACAACGCTCAGCATCGGCTCAGGCACTCACAGCACTGCGCGATGCCCGACTCGTGGTCATCGACGACGACACCCACCTGGCTCGCCTGGTGCACGATGCACTCATACGCGAATGGGGAACACTCGCAGGCTGGATCTCCGAACACAAGGAAGGCTCGGCCACTCGCGATAACCTCATCGCAGATGCTGAAAAATGGGCTTCGGCACCATCGGCTCGCAACTCCTCCTACCTCTACCGCGACGACGCACTGGTGATCGCCGAACGGTTCGCCGAAAATCACCCGCTCGGCACCATCGCACGCGAATTCCTCGACGCCTCCCGACAGCTACGAGCCCGCGAACAGCACGCAGAGCACACCCGCCGCACCCGAGAACTCCACATCGAGAAAGCACACTCCGCGGCATTACGCGTCCGCGCTCGAATCCTGATCGCGCTCACCACCGCCGCCGTCCTCGTCGCGATCACCGCGGGCTTCTACTTCGTCCGTGCGCGTGCGGCGCAGCAGCAGGCCACTGCGCTGCTCTACACCACTGTCGCAACCCATCTCGTGCAAGATGCACAACAACTGTTCGGCCGGGGCCGCGACACTCGCCGCGCCGTGCTGGAAACGCTCGCCGCGCACGCCCTGGCACCGGAAACGACCACCCTGGCGCTACTGGGCGCACATATCCACACAAGCCAGGTCACCGCTCTGGCCAGGCTCGACGGCATCGCGAGCCAAACAGTCACCGTCGACACACGGTGGAGAGTCCTCGGCGACTACACCGGTACGGTTCGAGTGTGGGACACCCACACAGCCACCGACCCCCGCCCACTGATCGGCACAGCCCACGACGCTGTCGTCAGTGTGAGCATCAGCCCCGACGGGCGATGGGTCGCCGCCGGTGACGTCAGAGGAGCGGTACGGGTCTGGGACACCCGAACATCCGAGGGGCCCCTGTCTCTGGCCGGCACAGGCAACACATCGGTCAACGGCGTCGCCATCAGCCCCGACGGACACTGGATCACCGCAACCGACTCCGCGGGAGCGGTCCGAGTGTGGAACGGACCCACCACGAACTCACCACGCATGCTGCCAGGAGCCGATCAATCAGGCCTCGACGGCGTTGCCATCAGCCCCGACGGGCGATGGATCGCCGCTGCAACCCTGACTGGATCAGTCACCATATGGGACACCACAGGCGACCCTGAACCCCGACCGCTTCCCGGGGCCGGCAACTGGCGTGTGCGTGCAATAGCCATCAGCTCCGACGGCCGGCAAGTCGCCACCGGAGACGAACTCGGCTGGGTCCGAGTGTGGGACGTGAGAACCGCCACCGGGCCCCGCGTACTTTCCGGCAGTGGTAATGCGCCGACACTCTGTACACAAATCAGTCCCGACGCACAACATGTGGTCGTCTGCGACATCGACGGCGCTATACGAACCTGGGACCTAGCGCAACCCCAACCTCAGGCACTACCTGATCTCGGATTAGCCGAGACCTACGCTATGGCAATCAGCCCCGATGGTCGCTGGATCGCCCTCAGCGACAACACCGGCCAGATAGGGGTCTTGGACCGGCAATCACCCACCCCGCTGCAGGCCTTTCCCGGCACCAGCGGGTCTCTGGCGCTCATCGCGATCAACAACGACGGGCAAGTCGTCATAGGCGACACCGCAAACACCGGCGCAGTTCGCCTGTGGAACGCGCACACCCAAGCCCCACCGCGCACACTGATCGATTTCCACTACCCTTTCGCCAGCGGCCTGTCGACAAGCAGCGACGGACGATGGGCAGTGGCCGGAGACATCCCGGACACCGTACGAGTGTGGGACCTTCGAACCACCGACGAACCGAAAACCTTACAGGGGCAAGACAACTCGGCAGTCAGCGCGGTGGGCATCACCCCCGACGGCCAATGGGTCGTAGCAGGGCATTACCACACCGGAGCGGTCCGCCTATGGGACACTCACACCGCCGGAAACCCACGAACCCTCCGCGGCACCGGCAATGCCGATGTCTATCAAGTAGCCATCAGCAACGATGGACGATGGATCGCCGCCGGCGACGCGGCAGGAGTGGTCCGGTTGTGGGACACCAAGGCATCCCACAACCCTCAGATCCTCACCGGCCTCAGCGCCGCTGTCTACAGCCTCGCGATCAGTCCTGACGGACGATGGATCCTCGCAGGAGACACCAACGGCGCCATACGGATCTGGAGCACAGACGCACAACAAATCGGCACCATCAGCGCAGACCAAAACCTCGGCACAGCAGGCGGTTTCGGCTTCGACCACACCCGCCGATCGATCACCGTGCTCTCCACCGGCGGCATCTCCCTCCTGCCGTTCCCAGCGCCGGACACCACAAGCCTGTGCGCCACACTCACACAACCCATGAGCGCAGAAGAATGGCGAGAATGGGTCTCCCCCGACATCCCCCAGCGACCGGTATGCCCGCGTGCCGACCCTTGACCAGGCGGGTTGAACTCCAGAATCGACGCCGAACAGCGCGACAAAGAAGGCAACGACACCCGGTCCGAACATCCTCACCGTGCATCCATGTCTGAACGTCCGATCACACGAAGACCGCCGAGTGTGCTCGCCACGCACCGACGTTCTACGGCGGCGAAAGCATTCGAATGCTTCCCCCTTCGAGGCACTACCCCGATTCCCTGTACTCCGGAATTTCGCCGTAGCGTTGTTCGCCCCCGATCGGCAACCGCGCGAGCACCTCCCGATCTGCATGATCGAGGGCAAAACCATACAACCCGGCGAGCTGGTCACCTCGGCCTCGCCCACCACGCCTAACGACGCTCGCGGAGTGCCGGCGCGGGCATCGCTACATGTGCCCGGTGCCGTGGTCGATTAGCTCGTGCCCGATCCCGGGTGCGAGAGGCGCTGATGGGCTTCCGGGGTGTCGGATACTCGGCGAGGTGGCCCTACACCCACCTCTGGACCCCGACAGAGCATGCCGATGCAACCTCCTCAGGTGTGCTGAAGCGGACGGGCAGCGCGACGCTGTGCGAAGAAACTGCGCGAGCAGGCAGTTTTCTAGAACCCCAGAACCCGGTGCGCACCGCAACAGGGAACGAATCACGATACCGAGGGGTGGTGTATCGACCGGATTCCTCGCCCCAGCTATATGCGCGACGTGGGACTGCGCTTCACCCCGGCGGCTTCGGGTTTGACACCGAGTGAGTTCTCAGCCGTCGGGCTTCCTGACAACGGGAACAGTTGAGCATTCACGACCTGGGAATCTGCCCTACCGTGCATCTGCGGTATGCACGCCGTGTCCCAAAATCCGAGGTGGATGTAGTCGATGACCAGCCAACCTGCTCTGACAGTTGTCGTTCCAGTTCTCAACGAATCAGCTTCCATCGAGCCCACCCTGCGCCAACTAGTAGCGCAGGCCAAGATCGAGGAAGTGATCGTGGTCGATAACGGAAGCGATGACGACACAGCCCACGTCGTGCAGGAATTCGCCATCCGACACCCGAAGGTAGTGCTCCTGCACGAACCAGTGAGAGGGATTACCTTCGCCCGAAACGCAGGCTTCGACAAGGCCCGCGGCGACATTATCGCGCGGACCGATGCAGACACTGTAGTTTCCGATGAATGGGGCGCCACCATTCTCGGTTTTCTGGCGGAAAACCCCGACACCGCCGCCGTCACAGGGCTCTGCACCTACCATGACTCGCCCGTCGGCTTCCTTCTGAGATGGGGCCAACGGCTGATGATCCGAACACGACAGCTCGGGGGACCCGTCGGCAACATGTACGGACCGAACATGGCGCTCCGTCGCACGGCCTGGCTCCAAGTTCGTGAACACACCCAACACCGCGCCGATGTGGCCGAAGATCTCGATCTGGCATTGTGCCTGCTCGAAAGACACCTTCGAATCGAACAGCTCACGACAATGCGCGCCCAGACGTCGGCTCGACGTCGACGCACCAGCCCAACTCGACAATGGCAATTCCAAATGATCGGCCTGCGCACCCTACGCGACCACGGAATCGAGCCTCGCCTGGTCGATCGAGTCGTTGTCACGCTGGCATGGCTGACACACACGATCCAATGGCCCATCTACCGCTGGTGGGACTTCGGACGTCGACGGTTCAGCCTCCACCCCGGCATCGAGCGAGTTTCCTCGGTAGGCCGCTAGTGCCTCCCGCAGACTCCGTACGCGAGTCCAACACCAGAACACATCTGGCACCCGTTCTTCGTTACACCACCCTGATGGTCGTACTGACGATAACGGCAGTCCTGGTGACCGGATGTGGCTATTTCGATCACGATCGCGCCCAGGCCGATCACGACAATTGGTCACGCAAGATCGAGACTGCCATCCGAGCGCTTCCCGGGGTGACCGACGCGTCACACCGGTTCGAGCACTACAAGGGCAAACACTTCACCGCCAATCTCGATGTGCGGCTCAGGGACGATGCCACACCGGCCGAGGCCGCGTCCGTGGTGAGTGTTATGGGTGCTCAACAGCTTCCGCAGCGTTTCCACGAGGATCCGATACAGCTCACCATCGATCGAATGGCGGACTCCTATACCGCGTACTGGCTTCTCGGTCGTGACGTGAGCACTGAAGCGATCGCCGCACACGCGTGGGCACGACTATGGGCCGTCCGCACTGAAGTGCACTGGGACTCCAAAGGCGGCGACGCGAGCCGCGTAACCAACTCCATCGACGTCCGAGCAGGCTCCGAGCGCGAACCTCACCACGCCACCGCAGCGATGCGCCGAATCATCCACGACTTCCCCGAACTGGCCTCCAATCAGTGGACCGTATCCGCCGTTCATGAGCGCGAGCGCGGGTTCACCAATCACTCGGAACGGAGCCCCGGATCCTATCCATGGTCCCACGATCGCCTCGTCCCCCACCAACAGCCCACCCCCCGCTTCCCGTCCAATGAGGAACTCGATCTGTGGCAGTGGTTCCTGACTGATCAACCTGTCCCGTTCTTCGTTCAGGTGTCGGTCTACGACCCGCCCTCCGAAGGCCGCACACTGGACGTCACCGTATTTCCCGCCGTGGGTACGGAATTCAGTGCCGCGCAGATCACCCAACTCGCCGAACTGCATCTCCCCTACCTGGCTGGCTCCGGCACCGTGGTCGACTACACGATCCACACACCCAACGGCCCTGCGTACTCCATGGGCCCGTTTTTCGAGGTTGTGGTCGGCGGCTGCCAGACATCAAGGCACAACGTCTCCCCGGAATCTCAGCCCTACGTGCGTCAGTACGAACACTGCTGATCCGAGCCCCACAAACCGCCGTGTCGAGATGATGAGTGCCCGCGATGTGGAGCACTGCAGGTAGCTGAGTATGAGGTGATCGGCCACGGCAAACTGGATAACGAACGATCCTGTGGTTTCACCGAGCTGGAGCCAAAGTCGTGTTCGGCCAGCCTCGGATCGCTACTGTCAGTCGATCTTCCGCAGAACCCTGTACGGTTCGGTCATCGACACCAGCAGATGTCGCCCGCTCAGTTTCAGGACGCAGAACTACTCGTTACCGACAGCCAGCCTCGCACCGAACGCGACCACCAAGTCCTCCGGAATCACATCCATCGCACACCGGACGCTCTCGCGGTCCACCCACATCTTGGCAGAGCCTGCCGCGCAGCTCATCAACAGGTGAGGCGCCCCGTCCAGGAAGAACTAGGGCCACACGGTCACATAGATCTCACACAGTTGAGTCGTCCAGTTCGGGTGCAACGAGGTGTTGTCACGCTCGAGATAGCACGCGAACTGGGCCTTAACCTCACCTCGATCAGGTGTCTACCTCATAGCCGCCCGATTTTCGGCGATTACCACGGAGACCCTGGACCAGCGGACCGGCTGGGACTTGCCCCTTGCGACACCCACCGGCCGAGCGGCAGACGCCGAATCAGCCAGCGCTGAGGCGAAGAAATCAGCAAGGTACTCAACGATCTCCTCTGCGCCGTGCCGGCACCGGACAGGTGCCAGTCTCGCAGATGCCTCGCTGATCGCGTTGGATCCGACCGAGCCCAGCACCTCGAAATCTCTCGGTACGACACCAGATGCGTTATCGCTCTGGACTTCCCAACCGTGAGCAGTGGGTAGGTTGTCGTCATGATCGCACCGCTGCTCAGGGGCGTTGACGTGATGCCGTGGGCAGATCCCCATCACACCTCCGGCTCGGTACCTGACATGCCGAAGCCGTTGCGTCCGTCCCACCACCACAGCTCGGACAACACCCCGCATACATCGACAACCGCCGTCGCACAATTCTGTAAACCAGTCGTGAACGAGAAGTACGCAGCCCCTCGCAGCGCTGGAGGAGCCAATTGACCAGCGACATACTCCCAACCCACGCGCGCGAACAGGCATTTGACCACCTTCACGAAATGGTCACCTCGGTACGCGACGACCTCGGCGTACCGCCGACTCTGACAGAGTTCCTGGAGATGATCGCGTGGTCCATTCCCGACGCCAGCGACAAATTCGAGGGCGTCGCATCACACGCGATATTCACCGCCACACTGGCGAACGGCCACACCTACCGAAGCACGGCCTCGCACGTACCGGACTTCAACGACGCTACGTTCTGCGCCGCAGACGATCTCACCCGCTTGATCATCGAGAGCGTTGCCTGCACTCACCGTCGCACCGCGACACTCGCCGACATAGCAGTGGCACTGCTGCAACTTCTCCGCCCTCATGACCACCTCCTGTTGGATATCGCCGGAACCGACGTGCGCAGCATCAGTGCCCGCGCCAAGAGACCTGTCGCCCGCGCCACGAACGGCGACCTGCTCGCCATACCCGTGCGCGGCGGATTCGCGATCGCGATCGTGATCACCAACAACCGATTCGGTCTGGGCCTGGGGCTGTTCGAGGGAACCACACCCCACCCACATCCACGCAACGACAATATCCCCGCCGGCGTCGTATACACCGACGGCCGGGCCATCGCCGCCGGCACATGGCCGATAATCGGACATGCCGATGCGCAACTGGCCCAGTTCCCCGCTGAACCGGAAATCTACTACAGCCCGCACCAACAATTCCGCGGCACGACCGATTTGGGCGAATTCGGCGCCGCGGAAACCGCAGCCGGTGCACTGCGACTCATCGGTCGCGACGAAGCCGCCCGTATCGGGCTCCTCGACGACAGCTACCATCAATTTTGGGATAGCGACTACCTTCATCACAAACTCGAAGCGGCTGCACCCGACGTTGAACGCCCAGATCCAGCCGGCGATGAACCTTCCGCGCATATCCCTACGAAAAACGTCACAACCTCACCAGAAGTCAGCAGACCGAAATCGACGGCCAACCAGGATCTTCATTAGGTGCCAACCAGTGGAGTCGCGCCGTGTCAATGCGTTCGATACGTCCTAAACAACCACGACGTCCACCCAACATTCCATGGCAGGAGATCGATCAATTGCATAAGCTGATCGGACGTATTCGACCGTCGATCGCGATGCCAAGTCCGAGAAGGCAAAGACTGTTTCATGTCACACAATCCTGATGACAACAGGGATACAGGAACCGAAAATGACGCCGCTCTGTGGGTCGACGAGAATAACTTGCCAAAGGCCATCAAGCAATTCTCTTGGGCACTCGATTCTATGAAGTATGCAACGGATCCGAGGCCGCCGTACGAGGCTACCGCACTCGGTGAGGTTACAATATATTTGAGGGAAAATACGATAGAACTGAACAATCAGATAGCAGCCTGGATCGACGACGGGACCAGATTGAACAGTGCCATGAAATATACTGTGGACAGTTATCATCAACTGGATTCAGCTAGCGCAAAAAAATTCCCCGACGGACATGACTAGTTTCGGTGACTAGCGGTTCGTCTCGCACCCCAAGAACGAGAACCCTATGAGTTTGGTAATCGACAACAGTACAAGTTGGAACTCCGGGAATACAACATTTTTGCAGTCGCTGATTGACCAGATGGATCAACTGGTGTGGTCTGCGGGCGATAACTGCTCCGAGGAGGGCCTCAAATCTATCATTCAGCTCGCATACAGATTTCAGAAGCCTCCGGGAGAGCCGGATTCAATTCGTGACTGGGCGCAGTCGTATGGAATTCGCGCCGAACCAGTTCAGAACGCCATTGGTCAGATGAAGGGCCTGACTTCCGCGGAAATACCTTCAGTCTGGCACGGGAGCGCCGCGCAAAGATACAGTCGAGCGGTGGACGCACTATCTGCCAGAGCATCGCACCTCGATGACACACTCAGGACGGTTTCCGAAGCCTTGTACGGTTGGGCGCAAACTCTCGAGTTTGCGCAGAAGACATACGACGATGGTCGCAAGCAACTGGATAGCACCATGAACAAGCTGAAGACCCCTTTCCATGACGAGGCCGCTCCCGTCGCTCACCCCGTATCGCTTGCCCTGGCCTTTGACGACGCAAGACGCGGACTAAAATGTCTGCGCCTCACCTCCTCTCAGGTGGACGACGGGATGAAGAAAATTGCTGAAAAGCTGAAATCGACGCACGATACATAACATACCGAATGGAAGTAAAACTCCTGATGTCCGCGCAGTATTATAATGCTGTCGTCGCGGACAAAAAATTCCCACCGATTTCGGAAACCTTACATTTCTACTTCCATGGCTGCAAATAGATTCAGTGCCACCGGGGTACTGTGTGACGAGGGGATCGCATGCCGGCTGGATCTGGTTGCCACAGAGTCGGCGGCGACCCTCGGTATCCGAAGCACACCCGGTCAGGATTGAACGAGTGTGCCCAAGCGCGACTTCTATACCGCGCCAGGATGTATGGCCACACTCTCAGAAAGAGCCTTGTCGAGGTCGTCCCACAAGTCTTCGACGCTCTCCAGCCCGATCGACAGGCGTAACAGATGCGGCGTAATACCCCCTGCACTCTTCCCGTGCTCCTCGACCAACCGATGCGTCAACGCCGCCGGGTGCTCGATCAGAGTGTCGACCGATCCCAGCGACACCGCCGCGGTGATGAGTCCGAGTGCTTTCACCACCGATGACGGATCACCGACGGTTTCGAACGCGATCATCGCACCAGGTCCACGCATCTGGCGCCCGATCAACCCGCGCGAGTCAGCACCAGGAAGGCCCGGATAATGCACCACGGACACTCCCTGGTGCCCGGCCAGCCGCACCGCAAGAGTTGCCGCAGTCGCCTGAGCCGACCTGATCCGCAACGGCAGAGTCGGCAATCCACGGTGAAGCAGATACCCCGCCAACGGATGCAGCACGCCGCCTGTGAGGATACGCAATTGCCGCAACCGTGCCGCCCACGGCTGCGAACACGCCACCACACCGGCAAGCACATCACCGTGCCCACCGAGATACTTTGTCGCGGAATGGATCACAAACGCCGCACCAAGGTTGAACGGATTCTGCAGGATCGGCGTGGCGAACGTGTTGTCCACAGCGACCGGAACATCGGCGGCCTGCATGACGACCGCATCGATATCGACCATGGTCAGTGTCGGGTTGCCGGGCGATTCGATGAACACCAGGCCTGTGTCCGAACGCAACCCCGCTGCGACACTGTCCTGTTCGACCCACGTGACCTCGACATCAAGCAGTCCGCAAGAGAGCAGATGGTCGGTACCACCATAGACAGGACGCACCGCCACCACATGCCGTTTCCTCGCGCACGCCACCTGCACCACCGCCGTGATCGCCGCCATCCCGGACGAGAACGCGACCGCCGCAGCAGCACCTTCGAGCTGAGCCAAAGCCCGCTCGAAGCGCGCGACCGTCGGATTGTGCAGTCGCGAATACACCGGCGACGGCGAGGTCGCCGCACCCTCGGCGAATCCCTGCAGCGCATCACCACCCGCGCACATGTCACGAATCGGATAGGTCGTCGACAAGTCCAACGGCGGGGCATGAACGCCCAGCCCCTCGAACTCGTCGCGTCCGGCGTGAACTGACAACGTCTCGATGTTCATAGCACGCAGCTTCGCGCACAACACCGGCGTGTAGTTCATCCGCCGAATACAATTCGGCGAGGAAGGAGCTAAAACGTGCTGGATTCGGTAGATCTCGCCATCGTGCGGGAGTTGCAGAACGATGCACGAATCTCCAACAAGAACCTCGCCGCGAAAGTGAACCTTGCACCGTCGACGTGTCTCGAACGCGTACGGATCCTGCGACAACGCGGGGTACTGAGGGGATTTCACGCCGATGCCGACCCAGGCGCGCTGGGACGACCACTGCTGGCCTTCATCACGATCCGAATCCGTCCTCACACCCGCGAGATAGTCGATCCCTTCATCACCTACACCCTGCAACTGCCGGAAACCATCGCTCTATCACATGTCGCCGGCCCGGACGACTTCCTGGTACAGGTCGCCGTGCGGGACGCGACCCACCTGAAACAGGTACTGCTCGAATGCTTCACCTCCAGACGCGAAGTGACGCAACTGCAAACACACCTCGTTTTCAGCCATATCTACAAGTGGGCTACCGACCCCATGTAGAGCCGAACATCCACCCCTACGCACGGCTCCATCGACCAAACCGCACCCTCGAGTCACACCACGAGCCTCTGATCGATGGGATGACCGTTCAGCTGCTCCGCCGTAGGTTGCCGGTGACGTCTGCCCCCTGATCGCGCGAGGCGACCGTTCGCGAGATTGCCGTGCGTGTCACGATCAGTCTCGACCACGACGTCACGGTGCGGACCTGCGGTGACGGACTCGCGACCGTCTCACAGCAAGTCACTGTGACAGGGCTCGACCGCCGGTTACAGGTCGCGCACACCAGCACCTTCAACGGTCCGATCGAGGACCGTGACGCCACCACGGACGGCAACAAGTGGGCGTGGATTGCCCAGGAACATCTCGGATCGGCGACCGCCGCGGATTTATACGCGGGGTCCGGTCACGTCCTGACAACCGCTTGATCGGATCGACGGTCTGTCCACTGTTACCGGCCCGACAGCCTGGTCGAGCAAACACATCAACGCTGCTCGGGAAGCCCGAGCAGGACATGTGCATTGCTGCCGGTCACACTGAACGACGACACAGCAGCGTAACGCATCCCATCATCGCAAACCGGCCACGACTCCAGACCCTGAGCTAGCGCTAATGACGTTGTCTCCCAATCGATATCGTACGAAGGGTTCTCGGTGCACAACCCTGGTGCGATCTGCCCGTGCACACCACACAGCAAGACCTTGATCATGCCCATCACACCCCCAGCCGCTTGCGAATGCCCGATGTTCGACTTGACCGAACCCACCGCCGTCCTGTGTCGGCCACCATTCGCCAGGCCGTACACTTCATTCAACGCCAGCAGTTCGGCCCTGTCATCCGCACACTTCGCGGTGCCGTGGCCCTCGATCAAACCGACCTGATCCGCGGAGACACCCGCGACCTGCAAGGTCTTTCTCATCAAACGTGCCTGGGCCTGTGCACTCGGTGCACTGATCAGTCGTGACTTGCCGTTGTGAGTACTGCCGATGCCAAGGATTCTGGCATAGACCCGGCGTCCCATCTGTCGAGCCCGCGATTCGTGCTCGACGACCAGGACACCGGCTGCCTCACCCAACACAGTTCCCGTTGCCTCGCTCGAGTAGGACTTGCAATGACCATCCTCGGACAACGCGCGCAGACGCGAGAACGAGTAGTAGGCCATCGGCGAATTCATCACGCATACCGCTCCGGCCAACGCCCACTCGCACTCGCCGGACCGTACCGCACCTACCGCAGTCTGAAGAGCGTTGAGCGAGGAAACACACGCAGTGTCGATACTCAAGGAAGGCCCGACAATGCCCAAACACTGCGATATACGTCCAGACGCACCACCAAGCGCCATACCCGCAGCCCGATACCCGACGAGTCTGTCGATCCTCGCCGACCGCGGAGCGTGCCCTGTAAACGAAATCCCTATATAGCAGCCGACATTCTCACCCACGAGCCGCCCAGGATCGACGCCGGCGTTCTCGAGCGCCTGCCATGCCACCCGAAGCGCGGCCCAGTGCTGTGGATCCATGGCGGCGGCCTCGTCGACCGAGATGCCGAAGAAATCCGGATCGAATCGCGTAGCGTCGGCCAGAAACCCACCCGCATCGGGTACACGTTCCAAATCTAGTTCAACAGGAACGGGATCCAGAAGTTCGAGCCCCCATCCGCGGTCACGTGGAAACGGTTCCATCAGATCACGCCGATCCCGCAAGGCAGTCCAAAACTCCGATGCGCTTGTGACGTTGCCCGGCGCTTCCAATGCGAATCCGCTGATAACAATGGGGTCGAGCTCATTCACGCGGTCATGGCCTTCCTTCTGTGCAGTTGTGCAAGGCCGCGCCGGTACTACGTGCAGGACCAGCAAACCGAGGCCGAATCGAGCCTCAACGTAGCCTTACCTGAGGCCCACCCCCTCGGGGGCTTCCCACTGCCGAGAAGAAGCGCCGGTACCAACGCGAAAAGGCGACGGGATGGCCTATCCGAAGCATCTGAGAGTATGGATGCCTCTTGTCGGCGGTTGCACTGACTCCCAACACTATTGGCGTGATGGCCGAGAGTTGACCAGGTCCTGTCGCCTAGGATTGTGAGCTGATCGGCCCAGATCTCGGGGTCGATCAGGCATCAAGACGGCCGTGGCGGCTGTGATCGGTGATCGACCCCAGGTGCTGACCGACAAGCAGCGGAAACTGCTGGAGCTGCTACTGCCCGAATGCCAGCGGCGCGTGGGCCGCAACTTTGCCGACAATCGCCTCGCCGCTGCCCCACCGACGGCACCTGGAATCAGTGCCGATCGCGCGGCTGAACTGGTACGACACACCGGCAACTGGACTGGGTCGTGTCACTCGACTCCACGATCGTGCGAGCCCACCAACACGCTGGCGACGCGGTGGGGGGCTAGGAATCAGCCGATCACGCCATCGGACGTTCCCACCGCGGGCTGACCCCAAGATCCACTTGCGTAGCAAGGCAACCTGAACGGTGGCGGTATCTCGACTTGCCGCCGGGTGTCCGCCTATCTGCATCAGTGGGAATACGAACCGGACTCAATGGACTTAGGATTGGCTATCCGAACTCTCGAGTCGGTGTGTGCCCGGCGTAAGCGCACCTGCGCAGCGGGACCTCACGACTTTCAGTACACCTACCGACCCACATCACCGCGGAAGGACATCGACGACCACGCTCGCACAGCCGGAAGAGACACCGTCCCACACCGAGCGGCACAAGGGACAATTACCACACTTACGCCCCAAATATGCTGTCCGCCAACCGATGTGAGACTCACCTGCCGACGCACGCGCGCACGAATTCGAGTTGGGCAGCCTCACCGCAGTTGTCATGTCAAAGCTTGTGCTACGAGGCAGTCGGATATCCACCCAAAGACATCACCCCATGCTGTCCCCCACTGCATGGTCTCGAAGGTGTGACTCGGCGCAACCGGTCAAGTTTGGCAGATAAGGGAGATATACGAATGCCCTCACCCGAGAGAGCCCGCTTGACCCCGGAGTGGGAGTCGCTGCTGCGAGCAAAACTGGTCGAAAGCGGGCTTCTGACGCCGGCTTCATACATCCAGGCGCGACCGCCCGGCGGTGTGATTCCACTGTCCTCGACACAGCGCCGGATGTGGTTCGCACAAGCCCTGTCCCCCGACGACGCCTCCCTCAACATGAGCGTCGCCCTGCGAATCGACGGCCCACTCGACGTCTCATCGCTACAGAACAGCATGACCTGGTTGTTCGACCATCACACCATCTTGCGGACCCGGTACCGTCGTGGCCCAGACGGTGAACCGATACAAGTGATAGAGCCGACGTGCAACCCCCCGCTCCCGACCGTCGATATCGTCACCACATCACTGGCATTCGAGGAAACCGTCCAGGCCCTGGCCCAGGAGATCAGCGAGCGCCCGTTCGATCTCGCATCGGAACCTGCACTGCGAGTGGTTCTTTCACGAGCGGCAGCGGATTTGCATGCTCTGATCCTGGTTCTGCACCACATCGCCGCCGATGAGACCACATGGGATGTGCTGCTCTCGGATCTGTCGTCCCGGTACGCCGACCAGACCGGTCACCTCGACACCGCCACCGCGCCGCCAGCCCTTCAATACGCAGACTATGCAGTGTGGGAGCAACAGCGGCTGCGCCGCGGTGACCTCGACACTCAACTCCACTACTGGATAGACCGGCTCACCCCACTGCCGCCCACCGTCGCCTTTCCCGCCACGACACCCTTCAGCGCACAATCGGACCCAACGGGCGAACAATGCAGGCATGCACTCCCGCGCAGCACCATCACCGGTATGCATGCTCTGGCACGAGCCCACCAGATGTCTCCGTTTCTGATCGTGCTCGCCGGGTTGGCCACGGTAGTACACCGATACACGCACGCAACGGATCTGGTGATCGGGATACCGGTCCTCGTGCGCGATCTGCCCGAAATCAAGGACATCAGCGGCAATTTCACGAACACCCTCCCGCTCCGACTAACCATCGAGAGCCATTGGAGCATTCTGGACGTACTGCACCACACTCGATCCGCGTTCCTCGACGCTCACAACCACCGTGACATTCCCTTCGAGCGGGTTGTCGAACAGGTTGCGCCGCAACGCACAACAGGCCGTTCACCCTTGTTCGAAGTGATGTTCGCAGCGACTCGCTCGGTCACTAGCGAACTGAACCTGGCGGGAACGACAACGACCGAGCTTCGGTTACCTCCCACGACCTCGATCTTCGACCTCGCCATCGAGCTGATCGACGACACCACCCTGGCTGCCACATTCCGCACAGCAAAGTACACCCCGGAGTTCATACAGCAAGTACTCGAGCATCTTGCCTCGGTACTGACGCACGCGATGACCGATCCCGCTAGAGCCCTCAGCGCCCTACCCATGATCACCGAGTCACAACGCGAGCGAATCGTCCACGGCTGGAACGCCACCACCGACGCCCGCTACCCCGGCGAAAGACCCGTGCACTCACTGGTCGAGCACCACGCCCTGCGCCACCCGAATGCAATCGCGGTCGTCGCCGACACCGAGCAACTCACCTACCGGGAACTGGACGAGCGTGCCGGAGAATTGGCGGCGCAGTTGCGCGTCGTGGGCATCGGTGCCGACAACCTCGTCGCAATCAACATGGCGCGCTCTGCGGAACTGGCGGTGGCGTTGCTCGCGATACTCAAGGCCGGTGCCGCATTCGTGCCCCTCGAACCAACATGGCCCACGCACCGGATAGCCCAGGTGTGCACAATCGCACGGGTCGCGGCGGTGCTCACCCACGGAACTTCGGGCACACGACTACCGCCCCTGCACACACCGGTAATAGAAATCGACCAGAAGCCTAGCCGCGCAACGGGTCTCCAGAATCACGCACCCGCGGTACCGATGGCCTCCCTTGCCTACGTCGAATTCACTTCCGGCTCCACAGGCACCCCCAAAGGGGTCATGGTCACTCATGCCGGACTCTGCAACCGACTGCTGTGGCAAGGTGCCCTCATCGGGTTCGAACCCGGCGACAGCGCCCTGCACAAATCACCACTCGGGTTCGACATGGGTATCAACGAAATCTTCCTCCCGCTCGTGCACGGAGGCAGAGTGGTCCTGGCTCGCCCTGACACAGAAGCGGACCCCGCGGGCCTGCTCGAACAGATCGTGCGCAACGAAATCACGTTCATCGATCTAGTACCCTCGCTGCTCGAGCCAATCCTGGACCGACCCGAATTCGCCTCGGCGGTCCACACGCTCCGCAGCGTGTGGACCGGCGGAGAGTCACTGAGCCCGGAACTGCTCGAGCGATTCACCACTGCCTGCGAGATTCCCATGTACCACGGTTACGGACCCACCGAAGCGACCGTCGCGTGCACACACCAGATCTACCGACCAGGCACACGCAGGCACACGATCACTATCGGCACACCCAACGCCAACAATCAGATCTACATTCTCGACGAGCGTCTGCGCCCGCTCGCCCCCGGCATCCCCGGGGAACTGTATGTCGGAGGCATCCAGCTCGCCCGCGGATACCTCAGCGACCCGGCACGCACCGCCGACCGGTTTGTCGCCGACACGGTGTCAGGCAACCTCGGTGCCCGCCTCTACCGCACCGGAGACCGAGCCCGCTTCCTGACCGACGGCACGATCGAGTTCCTCGGCCGAACAGACAACCAGCTGAAGATTCGGGGCCGCAGAATAGCGCCGGAGGAAATCGAGAACACACTCCTGACACACCCGGCCGTTCGCCGCGCGGTGGTGGTGGCCCGAGATGACCACCTGCTCGCGTACTGCGCATGCGACGAGACCGCACTGACCTGGCCCCAGCTGCACGACTGGGTGAGCACACGATTGCCACAACAGATGATCCCCCACGCCGGGGCCATCCTCGCCGCATTACCACAGTTGCCCTCGGGCAAGATCGATCGCGGTGCAGTGCAGCGAATCCCGGTCGAATCCACTGCCACACCCACCACCTATCTCGAGCCGCGGTACACCATCGAGCGGGTATTGGTGCAGCTGTGGCTCGACGTACTCGACGTTGCCCAGATCGGTGTGGATGACAATTTCTTCGACTTGGGCGGGCACTCGCTGCTATTGGCCCGCGTACAGAAGCTGATATCCGAGCAGCTCCGATACGAGGTGCCGCTACTCGACCTCTACCAACACCCCACCGTCGCACAGCTCGCCATCCACCTGCAGGGCACCCGCCAACACGGCACCGATTCCCCGGTAGCCGGCAGCGGACTCGACTCTGCCCGCGTCCGAGCACAACGCGGACAAAGCGCCCGCACCGCGCGCCGATCACACCTCGAACATAGGCGGTAAAACAACCATGCAGCACTCGGGGACACAGGTACAACAGTGGCTACGAGGCGGACCTCTCGATTCGACCGAGCAGCAGACGTTGGTGGTATTTCCCCATGCTGGTGGCGGAGCCACGTTCTACCGTCCGTGGCTGGACAACGACAACTTCTCAGTGCGAATCGTGCAATACCCCGGGCGGGAAGACCGGATCTCCGAACCACGCCCATCGAATCTGAACGCACTCGCCGACGGCGTGGCCGAGGCACTCTCGAGCGCGGGCGATCGACCGATATGCCTATTCGGCCACAGCATGGGCGCGCTCGTGGCCTTCGAGGTTGCACACCGACTCGAAGCAACCGGGCGAGGCAACCCGCTGCGACTGTGTGTCTCCTCGTACACCCCTCCACATCTGCCCCGCACTGCCGCACCTCAGGACATGAACGACGAGACATTACTCGCCCACGCACGCTTCGCCATGGGCGAAACCGGCGCCTTCGACAATCCGGCATTGCGTGCATTGGTCATCTCCGGCCTCCGAGCGGACTTTCAGATGCTCGCGCAGTACCGCACCGACCCCGAACCTCGCCTGAACGCACCGATTCTCGCACTACGAGGCGCGGAGGAGCCCATCGCCGCCACGGACATGGACGCGTGGGCGCAGCTGACCCGCAGCAGCTGTCGTTCGCTGACTCTCCCCGGCGGGCATTTCTACCTCATCCCAGAGAAGACCGCTGTACTCGACACCGTGCATCGATGGTGCGCGGAACTCGATCAGAGCACACACCCTGTCAAGACCAACGACACCGGAACATCACCCCTACCTCAGGACAATCTCCTGCGCGAGGATGACATCGCAGTGATCGGACTCGCAGCGCGCGTTCCAGGCGCCGCGGACCTGGAAGAATTCTGGAGGAATCTCTGCACCGGCACCGAATCGCTCACTCAGTTCACCGACGAGCAACTGCGCTCGGCCGGGGTCGGCCCCTCACAGCTCGAAGACCCACGGCTGGTGCGAGCCCGCCCGATTCTGGCCGAGGCCGCCGACTTCGATGCCACGTTCTTCGGGTACGCCCCGAGCGAGGCGCGTCTGATCGATCCACAACAACGACTTTTTCTCGAATGTGCCTGGGAAGCAGTGGAATCGGCAGGATACGACCTGCCGCGCTACGACGGCGCGATCAGCGTATTCGCCGGCGGCTCCGGCTCGACGTACTACCGAGTCAACCTCCGCGAGAACTCAGCACACCTCGAGGCCGCGGGCTACCTACAAACAACCCTGTCGACTGAGAACGATTTCCTCGCCCCCCGCGTGTCCTACAAACTGAACCTGCGCGGACCCAGCATCTCCCTGGGCACAGGTTGTTCCACCTCACTCGTCGCGACTCACCTTGCGGTGCAAAGCATTCTGTCCGGCGAATCAGATATGGCATTGGCCGGAGGCGCGTGCATCACCTTCCCCCAGCACGCCGGATACGTGGCAGCCAGCGGCGAAGCCATCTCCCCCACCGGGCGCTGCCGTGCCTTCGACGCCGAGGCCGACGGCACGATCCTCGGCGACGGTGTCGGGGTGATCCTGCTCAAACGAGCAACCCAGGCCGTGCACGACGGCGACACGATTCTCGGCATCATCAAGGGAACCGCAGTAAACAACGACGGCGCACACAAAGCCGGATTCGCAGCGCCCAGCATCACCGGACAAGCCCAGGTCATCGCCGAAGCATTAGCCGTTGCCGACGTACCCGCCGAAACCATCGACTACGTCGAAACCCACGGCACCGGTACACCGATCGGCGACCCGGTGGAGATCGCCGCACTCACCGACGCCTTCCGACACGACGGCGACACCAGGACCGCATCCTGCAGGCTCGGCACACTGAAACCGAATATCGGACACACCGGCCCCGCATCCGGCATCCTCGGACTCATCAAGGTTCTGCTGGCGTTTCGCCACCGGACCTACCCCCCTGCCACCAACTACACGGTGCCCAACCCGCAGATCGATCTCCCGCGAACCCCCTTCTACATAGGCTCGAGCCTGCGCGCCTGGCACGCACCCCACGGCAAAGCACGCCGTGCCACGGTCAGCGCCTACAGCATGGGCGGCACGAATGCCCATGTCGTACTCCAGGAACCACCACCAGTCTCACGAACCACCGACCCGGCCCCGAACGAACCACAACTGCTCCTGCTCTCCGCACGGACACCGCAGGCGCTCGCGACCACACGAAAAAACCTCGCGCGACATCTGGCGCGACATCCCGAACACAATCTCGCCTCGGTCGCGGCCACACTGCGCATCGGACGACGCGCGTTCACTCATCGCTTCGCTGCGGTGTGCATCGACTCCGCACACGCACAAGCAGCCCTCGACGGAATCGGGCCCACACCGTCCCTCAGCGGAATCGCCCCGGGCACACCATCGCCTGTCGCTTTTCTATTCCCTGGGCAAGGCAGCCAATTCAGTGGTATGGGAGCCCACCTCTACGCAACCTCGCCGATGTACCGGCGACATATCGACGAGTGCGCCGACAGCTTCGAACCGCTGATCGGCATGGACCTACGCACCCTATTGTGCGATGCAGTACACGAAGCCGCGGACATCTCACTCAGGCACACCAGCGTGACCCAGCCCGCGCTGTTCACCGTCGCCTACGCATTGACCCGACTGCTCGATCACTGTGGCGTACAACCTGTCGCCATGCTCGGACACAGTATCGGGGAGTTGGTCGCTGCCTGTGTCGCTGGTGTATTCACTCTCGAGCAAGCCATCGAACTCGTAGCGCTCCGCGGTGACCTCATGCAGCACTGCGAGCCCGGCTCCATGGCTGCCCTCGAGGCACCGCTGGACACAGTCACCGCGATGCTCCCCGAGGGGGTATCGGTAGCAGCGATCAACGCCCCCCAGCAAATCGTCGCCACCGGAAGCGCGCACGGGGTCGACGAACTCCTCACCCGGGCTACAGCGATCAACATGCGGTGCACTCGGCTACCGGTGAATCGCGCCTTCCATTCCGCCCTCTTGGACCCGGTAGCCGAGCGCTTCACCGCCGCCGCAGCACGAATGCGGTTGCGCCCACCACAGTGTCCTTTCCTGTCGAACGTGAGCGGTACCTGGATCACCGAGACCCAGGCCATCGACCCCACGTACTGGGGACGCCAATTGCGTGAGACCGTGCAGTTCGCCGCAGGCCTCACACAACTGCGCACCGACTACCCCGAGGCACTGCTGGTCGAGGTCGGTCCCGGCCACACTCTTCGAGGGCTCGTTGCAATGAATGCGCCTGGCACCGAGGTCGTTTCGACGCTGGGTGGCCGATCCGGCGACAGCGCCGTGGCTGCCGCCACGGCAGCCGCTCGCCTCTGGGTCGCGGGCGTCCAAATCACGTGGCCACACCCAGAACCGCTGCAGCGAATACCCTTGCCCACCTATCCATTTCAACGCGAACGATTGTGGATAGGCCCATCGAGCGCACGCGCCCACAACGCTCCCGACACGCCTGCGCCGGACATGACCGAGCCAGCAATCCCGAATTCCGAAATTCCCGCCGACTCGCACAACACGACGGTCGATCAGATCTGGTGTGAGGCACTGGGAATGAGCAGCGTCCAGCCTCGCGACAACTTCTTCGATCTCGGCGGCAATTCCCTCATCGCTGCTCGCATCGTGACAGCCCTCGAACACCGCTGCCAGGTGCAGGTCTCGGTCGCTGAACTCTGGGATCAAGGCGCAACGCTGGGCGACCTCGCCGATCTGGTCGCACACCGCCGACACAACCACACCACTGGCAACCCCCACCTCGTCCCGGACGACACTGCAGGAAGAGACACCCCCGATGAGCGCCGATAAAGACATGCCGCACACAGGGATCGCGCTCACCGATGTGGCGATCATCGCGATGCAATGCCGGCTACCGGGCGCTGACAACGTCGAGCAGTACTGGTCGCTGCTGGCGGAAAAACGCGAAGGCACACGAGTACTGGACCAGCTTGCCCACGCGCCGGGACTGGTACGCAGCCAAGCCTGCATCGACGGAGTCGACCTGTTCGACGCGGCATTCTTCGGTTACCTGCCGGCCGACGCCGCGATAATCGATCCGCAACAGCGATTATTCCTCGAATGCGCGTATCACCTGTTCGAACAAGCCGGATACGACCCCGACCGCTATCAGGGGCTCGTCGGCGTCTACGCCGGATCCGGGCAATCGAACTACCACATCGCTAACGTGCTTCCGGCCCTCGGGGCCGACCCGACGTCGTCGGACGCCTTGCCCGCCGCCTTTGCCAACGCGCCGTCCTCACTGACCGGCCGGGTCTCCTACCATCTCAACCTGCGGGGGCCCAGCCTCGCGGTCAACACCGCCTGCTCGACCGCGCTGGTCGCGATCCACCTCGCATGCCAAGATCTGCTCGACTATCGATGCGATCTGGCCCTAGCCGGTGCCGTGAGCATCACTCCCAACCCGGGCAACGGCTACCGATATGTCCCGGACGGGCCCTTGTCTCCCGATGGTCGTTGCCGAGCTTTCGACGCCGACGCGGCAGGCATGTTTCCGGGTGACGGCCTTGGAATCATCCTGCTCAAACGACTCTCCGAGGCACTCGCCGACGGCGACCGAATCCGCGCTGTCATCAAAGGAAGCGCGGTCAACAACGACGGCCGCAACAAAGTCGGGTTCGTCGCCCCCAGCATCACGGGCCAGAGCGAAGTCATCCTCGCCGCGCACGCGGCGGCCCGAATCGAGGCGAGCTCGATCGGCATGGTCGAAGCGCACGGGACAGCGACCCTCGTAGGCGACCCGATCGAGGTCGCGGCGTTGACCAAAGCGTTTCGCCAATCCACCGACCGGATCGGATACTGCCTGCTCGGCTCGGCCAAGACCAACATCGGGCATACCGACACCGCCGCCGGCGTGGCCGGTCTCATCAAGGCCGTACTTTCTCTCGAGCACGGACTGATACCGGCAAATCTGCACTACACCACACCGAATCCCCTCCTGGACCTCACCGGCAGCCCGTTCCGCATAGCGCACGACACCACCACATGGCCTGAGAGCGAGGGGCCGCGACGTGCCGGTGTGAGCGCTTTCGGGATCGGTGGCACCAACGCACACATCGTGCTCGAACAAGCACCACCGGCCGCCATAGCCCCACACTCGCGAACCACGACCTCCAGATCCGAAGCACTCTTGATCTTGTCTGCTGCTACCCCCACCGCACTGGACCAGCAGGCCAGGCGACTCGCCGACCATCTGCGCAGCCACGAGGACACCACACCCACTCAGATCGCCGATGTTCTACAGCTCGGTCGACGCGAACTCCCCTATCGACGATCACTGCTCTGTCGATCCGCGACTGACGCAGCAGCATCTCTCGATGCTCTCATCACAACGACTCGTGCGGGCGACGGTAGTGTGCCACTGATTCTGCTGCTGCCCGGGGGCGGAGCCCAGTATGCCGGAATGGGGCGCGAGCTCTACGACACCGAGAACGTGTTCCGATCGACGATCGATCGGTGTGCGCAGATCCTTGCCCACCAATGCGGCATCGACCTGATCCGCCACCTGTACCGCGACGAGGGTCTCGATGACGAACGGCTCGAGATCGTGTTCCCCGCACTACTGGCAACCGAGTACGCACTCGCCGCCTTGCTTGCATCCTGGGGGCTCGAGCCCAGCGCTCTGCTGGGCCACAGCCTGGGTGAGTACACCGCTGCCTGCCTGGCCGGCGTGCTGGAACTCGACCAAGCACTGCCGCTGGTCTCCGCACGAGGACGACTCTTCGCTCGCGGTAGCGGTGCAACCACCAGCATCGCCTGTCCTGCCGCCCAGATCACACCACTTCTCACCGGTCGACTCACCATCTCCGCGCTCACCACCGCATCAACATGCACAGTCTCCGGACCCACCGACGAGATCGCCGAACTCGAACGGCAGTTACAGCAGCTCAGCATGCAGTGCCAGCGGGTGCGCGTGCCGATGGCAGCGCATTCACCCGAACTAGACCCCGTTCTCGAGGAATTCGCCGACCTCCTGACCGATATCACACTGAGCCCGCCGCGAGTGCCCTACCTCTCGAATGTCACCGGCACGTGGATTCAGCCCCACGAGGCAACCAATCCCGCCTACTGGGTCCGGCACAGTCGCGAGCCGGTGCAATTGGCAGCTGGATTCGACGAAATAGCCCGAATGCCGCACGCCGTTCTGATGGAAGTCGGCCCCGGTCGCACACTGACGCGGCTGGCTCGACTACACCATGACGTGCCCCGCCCCACCGTCGCGACCATGCGACATCACGACGACGAACGCACCGACCGACACACACTGCTCAGCGCGGTCGGGCTAGCCTGGGAACACGGCGTCCATGTCGACTGGCACACGTTGTCAGGAAATCGGCGGCACCCCACACGCATCGAACTTCCCGGCTACCCATTCGAGCGTCAGCGGCATTGGATCACACCGCCCGATACCACGCACCACACTCACGACCGATCGAACACGACAATCCCTGTGTGGCGCACCGCCACATACCCTGCACTGCCTGCGCGGCCGGCAACCGCGCGATGGCTGGTACTCACCGCCGACGACGTGCCCGCTCGAGAGGCCGCGACTCAACTAGCCGAACTTCTCGGCCCGGGCTGCGATGTCGCCGAGGCCGGACAGGAGAGGTCAGGGGCCCACTACCAGCACATCGTCTTTCTTGCTGATGGTCCCGGAGCTGAGCCCACTCGCGAGCGGTACACAGAGTTGGCGCGCGTGCTCGACGCCACCGACGCGGAGGCAGCAGTGCACATGTGTGTGCGAAACGCTTTCGACATCACCGGGACCGAAGCCCTCGACGTGCCGCAATGGCTGGCGATCGGCGCAGCACAATGGCTGCGTCGCCACACCGCTGCCCGCACGGTCGACGTGGTGGACACCGACCGAATCGATGCCTACCTGCTTGCGGCGGAACTGTCCTTACCGGGTGCCAACCGAACCGTCGCGTATCGCAACGGGCGACGCTGGCTCCTGGACAGTGAACCGATCACCGCGACGGCGCCAGCCTGGTCCACCGCCGCAGCGCAACTCCGTACAGCGCCGATCGATATCACGCTCCCACCACACTCGGCACCGGCCTTCGGCGCCTTGGACGAGCTGTGTACTCGCTACGTGTATGCGCACCTGCACAACGCCGGCGTCTCCCTCACGCCCGGCACCCGATTCACACGCGAGGAACTCCTCGACCGCCTGGACGTCGCACCGCAGTACCACAAGATCATCGACGTGTTCCTGCGCATCCTGCGCCAGGACGGCCTCCTCACCGATCAGGACGACCACCTACGAGTTCTTGAGGTGCCGGCCTCAGCAGATATGCCCCACCTCGCACAATGGTGCACCCGGCATCCCGATCTCGCCGCGCAGGCACAGTTGCTGGATCAGTGCATGCGCGGCTATGCGGCCGTGCTGCGGGGACAGCGCACCGGCAACGAGATACTCATGCCGGGCGGGGACGACACTCTGTACCGCATCGTCACCGAACAACGAAGTGCGCGTAGCAATTTCCGGGCACACTGCACCTCGATCAGCACCGCGCTGCTCACGCTCGCCCGCAACGCCACCACGACACGACCGTTACGAATTCTCGAAATCGGGGCTGGTCGAGGCTATCTGACGTGGCCCATCGCCCACGCATTGCGGGATCTACCGGCAGAGACCATCGAGTATCACGTGACCGATATCGGGCGCTCGTTCGTAGTGGCCGCACAGCAGCGAGCCGAATCCGAGAACCTCGAATTCCTGCGATTCACCACCCTCGACATCACTGCGGATCCGGCCGAATATTCCCAACCGCTCGGCGGGTTCGATGCCGTGCTCGCATTCAACGTGCTACACGTCGCGCCCGACCTGCGCGCCGGTGTCGGCAACGTCGCCTCCCTCACCGCCCCCGGCGGGCTGCTGTTCGTGCTCGAAGCCAAGAGCGAAGAGCGCTGGGACTCATTGATCGACCCGTTGATGACCGGTTGGCTCGACGTCCACGACGACCTACGGACCGGCACACCGCTCCTGGCACCACAACAATGGACCACACTGCTGGACACGAACGGATTCACCGCCTCGACCCCCTACGACGGCGGTCCGGCAGACAATCACACGTTGATCATCGCCGAGCGCCCCGAACCGGTGTGTGTCCTGGATCCACAGTTCGACCGCGCGATAGCGACCGTGCGTCAGATCACGATGTCCGCACCGTCCGCGCATCGCACCCTGATCATCGGCCCACACGAGGACACCCTCGACGCCGCACTCGCCGCCGGGTATGCGCGCGGCGCGCTCACCGCCCGCCATCGCAGAGGCTACCCCGACTGGACCTACCTCGACACAACACCGGACCACGAGCCATCCAGATACCGGTTCGGCCAAATACTCAGCGCGCCTGCAACGCCCGTCGCGGTGCTGGCAAATGAGACCCACCCAGAAGCCCGCATCGATCCGACGCCGTCCCCCGCGCCCCAACCATCCGCAGGTTCCTCGTTCAATCAACGACCCTCGCTTTCCACGCCCTACTGCGCACCACGATCAGAGTTGGAGGAACGCATTGCCAGGATCTGGCAGCGTGTGTTCGGATACGACCGGATCGGCGTCGATGATCGTTTCCTCGAACTCGGCGGTGAATCGCTGTTGGCCATGCAGATCGCCGCAGAACAACGCAACGCGCTGGGGATCGAAACAAGCATGCGACAGCTGCTCCAATCCGGAACCATCGCCGCCATCGCTGCGACAGCGCAAACCCCACCGCGCGACGCGAAAGCCCCAGCGCACTCCACGCCGCCGGCACGTCGCGGACGCGCCGCACTGCGCACCGCCGACGGCACGATGGTGATCGAGGGAGCCCACGCGTGACCGTCCACCGCATCGACCTCTCTTCGGCTCCAGCGCAGCAGGTCACGCTGTTCCGGGCCTCTTTCGCCCAGCAACGAATGTGGTTCCTGCACAAACTCGATCCCGCCAACCACTACTACAACGTGCCGCTCGTCTTGCGGTTCGGTGGTGTGGTGCACCCCGAGGCCTTACAGCGGGCGCTCATCGAGCTGGTGTCGCGGCACGAAATCCTGCGGACCACCTTTGCCGAGGTCAACGGCCAACTCATGCAAGCAGTAGCCCACGACACGACCATCACAATGCCCCGCACTCACATCGAACCTTCCGATGCACGCTCGGCGCCTTTGTCTCAGCACCAGCACGTGCAAGCGGCGGTGCTGGACCTCGTGCGTGCACCGTTCGATCTCAGTGTCGGACCACTGCTGCGAGCCCACCTGCTCGAACCGCGAGACGGGGAATACCTGCTCGTGCTCACGATCCATCACATCATCGTCGACGGCTGGTCGCTCGGGGCGGTGTGCGAGGAATTGCGCGCCCTCTACACCGCTGAGGTAACCGGCGTTCCCGCGCAATTACCGCCGCTGCACCTGCACGTCGGCGACCTCTCAGAGCGCGAGCACGAACTCATGAGCGGTTCGGTACGCGAGAGCCACCTCACCTACTGGCGCTCACAACTCGCCGGCGAGCTGAAAGCGCCCGCGCTACCGTTCGACCACGAGCGCCCCACGCGCCCCACATTCCACGGCGCCAGCCTCGACTTCACCCTGACACCCGCAGATACCGCCGCAGTGATCGAGTTCGGGCGAACCACCAATGCGACCCCGTTCATGACCCTGCTCTCGGTGTTCTACGCCCTGCTCTACCGCTACAGCGGATCCAGCGATCAGGTCGTAGGGGTTCCGATGGCAAATCGGCAGGACAGTCGAAGTTCGAACCTCATCGGATTGTTTGTCAACACGATCCCATTGCGTGCCCGCTTCAATCCTGACGCCGCATTCACCGAACTGCTCGACCATGTTCGCGACATCAGCGCAGGCGCCTTCGAACACCAGGAATTACCTCTCGATCACATCGTCGAGGACATCGCCCCGGGACACGCTCCCGGTCTCAACCCGCTCGTCGCCGTGCTGTTCACCATGCAGAATCCACCGCCGACCCACTACGACTTCGCCGGAACCCGCGCCTCGTTCCTGCCCGTGCCCACCGACGCCACTCGCGCCGATCTGGAACTACATTTCTGGCAACACAGCGACCACATCACAGGGCAGTTGGTTTACAGCACCGACCTATTCGACCGGACCACACTCGAACAACTGCACACCGACTACACCACGCTGTTACGAGCGGCACTCACCTCACCGCATCTCTCGATCCGCCGGTTGCCGATCGGCACCGAAAAGGCAGTCGTATTGCAGAACCTGCACCGGCTGCTCGTGCACCCGCAGGACTCCGTCGCGATCGCAGGCTCGCAGGTGAGCGTGACACATCTCGCCCTCCGCCAGAGCGCGGCCGCGTTGGCCGCGACCATCACCCCGATCGGACACGACGCGGTAGTGGCCCTCGCACTCGAGGCCGGACCAGATCTCGTGGCCGCACTCGTGGCAACAGTGTCCCTCGGCGCCCGTCACATCGTGTGGACTCCGCCCTCGTTGCCCCCTGTCTACCAGCAGCGATCGCTGCAGCAGCTTCAACCCACCGCCATCGTCGACACCGCCACCATCAGCCAAGCACGCGCCATCAGCGCTACCGAACCGCTGAAAACAAACACGTCCCCAGGACTCCTCGACAGCGCCCTGGCCACCATTCTCGTGACATTGCTGCAGCACGGCTCCGTGGATCCACACAACCTCGCCCCGATCCCGCACACAGTGTTGACCCCCGATCACCGCATCGCCCCACCAGGAGTGCTGGGCCAACTGCACATAGGCCGTGCCGGCGAGGGCGTGCTGGCCACAGGAGTACAGGCACGTAGGCGCACAGACTCGCGTGTGCAGATTGCACACACCCCCCGCAAGCTCGCCTGGGACGGCTATCGCTGGGCCGAGCTGGTGACAGCTGAAGCAGTGCTGCTGGACCACGAGAGCATCGACGACTGCGCGATACTCACACGCCAGAACCCGTCGGGCACCACCGAACTGGTGGCCTACGTGGCAACCTCCGCCTCTGTCTCGCCTTCGCAGCTGGCACAATTCGCACGCACCGCATTGCCCCCACCGCTGGTGCCCCACGCATTCGTTCCCGTTCCCACCCTGCCGGTGAACTCGACCGGAACACTCGACACCGCGGCGCTGCACCGATTGCCCGTGATCGACGACGAACTGGTTGCCCGCTGGTCCACGCACCTGCCCGGCGCCCACATCCACGTGGTGCCCGACCTTTCCCACAATGCACGAATCCATGGACACGATCCCGCAACACAGCTGCGGTCGACACCCTCGGCGGCCACGGCCGGGCCCGAGAGCAAGACCGACGAGCCTGCCGTGCTCGATGGCGGCCCAGGTGTAGCGCCAGAAGTGACATCCTTACCCGCAGCGCTGGTCCGGGCAGCGCACGAGAGCGCAACGACCGAACTGGTCTTTCTCGATGACGCGGGCACCGAGCATGCGCTGACCTATACGCAGTTGCTCGGCGCAGCGCGGCGCATACTCGGGGGTCTGCGCGAATCAGGGTTGCTTCGAGGAGATCTGGCGATCATTCATCTGTCTCGCAACGAGAATTTCGTAGCCGCCTTCTGGGGATGTCTGCTCGGCGGAATCGTGCCTGTGCCGCTGGACCCACGCTCGCCGAACAACAGCGACAAAACACTGGTCGCATGGAACATGCTCGCGCGCCCACTGATCATCACCGAACCCACGCATCCACCGCTGCCTCAGGACGCACGTATCGCCTTGATCGAGACCCTGCTGGCGCACTCACCCGACACCGAGCACCACAATCCCGATCCCGACACACTCGCTGTACTGCTCCTGACATCCGGCAGCACAGGGCGACCCAAGGCCGTGCGTCTCACCCACCACAACATCCTCACCCGCTCGGCAGCGACCGCGCACATGAACAGATTCGGACCCGACGATGTGTCGTTCAACTGGATGCCGCTCGAGCATGTCGGCGGCCTCGTCATGTCCCATCTGCGCGATGTGTACATGCGCTGCCGCCAGATACACGCACCCACCACCTGGGTGCTTGCCGACCCGCTGCGATGGCTGATCCTCGCCGATCGATACCAAGTGAACACCACCTGGGCACCCAACTTCGCCTTCGCGCTGCTCGTGGACCGCCTCGCCGAGGCCGACCCCGAACGACTCGACCTCAAATCGCTACGGTTCATCCTCAACGGCGGCGAGCCGATCGCACCACGCATCACACGGCGGCTACTGCGCACCCTCGAGCGGTTCGGCCTGCCCAGCACCGCGATGCATCCGGCGTGGGGGATGTCCGAGACCTCATCAGCCGTCACATACTCCGAGAAATTCTCACTGGACACCACCGACGACACCGACGAATACACCGAAGTCGGCAAGCCGATCCCCGGCACCCGATTACGTATCGTCGATGTCAACGACGCCATTGTCCGCGTAGGCGAGACAGGGCGAGTGCAGATCAGCGGACCCACCGTGACCGACGGATACCACCTCGACCCAGAACGCACGCGGCAAGCCTTCAGCCCCGACGGCTGGTTCGACACCGGCGACCTCGGCCTGATCTGTGACGGTGCCTTGACCCTCACCGGCCGCGCCGACGACCTCATCATCGTCAACGGCGTGAACTACACCCCACAGGCGATCGAGTCCGCCGTCGAGCGCTCCCCTTTCGTGACCCGCGCGTGCACAGCCGCCATCGCAGTACATGCACCAGGAAGCAACACCGACGCTTTAGCCATCGTGTTCAGCCCCCGACCCGACGTGACGCAAGCCCACGCCCTGGCCGATGTGCGCAACCGTGTACTAGTGACTGGCCCGAACCCCGATTTCCTCATTCCTGTTCCACCGGAAAGAATTCCGAAAACCGACAGCGGAAAAATCCAACGGAACTTGCTCAAACAACAGTTCGCCACAGGTGAATTCGCCGACATCCTGCCCGAGGTGCCGGTCGCCACAGCATCCGCGAACACCGTGCCGAGCTGGTTCTTCCGCCCGATCTGGCAGCGTCGCGAGCGACGCCGACCCGACTTCGCACCCGACTGCGCGGTTCTGTTGCTGAGCGATCGGGCAGACATCGAGGCACAGCTGGCGGATCGGTTGACCGCACAAGGCGTTGCTGTAATCCACTCCAACGCGAAGGACATCGCCACAGGATCCTCCTCGCTCCCGCATGACACCACGATCCGCGCCGTCGTTCAGTTCGTCACCGAGCCCCACCAACACATCACAGAGCACCCGGCCACCAGGTCCAGCGCCTCTCAAGACTCGTTCTCGCGCAGCGTTGTCCAAGTGGCGCAACTGATTCGGGCACTACCAACCCTAGGGCGTACCCCCGCCTTGTACGTGGTCGGCTCCGGGATCCACGCAGTCACCGACTCCGATCAGGGCAATACTGCGCTCGCAGGGATCTCGGCACTCCTGCGCAGCGCAGCGGCCGAGACTCCAGGATTGCGGACGCGCCTCATCGATCTGGATCCGGCTGATCCAGCCGCGGCCGCCCACCAGTTGGCAGGGGAACTGGGCGACACCACCAATGACATCGAGGTCGCCTATCGATCCGGTACACGCTGGGTCAGGACGCTGCAACGACTACCCGAACCAAGTACGCTTCTGCAGATCCCGTCCAGCGCTTTGCATCTGATCAGTGGTGGACTCGGCGGACTCGCGTACGAGCTTGCCCGGATGCTGATCGAACGCTTCGACGGGCGTGTACTGCTGATATGCCGCCGCGATCCGGACGAAAGGCAGTTCGCAAACTACCGCCGATTGTGCGATATCGCCGGCGCGCAGGCTGTACGGATCGCTGTTGCCGATGTGCGCGACGCCGAGCAGGTATGGAACGCAGTCACCGCAACCGAACGCGACTGCAATATCCAGCTCTCGGGCATATGGCATCTGGCTGGCAGCTACCGCGAGCAACCACTGATCACCGCCACCGACGCCGACTTCACCGAAATTTCCGCGGCGAAGGTCGCCGGGATCCGGAGTCTGCATCGGATCGCCTTGCGCAGACCCGGTGTTCGCTTCGTGTCGTTCTCCTCGGTCAACGGATTCTTCGGTGGCGCCACAGTCGGTGGATACTCGGCCGCCAACTCCTATCTCGACACCTTCACCCGCTATCAGCGCTACGCCTGTGGCATCGACGCACACAGCATCGCCTGGACGATGTGGGACGACGTCGGGATCTCCGCCTACGCAGGACATCCGGACAGCGCCCGAGCACGGGGCTATCACGTTCTCACCCGCGCAGAGGCACTCACCTCGCTCCTGCTCGCGCTGTCCGTCGACGAACCACATGTACTCATCGGCCTCGATGACACCAAACCCGCTATCCGCGCCCACCTCGGGCACTGCGCACCAGCCCCTCAGATGCTCGTGGCGGAACTGACGGACGCCCTCCCCGCCACCGCGGCTACGCCGCTCCGGGACAGATACGGTGCTCTCGTCCCGACCCGGGTCCAGCTGTCGGACCAGGACCATCAGCAAGTGTCACCACACAACGAGATCGAACAGCGAGTATCCGCGATCTGGAAGCAGGCGCTGGGATCTGATCGGTTCACCTGCACCGAGAACTTCTTCGATCTCGGTGGAAACTCGGTGCTGCTAGCCCGCGTCCACGCGCTGATACAGACCGCATTCGACCGCACGGTCCCCCTGGCCGAGCTATTTCGCTACCCCACCGTGTCGAGTCTGGCCGCTTATCTCTCGGGCACCGACCAGCCATGCCATCTCGACCCAGAGCCCGGTTCGGGCAACGACCGCGCCCGGATCCGCAGGAACGCACGAGTACGCCGCGCCCGCCCCGACCGTCGATGACTCGGGCTACCTGTCGCCGAACCGTCACGCACAGCAAATATTCACACATCGCAGGAGCATTGATGCAGATCGCAGGGATTGACCTCACAGACATCCACGAGACAGCACTGTGGAATCTCTACACTCGCGCTAAAGAATCTCAACGACCCGAGGGAGTTCTTCAGGATTCGCAGTGCATCCGACTGTTCGAAGCGATCGACTACGACTACGAGGGCAGATTCGGGAAAAAACAGAACGGCCTACATGCGGAAAAATCCCGAATCTTCGACACTGTCGTGAAAGCATGGTTGACCGAACACCCCCATGGAACAGTCGTCGAATTAGGCGCAGGGCTCGAAACACAGTTCCAACGGATCGACAATGGAACTGTTTCCTGGGTGAGTGTGGATCTCGACGAACTGATCGAGATACGGGAAAAATTCCTGCCGCCCATCGACCGGCAACATTACATCGCCGCCGATGTGTGCGACTTATCGTGGATGGACGAAGTCGGATCCGGACCCACCCTCATCACAGCACAAGGTGTGCTCATGTTCTTGCATGAAGAGCAGGTACGCCACCTGATCGTAGCTATCATCGACCGATTTACAGGTGCAGAGCTGGTGTTCGACACCATTTCTCCTGTGATGTCCAGAAAAAGCATGAGTGGCTACTACCTGACAGCGAACTGTCGTCTACCAATAATGCCGTGGGGGATCACGCGAAACGATATCGCTCCAACGCTGCGGCAATGGCATACCAATATATCCAGCGTAGAGGTGCAGAGCTTCGGCGCCGTCCACGGTCCCTTGAAGGTGCTCAAGCCGCTGGCCTTCTCGATTCCCGCGCTTCGCGACATCGCACCGGTGGTAGCGCATGTGAAAACCGCTACCACCGCACCAAGGTAGCGAATCAAATTCTGTTGCGAGTCACGCCGTCAGCAACCCAGTCTGCAGCATCGATGTTTTTGCCGAAGGTGACCGAAAAGCGCACTGCGACAACGTTATCACAACGACACTTCCAATTATCTGGCGAAATTGCGGACGATCCTTCAAAGTATCGAGAAGGCATCGACATCACCAACTAAGCCAACTCGAAAGCACCTCAGGCGCCCCATGTTTCACGTTCCTGAGAAAGAGAAGGATCGGCGAAGCGTCGAGACACTGGCACGAACACGTCGCCGGTGCATAGCTGTGCCGGCAAACCGAACTTCCCACAGCTTCCAATAACGCCGGTAGGCAACGGCATTGCCCGTCTTGCGAACTGGTCGAAATAGCCACGCCACTTGGCCGACACGATCCCCGTCGGTGCGTCGTCGAACACCTTCCGGCGACCCGTCGCGCTCACGCAACACGTTCACCGCGATCAGTAACGCCGTCGCCGACGTGCCCGCCAGCGAACCCGGTCCACCGACAACTAGCCGAACTCGGCTTCCACGCGACCACAGACACCGGGCCCCTCCCTCGCGCAGTTCACCGGCCGACGGCACCGTCGAGCGGCGTGAGAACTTGGTTGGGATCAGCCCCGCCAATGCGAGGGCGATGGTGAGGCAGAAACGTGCCAGTTCGTCGATCCGAAAGAGCCAGGAGAAGGTACCGGTCGCGGCTGGTACAGCGTAGCGGGTTCTACAGTGGCGCTTGCAGCGAAGCCTCTATTATCGGGCACACCCACGTCTGCGAATGCGGCTGCGGGGCACCAAATCCATCAAACCACCGTCGAGATCTGTACCTCGAGCAGTCAAAGCGACGCATTGTGCGTGCCCGTAGTGCGCGGTGACCCGCTGGCAAGGCATCCTTGGTGCGGTCGACGAACCCCGCACGGCCGCGCGCGCCACGCCTATGCAAGGGCGGCACTCCCCGCGCGCCGGAATCGCGACCCGTAAGTACTACGACATCAGGTCCAGCGATGAGAATGTGATGGCCATGCTGCGTCACTGGCACTCGGAAACCGCACGCTGATTGACCTCCGTTACCAGCCGCGCGCCGCCATGCGGAACATCGGTCTGTGAATATGAGGCGGGTGAAAGTTGTTGTGGTGCATGTACGAGACTGAGCAGGACACCCGCTGGCGACTGAACGCTGACGAGAACGACGAGCAAGGATGGCAGTGGAACACTTCACGATCGCCGACCGACAGTGGGCGAGTGTCCGAGAGCTGGGACGCGGTGGTTTCGGAGTCGTACACGAAGTGGTGGGGCCGGACGGAGAACGCGCCGCGGTGAAGGTGGTGCCCAAGACCCCCAAGAGCGAGCGTGAGCACCTGGCGGCTGATCTGCGCGACGTACGCAATGTCGTGCCGGTGCTCGAGATCGACGAGACAACGACGTCGTACTTGTTGCGGATGCCGCTGGCCGAGACCAACCTGCGGTCGTACCTGAATGCGCGGGGGTCACTACCCGAGCCCGAGGCGATCGCAATCGTGCACGACCTCGCAACTGCCTTGGACGACCTTGGACGGGTACTGGTGCACCGGGACATCAAGCCGGAGAACGTTCTCCGGCTGGCAGGGCAATGGTGCCTGACGGATTTCGGTGCCGCGCGCCTAGTCGATGCCTCAACCGACGCGATCACCCACAAGTACACCGCCACCCTCGACTACGCGCCGCCGGAATGGTGGCGTCACGAGCACTACGAGGTCGAGGGCGACGTCTACAGCTTGGGTGTGCTGGCATTCGAACTACTCACTGGCACAAGGCCGTTCCCAGGCCCCATGCCCGAAGACCTGCGACGGCAGCACGCGACGAACGCGGTCCCCGAACTATCCGGAGTCTCTCCCGCACTGGCGGATCTTATCGTCCAGATGATGGCCAAGGCTCCGGTACGCCGCCCGAGGCCCCGCAAGGTTCTCGCCGCTCTCGACAGAGTCACGCAACCACACTCGATCCCCGCGCCGGGCGCGACCGCGTTGCAGCACGCCAATCTGGCCGTGACACGCCATCGCGATGAAACCCAGGCCGCCGAAGCCGCGCTAGCGCAGGCATGGGCAGAACGGCTCGAACTCGCGGCGTTCGGTCTCGATCAACTCGACAAGATCATCGAGAACCTTCGCGCGACCATACTGGACAACGCGGACCACACCAAGGTCGTTGGCGACAATCTCCATCTGTGGTTCGAGCTGTCCGGCGCGCAGCTGATGTTCTCTCTCGTGGATGACGTGAAAGAACTGCAATGGCGCAAGGAAATGCCGTTCAACGTCGTTCTCACCGCCCAGATCGTCGTGAACGTCCCCGCCGCCGATCCCACCGGCTGGAGCGGGCGGTCCCACAGTCTGTGGTTCTGCGACGCGGTCGTTCTCGGCGAGTTCGCCTGGTACGAAACCGCGTTCGTCGATCAATCCAAACAGACCGACTGGTGTCCGTATGCGAGCACAGTGTGCGAGGAAGTGGTCGAGGCGCTCACCGGGGAGCTGACCCCGATACGAGTCGCGATGCCGTTCTCCGAGGTCGATCCAGCGGAGATGACGGAGTTCGTCGATCGCTGGTCGGGATTCTTCGGCACCGCAGTCACCGGTACCTTGCACCGTCCGGACCAGCCGATCGAACACGACCCGACGGGCAGCTGGAGAACATCCTGATCACTGCAATCCACGACCGCGCATCTACTCGGGTCAACTGCGCTTGTACGCCCTCCCTGGAGTGCCCGGTCAGCGATGGACATTGACGAGCCGTCCCTCGGCTGCGGGACCACCGCCCTCGCGCCCCGAGAGCGAAGACCAGTCGCGATCCAGTACGTACAGATGGCCCGATCAGTAGTCAGCACGCCGGAAGGCCTGCTGCACTTCGAGGAGATGCGCCAGTTCCACGACGTGTTCGCCGACGAGATAGCCGAACAACTGCTCAATTGGTGGCGTTACCGCCACGTACGCCCGTCGAATGCGGCCGCCACAACGATGCGGTGCACCACAACTGAGTGTATGACGGCGGACACGCACACGCTGCCCTAACTTCGACACTGCTGGACCAGGCATCCGCTGATGGGACTTGGCCTACGCGCTGACCCAGTTCGCGCCCGTGATCGTGGGCGGGACAATGGAACCCATCACCTTCACCACAGATTCAGGACCCGCGTGCCGGAACATTCCTCAACGCAGCCGCATCAATTACTGCACGTCGCCGGCCCTCGGCGCACCGTCTACGCGCGGCGGCTTTGTCTCGAAGATCCGGTTGTCGCGCAACAAAGCCCACAACACATCGACCAATCGCCTGGCCAATGCGAGAAGTGCCCGAGTATGGCGATGTCCCTCGGCTCGCTTGCGCTGGTAGAACGTTCGTGAGGGGCCTTCGATACTGATCGAGACGAAAGCGGCCATGAAAAACACACGCCGCATTCTCCGGTTGTAACGCCTGGGGCGACGTAGGCTGCCGACGACCCGGCCCGAATCGTGCGGCACCGGCACCAACCCCGCATAGGAAGCCAACCGAGCCGGCGTCGCGAATTCGGTCAACACCTGACCGCCAGTGTTGATAAGGAACTCGGCGCCCAGATTGGGGCCCATCCCAGGCAGAGACTCGATCATCGGCGCCTGCGCGTGTGCGCGGAAGCGGGCGGTGATCTGCTTGCCAAGATCCTTGATCTCGCGATCGAGGTCCAGCAACTTGGCCGCGAGCCGTTTGATCAGCGAGGCAGTCGTGGCCTCGCCCGGCACCGCGACGTTTTGCGTACCGGCCGCGGAGCAGGCCGTCCCGGCCATTTTCTCGATCATCGTACGGCGGACACGGTTTTCGAGGAGATGCGCTCTGACACCCTCGACCCCCGCGGCCCGAACCTCCGATGGAGTGCACAACCCGGAGACCAAGATCAAAGCCGCACGTGTTGCGTAGTCGAACGCAGACTCGAGTGCGGGGAATATCGAGGACAGCATCGCGCGAAGCTGATTGAGACCACGCACCCACTCGTTGCTGAGGTTGCCACGATAATTCGACAGCTGCGTCAGCTCGGCGACGAGAACATCAGGGGCTGTGACCGGTTGCAAATCCATACACATCCGCGCTGTGTCGGCGATAACCCGTGCGTCCTTGACGTCGGTTTTGCCTTCACCCCGAAAGACCCCGGTCATCGTGGCCACGGTGTGACCAGGCACGTAAACCACAGACTCACCCGCACGAAGCAGGACCGTGATCAACAACGCTGCCAGCGGACTGACCAGATCGATTGCCCACAGCACCTCGCCGTCAATCCCACGGACGTGATCGATCGCCGCCTCGACCGCGAGTTGATCGTTGGCGACCTTGCGCGATGAGCACACCCTGCCTTCCGCATCGACCACACACAGATGGTGCGACACCTTGCCGACATCGATCCCGGCCCAGATCCGTTGGTTCACAGTCACTTTCACACACCCCGTTCGCACATCCGAAGCATGAAACACAGCCCGATCAGTCACGTCGAGCCCACGCTTCCTCCCCTCAGATCTCAACCAGAGACCACAACAACGAGCGCGACAAGGCAGCGATATTTCCAATAGCCACAAAAGGCGAGAATTCTAGAGCCACACCTCATCGCGTCGTCCGTCCAGCGCCACGGCCCATGGACACCTCACAACGTAGCAAGCACTCGACGTCCATAGGCGCGGATCAACACGAACGACATCACAGACCTCTCCATGTCGACTGAACCCGAGTTAACTCACCCCGCCATGAACCTTCCTCCAGAGCCCGACTGATGGCTGCCATGTTCGCTCGTCACGGGACACCAGGAGCGGGTCCTGTACAGACCTCCGCACACTCGGCAGCCGCTCATGACCCAACTCGGATGTCGCGCATCGCGATCACGCAGCGAGCACCTCTGTGCCACAACGCTGCTTCTCTCACCCAGCATGGCCGATCGTTTGCTACGTTACTCAAATCCGGGGTCCAGGCCCCGGACAGCAAGACGCGGTGGGGTGTAGCTAATGGTGTATAGCCGCTGTCGTGGCTTGGTCGAAGCAGCTGCCCCATCGCGCCAAACAGCTCCACTCAGCGTGCCCGCGATGGAATCGCCGATGCCAGCCTCGAACTGTCCGCCATTGCGCACAAGCAGCACCCTCTTTCGCGCGCGACGCGGCTGATTCCTGGAGGCAACCTGTCGGTTCTCGTGCTCGCCTGGTCAGCACACGTTCGCGGCGCTCGAGTATGTCGAGCCGCTGTCGGTGACGAGAGGTGGCACTCGACGAACTGGACCCGGCTTGCCGGCCATCCTGAGGCCCGTGCGAACCCACGGGCCTCAGGATGGAATTGAGAACTATGAGCTCCTAACAGGTTCGGTCAGGCAGCAACGGGTTCCGTTGGAGTGCAGGATGTTTCGCCGTGGTAACACTCTGGATCGTGGATGACGAGTTGTGGACGGTGATCGAACCGCTACTCCTGGTGACACCGGCCGGGACACCAGGACCACCGCACATGACCTTCCGACGTGTGCTGCAGGGCATCTTGTTCGTGTTGATCACCGGACTCGGATGCGAGGACCTGCCCCCCCGGAGCCGAGGTTCGGGTCCGGATGACCTGTCGGCGCAGGCTGCGGGACTGGCCCGCCGCCGGAATGTTCGAGCAGACCATCAAGCGGTGCGCGCCGTGCTCATGCCGGTCGAGCAGCGTGGGCAGCATCAGGTGATCGTTGACGTGGGCCGCGGCCAACGCCACGGCGAGCGGGAAGCCGTTTCCGCAGGTCAGGATGTGGTGCTTGGAACCGGGTTTGGCGCGGTCGACCGGACTGGGACCTGTTGAGGCAGCCTTCTTTTTCGCCCGCACATGCGAGCCGTCGACCATCACCCGGTCGAAGCCGATCATCCGGGCGGGTCCAGCCCCTGCGCGGGCGTGCGGGCCGACCTCGTCACCGAATCACCAACCTGATCGCGGACGAAGGATACGACTACCCGAGTGTGTACTGCGAACTGCGGCAACAACGTATCACCCGCTATATCGCCCGACGCGGCACTCGCGACGAGGTCACCGACGGTCTTGAATCGTCGAGCGGAACCTTCGCCCTGCTACACCAGTACCGACAGCTGGCAATCCGATGGGAACGCCGCACCGACATCCACCACGGATTCCTCGACCTCGCCGCAGCCCTCATCTGTTGGCGACGACTCCGTAATCGAACCCGATAGGAGCTCTAAGCATCGTTGCTTTCCCCGTGCTGGCGTACCCACGAGTCCCACGCCTCATAGTCAGGGTGACCCGGACCAATCGTGACGAGAGCATCACCAATTATTCCGTGGGCTTCTGCGCGCATCGGCACCGTTAAGGTTCCGTCGGCATTGCGTATTACCTCCATATAAATCTTCTCTTTCCAAATCGTGTACGTTCGAGACTGTGGTGTAGCTCGGAGAAGTAGCCCATGAGCCGATCCCCCTGTTCCTGTTTGTTTACGTTCATTCCGAGCGCATCGGCCATCGCGATTGACGCCTGACCGGAGGGTTTGGAGCGATAGGCCACCCATGCGCCCAACCCCTCAGCGAATGTTTCTTGACGACCTGCCTCGCCTTTCTGTGAAAAATAAGGTTTCATCGTATCTAAACTATTATAGAGCTTGCCGAACTCTGCCGAATTAGACACATCCCCGAGGGCATGGTCGAGGGCATGGCCACATTCATGTAAAGCCACGGAAATGCTACCGTGCTTGGCGCTGGTGAGAACCACCCGGTGCGTCGCCCTCTGATACAACCCTCCCACCGCGTCCCAGGACGCACCAATGGGGTAACCGCGTGGTATTTCTCCTCGAAGTTCGGACATGATGGCAGTGGCCGGCCCCTCGGCGATATCGATGCCCCCTTCCATCTGGCTGGAGAAGTGTTTGACCATATTATTGAAGTTGTCCGGAAGGTGCTCGAGGTCGCACAGGTGCCGCTCCACAGCTGGCCCGCGCCCCAGAATCCTGAGCCTGTCGCCATATGTGGCAGCAATGCGCGGACTGAATGATCTTGCGAAGTCATCGACTGAATAACTGTGGCCTGAAATGGAAGTTTTTCTGACAGGAATACGCGAAGCGCCTTCGAGGTCGGCGTCATTAGCCTTCCGCGCAGCCGCCTTTGCTCCGTTTCCGATCCCACGAATGACGCCTGCATCATATTCGGCTGCCTTGCCCGCTCGAAGAATCGACGGAACTACACCCTTCCGAAGTAGATCCGCAATTGCAGTACTGATCCGCACCGGGGCTCCTGCGCGCTGGTCTCATTGCGATAGTGTGGCATTGTCCTGTTTGAAAAAATAGTAGACAATGATCTGGGAGGCTGCCGAAAATTTCGACGTGTCTCCCGGCGTCCGCGGAAATTCTCGGATTTGAGTTTTTGACGCATGGACGACTGGTGGTGCGTGGCGTGAGAAAACCGCCGGATGCTCTGCCGCCACACTCCTTCGACCGTTGTTGGATCACGGGATCATCTATTTGACGGTCGATCTGAAGAGATCGACACACTTGCGTATGGTGACGGCAACTAGTTCGGCTCTCATTCTCGGGTTTAAGTTAGACGAAGCCGCCAGAGACAAGGCTTTCTGTGTTGAGCGCCAGTCCCCCTCGCAGTCCTGTCCATGATGCCTACCTCCCGCTAGCGGGAAGGAAGATGCCACTGACAAGGAAAGAACTGGTCCACAGCCGCCGCCCGGCCGGCGTGCTACCAGTCAGGCGGGTCAGGGCGTTGGCGAACCGGAAGAGGTTGGACACCAGCGTTTCTACGTGGACCGGCCGGACTCGAACAGACAAACCCTGCAAGGCTGCATCACGCAATCGCAACGCCGTAGAGCACTAGTGCATCCGGGTGTGATTTGGTGACCTTCTCGCCCTAGGCGATCGCATCGTCGGCGCCGGCGGAGATGAGCTGGTCCAGGCTGCCGATCATGCCGCCGGGTCCTCCGATCCGCTGTCGAGACCGCGCATCGCGACACCGCGGCCACCCCACGAACCGGCTAACGCGATTTGAGTCGATTCGAGAGCTGATGGGCTTTGTCCATCAGCAGTTGTCCCATTTCGGTGCATCTGGGCTCGCGGAAGCGTGTTTCGACTCCGGTGACCGTGAGAGCCCACGCAGGGCGACCATCCCGGTCGAAAACCGCGGCACCCACACCCCAACTTCCCTCGACGATGAGCGCGGGGTTGACCGCATACCCATTGGCCAAAGTGACCTCGATACGTTCGCGGATTCGTTGTTCGGAGTGAACATCACCCCACTCAGCGACCAGGTCGGTCCGGGCTAGGTAAGCGTCGATCTCGCGGGCCGGCAGATGACTCAAGATCGCCAGTCCGGCCGAGGCGACACCCAGGGGGAAGCGTATTCCTTCGTACAACACATGTGAGCGCAAAGGAAAGCTTCCCTCTCGACTCGACACACACACCGTCTCGTCGCCTCGGCATGCGGACAGGAAAGCACTCTCACCAGTCAGACGCGCGACCTGATCGACAATGTCACGCGCGAGACCGGTGATGTCGTAACGGGCGGCGGCGGCGGCTCCGAGTAGATACAGCTCGGGACCGAGCAACCATTGCCCAGTTCTTGCGTCACGATCGACGAGCCCTTCCGCGGCCAGAGACATCAGAAGCCGGTGAGCGGTAGGGCGCGCCAAACCGGTGGCGATAGCCAGCTCGGTGGTCGACGATCCACCGGACTCGCACGCGCTGATGGATCTCAACAGCCGCGCTGCTCTCTCGATCACGTGAGGACTCTGCTGCGCCGACTGCACCACCACATCGATCGTACAGACACGTTCATTCAGCGGACACACAGCGGAAGAGACGACCGGAGGGCGAGCACTTTCGTACAGACATCTTCCATAATCCTGCAGATAGTGTTGACTCGCCCCAAGCGCGAATAAGCGTTCGCTGTACGAACGAGAGGTTCACCATGGCGATCAAGGTGTGCGAGTCTGCGCAGGAGGCCGTTGCAGACATCCCGAACGGCGCCTCACTCGCAGTCGGAGGGTTCGGCCTGTGCGGCATCCCGGACAAGCTCATCCACGCCCTGGCCGAACGCGGGACATCCGAGCTCGAAGTGTATTCGAACAACTGCGGTGTCGACGATCAAGGCTTGGGAATCCTGTTGGCGGCCGGTCGAATTCGCCGAATAACCGCATCCTACGTCGGCGAAAACAAGGAATTCGCCCGCCAATACCTCTCAGGTGAGGTCGAGGTAGAGCTGACTCCTCAAGGCACGCTCGCCGAACGCATGCGCGCAGGCGGTGCAGGTATACCAGCGTTCTATACCCCAGCTGGAGTCGGAACGCCCGTGGCCGAGGGTGGACTGCCCTGGCTCTACAACACCGACGGCTCGGTCGCGACAGCATCGCCCCCCAAGGAACTGCGCGAGTTCAACGGCAAGAGCTACCTACTCGAGGAAGCGATCCTCACAGACTTCGCACTGGTTCATGCCGAATTCGGTGATACCGAAGGCAACCTCGTCTTCAACAAAACAGCGACGAACTTCAACCCCCTGGCAGCGATGGCCGGCCGAACCGCCATCGCGCAGGTCGAACAGCTCGTCCAGCCGGGAGAACTCGACCCCACGCAAATCCACCTCCCGGGTATTTTCGTTCAGCGCATCGTGCATACCGGGTTGCAGGACAAGCGAATCGAGAAGAGGACAGTGTCAGCATGAGGGGCAGGGCACGACGAGGGCCGAGGAGCATAACCACGCAACGCCCCGCCCATCCCGGAAGGAGGCAGCGTGAGCTGGTCTCGTGAGCAGATGGCCGCCCGCGCCGCGGCGGACATGATCAACGGCGAGTACGTGAATCTAGGGATCGGGCTGCCGACCATGATTCCTAACCACCTCCCTGAAGGCGTAAAGGTGATACTCCATTCAGAAAACGGCATCCTCGGTACCGGGCCGTATCCGACCGTTGATGAGGTCGATCCCGACCTCATCAACGCGGGCAAGGAAACCGTCACAGTGAATCCGGGAGCCGCGTTCTTCGATGCGGCGTTGTCGTTCGGCATGATTCGTGGTGGACACATCGACACTGCGGTCCTGGGCGGCATGCAGGTCTCCCGACACGGGGACCTCGCCAACTGGATGGTGCCGGGCAGGACGATCAAAGGCATGGGCGGCGCCATGGACCTGGTCCACGGTGCCCGACGCGTCATCGTGGTCATGAAACACACTGATCGCGACGGCGGCGCCAAGATCGTCGAACAGTGCACGCTGCCCCTTACGGGAAACGCTGTGGTGCAACGGATTATCACCGATCTCGGAATCATCGACGTTCGGGATGGAACCCTCACGCTCCGGGAACTGGCACCTGGCGTCACCGTCGGGCAGATCGCCGCCGCCACCGGCGCGGAACTGATCATTGATCTGCAGGAGTCATCGCACACCTGACGCACATACCTCCAGGTACGGCACCTGCCGCGATTGATCAAGTGCCGCACCCGCGGACCGGTGTTCGTGACTCACCGCCGGCCCGGTCCCGGCAAGTACCTCGCCGATCGCGACCTGTGCCCCGACACCGGGCTGGCGCGGCTGTCCTACGACCAGGCTCGCGACCTACTCGACGCCGCCACCGCGATCGACGGACCCGGAACAGGCTGGGATCTACACGAACTCCGGCACTCCGGCCCGACCCACCTCGGGGAATCCGGAGTCAGCCTGCTCGAACTCATGGCCAAATCCCGGCACCGCAAAGCCGAGAACCTGCGCCGCTACTTCAAACCTTCACCGCATGTGATGCGCGATCTCACCGCGCTGCTCGGTCCGGGGGCCGACCGCCGACGCTGAGCTGCGGCGTTTCCATATCCGTTGTTTTTTCGGCGATTGCTACCGGGACCCCATATCAACGCGCGTCAATGCGGCACGTCCTGGCGGATCCCAATTTCGGTGCGCGTTGGTGGACATGCCTGGCTTGGTCCAGACCACACGCACCGGTCTGGACCATTTTCATCGGCCAGCCGGCCGACTATACAACCGAGCATCTCTCGCCGCAGGACCTCCTCCGCTTCACGATCGTCCGCAATGACGGACCTGACTGCGCTGGAAACTAACTCTGAACCACTCGAAACCACGCGGAAATTCATCACCTGAAGCCATCCCCCAGGATCCTGAATCAGTCCCAGCTCTGATAAGGATCGGATTGCTCCGGATGCCACCTCCGATATCCTCCCAGGATGCCTGGTGAGCGTGTGTCCTCGGAGTCTGGCAGCCCCGTCGTGATGCTTCGGGAGTATGAGTTCGCGGTACCCGATGAAGATCATGGATATATGTTGGCCACCGATCTGATCGATCGTGGGCACCGGTGGGTGCGGGTGCGGCCGATCTACCTCCCGCACCTGGACCCTGCAAGCGCATTGTTCGGCATGCCGGAGTTCTCGCAGCCAGAGCTCGAGGGCTGGTGGCAAGTCAGATCGGTGGTCGACGAACTCGCTATCGATGATGATGCCGCAGACCACCAGCGCGGGTGTGAACACGTCGCGGCGGTAACCCTCGCGCGCAGTTACTGCGGGTTCTTAGAGGGTGGATCAATGGCCCACCGTGAAACGCTTTTGCGCCACCTGAACCTCGACGGACTTCTCCACGATCTGCCCCAGGAAGACGCATACGAACAGCGCGGCGCCGTCACGCGGTCCTTTCCCCCGCCCCGGGACATCCCGGCCCCGACCATCGCAGCAGCAACACCGGCGCGCAAAGAGCTGCCACCACTATTGGACACCGTTCGCGCGGTCGCCACCCGACTGGATGCCGACGGCGCGGCCACCCCGAGGACGAACTGGTGGCTGACCGACGACGCCGAACAGTTCGAAGACGACCAGGAAGTACTGTCCTGCCTGTCCGACGCCGTGCTGTACCAGGGCACATGCTCGCCGGACACCGCAGAACAGATTCCCCTACTGGCCGGGATCATCGAACACGAGCACGTCTCGATACCCTATCGGGCCTACCTTGTGCTCCTGCTCGGCGCAACAGGAACCGTCGGACGCCGGCTCGCGGCACAAAACGCTGACAGACGATCCGCCCTCGGGCTCGGATCCGTCCAGAGCCCTGACGAAACGGCAGCTCAGAAAGCTGTCGAAACCGTCGCCTCCTCCATGCTGCGTCGTTGGCCGACTGAGTGCGATGCCGTCCGAAATGGGTTGGCCTTCCTCGCCGCAGCCTTTCCCTCAAGCGCGCATACCGCCGGAGTCGTCCAGTCGATCGCGGAGGCGGCCACCACCCGTCCCGAACACCACCAGGCCACAATGCTCCGACTCGCACACGCCGTCGCATCTGCCCACGACGCCGCGCTTCATTCCGCCTACTCCGCGGCGATCGCCAGTACCCCAATTGAGCTCACGAACATCCCCAGCCCCGTCGCACCCGCCACTGCCGCTGGCCTGGAGGTCCTGCACCGGATGCTCGAACTGGAAACAAACCTCGTCCTCAAAATCGATGCACGAGACGCCGACAACTCTGCTGAACGTCCCTAGCAATCAAGCGTTTCCGGACAAACATGATCGTGGGGGTATGCGGCACGCTCATTCACGGGGTCTCAGCAGTAATTGTGCGAAATCAACGACTATGGCTTGACCAGAGGTGATGGTGTGTTGATGTGCTTCGCACTGCAACTATGTCTTCGGCGCGGTGCCACTGATGATGCGGTGGATGGTGGAGCGTCCGACCCTGTATTCGTCGGTGAGATCAGCGAGGCTCGCGTCGTCGTCGGGGTCGTGGTACCGACGGTGGATCGTATTCCGGGCCGTGAGTGGAGGTTTCGGTTGCTTGCCTTTGAGGCGGCCATTCGCATGAACCCAGGCCATGCCCTCACGGGTGCGCAGATGGTTCAGGTTGGCCTCGAACTCGGCGACCATGGCCAGAGTTTGGAGGAACAGTTTACCGAACGGGTCGGCCCAGTCGTAGATCTGGCTGCCGAGACCGAACAGCACCTCACGTTCGCGCAGACCGGTCAGGATCTCGCCAGCCTCGGCCATATTGCGCGCGAACCGGTCGAACTTCGTCGTGGTCAGTACGACCTGTCGATCGGTGACGGCAGCAGCGGCGGAAGTGACTGCGGCGAGCGCGTTGTCGAGACCGGCTCGGTTCTTGCGAGTGGTTCCGGAGAATCCCTTGTCGATGAAGATCCGATCGCGCGGTACTTCGAGCGCGAGCAGTTGGTCAGTTTGGATCTCAACATCTTGTTCGTCGGTGGAACAGCGGACATATCCGACCCGGAACGGTTTGCCCATGCACCAACTGTTCCTGATAGCGAGGGTTCACCGGAACAGTTCGTGGAACACGCTACGGAACAGGTGAGAGCTGGGCCGGAAGTCGCCGCACGTGGTGTTCCGTTGGTCGATCGGCTTACGAAACAGCTCGCAGCAACACCGTTCCTTCGTTGCCAGCAAACTCTGGCAACCACGCGGAGGTTACAGGCGAAGCGCTGAACGCATCAAAGCGTCCAATTCCTTGCCCAGATCGCTGACATCGAACTGATCCTCGAAGAGCACTGCTACTTCACCGACAGCCAACTCGGGCGACGAACACAAGACGGTGTCGAAGCCGTTGCCTGTCAACCACAGCATCGCTGTCGAGTCGATGACACCCTCACGGTTCCATTCGGGGATGTCACCCAGCCAGCCCGCCCAGGTCGCGAAAGTCGACATATACGACGGCTGAGCAAGGCCGTAGGATTCGCCGTCGAGCATGGTGAACCCAGGGTGCACATCCGTGAGGAACCGGTGCACCGCAGGTGGCAGCGTCTCCCAGAAAGGTGGTGTCGGTCCGGTGAAGGTATGCGGATCCCATCCCACCCAGACCACCGTATTTCCGTCGGTGTCTTCGACGAAGTAGAGCAGAGCCTGACCCTCCGAATGCCATCGGCAGACGCGCACGTCGCGCAGCCTGGCATGCAGTTCGGAGGCAAAATCGGGGATCAAATCCAGGAAGTCGGAATCCCAGCGTCGCAGCGCCAACCGTACCCGTTCTTCACGATCACCTGCCGTGTCGATTTCTAGGAACGGCGCTGTCGCATGGACCTCCGGCACGTCGAACATGAACACGATCGGGCCATCGCCTCGATCACCACCCAATAGTTCCTGGAGTTTGTGCGTGCCCGAGACCATCGATGGGGCACCGAATTCGAGCTGGTCGAGCAACCGCGCGTCGCCTGCGGCGGCCGATGACACTGCGCGGTGCAGGTCAGATCGCACCCTGTTCTCCAACTGCACCTGCTCGGCCTGGTGGTCCTGGTCGATCCCGTTCACCACGGCAGCGCTGCGCCCGCGTTGGTGCCAGTACGCCGGCCGTGACACCCACTGCATGTTTGCTGGCGTGTGGGTCACATGCCACATCTGCTCCGGCGTGAGATCAGCAAATCCCGGGAACTGCACAAGCTCCGACAGCGGGATGATGCGCGCCGCGGCGACTGCGGAGTCGAACTTGCCCGGGCCGATCTGTCCCCCGTGCCGTAACTGCCCCTGCATAACCTCGAACCTCTTTCTCCGACCAACAGCGCCACAGCGGAAAAGGTTTGCTCAGACGGCCCGAGCGCGCCGCCTCATCCGCTGCCTGCGGCCATCGTGGCAGCACCCGACCCTGACCTCCTGAGAGATCTTTCCCAGCCACGGAGGCTGGCTCCACAACACCCTCTTCTGACAAGGCTGAATCGCCGATATCCCAAACCGATCGGGTCGCAGAACGGCCAATCGGCCTTCCCAGACATGGTGGTAATTGGACGCACCTGCACATTACGGTCAGATGTGTGGGAATCGCACACCAGTTCGCAGGCGAGTTCGAGATGCATCTGACAGTGCACCCAGACGTGGATGAAGCACGCCTGACCGACTGGGCTGTTACCCACACCCTGCGCTACTCGCACATCGTGCTCGACCGCGGCGCCACACCCGATCAACCGATGCTGACGCTCACAGAGTCCGGAACAGTCGACGGCATGAAGCGAACCGTACGAACCCTCACCGCCGCCATGCGCTCGGCAGGGTTCTCCGTCGTCCGCGTCAAGATCGAAGCCAGCCCCCACAACGCCCAGATACCGCAGTCCGCGCAGGAAGCCGAGAGCCTCTCGGCCGACTGCTATTTCGAGCACCACATCAAACTTCTCCTGTCCGGCCACGACGACCTCAGACGCATCCGGACACTCGCCGAACCACACTCTGCCCATGTCTCCCGCAATGCGCGCCGACCAGTCGGCCACGACTGCCACGAGCGATTCGTGACCCAGCGATGCCGCGGCGTCGGTCTGACGGAGGCAAGTCGGCAGTTCGAGGATTTGCGGAAAGACCTGAGCACCAACGGATTCACCATTGTCGAGGTCGAACAAGAATACGTCGTTCACGACGACCATCCCGCCCTCGACGCTGGATGGATCGCCGAATCGGACGCAGCCGCGCCATGATCGCCATCGATGCGCACCGAACCACGCTGGACCATGTCCTGGCCCTGGTCGCCAACTCGGACTGGGGTGCGGGAATGGTGCTACGTGGCAGCATGACACTGCATGCTTGGGTAGGACACCAAGCGCGGCCACCGGGCGACCTGGACTGGATCATTCCCGAACCCCAGTTGTGCGACCCGCTCGAGCCCTTCCCCTACATCGACAGCATCGAATCGGTTCAGCAATGGCCAGAGGCCGCCGCTGGCGCTGCGCGTTACCAGATCTGGACCGCCGAGGACTTCGACACCTTCGGACTGCATCCGAAACTTCCCCCGGAAGGGTTGCGATGGATACACACCGACGAATACGAACGCCCTTCACTGAAAGATGAACTGATCGAAACAATTGCCCAGGATCCCCATGCGAGCGACGACGTAATGCTCGATGCCGACGGCGTCCACACCGACGAGCACTGGCCGTATTTCGACGACTACGACAGCACCGGCACCAGACTGATCGTTCCCTGGCACAGCAAGCGGCACGGATCGGGGCAGGTGCAGCTGGATTTCGCCGTCGACCAAAGCCTTCCCGACCCGCCGGTGTGGACCGCCATACCTCGTACCGACGGTCGACTGCCTACACCGATCCTCACCGCAACCAGGGAGTTGTCCCTGGCCTGGAAACTCCTATGGCTGCATACCGACTCGGCCCAAGCGAGAAGCGCAGAGGGCAAAGACCTCTACGACGCAGTAATTCTGGCCGAATGCCCGCAAACCAACCTCACACCCCGACTACTGCGAACAATACTCGGAACCAACGTGCGCGATTTCACCCCCACAGCTGTCCGAGACTGGCGCGTCGACTGGACCAAATTCCTCGACACCCATCCAGATATCCATGGCGATCTCGGTGACTGGCTCGATCGATTGGTCCGCGCCATACCAACCCCGACCATTCGAAAAGAACATTCCTGACTGGTCAGAGCCCGAGAAGGTGGTGTTCGGTAAGCCGATCAACCACCGGAACACCAACACCAATGCATTCCGCCCAGGCCACCGATGTTCCGTGACAGTGCTCCAGGAGCTGTCCTGGTGCCCCGGCCTCATCCGGAACAATCCGAGCCATGGACGGCCACCTGCCTCGGCAACTTTCTCGATGCCTCTCCCCTTTCGAGCTGCCGGCCCCCTCGATCCCGCAACCCGACAGGACCGAACCGTGTTCTCCCGGAACAGGTTCGGTCACCACAATGGCGGATCCGGTGGGCATTCACACGCCCGTCCTTCCACCACCCGCACCACACGCACGCGATCGGCAACGCCGCGAACTCGCGTAAAGAACAATAGCGCGGCTATCGGTAGCTCCGAAGGTCACCGGTTCGCCTGACATCAAGTGTGGCGCAATGGAACCCGCCTCCGAGTGAACGTCCTTGCCGCCACGCCAGAGGCGCGCAGGTGATCCCCTTGTTCTCGAGCAGTCGCATGAGCTGGATCTGTGAGTGTTCTACAACAACCAGGTCGGGAGCAAGACTCAACAGATTCATGCTGATCCAGGGCGAACTGAAGGGGTAACCTCGATAGCCGGTATCGATCGGCTCGGGCGCCTTGAGGATCTCCCACGACTTCAAACACCTCGGTATGGTCTTCTCGGTGACCCGGGAGGGGTTGACCAGCAACAATCCCGGCCTGAGGGCTGTGAGGGTCGTATCGATGTGCGTTGATTTGTACAGATTGTCGCAAGGGTGAACGCGATACTCCGGTCCCAGAGTGTTTTGTAGCCATCGTGCACCTAAGCGGTTACCCGAATCGGAGACCAGATAGAGGATGTCGGTACCGAGGCGCAGGCAATTCGCCGCGTCGAACACAGGCTCTTCTTCTCGGAGCGCGATTTGTGACCTATCGGTCCTGTTGTACATCGTTTCACGTAACCGGGGCCGTGGCGCAGCGATCCAGCGGGCTCCGCTGTCGAGGTAGTCGAGCAGAATCTCCCGATACGCCAGGGCTTCGTGTTGGCGCGATCGCAGGGACATCGGCGTTTCGATAATCGAGTGCCCGATCGCCAACAGCGTGTCCCGAGGGCAGAAGGTGTGCATGCCATCGGAGGACCAATCCGGTGTCGAGAACACTTCCGTGTGATCGACTACCCGAGGGTGACGGACAACAATTCCAGTCGCTCGCAGCAGCGATGTCAGCGCGGCGATGTCTTCTTCGGCCTCAGCGATGCATCGGTCGTCGAACGGGCCAGCTGGTATAGCCGTGACATCGCGGCAACGGATTGTGTGTCGTCCCTTGTCCGATGTGGGAACCTGGGCACCAGAGGCGCGGCCGACGATGACTTCCTCCAGCGGGCTCCACTCGTCATGCACCGATACCAGAGAGTCGGTCATCGTCCCTCACTCGCGAGTTCGTCCCCGATGCAAGTGCTGGGTGTGGGCACCCCGCCAGCGCTTGCAGGAAAGGTGCGGGGGCCGTGGCCGACGTACCGCGCGTCCGGTCGGATGAGCGGTTGGCCGGTTCGGCGCTCTTCGACAATGTGGGCGACCCAACCGACGACTCGGTAGCAGACGTGCAGCGGCGCGGAGATATCGAGCGGAAGCCCGAGCGATTCGTACAGTAGCCCCCCGAACAAATCGTAGTTCGGTTGAGCACCGCCCTCTCTCGCGATCGCTGCGTCGAACATGGCGTTGGCTTTGTCGAGTCCCTCGTAGTTGCCCTCCCGTTTCGCGACTTGCGTTGCCACGTCACGGAACAGGCTCAATCGAGGGTCGCCCGTTCGGCTGAAGATCGCATGACCGAGGCCCTCGACCGGCTCCCTGTTGTCGAGTCGGCGTTCGATATACGCCGTGACCGCCTCGGGGCCCTCGAGCCCCTGCAGTTGTCCATAGGACGTTTCCGAGGCATAGCCGTGGCGGGCGCCCGAGAAGACGTTGGCCGCCGTGGCCACCGCGGCCTGAACCGTCGTGTGCGCGCCACTGGCCACCAGCGCAGCGAAAGTCGATGCGGTGGTGCCGTTATCGGCGTGAATGATCGCGTCCTTGGTGATGGCCTCGATGTTCGACGGCGTCGTCGGAAGGTCGAGCATGCGCAGGAGGTTCTCTATGTGACCGCCCCCGTGGCGGGGCGGTACCGGGCTTTTGTGGTGGCGCAGACGCTGGTACGCGCTCAGTATCGTCGGAAGTTTGGCGATCAGATCGAGACCGGCGCCCAGGACTGCCTCGCTCGTCTGCAGTTGCAGGCGGTCGCCCGAGCCGGAGTGTTCTGCGGCGAGTACCGACACGGCGGTGGCCAGTGTCGCCATGGGGTGGGCGTCGCGGCGTGCGCAGTGAGCCAGGATCCGAACCAGGGCGGGTTCGATTGTTCGCTTCGATGCCAGCGCAGCATTGAAGGAAACGAGTTGATCGCTGGTGGGCAGCTCGTGATGAATGAGGAGGTAAGCGACCTGCTCGAAGGTGGCGTGGGCTACCAGGTCTTCGAGGCGGTATCCGCAGTAGTACAGTGCTGCATTTGCCACGTCGTTGTGGGTTATCTCGGTGTCAGTGACGAGTACGCCTCTCAGGCTTCGATTGACCTCACGTCGGCTGGTGCGTCCACGCACGAAGTCGAAGATCCCCTGAATCGAACGCAATTGGTGCTCGTACTCAGGACCTATCGTCCTGCCGAGGCGCGTTTGAAGTTCCAGCACAACACTGATCTGGGCCAGCGAATCCCAGCCTGCGATCGAGTGCAACTGCGCACTGTCCTCTATCTCGTGCGCGGGCGTCCCCACGATACGAGCAACGACAGACTTGACCTGCGCCAACGTCATGATCGACCCAGTCGCCGTACGCGAAGTGGCCCCTTGGGATTCGGCAACCAGAACGGCCACCTCGTCACGAGCTATCTTGCCGTTCTGGTTCAACGGCATCGCCGTGACAGGGACGAGTTCAGCGGGAACCATGTACGGAGGAAGTACCTGTCGAACAGCCTCGAGATCGGTACCGAGCCCTGTCACCGCAGCAACGAGGAACTGCGGATCGCTGCTGGGCCAAGGCACTGCTACCGCATCGTGCGCGCCGGCGCCGCGCAGCGCCGCTTCAACGTCGCCGAGTTCGATGCGGTGCCCTCTGATTTTCACCTGCTGGTCGGTGCGCTGGAGATACACGAGGGTGCCATCGGCAAGACACTGGACGATGTCGCCGGTGCGGTAATAGCGACAGGGCTGGCCGCTATCGGAGCCGTGGCTCACAAAGCTGCGCTCTGTCTGGTCCTTGTCTGCGAGATAGCCCTCGAACACCTGGGGGCCGGCGATGCACAGCTCTCCTCGGTGCCCGGCACCGACCTCGTGTCCGGAGGCATCCACGATGATCGCGGTGTGGTGCTTGTAAAGTTCACCGATCGGCACGAGCCCGTTGACGCACAGACTCGGAGAGCGCTCGGACTGCCACACATGTTCGGACACAGAGATGGTCGACTCTGTGGGGCCATACTGGTTGACGATGATCGAGTGGGGTGCCGCCGCTTGCCACGCGGTGGCGATATCCTCGGGCAGCGCCTCTCCGCAGAACAGGCTGTACCGCAGGCCCGGCATACTCGCCGACCTCAACGTTCCCCCGCGGGCAATCGACTTGGCGACAGAGGGAACCGAGGACCACACGGTCACGCCATAGTTGTTGATGAAGTCCACCGGCCTGGCGATCTCACCGGGTGTCATCGTAATCGCGTGCGCGCCTACCTCCCACGCCATGAAAGGGCCGAAAATCGAGAGGTCGAACGCTGCCTCGAAAGTCAGGGCGAAGACGTCACTTTCACCGAAATCGTGCCGGCACCCAAGGATATCGAGGTAATGCCGCAGGTTTCCATGGCTGATCGGGACACCTTTGGGTTCCCCGGTGCTGCCTGAGGTGAACATGATGTACGCGGTGTCGCCAGGATCAGGCGTGGCGCATTGCTCGAACGGCAGGGGGGTGGTGTGCGCGAGATCGACCGCGTCCACAATGCGTGGAACCTCATCGAGGGGAAGCATTTTCGCCACTGCCTCCGGTAGGAAAAGGGTCGGCGCCTGGGCAGCCGATTCGATGATCTCGAGTAGCCGCGGCACCGAGAAACTGTCGGCGATGATCGTGTCCACTCGAGCGCGCGCGATGATCTCAGCGGTTCGCTGTGCGGGAAGTTTCGGGCTCAGCGGTATGAACGCCGCGCCAGCCACAAGCGAAGCGAGCTTGCCAACATGCTGGGTCGGGCCTTGAGCGGCGAGAATCGCGACCTTCAGTTGCTTACCGGGGGTTGCCGACTCGCGCAGGCGGGTGGCCCAACAGCGAGCTTCCTCCAGCATCTCCGCATAGGTCCATCGGCGACCGCGATGCACCAGGGCCGCCCAGTCCGGGTGTTGCTGTGCAGTACGGACGAACCCAGAAGCAAGGCCGCTCAAACCGCCTCGATCGTCGATCATATCGTTCCCTGTCCCAATCGATCTCGACCGCCCAGCGCGGCCCACCACGCCGCGCGACCGCGCTGGCTGCGATCGGCCGGCAGGCACACCGCGCGTATCGCCCTAGCCCGCGCACTGAGGCCAGCGGTCTCAACGGCAGATAAGGGGTGCTCTACCAATCGGTTTCGCGATCGGCTCGGAAGGCAGAGCCGTACCTGTCCACGGGCGCAGCCTGCAACTCGCCCGTGCGCTGAGCACGCGAGCGAGTGTCCTCGATGAGAGATACTGCGCTCGAGCGTATGCCGAGACCGACTGACATCTCGATCGACTGCAGGTGCGGTCACGCCGACCCCCTCTGGCATAGGTTTTATGGTGCCGCACGCCGCGGCGAGAAGAGGGTGTTTTGCCTGAACCCTAAAGGCGACACTTCCTGGGCTGAGCGTCGCCGATTTCTTGGCCTCGTCCTTCACACACCAGCACCCGTGGTCGCCCTCACCCCGAGACCACTGTCACCGAAAACGGCTGACCTGCACCAGTTCTCGAGACGCGCAACACTTCCTTGTCTACACCCGGCCCCCCGGGTGACAACGACGCCGCGACACGCGGTGGCCCCTCACCCGAGTGAGGCCCGATGTCACCGTGACAGGTCGAGTTCCCAGCCCGCACAGTGCGTGCAGACAGTAGCTATCCGAAGATCGACTCGTCATGACAGCCCCCGCCGCCCCCAGATTGCGGCAGAGGGTCACGCGCGCGCTCAACTGATCGGATCGCGACCCCGCTATCTGCGCAGGGGACTCTCACGACGAAGACCTTCGATCCACAAAATGTGCTGATCGCACAGGTCAGCCGAAGGTGGCTGCAAAGACGAGTCCCGATTCCAGTTGCAGCATCCGATGCAACACATCCAACCCGGCGAAGACAGCAGGGGCGAGCGGACTGGGGATATCCGACAGTTCGATTGGTGTGATAGTTATTGCCGCCTTATAACTATAAGGCAGAGCCGACTCCTCTGCTGAGGCCAAGGCATACACGAGCGTTAGCATCGCCGCCCGGTGGGGCTCACACGTAGCAGCGAACTCGCCGATCGACTCGATGATCCCAACCTCGTACGCGCTGTCCGGGAACGCTGCAGAGAGAAAGGCCAACCCACATCTAACGGCCTCGCATTCATCTGGCCAACGTCGCAACAGCACACGAGCAATCGCCTCGACGGCTCTCTCAACAGCCAATTCGTGCGCACTCAGGATGACGCCGAGTTCAAGAGCAGAGCGTCTGTCTGCGTCCTGCGCCGCTAGTCGTCGCCCCACAGTGCCGATCTCAGCAATCAGTAGGACGAGCCAAAGACGGAACGGCGCTGCGACCCGGTCGTTCCTGAAAACCCCCGCCAGTAACTCGATGGGTTCAACAGTCTGCGGCGTGCACCTCACCTGATGCAATACAGAGTCATGGAGTCGGGCCAGCAATTCGCGGTCATCTTTGAGCTGCGTGGCTTCCTCGCTCAGCCACCAATTAGTCACTCGCATAGCCATGGCATCAGCCTGCAAGCGACTCGCGCCCACACGGACAGTGTCCAACAGTGGAGGTAGCCCCTCAACACGAGGCGACGCTGCAGCCTCCGTCGGTGCCCTGGCGGCAGTCTCGCTGGTGACCCAGTGTGGCATTCGGCATCATCATCGCGACAGCGAGAACGCGCTGTGTGATCGTGGATGTTGATTCACCGTACGGAGGTTGCGAGAGATACGTTCAATCCCAGGAGGTCGGCCAACTCGACAAGTTTGCTCAGGGACACGCGATCCACGTAGAGATTACGGATTCTCCACAGCGTCCCGAGATCGAGGTTGAGTCGACAGGCGGTTTCGGTGGGGGTGAGTTCGAGCTGGTGGATGCGTTGGATGATTTCGGTGGCGAGTGCTCTTCTCACATGTAGATCTTGGCTGCACAGGGTTCGTTTGGGCATGGCCACAGGGTAAGGACGCTGCAAGGAACTCCGTGGGTCGATGCGGTTCCCATTTGTGGGAACCGAGCGGTCGACCGTTCCATGGAATCGAGCTGCTGAGGACCGTGCCCAGTCGGAGCCTTCGGTAATCGTTGATGATTCTGTGGGGAATCCCCGTGACTGCCTGTGCTCGTTCTCTTTTCGGCCTTCTCGAGGGTTCGAACAGATGCGCCCGCCACGGCACCGACTAGTGCGCGGATGCGTTGCCTGCGGCGCAGTAACAAATCCGACCAGGTGAGCGCATGAGAAATATCATTGCAGTCGGCAGTTCGAATTCCCATGCGCGGCATCATTATTCACCTCGATGCCGCCGATCGGGCAGGACAGCTGTCGATGACCGGTGCTGCACCGGCAGCCCAGATCCAGTTGGCACAGTGTGCATCCACTGTCCGACCGCCGATATCGGATGGGATTGTTCGTGATTCGATAGCGGAGAGTATGGTTTCGCCGTGAATACGTGGCCGCCCGACCTACCTGCTCTCACATTCCGCCCGATCTCAACGTCGGAGGACGAGGCCATCGTGAGTGGCTGGCTGGACGAGCAATCGACTCGACGTGGGCTCTGCATCCCAGATGGAATGCCGAAGACGGCGATCGTACCTCCTGCTCGACAATGGATCTTCCTGAACTCCTTCAACGAGAGGGTCGCCTACATCTCGGGAAGTACGTGCGAAACGCACAGGCACAACCACGGCCGCCGCCACGACGGGCGAAATCGTCAAGCGCTCAGGCTCACAACGATCGTTCCAGAAATGCACCGCGGGCAACGGTACGGGCCCGCTGCCAAAGTCACGATCTTCACTGCTCCCGAGGTGCGAGACATAGATATCTTCTGCTTCTGTGTTGACCAGGACAATCCAACAAGCCAGAGGAGTCTCGCGACCATGGGTTTGCGGCTCGTGGGCCCGGAGCCGAATCGGGCGAACGGTTTGTACTACCGATATGTCCGCGATATGGAAGCGTCGTAGGCCCAGTTAGTACGTCGGGCACTCTCGAGAGAGGTTCTCGCGACCGCCTAAGTCCGATTCGGGGTTCCGGTAGTAACGCGCAGAAAACAACGAAGTTCGTGTAGCTGCTGGTCAGGCAGGTGTTGGGTGATTGGCGGTGCAGGATACCGCGATTGGTGCTTGGCTGTTGGCGAGAGTTGATCAGTAGCGTGAAGGTTCGGGTTTTTGGCGACGCGGGTGTTCGCAGATGAAGAGTTGCAGCGCCTGCGGGAGTTCCCGGAGATCAGCCGCGCGGAGCTGATCCGGTTCTTCACCCTGACCCGGGGTTCCGGTAGTAACCGCGAAAAACAACAGATATGGCGTAGCCGCTGGTCAGTGTCGGCGTTCGGATCCCGGGCCCAGGATAGAGGTCAGCTCCCGCATGGCCTGTGGGGACGGTTTGAAATAGCGGCGCAGGTTCTCGGCCTTGCGGTGCCGGGATTTCGCCATGAGCGCGAGCAGGCTGGCACCGAATTCACCGAGGTGGGTCAGGCCGGAGTCTCGAAGTTCGTGCAGATCCCAGCCCGCTCCGGGCCCGTTGAGGGCGGTGGCGGTGTCGAGTAGGTCGCGGGCTTGGTCGTAGGACAGCCGAGCCCGGCCAGTGTCGAGGCACAGGTCGCGTTCGCCCAGCGCCTTTGGATTTCACCGATGCGCATCGGCTCGCCAAGTCCAAATCCTAGATGTTGAGCCGGAGCAGTCCCCTGCGCGAGCGCATGTTACATACAGCATCCGCCACAGCGTCCTCTCGCGCGCCAAGATTCACGACCGCAGCCACAGGTCCGACTGCAAGGCGCACGAGAGTGTCAGCAGCCCTAGCCCGGCCAGCGCGCCGGGGTCGGGCGCAGCTGACCGTCGGGGCGTCCAAAGCCCTGGCTCGTTTGCGTTGCAGGGCCGACGATCCGCCACAATGCGGAGGTGACAGGTTCGGACGATGAGGGCGACCACGTGTTCAACGATGTGCCTTTTGCCGAGACGGCGCTGTCCTGGCGCCAGAATCTCGGTCTGCTCACCGAGACCGAATGCGAACTACTCACCGCGTACTCAGGCAACGACTTCAAGCTACTCAACCCGGTGTTGTGGGGAGCAGTCGAATCAACACCGAGCATAGAGCGACGTATCCACCAGCTCAGAACAGCGCTGCGCAAGTACCCACTACCGATCACCGTTCGTGCGTCTCGACTGACCGAGGCGACAGACTTCGAGGTCCCGTCATTGCACCGCGCAGACGTCGAACGAGCTCACTCGCTGGTCGACGGGGTGTTCACCCATTTCGGGTTTATGTCGACAAGCGGGCTGGCAGATCCGCGTCGTCCCAAGACCGAGTACCTCAATCCCGTGATTGTGGATCTGATCATCCTGAAAGGCACGCCAGCGCTGCGTCTAGGCGAGCTGGCCGAGATACCGGCAGAGAAGGAGGTCCTGGTCATCGATGCGCGTGAGCTGCTGGTCGTTGGCGTCGCGTGGGACGAAGCGCGTACCATATGGCGAATCAAAGCAATCGTGACGGGAGGCGATGAATGAGCGCGTTGACCGAGCAGCCGATGCACCTGGTCCGTAAGAAGTTGACTCCAGCGCAGGTGGAGCAGCGTCGTAAGGAAGCCGAGCAGATCCTGGGCCACAAGCTCCCGCCGCGCTCACGGCCGGTCGGAGCGGACAAATAGGCACGACCTGCAAACACATCCTCTGCCCGTTCAGCGCGACGCTGAACGGGCAGAGACGTTTTTCAGGCATTGTGCAGGATCCCTCCCTGACAACCTCCCGCAATGACTGCCTGCGTTGACAATCACACACTGCCGAACAGAATGCGTTCGAAGCGTCCCATGCACGACTACACCGAGCGGATGATCCGGAGGCGCGGTTAACCATGCCTTTCCAGGGCTTGACCACGCTGGTGGAGCTGCCCATGCCAGACTCGCACTCCCCTTGTCTCCTGCTCTCCAGGCCACAGGCAGTCGGAGGTCGCTACCACGGTTGGAAGCGTCAATGCCATCAATGCCAGCCATCGCCCAAAGATCGGATCGCGACCGCGTCTGGCAGAAGCCGTCTCGATAGCCGTCATACAGATCTACTATCCGCGGGGGGGGCAATTCACGATAGGTCCCCGGCCAGAGCTTCCCGGTGACACCATCGCCGTAAATGCTTCCGGACTGACATCTGCACCGCTGCGCACAGCCGCTTCGAACAAGACCGGCCAGCTGTGTCGGCAACTCCTGAAGACTGACCCCTGGCGATTTGGTAGTTCCCAGCGATCAATGCAACAGGATGAGTTCCTCGGACGCTAGCAGCCGTTGGAAGATTTCCGCGGGCGTGTGGTCGTTGAGAACAGCGCGGGGCCGGTGGTTGAGTTCATGTTCGACCCGAGCCAGGATTGCTGGACTGTGACTGGCGAGGTCGGTGGCCTTCGGGAAGTACTGACGCAGAAGCCCGTTGGCGTTCTCGTTGCTGCCTCGCTGCCAGGGGCTGCCGGGATCGCAGAAGTAGACCGGCGAATCCCAGCGCAGCCGCGATTTCGTTGTGGCGCGCCATTGGTTCAGGGGTGGCAGACAGAGGGATACCGGAGGTGATCGAGATCCCGCACATCTTGCCCGGGAACCTCGAACCCGATGCGAACTGGTCGACCGGCGCAGCATCGGCGGCACCCGAGCCGATCCAACCGCGGCGATCGATACCAGGCACGCACCGAGCGCGAGGTACGCAGCGCAGCACCATCACCGAAATATCCATCACGGGAGAGGTCGCTCGCGACGATCGCGAACCCCGGTGATCAGATCCGCGACCTGACTGCAGGTCGAAATGCCATGCGAAGGGGTGACAACCTCAGTCATCGCGGGCCCATTCCTGCTCACAGCGCCAACACCGTGGTCCGCAGGTCTGCTCCCCCGAAATTATGAACAAGCTGTGCACCTTTCCCGCCCGGGAACGTCGATGGCTACCGCCGCGCCCGTCATGTTCCGACAAGCTGTCCCCTCGCCTTCAGGTCGACATCACGAACAGCAGCGACCATCGAGCCGGCAGTACCTGCTCGCGCCGAGCTACAGTGCACGCGCACAACGCACTACATGGTCCGGACTGCTTCGCATCACCACAGGAAGCGACCGACCTATCACCACCCGCCCAGAGCACACCGTGCCTTCTCACCGTGCCACGCCAATCGCTTTATCCGACAACCAGATCCAGACACTCGCCACCGAGCTCGCCGCAGGTCGATCCCCGACCGTCTGGTTCACCGCCGACGCGGTCGGTATCGACCCGAGCCGATCAGGCAAGGTCGTCGCACTCTCCGATCCCGCCGAACCCGACTGGATACGAGTCCGGCCCGCCGGATCAACCGACACACTGGCATTCTCTCCAAGCGAACTCACCCTCACCAGACCTGCCCGCCGCCAGAACCGGCACACCACCGACACTCTGTTCGACGTTCAACCCGATCTCAGACCCGACAGCCGTACTCATACTCATACGCCTATGTCAGCGGCCGAACGCGCGGTAGTGACACGCTCGAACGCGGACAGCAATGCACCTGACAAACTGCCCCGATCAGGCATTTCAGAGGGCAGTTCCACAATCAGCTCTCGCAGCGGGTAGCCGTCACCTGTGACGATTCCGGTGCTGGAACCGCCACGTTGAAACAACCTGTTCATTCCACCATTGGCGCGGTTCGTTTGCGCGAGCAGTCGAACACGCCGCTGATCGGGATGATGAACGCGCATGCCAGCGACGACACGCGAACCATGATCGAAGACAACGTTTGCTATCGCCGCCAGGGGCCTGTCCCGCAGTAGTCCTCGAACTTCCCCCGTGAAGCCCACGATGAAAATCAGTATGGCATTGGACCATTCGCCCGGTGCGGCGACGTGGCGACCGCGAAGCTCGATATCCTTGAGTCCCTCTGTGACACAATACAAGGCCTCGCCATGAGCGTTGAGCGGAAGTATGGACGACATCCCTATAGGAACATAGGTATCGTGAACGTTGGCTTCCACCACCGCAAAAGCAAGTGCATTTACTTCGAATATGCTCAGATTTCGCCGATAAATAGCCTGACGCGATTCCGCGAACGGACCCCGTAAGAAGAGCTCGTGCTCGAGACGACAGAGCAGATCCAGTTCACTCGGGCCTATCAGCCGAGTACGGTATTCCAAGGAATGACGAATTGTCAGCGGTGAGATTGCTGGACTGTCATGGTGGGTACTGCTCTTCACATCGTGTCCTTGTTCGTTCTCGCCCATGGTGTCCACCCCGCTGGCCGGAAACGGGCGGGATCGTCCGAGCGGGTTCTTCAACTATCGAAATGCCTTCCAGGTCTGGGTGAACCGACGGAAGGGCCGACATTCAGGTGCCGGCCTCGAGTGCGCGGGCGATCAGGGGCCACGCACGAGCCGACTCCTCGGCCCAATAGGGCCAGGAGTGGGTGCCGGTCAGGCGCAGGTTCACCAGCGCGGGAATGTCCAATTGTGCGAGCCGCTCGGCGAGGGCGACGGTGCAGACGAAGGCCCCCGCCTCGAGAGGACCGCCGATGGCGATGGCCTCGGGTAGGTCGGCACGCCCAGTCACGTCATGCGCGCCGGGGACACCGCTGCCCGAAGACAGGTAGATCGCGATGCCACGCAGATTCTCGGCATGAGTCAGGACATCGTGAGCGAGCCAGTCCGGATCATCCGGCAGGCCGAACATGTTGTCGGGATTGCCGCCGTACGTTGTGACGATTGCACGAGCCTGAGCCTGCCCGAAACCGGGAGCGGTACTGTAGCAGCCGCTGTGCGCGGCCACCGCCCGATACAGGCCACGATTGCGAGCAGCGAGCACCATTGCCGCTCCCGCACCCATCGAGACCCCTTGGACCGCGTTGCGCCCATTGCCTTCGAAATGCACGTCGATCAATGGTGGCAGTTCTCGAACGAGGAAGGTTTCCCACTTGTTGATGCCCAGCACGGAGTCGCGAGACTGCCAGTCAGTGTAGAGATTGGCCGGTCCTCCAGTGGTCATCACGACGTTGACATACTTGTCAGCGAAGAACTCCACTCCATGCCCCTGCATGGTCCAAGTACTCGCGTCCTCCGGCGCACCACGCCCATCGAGCAGATACACCGTCGGCCGTGGCCGATCACGATTCACCGGCAGCAATACCTGCACCTGCATCACCCGATGCATAGCCGGCGATTGCACGAACACCCGTAACCACCTATCGGTGATCGGCTCGATGCGATCGATCACAGGAAAGGCGGAAAGACCTGTGCTGCTCTCGGTCGGTGCCTGATAGCCGCCCGATGAACCCGTATCTGGACCAGAGTTCGGCAGAGCCGACGCAGTCCCTCCAGCCACCAGCGTCAACACAGTGGCCGCCGAAACAATAACGCCAGCAAACCGCCCCGCGCGCTCATGCATCACCTCGAACCACCGCCACGCCATTTTCCCGACCTCAGCGATCATGTTCCCAGCGGACTCGGACGGTCCATTCCTCGGTTCGCCTTCAACGCTCCGACAAACGGGTGCTTCACGATCACAAGCCATGTCCGCGAGTACACAACATGGACCACTGGATCGTCGCCCATGGGAAGGCAAGGCGGCTCCCTCGGACAATACGTTGGGTCGCGTGCTGGTGCACGGACCTGTGCACCAGCGACTCTCGCGCACCAGTGTCGCTCCTGATCCGATGCCAAGCCTGTCGGTGATGGACACCGATGTCCGAGCCAGTTCTCTGTGTCCGTCGGCCTTCGGGCATCATGCGAAGGATATCGCCGACTACTGGACAGTTGTCTGGGTGAGACCGTCAGTCCGCAACGGACAACACCGAAGTCCTGCTACACGATCAGCGCCTGCTTGCAACTCAACATTTTGACTTCACCGACAATGAGTGGCTGGGGCATTCCCGATATCCTTGATCAGAGCGGCCGACGCGTCATCATCACCGGCGCCAACAGTGGACCGGGTGCCGCCGCGGCCCGCGCGCTGACCGGGGCGGGTGCCGAGTGATCCTGGCCTCCCACGACGTGCACAAGGCTCGCGAACTGTACGAGCTGTCGGAGACAGTTGACTGGTACCACCTACCCACTCGAGCAGCGACGGGGCTGCTGCACGACCGCCTATTCATGAATCTCGACGTCACGCCGGTCCGCGTGTCCGATCCTCGGGTGTGTCAGAACGGTGGCGTGTGAAGGTCTTTCGCGCGATCGTGAGGTTCTGAACAACGGTGGCGAACCGGTTCAGGTCGGCAAGCACGTAGCCGTCCGCACCGAGGAAGGCATGCAGAGACCGCGCGGCAACCAGGTGGCTGTTGACTGGTCAGTGGGCATGATGGCCTTCCGAGCCGGAAACGTTGGTGGGCAACTCACCAGGTACATCGCGTCCGCAACCGATGACATCACCCACGCCGTCCTTCCCACCACGTAGAACGGGCACCTGTGTAGCGGTCCTAGGCTCAGAACAACACAACAAAGACCAATGAGGAGACTGCGTGTCCAAGGATGTTCCAGCGTGGCAATCGATCGTCAACTCTCCATCGGAAGCACTCCTCAATGCTGCGGACCGGCTCACGGAAAGCGGGGTCGTCGGAGTCTCGGCGGCATACTCCACCACATTCGGCACCGTCACCGGCGACTTCATCCTCACCACGACCGGCTACACGACCGGCACGATCAAAGACAACTATGGCCGCGACCAAGCGGAATTTCTTGCGTCGCCGACCATCAGCGCTGTGCGTGGCGATGTCGACTGGTGGGCGCGACGAGCGCCCGGCCAGATCAGTCAGCTCGCGGACCGCTGGATTCGCCTCGACCGGGACATCGACTGGACTAACCCAGACCAAGGGGGACCGTTCGCGGTCGACATCGTCGGCACACTCAGTCCCCATGGCCTCGCCGACGCCATACGGGCTGTCGCACCCCGGGCCTTAGTCGATATGTCAGAGGTATCCGACGACGACATCTTCGCCCCGATAGCTGTGACAGCAGGCAAATGGATCGTCTGGCTGCATGGGAGTGCACCGCACGACGTATCGTCCATCTGGATGCCACTCGCAGACGGTATCGTCGACCGTTCCGCAGTCCAAGACCTCGCCGTCGACCCGCAATCCGACGATGACGACGTACCCCTGTGGGACGAAGCAGGTAGGCCAGTAGGAATCCACATCTCGATCACCGAACGGTCCGGCCACGCTGGGGCGCTTCAGATCCGAGCCGAACGCGTGCTCACGGACGCCCTCCGACTCATTACCGCGACCGCTGCCCAAGTTGGTCTCACCGAACACGCGAGCCGCGTCGGCAACCTCCTCCTGGAAACCGCGCCCGCACTCGATGACCCCGACAATCCAGGGCAGGCACTCAATCACGTTCTCGCCGGCCTCACGGATCTGGAACCGGTAATCGTGACGAAGCCTCCGGATGTCATTGTCGAAGTTGATGTTTCACCGGTTCTCACCCCCGCCATTTTCCTGATCAATGTACTCACAGCCCGCGTCGCTCACCTCGAAAACACGTCCCGAGACGCGGTCATCTCCACCCTCCGCGATCAACTCGACGCCACCGCCCGACACGCACCCCCACCCAGCGAATCCCCCGCCGCGAGGTAGGGGTTCCGGTAGCAACCGCTCGAAGAACAACGAATATAGCGAGGGCGCAGTTCAGCGTCGACCGTCGGCTCCCGGCGCCAACAGCGCGGTGAGATCGCCCATCGCCTACGTCATGGTTCGACGTAGGCGCGCAGGTTTACGACTCGGCGGATCCAGGACCGGGCCATCGATTCCAGCACACTGACCCCGCGCTCCCTGAGACGCACCCTGCCGCAATTGCGCGAGTGCAGGTTTCGTAGAGCATCCGCCACAGCGTCCTTTCCCGCCGCGACTATCAACTCTGGGAGGATGGGCCGATCTTGGTGAGCACCGTACGAAACGTCACCGACACCCGGCGCCCGCGTGGCACCCGCCCCGCTGAGGAGGGATCGCTTTTGCGCGCGGGAATGGTATGGCGCCACTGATATCGCGCGGCGCGGGTCATTTCACACAGACTGCCTTTTCCTAGCCTGACCGGGACGCGGACCCCGCTGTCGGGGTCCAGGAAGTCCATCGTGCATGCCGAGCCGAGACTCAGCGTCGCTACGATCGGCCCGAAACAGGGCACGCAGTCAACATGTGGGCTGATGCCCTGACCGGGTAGGTATTCGTTGACGATGACCTGATCTGGTGGGACATCCCACCCCAGGCGGTCAACCAGCATCCGGGACCACCCGGGAAGTGGTGGTGCCGGGTCATGTGCGCCCACCGAGCGACGACCGTAATCGTACCGATGACCGAAATGCTGGACCCGGCGGCGTAATTCACTCGACCACGGTGTCACATCGATCGCGGCCAGCAGCTGTACTTGATCGGAGGCGTCGAGCCAATCCGCCGCGTACCGGAGACCCGCCACGGCAACGACCTCGTCGAATTCCACTGTCACGCAGTCACTGTCCCACCGCAAACTGCATACACCGGTGCCGCCTGTCCCCAACAGTGAAAACGGACCCGAAAGCACGCAACGATCGCAGACACCGTGTGAACAGCGATGTTCGCTACAAAATCTTCCGCCGAAATCGAGCACCGTTTAGCAGACGTCGTGAGACCAGAGCAGACAGGAACTGACACGCCGCCAGTCACGCCGTCGGTGGTCTCCACCGAGTACGGCGCGACGCGGCCAGGCTCAGCGTGTGGCATCGGAACAGCTCCTCGCAGCTGATCGCAGGGAGGTCCCGTAGACGATCGAGTCCTTCGTCTGCGCACACTCGGGTCGCCACGAACTCTCACCCCCAAGTGCGCCGATCACGATCATCGGCAGAGCCAAGCACCATCGTGTACAACACCGTGAGCGCCGGCCACACCGTCACAGTGCAAGCCCCAGTGAACCCGAGTCACGCCGGAGAGAACCGTTACCGCGACTTCGGCCACATTCAAGCTGCCCGTTCAATACGCACAAAATCACTCGGACGGCAACAGCGCCATCATTTGCTGCGTGAGCGTTGGCTCTTAGGTGCCGGCCTTTCGAACCTCCGGCATCTACAGGTGCTCGCCTGAACTCGGTGGGGGCGCAGCGCACACTCGTGTCACTGTTGAGAGGTTCCCGCAACTCGCGACGCCTGGTCCGCACCCGGATCCTCGCTGTCGCGCGCAGTCTCGAACAGGGGCCTCAAACGCTCGCCCAATCCAGGCTCCCCCACGACATTGAACAACACTGTGACCATGTTCTCCCACGTCTGCAACTTCGTGGGGTCACCGTGCACCCTATCGACCAGGGACGAAATCACCTCCGCGAAAGCCACTTTCAGGTCCTGGCTACGGTCAGCACTGTCGATCACAGGGCCGATGTGCTCATCGAACACAGACCACTCCAATCGCGACCCCTCGAGATGGTCCACTTGACTGGCCAACCACCACAACTTCGCTCGCCTGCGGTCACCCAGGATGTCCTCGCCGAGATACCGCAATCGCTCCTTGCGTACCACCGCCTCCACGTGAGCAGCACGACGAGCCAACGCGCACTCGTGTGCTCGCCGCGCGCTCTCCGGCCCCAGCGACACCTGCAACTCCGCCCGAACCTCGATACCCTCGTTCCCGGCCACACCGACCCACTGACCCAACGCGATCGCCAGACGCTGCCCGGTCTCGAACAACGACTCGGGCGCCGCCGCGCACGTCACCTCGCTCGCCACCTCACACACAGCAAGCAGCGCGATCGCACGCGCAATCCGCACAGGGACCTTCGATGCCTGAGCTGATGATCGCCGGAACCACACTCGTCCTCGCACTGACATGAACACATCAGGGGTATCTGTAGGAAGGTCCGCCACAAACCGTGCTCTGCGCACCAGGCGCCACCCCCGAACCCGCGCCGGCACTAGCCCTGGTTCCACAGCGGCTCGGTAGCTTTGGCCAGTACCTGCGCCCAGAAATTCTTGTCGTCGAACTGACCGGGGGCAAAGAACCGCTGAAGGATATTGTCCTTCAACCGCGGCGCCAGAACGACCCCGAACGTGTCCACCGTGGCATCCCAATCCAGAACGCCGTCCTCGGCGAATCCCGCCCACTGCTCCAACACAACATTCACTACCGACTCGCACCCCCGATGCCTCAGCGCGGTCCCGAAGTAGCGAACAAGCACATCGGTGCCAGTCAGCATCGGCGAGTGCACCGATGATCGATCAGAGAGCAACCGCGCACCTTCCGCATCAGAAGCGAGCGCCAAAAAAGCATGCACGCCGGAGATCTCAGCGGTGGACTCGCCCATCCACGCGCAGATTGCCTGCAGGGTCTTGCTCGGCTCGGCTACGGCAAGCCTGTTCACCGCACCGGCCAGAACCACACTTCCCGGTGCCGAACGCTGCGCCGTATGCCGAAGACGCACCAGCGCCGGCTCGGGCATGACCTCACCGAACCTACCCCCACAGATCTCGGTCACCAGATCGATATCCGAGCTGGATGTTGAACGCGCCCACGTGTTCAGACACGCGCGCATATGCGGACCGAACCGCGGATCCAACGCGCCGCGAGTGAACACCTCCACAGCCAAGGAACGCCGCTGACCGACCAAAGCATCACGCAACTTGCGCAACAGTGCGTCATCGCGGAAGCTCACGACAAGATCGAAGACCGCATCGGCAACCCTCTTGGCATCCTCGACCGGCAGCGACCCCGCCTGCCCCACGATCCAGTCACCCAACAGCCCGGTCTGACCGTTGTACTCCTCCCATAGATGACGTCGCACAGCCGCATCGAATTCGGGACGACCCGACTCGAACCCGATACCCCCCTCCTTGTTCGCAAGTTTCGCCTCCTGCAAGCGACGCGTGGTCGGCAGATCTGTCAAAACATCCAAGCTCGAACGCTTTTCACCCAGCTTCTTCCGCAGTGACTCGGCCATCCCCACGATCGAGGTTTGCCTACCACCCTCACAGAACGCACACGACCACCACAGGGCGCGCGCCCCCACACCGTCCGGGATCTCCGCATCGATCAATCCACGCCAGTCGGTGTACTCCGCGACAATATCCGCGACCTTCCCATCTGGGCGGGCGCGAATGATCTCCACCAGTCGGCGAGCATCAGCGGCGGTGGGGTGGGACTCGAATACCGGCGAGAACTCTGGATCAGCAACGATCGACGAGGCATCCACCACACCAGCGTCACTCAACTCCTTGATAACGAGCTGCTTCGCAGACGGCGACTCCACATCGATGATCACCGCCTCATCCACGCCCGTGGTCCACGCCCCTGTCCACGCCGCACGGGTCGTGGTCACCACGAGAAAGATGTTGTTGTTCTCCGCGTACTGCTGAAGCTGGACCGCGAAATCCTCCGACGCCTGCTCGGTGGTCGGCTCGGACATATCCATCAGGTAGCCTTCGCCGCCGCGAACCGAGTTCGGCAACAACTGCTTGCGCGGGCGAGTCCACTCGGGAGTAAGCGCCCAGATCCGGCCGATACCACAAATCTGCTGCAACAACCACAATGCCGCGGTCTGCCGTCCCGTACCACGCTCACCTCGTAGCACCAGCAACCTGTTCAACTCCAAACGAGAACGGGCAGTGAACCATTCGCCCGTCCGAGGGATGAAGCGCTCGTGTGAACACGGGCCGAATTTCGTGGGAGCGATCGTGTCGGTCCGCACGAAACCGTCCACATAGTGCGCGGTGTTGAACACCTGGTCCCGATGCGCAACGTACAGGGGGCCGTGATTGTTGATACTGGTGCTTGCGTCGGTCACCGACACTCCTCGATCTGTTCACTCGAAAGGGAATACGACTGCTGAACACCCCGGCAGTCAGAAGTTGAACGTGTTTCCATGAAATACCTGGTCGCCTTCAGCCACGATGGTCGGGCCGTTGCCGTAGCTGTTCACCACGATGCCTGCGCTGCGGCGCGCGAAATGTCCCGTTGCAGGCAACGAAAGATCGACACCGTGTCGACTGCGCATCGCTGCACGCAAGTGCGCCGCGTCGATATCTCCGCTACGGGTTCCGTACTCCTGCACCAGCTCACGCAGACTGCCGAGCAGGTTCGCCGGCACGATCTCAGATCCGGCCGTCACGCCGGTCAGGCCGTCGAGCTCACCGCGCCAGTCCCGATTGTCGTGGCCAACATCGACCTGCCACACATACAACGCCTTGAGTACTCGATGAGTCAGACCGTCGATGTCGGATGCGTTCTGCGGCGAGCAGACCCGACTGACAACATCGGCGATCTCGCCCAGACGATCGCGCAGAGACTTGTTGGTCACCTTCGGCCGAAACAGGTCGTCGAAGGAGGACGGAGACGCGTGTGCTCGCGCGATCGAGGTCAATTCGGCCAAACCCGCCAACCCGGGAGTCGACTCTGCAGCAACCAGTCCCAGCATTCGCGACCCGTCGGCAACCTGCACCGGGCACTGATCGACTACCGTGCACGCCGACCGCATCACCTCCGCGAAGTACGCATCACCTGCTGTGACCTGAAGTTTCCGCTTCACCTGGAACTCGATGGCAACCGAGGAACCCCCCGATTCGGCGAACGCAACCACATCATCCAACGGATATCCACTGTTGCGTTGCTGCAGCGCTATGCGGGAGATGGGCAGATCGATTCCGACCGGGACGTGCGCACCACGCAGCAACTTACTGAACAACAGAGTCGCCACATGAAACTCGAATACGAAACCGGCGCCTCCCGAGGCCAAAGGAGAAACCAACTGCTTAGTCATATTTTCCTATCCCGCAACAGCTTTCGTTTCACGAAGGCTAACCGAGCCGACCGACAAAGCTCAGACCCTCGCCAGCGCGGACACATCTGCAACCACTCGAACCACCCCGACCGACCACCCTGATCCGCCCGCAGCAGTTGACATCGACATGTTCGATGCTGCACAAACCACAATCACGGGCCCATGGACAAGCAGGCGATTCTCACGCTGAGCGCGCGACTGTCGGCCCCGACGGGGCATCGGAGTCAGCACGATCCTGGTCTCCCGATGCCCACGCCGCGACGACCGGGAAATCTCAAGCGCGACCCGGACCACCAGCTGCCGTGGCGGTGTCGCAATAGGAACCGTTCGCCGCAGTGCTGCGTCCAAGAAAGGGCGAGCCGGCGAACGTCGTTCTGCTGTCGCTGCGTCCGGAAGGCGTGAGACCACCGCCGCGACGCACACCCTGCGCGACAGCGTGTGCGTCGCGGCCGGCCACGAGCTCGACAAGCACCCGTTCCGCACCACCCTGACCGTGCTGCACCCGCACTACCAGCCGTACACGCACTGCGGTGAACTCACCCCGTGGACCACACCCATTGTGCCGGCGCCGCGCTACAGGAGGGAATGCCCATCGCCGGCACGGCCATCGACGACACACATTTTCCCCGTCGAGCACGAGCTCACCGACATCCTGCGCCGGGAACACGAATCCCTTCCCCCACAACGGATCTGAACCGATCCCACGCCCCCGTCGTGGCCACGCCTCTCCGCCGTCGCACGGCAAAGGGAGCCCGCGCCCATGATCACCATGCGTACTCTGGACCGGCGCCGATGTCCGAGCGCTGCGCGAACCACGCCGCACGACTTTTCGTGTTTCCTCGGCGATGAGAGGGCACATGATCCAACCGTTGTGTTCGTTCCGTGTTGCCCGCTGGGGATAGCGAGAGGTTCTGGTTCTCCCGACTGCCGGCAGCAAGCCTCATGTCGGTAGGGCTGTGCGGATTTCCAGCACAACTCGTGTGGGGCAAGAGCCTTGTCGCTCACCGGTTCCGAAGTCGACGGCGCAGGTAGAGCCGGTCGATCCTGCAGTAGCGGGCCACTTCACCAGTGCTGCGTGCAATGACCGCGGACTGTGGCTCGCGATCAGACTCTGCGGTGCGGCAGTGGGGAGGCAGTTTGTTGTCGGTACTCGATCAGAGCAGATTCGTTGCTCACTTCAGCCACGCGTGGCGAGAATCGTTGTCGCATTGCGGTGACCCGAAGAGGTGATGCAGTTTGCGCGAGTGCCGCTGCTCGTAGCGAGGGAGGGGCAAAACTTGCTCGTTCGGCGCTGAGTGGCTTGCTCGATCCATCCCAACGATCCGACGGCAGGTCGAGCGTGCTGGACAAGCAGCGCAATCGATGCTTGCGTGGTGTTGTGATTGCAAGTCGAGGCCTTCACGTGCTGAGAAGTTCGTTGCTGGCGTGAGGGTGCTCGCCCCTCTGAGGAGCGATCAGGGTCTGCTTCTGCCTTACAGCGCTGTTTCGTTGTCGAGGAAGGCTTGTGTCCAGAGTGAGTCTGCTTTGGACGGTTTCGTAGAGTGTCGACGACCCGATGTCTGCCTGAGCTTTGGAGTCGAACATGTTGCACTGCACCGGCTTTGGCTTCTTGCAACAGCCTGTGGAGTGATCCTGCCCCGTGTTCGGTGACACTGGCGCAAGGTAGTGCGTCACTGGTGAGATCCACCAGTGGTGCGTCCAGTGGAGATTTCTAGCACCTTCACCTTTGATTGTTCGGTAAGTTTGCTAGCAGCCACAGCCATGGACGAAAGACCAAAAAACATCTTTGACCTGCGATTTCAGCGTCTGCAATCAAGTGCGTCGCAGCAGAATTTGGCATGAGAGCTCAAGCACGGAACTTCATGTTTGAGGGTTTTTTTGGCTATGCTCGTCAGTGCGACACGAGCGAGCCTGTTTTGGTTGGTAGAGAGTCGCAACAGGAACGCCCCAGAGCGCCAACTCTGGGGTCGAACCCGTTCACCACTGATGCGAACCTTCGAACACGCAGTCGAGTCAGGTAAGCAGCAGATACAGCTGAACAACCAGCCTGGTGATCACGATGATTGCTGGGCTGGTCTCAGACTGAGACATGACCCAGGCCACTACGTGACAGGCCTTCACCACCAGGTCGACACACGACAGGATCCACAAAGCGGGCTGAAGCGCGTCCCACAGAGCACGGATCAAAATCCAGCGCCGCGGAGGTGGCGGTTGTTCCGGTTGCCGAGTCAGGGTCAACTCGGCCTCCTCTCGGTCGGGCCGCGAGACGTCGCGGGGCGCCACCGTGTTTGCGCGGCGGCCGCGGCTACCCCGGCAATGCCGGAGGAGCCCCGATACCGTGCAAGCCCTTAGGCTGCCTTCCCCGGCATGCCGTTCGCACGACACTCCGGGAACCAAACCGAAAGGTTCCCTTCGGGAGCGAAAGTGCTTGCGCCGTCCGGGAAACCGACGCCCACATTACCCGGTCGGACCGAAACAACCACACCCACTCTGCGTCCCATATTCGAACCGTGCGCAAATTATGCAGGTCGAGTATCGAATTGGGCCCACGACGAATTCCGAGTCCGAGCCTATCGAGTGACGGGGCTCACATAACCGGCTGGCAATATCGCGGGGCATGTCCGCCCGTACCGGCCGGTAACGTCGATTCCGGACGAGCGCGCGCCGCGAATAATCTTGTGCGGCTGCACCGGCGCCAATGCCGGCCACCGGACTTGCGCGGCCGCCGCCGTGCACCGACCGGCTCGAGGACCGTGATCGGGTTCGACAACAGATGCCGCAATCAGGCGAGGTACTACGGCAGCGTTACCACAACCAAACGTCGGGAGACTCACTCAGGCAGCAGAATCTCAAGAGTCGCCTGATACTCCTCGATCGTCCTCCCCGACGGTCTCATCGCGTCCGCAGCGCAGGGTCGACAAGGCGCACTCACACAACGTCAGCTGTACTACCCGGATCGGTCCTGGACATCGAAACCAACGCAGCCGATCCTGCAACCGCTGCAGTCCACCCGCGCCGCGAACACTCACAACGTTCCACGCTCCCGCGCCCAGGGTCCTGGCTACCTCAACCAGTTCCTCTGCGGCCGTAGCCGTCCGCAAGTGCCACCGTGTTTGACTACACGTCGTCCGCCACTTTCGTCGACATCTCATCGCGCCTTCCTGCCGAACAATCGACGTCAGTCGATCAGCCCCCAGAGCCGACCCGCGTACCTGTTCGCCCGGCCCCTACCAACGGGCGATAACGGAGCCGTCCTCGTGGTAGTCAGGTTCGGTGCTGGTCCCAGCGATCGTGGGCTTCACCGAGGAGGTTTCGCGCGGCGAGGATGCCAGTGAACGACGCGAAGTCTTGCTTGTCGTAGCAATGCAGACCGTTGCGGGCGACGGTTTAGACGTTGGGTACCACATGTTCCCTCCAAGCACGGATCGCGGCGATGGTAGGGGACGTTCACTGTCATACACCGGTATAGATCAGATACACGCAAGACGCGAGTTGTTGTGACACAGGCATTTCGGTTGAAATGCAGAGCCGCGAAAGGCGCGGACCCATGCGGTGATCTCCTCGTCGCAAGCGTGGCACATCGGGTCATCGGGGCCCACAAAAGTACTCCGTACCGACCGTCGAACGATCCGAAGGAGACAGCGACGGGTCACGCTGCACTCACCCGACCCGCAAGGCCGGGTCGAGGATGTGCAGCCACATGTCCTCCCGATCGACGGGACGGTCCAAGACCGAGTCGACGGTCAACACCGATACCGGCCAGAGGCGGGCTACCCACCGATGTGGATCTATGCCGGCGGCTGCTCGGGCACGGTATCCCCGCAGCCGCACAGGCAGACAGCGGTCACCTACCAGTAGAACAATGCACCCGAACCTTGCGAATGAACCCGAGCACCGTCTCCACCCGGCAATCTCTACTGGCCCCTTCGCCACACGACGACCGTGAACGCGAGGACAGGCGTGCCTCTTCGCGGCCACTCGCCGACGCTATGTCCCCCCTTGAACCACTCGAGGGCGAGCGCGCAGTCGTGCGGTCGATCGGGGCAGACACGCCGGACACTTACCCGTACCCCACGCGCGTGAGCGAACCGGTCCCGCCGACTGAACCGCGCTCTACCGCTCGATCTTGGCGTCGAGTGCACACTTTTGTTCCCGAATCGCTCTTACCTTGCATGAACACATACCAGACCGCCGGACTGCTGCTCGCGGGCGGTGGGGGTCACGCGATGGTGGTAAGAGGGCTGTGGCTGCGATTCACCTCGACGACACTGGAACTCACACGGCACCGCCGCCATATCGCCGACTTGCTCCGAGCTTTGCCCGAGGGGAGCGAGGTCGAGTCCAGCATCGACAGTGGCGCCCTGTACACCAAGGTGACCATCGCCGCGGTGACGACACCCCAGAATCGAGGACGTCGTGGTCGATGAACCTCACCAAATCGCCACGGGCTCACCGGGTGTGCCCGAGGACCTCGTCACTGTTCCGGCGATCTCACCTCAGGAGGCGTTCTCCGCGTTCTACCGCGAATACACCCCCAAGCTCATCGGCTCTCTTCTCAATCGGGGAGCCCGGATGGAGGACGCCGCCGAGGTAGCCCAAGAGACGATGACCAAAGCGTGGCAATCCTGGTCGGCGATCACCTTCGCCCCGGCGTGGGTGTTCAAGGTCGGCCTCCGCGATTACGGACAACGCATGGCCTCAGTGCACGAGACACCCATCGATGACGCATCCGAACGCTCGGCGCTGATTGCAGCCGATTCCGATATCGACCAATGGGTCGAGAACAACCACTACCACCGAATGATCCTGTCCCTGCCGCCGCGCCAGCGACAGGTGATGCAGGCGCATCTGCTCGGCCTGACCGATCCGCAGATCGCGCGAGAGCTAGCCATGGACCCCGCCACCGTGCGCTCTCACCTTCGTAAAGCCCGGCGTGCACTCATCGTTCATCGAGAAGGAGGCAAACACCGATGACCCGCAACCAGTACGACGCAGCCGAGATCGATCGGTGGCTGGCCGGCGAGCACCAAGACTTCATCGACGGGCTCGCTGCCCGACTCGACCTCGACGCCGGACTGGCCGAGGTGTTCTTGGCTGATCAGGCACAAGAGTTCTCCGACGGGCTCGCTGCCCGACTCGACCTCGACGCCGGACTGGCTCAGATCCTGCCGACGACGACCGATGACGAGGTCGCACTGATGGGAGAAACTCCGCAGGAACAGACCCTGGCAATGCTGCAGGAAGTTCCTGTGCAGCAGCGGCTTCAGATCCGTGCGATCTACGCCGAATCGTTCGAAACCCTCGCTCATCTCGGGTTCAGCGTCACTCAGACACGAGTCTCAGGTGAAGCCATGATCGACCAGTTCTCCACGAAATTCGGGGACCTCCTGCGAACGGCGAGGCGGCTCGACAAAGACCTGTCGGTGAGGAGCGACTCTGCAGAGCGCTGGATCGCGACAGCGAAGCGGTACATCGACGCCGCGACCGAGACAGATCAACCGCACTTCGACGCAAATAGTGAAAGGGCCAGTGCGCGCGCCGGGTCGACGGAACCATCGGAATTGGAGCCCACACTCGTGCATGCAATCCAGGCGATGATGCATGACGGGGACCGACCGCGAAACTCGCGAACGTGGTGGCTCGGCGAGCTTCAGAAGTTCGTGGAACAGGCCATGAACCAACCCGGGGCGCGGTCGCAGGCACCCGCCGTCCTGAACGAAGTCGCCGCACATTTGAAGGCGTGCGCGAATACGCTCAACGACTTCGTCGGTGCGGACCTTAGCGAGGTCGAACTCGATGGTGTTCCCTTGGCCGGGCTGCGCTGGTCCTCCGCATCGACTCGATGGCCACACGCATGGCAAGAACGCATCGAGCAGGACTCGATTCGGGTCGAGAATGAACAGGACGTGTTCGAGATCCGTTACGGCACAAACGTCCATCAGGACGTATTGACCTGACGAAGCTCGCAGTCCCCCCATCCGAGGCATCGGCGATGCCAGGTGAACAGGCAGTTACGACCTTGCCGCCGAGCCGACCTCGGCGGCCTTCACCTCCGCGTGCACCATTGCGAGGCTGACACCGACGCCGCGCGAAATCTCGCGCAGAAATCGGCCTTCAGCCCGGCGGCCAAGGACGACCCGGCGTTTATCGGCGTCGACCATCCGCGGCCGGGCGCCAGTACGGCCTGGGCGCCGCGCTGACTCCAGCCCGTCACGGGTCGTGCGGACGATGCCACGGCACCGGTCCTCGGCCGGAGGCAAAGGCAAGGGCCAAGTCCAGAATCAGGTCGCGCTCGATGTGCTCGCCCGCGGCGATCCCCGTGAACCCAAGCGCGTTTGAGAGACAAATGTCGGCGAATTCGGCACCACACCTCACCGCCGAAGCGCTGACTCATGCAGTCGTGAAATTGCGTCGCGTCGGTTCGGCGAACCCCGCTAGTCTGCGGCAACGGCGCATGCGACCAACGCCCGGATTGCAACTCCACAGGCAGGGATATCGAGATGAGCGTTCGGCGATTGGGTGGCAGCTGGTGGCTTGCACCCCACGATGACGACAGCACCGAAGTCGGCGGTGTTCTCACCATCACTGCGGCCGGGCAGGTGCTACTCGAGGTGACGAGTGCGCTCGTGGACAGAGGGTACGGGCGGTCGAGAGGCCAACGCCGGCGGTCTGCCGACGAGCCGACGGTCATCCACGGTGCGGCCGAGGGCCAGGCGGTGACGCTCCTGGGATGCACGCCAACCAACGGAGGCACAGTGTCGCTGTTGCCACTACCCACCGAGATCCAGGTGTTCCGCGCGGAGGCGGCGCTGATCGGATGCTGGCTCAACGACGCGGACCAGGCCGAGTTCGACGGCATGCGAGTAGAGATCTCACATCTCACCCAGTGGGCCCGCCACAGCGGGCTGTCGTACGACATCATCGCAGAACGTCCCGACAGCACCGAGCATGAGCCCTTCCATACAGTCGAATTGCGCTCGGTACCGACAGTGACAGTCGAGCTTCCCGGTGAGCAGGCGACCGTGAGCTTGCTGTGGGCGCAGGGGTTCAATCCGGGCGGCAAAGACAACGCGTGGGGCCGTCAGCATCGTGTTTCCGAACGCACAGTTTTCGAAGTGCGGTCTGATACCCCGCGTACGGCAATGGGATTCGAGTCCACGGTGCGTCCGTTGCAGAATCTGCTGACCGCTGCGACCCAGAGTGCGTGCGCAGTCGGCGCCCGTCACCTGATTCCCCGTCGAGCCGACGGTGAGGACGAGAGCTCGCGGCGCCGAGACATCGAGCTGTATTTCCGTGGCGAAGAGATCGAGATCAAGCAAGACTTGCATGATCACGAGTTACTCTTCACGCTCGCCGACATCAACCTCGCGACAGCCCTGCCGCGTTGGTACGAGCTGAGAAACATGATCGGCGGCGCGGTTGACGTGCTATTCGGCCTCGACTACGCGGCCGGCGGCTATTACGAAACCGCGCTGTTCAGTGCGGCAACCGCCGCGGAGGGCATCCACTCGGCTCTCGTGCCCGCAACCACGGCGATCGATCCTGAGCAACACCGTACGGTCAAGAAGCTGATTCGACAGGCACTCAAGAGCGACGCCACGATCGACGATGTCACGCGCCAGTGGGCAAGCAACAAGCTCGGTTACAACAGCCCCGGATTGAACCAGCGCCTGCGCGAACTCGCGCAACTTCCGGACCCCGAAGCTGTCCAAGCCTTGCTCGGCGATCCGGAAGTCTGGGCCCGCTGGCTGACAATTGCTCGCAACGCGATCGGTCATGGCAGGTCAGGTGCTGCACAGGCCAAAAGCGCTCCGGAGGAAGCGCACTACCGATTGGCCGACATCACCAAGTACCTGCTGCACCTCGTCCTGCTTTCACAGATGGGCCTGAGCGCGCACCTTCAGCGGCTGGCAGTGCACCAGATATGGGGCTACCAGGCGAGGCGATTCCGGGCCCTCATCGAGGAATCGAAGCCGATCCCGCCGCAGCAAGCTTAGTAACGCCAGCTCTTCACAAGGTGAATACCGCTGCACCACCGAAGTATCGGGCGTTCGCGTCGCCGCGGTCTCGCTGCAGGAATGCACGCCGTTGCCTCGTAGTCGTGCTGTACAACGAGCTGCGTCTCACACCGATCAGCGATGAATACCGCACGGACACTGACGCTCCCCACACCATGTGCCCGCGCACCGTCACCGCGCTGTCGCCGGAACGAGCGGCGGTGAACTGCCCGGTCACGCGGGGCTCGACGCGACGGCGGAAACGCTCGGTTTCGTCGTGGAGGTCACCCGGACGACCCGCAGGGTTTTGTTCGACCCGACGCCCGCTGACTCAGTTCATGCGGGATCCTGCATGTGTAGTTTGCAGGAACGGGGCTTGCGGTGGGCACGGTTGTGCAATTGGAGTGTGTGCGCTGGGCACTTCCCGTCTATGGCAAGAAGCGTGAACTGGTCGTAGCATGTGCCCGCATTCGGCTCTCGACGGCAGGACGCAAATGCGTGATGGCACCCAATTCCGAATGTTCGTTCGTCTCGTGGCTGGTGTGATCGTTGGACCGGGGGGTAGTTCTGGCAGCGCTGCGGGTGGATGCAGTCGAGCCCGATCCGGAGGGTATCGCGGTGGTCGGCGACGGCGTCGAACGGATGACCAGGCTGTGGATACACGCAGCAGTCGCTTGGCGCGCAGGCCTGCCAACAGGGGTGGACTCGGAGGATCTGGTAACCGCGGGCCGATCATCGGATTCATCTAGAACCCTTCTCATTACACATTACTATCGAAATGGTATTCAATGTCCCATGAACCGATGGATAAGGCATCCGGATCCACCGAAATCCCCCCAAATAATGGAGGTGAAACCTCCGGCACAGAGACACTATGGTTTGACGCGCATGACCTAACCCAGGCGATCGACGATCTTTCCAAGACATATTATCTCATGGATCCTCCATGGAATTTCGCCGAAACTTTCATTTACGAAGAATACGGTGACATCAATACACACTTGCGAAGATTCGAAAATGGAATGAGACACCAAACAAAATCCTGGGCACTCGCATGCTTTGAATTGGAGACCACCCTCAAGAATACAACCTGGGAATACACACATACCGATGCTGCCAGCGGAAAAGGTATACCAAATTCATATCCTGGACCACCCCCCGTTTCGGGGACTAACCCGAATTACAATCCAGACGCGCCGGAAGCTACTCCCGCAGCTGACCCGAAAGGGATTTCCGATCCACAGCCTGACGTACCCGATAGTACGCTGCCTATACCCAACGATGACAAGAACACCGATAACACGCCGGAACCGGAGGATAGGAACCGTTGACTGGTTGGTACTCCGACGAGATCAACCTTGTCCAAGAATTGTTGGATCAATTGGATCAGATTTCCGGTGATCACTGCTCCGAAGATGCCCTTCAGTCAGTTATTCAACTCTCGTACTCCTTTGAGCGCCCGAAAGGAAATCCCGCAGACATACGCGAACGGTCCGAGAATCATCGAATAATCTCCGAACGAGCCCGCGATGCCGTCTCACTGCTCCGGAAAATGACGTCACCAGAACTGACCAGCATTTGGCGCGGTAGTGCCGCAAAACGCGCTGGACTGGCTGTGGACACCTTGTCCACTCAAGTTTCGACGGTCGAATCAGTTTTTCAGAAGAGTCATCTAGAGCTGGCCGCTTGGGCCAACACACTCCAGTCCGCACAGAAGAACTACGATTCAGGACGCGAACAGTTGGATGGCATCCTGAGCAATCTCAAGCGCACATTTCACGAAGAGGACATGTCAACCAAGAGTCCCGTGGATCTTGCACTGGCCTGGCAAACAACCCGCTTCGGCCTCAAGCGCTTGCGCGATACCGCCCTCCACTTGGACTTTGGTTTGAAGAGTGCTGCGGAAGCACTCAAAACCCCGTATGACAGCTATACAGTCGGAGAACCGGTAGTGCCGACCCTAGTGCATGACGACACGTTCATCTACGGAACGAAGGCGGGCAATCCACAGGACGTGCGGACCATGATGAATTGGCGAGCAAAGTTGCGGGGCGCCCAGTTGTCAAGGCCCGATCTCAAAGATGCGACTGCGATGTATCAGCATTACTGGGACAACGATGGGGAAGAGAAGCAGTTTGACTACGATAAAGCCTACCGTGAGGACGAGGGCATACGTCGATCTGTCGATGCGGAAATAGCGCGGGCATGCTTGTCCGCGGATGTTCTCGCGAGGTCGGGAAATCGGAACTTCAAAATTTCCGGTGAACCGAATACAGTTTCTTCGGTCTGGACCGAGAATTGGCAGAAGACGATAGGGGGCCACCAACAGTGGAGTCACGCCAACATACACGTCGAAGGAAAAAAGGTGACCATGGACGTTACCGTGGAAGCGCAGGACTATTACGACTTCGATCGGGGAAAGAATGACATTGTCACCGGAGTCAGCGATTCGGAAAATGGCAGATTTACCGAGATAGGCTGGGCGAAACCATTTGAAACACGAGGTAGGCTCACTCGGACTATCACCTGGGACATCGGCCAGCCGCCATAGTATGTCGCCCGGCTCGCTGCGCCCGGCACGCTGTCGTGCGAGCGATGGCAACAGCTCTACCGCAATGTCGTCAATGATGCTGGCAGGACGAGCCGATGGCTGGTCGAAGGTGTTCTCGCGCCCAGGACCAGGAGTTCGCCCCTGTGCCAGATGAGCTCGGGCAGAAGATCTATCACGCGATCGGCGATGAGGTTCCCTGGCCGCTCTCACGCGGGCAGTACGAACCACCAGCAACCAGGTACGAGCTTGCAAAGTTGGCGGCGCTCTACCCCCCACCCCCACCACCACCACGGACACCGTCTGGCAGACCCCATCGCGACCATAGCCGCCGAGCTCGCAGGGACGAAGGAAGAGGCGGTCGTGCACCTCGCCGAAGCGGTCGTACGCGGTGATCAGAATCGAACACACACCCTCGTCAACGAAATCTGCGCATGGTCTGATATCGATTTCGATATCCCGGCCTCGAATCCGACGTGAAAGCCGCCTTCGTACTCGCCGAGTGCGGCATTGCTATCGACCACGCGTGACGTGATGCACAGCCATTGATAGCTCGAATCGGCATAAGCCCGCTTCGCTTCGTCTTCCGGAATGATTCGAACCTCGCAGCCCGCACTCGTGATCCCCGCGGGATCCCATATGTTTGCCACTTTCTGCCACCCCGCTGACAACCTGTGCCGCACCGCGCCAACCTCACGGCCGTACCGACTGTGGTGCCGTAGCGTCCCTCGCCGGTCGGGAAATCCCAAGCTTCCCGAAGGAAGCTGTTCTTGCACAAGAAATTCGAGAGTGACTATGAAATTCAGATCCTTCACACTGCGCATGATGCTGCCCGCGATATCGGCGGGCGTTCTCACTGCCGCGGCGTTGCTGGCTCCCGCCGCACAGGCTGCACCCCTGCCCACTGCCGCATGCGGGAGTGGGCAGTATCAGAACACAGCCGGGGACTGCGTGAACCGCCCTCAGCAAGCCCCGTCCGCACCCGCAGGGGCAAGCGCACGTTGCAAGGACGGCACCTACAGCTCCAGCAAGACACGCAGCGGAACCTGCTCTCATCACGGCGGCGTCTCCGAATGGCTATAGCAACGCCCAACGACTGAACGGTTGAGCTCGCAATACCGCGAGCCCAACCACTGGCTCACCCGTCAACCACACTGACCCCCAGCCTGCATTACAACCGAACGCGCCCGACAGACTCAGAGAACCCCGCACCAACCAGCAAACCGAATTCCTTGCATGTGCCGAACAGTCGGGATAGGCCCCCACCCCCAAGCTCGATGCACCAACCCGCCAGCCGAACGGCCGACAAGGTCAACGAGCACTCTGCTCCGTGCGACATGTATTACGTTGAGCAGCAGAGGATTACGAAGGACAGGTGCGAATTCAGGCGGGATCCAAGTTAGCAGACTACGTCACCGGGCGGCTCCTGATCAGGCACAAACAAAACACCAAATCGCTTGCCCCGAGAGTTCGAGCCGAGGGGCGGACCCCACCGTGGGAGTTGCGACCCCGCCCATGGCCCGGCTGGCTGGCGGTTCCATCCCGGTAGAACCAGCTTGTCAGCGAGAGGTACCACCCGTTGCTGCGGAGCAACGATGCACCCGCGCGCCCGGCGCGCTACGACCACTCGTCGAGTGACGTGGCCGCGAAAAACTGCAGGTAGAATGGTTGATTCTTGTGCTCACACCGATACGCGATCTACACTTGCTATTTTCGCAAGAATGGTAGATTTCCAGACATGAGCCTCAGTACCGAGACACTCGCACGGCGTGTGCGAGACAAGGTCACCGCCTCGGGACGCAGGGACGCGGAAGTTGCAGCGGCAATCGACATGGATCCGACCGCGCTGTCGAAGGCACTGTCTGGACGTCGGCAGTTCAAGCCCCTCGAGCTGGCTCGTCTTGCCGACGAGCTTGGCGCTTCGATCGACCTGCTTCTGGCCGACGAGGACGAAGCCCTCGAACCGGTCCTGGTTGCAGCGCGGGCCCAGCACGACGGGCCCGCTATCGACGAAGCTAGCAAGGTTGTCGAGCATCTCGTCCAGCTCAACCGCCTGCTGACGGATGTCGGCTGCGACAATCAGCCTGCAATCAACTTCCCGGTCAGGGGCGTCGCCGTTTTCGAGCAGGGGAAGGCCCTCGCTCGCCAGGTACGCACCTCGGTGGACAGGGATTGGCTGCCCGAGGAATTCGACGAGCTTGCCGAGTTGGTCGAGACTTCTCTCCGCGTCGATGTCGCGGTAGCTGAACTTCCGTCAGGTCTGGACGGACTGAGTGTCGTGCAAGGGGACTTCAGACTCGCGTTGATCAACAGCAACCTCCCCCCGACCCGACAGCGATTCACCCTCGGCCACGAATTGGGGCACATTTTCGCCGGCGACACAGAAAACGTGCTCATCGATGAGAGCGTGGTCGGTTCGAGCACACCCCGAGAGATTCGGGCCAATGCCTTCGCTGCCGAGTTCTTGGTCCCTGGTGAGCAGCTTCGTGAGGAGCTTTGGGGGCAGACCGAGGATGAGTCGAAGATCGAAAAACTACTCTCCAGGTACCGGGTCAGCTTGGACGTCTTGGCTTTTCATGCTCACAACTGCGATATCGTTGATGCGGTCGGCAGGGACAGGATGCGGCGGATGAGTTCGGCGCGATTCATCACTCGGGCGGGACGGATGTCAGATCTGCAGACGATCAACGGTCGACGCGTACCTGGCCGGCTGCTGTTCCGAGCTGTCCACGCGTACGTCGCCGGTCGGATCAGTATTCGACCGATCGCGGGCTTGCTGGACACTGAACCCGATCTTTTGTTGACGCAACTAGCGCCGATTCTGTCTGGCGAAGAGTCTTCGGATGTGATGGTGCCCTGACCCTTGAGCACTCAGCCTGATCGCGTCTTTTTCGATGCGTGCACGTTGTGGAACTTCGCGATTGTCAAACGAATTGACCTGCTGGAGCAGCGATTTTCTGGTCGCGCGTGCTGGACGCGGTCAGTTCGCCACGAGATCGAGCGCGTTGTCAGCGACCACCCCTACCTTCAACAGGTTCTGGATGCACATTGGCTCGGCGAGCCGATCGAACTCCCGAGCGGTATTCCCACGATGCAGAAAGTCAACCTCATTCGCCGCGGTTTGCTCAAAGGAACGCCGCCGGACAAGGCGACTGACCACCTGGGCGAAGCAGAGTCCATCTATCTGCTGGAAACAACCTACAGGTACGGAACATTTGTAACCGATGACCGGCCTGCGCGTGACTTCGCGCAGCGCCGTTCACTGAAGACGTTGGAAACTGCCGACGTCCTGGCGGAGTGTTTCGCAGCGTACGAGGTTCTTTGCCCTGCGGCATACCAGCTGATCGAAGAGATGGTCGATCGTGGTCGCGGTGTACGGCTACCGCCAAGCCACATCGAGGTCTGCCCATAGACCCAGCCGCAGCACGGTTCCGGGACAGGCCGCGACCGCCCCGGCGACCGCGCCCAGGCGGGCACTCGCATGTGATGCAGAGAGCGTCGCAGTCACCGTGGCCGATGTCCTTGCAGCCGACCCCGTTGGGGTCCTTCCACTCACCGACCTTCACTTCTTCTGCACGTAGAACGTCAGCGAGATACATCGGGTCGCCATGGTCACTCGAAAATGAGTCTGGTCGCAGACATTCTCGACCTCGCCATCACGAGCGCCTCGGACGATACCGCCGCCGAAACAGTCATCGACGCTACGACAACCACTTCGGCCTCGCCCCCACCGCACTCCTCATCGCCTCGCCCAGCCAACGTCCGAACAAGCATCGACCTGACGCCGAAAACACAACTGCCCGTTACGAACAGGCCGCACGCGGCCATCGACAGCGCCTATACCAAGCCAACGTGCTCGCTGTTCATTGTTGTCAGCGCATGCAGTGTGGTCGTCGCAGCGGTCCGATGGGGCATCTCAGGCGAGGATTCTCAGATCCTCGTCGCGGTCGAAGTCGTCTATGCATGTTCAGAACCATCGCGTCATCCCCTTCGATGCTCTTCAAAGATGCGCGAACGAACGTCTGCCGACCAGAGCAGCAGGTGTGGATCACAACCCGGGGCGGGCCATCAACCGAGGATGCAGGTCAACTGCAGCTCGAACCATGCCGATTGAAGATGCTCGCCATACCCACGACGTATAGCTGCCTGACGTCCACAGTCGTAGGCTCGGTCCGCTTTCAGCCAGACTGCGACAACCGTGTCCAGCCCAGCAGGTCCGAAAACCCCAGAAGGAGAAAAGCCGTGAACACCCAGAGCAAACCAGGCGAGGTAGCAAAGCCTTTGCGGCACACACTGATCGGTGATGTGCACCTGATGCTCCGGCGCGGAGATGAGTTACTGTTCGGACGCCGACACAACACTGGTTTCGAAGACGGTGCCTGGCACCTGCCCTCAGGCCATCTCGAAGTCGACGAATCGATGGTCACCGCGCTCGTACGCGAGGCGGCCGAGGAGATCGGCGTCCGCATCGCGCCGCATGACGTGGCGTTCAGCCACGTCATGCACAACTCGTCCGCCGGCGGCCGAATCGCCTTCTTCTTCGCCGTACACAACTGGCAGGGTGAACCGATCAACCTCGAACAGGACAAATGCAGTGAATTGGCCTGGTTTCAGCTCGACTCTCTGCCCGCACACATGATCCCTTACTGCCGAACCGCACTCGAATACGTACAGTCGGGCCAGCCGTTCTCGACATACGGGTGGCAATGACGTGGCGGCACCAGAGCGGCCCATAGTGTGCGTCAGCTACCTCGCGTCAGCTGAGCTGTGGCATGTTCCGCACTTTCCTGAGGCCAACCACGGTGCCGAGATCCGGTTCGCGGAACACTCGATCGCCGCCGATGGCCCCATGACCGCTGCGGTCCTGGCGGCACTGGATGTTCCGACCATGCTCATCGCCAACGATTTCGGGTGCGACGCAGACGGGCGACAGGTCAGCGAGTGGCTACAACGGCATGGTGTCCAGACCACAGCGGCTGTCAATGCTGGCACTGTTACTCCGCGTGTCGTGGTCGTCGCCGCCGACGACGACACGCGCACGTGGTTCGCTCATCTCCCCGGGGTCGCAGGCAGCCTCGAACGTGTGGATCTGTCCACTATCGCTTGCGCTTCGTTCGTGTACCTGGACGCCTATCAACTCATCGAGAACGCCGCCCTCCGGGTCATCCGCGCGACCCGCGCTGGTGGCACACCGCTGCTCCTGAATCTGGGCGGATCCCCGCTCTCTGATGCGCTGCAGCTCGAGCTGCGCAACCACGAGAACTTACTGATCCAAACCAACGTCGATGATGCTGCCCGGTACGACGCATCCGAACTTGCCAGACAGTTGCTCGCTCACACGAGCGCGGAGTGGGCGGTGGTCACCGCAGGAGCCGCCGGCTCCCTCGCTGCCAGTCGGAAACAGAGTGTCCTCGCGGTACCGGCCTTTCCCGTCCAGGTACACCACACCCACTGTGCCGGCGCCGCGTTCTCCGGGGGATTGCTCTACGGGCTACGGGAGGGAATGTCCATCGATCGAAGTATGCGACTCGGCGCGGCCAGTGGGGCGCTACGGTGTACTCGCCACCACAGCGCCCCACTCCCAACACTCTTCGAACTCGAGTCAATCGCCGCATGCCTGGACCGACTCGCCGCTGACTAGAACAACTTCCATTCCCGCATCGAAGCGATGACCTCGAGAAGTTGGGCCGGCGTCATCCGCTTCCGCTGGGCTTCCTCCGGCGACTCCTGGGTCGCACCGTACTGCCACCACGCCTCTCCGGTTTTACGGTCTGCCACCAGAAATCGGTCCTTCACCGCCGGGCCACGAACGACCAGCGACACCGTGTGCGGCTCGGCAACGACAGCGTGCACCATAGTGTGGTGCAGGGCATATGTCGCGCCGACCGGTTCCTCCCGTGCCTGCAAAACAGGCAGTTTCGCCGGTTCGATGCTCTCGTCGAGTTCGGCGTCGCCGAACAAATAGTGGCGGTAACGGCCGCGGAGGATTCGGCTGGCGTAGGACCAGCGATGGTTGTGCGGGCGGTCGAAGTAGCCTGGCAGAAAGACGTGCAGGCGCACGCGGATCCCAGAGTCAGGATCGCTGAACAGCACGATCTTGTCCAGGATGTCGTAGTGCTCGCACAAGGTGAGCAGGGCCGGGTTCGCGACCAGGTTGTCGAGCCGGGCGCGCACGATACGCGGGTGTGCGACCAGGTGATCGAAGAAGTCTGACGTGACCCGCTCCACCTCGTCGATGTCACTCCAGTCGATCGTGCACAAACCTGCGGCAGCCCAGTCCATGGAGTCTGCCTCTGTCGGATAGTTCATCGGCCGTCCTCCGGCTTGGCACTGGATTTCCACAGTCGACATACGGGAACGATGTCCTCATACGCGTTGCACGACGATGTCCCCAGCACAAGCTCCTCGGCGGGACAACCACCACCACAGGCACCGGCTTTACATCCGCCGCAGCTGCTTTCACTCAGCACGCTGGTGAACAATTCGAACTCGTTGGCTCCGTGATTGAGCTGCACCTGCCCATCGGTCATCTGTGCGAAGTTCATCGTGGTGTCGAACAGGTACGAGCACACGTAGCAGCGGCCATCCGGGAAGATCGAGATCCGATCCAGTGTGCGCCCAATACAGCCCTGATAGCCCTCCCCCGCGTAGCGCTCCACCTGATCGCGTCGAGCGTAGGTCGGCTGAAACCAGACCCGCGACTTATATTCCGGCGCAGCATCACTAAGCTTGTCGCAGAACTCGACCCACTCGAGCGGGTTCATCGCAATGTCGGAATTGCCATGGCCAGTGCCGATGGTGCTGAACACGTGGAACTTCACCAGGCTCACACCCAGGTCATCGGCGATGTCCAACAGCCGCAGGGCATCGCCTTCGTTCGCTTTGTTGACCGTGCAGATGATTCGCGTGTCATACCCGCGGCCGGCCAACTCTTCGGTCGTGTCGATCGCGATGTCGAACGTGCCCGCACCGCGGACCGCGTCGTGGGTGGTCGCGCTGCCACCATCCATGCTGACCTGAACATAGGCGAAGTCCGCCGGCTCCATCTTCCGGAACTTCCGCGCAGCCGGCACCTGAGCGTTCGTGGTCGTGATGACGTCCTCATAACCGAGTTTCGCTGCGGCCCAGATAGCTTCACAGAAGTAGGGGTGCAGTGTCGGCTCGCCGCCGAGGATGGTGACCTTGCTTCCGCCCAGCTTGCGCCAGGTCCGTAGCGTCTCGACGATCTGCGGCAACTCCATCTTCAGTGCTCGATCGAGACGCTCGCCCATATAGCAGTGCTCACACCGCAATTGGCATGCTTCGGTGATGTACAGGTAGACGTTGCGGAATCGCCCGTAGGCCACTCGGTCCACACGCGCCGGTTCCGGCATGTCGATCCGACGCGGCATCCGCGCATGACCGTAGGCGTCGCTGCGAATGGTGGGGCGGGGCAGGGGAACAGAAGTCATCGCGCTGCGCTCCGTGAAATCACCAGTGGAACAAGCAAATTCGCCGCGCCGTCGATCGTCGTGGTGGTATCGAGCTGGGAGACCGGGATACCCGAGCCATGGAAGCCTGTGCGGATCCCCTCCGCAGCCTGCTGGTACCGCTTCATCCGCGCCCTCCTCAAACTGGGCGAGTCGCTCCGTCGGGGGTGCAAGGTCCCCGCGCAGCGCGAACACTTCCAGGGATCACCTTTCGCGGGGATGGCTGGTAGCCGCGGATCAGAGATCGGGTCACACTCGCAGCGATGGCAGACCTTGCGGGTCCGTGCCCGCTGTTCGAGGGTCTTGTTGTCGGTGAACACTTCCACCGCTTCGATACGGCACGTCGGCTCGCACTCACGAACGACACTCACCAGCTCATCTACCTGACTTGCCGATCCCGGAAAGTTGTCCAGCAAGACGGTAGTGACAGCTCGATCAGCTTGCACGCCAACGAAGTAGCGGCTCAACGCCTCGTCCACCGTGAACGGGTCGAGCCATCCCGGATGCTGGCTGTTGCCCGCCGATATCGACAGCAGATCGCGTGGAACGTGCTCCCGCAGGCGAAAGACGCTGATGCCGGGTTTCCCGGCCAGCATCATCGTCAACGTCGTCTTGCCTGCCGCCGGCGGGCCGAAAAGCGGTACTACCAACGACAACCCCATGGTGTTCTCCTTCGCTGATTCGAAAAACGAACAGCAAAAGGATCCGGCGAATCGCCAAGGCCAACCACCACGTTGGCGCATGCGCGATATGCGTCGAACGCATACTCCTGCGAATCGAGCGGTGGTATTTTCCGCTGATCAGGGTTAACGAGGGCGGCGCTACCCACACCATTCGGAGCGGTCACATGACACAGGATCCGCAGTCCAACCGCTATTGCACCCGATGCGGTACACGGTTGAGTCAGTACAACACCGAAACCTGCTGCGGCTCTTGCGAAACGAAGTCGCGAGAACAGCTCGAGAGCCCTTACCGGACCCCGCCGGGGTTCTGGCACACCGACCAGATTCGCGATGCGCTCGCTACCTGGCATATGGGACGGGTCATCTTTGCCTATCGCACACACCCGTTTCACGCCCGGCCATTGGCCCAGGAAACCATCGCTACCTGGCTGAGTCTCACCCAGGCTCAGCTCAGCAGGATCGAGAAGGGACCGGCGCCAGAGCAGCTCAGCAAGCTCATCCGGTGGGCTCAGATCCTTCAGATACCTGCTGACCTCTTGTGGTTCCGGTTGCCACCGAGAAACGTGGATACCCTCGAAGACGTGAACCGCCAAGGATTTCTGCGCGTCGCCACAGTCACGGTCGCCTCCCCTGCGGCGCTTCTCGATGCCCTGACCGCGATTCGACCCACCCCCATCCCGTCGATCGTCGGCATCGACGAAATCGAACAGATCCGCAAGGCCGCGAAAGTCTTCAGCTCGATCGACGCCTCAGGCGGTGGCGTTGTTCGTGAAGCGGTCCTGGCTCAGGTCCGATACGCCATAGGCCTGCTCAATACGACCTGCGACCCCAAGTACAGGGACAGTCTCCATTCCGCAGTCGGCTACCTGACCCACACCGCCGCATTCATGGCATTCGACCGATACGAACACGACGACGCCCGCACGATGTTCTCCCTCGCCCTCACCTGCGCCGAAGCTGGCAACGACTGGCACCTGCGCGCCAAGATCCACTCCTCAGCCGCCAGACAATCCATTTGGTGCAAGGAACCCGACGACGGGTTGACCGCAGTCGGGCTCGCGTTCACCCGTCCTGATCGCCTGACAGCCACCGAGCGCGCCATGCTGCACACCACTCATGCGCGTGCACTGGCAAAGTTGGGGCGAGTCCAAGAAACACTCGCGGCAATCGGCCGCGCTGACGATGAGTTCGCACACGCCAATCCGAGCGAGGATCCGCCCTGGATGACGTATTACGGCGCCGCCCAACATTCCGGCGATACCGGGCACGCGCTCTTCGATCTGGCTATCCACGGCCGATTCGTCAACGAAGCCCGAACCCGGTTGACGACAGCGGCACAAGGACATAGCGACGCTTACCTGCGATCCCGCGCAATATCCGCGACCAAGCTCGCTTCACTGATCATGGCAACCAGCGATCCCGTCGAGGCCGCAGCCGTCGGCCACCACGCGCTCAGAGACGCCAGCCATCTGCGCTCCCGTCGAGCGGCAGACGATTTGCGCGAACTGCGCGCGTTCGCGCAATCACGGACCGACCAACCCCATGTCGCGGAACTGACCGACACCATCGACGAACTGCTGCCGCTCGGATGAGTACCACCGATCCCACCGAGGATGTCCTTCGTGAGGCATGCGCTCGCGCGGGGCTGAGCTCCCACGGCGCGAGGGTTCTCAACCGCAGCGAGAATGTTCTCTACCGCCTCGACGGGAAGATCGTGGCCCGGATCGCCCGCGCGGGACAACAGTCAGCAGCTCGACGCGAAGTCGCGGTGGCCCGATGGCTCCAATCCTCGGAGCTCGCCGCAGTCCGAGCGGCACCCGGGATCGAGCAGCCCGTGGAAATCGGCGACCGTGCTGTGACGTTCTGGAAGGAACTGCCCCCGCATCGACCAGGAACTCCAGCGCAGATCGGCGCCGCGCTCCGCCGACTGCACGATCTCACTCCTCCGACCACCATCGAACTGGGCACACTCGATCCGTTCGTCAGGCTCCAGCAGCGAATCGACGCGGCCACCACCGTCAGTTCCGATGATCGCGAATGGATGGGTGAGCACCTCGCCGAACTGCAGGAACGATGGGCCCACGTACCCGCCGGCCTGCCGTGGTGTGTCGTTCACGGTGACGCATGGTCCGGAAATGTCGTCGCCACAGATGACGGAACGGTCGTTCTACTCGACCTCGAGCGGACCTCTCTCGGTCCGCCGGAATGGGACACCGTCCACACTGCGATCAAGTGCAAGTCCTTGGCTCAGATCGCCGCACCGGAATACCGATCATTCTGTGATGCATACGGTTCCGATGTCACCACGTGGGGAGGCTATGAGCTGCTGCGCGATCTTCGCGAATTCCGTATGACTACGATGGCCGCGCAGACCGCCACGACCTTCCCTGCTGATCGAGAACAAGCGGATCACCGTATCGCCTGTCTCCGAGGGAAGTTCGGACCCCGCCCGTGGTCTGGATGGCACGCAGTTCCATCCCAGTAGAATCGCGCTGCAGGGCGAGGAACCCGATTCTCGACCTACGACGACGCGCACAAGCGAGCCAGCGCTGACAGTCGAGCCCGGCCCGCTGGACACCGCCGGCACGGTCACCCTATTGATCACGATGACGTTGTCGCTCACATGACGTTTGGCACCTGGAAGAAACTGCTGCCATCCAAGTATTCAAAGCACCCGTCCGGAATCGGGAAAGATGCCCAGCGTGACTTCTGGAACGACGCGATCTGCCAGGCATTCCCCCATCACCCGGACCCGTTGGTGATCATGTACTGGGTGGACAGACTGCACGGCCTGCGCAACCGTGTCGCCCACCTCGAACCGCTGTGCGACACCGTTGTCATGGGCTATCACCGTACAGTCGCCAGGCTGCTGAGGGCGATCGATCCAGAACTGGCCCAGTGGTACAGCGGCGTTAGCCGGATTCCTGAGGTGTGCAGGCGCAACCCCTTGCTTTGAAGCCCTGCACGGTCGACGAGCACACAGTCCCACCGACCTTCGTCCTGGTCGGCAGCAACATGGGCCACGATCCTGCCAGCATCGAAATAGGACGAAACTTCAGGACACAAGAGCCCGGACACCCATTACTTCTCTCGCCCAGATTCGAATCGCCGGCCACTGTCACCGGGCGCTGTCATGCTGAACGCGGTCTACGGGGAAGGGGCGAACGATGATCTACTACCTGTGCTCGAATCCGGGGTGCCTGTCGAACTCGCACATGATGCCGTACTGCCCGAACCGGGGACCGGAGGTTCGGTCGTACACCGCGTCCGAGCGACGCGCCGCCGACCATCTGTGGAAGCTCAAGTCCCAAGGGCGAATCTCCGCGCCGATACCCGGATCTTCCAGCGGCTGGAGCTGGGCACTGCCGCGCATGCTGCCAATCCTGTTGCCGGCGGCCATCTTTCTGTTCTTCGTCGTGCTGCTGGTGTTCGGATCCCGGTAGAACCACCCCGACCTCGGTGATCCAGAGGTGCCCTACGCTCGACAAGCGACAGCCCCCGGTGGATAAAGGCCGTCGGGGGCTGTCGCGGACAGAAGGGGCTACCGGGGTTATCAGGTGAACAGATCTCGCAGATGCGCGGTACCAGTGGCGAAGTAGCGGGTCACGCCCGCCGTAGTGACAAGCGGCCACCAGCCATCGACACGGGTCACCCGCGGTCGATCAGTATGTCGTCCAGCCCGTCCAAGGTGGGCGAGGTGTAGAAGTCGGTGGCCAACTCGATCCATCACCAGGCCAGGCTCTTGCCCGTGGTTAATCGCCCTTCCCGCTACTACGTCCGCTTTGACTCTCGGACCGAGCTATTCGTCGCCGGTTGCGATACGCCCGTTGTCTGCAGGCGTTGTCGCAGTGCTCGGGCGGGCGACCTCTGGCCTTGGCGCCGGACCGCGCGACCGCAGCCCTGACGCGGGTCCTGCACACGTACCACGTGCTGGAGCCCCATCAGGAACTCCTGAGGTTCAAGCCGCTTATCCCCGGAAACCACCGCAGACGCTACAGCTCTTCGTCCGCGAACACCCGTGCCGCCACGAACCCACCTCCGGCATACCCACCAACATCATCGGCAGACAAGCCAAGCACCACCCGCACACAGCGCCCTCGAATGCGAAAACTGGTGTCCACCAGCGAGCGACGCCATATCCGCCCGATTCTAAGCGAAGGCTAAGGCGACCTCGAGTCAGACAAGCGGACCCTCGACAGGAAACATTCGGAGCTGTCGCCCAATTTGTTGTAACGAACGTTCTCGTGGAATCGAAGATCAGTTGCGGCGAGAACCTCACTTCCGCTTGATCAGGAGAAGCTAAGCTTCAACGGTGCAGTCATCGATCCGGATCCGATTGCAGAATATCATCGACCGTATAGCCGATCCAGCGTTCGTACCGGTCGGCAGGGGCCAGTTTGGGGAAGAACTCACGCCGTAGATCGCCGATAAGGCTTGAATAGTCAGAGTTCTCCACGTTCAGTACGGTGTGGAGAACCCTGAACACGGCCTGGAGTGGCTCGGGCTCGTTGGCATCGGATAGTGCGTTGAGGACGGCCAACGCGGCGGTCGAAGTTTGTTCGCCGCTGTCCGAGGTGGTCCATAGCTGGATACGAGTGTCGGAGTTGAAGGCGTCCCAAAGTTTCGTGGCGTTTTGTTTGTCGAACGGAGAGGGCAGCGGGGTACCGTGGTCCAGTGCTGCCAGGCCGTCGCGGATCCAGTCGATGTCTACGATGCCAGCGATCGTGTAGGCCCGTCGCGCTGCCCAAGCGGCAATTTTTCGTAGTTTCGGTGCCCGGGCGCGCGCTAATGCGTCGACAAGCATTCGGTCGTGACCTGCGAATTGTTTAGCGTAGGGTACGTATTCAATTTTGTCGGTGGGCGGTCGTCCCCCCCAATTGATGGCGTTTTGCTTGATTGAGCGCGCCATCTGCTCGTAGCCGTACTTGATGTACAGGGTAGCGTCCGCAGCAGGATCGGGATCCCACCAGTTTCGCCTTTTGTGGACGGTGATGTCGTTGTTCCATGCCGCGTCGGACTTGTGGATTCGACACATCGCCGCGGGTTTCGTGACCTTCCAGATCTGGACGAGGTATGACTCAGTCGGCTCGGTGACGGTCAAGTCCCAGTTCATGTCTCGCCCTGTCGCGCTGACCCGGACGGTGTTGAGTCCTTTCTGGATCGACAGCGTCGGGAAATCCCGGGCAACGTCGCCACCCAGTGTGAGGACTCGGAACGGTTTACTCACTTGGATTGTGGCTTCTTCGATGACTTGCCACGCGTCGACCGCGCTGAGGCCATTGGGCTTGGTGGTGAGCACCTCGACCGTTACGGACACCGGGCCGTATGCAACCCCGGTCATGACAGTCACGAAGTTGGGCCCTACTTCGATAACGCTGCCTGTCGCGGCAGGCTCGTAGGTCACTGCGGACGGTGATCCGATGACGAACTGATGGTGATCGGCTTCGACAGTTCCTGTGTGCATCACGAGAGTGGCCTCTCAAAAGTGGCTGTCGAGCTGCTCCACCAGTGCGGACTGTTGTGATACGCCCAGCTGTCGATGCATATTCTCATGCTCGAAGGCTACGAGACGACCACCTCATTCGTCTGGTGTGTCGAGACGGCATGGCACCGACCGGCAGGCTGTGCTGATCACCATAAAGTTCGACCGGTTCGCCCACACCGGGGCCGGGGCCGGGGCCGGGGAAATCCTGACCGGACTACGCAAACGCGACGTGCTGTTCGGGCTCGGCCACCAAATCCACGATCCTATCCAGGACGTGCGCGTCGTGAGCGGCGCCACTGCGGCGGATGCGAGGTCTCGCGTCGTTGGACGTCACCAGGGCCCAGCGGCGCGTCTGGTCCATGTCCTCGATGTTGAGTTACAGCAGTTCCTCGGCGCGAGCGCATCTCGCCCATAGGATTAGGAATTTGACCGCCGGTAGCATTCACTCATCGGCGGCCAAAAAGGAACAACTTGGTGCCGCTCGCGTCGAAATAGGTGTCACTGTTCGAAACCGCCTTCAGCGATGTACAAACTGGACTTCAGTTCATTTGGTGTCGCCGTTCACGCTGGATCAGCTGCCGATGAGACGTGTGTGGCGATTTCCCGGCTTCCAGGCACCCCACCGCTGTCGAATCTCCACCCAGCATTGGGAATATGGCCCGGCCGGGTCTGGCTGCCATGTGACAGGATCGACTATCTGCGATTGGGATGCGGGCTTGCTTCGTTCCAAGTCTATGCACTTCGGATGGCCGATGGCTTGTCCGCCATAATTCGAGGAGATAGCGATGGGGGCTAAGACGGCCTTGCTGGCGTTCACGCACGGCGACATTCGTACTGAGCTGTCGGGGGCGCCACAGTCGGAAGGGCCGAAGCAGAAGCGCTGATACGCCGGGTCCACCCGGGCTACGTGGTTGAGCCGGCCGAGGACAGCACGCTGCTCGCCTGTGTTTATCCCCCGGACGATCACACATACGCCACGGTGCTGGCCGGGGCGGAGGTCCTTTGCGATCAGAGGTTCATGCTCGACCGCCCCTCTCAACTAGCCGAGCACCTGCGTAAGGCGGGAACAGGTCGGCGAATCATCATGCACGCGATGCACTCGGTAGTCGACTGGCTGGCCTTCGCAGTATGGGAGGACGGCACATTGATCCGATCGCTGAGCGTGTCACCAGAGGATGGCATCGTGGAAAATATCGGCGACCCATTCGACTTCGAGCTGCCCTATTGGGCAGGCAAGCATCCTGTGGAGCCTGTCCCAGGTTGGCCTGATCAAAGTCCGTATCCGTTGCCGTTCCATCCGCTTGAGCTGGGCGAGCACGCCTTGCGTTGCCTGTTCGGTTTCGTCGTGGAGGGCTACGACGACCCCGCCGATGTTCGTGCGGAAGATATTCGCGCCCATGGCTTTCTGGTGACCGACCCAACGGGCGAAGAACACTCCGCGCAAGAAGCACTGTATGCGAAGGCGGAGCAGACGTTGGGGCTGCCGCAAGTGTTCCGCATCGGCCCGGACGGGTTCACGCAGGCGAGTCTCGGAGATTTCTGATTCCGCTAAGCAGACGAGCAGACCACCACTCCCCGGCCAGACCGCAACCCCCGTCCTGAAGACGAGTTACGAGCTGAGAGAACCAAACTGCCGACGAGTCCGAGACACGCCGACTATCCACAGTCCCGTTCAGCCGCAAAATAATCCGCACGTCAGCACTGAACAGGACTTCCTACAGTTGCGGGCGCGGTGTTCGTGTTTGGCAGACGGTCGTTTTCCGAACGCTCAAATCGTGTTCTGGTTCGGAACACGCTATGGAGACCGCGATGGCGAACTGTGCAATCCACAATGAGGGGACTAGCCAGGAACAGAAGCGCGATCTGCTCATTCATCTGCGGGACCTGCTCGACAAGGCCATCGACACCATCGAGCCGAGGCCATTTGAAGCGCCCGGTAGCGCGGCAGCGATCCGCGCCGACTACCTCAGCCAGCTTCAGCGCACGTCCGGCTGGGCGATACGTGCCGCGGTGACCGCGGGCATGAGCAATGGGCATGACATCGCGGTGGATGGCGATGAGCTGCCAGCTGCCGGTTGGCACCATGCACCGCCAGTATGCGGCGGGCCGTCGGATTGTCGTGCGCGACAACGTCACTCAGGAACTCGACTACAGCGACCCCACCGAGGAAGACGGCGTAGCTATCGAGAATGACACTTCTCACTAGTGAAACTGGAGGGGATCCTGCGCGATCCGGTCTCGGTCTGGCTCACCCGGGCAGGGCGCGCCACCGCCCGCGTCGGCACCGGAATCCGCCCAGCACCAACCACGCCACCCAAAGGGCTACTGAAAGGACAGCTTTGGCGGCAACTGGCCGAGGCCTCCGAGGCCGAACGCGACGGCCCCGCTACGGGCCGCTGCACGGGCAGAACCACCTCTACCTGTGTGTCGGGTACGAGCAATACAACGGCCGCGGCTATCTACGATACGAAAACTGCGGGCCCGGCGGGCACCCGGTGATCCTCTGGTGCGGTTGGTGCCGCGCAAGGTCCCGCCGGATCATTCGCGGTCGATGACCCGCGACGAGGTCACCGGGTTGCTCGCGGCGGATGCGCCACTGCGGGAGCGCATTCCGGGCCCGCCCTTGCGGGTGACGGACCCGCACCGGTTATCCATGTCCAGATCCGGGTTGACGAGCATCAGCAACTAGTCGGCGCGAGCCGCAGTCTCGTACAGCATCGTCCACAACACCTGGTCATTCGGCCGAGCGGCACCGCACTGCTATTGCCGCGCCTGCTGGCCTGCCGGAAGTCCGGGCCGGTGTTCGTGACCGATCGCAAGGCCATACCTGGTGTGGCCGTGCCCGCTCATCCGCATCAGCATCGTTGTCGACGCCCCGTCGTGGGCATGGGCGTAGTCCAGGGCATGCGCGGCATCAGTGACCAAGCGCATGATTCGCTCCACCTCCAGCCCGCCGGGCCTGTGGTTCAGCGCTCCCGCCAGGTCGCCGCCCGCGACGTGACGCATCGAAATCCACAAGGGCACGGCATCCACGTCGCTGCAATCAAACACCTGCACGATATTCGAGTGATCCAGCCCCGAGGCGAGCTTCGCCTCACGCGCGAACGCGGTCCGCGATTCGTCGCTGGCGGCGAAACTCGCATCCAGCACCTTGAGCGCCACAGTGCGTTTGAGCCGCGGATGACGAGCCGCGTACACCGACCCCATCCCACCAGCACCGAGCACACGTTCGATGATGAACCCGGCCAGCTCCGACCCTGCTCGCAACTGCATTCTTCCCTCCCCGTCCGATCCACTCGAGCATGCCCCCAACTGCCCGTCCGCGCAGTCGATTCCGAGCCCGCACACCCCTGGAAAATATCCGGAGCCGCACTTTCACGAGTACCGGATGGACCTTGTCGAACGCTTACGATCCGGCAGCCTCGGCAAGCGGAGCGCGGGGAACGCACCCGATTCCGGGCCACCGACAGACGAATTGGCGGGGGCTGCCGGTGGCGCCGCAGGCACGCTGGTGCCCTTCCCGGAACGCACGGCCCGGCGGGTTCGGCCAGGATATTATGTCCGGGGGTCGGCTTCGCTTGCGGGACAGCACTTTTGCCCGAACTGCCTGCGGGAGGTTGGTGTGGACACCGGGTACGCGACAGTGGACGTGGACACGTCTGTTGTCTCGGCGGCTGATCGGATCGATTACTGGAGCGTCCACAGTCGGATGAACCAGGGCGACATGCGACTGAGCTTCGTGAGCCCGCAACAGTTCGCCGGAACCATGTGTGTGCAGCGCGGCGGCGGATTTCAGTTTGTCGATGCGACAGCCGACGCGGTCGATTACATCAGAACACGCCGACAGGCGCTCTGCGATGACTACGGGGCCGCTCTTCTCATCGTCTCGCACGGTGCCGACGTCGTGATCAGCCATGGCGACAACGAGATCGGGGTTCCCTGCGGTCGGCTCGGTTTGCTGGACATGGGACGTCCGCTGTGTGTGTCGATTCCCTCCGGTACACGTGTTTGGGCGATAGGCGTTCCCGGGGAGTATGTACCTCGCGGTACGTTCCGGGACAACGCCCCGCCGCTCCTCGGCGCGGGTTGTGGTTCCACCGCGGCGGTGCTCGCCCTGTCGCGCACGATATCCGATCACTCGGGCTGCCTGACCGGCCACGAATTCACCGAGATCAGCGCACGATCGATGGAACTGCTGAATCTCGCACTGCATATACCGAGCAGAGCGGAACAATCGCAGTCCGCCGTCCTTGCCCACACCGCCCGCTCCTATATCGCGCAGCGCAGCAGCGATCCGCGACTCACCTCCGACTCGGTGGCCGTGCACCTCGGCTGTTCGCGGCGAAAACTGGAGTACTCGCTGCGCAGCATCGGCGCGCCAGCGCCAGCTCGCTTGATCGCCGACACCCGAGTCGAGCGCGCATACCGAAGGCTGACCGATCCCCAGGAGAACGCGTCGATCAGCGAGATCGCCTATGCGTCGGGGTTCGACGCCCTAAGCACCTTCCACCGTGCCTTCGCCCGCCGCTTCGGCAGATCTCCCACCGCGGTACGTCGAAGGCAACAGCGCTCACCCGGACCCAGCAGCCTCGCTGATGACCCCCATGCGCAAATCGGGAAGGAGGCTGCGCAAAATGCGCAAAAAATACTCTGACCTGCCAATACTCTGAGATCGAGGCCACGAGAGGCACCCTCGGATTCGGAAGTTGGGTTAACAATGTTCGGTTCCACACGTGAATTGAAACGAGAGGTCGGTGCGACCTTGCCCTCGCGAGCGAGACCGATTGGCCGTGCTGACAATTGGACAAGGGGGGCCATTCGTACGCGAGTACTTCGCCGCGTCGGCGTGCTCTGTGTTACCGCCTCAGTCGGTCTCGGCATCGGCGTGTTCGGCATGGGTACCGCGGCAGCGTGGCCTTGGCCTGCGGGTGTCTCGTGTGGATACGACAGCTTCCACGTCGGCGACATCTATTACACCCATGACCATGTGCAAGATCCTGGCAATGTCCAGTGGTATCGCGTCACTCGGGACGCCTATTTCCCCGTGGGCCGCGCGATGGACAAAACCAACGTCTGGGGTTCGGACAACTGGACCTCTTGCCCGTTCCCGGAGGGTTAGCCAGAGGCCGGAACGCATGTCCGGCGGTCGTCGTCGCGCCTTGGTCCGGAATTCGACGTGGTCCAATGGTGATGGGTGAACCTCCTTGTGTTGCTGTGATCGACCGTGGTCCGAGAGTATTCAGGGACGAAACCCTCTGTGCCGCAACGGTCGAACGCCGGGTCACGGCGGGTGATTCGACGCGACGGATCACATGCTCACGGTGTTGGTCACCGGCGGCGTTCGCCGCGGCGGGTGGTTTCGGTGCTGGCGTGGCCGAGGCGTTTGCGGGACGACAGATCAGCGCGGGTGACGAGTCCGATATGGCTACCTAGGTAGATAGATATCTAGCTAGCTATCACGGCCCGGCCACCGCCGCAACCCGTCCACACCCGGTTTCGGGGTGAAGGCCGAAGGCCTGGGAATGTACGGATCCCTGCTGCACTCGAGCGATTCCATGGCGTGGAGCAAAGCGGCGTTGTACGACGCGCCCTTGCCCGGGTGCGCCCACAAGTCGTGCTCGAACTGCCCGCGGTACGCGATGCGCTGGCGCACGCACGTAGTGGCCGCGGCCGCCGCGCACGCGCGCCATCCCCGCGGGATTCAAATGAGCCTGTTCACCGCAGCGTGAGTCGATCACCGAAGAACGCGAAGCCGGTTACAACCTGCGGATCGTCCGGCTGACCTCCGCGACGAAACCGAGCGTTTGCGCCGCCGCGTCGAGCTCCGCATCATCGGGCCGATCACCACTGCTCGTGCCGGCGACAGCGGGCCCGGCGGTGCGACGGTAGGTCAGGACATGGCCGAGGAACGGGTGCCCGGTGCGCGCGTACAGGCTCATGAGAGTGTCTGTGTCCGTGCGGCATTCATCGCTGATCGGAGTAAGACCCAGCTCGTCGTACAGCACGACCTGCAACTGCGGGCACTCCCGCAGCGGGACCGCTCGTGCGATCATCGCGTAGGCGGCATTCTGTGCGACGGCGGCAGCGTCGTCTGCGATCGGCATGAGCCCATCATGCACGACCGGTCGTGGCGGTCACGACCTATTCCAGGTCCCCGGGCTGCCACGCGTAACCGGTTCGGCGCCACCGCGTCGTCCGTATCGGCGGCAGTGGAATACCGTTGCGCCACATCACATATCGCATGTATGCCACGCGAAGCTGTTCGCGCAGGTCGTCCGGGCGGATTCCCCGGGCCCGCAACTCTTCGCGCTCATCGAAGTCCATACCCGTATTCGACGCACACACCGCCGAACGGTTCCCAGCGAGTTCGTGAGCGCGCGGCGGATGCGCGTTCGTGGGACAGATACGAACGTTTTCGCCCAGTCCACCGCGCGCGATCGGCGGCAACGTAGTGCGTTCTGTGTTGCGGCATGATTGGCGGATGGAGTTTCAGCTCGCGGTGTCGGCTCCGCCCGACAGCCACCGGTTCACCATCGTGATCGAGCCGGAGGCAATGCAATACGAGTTTCCAGGGGAAGGCAAAGTCGTCCTCGCCTTCCGCGGACCCGATGCGATGCTGGCCGAACTCAGCCATTACCCCGATACGGTGGTCATCTGGCGGCCGGCCGACACTCAGGTCTGGGCTACCACCGCCGACGGGAGATCCGAGCAGATCGCCGGATTCGCAGACAATCCTGCGCCTGGCCTCGACACCGGTGGAAAGCCACTGGATCGCCCACTACGTCAATCACTTGAATCAATCTTCTACAGCCAGCCCGCAGACCACGATCCCTCGCACTGACGTACTGCCATTCGCGAATGACACCGTCCACCAGCCCAGCACGGTCACCTTCGAGCTGCCCACCCCTCGATCCCGTAACCCGAGGAGGACCGAACCGTGTTCTCTCGGAACAGGTTCGGTCACCACAGTGGTGGATCCGGTGGGCATTCGCACGCCCCGTCCTTCCACCACCCGCACCACACGCACGGGATCGGCAACGCCGCGAACACCCCGCTCCCGAGCCACTGATTGGCCACCCGCCCCGGCGTCCGAATCAACGGCGGATCCCCCAGATCCACCATGATCACCCGATCGGTCTCCCCGCGCGCGAGCGCGGCCGCCGCCAAATGCGCGATATCGGTGATCGGCACCGCGATCGCGGCCGGGCGTACCCGGGACATGGGCAAGAGCCCGGTCGGAGCCGTCTCAGCGACGGCGTCCTCCGGCTCGTCTTCGTCGCCGAGCCCCGCGACCACACGATCAGCATCGCACGCGTCACCAGCGCGCGTCCACGCCACAATCGGCGTTGACCTGCACCGATCTGATCAGAAGAGGCGGTCCGGGCCCGGTCGGCGGGGCGGTGCGGGGCGGTCGCGGACCTGCTGGTGTGCGATACGGCCACGGCGATCCAGTTCTGCGCTGATCGCGTCCTCGACCTCGGCGGCCTGGCGCGTCCAGTAGACGATTTCCTTCGGATCGGTCGCCTTGCTCAGCTCGTCGAGGATCTCCTCGCGGTTATCGCGTAGATCCTCGAGCTTGTCGATGCCCATCATGACCTCACGATCAGGGCAACTCGTCCACCAGCACCCGCGGATCCAGCTCCCGCAAGACCGGTCCCCGACTGGTCAACACCGGATAGTCGCGTCCGACTCCCGCGGCCGCGACCTGCGCCGCGGACAACCCCTCGCGCACCTGCGGGGCGGCGGCCAGCACTTCCGAGACCACGATCGCACCGGCCTGGTCCAAGTCCAGGACCACGGTGTTCGGCAGCCCGAGGAGCACATCGAGCACCGCGCGCTTGTCCGCAGGCACCAGTGCGCGTGCCTCGGCCAGTGCGGTGGTGGGTATCAAGATGACGCTGTTGAGTTCGATACTCGCGAAACCCACCGCGAGGGCATACGGGGCTTGCTGAGCCCACGCGATCACCGCAGCGCGGTCGAATACCACGCCGCCCACAGCAGCTGAGCTCATGCGGCGCCGACGTGCGGCGTACCCGACCCGCCTTCCGGGTCGTGCCCGAACAGCCTGTAGGCCCGCTCGAGGGAAGCCGGATCGACCTTCCCACCGGCCAGGCGGGTGATCGCGGCCAAGGCCTCGTCCCGCTCGGCCGCGTTCGGAGCAGGCGCGGCCGCGTCCAGCGCGGAGCGCAGCTGTTGCACTACCTCCTGCGGCAGCGACATGTGCATGTCCCGATCGGTCATGCCCACCAGCGTATCGGCCCACGCCAGCCAGCGAAACCCACACCACACGCAAGGGGCGCCGGGTGTTCACCACACCACGCGGGGCCCGGACGCTTCCCCGCTCCCGGGCCCCGCGCGGTGTCACGCCGGATCGGCCGGCACCAGATACGCGATCGGCGTGCGGAACGGATACCGGCCCGCCGCCGCTCTGCCCGCGACGTCCTCATCCTCGCCCGAATACGCCTCTACCGCTTGGACCAGCACGTACGTGTCGCCCTCGACCGGATCTTCCCTCACCTCGACCACACTCACCGCACCGGCTGTTGGTCGCACTCGATCACCCTTGGACACCATGACGGCGAGAATAATCGAACATATGTCCGATATGGTGCAGGGCGTGGCGGACAATCGCGAACCCCGGCACTACCGCCCGATCTACGTCGCCGAGGGCCGCGTCGTGGATCCGGGCGCACTCGTGAAACTCCCGGACGGACGCTACGTCGAACCGCAACTGGTGCGCTGCGCCAACGGACACAACGTGCTCGCGCCCGGAGCCGCGCTCATCGGCTGGCTGTCGTGCCCGGTTCCAGGCATGCGAGGGGGTCACCGGCTTACGCGATGCCGCTGTGGCGCAGTGGATTACAGGCCCCCGCTGGATCCGGACTGTCCGTGTCAGCGCGACCCGTACCGGGCTCCGGAGTTCACGCAGTAGTCGAATCCCCTGAACGCTGCTGGTTACCACGAGGGAGGCAGGTCCTCGAACACTCTTCTCCTCGTCTCGAGGACCCCGGGAACAGCACGTCACTGCCTAGCCAGTACCACCAGATACCGCGCGCCTTCGCGCTGCACCGATTCCAGTGTCCAGGGCGTGGAGGCCACCACCGCCTCGAGTTCATCGATCGTGGCCATCCAGAAGTCGAACCACGCCGTGGTGGTAGCGCGGTGGCGCAGGCGCAGATGCAATTGTCCGCCCAGGCGGCCCTCGCGCAGGTTGCGTTCGTAGTAGCGCTGGTGGGCATCGTCAGAGCTCACGTAGGGGTCGGTGCCGAGACCGAACAGCCGTGCGCCCGGCGCGGTGAAAGCTGCTGTCGTGGTGAGGAATTGGGTAGCAGCGGCGGGACTGCCGAGAAAACCCAGCGTGCCCCCCAACACCAGGACAGAGGAGAACATCGTCGATTGCGCGGGCAGATCACCGACGCTCCCCAGGAAGCTGTGCCTGACCCCGCGCCGACGACACACCTCGATCGCGGCCGGCGAATGGTCCACGCACAGCACGTCCAGGCCACGATCCTGCAGCTCCAGCGCGGCGCGCCCCGCCCCCGCACCCACGTCCAGGACGCGACCACCGCAGCGGTCGATCGCGTACCGTTCCAGCTCCGGCCACTGCGAGTACGGCTGGAAGTAGCGGTCGATAGGCCGGGCGGTGATGTATCCGTCGTCGCGTTCGGTGATCTCGCAGATACCGCCGACCTCGTGCTCGTCCAGCAGTGCTTGCCCGAACACGTCGCTTCCGACAGGGATCCGGTCCTGGCTCATCACAAGAAGTCCTTCTATCCGGTTGCCGCAGCAGGGGTTTCAGGCACGTACACGAAGGCAGTGGAACGCCTCGGCGAAGGCGTATCCGCTTTGTGCTCCCCGCACGGCCGCCAGCGCGCGCAGCGCGTGTTCGGAGCGGGTGTGCGGGTGCGGTCGGCATTGACTGGCGTGCGCTGCCAGGCCGCCGATTTTGCGGTCGAGGTCGTGTTCGCTCAATTCCACGAACATCTGCGGTGCGGGCCCGGGACGACCGCCGTTCCAGCAGTCGCCGACCTCTTCATAGCCCGGCACCAGACTCGGCTGGTGCCGGTAGGTATCAGGGCCTGGACGCAGCGCCGTGATCGCCGCGGTCCCGAGAGCGGCATGATCCTGGTTGTAGCTGGACGGGTCCGGGATCGCCACGACGGTCGGGGCCAGCGCCGCCAGCGACAACGGATGCTCACCGCGTTCGATCAGGCCGATCAATTCCGCACGCGGCACGGTGTCCAGGCGCAGGTTGTAGTCCTGCCCGGGCAAGGCCAGGTGGCTGCCGGTCAACGGCCAGAAAGCGTGCGCGCGGCGCATTTCCTCGCGGCGCTGGGCCGCGCTCGAGCCCCCGGCCTCGGAGAAGTCCGCGATATCGGCGATCGTCACCCACAGCACGAACACGCGCCCGCCCGCACCGAGTACACGGCTGATCAATCCCCCGCAGCCGATCGCCTCGTCATCGGGATGCAGAGCCAGAACCAGCAGAGTGTGTCGAGCCCAATCCACGAACATGATGCTCCGATCCGAGATCGCAGGCCTCCTCACACACGTCGAGGCTCAACCCCACCCTTGAGGGGGGGTCGAGCCTCGACGACGGTGGTCTAGGCCGTGAGTTGCTGATAGGTCAGGGCGATGCCTTCGGCGATACTGGTGCTCGAATGCCACCCCAGCTCACGAGCGGCCAAGCCCGAATCCAGGGCACCGTGCTTCCACTCCCCCGCCCGGGCGGGCGCGTGCTCAGCGGTGATGGCGGTGCCCGCGGCAGCGTTGACCGCCTCCAGCAGTTCCCGCACGCTGGTACCGCGGCCGGTGCCGATGTTCAGCACCGATTCGTTCCCGGTGTACTGCGCCGCGGCCAAGAACGCGCGCACCACGTCCGCGACATACACGTAATCGCGGGTCTGGGTGCCGTCGCCGAAGATCGTCGGGGTCTGCCCGCGCGCGATCAGACCGCAGAAGATCGCGACCACCCCGGCCTCCCCGTGCGGGTCCTGACGCGGCCCGAACGCATTGCCCAGCCGCAGCGACACATGCGCACCACCGTGCAGGCGGTTGTCCAGGGACAGGTACTGCTCGGCGCAGTACTTCGAGATACCGTACGGGGCTTGGGTTTTGGGTATCTGTGTTTCCGGGGTGGGCATCGGCACGCCGTCGCCGTACATGGCGCCGCCGGTGGAGGCCATGATGATCCGTGCACCGACCGGGCGGGCGGCCTCGATCAGGTTCATGGTGCCCAGCACGTTGGTGTGCGCGTCCATCAGCGGCTCGGACACCGAGTGCCGCACGCTGATCTGCGCGGCCAGGTGGAAGATCACCTCGGGTCGCTCGCTCGCCACGATGTCCGCGACCGCGCCCGCGTCACGAATATCCACCTGATGCAGGGTGACTGTATCGGGCACGCGGGATTTGTCACCGGAGGACAGGTTGTCGATCACGCTGATCCGGTGCCCGCCCTCCACGAGCCGGTCCAGCAGATGCGAGCCGATGAATCCGGCCCCGCCGGTGATGATTACGCGCATTGGTACCCCTCTGGTGTCGTGTTCGGGCGGTCATCGGCGGCGCAGCGGAAACCGATTTCGAAGGAGGAATAGTTCGACACACAGGCGATGCGTTCGGTGGTGCGGGTCTGCCACCGCATGTGTTTCCATCCGCCGCCACGTACCACGCGATAGCGCAGCAGCATAGCAGCGGACAACGCCGGATCGATCTGTGTCCCACAGGCATACGGGGTGTACTCGCTCGCGGTCCACTCCGCGACATTGCCCGCCATATCGGCCACCCCGTACGGGCTGTCTCCTATCGGGGAGAACGCACCCACCGGCGTGGTCCCCGGATTCGGGCCCTGGTGGCTGTATCGCGCGCGCCACCAGGTACTCCACTCGTCCAGGTTGTGCAGCGTCCCGGCCCAATGCTCCGCGCACGCAAGGGCATCGGCGTTCCAGTCCGCTCCCCACGGGTACGGTGCCCACGCCGGTCCGTGTGCGGCGTACTCCCATTCGATCTCGGTCGGTAGCCGTTTGCCGGCCCACCGCGCGTACGCTTCGGCATCGCTGACGTTCACGTGCAGCACCGGATGCTCGGGCCGGTCGGTGACCGCGTCGATCCCCGGCGCCGGGGTGTGCCAGCACACCCGCGGGTCGGTCTGCCAGTAGGTGGCCCCGTACATCAGCCCGAAGCCGCGCGCTTCGGCGCCGGTGCGGTATCCGGTCGCGGTGACGAACGCGTGGAAGTCGATGTTCGTCACCGGGGTGCGGTCGATCCGGAATGCCGGTATTTCGCGGATGTGTTGGGGCGCTTCGTCATCGAACCATTCGCGCCCGTACTGCTGCTGGTGGATCACCTCACGCAGGTGCGCAAGTGGCACGGCAGTGCCGAGCCCCGAGCACACCGCCGGGGCCCGGGCCGGCCGTGTCGGACATGTCCGTGACGAGCGCGGCCGAGTCCTCGGCGCAGATATGGGGATGGGTGAAGATCACCACCGACCCCACCGCGCGAAGCGGATTCACAGCGAGCCGGTCGAGAACATATGGGGGTTACGGGGCCCGGAACCGCAGGCCTTGCCCGCCCCCGGCGGTGCGGCTGTAGCCGAACCGCTGCGCGTTGGTTCGACACGCGATCGAGGACACCACCCAGTGCGAGGAGTACGCGCGCCGCCATTGCGGGGAGTTGTTCACCGCCGAGCAGTGCAACACCTGCGAATGCAGCACCACCACCCCGCCGGCCCGCACCGGCAGCAGCATCTCCCGGCGCACATCGATCGAATCCGACTGCGGGACATGGTTGTAACTCGCGCCGGGCTGAGGGCTGTGGGCCAGCAGCGCACGGTGGGATCGGTCGATGACCCGCAAACACCCGTTGTCCAGTGTCGCGTCGTCCAGGGCCACCCACATCACGATCATGCCGTCGGCCGGGGCGTAACCCAGGCTGGCGTTTTCCTGGTGGTAGGGCTTGGACGACCCGAAATGCGGTGGTTTGGCGAACAACTGGTCCCGCATCAGGAACGCGGGCTCACCCAGCACTGTGTCCGCGAGCTCCTGCAGTCGCGGGTGGAGAACGAACTCCCGAAACGCGGGATGCTTGAGAAACGGATAGTCGATCTTTCGGGGCGCGAGCGCACCATCGATCCCGCGGTCGACGGTGAACGCCGAGCCGGGATTTTTCACCATCTCCTGCTCGGCCACATCCATCGCGACCTGCGCAATCCGCGCGACCTGCTCGCGCGCGAGTACCTCTTCGATGACCGCGAATCCTCGCTCGTACAGTTGGTTTCGCGCGTGGGACAAGGACGTCACCGGTGCCGCGAGCATCGTGGATACCTTCTTTCTCTACTGGTAGGTGGGCAGTGTGAGAGCGGGTTTGATGTCCAGCAGCGGGGAGCCGGTGACGCAGTCCATGCCCCGCACCTCGATCGAGAGTCCATCGGCGGCCACGGCCACGACGTCCACGAGGGTCAGGCCGATCGGATTGGGCCGGGCCACACCACGACTGGCCATCACCCCCGTCAACGGACCCGCCGCGGCCATGTGGCGCCGTGTCACCGAACGATCCGCGAGCGCGGCCCACCACAACACATGAGCGCGAATACCCGCCCGCACTCCCTCCACGCAGCCGACATACGTCGCATCGATGCGCAGTGTGCTGATCACCGATTGTGTCCATGGCCAGCGCGGGCAGTCCGCGACCCGCGCGTACGGCGTGTGGACGGTCCCGACCTGGACCAGGTCCATGCCGCTCACGAGTCCCACCCGGCTACATGCGCGTTGTACAGGCCGTCGAGGTCGATATCGCCGACGAGCGCGCGCATCCGGGCGTGATAGTCCGGCCAGTGAGCGCGCAGGATCCCGGTCGGGTCGACCAGGATCCACACCAGCAGTGCCCGCGCCGGCTCGTCGCAGCCCAGCAGGCCCCCGTCGTGGGCCATCGAATACAGGCGGCATCCGCCCCCGCACACCGCGAACACCGGACACGTGGAGCACGCCATGGTGTCGGTGTGCAGACCGGCCAGGGGCAGCCGGTGCATGAACCCGGTCGCGTCCTCCTCGAGGATCGAGCCCGCGGTCAGTTCGGGTGCGAGTTCGGTCAGGATGGGGCATTGGGTGATCGCGCCGTCGGCTTTGACGGTCACGAGGTGCTCGTCCTCGCGGCACGGATGCCCCGGCCCCATCGCGGTCAGGGCTTGCGGGTGCTCGAGCAGGCTGGTGGCCAGGTAGTTTCCCATCCGCACCGGGAACGGGTACCGGCATTGGGCGTGCTCGATCAGCAGCGCCGCGAAGTGCCGCAACGGAAGTCGCACATCCGGGCGCAGCCCGAACAGCTGCCGCTTGCGTGCCGCGGTGCGGGTGCGTTCCCCGGCCCCGTGATGCACCGGCACCGCCACCCGCACGTTCCACGCCTGTACCTGTTCATAGTCGCGCAGGTAGTCCCCGATCGCGAGGAGCTCCGACACCGGTTGCGACCAGATGTTCGTGGTGAACACCAACGGAAATCCGGCCTCGGACAGGTCGCGGATCGGCGCGTACGGGTCGACCAGGTGTCGATAGCCGGGCCGGATCCGGTCCAGCAGATCCGAGCGCAACGCATCGAGACTGATCCGGAACACCACCGACCGCGGCAACTCCCGCATGATCCGGTCGCGGATCTGTTCGGACAAGAACGTGGCATTGGTCGACACGCTCGCCACGGTGATGCCCTGCTCACCGAGTTGCCGTGCCAGATCGAAGAACCGGGCAGCGTAGTGCGCGCTGAACACTTCCCCGCCGGTGATGCTCACCGATCGCAGGCCCTCGGCCTTCACCTTGCCCAGGATCGAGGCGATCTCCTCGGGAGGCCAGTGATCGTTGCGAGTGCCGTGATAGCAGTGCGGGCACTGTCCGTTGCATGCGGCCGTCGGTTCCAGGACCGCGTGATTCGCGCCGGGCAGAATGCTGCCCGCGCACTGCTGGCCTTGGTCGATCTGGTCGAGGAACCCGTTCAGATCCGCGCTCGCGCGCTCTATCCCGATCCCGAAGTGCGTGGCGAGCGCGGCCGCGGCGACCGAGCCGGTGCCGTACTCGCACACCATCCGCCAGAACATGCGAGAAGTCCTGTTGAGCACGTGTTTTCGCCCTGAGGTCCGGTCATGCAGGACCTCCTCACCGATCAGCGTGAGACGCTGCAGCAGCCGCGTGGCGCGCTCGTCCAGGACGCCGGTACTCATCGCGCGCACCCGCCGACGCCGCCGGTCGCGGACAACGGCAGCAGCACGCGAGGGGCCGCTATGGAGCTCGTATCCGGGTACTGGGTCACTTTGCTCAGGTGACAGCCGCCACCGCAGGCGGCCAGTTGCCCACAGCCGGTGCACGCCCCGGTCGGGGCCAGCGCGTGGCGGACCGTGGGCACCATCCGTTCTCGCCACACCCGGCCCAGGCCGTCGCTGACCTTTCCGGCGTACACGCTCGAATGCGGGCAATGCCGAAACCGGCCGTCATAGCTCACCGAGCCCCACAAAAGCCCTGCCGCGCAATGGGAATCGAACTCTTCGCGCACCGGTTCGCTGATCGCGACCGGTTCGGTCGAGAGGCAATGGCGCGGTGCGCACGGCACCCGCACCCGCAACCCGCCGAACAAGGCTTGGCATTCATCGATCGTCTCCGCCAACGCCCGCAACAGCACCGGCCGTCGCGAATCGGCGGGCCCGTACGGGACATACGGCATGAAACTCACATCGTGCACGCCGATATCGACCAGCCGCCGCGTGAGCTCCGGCATCTCCCCGAGGTTGTCCGCACACACCAGGGTCTCCGCGACCGTGGACAGGCCCGCGGTGACCGCCGCGCGCATACCGCGCCACGCCTGGGCGGACGCAGCCGGATTGCGTGCCATCGCGTTGTGCGTGTCTTCGAGGCCGTGGACGCTGAACAGCGCCACCCGCAATCCCCGGGCCGCGAGGTCGTGCGCCTCGTCGACCGTCATGCGCACACCGTTGGTGAACAGCTCCACATCCATGCCCGCCATCGCGGCCACGGTGATGATCTCGCGATACTGCGGGTGCAACGTGGGTTCCCCACCGGAGAATCGCATCCGCAGGCAGTTCCCTGCCGCGGCCTGGTCGATCACCGCGCACACGGTGTCCATGGTGATGTGCGCGCCGGGATCGGCGGTGGTGTCGCTGCGGCCGCGGATCCCGTAGTCGTCGGGAACCTTCCACACGTTGTAGCAAAAGTCGCAGTGCCAGTTACATTGTCGCGTCAGCTCTACTTCCAGGGCGAGCGGGAACGGCACGTCGGTGCGCGCCCAGCCGTCGGAGTCCCCGCTACGTCGACGCGATTGCCGGCGCGAAGGGGCGGTGCACACGGTGAACCAGAACAGCGTCAGATCCGAGGCGATCTGCTCGCGCGCGACCCCGTAGCCGCCGGCCAGGACCGCGACCGGGTCCATGGTGTGGAAAGTCGCGTCGACGAACGCGCTCGCGGTGGCGTTGAGGCGGTGTTCGAGCCCGGACTGGGTGTCGTACAGCAGCCGCAGTTCCGGGCGATGGGTGAACCGGTGGCGGAGCACCGCCGCCGGTGCGGGAAGGATGGGGGTGGTCATGGCCGAGTTCTCCTCGCGCGCAGACGGAATGATTCAAGGGCGGGTGAAACGCAAGAGGACACCTGTGCCCACGGTGACCGCGGGGGAAGGTGTCCCCTGTCTCAGCGTTCTAGAAGCTGCACTGCGGCGGCAGGTTCTCGGTCGTCTCGACCGTCGGCGGCTCATACGCCGCCGCCTCACCGGCGGCCTGCTCCATGCTCGTGGGGGTCTCTTGCTCGTCCATCGCTTCCTCCTTCCAAGGTGCGAAAAGCATCGAAAACCCCACGCTAAGACCACATCTGCGCCCTCGAAATGCGTTAGAGACGCCACCGCCCCGAAGACCGGAAAACTTCCTGTCTTCGGGGCGGTGGCGGTGTGTCGGGCGGGTCAGACGCCGATCAGGCGGGCCGCGAGATAGCCCTGCACCTGGTCCAGGCCGATCCGCTCCTGCGCCATCGAATCGCGCTCGCGCACCGTCACCGCGTGATCGTCGAGGGTGTCGAAATCGACGGTGATGCAGAACGGCGTACCGATCTCGTCCTGTCGCCGATACCGTTTGCCGATCTGGCCGGCATCATCGAAATCGACGTTCCAGAACGTGCGCAGCTGCGCGGCGAGGTCTTTCGCCTTGGGCGAGAGTTCGGGGTTGCGCGAGAGGGGCAGCACCGCCACCTTCACAGGCGCCAACCGCGGATCCAGGCGCAGACTGACCCGTTCTTCCATGACGCCCTTGCTGTTCGGGGCCTGATCCACGGTGTAGGCATCGACCAGGAACGCCATCAGCGAACGGGTCAAACCGGCCGCGGGTTCGATCACGTACGGGGTGTAGTGCTCACCGGCTGCCTGGTCGAAGTACGTCAACTCCGCGCCCGAATGCCGCGAGTGCGCCGTGAGGTCGAAATCGGTCCGGCTCGCGATGCCCTCGAGCTCGCCCCATTCGCTGCCCGCGAACCCGAATTTGTACTCGATATCGGTGGTGCCGGCGCTGTAGTGCGAGAGCTTCTCTTTCGGGTGTTCGAACAGTCGCAGGTTCTCGCGTGCGATCCCGAGCGCGGTGTACCAGGCCAGGCGGGTGTCGATCCAATACTGGTGCCACCGCTCGTGTTCGCCAGGTTTGACGAAGAACTCCATCTCCATCTGCTCGAACTCGCGCGTGCGGAAGATGAAATTGCCCGGGGTGATCTCGTTGCGGAAGCTCTTGCCGATCTGGCCGATACCGAACGGCACCTTCATGCGTGAGGTGTTCAGCACGTTCGCGAAGTTCACGAAGATGCCTTGCGCGGTCTCGGGCCGCAAGTAATGCATGCCCTCTTCCGATTCCACCGGGCCCAGATAGGTTTTCATCAAGCCCGAGAACTGCTTGGGGTCGGTCCATTGACCGACCACGCCACAGTTCGGGCACGGCACCAACTGCATCGACACCGAATCCGGTTCCACGCCGCGGTGTTTGGCCGCGTACGCCTCCTGCAGATGATCCTGACGCTGGCGCTTGTGGCAGCTCAGGCATTCCACCAGCGGGTCACTGAAGGTTTCGACGTGACCGGCCGCGACCCACACCTGGCGCGGCAGGATGATCGAGGAGTCCAGCCCGACGACGTCCTCGCGGCCGGTCACCATCGAGCGCCACCACTGGCGTTTGATGTTCTCTTTCAGCTCCACCCCGAGTGGGCCGTAATCCCACGCCGAGCGGGTACCGCCGTAGATCTCGCCGCTGGGGTACACCAGACCTCGGCGCTTGGCGAGGTTGGCTACGGTGTCCACCTTCGTCGGCTTGGGTGCCACTGAAATTTCTCCATCCAGAGTGGGATTGGGCTGTTGGAACAGGGAATCGGGAAAGCCTAGCTATCGCACACGCAGTCGAGCCATCGAGTAATACCGGTATCCCGGGCCTCGCGTGACCAGTTCGGGTGTACGCGGGCGAGGGCGGCGCGCGTCCCACACCTCGATCACCAACACCCCCGGATCGGACCAGCGCACCCGCAACCGCCCCACCGGCGCGACCGGCGGCCGCGCCGCGTTCCAGCGCTGTAGCAGGGCGACCGAGTCCACGACCGAACTCACCACGCACCCCACATCCTCATCGGCCCATCGGGGGGCCAGGTCAGCGGCGAAGGTCGTCACGTTTTTGATCAGTGAATGCGCGCCGAGCCACAGCGGGGTATCCCATAACACCTGCCCGGGTGCCGGTGGTGGCCCGAACAGCTCATCGTCGAGTGAAAAGTGTTCTCGCACAGCGATCCTGCCGATACATGTACTGGTCATGTCATCCACCTCCACCTCGTACTGACCCGCTTCCTGCACCCCCGGCCCTCACTTCGCCTCGGCCACCGCCGGCCCGGCCCGCGCTGTCGCAGGCCCACCTCGGGCACAGCCCTCACGCACCGGACTCGTGTTCGACCGGGCGTGCCGCTGAGAATCTGTGCTGCTCATGCTGTTCAGCATCTGCACCGATGCCCGAACCCGGAACCGTCGTTGTCCCGCGTTGCACCGTCTTTGCACCGTCCCTCGAACCGATCGGTCGCTGCGCGATGGTGGGGCAGTGCAAAACTGGGTCACATGGAACTCAATGGCGTGCCGGTCACCACCGCCGAGATCGCACCCCTCGGACTGGTCGGCTACGGACATTTCACGTCCATGCGCGTCATCGACGGCGCCGTGCGAGGTCTGACATTGCATCTGGACCGGCTGCGACGTGATTGCCGCGAAGTGTTCGCCACCGACCTGGACACCGATCTGGTGCGCGATCTGGTACGCCACGCACTGCCCGCCACCGCTGGGCCGCTCGTCGCCCGCGTCACCGTGTTCGACCCGGGCCTGGAACTGGCGCACCCCGGCGCCCCGGCGGATCCGAAGATTCTCATCACCACCCGCGCGGCCCCGCAGCTGCCGCCGACGCCACTGACGTTGCAGTCGGTGGTGTTTCGCCGTGACATGTCCCGGGTCAAGCACACCGGCCTGTTCGGGCCGATGTACCTGCGCGCGAGTGCGCAGCGTGCCGGGTTCGACGATGTGCTGTTCACCGAGCCGGACGGAACGATCTCCGAAATCGCCACCAGCAACATCGGATTCATCACCGGCGAGGGTCAACTGATCTGGCCCGACGCGGAAGTCCTGCCCGGCACCACCATGCGATTGATCAGCCAAGCCCGCGACGAGGAAGTGCTCACCGAGAAGGTCACTCTCGCCCACCTCGGCACCGTCGCCGCGGTCGTGGCCACCAACGCCGCGGTCGGAGTCCGTGCCGTCGCGGCCATCGACGACACGCGTTTCCCCGTCGAGCACGACCTCATCGACACCTTGCGCCGGGAATACGATTCCATTCCGCCACAGCGGATCTGAACCGATCCCCCGCCCCGTTGCGACTACGCTTCTACGCCATCGCACGGGAAAGGGAACCCGCACCCCATGATCACCATGCTCGGAACCTGGACCGGCGCGGACGTGCGAGCGCTGCGCGAAGCACGCCGCATGAGCATCGTGGAGTTCGCCGCGCATCTCGGAGTTCCCGAACGGCGAGTGGAGAAGTGGGAAGCCGGCGGTGCGTCGATCCGCCCCCGCCCCGTCAACCAGGCGGCCCTGGATACCTCGTTGCAGACCGTGAACAGCCAGGAACGCGCCCGCTTCAGTCGACTTGTGCCGGATTCGGTGAGCCACGCCCACGATCCGCAGGTGCCCGCGCAACCGACCCTCATCCGCCACCCCATCGACGGCAAGGTCATGACCCGGATCCCCGAGGGCATCTATCTCGCGGGATTGCAGGAACAACCGGTATGGGTCGCCGAATTCTGGGTCGATCTGTATCCGACCACCAACGCCGACTATGCGCGGTTCGTCGCCGCGACCGAGTGGACGCCACCGCGGCACTGGCACGGGAACCGGCCACCGCCTGAGCTTCTCACTCATCCGGTGGTGTGGGTCAGCTGGGACGATGCGACCGCCTACGCCCACTGGGCGCGCAAACGGCTCCCGAGTGCACCCGAGTGGGAGAAGACCGCCCGCGGAACCCGGGGCGCGATCTGGCCGTGGGGCAACCAGCTCACCCCGGCCAAATGCAACTGTCTGGGCTCGCAGGTCGGCACGACCACCCCGGTCGATCGCTACAAGAGCGGAGTCAGCCCGTACGGGGTCTACGACCTGTGCGGCAACACCTGGGAATGGACAGACAGCGCATCCACCCCCGGCCGCTACGAGTTGAAAGGATCGGCGTTCACGTCCCCGTACGACCGCGCCGCCCCCGCCGCGGTCAACGACGCCGATCACACCATGCTCGACGACGACACCGGATTCCGGTGCGTCAGCAGCGATTCCATGCAGTGGAGCGAGGTGTTGACAGCGGCCCGGTGAATGCCGGGCGCGCACCTTATCGGTGTGCGGGGATGCGTGACTGACCATGGGCCACCTCCTCCACGAGATCGGCCCACCGGACCGCTTGCTCGGCCACTTCGAGCAAGGCCAGATGCACGAGTTCGATATCGCGGCCCGCGTCCAACGCCGCCAGCACGTCGAGCAGCCCCCGCGCCATGTCGTCGACGACCGCGCCGACCGATCCGCGATAGTGCGCGGGGCACCGTTGCACCGTCCAGGAATCGATGAACGCGACCAGCGCCGCGCACGTCCCCGCGAAACCGGGCACGTCGGGATGCTCACGCCCCGCGGCGTGAAACTGCGCCAGCCACAACGCACAGCGCGTCACCGGATGCACCTGCGGCGTGTTCGCCACACACCCGCGCAGCGCGGCGAACAGCTCGTGCCAATCCGGGAGAACCTTCTGCTCGGCCGCCGAGGCAGTACACAACGAGTCTGCGGACCGCACGAACTGCCTCTTCTGCAGGTTCGTGTCGATGGGCATCGCTCACCCCGCCGACACGGCCGCACCGGCGATACCGGCCGGGTTCACGTCCAACTCCGAGTCCGACCGCGCGCCAACGACGCATAGGTTCCGACCGCCGCGCCGAGCCGAGACCAGCCAGGCGGTAGATCCAGAGCGCACCGAGTAAGCGTGCCGCCATCGCTGGCGCGCACTCTCACGGCGCGGCCGGCATCGGCCACCACCGCGCTGAGTGGATCAGTGACGTGATCACGTGTTTCGTGGATCTCGACCACCAGCGCCCCCGGGGTCAACAGCAATCTGACCGTCAGCTGATTGCGGTCCGCGACCAACGCCCCGTACAGCGCTTCCATCGCGGTGAATACCGGTGTCGCGGCGCCACTCTCACCGGCCGCCTCCGAGATGACCGCACCCACGACCTGCTCGGCCGCGCCGGTCAATCCCCGAAGGCCCGCACGAGTGAGATCGGTGCTGATATGCATTCCCGCCACAGGCTGCGAGGAGCGCGACGCAGCGCAGGTGAATGCGCTCAGCATCACCGCGCCCGCGTCCAGCTCCGCAGAACCCGGCGCCCCGTCGTGTGCCGGAGCGGCATGGCACTCCGGGGTGTTGAGCGACCATATCCTCGCGCCGAGGGCGCAAAGCCGTTCCAGGATCACCGCTTTCGCTTCGCCCAGACCTTCCAGGTGCGCGTGTGTCGGCACGACCACGCACGGATCCGGCACGGTGGCGGCTCTGCTTGTCAGATCCCGCATCGCCTCACCCGCCGCGCCGGTTTCGCGATAGAGCGTGAGTTCACCGCAGCCCTGCACAGTGGTGAAATCGGCCATCAGGAACGAGATCTGCGCGATCTGCTCCGGTCTCAGCAGGTCCTCGCGCAGGTAGCCGAACATCGTCGGTTTGCCGTCCCCGAACCCGGGTGTCGCTGTCATCGTGCACTCGCTGTTACCGAGACAGCCCCGGTCAGCGCGTCGAAGACCGCGCGCTGTGACGGTAAGCAGAGGTTGGGCTCGCCGAGCCAGATCCGAAAGCCCGAGTCCTCATCGACGGGAGAGGGAAGGACCACTCGCACTCGCCGCGAGGCGATGCCGACGTTCATGCGCACCAGCAGGCTCAGATCGCTCGCGGGCCCGTCGCTCGCCTGCTCGTCGAGTGGCTGGGTCAAGAAGGTGGATCGGTCCGAGTGGGGATGCAGGATCACCGGACCGAGCTGACCTTCCCAGCGCAACCGGTGGGCGACCGTCCGCCCGAGCTGCCACGGCATCAGCACTGCCCCGACGGTGTTGGTGTCCAGCAGGATCCGCCGTGTGCCCGGTTCCAGGAACGCGGGCAGTCCTAGATCTTGCGTGTAGCGCAGGCATCGCTGCACAGCGGATGCGTGGACCGGGTCCTGAGGCTCCGGCCGGCGCGGGGGCACCGGGCTTTCGTGCTGATCACTCTCGTCACTGCGCCCGCAGGCACGTGTTCGATCGACTGTCGATGTGAATTGCATTGCGTCTCACCCCTGCTGGACCCGGGCGGGCTCGCGCCTGCGCTCGTGGCTGCTCTGGTTTTCGCTCCGCGAAACCGCAGGCCCCCGCCGAGGGGAAGTGACCTGGGTAACACTGACCCGAGTCTCCTACAGTCAGTCTGACTAGACAATAGCTAAACTGAGATTGTGTCAATTTTGCATGTCTCTTTAGGTGCGTTTGTCGCACGGATTGACCGACTTCACACAGTTCTTGCCGCCCGTATGTGTCACTGTTTAAATTGACTGACACATCTCGCGGAGATTGGAGAGCTCGACGTGGCACTGGGAACAGTCGGAACCGCGCTCATCCGCCGACACATCGGACGTCGGTTACGAGAGCTGCGCGACAGCGTCGAACTCACCCAGACCCAGGCCGCGAAGATCGCCGACCTGAGCCGCTCCACCATCGTTCGCATGGAGGACGGAGAAGAAGGCGTCAGGTTCAAAGCCGCCGAGGTCAACCTGCTGCTCGATGCCTACAAGGTCAGCGACGGCGACCGCCAGGTGCTCCTGGCGTTGACAGCCGAGACACGCAACGGCCGCAAGAAGAGCTGGTGGCACGACTACACCGAGACCGAACTCCCGGACTGGTTCGGGCTTTTCGTCATGCTGGAAGATTCAGCGACGTCGATCCGGCAGTACGAATCGAAGCTGGTTCCTGGGCTTCTGCAGATCAAGCAATACGCCGAAGCCCTCGCCCACCAGCCCACCGGCTACCTCACCGCCGAGGAGATCGAGCGGCGCGTCCAGGTCCGAATGGACCGCCAAGCCCTCCTGAGCCGTGCAGATGCCCCTCGCCTCGAGGTCATGCTCGACGCCGCGGTCATCCAGCGCCCGTTCGGCCAGCCCGAGTTCTACCGCCGGCAACTCGAACATCTCCTGCAGGTCGCGGATCATAAAGGCGTATCGATCAGGATTTTGCCGCTCTCGGCTGGAATGCACGCGGGCATGGTCGCGAGCGCTTTCACGCTGCTGGACTTCCCGAGGACCCGCAAGGCACCCCGATCGAGCCACCCGTGGCCTACGTGGACACACTCACTGGAGCGATGTATCTCAACAAGCCCGAGGAAGCCGAGGCCTACGAGCTGGTCTGGCGCGACCTGAAGAAATCCGCGCTCAGCGCGACGGCGTCCAAGGAACTCATCAAGTCAGCGATGGAAGGACTCCCAGCATGACCGACCACACCAGCGCAGTGTGGCGCACATCCTCCTACAGCGGAAACGGCGGAAACTGCGTCGAGGTGGCACTGTCCCTCGCCAACGGCTTGGTCGGAGTGCGCGACAGCAAGGACAACCGTCGCGGGCCGATCCTGCACTTCACCCCGGCCCAATGGGAGGCATTCCTGGCAGGGATCGACCACGGCCGTCTCGCACGCCCCTGACCTCACCCAGAAGTCTCCGACCAGCCTCGCTGTTGTGTGACAACAACGTCGCTGGCCGGAGTCGGGTATCCACCGCTCGTGCGGTGACGTGGTCAGCACCCGTACTGAATCCAGAAGCCGAGCCAGGTCTTGGCCAGCCGATCGAAACGCTCACTGCGGTACCGCGGATCAGTGACCTCTGCGTGCAGCACGTGCCGGCTCGCCACCAACGACACCGTCACGCCGGGAAATTCCCAATGCGCGGCGGATTCCTCCTCCTCGAACGATTCACTCGTAGGTGGCCCGAATTCGTCCCACATCAACATCACCGCTTCGTGAAACCCACACGCGATATCCAGATCGCTGTCCTCATCGGGTGAATCCACCTCGTCCGAGAGCCACACCCAGATCGAGCACACGTCCTCACCCGACAAGGACACCAGGGCCCACGCACGACTGACGTCCAGATCGGTGATCAGCGACGCGCACGACCCAGCACGCCTGTGCAGCGTCCACCCCAGCAACGCGCAGAACCGATCCAGATCCGGTACATGCCACGCCCATCGCATCCGCGCCGCGGCGTACGCGATGTCCACCACCGCGTCACTGTGGATACGCATGAACGAGTCCTTTGTGAGGCAACACCATTGCCACGCCGCGCCGCGAACGCAGGCTCACGGTGCGGCATACACGAGCCGACCTCGGCGCGCATCACCCAATTCTATGTACGCAATCCGCGCCAGAAGACGGGATACGTTGATACATGGCACATTTCGAGCAGCTGCGCCTCAGCTGCCAGAAAGTGCACCGACAACATTCCCAGGCCACCGCGCGGGCGCCGTACTCGTCACGGGCCCCACGTATTCGTGCCTCATACCCCACGCGGACCACCGATTCGCGATCGAATCCGAGCCTTTCGGCCCCGGGATCGATGGTGGTCCACAACATCATCCGCCGGGTCCATCACGGGTCACCAGCCGGCGCGCAGGCGCCCACCGGGGTCAGTCGCGTGTGTCCAGGTCGATGTACTCGCGCCAGATCGCCCACCGCGACTCGCGCTTGTCCCCGGGGTAGATTCCCAAGCCCGGGGTGCGTCGGTCGATCTGCAACGGTGTCAACGGATCCGAGACCGGTGCGATCGTGCGGGGATCCCCTGCCGGTTCCTCCCACCGCCCGTCCTGATCCACCGCGCGCACCCGCGCCACCACACCTTCGTGCACGTACACGACTGCGCGGATCCGCTCGCGGCGCATCGCCGGAATCCGGGCTCGTCCCGTCGAGGACAGGTGCCGATCCATCTCCCGATCCGGATCCGCCGATCCCGCGTAGACGCTCAGTTGTTCGCCCACGTGCCGGGCGCTGCGGTACACGATCATCGCGCACCCCACCGGCTCCGGAGTCGCGGGCAGCCCGAGGTCCGGGAACACCTCGCGTGCCCACTCGTACGGGGCGAACGCGACTTTCGGTTTCCCGTCCACCGTCACCACCGTGTGACGGCCCGCGCCCAGACCGAGCCGGATCGGTTTGAGTGAACCCGGGACCTGCCCGGATTTGAGGGTCTCGAAGCGGGCCGGTTCTTCGGCGCGTTCTTGGCCGATGAGCCATAGATCATGGGAGATCAGCACGGCCGCAGGCTTTTTCGAGTATTCGGCGACGATGACCTGGTTGTCCTCGTGCGCGGCGTTCATATGCGCGGCCCACTTCTGAGACAACGTCGAGAACGTCACCATCGCCATAGCTAATACCCTACATTTTTATATGCCGAGGCGAGGGCGGATGCCCGGATCAGCGCCGGCCAGAGTCCGAACCACACCACATTCCTGGAGCTGCCGCGACCAGCCGCGGTCCCCGGCCCGCGCAGCTCCCGCGGGCTCACCTCCCAGCCGAGACCGGTACGTGCGGTGCACCTCTCGCGCGCCGGCCACCGCGGCACGAATGGTCCCGACCTCCGCGAGCCGGGGGCTCGCGCGGTGCCGTCCCCGGGGTGTCGGTGTGCCTCTTCCCTGAGCCCTTCCTGGGGCTATCACGGCGGCACAGGACGGCTCAAGGGCGAAACCCGTGCCCTTGCCCCGCCCTGCACCACCGTGATCGAGACGCCCCAGGCTCAGGGAAGAGGCACACCGACACGCCCCACCTCGCGGTCCTATACCGGGAAGAACTCCACGGCCTGCGGCCGTGTGCGGGGGCCAGCCCCCGAGACCCCCGCCCTCGCCGGGAGCAGGCTAGAAAAGGGGGCGAAGGACAAAAACACAAGCCGAAACACAAAGAAAAAGAACGGAATTCCAGCCGAACTCGACAACATTTACACCACCCGACATGACGCTAAAGTTCATAAAAAACAACCCAGTTGGAGATATACTTTAGGGGTAAGGCAGACAGGGGCAGCAACGGCCCGGACCGCGTCCCATCAGCGGTTTCATGTCCTTTGAGAATTCCATAGTGTGACGAATGACTTACCGTCCCGCGCGTATGTGCGGCCGGGGGGAATCCATACTTGCCCCCGGCCGCGCATGGCGCATCCATCGAATCCGCATGGAGGTTCCGTCATGAATCCGATCGTATTTCCTTCCAACGATCCGGCCGCTGATCCCGGCCACCTGATCGCGGCACTGCCCGCCCTGATCGGCTGCACACCGGCCGAGTCGCTGGTCCTGCTGCTGACCTCCGACGGGCTGATCACCGCCCGCAAGGTCTTGCCCATGTCCACCAGCGCGCACGTCACCGCCGCGCGCATCACCGCCACCATCAGCCACGTCCACGCAGACAGCGGCTACTTGATCGCGGTCAGCGAGAACCTTTCTCCCCCCGGCGATTCGGGCACCATCGCCGAACTGCCCGACGGTCTGCGCGCACTGCCCGGAGCCTTGACCGACATGCTCGGCAACCACGGCATCGCCGCCGCCGGGCAATGGGGCACCCCCACCATCGCCACGGCCGCCCCGTGGTGGACCCTCAACGGCGTTCCCCGCACCGGCCAGCTCGGGGATCCGGACGCGATCACCGCGCGCCTTGCCGGACACATCGCCACCGCCCCGCACAGCCAGCGCGCCGAAGCGCTCGCACTCTTCGCCCCCGACCGCGCACTCACCAACCGACTCGCACAGCACCTACCCGCCGCCCAACACGACGCCGACCAGCGATTGGCCGCCGCGATCCGCCGCGACGACCCCGACGGCTACTACCGCGACGCACTCGCACAGGTCACCACCTACTTCGCCCGGTTCGACCAGGACATCACCGACGTGGACCCGGCCGATCTCGCACAGCTGGCAATTGCGCTGCGCTGCGGGCGAGTACGCGACGAGATCGCCGATCTGGCCAGCATCGAGGGCCGCTACCCGCCCGGCACCCACCCCGCCACCGACCTTGTCGTGCTGGGAATCCTGGTCAGCGCCACCGAGGGCAACGACCAAGCCAACGCCGCAACCCTGCTGAGTCTGGCCATGTACACCCGCACCGGCCAAACCGCCGCCTCCCTCGTTGCGATCGAGACCGCGCTGCGCGCGGACCCGCACCACCCCTTCGCCCCCGCCCTGCACGAAGCCATCATCCAGCGCGCCCACCCCGCCGAAGTCCGCGCCGCCGTCACCCGCGCGCACGCCGCCCACACCCCTACCGGCCCGCGCCACCTCATGCGCTGACCCACCTCACCCGTGCAGGCACCGGGCCTACCGGCCCGGTGCCTGCCCCGAAACCCCCTGTGTAGCAACCGAAAGGAACCCGCTATGGCCACGCGATGCCCATGGTGCCTCGACACCGCCGACGACGACCCCGACGCCGACCGGCTGTGCGACCTGCACCAGGCCGAATACGACGGCCTCAGCCCCCACCAGGCTCAGCGCCGCGACGCCATCGAGTACCAGGAACAGCACGACATCACCCACCCCTGACAGGAGTTCGAGTGCCCCGCACCTGGTCCCACACTCACCCGCATATCGACACGAACGGCCACCAGCTGTATCTCACCGATCACGTGCCCGGGCAGATGGGCATCGTGTCCACCGATCCCCAGGGCGACGGTCACGAGACCCGGCTACTGCCCCACGAGGTAGACGACCTCATCGCCCACTTGACCCTGTGGCGGCAACGCCAGCACCCGTGACCCCCATGTCGAGAGCCCGCGCGCCGCCCGCACCGAAAACACCCGTACCCCACGCCCATTCATCACTCGCCGCGCGATCCATACCCGCGCGGCGAGCCCGGTTCCACCCGACGAAGGAGCACCACATGAGCATCGCCACCACTACCGCACGCGACACCGCCGAATCGGTTGCCGCGCAACAACTCCCGGCCAACGAATCCACCATCGAGCAGTTCGAGCCGAGCGTCGAGACCGAATGGCGCAGGCGCAAGGCCCGGCCGTTGAGCGCCGAGCAGATCGTGGACTACGCCGCCCGCCTGGACGCCACCGCGACCGGCCGCACCGTGATCGAGGTAGACCCCGACGACCTGGTGTTCGGCAACAACATTCGCACCAACGCCATCACCACACTGACACCCGATTTCTTGTCCAGCATCGCCGAGAAGGGGTTCGAGCAGAGCCCCACCGCATGGATCAACCCCGACGGATTCTTGCAGGTCAAAACCGGGCACCGCCGCACGCTGGCCGCCCGCCAGGTCGAGTACCGGCCGTGCCCGATCATGCTGGTTCGCGCCCCCGAGGGCACCAGCGACAGCACCCGGCGCGTGTCGGAAATCGGCGACCAGTGGGCCGAGAACGAACACCGCGAGGCCATGACCGACAGCGACAAGTACGGCACGGTCCTCGAGTTGCTCACACTCGGTGAAACCCCGGCCAAGGTGAACCAGCGCCTGAAAAACATCAGCACCCGCGAAGCCACCGCCGTGCGGCGCATCAGCAAGGCCCGCGCCGCCACCGCCGCGCAGGCCGCCGCCGTCGCCGGAGAACTCGACCTGCTCCAAGCCGCCGCAGCCGCCGAGCTCGACCCGACCGCCGAGGAAATGAAACGCCTCATCACTGGTGCCCGCTCCGGTCAGTTCGATCGCACTCTCATCAGCATCGGGCACGAACGCCGCGCCGCCGCCGCCGTGCGCAAGGCCCGCGCCGAGTTCAAGAAAAAGGGTTACACGGTCATGGACCACGAGCCCAGCCAGTGGGACACCTCCCGGCCCAAGAAGCTCTCCGAACTCATCACCCCCGGCGGCCGCGCCGCCACCGTCAAGGACGTCACCAGCCCCGCGCACTGGTCGGTGTTCCTGAGCCACCAGGAAACCCCCGTGCTGATCGCGACCGGCGAGGCGATCACCGACAGCGATATCGACCCCGCCACCTACCTCGACCCCGACGCGGTCCCGGCCGAAGGCAAGCACCACGCCGCACAGGTGCGGTTCGACGCGGCCCCGGTCGCGGCCTACTACTGCACCGACCGCAAAGCCGCAGGATTGAAAATCGCGCCCACCACCAGCAGCGTCCCGCGTGACCCGAACCAGGGCGCGGCCAACAAGCGCGCCATGCACGCCAACACGTTCGCGCGCATCGATACCGAGGCACGCCGCGAGTTCATCACCGGCACGCTGTTGAAGCGAAAGACACTGCCCAAGGGGTTCACGCAGTGGATCGCGCACAACCTGCTCACCGATCCCGCCGCCCTGTCCGACGGCAACGCGCGCAGTCTCATCGCCGAATGGACCGGGCTGAAAATCGGGTACGGCCGCACCGCCGATGCCACCAAGATCAGCGGCTACGACGACGCTCTCGCCCCCGACAAGCAGAAGACCACCGACGCGCGTGCGCTCATGCTGACCGCCACGGCATTCATCGCAGCCACCGAAGCCGCGATGCAAGCCGACGTCAAGCGCCCGAACTACTGGCGCGTGACCCAGGACAACCCGCACGTGTGCTACCTGCGCGACACCAGCGGCTATGCCCGCTACCTGCGGTTGCTGGTCAGCGCCGGATACACCCCCGGCCCGATCGAACGCGCCGTCATGGGCGAAATCAGCCTCACCGACGCCATCACCGAGGCCCAGAAGACCGCCACCGCCTGACCACACCCCACGGGCAGGGCACCGCGACCCGGTGCCCTGCCCGTGATTTCTCCTACCGACCCGGAAGGCCCCGATGCCCAGCTATCAGCCCGTCTATCAGCCGATCCGGCTGCTGATCCGCAACGACGATGACACCGGATGGGACGCGCGCGGCCCCCAGTGCGACGACCTCACCGACGTGAGCCAGTACGTCCGCCAGGCGCGACTCACCCGCACACGCAAACGCATCGTGCACGTCACCGAGATCGACCGCCCGATCATGGGGATGCCCCGATATCGCCTCACCACCGTGTGGGAAGGCACGGTGCTGCCCGCATGGTTCGCCAGAACCCACCCCGCCGCAGACCCGGACTACCCACGCAACTACGACAACCGCAATAGATAAACGTCCCCCGCGAGCCCGGGGCGAAGCACCCACCACGTTCGCCCCGGACCAGAACACGAACACCCAGAGCTACCGCGACCGCCGACCGTCCCCGGCCCGCGTAGCTCCCGCAGGCTCACCCCTCGACCGGGACCGGTCCGCGCCACACCGGTCCCTGCCGACCTCTCACCCACGAGTGACCGACGGCCGGATCCGCGAGCGTCGCTCGCGCGTCTGCGGCCCGGCAGGGTGTCGGCGCGCCCCTTCGCTGACCCCCGCCAGGGGCTATCACGGCAGCACAGGACGGCTCAAGGGCGAAACCCGTGCCCTTGCCCCGCCCTGCGCCACCGTGATCGAGACGCCCCAGGCTCAGCGAAGGAACACACCGACACCCCCACCCGACGTGCGGTCCTTCGCCGGGTGCCCCGCGGCCTGCGGCCGCGCACCGGGGGCGCTGCCCCCGAGACCCCCGCCCCTCACGCCGGGGAGGCGAGGCTTGCAAAGGGCAGCAAAGAAAATCAAGAACAAAAACACGGAAAAACCACGAAAAGACGGAAAAATTCCAGGCCGACATCTCATCCAATCCACCTCCAAAGTTCATAAAAAAGCGTATTCTTAGAGATGTTGGAAGTGGGGCAGATCCTCGGCCCCGTCTTCGCGAGAAGTCGATCTCATTGACAAATTCACAGTGGCTCACAATCACTCCTCCCGCGCGCATTCCTTCCGCGCGCGGGCAACGAGAGGATGCCGCGCATGATCACGACCAGCCCACCCCGACCCGCATCGGATCGCGAACTCTTCACCGATTTAATGCAGGTCAGCGCCGATATCGCGTACCTCTACGGCCACGCCTACGAGTTCGCGACAACCGTGCTCGACAGCGACCAGGACGCCGACGCGCACCGCTACGCAACATGGCTCACCCAGCGCGCCGACAAGAACAGGAGGCGAATAAAAGAAATCTGCGAACACGGAAAACTCATCAAACAATGGGCCGAAGAATGCGACGGCCCCGAATGGCTCCGCTATTTCGACAATTCAGAAAGGGCAGCGCGATGACTCTCATTCTCCCGACCCCTACACGGGTCGCAGTGAAGGGGTTCCCGCTCGAGGTCTACCGCAACACCACCGACGCCCGAGACCACAGCAAAGGAGGCATCAGCGCCCGCACCCGAGTCCTGTACGTGACCGGCATCCTGCGCGCCGAGCGGACCACCCGCTACAAGCCGATCCCGGTATGGCAGAACACCGAGTGCCCCGACCCCGCCCGCGCCGTCGCGGTGGTGATCGTGACCCGGGCCGGAGACAGCACCCCGCGCGCATGGCTCGAGCCCATCGGACTCAGCACCAGCGGCCAGATCCAGCGCAACCCCGAGCACACCACGTTCGGGGGCAACTACGCCGGACACCCCGGCAGCGCGTTCCTCGGCGTGCTCGAAACCGAGCTCGGCTACCCGGTCGCGGGACTGCTCAAAGTGCACGACCGCCCCATCCCGTTCTGACACGAGCGTAACCACCACGCGGGCAAGGGGTTCGGACGTTCCATACACGCCCGGACCCCTCGCCCGCACCACCCACCGAGGGAGATTCGACATGTCCGAGAACGCGGAAATCATCGACGCCTACACCCGCGCCCAGGCCATCGCCGACGGCGTATTGCACGACGTCACCGCCACCGCCAGCGAGTACGGCTTCCGGTACCCGGTCGCGGTCGCCGAACACGCCTGGCACGAGGCAATCGCGTGGCCCGCCGACGGCGGGCACTGCCAGGACGAAACCGGCCGCTTGTGGGATGTGCTGACCATGGCGCATTTCGCGATCGCCTCCGCGATCCGCACCAACACCGCCACCCACAGCGTCGAGTTCACCGTCGCGCGCATCATCGCCGACGATCCCGACCCCGAGCCCACCCCGAAGCCCATCACACTCACCATCCACATCGGCCCCGGCGACGACGCGAACCCGGTGTTCACGATCATGGCCCGCCACGACCACTAGCCCACCCGCGCACCACCCGAAGGCAAGGGCCCGAACACTCCATAACCGTTCGGGCCCTTGCTATCTCACCAGCAAGGAGAAACCCCGATGTATCTGCGCATCGAAGACGACAAGCTCTATCACCCGTTCGCGGTAGTGCCACCGGGCGAGTTCACCGAAGCTCTCGAAAATTGCAGCCGCGCAAGGTATTTCACACCGGAGCACTGGAAAGCCGTCGCCGAGGTACAGCGCAAACTCGACAACGGCGAGCCGGTCACCCGCGCCGACACCACCCCGGCCGGTATCGATGTGCGCTACCTCAGCGACGCCGAAGGCATCGCCGAGCGCGCCCGCTACTTCTTTCGCGACCGCGCCGAGTACGAAACCGCCGCTATGGCCTCACCGGTCCCCGGCGACACATGGCCCGGACATCGCCGGTTCATCGACAGCGTGCGCAGCGGGCAAGCAATCGTGTGCGGCCCCAACGAAATTCACGCGTTCATCCCCGCGACCGCCTCACACGTACTGGGTCCGGCCCTGGAATACGCCGCCCAGCACATCCCGGCAGATACCCCGCTGATCCGTTCGATACCGGCCGGGCAGCCGATGCCCGGCACCGATCTTCACGCCGCCGTCCTCACCTGGTGACCCGAAAGGAAACCCCGATGCCCAAGCCGAAAGACCCCGCCATCTACATCGGCGACACCGTGCACACCATCTCGCGCGAAGGCGTCGAGGGCAAAGCCCGATGGACCGTCGAGGAAATCGACCCCGCCCGCAACACGGTGCGAATCAGTCGCACAGTCAAAACCGGCTTCCGCCGCTACAGCGACCGAGACATTCCGTTCACGGCCGCCCGAATCGCATTGGTACGCCACGGCAACGCCATGGACGACCAGGGCCGCAAGAACGGCATTCCGCCCCGGCAGCAGCCGCGCCACAGCGACCGCACCCAGAGCCCGTACGTCCTCGAGGGCATCGCCCGCCGCGCCGAGACCACCTAACCCCACCCCACCACCAGGCACCGATCCAGGCAGGGCCGAACGATCCATACCCGTTCGGCCCTGCCACACATCCACACCGAAGGGCACCAGATGACCACCACCTACACCGACGCCGAGAACGAAATCTCGGCCATCGTGTCCACCATCTGCACGGCGTACGCGATCGTCGAAGACCGAATGCACTGGGCCGAGGACGAGATAGCCGCCGCCCAGAAGCGCCACCCCGCCCACGCGGACATCCTGTGGCATTCGTTCGGTGTACTGGGCATCGGAGAGGACAAGCCCAGCGAACTTGCCTACCGCGCCCACTACCGCGAATTGCTCGAGCGCATCGCCACCGGCCGCGACACCCGTCACGCAACAGCCGTCGAAGTCCTGTGCGTCCTGCGCGCGGCCAGTCTCGCGGCTCCGCTCAGTTCTCCCGCCGCCGGACTCTATTTCCGCATGTGGGACGCGGCAGGACTGCCCGATTTCGACCCGAACGGCCATGTCACCGAACGCACGCATTACGAAGCTCTGTACGGCTCCCGAATCGACGAGTACGAAGCCCAGGTGCGCCGACGCCTCACCCATGACCAGCGCGTCATAGTCGCTGATCTCCTCACATGCTGCGGCAAGCACAACGGCGAACCCGTGACGTGCCGCTACAGCAGTCCACGTACCGAACATCTCGACGCCCCAGCGCCGATACGCGCGCAGCGCATGTCCGCGCAGCCCGGCGAACAGCTCCAGATTCTCTAGCAGCGGCACCACCAGGCCCATACCGGCCGTCGACGCGGGACCAGCGGTGAACACCGCTGGTCCCGCGAAGGCACCCCATCCCCGCAGCGAGCGCCCCCGAACGGAACTCGCTGCGCTCCGTGCTGTGCCTGTCCGAGCGGCCGGCCACCAGCCCCCGCACGGCCGGTCCCCGGCTCACGCCGGTGTCCCCACCGGCCCCGCGAAAACCCGCTCGGACAGGCACACCCACCACCCAAGGAGAGCCATGCCCACCGCGCAATGCCCCCACAAGTCCACCATGCAGTTCCGAACCGGATACGACCTCACCACCCGCGCCCGCAGCTACTACACCCAATGCACAAACGTGGCCTGCTTGGCACACCTCGGGTTCGGACTCGAAACGATGGACCACTACAGCGTCCACTACCGCAGCGCGTGGGGCTACGACACCCGATGCTTCGGCACACTCGCCGCCGCGGAAGCCGACCGCCTCACCCACCGGCCCTGGAACAACACCGAATCACACATCGGTCTGTGCGACTGCCCCGAAGGCATCGCCGCGCGGCCCATCCGAGTCGGGGACGCCGTCGCGTTCCGCGACCCCATCCCACCCGCGCACATCACGCACCTCAGCAACGAGATCCTCTCGCACGTCATAGCCATCGAACCCGACATGCACGACTCGCTGATCGTCGCGTTGACCTACGCGCACCCCAGCACCGCCCGCCTCAATGCCCACGACCTCATGCCGATCCTCCGCCCCACCCCCTGAACCGGTCAGGAGAACCACCATGCCCGTCCACGCCACCCCGGCCGATCTTCCCCCGCACATCCTCACCGCCCTCACCGCGGTCCTCGAGGACCTGTGGGACCGCGAAGCCGACGACTACCGCCAACTCCCACCCACCGAACGCCACGGGCACCGCTACCGCGACTGCACCGCCCTGCACCACTGGCTAGGCGCTCGCAGCCCGATCCGCCCCACCACCACACCGCAGGAAGGAGCCGAACCCGATGGCCAGCACCACACACCCTGCCATCCCCACTGACCACCCCACCACGGCCGAGACCGGTGAGGTGGTCGCCGAAATCGACGCGGCCATCGAACGCCGCACCGAATACGCGATGAGCCCCGAACCCAACCTCATCGCCGCCATGCTGCGCCTCACCCAGCACGAGGCCACCGACATCCTCACCCTCGTGCGCGCCGAGGACTTCCAGAACTACGACTGCCGAGCCATCTACGTGCTCATCCGCGTACTCGTGCAACAACGCCACCGCGACCCCACCCCGCAAGCAGTCACCGCGCTCGCGATCAGCCTCGACACCAAACTCACCGCGGAATTCCACCTCACCGCACACCGCATCACCATGCGCGTCGCCGAGATCTACACACTCGGCAACCCGCTCACCCCATGGGCCAGCGCCGAACACGTCGTCGAGGACTCCTACCGCCGCCGATTCATCACCACCGGCACCCGCATGGCCCAGATGGGCGAAGCCCACGCCCCCATCCGCGACCTCGAACGCACCACCGGCACCGCCCTACGCCAATGGCGCAAAGAACGCACCCGACTCGCCGCCATCACCGAACGCGCCACACACCCCCGCCCCTGACCAGCCCAAGGAGCACCATGCCCTACACCGGACCCGACTGGACCACACTCGCCATCAGCGACCACATCCACATCCGACGCGAATTCGACCCACCCCACCCGAGCGGCACGCGACTTCACGAATGCTCCGGCCGAATCAACGACGTATCGCAGCACGGATTCTCTCTCGCCATCGACGGTGGCGGAAGCCGGTTCCACTCATGGGACCCCGGCACAACGTGCCACCAGACCGTCACTCGACTCTGACCACCACTGTCGCACTCTCGCAGACACAACGATGTGCCTAGGCACCCACCGCCGCGTGCCGTGCGGGTACGATGAAAGCCCCTGTTTGGACCGGGTATGGACCGGCCCAAACAGGGGCATTTTTGTGTCTGCTGGCAGTTACCCGGCCGGTTGGTCCCTGCCATCCGCAGGTGGCGAGACGGCCGCCGGCGCGGCCGCCGCCGGTTCGGTCGGTGGCGCCGCAGTGACGCGCGGTTTGAGCAGTGCCCGCACTTCGCGCACGTCCAGGCCCGTCAGCGCAGCCAGCTCCTCGACACTGCTACCCCGCTCACGCATACGGCCCAAGGTCTGCCCCTGCCCCGCACGGATCCGCGCTTGCGCGTCCACGAAAGCGGACTCTGCCGCCGCGAGCGCATCCTCGCGTTTGACCGCCGCCGCCTCGAGTGCGGCCCCGAAGGTGAAAAACGCCGCCAGGTCTTCGGTATCGGAGGCTTGGCGCTGGCGCAGTTCCTTCTGCGCGGCCGCCATCCGCTCACGCGCCAGCTTGCGTGCAGCTACCGCCGGACCCGCCGAATGTGTAGCCATGACCCGCCCTTTCCGGCCGGTACACGGCCGATTCTCGCGAACAGGGGCCCGGTGGCAATGAACCGATCGGACCAACCGCCCGAACGAACAACGATCTTCACCGTACGCCGCGAGAACCCGCCACCACCAGCGCCGACGCGCGAGGAGGCAAGTCGCGGCCGCCGCGCAGCGACAAGGGGTAAACACCGCCCCGAACAGCCACTATCCCGCACCCGCGCACGCTCCACCACACCCACCACCCCACCGACACCGATCCCCATTCCTGTCTCGCACCATCTCTCTGTGCCATCAGCCCGTACCCCGCCGGCATTCACCCTTACGACCCCACCAACACCTTCTAAAGCCCTTCTCCACGCACACACCTCTTGCACTATTGTGAATTTTGGGTCTCAACCCTTCCGTAGCTGCAAATTTGCGCGCACTATCGATCTTGTGATGACCATCCACCCGATTCACGCGGGCGATGGCTACACCTACCTCACACGGACGGTGGCCACCGGGGACCGAGCACGCGTACCCGGCCAGGCGATGACCGATTACTACCTCGCTTCGGGAACCCCGCCCGGGCAATGGCACGGTCGCGGAGCCGAGATCCTGCGGGTCTCCGGAGACGTCACCGAGGAACAGATGCGCGCCCTGTACGGCGAAGGCATCCACCCGGACGCGGACCTGATCATCCTCGATGCCCTGCGCCGCGGCGCGAGCACCGCCGAGGCCTTGGCCGCGGCGAAACTCGGCTCCGGGCACCACAGCCGCGGGCAAGGCCCCACCGCCATCGCCGCCCTGTACGACCACGCGAAAGCCCAGTTCCTCGCCGAACAACAGCGCCCGCCCAGCCGCGAGGAATGGGCGGCGATGCGCGAGCACGCCGCACGCGAGCACCTGCTCGACGAGCTCGGGCACGCCCCCTCCCCCGCCGACGTCGACGACGCGCTCGCGGATGAGAAGCGCCGCCTGGCGCGTTCGGTCGCCGCCTACGACTGCGTGTTCACCCCGCAGAAATCGGTGTCCGTCCTGTGGGGACTGGCCGACGACGATGTCCGACAGACGATCTGGGAATGCCATGACGAGGCGATGAAAGAGACCCTCGACATGATGCAAACCCGCTACGCCCTGGCCCGCCGCGGTGCCGGCGGGGTCCGCCAGATCGACGCGGACGGACTGACTTTCGCCCTCTATCAGCACTTCGACAACCGCGTCGGAGACCCCAACCCGCACACCCACGCCGTGGTGTCCTCGCGGGTGCTGGGCTCGGACGGCAAATGGTCCGCCCTCGACGCACGCGCGCTGTATTCGGCCACGGTGTCGCTCTCGTGCCAGTACAACGCAACCCTGATCGGCAAGCTGCAGCGCCGCCTCGGATTGCGGTTCCAGGAGCGCTACCGCAACGGCCTGAACAAGGCCCCGGTCCTGGAAATCGCGGACATGCCCGAGAAGCTCATCACCGCGTTCTCCCGCCGTCCGGACATCCTGCGCGCCACCGAAACCCTGGTGCGCGAGTACCGCGACAAGCACGGCCGCAACCCGAGCAAGAAGACCGAAATCCACCTCGCGCAAGCCGCGACCCTGGCCAGCCGCGCGGCGAAACCGATCCCGAAGACGCTGCGCGAAATGCTCACCGAATGGGCCGAAGAGACCGAACTGCTGCTCGATGACGGCCGCACAGCACAGCAATTCGCCGCCGACGTGATCCGGCTTTCGCACGACCCGGACGCGATCCGCCCGTACGACGCAACCCACGCCGCGATCGCGGCCGGGATCCGCCTCGGAGGCACCGAAGGAGTCGAACAGGCCGCGCGCAGCCACATCCACGCGGCGATCGAGCACGCCCTGGACCGGTACGAATTCACGAGTGACCATGCCCGGTCCGCAGCCGCCGCCCACGTCGCTCACCTGCTCGACCCCGCGAACGACAATCACCTGCTCGATCACGTGGACCGCGCCGCCACCGCCGCCGATCGCGCGGTCTACGACCCCGACCGACTCGCCATCGAAGTCCTCGACACCGTCTCGCGGCGCCGCCCCACCTGGACCGAAGTGCACATCCGTGCCGCGGTCGAAGACCGAGTCGCGTTGTGCCGGTTCGACTCCGATCACGCCCAACGCGACGCGGTGGAGCAGGTCCTGAGCGAGGTGAGAGCCCGATGCTTTCAGCTCAGTATCGACCCCGATCCCGTCCCTGCTGCCCTCACTCGCAAGGGCGGGGAGAACGTCTACGACACCTGCGCCGCGACCACTATCCGCTACACCAGCGAAGCGATCCTGGATGCGGAAACCGCGCTCCTGGACGCCGCCCGCACTCCCACCCCGCAATTCCTCACCACGACCGCAGTACAGACCGCGATCACCGAAACCGAAGCCAGGAGAAGCCAGCAACTGAACGCCGGACAGCGTGAGATCGTGCGACACCTGTGCACCTCGGGCACCCGCTTAGCCGTCGCGGTCGGGCCCGCCGGCACCGGCAAGACCACCGCGATGCGGGCAGTGTCACACGCGTGGATCAGCGACGGCCGCGACGTGATGGCGCTGGCACCGCAGAAGAGCTCCGCGCGCGTGCTCGGTGAGGAAATCGGTGTTCCCGCCCGCACCATCGACGCGGTACTGACCCTGCACGCCAAGGGATTGGACACCGGTATCACTGCCGGGGCGATGCTGCTGGTGGACGAGGCAGGCATGGCCTCCACCCACAACCTGCACGCCCTCCAACGCTTGGCCGAGGAGACCGGAGCAGTCGTGCGGTGGATCGGTGACCCCCACCAACTCTCCGCGGTCGAAGCCGGCGGCGCGCTGCGACTGCTCGCCAACGACACCCACGCCCCGACACTGCAGGAGGTGGTGCGGTTCCGCGATCCCGACGAAGCCCAAGCCTCACTACACGTACGCGACGGCAACCCGAACACCGCGTGGGAGTTCTACAAATCCTCCGGCCGCGTGGTCTCCGGCCTCGCCTATGAGCTGCGCGAACAGATCCTCACCGCGCACCTGGACGACCTCGACGAAGGCCTCGACAGCCTCATGATGGCCGCCACCCTCGAGGACGTGCACATGCTCAACGCGGCCGCACAATCGGCGTACGCGCAGCGCGGGCACGTGGACACCGACAGCCCCGGCGCCGACCTCGCGGACGGACACACCGCCCATTGCGGGGATCTCGTGGTGACCCGCCGCAACACCTCCCGCCTGCGAATCACCGGCGGCTACCGCGCCGGGGACCCGGTCGACAACGGCGAACAATGGCGCGTACGCACCGTGCACGACGACGGCTCACTGACCGTCTCCGGCATCGCACACCACGGCCACGTGCACCTGCCCGCCCAGTACGTCCTGGACTACACCGAGCTCGGCTACGCCAGCACCGTGCACCGCGCTCAGGGAATGACCGTGCGCCGCGCCTACGTCCTGATGGGGTCCGCGCTGGGACGGTCTCTGGCCTACGTGGGACTCACACGCGGCAGCGAATACAACGGCATCTTCCTCGCCACCGACGTCCTGGCAGAACCCGATCTGCACCACGCCCCGGACGAGGCGCTCACCGAACACCAAGTGTGGCTGCGCGAGCTGGGCCGCCGCGACGACAACATCAGCGCGACCGAAACCCTGCGCGAAGAGACCGCCCGCGCCGACGACCCCGACCGGCTGCGCGAGACCTACGACCATGCCCGCGAACTCCTGTTCACCGCCCGGTTCGACGATCTGCTCGCGCGCGCCGTGCCGTTCTCGTTGCTGGCCCAGCTCCAGCAGTCCCCACACTATTCGACACTGCTCGAGACCCTCGATCGCGCCGAGCAGCACGAGGTGAACGTGATCGAGCTGGTCGGGTTGATCGCCACCGACCGGTGGCGTGCCACCGAAGACGGGCTACCCGACACCGAGGATCCGGCCGCGGTCCTGCGGGCCCGCGCCGACCGGCACATCGCCCGCGCCATCGGCCGGATCTCCGAGGCTGGCACCGACCGCTTCCGCGCCCTTCGAGATCTGCCCGGCCTGGATGTGCCGCCGGTCCCTGCGCGCTACCCGGGAATCGACGCGGAGCTGGCGGACTTCGCCGACGAGCTCCACGACCGCCTGAGCAACCGCGCACAGATCGAGGAACTCACTACAACTCCCGATCGAGTCACGGCCCTGAGCGATCTGGCCGACGCGCTGACGATCCCCGCCGACACCGACAATCTCGACGCGCGCCTCGCGCGCCTGCACAGCGACTACGAGCACCGCGTCCACGTACTCGGGCGCGACTGGGCGCGCCATCAACTCGCCGAAACCCTGCCCGCTGGACTGCACCAGCAGGTCCAGGACGGACCCGACTACATCCACCTGTGCGACACCCTCGCCGCCGCGCACGCCGCCGGACTCGATACCGCCGCGCTGATCAGCGAGATCACCGACGGTGAGCACGGAGTACCCCTGCTGCGCGGCCGCGACGCCTCCGCAGTCCTGGCCGCACGCGCCGATATCGTCCTGGCCCAGCATCACGCCGAAACCGGCGACCCCCTCACCGCGCCCGCCCCGACGCCGGTACCGCCACGCCATCGCGGAACCGATCGAGCGGTCGAGGACCACGCCCTCGATCTGGCACACCAGATCACGAGACTGCGGGATTTGCAGCGGATGCACTCCATGCACGCCGACCCGATCCGCATGCTCGACAACACCGCCCTGGACAACGAAATCTCGCGACTACGCACCGCGGCGAGTGTCCCGGATCCGATGGACCTGTCCCACGAGCGCACCCCGGATGCCGTCGACGCGCTCACCACCGAACACGCGATCCTGCGCTCGCGCACCGACTGCATCCGCACCGCGCAATCCGCACTCGATGCAGCCCAGCACGCCGAACTCCAGCTCACCGCCGCGGCCGAACAGATGGCCGCCGCGCAGGCACGCCTGGATGCGCTGCCCGGGATCCGGGTCGCCGCGCGCCGCGACGCGACGGCCGAACTCGCGGCCGCACGCGAGGTGTGGCACGCGAACGTGCAGGCAGTGCACGACGCCCGCCACACCGCTGAGCAGGCGATTCACACCGCCATCGCCGCCGGCGCGCCACGCAGGCTGTGGCTGCGCCTCCTCGAGCGCGACACCGACGCGACCCGCGCGAGCGAGCTCGAGACCGCGCACACCGCAGAGATGCGCGCGCAGCAGTCCCGCGCCCGCCGCACCACCGCCCGCACCACCCTCTCGGCCCGGCTGGAGAAGGCGCTCGCGGAGAAGGCGCGCCGCCGCGCCCTCACCGATCCCGAGGCCGCTGCCGAACAACGCCTGCGCACCACCGCCCCCGACTCCCCCACGCACGAGCGGGACCAGGCGCTGCCGCCGCACCCCGAGACCGGGCGCGATCTGGACCACGGCGCGGAACTGTAAACACCCGACCTCAGCCGCCGAACGTCAGCTGACGGCGATTTCCAGTGAAACACCTGAGCACATCAGCTGCCCTCAGAGTTCCTGTCCCGGTACCTCGTCCCGATCACGAGAGTTGAGGCACCACCACAGCGCACCAGCCACGATCAGCCCGCACGACAGGAACGGGATCAGCGCAGCAACGGAGAAATCAGCCTCGACCAGGCCGCGCCCGCGAGTGGTGGAATGGGTGAAATCGCGGGCATCGGACCAGATGAGCGTGAACGCGATCGCATAGACCGCCAGCACACCGAACGCCTCGACACACGCCAGGATCAGGACTGCGCCGAGCCTCGAGCGGGTCTGGACCCGCTCGAACAACAGCGTCGCGGCGATCGCCAGGATCACCGACCCGACCAACACCCACCACACGCCCGGCGTACCGAGCTCCTGCGCCGACGTCATCACCGAGTAGTCGCTGTGCATGCCCGGATAGTGCATGAGCGGCACGAACAGCCCGATCAGCGTTCCCACGCCACCTGCTCCCAGCAGTATTCGCCCCAGCGTGCGTGCCTGCGCGTCGCGCATGGACCTGGGCCGGATTGTGCGCTCGCCCTCATCGGTTGTCACAGAGGAGCAGTCTGTCAGGACCAGGACTCCGGCGGCGCCCCACCATGCCGAGGAGCTGGTATTCAGAAGTCCAGGGCGAGTTGATCGTTCGAGTCCTCACGAGAGTGCGCGCGCCCCGGATGTGGTGCCGGGGCGCACGCGCGCAGGGTGAGGATCTGGGGCATGTCCGCCTTGACCTGCCGCAGTTTGCGCGGCACCCGCGCCACATCGGTTTCGGCGGCGATTACCTGCTGGGCGTACGTGCTGCGCAACATCCCCGGCGCGATCCCGTCCCCCAATCCGGCCGCGCGCCCGAGATCGCGCACGATGGCCTCGATCTGCGACACCGACAACCGGCGCACCCCGCCCTTGCGGCCCCATGCCAGGAAGAACGCCCTGATGTTCAGGTCCCCGACCATCGCGGCGCGTTCGAGGTTCCATTCCGCGAGCGCGGTGTGCGCCCTCGCGGGTACCGCGACCTGGCACAGCTCCCCGCCGGGAACCGGTGCCCACACAATGCTGCGGGCACCGGTCAGCACCAGATCGTCGCAGTCGAGGTCCGCGGCTTCGCTTTCGCGCAAGCCGCCGTAGATCAGCACCATCACCAGCGCCAGGTTTCGGGCCCGCCGCGCGCGCATCAACGGCGTATGCGCTGCGCGGGCTTGGGCGGCCGCGATCAGCCGCGATTGCTCGGCGCCGGTCAACGGGCGGCCGATCACGCGATCAAAACGTTCGGCCGGCACCTGCACCGGCCCGAGTTCGAGCCACACGTAGAAGGCGTTCAACGCCGACAACGTCACGTTGAACGTGGTCGGGCGCAAACTCACCAGCAGGTGATCGCGATACGCCGCCACCGCGCCGTCGCGGCCGCCACCGGTGCGCAGGGCATCGGGGTGCGTGGCGATATTCGCGCGCACCCAGTGCAGGTAGAGGGCGATGCGCTGGGTGTACTTGTCCAGCGTGCGCGGCGAGGGCGGGCGTCCCGAGCGCACACTGGGCCGCACCGCCAGCCACAGTCGGAACCGCGGATCGAGCACGAACGGATCCGTCGCATCCGCATCGGCCATTTCTTGAGCCCATCGCGCGCCGTCGCTACCGCTCACCGCTCTCACCGCCTTCCGTGCACTCCTCAAGTCTCGAGGATGCCAGCGGTCACCGACAAGTAGGCGCGCCTAACCGCAACCGCAGCATCACCACCGCCAATTACCCGTGATTACAGTCGCTTTTTTCCATGGGTAATTGGAGATCGGACCGATCAGTTGAGGACCTTCATGGAACGCCGAGGGGCGCTCGGATTCACCGCCGGTCCCTGCTCGACGGTCCGCCTGGCAATGGGTGGGCCAAAATCCCTGCGGCGAAGAACAACATCGAACCGCACTGATCGCACTGGTAGGCATGCTGATCGACAACACGTTGACTCGTCTCCTGTGGCATGTCGGTCAACATGCGTCTGTGACCGACGACGAACCCGAGAACACCGAGATAGCTGCGCTGTCGACCACTGCATGAGCAGACCAGATCCACTGCCTCGTGCCTGCGCTTGATCTCGTCCTCGAGGTCCTCGATCCGGCGTTGCACCTGAGCGAGATAGTCCTTGGCCTCCGATAGCGTCAACCGCACCGCAGCGTTACTCCGAGGGGAGTCGGGTCCGCCCGATTCGGTCAGCTGAGCGAACTCCGCCTCTGATCGAGGCACGACGCGAGTGCCCCGGAACCCACCCTCGCGGTGATAGGAAATCGTTGCTCGCACAACGCCGTCCGGCAATCCGCGACTGAGCTCGACGCGCTTCGGATCGTCCTCTTCCGGCTGAAAGTGCATCCCCCGATCCAACATTCACGCACAGTACCCGAGCATCGGCCGCTACCCGCGAAGCCGAGGGCAGCGATGTCGCATCGCGCACGCACGAGGGCATGCCGACCGGTTCAGGAGCGTGTATCAGCGCAGTTCGGATGGCTTCTACTCGTCGCTGGGCGGCAGTTGCGTGACGGTCAGATCCGGACGGATTCCCCGAAAGCTCGGGTGCCGGACTATCCCATCCGGACCCTGTTCGCGGTACCAGATGTCCGCGACAAACACTGCCTCGCTCCACCGCGCGGCCCACTGCACCGAATCCGGGACCGGCATGAGCAGCGGACTCGTGTCGCGCGCGAGCCCGTCCAGCGCCGCGCGCATGGTCCGCCGCGCGGTGGCGGTGAATCCGGTGCCCACGCTCCCGATGTAGCGCAACCGGCCCTGCGCGTCCGGAGCAGCCAACACCAAGGAGCCCAGTGTCGCGGCGTTCGCGCCCGACCCGGGCAGGTAGCCGATGATCGCGGCCGAAAGACTGTGCCGGATCGGGTATTTCAGCCACCGGGGCGTCCGCTTGCCGGGCTCGTACACCGAGTCCAGACGCTTGAGCACGGTCCCTTCCATTCCCGACTCACCCGCGGCCTGCAAGAGCCGGTCAGCGCTGACCTCGGTGGTGCACCAGAACGGCGACACCCGGATCCGGTCACGCTCGAGCCCGAGGCCTTCGAGCAGCTCACGCCGCGCCAGATACGGGCGCCCCATCACCGAGTCCGCCCCGACCGCGAGCGCGTCGAACACCACATACTCCGCGCGTACCGCAGCCAACAGCGCCGAGGTCGGGCGGGTGACGTGCATGCGGCGTTGCAGCCGGGCGAAACTCGGTGCGTTGGTGCGCGAGTGCGGATCCGGGGCGATGAGCTCCCATCGAGCAACAGGTCCCGCTCTGCGGCCGTGGCCGTCACGGCGGCGGCCACGTCCGGGTACGCCGAGGTGATCTCCCGCCGATTCCGGCTGAACAACCGGGCCTCACCGCCGGCGCAGCGGCATATCGCTCGCTGGCCGTCCCATTTGAGTTCCGCGCCCCAGTCCCCGGACGGCACCGGCCACCGTCCGGCACTGGCCAGCATCGGTGCCGGCACCGGCGGCGCCACCATCTCCGCAGCATATCGACAGCTACCGAGAATCGGACCGACGAAACTCTCTCGCGGAACCGCATTCCGGCCGATAGAAGCGTTAGCGTCGAGGGAGAACGGCTCGAATAGTCCTGTTTCCGTATCGAAAGCGAGGTAACCGAATGGCTGCCAAGTTCGAGGTTTTCAAGGACTCTGCCAGCAAGGTCCGGTGGCGGCTCAAGGCCGGCAACGGGGAGATCATCGCCCAGTCCCAGGCGTACGAGAACAAGGCCAACGCTCTGGCGGGGATCGCCTCGGTGCAGAAGAACGCTCCGGTCGCCGCGATCGACGACCAAACCGCCTGACCCCGAATATCTTCGGCGCACTACAGCCCCACACCCGAACAGACGGGTGCGGGGCTGCATCGGCTTCCGACAATGCGGTTCAAAATGCCCTCGATCGGAGTTGGACGCTCGCGCGGATGCTGAGGACTTGTCGCGTTGTCGCTGCGGATCGCGTACGCAGTTAACACAGCCCTAGCAGCGTTCCGTCGCAATGCTCAACGTGTTGGCGGTTGCACGCGTTCATGAATATTGTTCTGCTGCAACAGTTTTAGATCGAGTATCGAGTTGAGGACCATCACAGCAGGGTGGGTTACGCCGCTGATCGCAGGGCCGCATTGGGGAACAAAGAATTTACACACGAGATGCAGATTTATCGAAGATCTGAATCTAGCGTCATAGGTGCCTGATAGTGAGGCAAGACCGCCTCCGTTCGATTGCACTCGAACGGAGGCGGTATCTGATCCCCGTGTGGTTACTAGGCAACTGAGGACCCCTGTGACTTTATCCGAAAGACAAGATCATCAAACAGGCTCGTCTGGTGCTGGAGATGGCGCGGCTGCATCCCAGCCCTCAGACACAAGTCATGAGCACAGTGACGGAGCCGAGCATGCGCACAAGGTCGGTGGCGAAAAGCAGAACTCAGGCAAAGGTCGAGGCCGAGACTACGGCCCTCTGATCGCTGTATCAGTCAGCGTCACCATCGCCGTGCTGACAGGGGTATGCGTTGATCCGAATGCAGCGGTGGCCGTTTTCGTAGCGGCGACTAGCTTGTTTACGGTGATGCGATTCCGCTGGGTTCGTGGCCGTCGCTAACAGCGGGCGTTACCCTGTGTAGCTAGTGAGGCTCGGCAGGCAACTGCCGGGCCTCCACTACATCTGAGGGCCTGATGGACGCCGTTTGGCCAACAAAGATGGGTGGTCCAGACCGCCGAAATTTGCGCAGCCCCGCATATGCACGCCATTTGGTATTACAGCGCGTTGCCGATAGCCAGAAGGGGTTCCGATGGTCGCCATCCGATGAGGTTGGTGCCTTCGCGGTCGTATTCTGCGATCTTGATTGCCTTGCGCCGCAAGTGCTCTTCGCTGTCCAGGCCCCACACCTCGATCACGGTGAGCACGCTGGTATCGGTGAGCACGAAGTCCGGAAGCACCAGCGCGGTGTGGTCATACCGGACCGATTTGAGGAAGACCTGCAGCGCGGCCGCCATGACAAGTTCATGGGTTTCTCTGCACCATGCAAGCCGACACGCCAAGGCACGAGTCCGAGCAGAGGAGAGCAGGCATGACGGCGAGGATGGTGCTTGCCAGCGTGAAGGGACCACCATGTCGCCATTCGTGGGAGCACCGGCAATAGATGGTCCTTAACTACCATGGCCGTCATGTTGTTGTCATCGGGCGGCTGGACGCGCGTTTTCTCCTGGCTCGGTGCCTGTGTCGCTGCTTTTCTGGTGTTGCTCTACGGTTTCGCATTGCTGGTCGAAGGTGTGCCTGACGAGGAGGTCTCGGCAGGCAATCACGCCCTGGCCGTTGCCAAGCTGATTGTCGCGGGCATAGCGGGTGTGGCATTGATCGCTGGTGCTGTGAGTGGGCGGACGTGGGTGATCCTTGGTGGTTGCTCGTTGTTCTTCGCTGATTTCGCGCTCTGGCTCGTGTGGTACTCAAGGGTTCTCATACCTGTGACTAACGAGCATCCCGAGCCTGGCCCGGTCTCGCAACCACCGGTGTTTTGGTTGGTGCTGGTAACTGTCTGGGGCGTATTTCCCGGTCTGCTCGCAGTGCTCGCGTGTCGACGGCCACCCGAACGTGCGCTCGATCGTCCACAACTGCCGCCGACCGGACCCGCGAGCGTCTAACGCTGACGATCTATGGGGCCGTCTTCGATGGCGACAGACACGCAGAGCACTTCCGACAGCGTAATATCCGACATAATCCAGACAACCTCTATGCCGCGTGCCAGTCGTCCGGTAACGCGGCACCGGCCGATCGATCGTTGCGAGAACCCGTTCCACTATTGTGCCAGTCGTCGGTGGTCCCACGACTGGAGGCACGACGGTCCCTCAGCAAGGCAATCGACAACGAGGACTGGGTAGAGCTGTGCCTTCCCATAGGTAGTGCAGCAACCCCAGCAGTCCGACCGTGCGGTGCCCACCGCTGGTGTGGTCGCCGAGTTCGTCCTCGGCACCGGACAAGGACACGACGGTGCTGCTGGTGGCGGGGCATCGAACCGAATCGTCGTGCCGCTGGGCCCTTCCACGATGGCGGTATCGGCGTACGCGGCGCGCCCGGTCAGGGCTTCGTCGGGTTGATGGAACGGGCACGACGGATCATGCGCAGAACCTTCGCCCGGCCAACGGGCAAGGAAATACCTGCTGTTGCGGAACCGGATCACCAGGCGCAACGGTTCGCCCCGGCACAGGCACCATCCGTGCCCGTCCACGGTTTTCGCGGTCGCGGCCAGCCGGCCGTACCGCTCGGGGCGCGCACGCATGGCATCGAGCCGGATCGAATGTCCGGTCAGACACACCATGCTCGCGCGCCCCACAACCCGCCCCTAGTTGGATCGCGGGTCGATCGGTGGGGTGAGCACGTGCAACAGGCTGTTGGGTTTGGCCACCACCGCGATGTAGTCCGCGGGGACCGGATCGACTTCCAGGCTGGGGGTGTCGCGGTGTTTGGTCGGGGAACACAATCGCATCGGCCCGACCTCACCGTTGGTGATCTCGCGCATCGTGGCGTCGTAGTCGTACACCCACCAGCCGTGCATGGCTTTGTCGTCGCCGCTGCGGCGGGCTTTCTCCCACGCCCGCCACAACGCGTCCAAGCGCACCACGACCGGTGGGTGTTCGAACCAGCGACGGCAGAACACGCGCCCGCGCCCGAAATCAGAGAGTTTCAATGACGTTGCGAGAGCGAGCCATTCGGTGACGAACTCGTACACGCTCGAATACAGGTAATCGATCGCCCCGTCCCCCTCCGGCGGCGGTGCGGTGGGGGTGGTGCCGGCGAAGGTGTCGTCGATGTCGTCGAATCCGTCCGTGCTCATGCCGGGAGTCCCTTCTTGCGGGTGGGTTCGTATTTGGCCAGAGACGCGGTGATCGCCGCGGCGTGCCGGGTGTCGCTCCACGGGACTTTGCGGACCAGGACCGGGTCGTTGCCCGAGGTCAGAACAATCGCGCGGTTCTTGGGCAGCGAGGCGAGCAGCTGCACGGTGAACGTCATTTCCTTGGACCAGGATTGGGACTTGGATGCGCCGCCGCGTCCGGTGCTGCGGGACCAGCGTTCCACGTCGTGTTCCCCGATCTGATCGGCGATCGATTGCAGATATTTCACATCCCGGACGCCTCCGGCGTAGATGTGCATGTTCGAGGCCGAGACCAGCTGATCGAGCTGGTTCGGGGTCCACACCTCCGAGGCTTGGGCGGGGGATTGCAGGAACGTGAGCAGCACGATCCCTTGAGATCCCAAGTGCGAGTAGAGATACGGCAGCTCTGTCAACTTGCACACGTTCGCCGCCTCGTCCAGGACCCCGACCAACGGTGTCGGCAACCGGCCGCCCGGTGAGCGGGTCGAGACGATCAGCGCGTGATCTAGGATCCGCCCCACCAGGGCGGTGACCAGCGCGGTCGCCGAATCCGCGCCCTCTTTCGACAGGAGGTAGAGCGCGTCGGTGGAGGTGATGAACGCCTGGGGCCGGAATTGCACCAGGTCCGGGTCGGTGCCCGGATCCCAGTCCGCCAGGGCGGTGGTGTCGGCGGCGAACCGCACCCGGATCGGCGGGACCACGGTGCGCGCGTACGCGTCATCGGTCAGCACCGAGAGCATCCGCCGTCCCATGTCGTACAGGCCGTCGCGCTGGCGAGGGTTGAGCCCTTGCGCGGTGCGCAGTTTCATCGCCGCGATCATGTGGCCTTCCTCGTCCAGGATTTTCGCCGCGAGGGGGTCCTCCTCGTCCGAGAGCCAGGAATAGGCGTGCATGATGTCCCCGCCACCGACCGCGGCTGCCAGCAGGTACAGCGCCGCCAATTCCCGTGCGCCGCCTTCGAAGTAGTTGTCGCTGCGGGCATCGGCGATGGCTTCGGCGGATTGGAAGTACCCGGCCAACCGGCGCGCGGTCGGGAGCCGGTCGATCCCTTCCAGGATGTTCCACCACCAGTCCTGGCTGGGGTGTCCGCATCGGCCTTGCAGGTCCGACACCCATACCTGTCCGACCTGTTCGCGCACGCCCCGGGTGTGATCGTGCAGGTCGCGTTTGTTGCTGGTGGCCAGGACCGGGCCGGGCGCGGAGCAGATCGCGCCGATCGCGAACGCCGCGGTCTTGCCGGTGCGCGGCCCGCCGAAACACGTGCCGACATCTTCCCAGCTCATATAGACCCGGTGATCGCCGATCACGGTGCGGCCGCACTCGATTCCGATGTCGCCGGGCTCGCGGATCTGCGTGTCCTGCCGTAATCGGACCGCTTTCGCGCGTGCTTGAGCCCCCGACACCTCGCTCAGCCGGCGCGGCGGGGCCATCACCGCAGCGCGCCGATCGGTTTCGTGACGGCGCACCGTGCGCAGCCCCGCAACGATTCCCGCGCCGACCACAGCGGATTCGGTGATCGCGGTGAACACGATCGCGAGCGCGGGCCAGGACCGCACCGCGGTGAAGTGCGTCCACGGATCCTCCGGGAGTCCTTCTCCGAGTTGTGCTGCGGCCCACCAGGATGTGTAGGCCACTGCGAGGACCGCCGCGAGGACCCCGAACACGGCGATCACCATGACATCCCCGGATACTCGCTGTGCCGGGGCCGCGCGACGGGTGCTCACGGCGCCACGCCCGCATCCGCACCAGCGGTCGCCGCAGCTGTTTGCGCAGCCTGCTGCGTGGCCTGCTGCTGTTGCTGTTGCTGCGGGTCAGGAGGTGTTTGCGCCGTCGTGGTGGTGCTCTTACCCGTCGTCGAGGCTCCGACCAGGTCCGTGTTCGCCTTGCTCGTCGCGCTCGTCGCGGATTGCGCCGTCGTGGTCGATGCGGTGGTGCTGGGCGCGGATTTCGTGGTGGCCGAGCCCTTCGCGGCGGTCGCGGCCTTGGCCGGAGCCTTCTTCGCCGCCGCCTTTTCCGGAGTCTTCGCTGCTGCTTTCGCCGGGGTGTGCTGCGCCGGAGTCGCGGCCGTGGTCTGTGCCTGGGCCGGTGCTTTTTCTTGCTGGTCCTGCACCGCCAGGGCCGCTTCGAGGTCCGTGCGCGTGTACTGCGCGGCGAGCCGTTTGACGCGCTCGATATCTACCTGCGGTTGCGCGGCCTTGACGCGGATCGAGTCCGGGTCCAGCCCGGCCGCTGTCAGTTCCTTGTCCAGCTCCGCGACCTGCTGCTCCCACTCGCGCACGACCTGCTGCGCGTACTCCCGCGACGCTTCGGCCGCGGCCCACTTACCGATCGTCTGCTCGAGCGCAGTCGCCTGCGCCGCGTCTTGGGCGGCCTGCGCCGTCACCGGAGTGTTCGCGGCGGCCGCGGCGGGTGGGGTGGCCTGCGTGTTCGCGGCCTGCGCGGTAGTGGCCACCGGCGGGGCGTTGACCGCAGCGGCGGCCTGCGGGGCGACAGCGGCCGGAGTGTTCGCGCCCGCCTGCACACCGGTGTCGCGGTCTTTGCGTCGACCGAAGAACCGCTGCCACAGCCCCGGTTTACGCTCGGCGCCGCTGCTTTTGTCCTTGCGACGCCCGAACAGTCGTTGCAGGAACCCGGGTTTGCGTTCACGCTGCGCGGTCGCGACCGCTTCGCGCTGGCTCGCCCACCGGCGCACCTCGTGCCGGGCAGCGATCAACGCTTGGGCGCCGGCGTGAACCAGTTGCGCGGTCTCGGTGACGATCTGTTCGTCTTCATGGTGTTGCATGGCAGTGCCTTTCGTTGCAGGGAGAGAAGAGCGGACGCGTCGTGTACTCGACCTGCGCGGACTCGCGCGACCCGGTGCAAGGACCGGGTCCGCGACGGCGGACTCGACGCGAATCGGTGCCTGCGAGACCCTTTCGGCGATGACCGGCTCGGCAACCGATTGCGTCACCGGTTCCGGGTCCGCGGGAACTAGCGGTGCAGCGACGACGCGATCCGGTATCGGTGTGTCCCATCCGGGGCCGGGGTCACCAGGGGTGAGCAGTTCGTCGCGGGAGATGCCCCGCCGCTCGGCGGCCGCGAACTGGCGTTCACGGTTCGCCGCGGCCAAGGCCGCGAGCTGCGCCGGTGAGCGATCGGTGCGAGTGGGAACCGCCTTGTCGGTGTGGAACAGATACGCCAGCAACGGACCACGGCGGCGGCGCGGGCGGATCATCTTCGCCGCGATGTCCTGGCGGCCGGGACTCAACCCGAGCGCGCGCAGCTGACGGCGGGTCCGCAGGTGCGGTGGGGCGGTTCTCCACAGATAGACCGGGAGCCCGCCCTCACGCTCCCCGCTCACCACCACACCCGAGGGCGAGAAGAGCCGTCACAGAATTCGGCGGGTGCGCCATGAGCAAGATCCTTTGCGTGGCAGTCATTTCAGAGGCCCGGTCAGGCTGCGCGGCGAGCCCGCGTGCGCCCCGCCCGGGTCGTGGCGGTGCGGGTCTGGCGGCGTTTGCGGGTGATCGCGGCGCCCACGCGGCGGCGCACGAGCAGCAGCTCCTCGGCGGCGGCCTCGAGCAGATCAGCAGTGTGCAGTTCGATCACCCGGTCGGTGTCAGTCGCGTCATCGCGCTCTGCGCGGCAGCGCCACGTATGCGCGGCCGCGTGTAGTTGCTCGACCTCGAAATCCAGCGCCGTCTGCATCCGGCACAGCGGATCACCGCGATAACAGCCATAGCCCTTGTCCGCGACCTCGAGGGGGCGATCCACGATGTCCGCGCCCTCGAAATCGGTGTGCGCGAGGTAGCGGCGGCGGGTGCGCGTCATGTACGCGGACATCCACGCAGCCCACGCGGCCGCCGATTCATCGAACGGAACAGTCTTTTTACCGGTGCGGGTGGGTGTGTTGCGAGCAGGCATCGTGACCTCCTAACGAAAAGGGACAGAAGGGTTATCGGGTGATCGTGTAGGCGGACAGTCGCCATCCGTCCGGACCCGAGACGGTGCTGGCGTCGATGTTCATGACCCGCCACCGGGTGCTGGTGCCGTCGCGGTGCAGCACGGTCTGCGTGAGCGCCACACTCACCACCGCCGTGCTGTCGGTAGGCACACGCACGCCGCTCGTGTGGGCGGTGGCGACCACGATGTCCCCGGCCTCGCGCCACCGCGCCCACTCGCTAAGAGGTTTGATCCCGGTCGCGGGCGGGCTGCCCGCCTCACGCGCGAGCTGACCGGCCAGCCACGGCGTGGCGCGGGTGAGCGCGGCCCCGGGCGAAGGATCGGTGTTCGGCTGCCACGAGAACATCACCGAAAGCCCCTGCTGGGCCGCGAGTCCCGGCCCGGCACCCGAGGGGACCGGGCCGGTGATCTCGTACTCCGCATCCCCGCCGTGCTCAGGGGTGGTCGCGGGCTGGTGGGCGGTACGCAGGGTCACCACGAGCGCGGCGGCCGCGAGCGCGGTGACCGCCACGGCCAGGACCAGTACGAGAGTGCGTTTCACGACCGTCTCCTCCGTCTCACACCAGGGCCCGGTATTCGGGTTCCATCGCCAGGATGTTGTCCGCGTACGGGCGGGTCTGGACTTCGTAATCCGAATGCCCCGAAGGGAATCCGCCCGAGGCCAGGACCGCGCCCTCGCCGGCGTTGTAGCCCGCCAGATACAGCACGCGCCGGTCTCCGGACCAGGTCACCTGACCCGAGGCGATCCAGCCGTCGATCGCTTCGGCGATGTGGCACATGAACCGGCCTTGGGCCATGATCGCGTCGGACGGTTTGTGCACGTCACCGGTTCCGGGCGGCCCGGTGGGGTTGCCCTGCTCATCGACCGGGGTCCCCCAGGACTGCCAGGTGCCGGGCATGAACTGCGCGGGGCCCTGCGCACCGGTCTCGCTCAATGCGGTGACTTTCGCGCCGCCATCAGGGCTCCAGCCGCCTTCCTGGCGGCCTTGCGCGGCAAGAAGACTCGAGGAGATCTGCGGGCACAACGCCCCGGCCTTGCGGTACCAGGGTTCGAAATCCGGCGGGACTTTCCCGGGTTGTAGGTTGTCCACTCCCCCGCCCGGTGTCGTGGGACACGGCGGCGCAACAGGTTTCGCCGCCTCGCCCTGTCCGGACGGGGCGCTCGCGCCGTCGAGCCACGGCACCGGATCGACCGCGTGCCCGCCGGTGAGGCGCCCGCCGTCGAGGTAGACCTCGAAATGCAGGTGCGCGCCGGTGGATTCACCGTTGGACCCGACGCGGGAGATCTGCTGTCCGGCCTTGACCTGGTCCCCGGCGTGTACGAGGAGGTCTTGGGCGTACATGTGCCCGTACACGGTGCCGACCTGGGCGCCGTTGTCGTTGTGGTCGAGCACGATCCATTCCCCGAACCCGGACGCGGGCCCGGACTCGGCGACCACGCCGTCCATCGCGGCGTAGATCGGTGTCCCGGCCGGTGCGGCCAGGTCCACGCCCTTGTGGCTGCCGCCGCGTGAGCCGAACACGTCGCTGATCTCGTAGCTTCCGGGCGCGACCGGCCACACCCGCGACCCCATCGACGCCACCGGCCCCGGAGCGGGAGCGGGTTTCGCGTCGCCCACCAGCACGGTGTCGGTGTTCGTCGCCGGTGTGGTGCTGGTCGGTGCCGTGGACCCGGCGGGGGTGCAGTCGGGGGTGTCGTCCCCGAGCATGAACACGACCACGATCATCGCCGTCGCGGCCCAGAAGGCCAGGACGCACAACAGGATCGCGGACGGCTGCTTCATGACGCTAAGCCCGGCCGGCCTGGTCGGTGAGTGCTTGCGCGAGTTCCTGGTTCAGAGCTTGTGAGCAGGCGAGTTCGCGTTTGAGGTGCTCCACGACCGCTTCCAAGCGCGGCACGCTGCGGCTCGGGGACCGGCCGTCCTCGGCCGCGACCCACAACAGGACCGTATTGAAGTGGCGACCGATGTCTTCGGCGACGCGTTTGGCGGCCGCGGTCCGGGACATCTGCGACGGCGAGAGCTCACGCACGCGCGCGATGGCGGCGTGGCGGATGCGTTCGTCGATGGGGCCGTAGCGGCGTTCGGGTGCGCTCATGACGCCAACCTCCCAGGTGACGTGGTGCGACCGAATGTGCTGAATTTGGCGCTGGTTTCGTGAATCCCGGACGCGATTTCGACGTCGGTGAGTTCCATCTGGAACGGGATCCCCGGGGAGCGGTCCTCGGCGACCTTGAGCAGGAACTTGCCCACCCCGGCCGCGATCGGTACCGGAGCACCGGGGCGCAGCGGTTCACCGGTGAGCGCTTGGGGCGCGGACCAGGAGGTGACCATGGCTTGTTCGGTGCCGGTCAGCTTCACCACCCCGTCGAGGGCTTCGAGCTCGTCCGCCGGGAGTGGGCCCAGGATCTTCGCGCGCGAGCGCTCGAGGAATCCGACCGCGCGATCGGCTGCGGCGCCTAGGGCTTTGAGGTCGCGGATCGAGTGGGAGATCATGATCAGCGAGGTCGCCAGGCCGCGTTGCAGGCGGGTGAGCTCGTCGACGCGGTCGATCATGAACTCGCCCAAACCCAGGACCTGCCAGAGTTCGTCCATGACGACCTGGAAATAGCGCTGGCGCTCCAACCCGAGCTCGGCCAGGAGGTTCAGGGCTTCGATCGCCCCGAATCCGGCGCTCCAGCACGTGAGCATCGCGGCGGCCTTGAGTTTCTTGTCGCCCTTGGGGATATGGGAGACATCGATGACCACCCCGACCGCGTCCATATCGATCGGGACCGTCGTGGCACCGTTGAATACCTGTCCGAACGGGCCCTGCGTCAGCGCGCGCATCGAGCGCCGCAACGCGATGATCGCGTCTTCGTACTGCTCCGGAGTGCGCGCGCCCGCGTCGAGCATCAGTTCCGGTCCGCCGGTGGCGATCACCTCGGCCAGGTCCGCGAGGGTCGGCGGGGCCGTGGTGTCGAATCCACGTCCACCCTCGGATTCGGGAGTGAACAAGATGCGCAGGCCGGTGGACAGGAGAGTGTCCTCGAAGTCGCGGACCTTCTCCCCGCGCACCAACTCGACCAGCGCCGCGACGAGCGTGGTTTGCCGAGCCCGGATCTCCGAAGCCAGGTTGGTCGCATCCAGGTCCAGGTGCTCCGCGCGCAAGCGCCGCAGCGCCGATCCCATGACACCGGCATCGAGGGGGTTGATCTTGCCGTGCCCGTATCCCAAATCGATGACCTGACCACCGCACATGGCGATCGTGTCCCGGTAATCGGGTTTCACATCCGCCAGCACCAGGGGCGTGATGCCTTGGGCGATGCCGCCGAGCACGATGCGGCGCACGAGGGAGGATTTGCCGAATCCGTTGAGGCCCAGCACGAACAGGCTCGGGGCGGTGATGAAGGCACCGCGGGTGAACCAGTTCATCGGGTCGAAGCACACCGGCTCGCCGGTATCGAGATGACGACCCAACGGGGTGCCGATGACCGGGGCTCCAGCGCCGACGCACCACGGCCACAGGCCGGCGATCTGCGCGGTGGTGGCACGGAATTCGGGCATCGTGCCCACAGACCGGGACACCCCGCCGCCCGGGCCCTCCGCGCCGCGGTCGGTGACCCGGATCTGGCCTTTACGAGGCTTCTTCTTATTCGGGACGGTGCCGGTCTTGGCGGGGTCGCCCACGACGCGCAACCGGTTGTCGTCGGTTCTGATCCGGAATCCGGCGTAGGCCGCCTGCACGGGATTGCCGGTACACGCCAGATTTTCCAGGCGCGTGCGGTCAGCGGGTGAGAGGAGCGTGGTGCCGAACCCGCCGGACTTGTTCGTCGGGTCGGTCTGTGTGGCAACTGCTTTCGCGGTTTTCTTCGGCGGGACGGCGGGTTGCTTGGTGGCCTTGCGGGTGCCGGTCTTGGTGACGCGCTGGCGGCCGGGGCGGTGGCGAAGGGGGTTCATGATGCCTTCACCACCTTCGGTAGCGAGCTCATCTCGGGAAGCAGGGCGCCTGCGCCCATGCTCGCGGCGAACGCCGCGGCCTGATACCGGTAGCAGCGGCGAATCTTCAACCGGGTTTGTGAGGCAAGGTCTTTGGTGATCGCCTCGATCGAGGGCAGCTCGGTGTCGTTCTGCGCGGTGACCGTGATCAGATACCCGACCCGGGTCACCCCGTGCCCGCGGGCTTGTTCACCGCGGGCTTGTTCGGTGGCTTCCACGCGGATCGCCGCGGTCGCGGACCCCACCCCACGCTCGGTTTGCGCCGCGACGAGCGCGTCCTTGTAATCGTTGTCCACGATATCGGCGGCGTCCCCGGCCGAATGCGGCCGGTAGATGACCGCGACGCGTTTGCGCGGCAACTGATCGTTCGGGGCCAGCAGGCGTTGCAGGACGCGTTCGCGCACAACCCCTTCCGGAGCGCCGTCGCATTCCCACGTGACGGACATGGTGCCGTCGTGCAGCAGATGCCCGAGCTTCTCATCGTGATGCACCGGCCCCGCGTCATCCCACGTGAGCCCATGCGATTCACCCAGTTCCGCGGCCTCCTCGAGGTCTGCTTCACTGGCTGGATCCCAGGACCGGCGCACCACGGCGATGATCTCCTCGCCCGTCATCGGCCGTGCCCGCACACCCGCGTCCGCGAGCGCGGCCACGATCAATGGCAGACGCCGCCCGATCTCCTCGGCTTGTTCCGCGGGCACCTTGCGCCGCGCCGGGGTGGTGGCCTTGAACGAGATGGAGCACCAGGACTCCATGCGCACCGATTCGGACGGGAGTTGTTCGGCCAGTTGCGCCATCATCAGCCGCGCCGGTTCCGGAGCGGTGTCGACGGTGAGATTGTTGACCTCGGTGGCCAAGCGATTTCCGGTTTCGGGCATGGAGTCCACGACCACGGTGATCGCCTCGATATCGGGCTTCTCACCCAAGGTCGCCAGGAGGTTTCCCCAGGCGCCGACCCATTGGTCGATGCGGTCCTGATCGACCGCGCGGGCGCCTTGGGGCCAGCATTTGACCATCACCGTGTACAGGTGATGCGAGGGCATGTGGGTCATGCCGAACCGGTATCCGGCCGCATCCACCCCCTCATAAAGTTTGGAGGTGGCCATCAGGCCGGGGAGTTTGCAGGTGCCGAAGCGGGAGAAAACTCCCGCCGCGTACAGGTTTTCCCGGCGCAGGCAGGTGCGCATCCAGCCGATCATGAGAATCGCCCTTTCGTATCCGGTCCGGCCACCGCTTGAGATCGCGAGCGGAACCAGCAGCACAAGCTCGATCGCGCCGACGCTCACCCCGGCGATCGGGCCGATCAGCATCAGCATCAGCAGCGCGATCACCACCGCGACGAACCCGAGTACCGAGACTGTCCAGCCCATCCCCCACAGGCCCTCGCGGCGTGGCGTGGTCCAGCCGCCATAGGTGCGTTCCTCGACCACCAGCGGGGTGTTCATCGCGGCACCGCCGCACGACCGGCCCCGTTAGGACGCGCCACCGGCGGAGGCGTCGCGGCCGCACTGACCGC